>NC_010694.1:1294489-2588978 GCF_000026185.1 Erwinia tasmaniensis Et1/99
AGCACCGTATGACCGAATTGTTGACGGATGAAATCACTGACGGCCTGGCGATTATTACCGGTAGGCAGCAGGTCGCTGAGCTGCTGCTGCAGCTGGCGCGTGGCGTGACTGTCCTGCACCTGCGTCAGGCGCAGGTTAAGAAACTGCTCTGCCTGAGGAAAGTGACGAGCCTGAAGTCCGGCATCATTTTTTACTCCGACCTCATGGCGCAGACCAGCCCACAGTTCGGCAGATTTCAGCGAGCTGAGCGACATGATTTTTACTATCAACCTTTCCAGCGTGGTGCGCTGTGCAGGCGTTAACGGCTGCACAGCGCCGGAATGAGCATCGATCGCCGGGCGATCGCCGGGTAGGGGCGCACCAGGGCCACTTATAGGTTGCATGGCGAAGTCCTTCAGTCAGAGTCAACGTCCGGGGGGCGCCGGAGTAAAAGGTCATCGGCTATGATAACAATCCCGCCCGGCGATAGGTAGAGGAAGGGGGCGTATTCACCCCATTTGACGCGATTTATTTCTTCATTCGGATGATTTATTGCCGGGCGTACAAGATGACTTGCGTCCAGTCAATGGCGTGCGCAGTCGCTGCGCCAGAATGACCCCCGCCAGGGCGATACCCCCACCGATAAAATGATAGCTGTGCAGCGTCTCATGCAGAAAGCTTACCGCAATCACGGCGGTAAAAATGGGCACCAGATTCATATAAATGCTGGTGCTGCTTGCTCCGAGGCGCATCACGCCCTGGATCCACAGGAAGGGCGCAACGATCGACGCCGGAATAGCGGCAAAGAGCACCAGCGGAAGGTTATGAGCATTGAGCGAGACATCCGTTGCCAGCAGGAAATTCGGGGTTAATAACAGCACGCCAAATAAGATCTGCATCCACAGACTCTGCCAGTTGGGCAGCGGAATGGCCCAGCGCCGGGTCAGCACCCCATACAGAGCATAGGAGAGGGAAGCCACGAACATCATGATTTCTCCTTTACCCAGCCCCTGCGTCAGTATTTTTGCCGGTTCTCCCTGGCTCACCAGCCATACCAGCCCGAAAAATGACAGCAGGCTGCCGAGCAGTATCCCCAGCGTAGGCGCCAGGCGCATTACCACCACGCTCAGCAGTACGGTGAGCAGCGGGATCAGCGCGGCGACAATCCCCATAAACAGCGCGCTGACGCTATGCGCAGCGTAGTAAGCCAGGCTCTGATACATCACCATGCCTAACAGTCCCAGCACCAACAGTTTCCACCATGATTGCTTGATCTGCTGGCGATGACGCCAGACGCCGGGTAGGGCAAAAGGGGCTAATACCAGCAGCGCCACCAGCCAGCGATAAAAGGAGATGGCCGCGGGATCGATGGCCGCCGCGGACAGCTTGCTGACGATGGCGTTGACTGACCAGATTAGCACCGCCAGTAGCGGAAAAAGGAAGTTCATCAGGGTGTGCTCGGATAGGCAGAAACAATGGGGTAGTTTATACGTCATGGCGCTAAATAACATGCGCTGATTGCCTCAGTTGCGAGCCGGCGGTGGGAAAAGAGGAAGATGCCCCATCCGTGTTGCTTTATGGCAGAATACCTCCTCCTGAATGAGCTGGAATCCTATTGTGAAAATCCTCGTTGATGAAAATATGCCTTATGCCCGTGAGCTGTTCGGCCGCACTGGCGACGTGGTGGCCGTGCCCGGTCGCCCCATCCCGCATGAACAGCTGGATGATGCCGATGGCCTGATGGTGCGTTCGGTGACTCAGGTAGACGCCGGGCTGTTGCACGGTAAACCGGTGAAGTTTGTCGGTACGGCGACCGCAGGAACCGACCATATTGACGAGTCATTCCTGCAACAGCAGGGGATTGCTTTCTCTGCGGCGCCGGGCTGCAATGCCATCGCGGTGGTGGAATATGTTTTTTCAGCCCTGCTGCTGCTGGCCGAGCGTGACGGATTTCAGCTAGCCGATCGTACCGTGGGTATTGTCGGCGTGGGTAACGTCGGCGGTCGTCTACAGGCCCGGCTGGAGGCTTTAGGCATCCGCACCTTGCTATGCGATCCTCCGCGTGCTGAACGCGGGGATGAGGGGACATTTTTACCGTTGTCGCAGCTGGTGGCAGAAGCGGACGTACTCACCTTTCATACTCCGCTATTCAAGGATGGGCCATATCAGACCCGGCATATTGTTGATGAAGCGCTGCTGCAAAACCTCAAGCCGGGAAGCATTCTGATTAACGCCTGCCGCGGCCCGGTAGTGGATAATACCGCGCTGCTGAAGGTGCTGGAGCAGCGTGACGATCTCAGCGTGGTGCTGGACGTCTGGGAGCCAGAACCGGAACTCTCGCTGCCGCTATTGGCGAAGGTGGATATCGCCACCGCGCATATTGCCGGCTATACCCTCGAAGGCAAAGCGCGCGGGACTACCCAGGTTTTTGAAGCCTGGACGCAATTTATCGGACGGCCTCAGCAGGTCGCGCTGGAAACGCTACTCCCCGCGCCGGAGTTTGGCCGTATTACCCTGAGTGGCGAACTTGATCAGGCAACGCTGAAACGTCTGGTGCATCTGGTGTATGATGTGCGCAGCGACGATGCGCCGCTGCGGCGCGGCGCGGCCATCGCCGGTGAATTTGACCGTTTGCGCAAGAATTATCAGGAGCGCCGGGAGTGGTCCTCTTTGCGGGTTGAATGCGACAATGCGGCAACGGCCGCGCTGCTGAACCGGCTGGGTTTTCACGCCGTTCATATGGTGCGCTGATTGACCGGGTTGCCTTTGCATCACCCCGTATACCACGGGAAAAATCTGAATCTTCGGGCGGTGAACTCACCGCCCTTCATTTTTATGTCATTGTCTGGAGTAAACCAACATGTCTGACGGCTGGAATATCGCTATCCTGGGAGCGACAGGCGCAGTAGGGGGCGCTTTACTGGAACTGCTGGCGGAACGCCAGTTCCCGGTTGGCGAGCTGTATGCGCTGGCAAGCGAACGCAGCGCGGGTGAAGTTCTGCGCTATCAGGGTAAATCACTGCGCGTGAGCAATGTGGCGGAATTTGACTGGTCACAGGTCCAGCTGGCGTTCTTCGTCGCCGGGCGTGATGCCTCCGCGCGCTACGCCGAGGAAGCGGCCAATGCCGGTTGTCTGGTTATCGACAGCAGCGATCTTTTCGCTCTGGAGCCGGACGTGCCGCTGGTGGTGCCAGACGTTAATCCGCAGGTGCTGGCGGACTATCGCAATCGCAATATCGTCAGCGTGGCCGCGGCGCTCACCAGTCAGCTGCTGTGCGCCATTAAACCGCTGGTCGAGCAGGCCGGGCTGGGGCGTCTCCAGGTGACCAATCTGCTGGCCGCCTCATCGCACGGTAAAGCGGCGGTAGATTCACTGGCCGGAGAAAGTGCGCGCTTATTAAACGGCCTGCCGGTGGACGAGGGCTATTTCGGCCGGCAGCTGGCGTTTAACCTGCTGCCGCTGCTGGCGGACGGCGAGGGCAGCGTAGCGCAAGAGCGCCAGCTGGTTGAGCAGGTGCGTAAGGTGTTGCAGGATGAAGGTTTGCCGATTGCGGTCAGCAGCGTGCAGGCTCCGGTGTTTTACGGCAACGGGCAGATTGTACATATTGAAAACCTGCGCCCGCTTTCAGCGGAAGAAGCGCGTGACGCACTTGCCCAGGCGGAAGATATCAATCTGACGGAAGAAGATGACTTCCCGACCCAGGTGGGTGATGCCTCTGGCAGCGACCATTTAAGCATCGGCTGCGTACGTAATGACTACGGCATCCCTGAACTGCTGCAGTTCTGGTCAGTGGCGGATAACGTGCGCTTCGGCGGGGCGTTGATGGCGGTGAAAACCGCCGAGAAGCTGGTGCAGGAGTATTTTTACTGATGTCCGACAGCGAAGTGCCACGGCCGACGGTAAAACTGGCGCTGGGCATTGAATATGATGGCAGCCGTTACTACGGCTGGCAGCGGCAAAATGAAGTGCGCAGCGTGCAGGAAAAACTGGAAAAAGCGTTGGCGAAAGTCGCCGATTGCCCGGTTAACGTTTTCTGTGCCGGGCGCACGGATGCCGGGGTTCATGGAACGGGCCAGGTGGTCCATTTTGAGACAACCGCGCAGCGTAAAGACGCGGCCTGGACGCTGGGCGTGAATGCGAATCTGCCAGCGGACATTGCCGTGCGCTGGGTCAAAGCGGTGCCGGATGAATTTCATGCCCGCTTCAGCGCGACCGCCCGGCGCTATCGCTATATTATCTATAATCAGCGCCTGCGCCCGGCCATTCTCGCCGGCGGCGTCACGCATTTTTACCATCCGCTAGACGTGGAAAAAATGCAGCGCGCCGGACAGTGCCTGCTGGGGGAAAATGATTTTACCTCATTTCGCGCCGTGCAGTGCCAGTCGCGTACGCCGATGCGCAATGTGATCCACCTTAACGTCAGCCGCCATGGGGCGTATGTGGTCGTTGATATCAAGGCCAACGCGTTTGTACATCATATGGTGCGTAATATCGTCGGTAGTCTGATGGAAATTGGCTGCGGTAATCAGCCCGAGGGCTGGATGCGTGAGCTGATGATAGCCAGGGATCGCAAGCTGGCAGCGGCAACGGCGCGAGCAGAGGGGCTGTACCTGGTCGCGGTGGATTACCCTGCCTGCTATGAATTACCCAGCCCACCGATGGGGCCGCTGTTCCTCGGTGACTAATATTAGTTTGAAGTATTCAAGGAATCCCGTATGGATTTAGTTCGTTTTGTTGTCGACTTTATTCTGCATATTGATGTTCACCTCGCGGAGCTGGTGTCACAGTATGGTATCTGGATCTATGCCATTTTGTTTTTGATCTTGTTTTGCGAAACCGGTCTGGTGGTGACCCCGTTTCTGCCGGGAGATTCCCTGCTGTTTGTTGCCGGAGCGCTGGCAGCGCTGCCGGGCAACGACCTCAACGTACATACGATGGTGGCGCTGATGGTGGTGGCCGCGATCCTCGGCGATGCGGTGAATTATATGATTGGCAAACAGTTCGGGGCCAGGCTGTTCAGTAATCCCAACTCGAAAATCTTCCGCCGCAGCTATCTGGATAAAACCCATGCGTTCTATGACAAACACGGCGGTAAAACCATTATCCTTGCGCGCTTTGTGCCGATCGTGCGTACCTTCGCGCCTTTCGTCGCGGGTATGGGGAAAATGTCCTATCGTCATTTTTCCATGTATAACGTATCGGGCGGGCTATTGTGGGTGCTGCTGTTTACCTATGCTGGCTATTTCTTTGGCAATATCCCGGCGGTGCAGGAAAACCTTAAGCTACTGATCGTCGCCATTATCCTGCTGTCAATTCTACCGGGGGTGATTGAAGTATGGCGTCATCGCCGTGCGACCCGTCAGAACAGGGTACGCTAATCGGCACGACCGTTTGTATTGCCGATAAACAGTCCTGAAGCACAGGCAGGCCGTTCCGCCAGGGCGGCCTGTCTGGATAAGATAATTCGGCCGCGTCAGGCCAAATGACTCTCCTCATACGAATTCTCCGCGCGATATATCATCTCTTAACAGAGCCGTCTTCACTGAGCCAACTCTGCTGTTCTCTCTTATCGCCTGTCGTGAGACAGGCGGCATTTCATGCCGTATCTCCGGCTAAAAGTGTTTTTAGATATTATTTATTCTAAGGATGGTCTTAATTGTAGAGCTACGCCGAACGTAAACCGCCTTGATTCTGACTGAAATAATATCAGAGGAGCCCTTATCATGCCTGAAACGTCAGCCCTGCCCGCACATCACCACCCCGCTATTAATGCCTCTCTCAATGAAAAAGAAAAGAAGTGGATTACAGAAAAAGCATTGATGGCTGAACATATGATTTCGGTATCAGAAAGTACTAATACTCAGCTTTTACGTTACGTGCCGCCCATCTCACGACCGAAGGCAGGATTATTGAGCCATTTGAGCGGATGGCTCTCATCAGCGGGTAAGCAGATTAACCCCCGAAATGAGGGCGAGGATGAGATGGCAGAAATACGGAGGACAGGAAAAGAGCTGTACCAGCTGGCTGAAAATTGTGCTTTTCAGAGAGAAATTCGCCAGAACACATCCACTGCGCCAGCGCTCAGGCTGACAGGAAAGGCTGGGCTGCTGATAGGAGCTGGCCTGCTGGCAGATGCCGTCGGTAGTTTGTCCTTCCGGCGCGTTCGGGCCGCAGACAACAGCAATAACAGCACGGGAATTTACCACGCGGGGGGGCTACCTTTCTTTCATCAACATGATGCACAAATGGCCAACCGCCCGGCGGACTATAATGCCGATCGGCATGTCAGTCAGTACGAACCTTTACCACAACCCGCAGCCCGAGCCTCGCCACGGAGGCTAACGACCAGTAGGCCGCCTGACCATGATGATGTCAAAAAAATCGCTATCTCCGATCTGATTTGTTATGAAACCGTGGGCGCAGGACGCATGGCACACAGAATAATAGTGCCATGTAAGAAAGTTTCTCCTGTTTTTTGGCAACACAAACCCAGGACCAAGCCACCGAGAAAGTATTATTATACAAAAAACCAACCTGATATATGCAGGTCGATGAAATTTGAAGAAAAGTGTCATAAGTTTCATCACGCGCAAAAGAAAAAAAATAAAATATTTAAGAATGTCGTACTGAACGTGGGAAAAACAAGATGCTTATGCCCCCCCCCCTGCAGGTGAGAAAATTGAATTAATTCGACCTCTCACGCTCAATGAAATAATAAGCAATGTCAAGGTTAAAACAAAATCACCAGATGAGAAGAATACATCACTGTTTTATTTAAATACCACCGTCGCAGTTCAAAACAAAAGAAGTGCTCATTCAGCTTCTGAAATTTATAGCACGACAATGAGTACCTTTTATGACGAGGTGAAAATAGAAAAGCTATTCGATTTTTCATGTATTGATGAGCGTGAAAATATATCATGGGCTGACATTGTCAGACAGGTAGGAAAAACTCTGGCCTCTCCAGTGAGAACGTTGGGAGATGAGTCTCTTATTATTTACTATCACAATGCTCTAGGAAAGGGCTGTCCAACAAACCAGACAACTGAGCGAGTCGACAAAATCAACGGGAAAATCGATTCTCTGACCACACAAATACTGACATTATTACCAGGATCGCAGGTCATTGCCGTTGCCCAACTTATCGTTGCTCCTGCATTGCAGGTACTTGCAGACGATTTATCGGGGAAGCCTATAAATCTACAAAATATCGCAGGCGTCAATCAGCAATTGATGTTTATGATAAGACAAACCATCCCGACGCTCTCTGGATCAGAGATGGTGTCTCTCTACGAAAATTCCGGAAAGCAGAAAGGAAAGAATGGCATAGCGATCGGAGAACCCGTAAGAAGGTTTATACTAAAGGATAAAAAATTAGCCGTTGAGATAAAGGGTAAAGCCTACTCTTATCACAGGCGGAAAACGGGGGAGTCTTATATAAATGATGGAGATACTACGCGGGTTATTGCCTATAATAAGTCAAGTTTTCAATGGGAATTTATCAGTAAGGAAAAAGAGCTAATTTATTCATCCTACAATACTAATTACAGTAAGGATTTTGGTATTCCGATAAATAAATTCATAAAAAACAGAGATGTCTTGCTGCAGGCGGATAACGAGAATACGGATATCATCAGCTTTAACAGGAGGGCGGGTAAGCTGTCAGAATATGTCCTCATCAGAGGGTATTTGGTGCCGGTAGAGCAGTATGATATTTTCGATAGCACCATAAGCGTTGCTATTTCACCTAAGAAAAAAGAGAGGAGTATTCTGCTATCAACGGAATATGGTTGGGTGTTCGAAGAGGAGTCTACCCAGGTCGATGAGAATCTGGATGTTTTGCTTGGCAGCAATGGCAATGGAAAAACCATCACTCACGATCGTCTGTTTAGCAATATCATGACTGATGGCTTTAGTTATGATCATGAGGGGAATTTTTATCTTAAATACAAACAAAAATATTACGAAGTCCATCAGCCCTTTAGTGATATTTACAATCTTGTTAACAGACCCGAGAGTTTATTCGTCAAAGAGAACGGTATTTTTAAGCTAAGGAATTCACCGGATGTTATCTTTGGCTATAGGAACCTGAGCGTCGGTTTTCCCACTCTCGATCCCGTTTCAGAAAGGCCATTGAGCATTGAAGAGGAAGCTTATGATTTTCTCTGTACTCACGGTGAAAGGGCCAATGCTCCCCCCGTGCGAAAAATTGGTCCAGGCGTCTACGTTGATAAAAAAGGTAAAATGCTTTTCACCGTAAACAATAAGTATTTTTCCGTGTCCAGTTATTCAAGAGGTAATATTTTCATTCGTAATGCCATCGATCCGTCCAGTGAAAATAACATAGGTCTTTTTTTAAGCAGGGATATCTACCTGAGAGAACGTGGGGCGGTTAAAGAGAATCCACTCAACTATATTGAGTTAGAACACTGCGATTTAAAACGTTCACCAGAAATATCCACAAGCTGTACGCCACTTGTTATTACCGATAGTCTGGACGCATTGCTAAAGCACAACATTGAATTGGGCCATGTCAGTAAAAAAACGATTTTAAATACCAGGTTGGTTCAATACAAAATGCCAGAATTCCCTGGCTTATTTGTTAATCCTGAAAAAAACAAGTATTACTATCTTTATAATGGACATTTCTTCAGGGCTGAAATCATCTCGTCTGACAGCAAGAGTAATGCTGTCAATAGGGCCATGCTGCGTATATTCACAAAAGGGGATGTCTTCAGGAAGAAGAATGATATTACTACTATTATTTTTGATGAAAAAAATGGCAGGATAGAATTAAAAAATCAGATCGATTTTTTGGCTGAAAGACTAGGTATGAGAAAAGGAGCAATTAGCAATTATTTGAGTAACAGGATATATAACAGCATTACGGGGCTGGATACCATAAGGAATATTGTCGATCAGGTATTAATGTCGAAACGATTTATTATTGCTAACCCGAGGGAGAAGTATAGTCCTTTTATAGATAGTGAAGACGTCAAAGATCTGATTGGTAGACATTTTTACTCATCCAGGATTATGTATAGTAAAAATACCGTAGAGTTGTCAGAACTTACAAAGTTGACCGATTCTCATCCTCTCTATTTACGTGGTGCGAAACTCAACGTTGAAAATGCTGTTAATCATCTCAACAGAGAGGTCATTCCTAGCGTTATTAAAGAGTTGAGCAGCTTCAGTCAGAATTGCGAAAATTATCTCCGTATAGTGATGAATACCGATAACGTTGAGTTTCTGCGAAGTTTTGCCCTTACCCTTAAAAATTATCTTATCAGGACGCAGTCTGCGCTGAAGCTAAACAAAATCCACTTAGCGAGTTTGGTTAAAGAGCCGCTAACCGATCATATGTTACCGGGTGACGAAATTGTTCATCATCGCCCGATTCTTACTGAAGAAGAAAGAAATTTCGGGACGCTGGCTTTTGCCCTTCTTGACCGAAGTGGCAAGATCTTTATCAATGCCGATAAGCTCTATTTTGTTGATCCCACTCATCCTGATCAAACCATGAGGCAAGTTCCCGTTCTAAGCCTGAGCAGCACCCTGTTACATGAGGCTTCGCACGTTGGCATGATGACCAGTGATATCGTCTATTTTCCCCTTGAAGATGGGGATTTTATCCCGGTGCTCGATGCTAAAGATGATATGATTGAAAAGATCCGGACGGGTAAAGTTGTAGAAAAGAGCGATTTTAAAGAATTGAATAAGCAGTATCTCAGCCGGATTTCTTTGTACCGTGGGCACATGGATCATTTCATGAAGCCTGAAAATCTCGCCTACCTTGCGTCACACGATCCGGGCTACTTAGGGCACCTGTTACTGAATACCGCAGACGGTATCGCGCTCCTGACGCGAGATATCTATCAGAACAGATTGGTAAAAGATGCCTAACGGCGCCAGTGCTGGCGCTCTTTTCTCTACACAACGCTTACCCTTCCTTACCCCAGCATATTCCCGCAGTACACGGCCCTAACCGGGATGTATTGATGAATAGGTATTTCATTTATGCTCAAAGACTGCGTATGCAGCAGAGCCGGGGCATCATCGTTAAATTTCCCCTTATACGCGGCCGTTTTCCTCATTGACGAATGTGTAGCGAAGTGCCGTGTTTTGTGGTGTAATAACGCCTAATTCTCAGGCGATAATCTGTGTTAAGTATCTGATTTAGCACAAAAAACAACATAACAGGTCATCAATGAGCTGGATTGAACGAATTCTAAATAAGAGCACAACAACCCCATCGCGTAAGGCAAGTATTCCTGAAGGGGTCTGGACAAAATGTGATAGCTGCGGCCAGGTTCTCTACCGCGCCGAGCTGGAACGCAATCTGGAAGTCTGCCCCAAATGTGACCATCACATGCGTATGCATGGCCGTGCTCGTCTGCACAGCGTGCTGGACGAAGGTTCACTGATTGAGCTGGGTAGCGAACTGGAACCAAAAGATGTGCTCAAGTTCCGGGATTCTAAAAAATACAAAGATCGTCTGTCGGCTGCTCAAAAAGACACCAGCGAAACGGACGCGCTGATCGTAATGAAAGGCACTCTGCACGGTATGCCTGTCGTTGCGGCAGCGTTTGAGTTTTCCTTTATGGGCGGCTCAATGGGTTCTGTGGTCGGTGCACGCTTTGTGCGTGCGGTAGAGCAGGCGCTGGCAGATAACTGCCCGATGATGTGCTTTTCCGCATCAGGCGGGGCGCGCATGCAGGAAGCGCTGATGTCGCTGATGCAAATGGCAAAAACCAGCGCCGCGCTGGCAAAAATGCAGGAGCGTGGTCTGCCTTACATCTCTGTGCTGACCGATCCCACGATGGGCGGGGTATCTGCCAGCTTCGCCATGCTTGGCGATTTAAATATTGCGGAACCTAAAGCACTCATAGGCTTCGCGGGTCCTCGTGTGATCGAGCAGACCGTTCGGGAAAAGCTGCCGCCAGGCTTCCAGCGCAGCGAATTCCTGATTGAAAAAGGGGCGATTGATATGATCGTGCGCCGTCCGGTAATGCGCTTCAAGCTGGCCAGCGTGCTGGCTAAAATGATGAATCTACCTGCTCCCCAGGAAGATATTGTCACCGAAGCGGCCGTTGAGCCTCAGAACCCTGAGGCCTGACCGATGATGAGAAGGGGGCTCGCGCCCCTTTCATCAATGAACCGTAACTTTGTGAACGGGACACATGGATAATCTTCCTCAAGCCACGTCGTCTCTTGCCGCGTGGCTTCATTATCTTGAGCATCTGCATTCCCAGGCTATTGAACTTGGGCTGGAACGTATTCATCGCGTTGCTGCTGCGCTCGACCTGCTTATCCCAGCCCCTGTCGTGATCACCGTTGCCGGTACTAACGGCAAAGGCACCACCTGCCGCACCCTTGAAACGCTTCTGCTTGCTGCAGGCTATCGTGTTGGGGTTTACAGTTCTCCTCACCTGGTACGCTACACTGAACGGGTGCGCGTTCAGGGAGAGGAGCTGGCAGAAACCGCGCATACCGCCTCTTTCGCGGCGATTGAAGCCGGACGTGCCGCCACCTCGCTTACCTACTTCGAATTCGGCACGCTGTCGGCGCTGTGGTTGTTCAAGCAGGCGCAGCTGGATGTGGTGATCCTCGAAGTCGGCCTGGGCGGGCGGCTGGATGCGACCAACATTGTGGATGCGGACGTGGCGGTGGTGACCAGCATTGCGCTTGATCATACCGACTGGCTGGGCCCGGACAGGGCAAGCATTGGCCGTGAAAAGGCGGGTATTTTCCGCAAAGGTAAGCCGGCGGTGATTGGCGAACCGGATATGCCACACACCATTGCCGACGTAGCGACAGAGAAGGGCGCACGGCTGTATCAGCGCGATCGCGACTGGTCATATCAGGTTAACGGTGACGGCTGGTCTTTCCACGATGCTAATGGAAGCATTGAGCATTTGCCGCTGCCGCAGGTTCCCGTGCCTAACGCGGCTACCGCGCTCGCGGCGCTGCGCGCTTCAACCCTGAAGGTTGATGAGGCCATCATCCGCAACAGTCTGCACCAGGCGATCCTGCCAGGACGTTTTCAGACAGTGAGCGAATCACCCAGGGTCATCCTGGATGTGGCACACAATCCTCATGCTGCGAGCTATCTGGCCGGGCGTCTGGCCGAGATCAAAAAAGCGGGCAAAGTGCATGCGGTAGTGGGTATGCTGCACGATAAAGACATCGCCGGTACGCTGGCGTGCCTTGCCCCGCAGGTTGATTACTGGTACTGCGCACCGCTGGAAGGCCCGCGTGGCGCCAGCGCAGAGCAGCTTACGGCGCATCTCACCGCCGCGCGCTCATTTACCTCGGTCACCGCCGCTTGGCACGGTGCGTTAACGCAGGCGGATCAACAGGATATTGTGCTGGTGTGCGGCTCTTTCCACACCGTTGCGCAGGTAATGGAAACGATGGCAGCGGAGAATGGCAGTGGCAAGTAAGTTTCAAAACCGTTTAGTCGGCACCGTTATTATCGTTGCGCTGGGGGTGATCGTGCTGCCCGGCGTGCTTGATGGTCAAAAGAAACATTATAAAGAAGAGTTCGCCGCCATTCCCCTGGTGCCGAAAGCGGATGAACAGCCTGAAACCGAGATGGTGCCGTCGGTGACCCAGCCGCTGCCAGCCCAGGCACCGCATGACGGGCAAGTTACCGCAGCGGGAAATGATAATCCCTCGCAGGCGGAAAGCGGCTCGACCGTACCGGCTTCGAACAATCAGCCAACGGTGGTGACGCCGCCTCCGGTGCAACAGCAGGTTCAGCCACCTGGAGTGGTGGAGAAGCCAAAACCGCAGCCAAAACCGCAGCCTAAGCCTCAGTCCAGGCCGGTCGAAAAACCGCTTGAGAAACCGGTGGAAAAAGCCGAGCCGGTTGAAAAACCGAAACCGGTGAACAAACCGGAAGCGAAGCCAGAAGCCACGGTGGATAATTCTCCCCCACCTGCTGAAACGGCACCCGTGGGCCAGGCATATGTCGTACAGCTTGGCGCATTAAAAAATGCTGCCAAAGTCAATGAAATCGTGGCTCAACTGCGTCTGTCCGGCTATCGCGCCTTTACCGTCCCGGCAACGCCGGTGCAGGGGCAGATTACCCGTATTTACGTTGGGCCTGACGCGTCCAAAGCAAAAATGCAGGCCGCCATTGGCGCGCTACAGGGTATTTCCGGGCTGGGTGGCGTGGTGAAACCTTACGGAACGCATTAATGGTTTTGCTCGTTCCGCTCCACAGGCCAGGGCTATTATTGCGATAGCGAACGTCATATGCGCCCGAAGTTGCTACACGGCAACTTCGGGCGTTGTGCATGATGACAGAGGCAAATCAAGGTATTGCGTCAGGGGATGCGGGTAAGTCAGAAAGACTGCCGCCAGCGGTTTTTTTAAACCCAGGGTTTAATTTAAATTCGCACGGTAAAACCCCTACGCAAACGTTTTCTTTTTCTGTTAGAATTCGCCCCGAACTGCGGCTGAGTCTCTCAAGAGGCAGTCCGGGGCAGGGTCACTGGAAGTGTTTATGGTCTGGATAGATTACGTCATTATTGCGGTTATCGGTTTTTCGGCTCTTGTCAGCCTGATCCGTGGGTTTGTTCGGGAAGCACTTTCCCTGGTGACCTGGGGATGCGCATTTTTTGTCGCCAGTCATTATTACGCCTTCCTTGCCGTCTGGTTCACTGGATTTGAAGATGAACTGGTTCGGAATGGGATAGCCATTGCGCTGCTGTTTGTCGCCACGTTAATTGTCGGGGCGATCGTCAACTACGTGATTGGCTCTCTGGTTGAAAAAACCGGTCTGTCGGGCACCGACAGGGTTCTGGGCGTCTGTTTCGGGGCATTACGTGGCGTGCTGATCGTGTCCGCCATGCTGTTTTTCCTTGATACGTTCACCGGTTTTTCCAAAAGTGCGGACTGGCAACAGTCCCAGCTGATCCCCCAGTTCAGTTATATCATCAGGTGGTTTTTTGATTACCTGAAAAGCACGTCGAGTTTTTTGCCCCGGTAATTGCACCGGGGTCGCGGCTTATGAGGAAATATCAATATGTGCGGTATTGTCGGGATCGCCGGTTTCATGCCGGTCAACCAGTCTATTTATGACGCGTTAACGGTGCTTCAGCATCGCGGGCAGGATGCCGCAGGCATCGTGACCATTGATGCATTAAATTGCTTCCGTCTGCGTAAAGCAAATGGCCTGGTCAGCGATGTATTTGAAGCCCGCCACATGCAGCGTATGCAGGGCAATATGGGCATTGGCCATGTGCGCTACCCGACGGCTGGCAGCTCCAGCGCTTCTGAAGCTCAGCCCTTTTATGTGAACTCCCCGTACGGTATTACCCTTGCGCACAATGGCAACCTGACTAACGCCCACGAGCTGCGCAAAGCGCTGTTCGAAAGCGGCCGCCGTCATGTGAATACCACGTCAGATTCTGAAATTCTGCTCAATATTTTTGCGCAGGAAGTGGATCGCTTCCAGCACTACCCGCTGGAGGCTGACAACATCTTCGCCGCTATTGCGGCGGTGCATCAGAAGGTGCGCGGAGCTTACGCCTGCGTGGCGATGATTATTGGCCACGGGCTGGTTGCGTTCCGCGATCCTAACGGCATTCGTCCGCTGGTGATCGGCAAGCGCCCGATGGCCGACGGCCGGATCGAATATATGGTGGCCTCGGAAAGCGTGGCGCTGGATACGTTGGGCTTTGAGTTCCTGCGTGATGTGGCGCCGGGTGAAGCGGTATACGTGACGGAAAAAGGCCAGCTGTTTACCCGTCAGTGTGCTGAAAATCCTAAATGCAATCCGTGTCTGTTCGAATATGTCTACTTCGCTCGTCCGGACTCGTTCCTTGACAAGATTTCCGTCTACAGCGCCCGCGTGCGGATGGGCACCAAGCTCGGTGCCAAGATCGCCCGGCAATGGGAAGATCTTGATATCGATGTAGTGATCCCAATCCCTGAAACCTCCTGTGATATTGCGCTGGAGATGGCGCGTATTCTGGACAAGCCATACCGTCAGGGCTTCGTGAAAAATCGCTACGTGGGCCGCACCTTTATTATGCCCGGTCAGCACCTGCGCCGCAGCGCGGTTCGCCGCAAGCTGAACGCTAACCGCGCCGAGTTCCGTGGTAAAAACGTGCTGCTGGTGGATGACTCTATCGTGCGCGGCACCACCTCTGAACAGATTATTGAGATGGCGCGCGAAGCGGGAGCAAAGAAGGTTTACCTGGCTTCAGCGGCACCGGAAATCCGCTTCCCGAACGTTTACGGCATTGATATGCCTAGCGCAACGGAGCTGATTGCTCACGGGCGCGAAGTTGAGGAGATCCGCCAGCTGATCGGTGCTGATGCGCTGATCTTCCAGGATCTGAGTGACCTGATTGATGCGGTGCGCGAAGAAAACCCAGATATTACGCAGTTTGAGTGTTCGGTATTCGACGGGATCTACGTCACTAAAGATGTCGATCAGCAGTATCTTGAGTACCTGCAATCCTTGCGCAACGATGATGCTAAAGCGATGCAGCGTCAGAATGAAGTGGAAAACCTGGAAATGCATAACGAAGGCTAAGCGCGTTGTGTTGTAAGCAGGTAACATGAGCCGGAAGCGATTCCGGCTCATTTTTTTTTAAGGACAGGGTATGAAACGACTCATTATTGGTATCTCTGGCGCCAGCGGGGTGATTTACGGCATACGCATGCTGCAAATCCTGCAACAGGTGGCAGACGTTGAAACGCATCTGATAATGAGCCAGGCGGCGCGTCAGACGCTGGCACTGGAGAGCGACTACTCGGTGCGTGATGTTCAGGCAATGGCGGATGTGGTACACGATGCGCGCGACATCGCCGCCAGCATTTCGTCCGGCTCGTTTAAAACGGACGGCATGGTCATTTTGCCTTGTTCAATGAAAACGCTGTCCGGCATTGTTCACAGCTACAGCGATGGGCTTTTAACGCGCGCAGCGGACGTTATCCTGAAAGAGCGCCGTCGGCTGGTGCTGTGCGTGCGGGAAACTCCGCTTCATCTTGGGCACCTGCGCATGATGACCACGGCGGCGGAGCTGGGTGCGATCGTGATGCCGCCAGTGCCGGCATTTTACCACCGCCCGCAAAGCGTAATGGATATTGTCGACCAGACGGTAAACCGCGTGATCGACCAGTTCGAAATCGAACTGGGCGAGGACCTGTTTATGCGCTGGCAGGGTGCAGTGCCTCGGTGAACCGCACTGATCTGGTGCGAAAATTCGTGCTGAATCGCTTTCTGAACAGAATGTGCACCACGACGAATCATCGCCGCTTTTCTGCTGACACAAAACTGCTATAAATTTCCCTGCAAACCGGGCGTTTGCAGGGCCTGGTGAAACGCATTTTAAAAACAGATGGACGCTGCATAAAGTGGCACGGAACCTGCAAATCAAAACAGTGTTAGCCACAGCGCAAAGACATCACGCACAACATAATAAAATCCAATCTGAGGGGTATCTATGAAAAAGCAGGTTCTGGCTCTTTCCCTGTTAATGGCAATGACGGCGGCAGGTAGCGCTTTTGCCGCTGGCCCAAAAACGTTGCGCATCGGCACCGATCCGACCTATGCCCCGTTTGAAATGAAAAATGCTCAGGGGCAGCTAACGGGCTTTGATATCGATCTTGCCAACGAAATTTGTCGACGCATGGAAACGAAATGTACTTTCGTTGAAAGCGACTTTGACGCGTTGATCCCTTCACTGAAAGCAAAGAAAGTTGATGCCATCATCTCCTCCCTGTCGATTACCGCTAAACGCCAGCAGGAGATCGCCTTCTCTGAAAAACTATATGCCGCAAACTCCCGCCTGATCGCGCCTAAGGGCTCTAAAATTGAGCCAACGCTGGATTCGCTGAAAGGGAAAACGATTGGTCTGTTGCAGGGCACCACTCAGGAAACCTACGCTAACGAAAACTGGCGGCCAAAAGGTATCACCGTTACGCCCTATGCTAACCAGGATTTGGTGTATCAGGATCTGACCGCAGGGCGCATCGATGCGGCATTCCAGGATGAGGTCGCTGCCAGCGAAGGTTTCCTCAAACAGCCAGCCGGTAAAGATTATGCGTTTGCCGGCCCGGCGGTAAAAGATGAGAAAATCTTTGGTGTGGGCACCGGTATGGGCTTAAGCAAGGACAACCCTGACCTGAAGGCGGCCATCGATAAAGCCTTTGAAGAAATGCGTAAAGACGGCACCTACGCGAAGTTAGCGAAAAAGTACTTCGACTTTGATGTGTACGGCGGTTAATTAACCCTGTCTGCGGGCCTCACCGCGTATATGGGTGAGGCTGATGCCCGGTAGTAACGATTTCTGTACCCATCATCACTCATCTCGCCGCCGTGCGGCTTTCGAGTGGCGAAATATCATGCGATGCAAACGCATGGTCGCGGCTTTGACGGCGCAAGCTCCGGGCAGCCATTGCCGGGTAACGTGAGGGATGACGGGTATCACGACAGGATATTGCCCATGCTTTATGGCTACTCTGAAGTTATTTTTAAAGGCGCGCTGGTGACGCTGGAACTGGCGCTTAGCTCGGTCGTGTTTGCCGTGCTGCTCGGACTGATCGGCGCTGGGGCCAAGCTTTCCAACAGTCGCCCGCTGGCGGCGATTTTTGAAGGCTACACCACCCTGATACGCGGCGTACCGGACCTGGTGCTGATGCTGCTGATCTTTTACGGTTTGCAGATTGCGCTAAATCAGGTCACTGACTTCTTAGGTTTTGCCCAGTTTGATATCGATCCCATGGTAGCCGGGATTATCACCCTCGGTTTCATCTATGGGGCCTATTTTACTGAAACCTTTCGTGGTGCGTGGATGAGCGTACCGAAAGGGCAGGTTGAGGCGGCTACCGCCTTCGGCTTCACCCATTCTCAAACCTTCCGTCGTATTCTGTTTCCGGCCATGATGCGCTTTGCGCTACCGGGGATCGGCAATAACTGGCAGGTTATCCTGAAAGCCACGGCGCTGGTGTCACTGCTGGGCCTGGAGGATGTGGTAAAAGCCACCCAGCTGGCTGGAAAATCCACCTGGCAACCGTTCTGGTTCGCCATCGTCGCGGGCATTATCTACCTGATATTTACCACGCTCTCTAACGGCGTGCTGTGGTGGCTGGAACGCCGTTACACGGTGGGCGTAAAAAGGGCAGACTTATGATTGAGATTATTCAGGAATATTGGAAGGCCCTGCTGTGGACTGACGGCTACCGCTTCTCTGGCGTGGCGATCACCCTGTGGCTGCTGGTGGTTTCCGTGGTGCTGGGCGGCGGTATGGCGCTGCTGCTATCGATAGCGCGCGTATCGCCTTACAAAACGGTGCGTTTTCCGGTGTGGTTATTTACCTACATATTTCGCGGTACGCCGCTTTACGTACAGCTGCTGGTGTTCTATTCCGGTATGTATACGCTGGAAGTGGTTAAGGGCACTGAGCTGCTCAACGCGTTTTTCCGCAGCGGCCTGAACTGTACGCTGCTGGCGCTAACGCTGAATACCTGTGCCTACACCACGGAAGTGTTTGCCGGTGCCATTCGTGCAGTCCCGCACGGTGAGATTGAAGCGGCGCGCGCCTACGGCTTTTCGACGTTTAAGCTTTATCGCTGCATTATCATGCCTTCAGCGTTACGCACCGCTCTGCCGGCCTACAGTAACGAAGTGATCCTGATGTTGCACTCCACGGCGCTGGCATTTACCGCCACGGTGCCGGACCTGCTGAAGGTCGCGCGTGATATCAACTCCGCTACCTATCAGCCGTTTATCGCCTTTGGCATCGCCGCCGTGCTGTATCTGATTATTTCTTACGCGCTGATTAGTCTGTTCCGCAAAGCGGAAAAACGCTGGCTGGCACACGTTAAACCTTCATCATCCCATTGAGTACACTATGGCTGAAAAAAAACTAAGCGTGACCGAACTGCATAAACGTTATGGTGAGCACGAGGTGCTGAAAGGGGTTTCGCTACAGGCAAACGCCGGGGATGTTATCAGTATTATCGGATCGTCCGGCTCTGGGAAAAGCACTTTCCTGCGCTGTATCAACTTTCTTGAAAAGCCGAGCGAAGGCACCATTTCGGTTAACAATGAGTACATTAAACTGGTGCGTGACACCGACGGGCA
The DNA here is from genome assembly GCF_000026185.1 of Erwinia tasmaniensis Et1/99. NCBI lineage: Bacteria > Pseudomonadati > Pseudomonadota > Gammaproteobacteria > Enterobacterales > Erwiniaceae > Erwinia > Erwinia tasmaniensis. The sequence goes on from NC_010694.1 coordinate 1,313,575, forward strand.
GCTGAAGGTCTCTGATAAAGAGCAGTTGCGCAGCCTTCGTACCCGCCTGACGATGGTTTTCCAGCATTTTAATTTGTGGAGCCATATGACGGTGCTGGAAAACGTGATGGAAGCGCCGGTGCAGGTGCTGGGCCTGACGAAAGCCGAGGCTCGCGAGCGGGCCATCCGCTATCTGGATAAGGTGGGCATTGATGAGCGCGCGCGCGGCAAATACCCGGTGCATTTGTCAGGCGGTCAGCAGCAGCGTGTTTCCATTGCCCGTGCGCTGGCGATGGAGCCGGAGGTGCTGCTGTTTGATGAGCCGACGTCGGCGCTCGACCCGGAGCTGGTCGGCGAGGTGTTGCGAATTATGCAAAAGCTGGCGGAGGAGGGGAAAACCATGGTGGTAGTCACGCATGAAATGGAGTTTGCGCGTCATGTTTCCAACCACGTGATTTTCCTGCATCAGGGCAAAATTGAAGAGGAAGGGCCGCCGGAAGCGCTGTTCAGCCAGCCCAAGAGTGCGCGCCTGCAACAGTTTCTTTCGGGAGCATTGAAGTAAAGCCAGCCAGAGGGCGGTATCAAAAAAGGGGGGGCGGGTATCGCCCCCCTTTACCATTTAATGATTGCCGATTTCGCGGATCGGCCGCTGGCAGGGCCTAAACCACATCCCGCAGCGCCTTTTCCAAATCGTACCAGCGGAAAGCGAAACCTGACGCCTCCAGCCGCTGGGGGATGACATGCTGCCCACCTAAAACCAGCACCGCCGACTCGCCCATCATCAGTTTAATGGCCGAAGCCGGGGCGCGCATAAACGCTGGACGATGCATGGCATGGCCGAGTGCGGCGGCAAACCGTTCATTACGCACCGCGTAGGGTGCCACCAGGTTAAAGGGCCCGTGCAGTTCTGGCTTATCCAGCAGCCACAGAATACCGCTGATGGCATCTTCCAAATGGATCCACGGCATATACTGCCTGCCGCTACCCAGCGGCCCGCCGATGCCCAGCTTAAACGGCAGCTTCATTTGTGCCAGCGCCCCCCCTTTTTTACTCAGCACCACGCCGGTACGTATCAGGCAGACGCGGGTCTGGTCACTTTGCGCCAGCTGCGCCAGCTGTTCCCAGCGCGCGCAGAGCCGATGGGTAAATTCGTCATGGCCAGCATCGTCCTCGGTCAGCACCTGATCGCCGCAATCACCGTAGTACCCGGTGGCAGAGCCGGATATCATCAGCGCCGGAGGGCGACTGCTGGCCTTAATCAATTCAACCAGACGTTCGGTTATCTGCCAGCGGCTGTCACACAGCAGACGTTTTTGCGAGTCGCTCCAGCGCTTGCCGGCAATCGGTTCCCCGGCCAGATTAATCACCGCATCAACGTCATTCAGATCCTGCTGCTGATCCAGCCCGGACCACAGCCCGACCCGCTCCCCTAGTTTGCTGCGGGCAGCGGCGACGTCGCGGGTGACCACGCTGACCCGGTGGCCCAGCTGTAGCAGGCGGGCAGTTAACGGGCGGCCAATCAGCCCCGATCCGCCGGTAATCAGAATATGCATGTGGTTATCCTTTCAGAAGAGTCAGTACAACATCTGCTTTTATCATAGGTGAAGATGGCGAAATTGCGTGTGATGCCATGCGCACAGATTGATGTTGTGAATTGCACGCCACGGGCGCGACGGAGATTGCCTTCGAGGGAAAAAATCGGTAAACAGGAAGCTCCTAATGCAACAACGTCAGAGGGTGTACCGATGCGTTATCCCCCAATAGTTTTGTGGTCAGATGCCCATTTTTTTAGCCCTTATGCGATGTCGGTCTATGTTGCGCTAAGCGAAAAGGGGCTGCCTTTCACCATCAAGAGCGTGGACCTGACGAACGCGGAGCACAGGCAGCCGACCTACGCCCAGGTGTCGCTGACGCGCCGCGTGCCGACGCTGGCGGTGGACAACTTTCTGCTGTCGGAATCCTCTGCGATCGTGGAATATCTGGAGGACCGCTTTCCGGCACCGGACTATGAACGTCTCTATCCCCGTGATGTTGAAAAACGCGCCAGGGCGCGTGAGATACAGGCGTGGCTGCGCAGCGATTTTATACCCATTCGCCAACAGCGCCCAACGGAGGTGCTGTTTGCCGGTAAGCGCTTTACGCCTCTGGACGAAGCGGCAAGGTACGACGCCGCCAGGTTGATTGACGCGGTCGAACGCCTGCTGCCTGAAAACCAGCAGAATCTGTTTGGCGAATGGTCAATAGCCGATACCGACCTTGCGGTGATGCTCAATCGTCTGGCACTGCATCATGACCCCTTGCCGCCGCGCCTTGCCGACTACGCGCATTTCCAGTGGCAGCGCGCCTCGGTACAGCGCTGGCTGGCCGAATCGTTGCGAGCTGACCGTGAATAGCGCACAAATTGGAGATTGCTTCAGACGCGGTTACACATTAATTTAGTGCGGCTCGCGCCATCAGGCGCGGAGACAAGCGATCAACTAAGCGCCAGGCGCCAGAACAAAAAAAGGGTTACGGATGGTGGAGCAAGATCAGGGCACGGAATGGGTGGATATCGTTAACGAAGACAACGAGGTGATCGCACAATCCAGCCGTGTACAGATGCGTGCGCAGTGTTTGCGCCATCGCGCAACCTACATCGTGGTTCACGATGGCATGGGTAAAATTCTGGTACAGCGTCGAACCGAAAACAAAGACTTTATGCCGGGCATGCTGGATGCTACGGCAGGTGGCGTGGTACAGAGCGGCGAAGAGATGCTGGCTTCGGCGCGGCGCGAAGCGGAAGAAGAGCTGGGGATCGCCTCGGTGCCGTTTGCAGAGCACGGCCAGTTCTATTTCGAAGATGAACACTGCCGCGCCTGGGGTGGGTTATTCAGCTGTGTTTCCCACGGCCCGTTTTCCATGCAGGAAGAAGAGGTCGATGAAATTTTCTGGATGACGCCGGAAGAGATCACCGCCCGCTGCGACGAGTTTACCGCTGACTCGCTGAAAGCGCTGTCGCTGTGGCTGACGCGTAACAATGACTCCGGGCGGTCTGCGCAGGAGTAACCGCTGGCGATGGTGCCACCAAGGTGCACCATCGCCGTTTCCCCGCATCACCCCGTGACCCGCTAATTTGCCGGGCTGGACGGGCGCATCTTCTCACCCCGGCGGCGCAATATCTCCATCACGATCAGCAGGGCAAGCGAGGCCCCAATCATCAGGCTGGCAGCGGCAGCAATGGTGGGATCAAGATTTTCTCGAATACCGGCAAACATCTGGATTGGCAGCGTGCGCTGGCTTGGGCTGGCGAGAAACAGCGTCACAACCACCTCGTCGAAAGAGGCCGCGAAGGCAAAGAGCGCGCCGGAAAACACCCCCGGAGCGATCAGCGGCAGCGTGACCTTGCAAAAGACCCGCAGCGGTGACGCCCCGAGGCTGGCAGCGGCGCGAGACAGGCTGGTATCATAGCTTTTTAACACCGCTACCACGGTGATCACCACAAACGGCACGCCGAGCAGCGCGTGTGCCAGCACCAGGCCGAGGTAGCTGTTAAGCAGTGAGAGCCTGGCGAAAAAGAAGAACATGCCAACGGCAATAATCACCACCGGGGCGACCATCGGCGAGATGATAATCGCCATGACCACCCCTTTACCCCGGAACTCACCGCGCACCAGCCCCGTCGCCGCCAGCACCCCAAGCACCGTTGCCAGCAGGGTTGCCAGCGGCGCAATCAGCAGGCTGTTACCCAGCGCGCCCAGCCACTCCTGCGAATGAAAGAAGGTGCGATACCAGCGCAGCGAGAAGCCGCTGAGCGGGTAGCTGAGAAACGAGCTGGCGTTAAACGACAGCGGCACGATGGTCAGCACCGGTACAATCAGAAACAGTAACACCGCCGCCGCATAGAAGTTAAACAGGCCTTTCCACAGGCGCAGGATCAGAGTGCCTTGTTGTCGCATTGCTATCTCCTTAGTGGGCTGCCGCTTCGGCAGAGGTGCGGGTCACGCGCACGTAAACGATATACAGCAGCAGCACGATAACCAGCAGCTGGCTTCCCAGCGCGGCGGCCATTCCCCAGTTCATCGTACTGTTAGTGAAGAAGGCGACGAAATAGCTCACCATCTGATCGTCCGGCCCGCCCAGCAGGGCAGGGGTGACGTAGTAGCCTATCGCCATCATAAACACCAGTAACGCTCCGGCGGCGATACCGGCATAAGTTTGCGGCACGTAGACGCGCCAGAAAGCGACGAAAGGATGTGCTCCCAGCGAGACGGCGGCGCGCACATACCCTGGCGGAATACCCTTCATCACCGCATAAAGCGGCAGCACGATAAACGGCAGCAGAATATGGGTCATGGAGATAAACACGCCGATGCGGTTAAACACCAGCGTCAGGGGATGGTCGATGATGCCGGTCGCCATCAGGGCGCGATTGATCAGGCCGCCGGACTGCAACAGAACGATCCAACTGGCGGTACGCACGATCAGCGAGGTCCAGAAGGGCAGCAGCACCAGGATCATCAGCAGATTGGCGCGGTTAGAGGGCTGCTTCGCCAGCCACCAGGCCAGCGGGTAGCCGATGCCGACACAGAGCAGCGTGACCACCGTCGCCATCCACAATGTGCGAAGCAGCACGTTGACATACAGCGCTTGGTCCGCTGGCAGCGCCCGTTCGACGCCGGTTTCCGCATCGACCTTACGGTCAAACACCGACAGCAGATAGTAACTGGTCAGCGGGCTGGCCACGCGTTTCAGAGTTTGCCAGGTGCTCAGTTCACCCCATAACGGTTGCCCGGCGATAAATGCCGTTTTCACCCCGCTACCGGAGGCAGGAACCAGCCGTGGTGCGGTGACAATCAGACGGCGGTAGCGGGCATCTTCATAGCTCAGGCGTTTGGCGACAATGGCCAGGCGACCGTCTTTACGGGCGGCAACCAGCTCTTCCCCCATAACGGCGAACAGCGCCTCGTCCGGCAGGGTTTTGCCCGACCACTGTTGCAGCGCGGCGCTGGTCTGCGGCAGATTGTCATGAAATTCCGGGTTGGCAACGCTTTTACTTAAAATAGAGGCGATGGGAAACAGAAAACAAATCACCACGAAAACCAGCAGCGGCGCAATCAGCAGCAGGGAACGTCGGGTTTTCACCCCATCCGCCTGGCGCAGCCGCTGGTGAAGGTCGGGCAGGGCCGCCCCGTCAGCCGGGGGCATAGGGGATTCCATCACGAGGTTTTGACTCATAGCTGCTTCCTTATCGGTTTGATGGCCGCTATCACCCGGCCGGGGCTACCCTGATGGCTGTTATCTGGCAGCCCAGGCATTGAAGCGCTGCTCCAGATCTTCGCCATGTTCCAGCCAGAAGCTGCTGTTGACCTGCAATGAGACGGCGAGGTTTTCCGGCGCGGTGGGCAGCTTGCTCAGGCGCTGCGGGGTGAGCAGTGTGCTGGTGTTGATATTGGTCGGGCCATAGGGGATATTTTCGGCGTACACCTTCTGGTTCTCCGCCCGGTTGCTGAAGGCGATAAACCGTTCCGCCAGCGCCTTATGTTTTGAGCCTTTGACGATCGCCCAGTTGTCGAGGTCATACAGCGCACCGTCCCAGACAATGTTGAAGTTATGGCCCTCATCCTGTGCTGCGCCAATGCGCCCGTTGTAGGCCGAACTCATCACCACATCGCCAGAAACCAGCCACTGTAGCGGCTGCGCGCCCGATTCCCACCACTGAATATTGGGCTTCAAACTATCGAGCTTTTTAAATGCGCGCTCGACGCCGGCAGGGGTAGCCAGCACGCGGTAAACATCCTCGCGTTTTACGCCATCGGCCAGCAGCGCGATTTCCAGCGTATATTTTGCGCTTTTGCGCAGCGCGCGTTTGCCGGGAAACGTGTTGACATCCCAGAAATCGGCCCAGCTTTTCGGGCCCGTTTTCAGCCTGCTGGCGTCATAGGTCAGGGCGGTGGACCAGACGAAGATCCCGGCACCGCACTCGCTGACCGCCGCGGGAATAAAATCGGCCTTATTACCCAGCCTGCTCCAGTCCAGCGGTTCCAGCAGCCCCTCCTCGCAGCCGCGTTGCAGCTCGGGGGTTTCCATCTCCACCAGATCCCAGCCGACCTGACCGGTTTCCACCATTGCGCGTAAACGTGCCATTTCACCGTTGTATTCACCCGCTTCAATAGCGCCATTGCCCGCCGCCATAAACGGCTGGTAGAACGCTTTCTGCTGGGCGTCTTTATTGGTCCCGCCAAAGGAGATGACCGTCAGGCTCTCGGCCTGTATCGGTAGACCAAACATGGCGATCGTGATGGCTGCCAGTTTTTTAATCATACTAACCTCCTGATTATTTTATATTTATCGATGCAGTATCCGTGCCATTCTCACGCAATCAGTCGCGCAGCAGTGAAGCGATCAGCTTGAGGGCCGTCTTAAACTGCGCATCGGGGATGGTCAGTGGATAGAGAAAGCGGATGACGTTGCCGTGTACGCCGCAGGTCAGCAGAATTAACCCCTGTTCCAGCGCGCGCTGCTGAATGCGGCGCGCTATGGCGGAAGAGGGCCTGCCGTCGATCGGGTCGTTAAACTCTGCCGCTACCATTGAACCGCGAGCGCGTACTTCGGCCAGCGCCGCGCAGCCGCTGGAATTCAGGGCTTCTACCAGCTCTGCGCCGAGGCGTAAGGCACGGGTGCACAGCTGTTCCTCTTCAATCACCTCCAGTACCGCCAGCGCGGCGGCGATCGCCAGCGGGTTACCGGCATAGGTCCCCCCCAGCCCGCCGGGCTCAGGCGCATCCATCAGTTCGGCGCGGCCGCTGACGGCGGAAATCGGCAGGCCGCCGCCGAGGCTTTTCGCCATCGTCATCAGGTCGGGTCGGGCATCCGGGTAGTATTCGCTGGCAAATAGCTTTCCGCTGCGCGCGAAGCCGGTCTGGATCTCGTCGGCAATCAACAGGATGCCGTGCTGGTCACAGAGTTTGCGCAGCGCGCTGACGAACGCTTCAGGCGCAATATTAAAGCCGCCTTCGCCCTGAATCGGCTCATAGATAATGGCGGCCACCTGCTGCGGGCTGATATCGCATTTAAACAGGGTTTCCAGGCTTTCCAGCGCATCCTCCACGCTGTAACCATGCAGTGCATTCGGGTAGCGGGCGTGGAAAACCGATGCCGGGAAGGGGCCAAAACCGGTTTTATAAGGGGTGACCTTGCCGGTCAGGCCCATCGTCAGCAGCGTGCGGCCGTGGAAGGCCCCGCTGAAGGCGATCACCCCAGGGCGACCGGTGGCGGCGCGGGCGATTTTCACCGCGTTTTCCACCGCTTCGGCTCCGCTGGAGAAGAACGTAGTTTTGCAGGGCCCGTCGATGGGAACTTGATGGTTGAGCCGTTCGGCGAGACGAATGTAATTCTCGTAGGGGATCACCTGATAGGCGGTATGGGTGAAGCACTCCAGCTGGGCATGGACCGCCGCCATCACTTTCGGATGACGGTGACCGGTGTTGAGCACGGCAATACCGGCGGTAAAGTCGGTGTACTCGCGCCCCTGCTCATCCCACAGCGTGGCGTTTTCCGCTTTGACGGCATAGAAATCGCACATTACGCCCACGCCACGCGGGGTGGCATCCAGACGGCGTCTTTCTGTTTCACGGTTGTTCATGGCTTATCCCTTATCAAAATTCGACGCGTGCTGTACTCCGGATGCTTCAGACTGCATTATTGTGCGTCCCGATGTCGCCTGAATAACCAGGAATATCCACGCCGCGTATTCTCGGCTCTCCTTGCTTTTTAGCCTTTCCGGGGTTTGATAATCCAGAGCCAGTTTTTAAAATTTCAAGGAACCAATTTTGCTAACCCTACTCGGTGACCTGCTCGCACATCGCCTGGCTCAGACCCTCAACGGTACGCTGGGCAAACGTTTGTATGACGCCTTGCAGTGCGCCATTCAGGATGGCTCTATCGCCACCGGCAGCCGCCTGCCCGCGTCCCGTGACCTGGCAAAGGACCTGTCGGTATCACGCAATACGGTGCTGACCGCCTACGAGCAGCTCCAGGCCGAGGGTTATCTGCAAACCCGTACCGGCAGCGGGACTTTCGTCAGTGACTCGCTGCCGGAGAGCGTTCCTGACATCGGCAGCCGGCCGCAGACGGACGGCCGGGCGTTTGACTTTGTCCGGCTCTCCGGCCGTGGATCGCGTCTGTTGACGCGCAGCGGAGCGGGGGCGCATCAGTGGGGCGCGTTTATGCCGGGCGTGCCGGACGTCAGCCATATGCCGCATGATATCTGGCGCAAAATTCATCTGCGTCTGAGCCGCCGCATGCCGGTGGAGGCGCTGAGCTACTCCGGTCACGGTGGATGCCAGCAGCTACAGCAGGCGCTGGCGAGCTACCTGCGCGTGATCCGATCGGTCAACTGCACGCCGGAACAGATCCTTATCACCGCCGGAACCCATCAGTCGCTGGATCTGCTGGCGAAAATGCTTTGCGATCCGGGCGACCGGGCATGGGTTGAGGAGCCTGGCTACTGGGGCATTCGTAACGTGCTGGCGGTTAACGGCGTTGAGTTGCTGCCAACGGAGGTAGACGAACAGGGCCTGACGTTACCCGATTTGAGTGGCGAAGCACGGCCGCCGCGGCTGATTTGCGTCACGCCTTCGCATCAGTACCCGCTGGGTTCGGTGATGAGCCTGCAACGCCGCCATCAGCTGCTGGCGCTGGCAAAAAGCGCTGGCAGTTGGGTGGTGGAGGATGACTACGACGGCGAGTTTCGCTTTACCGAAACGCCGATCCCGGCGTTGCAGGGGCTGGCGCCTGATGCTCCGGTCATTTATCTCGGTACGTTCAGCAAAACCCTTTATCCCGGCCTGCGTCTGAGCTACATGGTCGTACCTAAGCCGCTGGCGGCGCGCATGAAAATGGCCCATTCGGAGCTGTATCGGGGCGGTAACGGTCTGGAACAGCTGACCCTGGCCGAGTTTATTCGTGAAGGACATTACGCCGCGCACGTCAGGCGGATGCGCCAGCTGTACAGCCGCCGCCGCGCCGCGCTGGTGCAGACTATTCGGGAAAATCTGGGGGAAAGTTTTATTGCCCGCCAGACCAACGCCGGGCTGCATTTGATCCTGGCGCTGCCGGATAACATTGATGACGTGGCGCTCAGCGCCGAGCTGGAACAGAACGGCGTTCTGACGCGCCCGCTGTCGGCTTACTACCTGTTGGGTACGGCGCGGCGCGGACTGCTGCTGGGCTATGCCTGCGTCGACGAGCAGCAGATGGCGGAAAAGTTCGCGCCGATCCTGGCCTGCCTGGCGCGTCGACTGCAACGTTAAGCGTCATGCACTACGCTGGTGCAGTCACCTGAAATTCCCTGATTGTGCACGGCTTTTTTGTGACGCATTTTAGTGCGCATCTAAAAAAACGATAAAAAACAATATCCTGAGAGTTCTCACTTTCAGGATTTTTTTTATGGGTTTCGTAAATTCTGCTTGTCGAAACGAAATTTGTTGTGGTAGAGCTAAAAAAGAGCCGCCCGACAGATGCGCCCGGTTTCAGTGATACACAAAGCGTGCCCGGATGTTTTTTCCCCGTTTGACGAGAGAATGCGATGAGATCACTGGTGAGTTTTAAAAACATTAAAAAGAGCTACGACGGCGAAAAGCTGGTGGTTCGCAATTTGAATCTGGACGTGCAGGAAGGGGAATTTCTCACCCTGTTAGGGCCTTCCGGATCGGGGAAAACCACCAGCCTGATGATGCTGGCCGGTTTCGAAACGCCGACCGATGGGGAAATTTTTCTGCGCGACAGGCCGCTGCATATCCTGCCTCCGCACCAGCGCGATATCGGCATGGTGTTTCAAAATTATGCCCTGTTTCCCCATATGACGGTGGCGGAAAACCTGGCGTTTCCGCTCTCTATCCGCCGCATGAGCCGGTTTGATATCAAACAGCGCGTGGCGCGCATTCTCGACATGGTCAAGCTGACTCCGCTGGCCGACCGCTATCCGGCGCAGATGTCCGGTGGCCAGCAGCAGCGTGTGGCGCTGGCGCGAGCGCTGGTGTTTGAGCCGAAGCTGGTGCTGATGGATGAACCCCTGGGCGCGCTGGATAAGCAGCTGCGCGAACATATGCAGCTGGAGATTAAACAGCTGCATGAGCTGCTCGGACTGACCATCGTCTATGTGACGCACGATCAGAGCGAAGCGATGACCCTGTCGGACCGGGTGGCGGTATTCAACGATGGGGTGATCCAGCAAATGGACAGTCCGGGCAAACTTTACGAGCAGCCGGCCAACGCCTTTGTCGCGCAGTTTATCGGCGAAAATAACAGCCTGCTGGCCACGCAGATTTCTGCCAGCGGCGATTATTATCGCGTGCGGCTGGACGACGGCAGCGAGCTGGATGCGCTGAAGGTGCGGCCAAGTTCGCCGGGTAAAAAAATCCAGCTCAGCATCCGTCCGGAGCGGATTAACGTTAACGCGCCGCAGCAGGGTGACGAACAAATTAAAGCGCGCGTCCAGCAGTTTATCTACCTGGGCGATCATGTGCGTATGCTGACGGAAGTGGCGGGGCAGGGCAACTTTATGGTGAAGCTGTCACCGGACAAAATGGACGGACGCTGGCAGGCGGGCAGTGAAGTGATGCTGTCATGGCAGCCGCAGCATCTGCGGGCGCTGGATGTGGTGCTGCAATAGTTAAAAAAAAGCGGGCCTTAAACAGGCCCACTGCGGTGTTGGCGTTTAGCCCTCAGCCTGCTTCGACTGAATTGCCGTCAGGGCGATGGTGTAGACGATATCGTCTACCAGCGCGCCGCGCGACAGGTCGTTAACCGGCTTGCGCATGCCCTGTAGCATTGGCCCGATGGAGATCAGGTCGGCAGAGCGCTGCACCGCTTTGTAGGTGGTGTTACCGGTGTTCAGATCCGGGAAGATAAACACGGTAGCGCGGCCCGCAACCGGGGAGTTTGGCGCTTTTGATTTTGCCACGTCGGCCATAATCGCCGCGTCGTACTGCAACGGCCCGTCGATCACCAGATCGGGACGTTTTTCCTGGGCGATGCGCGTGGCTTCACGCACTTTTTCCACATCGCTACCGGCTCCAGAGTTACCGGTGGAGTAGGAGATCATCGCCACGCGCGGTTCAATACCGAACGCCAGCGCTGAATCTGCAGACTGGATCGCGATCTCTGCCAGCTGCTCCGGGTTCGGGTCTGGGTTGATGGCGCAGTCGCCGTACACCAGCACCTGCTCAGGCAGCAGCATAAAGAACACCGACGAGACCAGCGAGCTGTTTGGCGCGGTCTTGATCAGCTGCAACGGCGGGCGAATGGTATTCGCCGTGGTGTGTACCGCCCCGGAGACCAGTCCATCCACCTCGCCGCGCTCCAGCATCATGGTGCCGAGCATCACGTTATCTTCCAGCTGCTCCTGCGCCACCACTTCGGTCATGCCTTTGCTCTTACGCAGCTCCACCAGACGCGCCACATAGTGTTCGCGTGCGCTGGCCGGATCGACAATTTCAATCCCTTTGCCCAGCTCAACGCCCTGATCTGCCGCAACGCGCTGGATCTCTTCCGGGTTGCCCAGCAGGATACAGGTGGCGATACCGCGTTCGGCGCAGATAGCCGCCGCTTTAACGGTACGCGGTTCGTCACCTTCCGGCAGTACGATGCGCTTGCCGGCTTTGCGCGCCAGCTCGGTGAGCTGGTAGCGGAATGCCGGTGGGGACAGGCGACGGCTGCGCTCGGAGGTGGCGGTCAGGGATTCGATCCACTCGGCATCAATGTGGCTGGCCACATACTCCTGCACGCGTTCAATACGCTGGGTATCATCGCTCGGCACTTCGAGGTTAAAACTTTGCAGGCTAAGCGAGGTCTGCCAGGTATTGGTATCAACGCGGAATACCGGCAGGCCGGTCTGGAAGGCACGTTCGCACAGTTTCTGAATCGGTGCATCAATGGCGTAGCCGCCGGTCAGCAGGATGGCGCCAATCTCGACTCCGTTCATCGCGGCCAGGCAGGCAGCGACCAGCACGTCCGGGCGATCGGCAGAGGTGACCAGCAGGGAGCCAGGGCGGAAATGTTCCAGCATATTAGGCAGGCTGCGTGCGCAGAACGTAACCGATTTCACGCGGCGTGTCGCAATTTCGCCTTCGTTGATCACGCTGGCGTTCAGGTGGCGGCACATATCGATAGCGCGGGTGGCGATCAGCTCAAAGCTCCACGGCACGCAGCCCAGTACCGGCAGCGGGCTGTTGGCAAACAGCTGTTTCGGATCGATATTGGCCACGCTGGCTTTGCTGGAATCATCGAAAATTTCCGACAGGTCTGGACGGGTACGGCCTTGTTCATCCACCGGAGCATTGAGTTTATTGATGATGACGCCGGTAATGCTTTTATTCTTGCTGCCGCCAAAGCTGGCCTGCGTCAGTTCAATGCGCTCTTTCAGCTGATCCGCCGAGTCATTGCCCAGCGCCGTCACGAAGACGATTTCAGCATTCAGCGTTTTGGCAATTTCATAGTTCAGCGCGGAGGCGAACTGGTGCTTGCGCGTGGGAACCAGGCCTTCTACCAATACCACTTCAGCCTCTTGGGTATTTTCGTGATAGCTGGCGATGATCTCTTCCATCAGCACGTCCTGCTGGTTGGAACCCAGCAGTGACTCCACGCGGCTCATAGCCAGCGGTACGGCGGCGGGAATATCGGAGTGTTTGCGGATAATGGTGGTGGTTTGATCCGGCGTGTCGCCTCCGGCGCGTGGCTGGGCGATAGGTTTGAACACGCTAAGACGAACGCCTTTACGCTCCATAGCACGAATAACGCCGAGGCTGACGCTGGTCAGGCCGACGCTGGTGCCGGTAGGGATCAACATAATAGTTCGGGACACGATAAGCTCTCCTTTGGACTGGCCTCCCACGCCGCGTGCTGTTCGTCCCACTGATACCATCCGGGGAAGAGTCTTGAGGGCGGAACTGTGCAACGGTGGGTCTCTATCGGGTGAAGCCGTTGCCGATCTCCGCCACGCAAACGCGGTTGACCAGATAAAACGTGGTGTCTGAAACAGGTCCGTCAGTCTGAGCTGACGGACACAAAAGGTCATTATGCGGTCAGGCGGCTGGCGTCCTGGGCGATAACTAACTCTTCATTGGTTGGCAGCACCAGCACCGGGCGGGTGCCTTCTTTGTTGATAAAGCCGGATTTGCCGAAGCGAGCGGCGAGATTACGCTCTGCATCAACCTCGATACCCAGCAGCGCCAGCTTATTCAGCGTCAGTTCACGCACCATTGAGGAGTTTTCGCCGATACCGCCGGTGAAAATAACCGCATCCAGGCGGCCATCCATTTGTGCCGAGTAGGAGCCGATATATTTGGCCAGGCGATGGCAGTAAACATCCATCGCACGTTTAGCATCGGCCTTGCTATCGTAATTATCTTCAACATAGCGGCAGTCGCTGGTAACTTCGGTCAGACCCAGCAGGCCAGACTCTTTGGTCAGCATGTTGTTGATGGCGCCAACGTTCATGCCCAGCGTATCGTGCAGGAAGAAGATAATGGCAGGGTCGAGATCGCCGCTGCGCGTGCCCATGACCAGACCTTCCAGCGGAGTCAGACCCATTGAGGTGTCCACACATTCGCCGTGACGGATGGCCGCAACGGAGCCGCCGTTGCCGAGGTGGCATGTGATGATATTCAGTTCGGACACCGGCTTGTTGAGTGCTTTAGCCGCTTCCTGGGTCACGTAGTAATGGCTGGTGCCGTGGGCGCCATAGCGACGCACGCCGTGTTCTTTGTACAGTTTGTAGGGCAGGGCGTAGAGATAAGACTCTTCAGGCATTGTCTGATGGAAAGCGGTGTCAAAAACGGCGACATTCTTATCTGACAGATGAGGGAAGTTTTTCAGCGCCTCATCGATACCGATCAGGTGCGCCGGATTATGCAGCGGTGCGAAAGAAGAGGCGTCTTTGATGCCCTGGATAACGGACTCGTCAATCACCACCGAATGAGTGAGCTTTTCGCCACCGTGAACGATACGATGACCGATTGCAGCAATTTGTGCCGACAGTTCTGGTTTTTGTGCCAGAATAGTTTTCACCATGAAATTCAGTGCTTCGCTGTGTGCAGCGCCAGCGCCCAGCGCCGCTTCCTGTTTAGCGCCGTCCAGCTTCCATTTGATGCGGGCTTCCGGCAGATGGAAACATTCAGCTAAACCTGACAGATACTCGTCACCGTTAGCGGGATCGATGATGGCGAATTTCAGGGAAGAACTACCGCAGTTCAGAACCAGTACTAACTTACTCGACATGGAAGGTCCTATTTGTTTAAGGTGACGAAATAAAAGTCAATCAGACGATCAGCGTGACGCGTGAAAGCTGCTACATTAATATTGGACATCTGGCTTTTAAAAGCGTTGTTCAAAAGCAAAAAAAATTGGAATTCTGATGGTCTGAATTCTGTTGTTTTATGCGTTTGCACCTTGAGCCATGCAGCATGTCGCGGCTGTCCAGGGTAATAAATGCGCACAGGATAACCAGAGTCACTCGCAAAAACAAAATATTTTGATTTCTTTAAGGTAGAGTTGGTGTATTGCGTCTTTTTTTTAAAAATTATCTTAGAAGTTGAGGTTTGCCATGGCTAATGAATCTGGCTCCGTGGGTTGGTTCAAACTGTTCCAGCACGGACAGCACTATATGAAGACATGGCCCGTCGATAAACGTCTTGCGCCAATGTTTCCTGAAAATAGAGTGTCGCGCGCCACACGCTTCTCAATACGCTTTATGCCGCCAGTGGCTGTCTTTTGCCTGAGCTGGCAAATTGCTCTTGGCGGGCAGCTGGGGCCCGCCGTTGCCACCGCGCTGTTCGCCTGTAGCCTGCCGATGCAGGGACTATGGTGGTTGGGAAAACGTTCGGTGACGCCGCTACCGCCCGCTTTACTGGGCTGGTTCCACGATGTGCGTGAAAAGTTGCAGGCTGCGGGTCAGGCCATTGCGCCCATCGAAGGTAAACCGACCTATCAGTCTCTGGCAGATGTCCTCAGGCGCGCGTTTAAACAGCTGGATAAAACCTTCCTTGACGATCTTTAAGAAAATATGTTGGTCTTGCTCGCTAACGGCGGCCTTACAGCGCACACACTGCGCTTATCATCTATATCAAGAAGGGGGATGGAGTGAAGTGTAAAGGTTTTCTATTTGATCTGGATGGCACCCTGGTCGATTCCCTTGCGGTGGTTGAGCGTGCCTGGACAAGCTGGGGGGAACGCCACGGCATAGCCGCTGACGAGGTATTGGGCTTTATCCACGGCAAGCAGGCCATCACGTCGCTGCGCCACTTTATGGCGGGAGCAACCGCTCAGGAGATCCAGCAGGAGTTTGTGGCGCTGGAAACGTTGGAAGCGGGCGATACCGACGGCATTGTGGCCCTGCCGGGCGCGCTGCGGCTGCTGGCAACGCTGGATGAATTATCCATCCCCTGGGCTATTGTGACCTCCGGTTCGGTGCCGGTTGCCAGCGCCCGGCATGCTGCGGCTGGGTTACCCGCCCCGGCAGCCTTTGTTACCGCAGAACGTGTAGAGCGCGGCAAACCGGAACCCGATGCCTATCTGCTCGGCGCCCAGCTCATTGACCTGGAGCCTGAAGAGTGCGTGGTGGTGGAAGATGCTGCTGCTGGCATTCTCTCCGGGCTGGCCGCAGGTTGCCACGTCATTGCCGTTAATCCGCCGTCGGATGCTGAACGGCTGGATGATGTCGATATGGTGCTCGGCTCGCTGGGGGAACTGATCATTCATAAAAATGCTGATGGCAGCATCGATGTCTATCGCCGACATTAAAACCGCCTGAATCCCGTGTTTGCGCTGGGTGCCGCCCCAGCGCAGATAACAGATTTTTTTCACTCCTTGCGTACTCTTTGTGTCCCGCCCGAACGCGATGACCAATAGCCTTTTAATCCGGCATTATCGGTTTTTCCGCCCGAGGCCGGGCAGTAAACCTCTGACTAAAGTCACCGATTACATAAAACGCCTTTATCTCAATATTGATAACTTATGCCGTTGTTTTACGCAGGGCTTATTGCAATAGTCACGGGTGAAAAATGAACCTTAATATAAGAGGAATTTAATCATGCCAGCACCTGTGTTAGCTTCTGCGCCCGACTTTCCGCATAGCCTATCTTCACCGTCAGCCTCGAATACCCCTGTTCTTAATCGCACTGTTCATCCTGTTACGGTGAGGATTGCCTCCGTTGATAATGCCGCCAGTGATATGGCGATGGTGCCGCATTATCCTGGCGAAATCAGAGAAGACAGATCCATCGCCATCGCAAGGTGGCATCCTGGCAACCCGGTAGTACAAAGAGCGGCTGATGACCCTGGGCCTGACGTCCTTTTACGTGAGGGCGATGAGCTATACAGGATGGCGTTGGATTGGATGAATTCTCTTATTGAGAAAATGCCGAGACTGGTCGACGTTTGTGTGGTGATGGCTTCTTTTTTAGTATTTAGCTACGGGCTCATCTGCATATACGCAATGAACCGGGAAAGGATTTATACTGACCGTGAATTGTTTGGAGAGGATATCTCTGTGCGCGAGCAGCTAACGCACTGGGTAGACGAGATGGATCTTATTATGGATGCCAGCGGCCAGAAACCTCTTTCATCTGATACGCGAGTGGCGACGAGAAATAAGCCGTACTGGAAACATGAATAACTCCCGGTAAGAAAGTCGCCCCGGAATAGCGGGGAAAAAAGATAAAAATTTTTTTTAAACCGTGTGCGGATTGGAACGGTTCACTACGTTCATGATGATGAATCCTGTAAATATATAAGGCTGAAACTAAAGGTCGTTATGACATAATATCTTTTTAGTAAGAAAAGTCTCTTTTAATAGAGGTCATTTTAAATTATACCTCCTGCCTTTAAAATGTAAAGAAAGCCATCAAAAAAAATTATTCTGAATGATCATGGTGGCTAGCTTGTCTCAATTATTTCATTCTCGTCTTATGTAGTATAAGTTAGATTGGTTATATATACTCAAGACCTTCCGGGTTTAATTATAAACACACGGTTTTTTATTCCGCAATGCCCGATCTGTTTAATTCTTGCTTCATTTTGAATAAAAATTAATTATTTGCCTTCGCCGAAACTTATAAAAATAGGAATGTGCTCGATATAAATCGATTGGTCGAAAAGAAAATGCAATTCTTAAGATAATCTTACTTTTCACAAAACGCTCCCAATGATCCTTTATATAAATATTTCTGTTGAATTAAGCGACATATACTGAAAAAGTGTTGCAGGGATATCTGATTTTTATGCAAAAGGATTTTACAAATGCGATATAAAATTTCTGAATCAACGAGTCACCCCACCGTACCTTCGATGAACAGGGTTTCAGATTGTTCTCACAACAGAAAAATTGCGCAATCGCGCCGTCATGGATTTTCAGCTCATGTCTTTTCCGTATCAAGATCAACGAATGAAATGCCCGCGTTTCCAGGGAGAGGACACCGCTGGCACCCGCTGCGCCAACAGGGGCTAAATCGACCGGGAAGAAGTTTGTCACGCAGGCCGCCAGAGACACCGACTGAAGTTGATGCACAGCTTAAGGAAGTTGGCGAGAAAGCAGGTGAGCTGCAACGGTTGGCTGATGACCCCTCTCAGGCCACTCGGAAAGCGCAAAGCGAACTGATCCCGGTTTTTAAACTCCGGGGTAAGTCCGGCCTGCTGACGGGTGTCGCGCTGGTGACCCTGGGGATGGGGGCATTTGTCTGCAGCCGTTATCCGTTTGGTGCAGAAAGTAAGGGGCGTCCTTCTGCCCGGCTGAAGCAACTTCTTTTTGCATCGCCTGTGGGTGCTGATACGACCGTTATGCAGACGGAGCCTTTGCCTGTCGCTGCCGGAATATGGGCAGCCAAAACTGCCAACGTCAGTGACGTCACTCAGTCTAGTGATGTTAAGGTTGAAAAGCTCGATTCCTCGTGTCTGATGCAAAGAGAAACTCTGTCGCTGGCGGATATTTTCCGACAGATAGGCAACACAATGATGAACCCGGTTGCAGAGTTAGCCAAAGAGTCTCAGGTCATTGACTATTACCACAGTCTGGGGCGCTGCCCTGATGATGAAGACATAAAATTCCTGTCGGAAGTCACGGGTAAAGTGGATCGGATAGTCAGTGCCCTGATATCTCTGAGCCCTGAAATGACACCGTTCGTGATTATACAACGGGTGGGCGGTGCGTTATTCAGGATGTTGGCTGACCAGATGGGAGGGAAGCCTGTTGATTTTTCTGACGTCCAGACCGTCAACGATCAGGCCATGATGATGGCAAAAATGATTACTGACTTTTCACCTAAGGATGAAAATGGTCAACTTAGTGATAGTGAATCTTTATTACCTGAAAATACTTATCTTTAAAACGGTAATGTGATAGCCTGGATTGATAGCAATAAATATACAATAACAAAAAAGCAGGGGGGATTTATTGCACGCGGAAATAATCGCGAATTCCCGGTTAGCTATTCATCTAAAGAAAAGTCCTGGTATCTGGTGAAGGGTGAGAGCGAATTGGCATCTCTGCCATTACCTCCATTACAAGAGTCAAATAAAATCATCGACCTTTATTCCGACGGGGTTGATTTTGAAATAGCCGACGCTTTACGAGATGTTAAGCCACTTGCTCCTGATATCTTCAGTAAATCACACCCAAACTTTAAGGGGATCTACCGATGCGTTAAGCAGAAAAAAAGAGCAGCAATGCAAGCTGTAAAGCTGAATGGTCATTTCTATCGTGTATATTCAGGGACTGCAAAAAACAGAGTGGCTATTTATGATAAACCAGAATTAGAAATCGTTTTGTACGACGGAACCTGGTATCTTGCCACTAACGATAAAAAAAACGAGATAACATCTGTTCCCTGTAGGACAAAAAGATCGCCTTCTTCATCATGCATGAGCTATTCACAGGACCTGGAAAAAATTCTTGCGGCTAACCACGATATCGGCTTAAGCCCATTAGAATTTAGCTGGCTCAGAAGTGATAAGACCAATCCTGCCATTTTGATATCGATAAAAAATAAAAAATACATACAGCATGGTGGTGTGATTTTTAAAGTTAAAGTGGTGCCCGCGATATCTTCCGGCCTGACGGGTAGTAAAGAAATACGTATATATGGTAAGAAAGAAATGGGTTGGATGAAAAAGAAAACCGATTTCTATATTACCAGCGGATACTATAGTGAGTCCAAAGGAAATAGCTTCTTATATAGTCGGGTTGAAAGTGTTATGGAAATTCTCTGTTTACCCAGGCCTATTGCAGAAGCCTGGCAACAGGTGAAGGATTTCGAACGCAGGAAAGGCCAAATTACGCCGGAAGAGTATGCCAGCATTCGTGCATATGGTGGAGTCAGTTATCGTGACATTAATGATTTTATTTATAATGGCAGGTTGAATGATTATACTGATACTGAGCTTACCGCTATTACTATTTCCCATATAAAGAATATTAGAGGATTATTAAAAAAACTGCCCAGTATCGATGGCGTGGTTTACAGAGGTAGCCAGATTAACCTGTCGGGGTTAAAAGCATTTTCGACGCTTAAAGCGGAAGACGTCATTTCAAGCCGGAAGTTTATCTCTGCATCTCTAGACCAGAACATTGCAAATATTTTCGCCGCCGGCCCAAACGCGGTAAGATATCGAATTCACGTAAAAAAGGCTGCTCATCCTATATTAACCTATACGGGGAAGCTGAGAGAAGCCGAAGTGCTGATTGAAGACAATACTGTATTCAGGTGTGTTTACGTTCATGGAAAGGATGTGGTGTTAGAAGAAATCGTTAATCCCTCTGTATATGACATGAGAAAATTGAAAAACTTCTACATCTAAATAAATTTATAATTTTCATGAAGTGAGTTCGTTGCCCGTCAATGAATGGGTGAAGCCAGGTTTATTCATTATTGTGATGGGGGTGATTTATAGTTTTTTGTGATTAATTAAAGAGAAGAACGTCTGCGTTAAAGGTAGGGAAATACCTTTGACAGTTTTTCCCGTCGTTGAGATTTTAGTTAACTAAGGTTTTCTATAAAAGGAATTAAATAATGCCATTTATTACGTCTGAAACCCCATCTTCTCCCCCCCTATCCCCACTTATGGTTTCCCATGAAAATGATAATCATCCCGAATATTACCGGCGAGGCGTGGCATCGAGTATCCGTTCTGCCTCCCGTTCTGCGGTTGAAATGACGGTTCCCCCCGATTCTCCTTTCAGGCATTTTTGGCCGTATGTTTCCAGCGGCCCAGGCGGCTGGCGAGACGGCAGCAAATCAAATACAACTGCCACAGATGAGGATGAGCTTAACGAGATACACGTAAAAGGGGGCGGGTTGCAGCGGATGGCTGAAGAGTACAGCCCTATACGGCGGCAGCCGGATGCGCTTTCCGCCCCTGTTTTTACGCTGAGAGGAAAAACAGGAGCGGTCTGTGGAGCGGTGCTGGTCACGGCAGGTGTAGGAGCATTCTGCTACGGGCGAGGGCTAATGGGTTCAGCTGAAACAGAGATCTCTGTGGCTAACCAGCATATAAATCTTCACGCTAATACAGCGCGTTCTATCAATGCAGCTCTACCCTCGGAGATGTTACCCGTGGCGGCCGCGATGTGGGCACCCGGCGTGGTCACAACCACTGAAAAATTCCAGGCTGATGACGTGAAGCGCGTGAAACTCGACTTTTCGTGTCTGGAGAAAAGACAATTTCTGAACCTTCCATCGGTCTTAAGACAAATAGGCAATACGTTATCAAATCCTGTTGAAATGTTAGCGCAGGAATCGCTGGTTATTGACTACTACAATAAGCTGGGGCGTTGCCCGGGAGATTCAGATATTGAGAAAATCTCAGCGATAACAGAAAAAGTCGATCAGACAGTCAGCGCATTGCTTTCTTTTATACCGGAGATGACCCCGCTAATCATGATACAAAGAATAGGAGGAAAGTTATTCAAGATGCTGGCTGATGGTCTGGACGAACGGCCCCTCAATCAGCAGGATATTATCGACTTGAATAATCAGGTTCTGATGATGGCAAAGCTGATTGCTGACTTTTCCCCTAAAGATGAGAATCATCGGATTATTGGCAATAAAGCTGCTCTGCCAGAGGGGACTACGCTAAAAAATAACCACCTGCATATCTCTTTGAATAGTGATCAATATCGCTTAACTCATCATGACGAAGGGTATGTTGCTATCAAAGATGATATGAAAATCAGGGTAACCTATTCAAATAAAGATAAGCAATGGGTATCTTTCGAAGAAAAAAATGCCGTGCAAAGCCCTGATACGGGGCTGCCGGAAAAACCATTGAAAAGCATTATTTCCAGCCGGGATATCGTCGATCTTGAGTTAACAGCCGTATTGAACTCGGTGCCACATCTTGATGCTAAAATGTTTTTTCGCTTAAAGCCAAATGGAAACGGGATTTATCGGTGTCCAACCCCTAATAAAAATCATGCTTTGCGCGCGGTGAAAATAAATGAAAAATTCTACCGCGTGCGTAAAGGGTCTGTGCAACGATTTCTGGTGCTTGATGCCCAACCTGATAAAGAAGTATTTTTCTACCACGGGAAGTATCACCTGGCTAACAGGATGAAAAGCGCTGATGTAGCCTACACATCCTGCCGTTTAAAAAGAGCACCTGCTTTACCCTGCATGTCATTATCGGCGGATATCAGTAAAATATTTAAAGATAACCATGATGCCAGCTTCAATCCGGCAAGCGTGGGCGAACTGAGTCCTGATGAAAAGTATCCTGCTATGCTGGTCTCTTCCAGGGGGAAGAGATATATCAGGCACAATAATATTCTTCTCAAAGCCAAAATCATTGAGAGCCGTGGCTCAAACGCTGAAGTTCGACTTTTTGGTGAGAAAAAGAGGGGTTTTCTCAATAGAAAAAAAGAATTTTATATTGGTAGTGGGTACTTTAGCTTAGAAAAGGGTAATGGGTTCCTGACCAGCAAAATTGAAAATACGATGGAGGTTTTCAAATTTTCCAGGTCATCGGCAGAAGTTTATCATTTACTACAGGATTTCGACGACCGTGTCGGAGGGATAACATCAGATGAATATCAAAGTATTCGCACATATGGGGGGGCCAGCTATCTAACCATTAATGGATTTCTGTTAAGGGATATGCCGAAGGAATATATCAGCCCCCGTATAAGAGAAACGGTGTTTCGCCATGTTACGAATATCAGAAAAATGTTGAAGAAACTGCCGGTTGTCCGTGGCGTGGTTTATCGAGGATGCGTACTCAATGCCCAAGGGATGAAGGCGTTCATGGAACTCAGGCCCGGTGATATTATTTCAAGTAAAAAGTTTATCTCTGCCTCTACCGAGCAGCGGGTTGCCAGGAATTTTGCTGCCACGTCGAGCGGCGTGCATTATAAAATTCTCGTCGAAAAGGCGGCACACCCGGTGATGCTCTATACGGGTAAGCTGATTGAGGCAGAAATATTGATTGAAGATGGTACCGTTTTCAGATGTAAAGCGATTAACGGCAGGGATGTTCAGCTGGAGGAAGTGGTGGAACCCACTGATGATGAAAAGGCCAGAATGAAATATCTTTTTATCTAGCCTGCGCCGCTCTCCATTATTACACCCAGTCTGGCAATCTCACCCCTAAACTTTCACCGGACCTTCGCCCTGACTGGCGGATCACAGCGACTCCTGACTGATTTCATCCAGCGACAGGCTGAAGCTGGGAACGAACACCTCCATAAAATAATCCATCTCCTGACTGCGGCGTTGTGCCAGGGTTTTCTCCAGGCGCGCTTTTGCCGTCAGAAACTCATTATTACCGGCAGACAGCTCCTCCAGACATTTCAGATAGGCACAAAGTGCATCGGCCTGTTTGACAATGGCCGTCTCCGCTTCGCTGTGCTGATGTTCATCAATCAGGGGCGCGTAGGCGGAGCGGAGCTCTTCGGGCAGCATCTCTATCAGCTTGTGCTGCGCAATCTTTTCAATTTTCTTGTACTCATGGGCAATCTGCGCATTGTAATACTTTACCGGAGTGGGCAGATCGCCGGTAAGCACCTCGCTGGCATCATGGTAAACCGCCATCAGCGCAATGCGTTCTGGATTGAGGTTGCCGGCGAAACGGGCATTTTTAATCAGCGCCAGCGCATGGGCAACCATAGCGACCTGCAGACTGTGTTCGGAAACGTTTTCCGTGCGCACATTACGCATCAGCGGCCAGCGGTTTATCAGTTTCAGACGGGAGAGATGAGCAAAGAAGTGGCTGTGGATCATGGTGGATTTTCCCTTACAGCATAAAACGAGGGGCGGCATGAACCGCACCCTGAAGAAAAGGCCTATAGCTGACGATAACCGCCGAGGAACCGGCCAAATTTGGCGATGGCCATTTCCAGTTCATCAACGCGGGGCAGGGTAACGATACGCACATGATCCGGCCACGGCCAGTTAAACGCGCTGCCCTGAACCAGCAAGACTTTTTCCTGCAGCAGGAAATCCAACACCATTTTCTGATCGTCATGGATGTTGAATTTTTTACTGTCGATTTTAGGGAACATATACAGTGCGCCATCCGGCTTCACGCAGCTGACGCCCGGGATTTCGTTAATCAACTCCCATGCGCGGTTACGCTGTTCAAACAGTCTGCCACCGGGCTGGATAAATTCACTGATGCTCTGATAACCGCCCAGCGCCGTCTGGATGGCATGCTGTGCCGGTACGTTAGCGCACAAACGCATTGAGGCCAGCATCTCCAGTCCTTCAATATAGCCTTTAGCGTGCTTCTTGGGACCGTTCAGCACCATCCAGCCCTGACGGAAACCCGCCACGCGATAGGTTTTCGACAAACCGTTGAAGGTGATGGTGAGCAGATCTGGTGCCAGTGCGGCGATCGAGTGGTGTTGAGCGGCGTCGTACAGGATCTTGTCGTAGATCTCATCAGCGAAAATGATCAGATTATGCTGGCGCGCCAGTTCAACAACTTCCAACAAGAGCGCTTTGCTGTAGACGGCGCCGGTTGGGTTGTTCGGGTTGATAATTACTATCCCACGCGTACGCGGGGTGATTTTGCTGCGTATATCGTCCAGGTCAGGGAACCAGCCGGCGGACTCATCGCACAGATAGTGCACCGCGTTGCCACCGGATAGCGAAACGGCCGCTGTCCACAGCGGGTAATCTGGGGCCGGTACCAGCATTTCATCGCCGCTGTTGAGCAATGCCTGCATGGATTGCACGATCAGCTCAGATACTCCGTTACCGATATAGATATCTTCCACTGTGACATCGCGCATGCCCCTGGCCTGATAGTGCTGCATGATCGCTTTACGTGCTGAATACAGCCCTTTTGAATCGCAGTATCCCTGCGCACTCGGCAGATTACGGATCACATCAACCAAAATTTCATCAGGTGCTTCAAATCCAAACGGGGCTGGATTACCGATATTCAGCTTGAGTACCTTGTTGCCTTCTTCTTCGAGGCGTTTAGCTTCTTTTAACACCGGACCGCGAATGTCGTAACACACATTGTCCAGTTTGTCGGATTTATCAATTGGGGTCATTTCTGTCGCCTTGACTGGCGGAACCGCGTTCCTGCCGTGGAAAACTTAACATGGCACAATGTACTCCTCTCCTTACTGGTTTTGAAGGGCAGCCGATGGCTTTAGGGAGTTTAAAGAGATTTTTTTCTTCTGCCGGTAACGGGAGAATTTGAGTGTGAACATTTCATATCATTATGCTGTAAGTTCTGGTTGATGAAATATTTTTAACCGTTCAGGGGTATTGTCGTACATCGTGCCAGCGATGAAGGCGGACAAGTCGAGCGGACTGCGGAAATGATTAATTATCTATGTATTAATGAAAATTGAAACTGTCAAGAATAGCTTAATAATTAGTGCATTTTACGAGCCTTGTGGGCATAAGGGTGACATGGGGGAAGCCCGATCATCGCCTGACGGCTACTGCTGATAATTGCGATGAAATGTGACTTACAGTTGGTTTTTGAGATGCTAAGGACCGCATAGCACGCGATAGCCGCTAAAATCTTACTTTAGTGAAAAGAATAATCAGGTTTAGGCTTAAAAAGTGAACGGCAGTATGTCAGGATAATGTTCAAAGTACTTGGCATCTGATGCACAAGACTCTGAAGGAATAAAAAGAAGTTTTTTATTCCATGTATTGATAAGTAATTCTTAACATTTGCGCTGCAACCCAGCGTGTTGGCAATTTAATTTTCAATGGTTGTTTTAGACTAACTGCACGGCAACTCATCTTCCCTTGAGCTTTGCCAGTGTTAATTAACTATAACGACGCGGCTTCCTGCAACTTATGGGTTTGTGCGGCATGCATGCGTGATGTATCAGATGAAAGAATCTTTCCGCGGCAATCTGTCCGGCGTGAGCCGAGTAGAATTGACCAGAGTAAAGAAGACTTATTTGTCTGCGAGTCAGGCCATGCAACGGTTTTTTTTTGATTGCTAAACACTTTAACCATTATGCAATTGTTACAAGTTTACCTCATTGATAAACAGGGTAATAACACCAGGGTAGTTGTTTGTAAAAACTTATAAAAGTGAAGATATAACATGACTAGTACAAATCGTCCGATACTCAATCTTGACCTTGACCTGCTAAGAACGTTTGTTGCCGTTGCCGATCTGAACACATTTGCCGCTGCCGCGGCAGCGGTGTGCAGAACGCAGTCGGCAGTCAGTCAGCAAATGCAACGCCTTGAACAGTTGGTAGGCAAAGAGCTGTTCGCCAGACATGGGCGTAATAAGTTGTTGACTGAACACGGTATCCAGCTGCTTGGCTACGCCAGAAAGATCCTTCGCTTCAATGATGAAGCCTGTACCTCACTGATGTACAGTAATATTCAGGGGGTTCTGTCCATTGGCGCCTCCGATGATACTTCAGACACCATCTTACCCTTTATGCTGAACCGGGTGACCTCGCTTTATCCTAAGCTTGCCATTGATGTTCGCGTTAAACGTAACCCGTTCATGATGGAAATGCTCAATCAGGGCGAGGTCGATCTGGTGGTCACCACCTCCAGCCCGATGAATTTCACCTGGCAGGTGCTGCGCACGTCACCCACTCTGTGGTACTGCGCGGCAGATTATATGTTCCAGAGTGGAGAAGCGATCCCCTTAGTCCTGTTGGATGAGCCAAGCCCCTATCGCGATCTGGCAATAGACCATCTTAATCAGGCCGGGATCCCGTGGCGCATTTCATATGTCGCATCCACGCTTGCTGCGGTGCGTGCTGCGGTTAAGGCTGGTCTGGGGGTGACCGCTCGTCCGGTAGAGATGATGAGTCCTGAGCTGCGGGTGATGGGAGCTGCCGAAGGGCTGCCAATGTTGCCAGATACCGAATACCTGTTGTGTCGTAATCCGGATAGCACTAACGAGTTGGCGCTGACGATTTTCAATGCGATGGCGTCCGGTAACGATCCGTATCACCTGAGCGCGGGTCTTCAGGATGCTTCGACATTAGAGGACGAAGAAGGTTAATTTTTTAAACTTATTGATTATCCTTCTGATTAAAAGTTAATTTTCCTTTTTTTTATCTTAAAAAAGCCCTTTGTTCATGATTTTGACGGAAGGGCTTTTTTTTATTGGTGAATCGTCTGGCTTTTTTCTCCCTTCGTGGTCCTTAATTTTTCTTCTGGCCTGCCGTGCTTTACCCCGAACTGAAAAAAAATTCTTATAACCTGCCGTATTTGCCTTTCAGCCAAAAGGTTTTATGCCTGTCAAAAACTGCCTATTTTTTTATCACAAAACCTTAAACTGTGTGCTGGATCAAAAAAATACCCCCTCAAAGGGGAAGGAAAAAAAGATGATTCCTGCCAAAATAGGCTGGGATAAATACCGACACTCCGCAGGGTTTTGCTCGCTACGCTCGTCAATGCATGATGTGACTGACTCGATTTAGCTCGCTAAATGCGCATCATGTGTTAATTTAATGTTCTTAATGTAAAATAATGTGCTTATTGTTTTGTCAAAGTTGACAAAAGGTGAGGTAAAGGAGTAAAAACCACATAAAACCACTGGCTTATTGCTGAAACCAGTGCAAATTGTATGGTTTTTACATTGTTCCCTTGAATCGACGTGGTGTGTGAGCTGCCGTTTATTAGAGCAGGACGCGTAACGCCACTTTTGGTGAGTAAGTCAGAGTATGTCAACAACCACAGAAGTCGTCGCCCATCACTGGGCATTTGCTGTTTTCCTGATCGTCTCAATAGGTCTCTGCTGCCTGATGTTGGCGGGAGCATGGTTTTTAGGCGGAAAAGCACGCGGAAGGCATACAAATACACCTTTTGAATCCGGTATTGCTTCCGTTGGCACTGCGAAACTGCGTCTGTCCGCCAAGTTCTATCTGGTCGCCATGTTCTTCGTCATCTTCGACGTTGAAGCGCTCTATCTCTATGCCTGGTCGACCGCCATCCGGGAAAGCGGCTGGGTTGGCTTTGTCGAAGCCGCTATTTTCATTTTGGTCCTGCTTGCTGGTCTGTTTTATCTGGTTCGCATTGGCGCGCTGGATTGGGCTCCTGCCCGTCGTCAGTTCGACGTCAAACCAACCACCATCTCGCACGCCAACCGTCAGAAGCCGTAACAGCGAGGCAAAAACACATGGACTATACGCTCACCCGCATAGACCCGAACGGTGAGAATGACCGTTATCCCCTGCAAAAGCAGGAGATCGTCACCGACCCCCTGGAAAAGCACGTTTATCAAAATGTCTATATGGGCAAGTTAGAACACGCCCTGCACGATATGGTGAACTGGGGGCGTAAGAACTCTCTCTGGCCGTTTAACTTCGGTCTTTCCTGCTGCTATGTCGAAATGACTACCTCGTTTACGGCGGTGCACGACGTGGCGCGATTCGGTTCGGAAGTGATTCGAGCTTCGCCGCGTCAGGCTGACTTTATGGTGGTAGCCGGAACCTGTTTCACCAAAATGGCCCCGGTCGTGCAGCGCCTGTACGACCAGATGCTGGAGCCGAAATGGGTCATTTCGATGGGCGCCTGCGCCAACTCCGGCGGCATGTACGACATCTACTCAGTGGTGCAGGGCGTTGATAAATTCCTGCCTGTTGACGTCTATATCCCTGGCTGCCCACCGCGTCCTGAAGCCTATATGCAGGCTCTGTTGCTGCTACAAGAGTCAATCGGTAAAGAGCGGCGTCCATTATCGTGGGTGGTCAACGATCAGGGTGTCTATCGCGCCAATATGCAGTCCGAGCGCGACAGGAAAAACGCAGAGCGTATTGCCGTCACCAATCTGCGTACCCCAGACGAAATTTAACCCAGCAGTTTATGGGTGCGGTCAGAAAAAGCGTAATAAAAACACAACGTAAGATGCGCTGACCCCCTTGACGCCAACACTGAGCGCCTGTCAGTCAGGCCAGAATGGTGAACAACTTATGACAGATTTAACCGCGCAAGAGCTCGCTCAGCCTTCATGGCAAACCCGTGATCACCAGGATGATCCTGTGATCGGCGAGCTGCGTAATCGTTTTGGGCCTGATGCCTTTACCGTGCAAGCAACCCGTACCGGCGTGCCGGTAGTCTGGGTAAAACGTGAGCAGCTGCTTGAGATAGTCGAGTTCCTGCGCAAGCTGCCAAAACCCTATGTGATGCTGTATGACCTGCATGGCATGGACGAGCGCCTGCGTACCCACCGTGCCGGATTACCGGCTGCGGATTTTTCCGTTTTCTACCACTTCATCTCCATTGAGCGCAACCGCGATATCATGCTCAAGGTGGCGTTGTCAGAAAACGATTTGCATGTCCCGACCCTGACGAAAATTTTCCCCAACGCCAACTGGTACGAGCGCGAAACCTGGGAGATGTTTGGTATTGATGTTGTCGGCCACCCGCACCTGACGCGCATCATGATGCCGCAGACCTGGGAGGGGCACCCGTTACGCAAGGACTACCCGGCGCGCGCCACCGAATTCGATCCTTTCGAGCTGACGAAGCAGAAAGAAGATCTGGAAATGGAATCCCTGACCTTCAAGCCGGAAGACTGGGGCATGAAGCGCTCTACCGCCAATGAGGACTTTATGTTCCTCAACCTCGGCCCGAACCATCCGTCCGCGCACGGGGCCTTCCGCATTATCCTGCAGCTGGACGGCGAAGAGATCGTCGACTGCGTGCCGGATATCGGTTACCACCACCGTGGTGCCGAAAAGATGGGAGAGCGCCAGTCCTGGCACAGCTATATCCCCTACACCGACCGTATCGAATACCTCGGCGGCTGCGTTAACGAAATGCCGTACGTGCTGGCGGTAGAAAAACTGGCCGGAATTAAAGTGCCGGAGCGCGTGGAAGTGATCCGCGTGATGCTATCAGAGCTGTTCCGTATCAACAGCCACCTGCTGTACATCTCGACGTTTATTCAGGATGTCGGTGCCATGTCACCGGTATTCTTTGCTTTTACCGACCGCCAGAAAATTTACGATGTGGTGGAAGCCATCACCGGTTTCCGTATGCACCCAGCCTGGTTCCGCATCGGCGGCGTGGCGCACGACCTGCCGAAAGGCTGGGAGCGCCTGCTGCGCGAGTTCCTTGACTGGATGCCAAAACGCCTGAAAGCCTATGAGCAGACCGCGTTGAAAAACTCGGTGCTGATCGGCCGTGCCAAAGGGGTTTCTGCCTACAATATGGAAGAAGCGCTGGCATGGGGTACCACCGGTGCCGGGCTGCGCGCCACCGGCCTCGATTTTGACGTGCGTAAATGGCGTCCTTACTCTGGTTATGAAAACTTCGATTTTGAAATCCCCATCGGAGACGGCGTGAGCTGTGCCTATAGCCGCGTGATGCTGAAGATGGAAGAGATGCGTCAGAGTATGCGCATCCTGGAACAGTGCCTGAACAATATGCCGGCAGGCCCGTTCAAAGCCGATCATCCGCTGACCACGCCGCCGCCTAAAGAGCGCACGCTGCAGCATATCGAAACCCTGATCACCCACTTCCTTCAGGTTTCTTGGGGCCCGGTCATGCCGGCCAATGAATCCTTCCAGATGATTGAGGCGACCAAAGGGATCAACAGCTACTACCTGACCAGTGACGGCAGCACCATGAGCTACCGCACGCGCGTACGTACGCCGAGCTTCCCGCACCTACAGCAGATCCCTTCGGTGATCAACGGCAGCCTGGTATCCGACCTGATCGTGTACCTCGGTAGTATCGATTTTGTTATGTCAGACGTGGACCGCTAATTATGCACGATCAAAGAATTGCGATCGAAACGATCGATGAATCCGGTGCTTTTGTGCTGAGTGCGGCAGAACGTGACGCCATCGAGCATGAAAAGCACCACTATGAAGACGCGCGCGCCGCCTCGATTGAAGCGCTGAAAATCGTACAGAAGCAGCGTGGCTGGGTGCCGGACGGCGCGATTGATGCAATCGCCGAGGTGCTTGCTATTCCAGCCAGCGATGTGGAAGGGGTGGCAACATTCTATAGCCAGATCTTCCGCACGCCGGTAGGTCGCCATGTGATCCGCTACTGCGATAGCGTGGTGTGCCATATCACCGGCTATCAGGGGATTCAGGCCGCGCTGGAAGCGAATCTCAACATCAAGCCGGGACAGACCACGGCGGATGGACGCTTTACGCTGCTGCCAACCTGCTGCCTCGGTAACTGCGACAAGGGGCCGACGATGATGGTGGATGAAGATACCCATGTCCACCTGACGCCGGAAAATATCGCCAACTTACTGGAGCAGTATCAATGAGACAGATTGTGCGTACTGCCGAAATGCATCCGCTCACCTGGCGCATGCGCGAAGATAAACAACCGGTATTTCTTGAAGAATACCGCAGTAAGAACGGCTATGCCGGGGCGGAGAAAGCGCTGAAAACCCTGGCGCCTGATGAGATCGTTAGCCTGGTAAAAGACTCTGGCCTGAAGGGGCGCGGCGGTGCCGGTTTCTCCACCGGCCTGAAGTGGAGCCTGATGCCGAAAGACGAGTCAATGAACATCCGTTACCTGCTGTGTAACGCCGATGAGATGGAGCCGGGCACTTACAAAGACCGCCTGCTGATGGAGCAGATGCCGCACCAGCTGGTAGAAGGCATGCTGATCAGCGCCTTCGCCCTGAAGGCCTACCGTGGCTATATCTTCCTGCGCGGTGAATATATTGAGGCCGCCGTTAATCTGCGCCGGGCAATTGCCGAAGCCACCGAAGCGGGTTTGCTGGGTAAAAATATTCTCGGCACCGGCTTTGATTTCGAGCTGATAGTGCACACCGGCGCGGGCCGCTATATCTGCGGTGAAGAAACCGCGCTGATTAACTCGCTGGAAGGGCGTCGCGCCAACCCGCGCTCCAAACCGCCATTCCCGGCTTCCGCCGGCGTCTGGGGCAAGCCGACCTGCGTCAACAATGTTGAAACTCTGTCCAACGTGCCCGCTATCCTCGCCAACGGCGTTGACTGGTACAAGGGCATTTCCAACAGCGATGACGCCGGCACCAAGATGATGGGCTTCTCCGGCCGGGTAAAAAACCCGGGCGTTTGGGAGCTGCCGTTTGGCACCACCGCACGCGAAATCCTCGAAGAGTATGCCGGCGGCATGCGTGACGGGCTGAAGTTCAAGGCGTGGCAGCCGGGCGGGGCGGGGACTGACTTCCTCACCGAGCAGCACCTTGACCTGCCGATGGAGTTTGCCAGCATCGGTAAAGCCGGTAGCCGTCTGGGCACGGCGCTGGCGATGGCGGTAGACCACGAAATCAATATGGTGTCGCTGGTGCGCAACCTGGAAGAGTTCTTTTCCCGTGAATCCTGCGGCTGGTGTACGCCATGCCGCGACGGCCTGCCGTGGAGCGTGAAAATTCTGCGCGCGCTGGAACGCAAAGAGGGGCAGCCGGGGGATATCGAAACCCTGCTGCAACTTTGTCGCCAGCTTGGGCCGGGCAAGACCTTCTGCGCGCATGCGCCTGGAGCAGTAGAGCCACTGCAAAGCGCCATTAAATACTTCCGCGAAGAGTTTGAAGCGGGTATGGCACCCCAGGTATACAGCAACGCACACGCGATTAGCGGCATCCAGCCCAACCTGTTAAAGGCACGCTGGTAAGCAAAGTTTAACGCTCGTGCCAGCACGAGCCTTATGGAAGCATGTTCACTATGGCTACAATCCATGTAGACGGTAAAGAATATGATGTTGACGGCGCAGACAACCTGTTACAGGCCTGTCTCTCCCTCGGCCTCGATATTCCTTATTTCTGCTGGCATCCGGCGCTCGGTAGCGTCGGTGCCTGCCGCCAGTGTGCGGTAAAGCAATTTCAAAATGCCGAAGATACCCGTGGCCGCCTGGTCATGTCCTGCATGACCCCGGCATCTGACGGCACCTTTATTTCAATCGATGACGGTGAAGCGAAAGAGTTCCGCGAAAGCGTGGTGGAGTGGCTGATGACCAACCATCCGCACGACTGCCCGGTGTGCGAAGAGGGCGGCAACTGTCATCTGCAGGATATGACGGTGATGACCGGGCACAGCTTCCGCCGTTACCGTTTCACCAAGCGTACCCACCGCAATCAGGATCTGGGGCCGTTCATATCGCATGAGATGAACCGCTGTATCGCCTGTTACCGCTGCGTGCGTTACTACAAAGATTATGCCGATGGCACCGATCTCGGCGTCTACGGTGCTCATGATAACGTCTATTTTGGCCGTACCGAAGATGGCGTGTTGGAAAGCGAGTTCTCGGGCAACTTGGTAGAAATCTGCCCGACCGGCGTATTCACCGATAAAACCCACTCCGAACGCTATAACCGTAAGTGGGATATGCAGTTTGCCCCCAGCATCTGCCAGCAGTGCAGCATCGGCTGTAATACCAGCCCGGGCGAGCGCTATGGCGAACTGCGCCGCATAGAAAACCGCTATAACGGTACGGTTAACCACTACTTCCTCTGTGACCGTGGCCGCTTTGGCTATGGCTACGTGAATCTCAAAGATCGTCCACGTCAGCCGATGCAGCGCCGCGGTGACGACTGGATCGCGCTGAACGCCGACCAGGCGATGCAGGGTGCGGCGGACGTGCTGCGCCAGGCGAAGAAGGTGATCGGCATCGGCTCACCGCGCGCCAGCGTGGAGAGCAACTTTGCCCTGCGTGAGCTGGTGGGCGCGGAAAACTTCTCCACCGGTATCGCGGCAGGCGAGCAGGCACGGCTGGAGCTGATGCTTCAGGTGCTGCGTGACGGCGGTATTCATACGCCGGCGCTGCGCGAAATCGAAAGCTATGATGCGGTGCTGGTGCTGGGTGAAGATCTGACCCAGACCGGCGCTCGCGTGGCGCTCTCGGTGCGTCAGGCGGTAAAAGGCAAGGCGCGTGAGATGGCGGCGGCACAGAAGGTGGCCGACTGGCAGATCGCGGCGATCCTCAATATTGGCCAGAACGCCAAGTATCCGCTGTTTGTCACCAACGTTGATGAAACCCGGCTCGATGATATCGCCGCCTGGAGCTACCGCGCGCCGGTGGAAGACCAGGCGCGTCTTGGTTTTGCCATCGCCCATCAGCTGGACGCCAGCGCACCGGCGGTCAGTGACCTTGATAAAGCGCTGGCGGGTAAAATTGACGTCATCGTGCAGGCGCTGGCCGGGGCGAGAAAACCGCTGATTATTTCCGGCACCCATGCCGGCAGCGAGGCGATGATCCAGGCGGCGGCTAACGTGGCTAAGGCGCTGAAGGGACGCGGAGCCGATGTGGGGATCACCCTGCTGGCCGCCGCCACCAACAGCATCGGCCTGGGGCTGATCGGTGGGCATTCTCTGGATACGGCGCTGGCCGAACTGACCAGCGGTGCGGCCGATGCAGCGATAATCCTGGAAAACGATCTCTATCGTCATCTGCCAAAAGCCACCGTCGATGCCGCGCTGAGCAACACGCAAAACGTGATTGTGCTCGACCATCAGCGTACCGCGACCACGGAAAAAGCCGGCCTGATCCTCTCCAGCGCCAGCTTTGCCGAAAGCGACGGTACGGTGGTCAGCCAGGAAGGTCGCGCCCAGCGCTTCTTCCAGGTTTACGATCCGGCCTACTACGACGAAAAAGTCCAGATGCTGGAAAGCTGGCGCTGGCTGCACTCCTTGCAGAGCACCATTAACAGCCGCGAAGTGGACTGGAGCCAGCTCGACCATGTGATTGATGCCTGCATCGTGGCCCTGCCACAGCTGGCGGGGATCAAACAGGCCGCGCCGGATGCCAGCTTCCGCATTCGTGGTCAGAAGCTGTCACGCTCCCCGCACCGCTCCAGCGGGCGCACGGCGATGCGCGCCAATATCAGCGTGCACGAGCCGCGCCAGCCGCAGGACAAAGACAGCATGTTTGCCTTCTCAATGGAAGGGAACAACCAGCCGGATGCCGCGCGTTCTCAGATCCCGTTTGCCTGGGCGCCAGGCTGGAACTCACCGCAGGCATGGAACAAGTTCCAGGCCGAAGTGGGCGGCCAGCTGCGCAACGGCGATCCCGGTGTACGCCTGATCGAAGCAGGCATGCCGCAGCTGGGCTGGTTTGAACATATTCCCGCTGCATTTGCGGGAGCGGGTAACAGCTGGCGCGTGGCGCCGTATTTCCACCTGTTTGGCAGTGAAGAAATGACCCAGCGCGCTCCGGTTATCCAGCAGCGTATGCCGGAGGCTTACGTGATGGTGAACCCGGAAGATGCGGCAAAGCTCGGCGTTAACGCGGGCGCGACCCTGGCGTTCAGCTGCCGGGGCGAAAATCTGCGTCTGCCGGTGCGCTTCTC
Source organism: Erwinia tasmaniensis Et1/99 (assembly GCF_000026185.1). Taxonomy (NCBI): domain Bacteria; kingdom Pseudomonadati; phylum Pseudomonadota; class Gammaproteobacteria; order Enterobacterales; family Erwiniaceae; genus Erwinia; species Erwinia tasmaniensis. The sequence goes on from NC_010694.1 coordinate 1,348,264, forward strand.
GAGCGCGCTGCAGGCAGGGCAGGTGGGCTTACCGCTCGGTCTGCCGGGTGTCCCACCGTTCCTGTCCGGGGCAAATGTTGACAATCTGCAGGAGGCTGCGCAATGAGCTGGCTGACACCGGAAGTTATCGACGTCATTATCGCCGTGGTTAAAGCCTTAGTGATCCTGTTCGTCGTCGTCGGCTGCGGCGCGTTTATGAGCTTCGGCGAGCGTCGTCTGCTCGGCCTGTTCCAGAACCGCTACGGGCCGAACCGCGTGGGCTGGGGCGGCTCACTACAGCTGGTCGCCGACATGATCAAAATGTTCTTTAAAGAGGACTGGATCCCGCCGTTTACCGACCGCGTTATCTTTACCCTGGCACCGATGATCGCCTTTACCTCGCTGCTGCTGGCGATGGCTATCGTGCCGGTCACCTCCACCTGGATGGGCGCTGACCTGAATATCGGCCTGCTGTTCTTCCTGATGATGGCGGGGCTGGCGGTGTACGCGGTGCTGTTCGCAGGCTGGTCGAGCAACAACAAGTACTCGCTGCTGGGCGCGATGCGCGCCTCGGCGCAGACCCTGAGCTACGAAGTGTTCCTCGGCCTGTCGCTGATGGGCGTGGTGGCACAGGCCGGCTCGTTCAATATGGTCGATATTGTTAACAGCCAGGCGCATCTGTGGAACGTGATCCCGCAGTTCTTAGGCTTCCTCACCTTCTGCATTGCCGGGGTGGCCGTATGTCACCGCCACCCGTTTGATCAGCCGGAAGCCGAGCAGGAGCTGGCCGATGGTTACCACATTGAGTACGCCGGGATGAAGTTTGGCCTGTTCTTTGTCGGTGAATACGTTGGCATCGTTACGGTTTCTGCGCTGATCGTCACGCTGTTCTTCGGCGGCTGGCAGGGGCCGTGGCTGCCGCCGGTTATCTGGTTCGCGCTGAAAACAGCCTTCTTTATGATGATGTTTATTCTGATCCGTGCCGCGTTACCACGCCCGCGCTATGACCAGGTGATGTCGTTCGGCTGGAAAGTTTGTCTGCCGTTGACGCTGCTGAACCTGCTGGCGACCGCCGCAGTGATTCTGTACACGGCGCAGTAAGGGGTTAAGAACATGACATTAAAAGACATTGTCGTTGGATTCGGTACCACGGTACGCAGTATCTGGCTGATAGGTATGAACGCCTTCGCCAAACGCGAAACCCTGATGTACCCGGAAGAGCCGGTTTATCTGCCGCCGCGTTACCGTGGGCGCATTGTGCTGACGCGTGACCCGGACGGCCAGGAGCGCTGCGTGGCCTGTAACCTGTGCGCCGTGGCCTGCCCGGTTGGCTGCATCTCCTTGCAGAAGGCCGAGACCGCCGACGGGCGCTGGTATCCGGAGTTCTTCCGCATTAACTTCTCGCGCTGCATTTTCTGTGGTCTGTGTGAAGAGGCTTGCCCGACCACTGCGATTCAGCTTACCCCGGACTTTGAGCTGGGTGAGTTTAAGCGTCAGGATCTGGTGTATGAAAAAGAAAACCTGCTGATTTCCGGCCCGGGCAAGTACCCGGAATACAATTTTTATCGGATGGCGGGTATGGCGATCGACGGCAAAGACAAAGGCGACGCTGAAAACGAAGCCAAACCCATCGACGTCAAGGGCTTGTTACCTTAAGGAGCCAGGCATGGAATTTGCGTTTTATCTTTGCGGACTGGTCGCGGTGCTGGCGACATTGCGCGTTATCACTCATACCAACCCGGTGCACGCGTTGCTGTACCTGATTATCTCGTTGCTGGCGGTGTCCGGCGTGTTCTTCTCGCTCGGCGCTTACTTTGCCGGTGCGCTGGAAATCATCGTCTATGCCGGTGCCATCATGGTGCTGTTCGTCTTCGTAGTGATGATGCTGAACCTCGGCGGTGCCGAAGTGCAGCAGGAGAAAGACTGGCTGAAACCGGGCATGTGGATCGGCCCTGGGCTGCTGTCACTGCTGCTGCTGGTCACCCTCGTCTACGCCATTCTGTCGGTCAACGATCAGGGCATTGACGGCACCATGATTGACGGCAAACAGGTCGGTATCAGTCTGTTTGGCCCTTATGTCCTGGCGGTTGAGCTGGCCTCCATGCTGCTGCTGGCGGGGCTGGTGGTGGCGTTCCACGTCGGACGCGAACAGCGCGCGGGTGAAGTGCTGGCTAATCGTCCAGCGGACGCGGCGAAAAGTAAGGAGGAGCGGGCATGATCCCTTTGCAGCATGGACTTATTCTGGCGGCCATCCTGTTTGTTCTTGGACTGACAGGCGTGACTATTCGCCGCAATCTGCTGTTTATGTTGATTGGTCTGGAAATCATGATTAACGCCGCCGCGCTGGCGTTCGTGGTGGCGGGCAGCTACTGGGGGCAGGCCGACGGTCAGGTGATGTTTATCCTTGCTATCAGCCTCGCCGCGGCAGAGGCCAGTATTGGCCTGGCGCTGCTGTTGCAGCTGCATCGCCGTAGTCAGAACCTCAACATTGATAAAGTGAGCGAGATGCGCGGATGAACCTTCTCTATTTAACCATTCTGTTTCCGCTGATCGGCTTTTTACTGCTAGCATTTTCGCGCGGTCGCTGGTCAGAAAATCTGTCTGCCGCCGTCGGTATGGGTTCCGTGGGGCTGGCGGCGCTGGTTACCGCGTATGTCGGCCTCGACTTCTTCCACAACGGGCAGCAGGTGTTTAACCAGGCGCTGTGGACCTGGATGCACGTAGGCAACTTCAGGATCGACGTCAATCTGACGCTGGACGGCCTGTCGCTGACCATGCTGTCGGTGGTAACCGGCGTAGGCTTCCTGATCCATATGTTCGCCTCCTGGTATATGCGCGGCGAGGAGGGCTATTCACGCTTCTTCGCCTATACCAACCTGTTTATTGCCAGCATGGTGGTTCTGGTGCTGGCCGATAACCTGATGCTGATGTACCTCGGCTGGGAAGGCGTGGGCCTCTGCTCTTATCTGCTGATCGGCTTCTACTATACCCACCCGGCCAACGGCGCGGCGGCGATGAAGGCCTTTATCATCACCCGCGTGGGTGACGTGTTTCTCGCACTGGCGTTGTTTATTCTCTACAACGAGCTGGGGACGCTGAACTTCCGCGAAATGATGGCGCTGGCTCCGGCACACTTTGCCGCCGATAATCATATGTTGCAGTGGGCTACCCTGATGCTGTTGGGCGGTGCGGTCGGTAAATCTGCCCAGCTGCCGTTGCAGACCTGGCTGGCCGATGCGATGGCGGGCCCCACACCGGTGTCCGCATTGATCCACGCCGCAACCATGGTGACCGCCGGTGTTTATCTGATTGCCCGCACCCACGGCCTGTTCCTGATGACGCCGGAAGTGCTGCATCTGGTGGGGATTGTCGGCGCGGTGACGCTGGTGCTGGCCGGCTTTGCCGCGCTGGTGCAAACCGATATCAAGCGCGTGCTGGCTTACTCCACCATGAGCCAGATAGGCTATATGTTCCTGGCGCTTGGCGTGCAGGCGTGGGATGCGGCGATCTTCCACCTGATGACCCATGCCTTCTTCAAGGCGCTGCTGTTCCTCTCCTCCGGTTCGGTGATCCTCGCCTGCCACCACGAGCAGAACATCTTCAAAATGGGCGGTCTGCGTAAGAGTATCCCGCTGGTGTATGTCTGCTTCCTGGTCGGCGGCGCGGCGCTGTCGGCGCTGCCGCTGATCACCGCAGGCTTCTTCAGTAAGGATGAGATCCTTGCCGGAGCGCTGGCCAACGGCCATCTGAATCTGATGATGGCCGGGCTGGCAGGGGCGTTTATGACCTCCCTGTATACCTTCCGCATGATCTTTATTGCTTTCCATGGCAAAGAACAAATCCATGCGCATGCAGGGAAGGGCATTACCCATCATCTGCCGCTGCTGGTGCTGTTAATTCTCTCGACCTTTATCGGTGCCATGATCGTGCCACCGCTGCGTGGCGTACTGCCGGAGACCAGCGAACTGGCGCACGGCAGCGTGCTGACGCTGGAGATTGCCTCTGGCGTGGTGGCGATTGTCGGCATTCTGCTGGCCGCCGCGCTGTGGCTGGGCAAACGCACGCTGGTTACCGCTATTGCCAACAGCGCGCCGGGGCGTTTCTTCTCCACCTGGTGGTTTGCCGCATGGGGCTTCGACTGGCTGTACGACAAAATTTTCGTCAAGCCTTACCTCTTTGTGGCCCGACTGCTGTCGCGCGATCCGTTGAATTCCCTGATGAATATCCCGGCTCTGTTAGCACGCGCGGGTAACAAAGGGCTGGCGTTCAGCGAAAACGGCTATCTGCGCTGGTATCTCGCCTCAATGAGCATCGGCGCCGTGGTGGTGCTGGCGCTGCTGATGGTGATGTAAAGGTGAGTGAGTGGGGTGGCATATTGCCGCCGCCCCGGAAAGAAAAAAATCGAAAATTTCTCCTGAATGATGGGCGTTATCGGCGAAGGGAGTTTGTTTACCGCCAGCGCGCAGCAAGCGGAGCATACTTAAGTATGTGAGCATTGCGAGCACTGCCGGGAAGCAAAATACCGAGCAAGATAGCCCAAACAAAGGACACAATAGGGAACAAACCGCCATGTTACTACCTTGGCTTATCATACTACCCTTCGTCGGCGGCCTGCTGTGCTGGCAGTCGGAGCGTTTCGGCGCGAAGCTGCCGCGCTGGATTGCCCTGATCGCAATGGGACTGACGCTGGCGCTTTCGTTGCAGCTGTGGCTACAGGGCGGCTATTCGCTGTCACAGGCTGAAGGCGGCCCGCAGTGGCAGGCTCAGTTCTCCGTGCCGTGGATCCCGCGTTTCGGCATTGCTTTCCATCTGGCGCTGGACGGCCTGTCGTTACTGATGGTGGTGCTTACCGGCCTGCTGGGCGTGATGGCAATCCTCTGTTCGTGGAACGAAATCGAGAAGTGGCAGGGCTTTTTCCATCTTAACCTGCTGTGGATCCTCGGCGGCGTCATCGGCGTGTTCTTTGCCATCGACCTGTTCCTGTTCTTCTTCTTCTGGGAGATGATGCTGGTGCCGATGTACTTCCTGATCGCGCTGTGGGGCCATAAAGCCTCCGACGGGAAGACGCGCATTACCGCCGCGACCAAGTTCTTTATCTACACCCAGGCCAGCGGTCTGGTGATGCTGATCGCCATTCTGGCGCTGGTCTTCGTGCACTATAACGCCACCGGCGTGTGGACGTTCAACTATGAAGACCTGCTGAAAACCCCGATGTCGCACGGCGTTGAATACCTGCTGATGCTGGGCTTCTTTATCGCCTTCGCGGTGAAAATGCCGGTGGTGCCGCTGCACGGCTGGCTGCCGGACGCGCACAGCCAGGCACCGACCGCCGGTTCGGTCGATCTCGCCGGTATTCTGCTGAAAACTGCGGCCTATGGCCTGCTGCGTTTCGCGCTGCCGCTGTTCCCCAACGCCTCCGCCGAGTTTGCCCCGATTGCCATGTGGCTGGGGATTATCGGGATCTTCTACGGCGCGTGGATGGCGTTCTCGCAGTACGATATCAAGCGTCTGATTGCCTATACCTCAATTTCCCATATGGGCTTTGTGCTGATTGCTATCTACACCGGCAGCCAGCTGGCGTACCAGGGTGCGGTGATCCAGATGATCGCACACGGCCTTTCGGCGGCGGCGCTGTTCATCCTCTGTGGCCAGCTGTATGAACGCCTGCACACCCGCGATATGCGCCGAATGGGTGGCCTGTGGTCACGCATCAAATGGCTGCCTGGCCTGTCGCTGTTCTTCGCGGTGGCGAATCTTGGGATGCCGGGCACCGGTAACTTTGTCGGTGAGTTTATGATCCTGACCGGCAGTTTCCACAGCGTACCGTTGATCATCATCATTGCCACCTTTGGTCTGGTGTTTGCTTCGGTTTACTCGCTGGTGATGATGCAGCGGGCCTACTACGGCCCGGCAAAATCGGAGACGCCGCTGCGCGGCATGTCAGCACGTGAGTTCCTGATGATCATGGTGCTGGTGGTACTGCTGGTGCTGCTGGGGGTTTATCCGCAGCCGATTCTGGATACTTCCCACGCTGCGATGAGCAATATTCAGCAGTGGTTTACTGCTTCAATTTCAACTACAAGGCCGTAATTCGCCATGACAATAACTCCTCAACAATTGATCGCGCTTCTGCCGCTGCTGATCGTCGGATTGACGGTGGTAGTTGTGATGCTGTCCATTGCGTGGCGACGCAACCACTTCGTCAACGCCACGCTGGCCGTCGTCGGCCTCAACCTGGCGCTGTTTTCACTGTACTTTGTCGGCCAGGCAGGGCCAATGGACGTCACCCCGCTGCTGCGAATTGATGCGTACTCGATGTTCTATACCGGACTGGTTATCCTTGCCAGCCTTGCGACCTGTACCTTTGCCTATCCGTGGCTGGCAACTTACCCGGACAACCGCGAAGAGTTCTACCTGCTGGTGCTGATTGCCGCTCTTGGCGGCGTGGTGCTGGCCAGTGCCAGCCATCTGGCGTCGCTGTTTATCGGTATTGAGCTGATTTCGCTGCCGCTGTTTGGTCTGGTGGGCTACGCCTTCCAGCAAAAGCGTTCGCTGGAAGCGGCGATCAAGTACACCATCCTGTCCGCCGCCGCCTCTTCATTCCTGCTGTTCGGTATGGCGCTGGTGTATGCCGACTCCGGCAACCTGGGCTTTATGGCGCTCGGTCGCAGCCTGAACGACGATGTGATCCACCAGCCGCTGCTGTTGGCGGGTCTGGGTCTGATGATCGTTGGCTTTGGCTTCAAGCTGTCGCTGGTGCCGTTCCACCTGTGGACGCCGGATGTTTACCAGGGCGCGCCCGCGCCGGTCTCGACGTTCCTCGCCACCGCCAGCAAAATCGCTATCTTTGGCGTGCTGATGCGCCTGTTTATGTACGCCCCAATGGCTAACAGTGAGGGCGTGCGTACCGTACTGGGTATCATCGCCGTGGCATCGATGCTATTCGGTAACCTGATGGCGATCTCGCAGAGCAATATCAAGCGTCTGCTCGGCTATTCGTCCATTGCCCATCTCGGCTATCTGCTGGTAGCGCTGATTGCGGTGCAATCCCAGCAGCTGTCAGTGGAAACCGTGGGTGTCTATCTGGCGGGTTACCTGTTCAGCAGCCTCGGTGCTTTTGGCGTGGTCAGCCTGATGTCCAGCCCGTACCGTGGACCTGATGCGGAATCGCTCTACTCCTATCGCGGCCTGTTCTGGCATCGCCCGATCCTTGCCGCGGTGATGACGGTCATGATGCTGTCACTGGCGGGCATCCCGATGACGCTGGGCTTTATCGGTAAGTTCTACGTGATTGCGGTCGGCGTCAACGCGCACCTGTGGTGGCTGACCGGGGCGGTGGTATTGGGCAGCGCCATCGGCCTGTACTACTATCTGCGTATGACCGTCAGCCTGTATCTGTCGCCTCCGGAGCTGATGCAGCGCGATTCCCCGGCCAACTGGGCGTTCACCGCCGGTGGCGTAGTGGTGTTGATTTCAGCGATTCTGGTGCTGGTGCTGGGGATATACCCACAGCCGCTGATATCGCTGGTTAATCTGGCACAGCCGCTGCATTAAGATTAACGCGGTAACCATCTCGTCATGAATCGGGCTCTCAGGAGCCCGATTTTTTTCGCGTCTATCGACAGCGTATTGTCGAATAATTCGCCGCGTTTAAGCATACGTTAAGTTTTGTGGCGTATTTTGGGGGAAATTTATAACGGTTAATAAACGACATCGTTAAGCCAGCCGCATGCTGGAACAAAATCTTATGGCGCGAGTCTTCAGGTATGAGACGTCGTCTTAATGATTTTAATGCTCTGCGATGCTGGAGGATCCCCTTGCTGAGATTGTTGTTGTTGTTAGTTGGTGCCCAGGAGCTGAAATCGCGCTGGGTGCTGTTAGTGGTATTAAGCCTGGCCTGGACAAGCGCGGGTGCCGCGATGCTTATGGATATTGCATCGGACGGAACGCTGACCTTACCGCTGTATATTCTGACATGCGTGCTGCTGATAGAGGGCGTGGTGGAGCTGCTCACCGCCTTAATAGCACCACGGCCATTGAGCCGGATGAACCTTGCCCGCAGCGGCTTTTTTATCGCCATTGCGCTATTGGTATTTGGCTATAGCGGCGATAATAATCTGCTGTCGCTAATTTTTGCCGCCGCCCTCCTGCTGGATGGCCTGTTCCGCATTATCTCGACCTGCCTGATACGCTGCCGCCTTTATGGCAAAAAGGTTACCTTTGGATTGCTACAGCTGCTGCTGAGTCTGCTGATCTTCTGCAACTGGCCGTATCATCACCATATCGTTATCGCCGGCTGTTTTGCCGCAATGATGATGAATTCCGGCCTGTCGCTGTTCAAATTTGCCCTACAGGTCTGGCGGCTGCCTGCGAACACGTCGGTAACCACGCTACCGCTCTTTACCTCGCGCGGGCTGCGTCGCCCTCATGGCACCGCCTACGTGCATCCGCCGTTTCCCCATGCAGAGCCAGAAGTGGCGATGCAGGTCCTGGTCTGGACGCCGGTGGGCTCGGCCACGGTAAAAGAGCGCCGCATTGTCGTCGACCGTTATCTGGCTGCCATCGACGTTGAACGCAATATATCCACCGGTCATACCGCGCTGGAGCTTCCCGATCGGCTCTATATCAGCCACTATCCGCTGGAGGATATCGATCGCGACTTTAGTCAGTTTCGCTTAATGGTGCGCGCGGGTGAAGAGTACGACGTTGCGGGCCGTTTTTTGGATTCCCTGAAGCAGGAAATCGATGAATGGTGTGCTCCTGACAGACGGCTCGCGCTGCATCACTACAATGCAGAAGCGTTGCGTAATTACTGGCAGACTTACTCCTCGGACACCCGCTATAACCTCACGTCACGTAACTGTTCAACCACGGTGATCCAGGTGCTGGATGTGGCGATAGAGGGCGCTCTGAGCGCGCACGGCGTGGGGGTATTCGGGCTGCTTATTAACCCTAACTTTTGGTTATTGTGGCTGGTACGCAGTCGCGCTGAGGGCATGACGTGGACGCCAGGCCTGCTGATGGACTACGTCTGCCTGCTGCAAAAGGTGCTGCAACCGGCCCCCTGTCGCAGCTGGCATAAGCGTATGAATAATGCGCTGGCGCAGCGACGCCATAGCCTGATGGAGCTTCATCTGAACAGAAAAGGCGTGCGCCCGCGCCGCTCATTACTCTAAGGCCAAGATGAAATCCCCTGGCACCAACCGTGGATCGTGCTGTCGCTGGGAAGGGGGGCGATGTTGGCAGCGCAACACGGCTTTTTCTCTTTCTGCGGGGTAAAATGCCACCGGCAGGAGCCATGCGGTTCCTGCCGGTGAAGGTTGATTTAGCCGGCGGTCATCACCCGGTCATCAACATATTTGCGCTTATCAGGCGGCGGCGGGAAATATTGATATAGCCAGGTTTCACTCAGCGTTTCATCCTTAGTGCGCAGGAACAGGCGCATATCCACCGGATGTACTGCATCGCTGTCAGGATACCAGTCAAACAGGATACGGTAGCCGTCGATGGGTTCCACGTAGAGGATCTCCACCTGCTTAACGCTACCGGATGAGACGTTAATCACCGGCTCGATACCTTTCGACGCGGCGGCTTTCAAATCCCCCCCGACGAAATCTACCGCGAAACGGCGCGCCCAGACGGCGGGGTAGTTTTCTCCCGGCGCCCAGCCTTCAGGGAAACCACCCATACCGCTGCGGGTGGCGTTAACGCGCGACAGGCCGCTACGCACCGGCGGCAGGCCGCTCCAGTAGAGCTTGTAGGAGAAACTGTGCTCGCTACCGGCTTTAATCGCCTCAGCAGGCTGCCAGCAGCAGACGATATTGTCCAGGGTTTCACCCGTGGTTGGGATTTCCATCAGGTTAATTGCGCCTTTGCCCCATTTGCCAACCGGCTCGACCCACAGGCTCGGGCGTTTGTTGTACCAGCCGATAACATCCTGATAGCTGTCAAAGTCATGATTGAGCTGGAGCATGCCAAACCCGCGTGGGTTCTCGTCCTGGTAGGCGTTGTAGGTCAGGCGCTGCGGATTATTGAGCGGGCGGCAGATCCACTCGCCGCTACCGGTCCACATCGCCAGGCGATCCGAGTCGTGGATCTGCGGATGGAGGGTATCGCACATGCGGCGTTCAACCGTGCCGCAGCTGAACATGGTGGTCATTGGCGCAATACCCAGCTGCTGGATATCCTTACGCGCATAGAGATGATTTTCCACCTCCATCACCACGCGTTTGTCTTCGCAGTGAATGATGAATTTGAATGCGCCGGTACAGCTTGGGCCGTCCAGCAGGGTGTAGACGACAAAGGTCGATTCATCCGCTTTTGGCGTTTCAAACCAGAAAGCGGTGAAGTCCGGGAACTCTTCCTTACCGTTACTGAAGGTATCGATGGACACCCCACGGGCAGACAGGCCGTACTGGAAGGTGTCATCTACCGCACGGAAGTAACTGGCTCCGAGGAAAGAGACAATATCACGCTTGGCCAGTTCCGGTTTCTTAAAGGCGCGGAACCCGGCAAAGCCGAGATCGGTCTTGCCTTCCAGCTGTTTGGTATCCACATGGGCATCGTTATAGTTGAATAGCTGCGGGCGAAAATGGATCTCGCGCGCCTCGCGGCTTTCGCCATCAACGGAGAACATGCGGATGCGGCGTTTGAAGCCCATGCCAACGTGGAAGAACTGAACATCAAGCTGGCGATTGTCGATGCCATTCCACAGCGAGTGGTTAGCATCGTACTGGATTTCGTTGTAGGCCTGTGGGGTCAACTTAGCCAGGGTTTCTGGTAAAGGAGCGGGCACGCCGCCCCAGGCTTTACCCGCCATACCGGCGGCCATTTTTTTAAGCACGTCAAAATCAAATCGCTTTGCGCTGCCGTCGGCAATCCCGTCTTCAGCCCAGGCAGCCTGGGAGAATAACGTGGAGAGGCCGGACATCCCACTTAAGGTCGCGAATGCCATTGACGCTTTCATAAACATTCTTCGATTCATGCCGGAAATCATTTCCTCTGGTAGAACGGAGTTTGTAGTGGTCGCTACGCCTTTCATTTTTCAGCTGGATGGGGCTATTGCAACTCACCCGCAGCGGTTAACTCACCGTGATCCTGCATCCTGAAATCTGACGGGCATATTCACATTCGCTCAACCGGATTTGGCCCGGTTACAGGGAGTTACGACACCAGGCCTGATGGATAATTCAGTTCAGGCAAAATTTATCAGATTATTCTAATCAGCGCATAAATTTCGAGTGGAAATCCATTTACAGGCGCGTTTTTCTGGGCGTTTTCGGGCGGTCGGAGAGTGAGTTTTGTCGGGGTTTACAGCCAATTGCTGGTCTTTATCAGGCAAAATGACAAATACTGTCTATAGTTAGTCGACAAACCTTTATTCGCCCACGGAGGAACCAAATGGCTACGAAAACTGAATCACAAGACACCCGCCTTGATGACGATCTTGCTCTGCTGGCAGAAACGCTGGAGTCGGTGCTGAAATCGTCCGGCGACTCGGCCGATGAGAAGTACGTTGAGCTGAAAGCGAAAGCGGAAAAGTCACTGAATGAAGTCAAATCCCGCCTCGGCAGCGCTTCAGATTCTTACTATGCACGCGCCAAAGAGGTTGCATGCTGCGCGAATGATTACATTCATGACAAACCCTGGCATGGTGTAGGCGTGGGTGCCACATTGGGTCTGGTCGTCGGCCTGCTGTTGACGCGTCGATAGTTTATTTCACGACAGTCAATCCCGTTGCGGATAAAACCGGCCACCCAGGTGGCCGGTTTTTTTTTGCACGTCGGGCAGCAATCAGAACTCTTTTTGTCCCCCCAGCTCAATCACCCTGTTCGGTGGGATCATAAACTGGGCGTGGGCGCGCAGGGCATTGCGCTGGAGAAAGTGAAAGATACCGCCGCTTAGGCGGGCCAGCCCCGTTCTTTTTTTCATCACCAGCGTGTCGTGCGATGTAAAGAATGAGGCTTCATTAATCGTGCATCCGAACCCTTCCAGCCCACAGAGGTGGAGAATATCCTGCATGGAAGGCACTTCCTGCCAGCCGTAGGAGGCGATGATTTGCCAGAAAGAGGGAGAGAGCTGGCGGATAACCAGGCGTTGCTGATTATGTACCCTGGGCGTGTCGCAGGTTCTGATATGCAGCAGCACAACACGCTCATGCAGTACCCGGTTGTGTTTCAGGTTGTGCAGCAGCGCCTGTGGAATTTCGTGCTCTTTCCTCGTCAGGAAGATGGCCGTGCCCGCAACGCGTTTCGGCGGTAATTTCTCTAACGAGCCGATCATCGCCAGAAGACCTTCAGCATTATTGCCCAGGCGGCGGATCAGTTTTGCGCGTTCGGCGCTCCAGATAGACATCAACACCAGCATCATCAGCGCCATCAGAACGGGAACCCATCCGCCGGACAGCAGCTTGTGCACGTTAGCGCCGAACAGCGGAATATCAATCGCCAGCATGCCAAAGATAAAGGGAACGGATGCGATAACAGGCCATTTCCAGTTTTTCACCGCCACCACGCCGGCCAGGCAGGACGTCAGCACCATGGTACCCGTGACCACGATACCGTAAGCCGAAGATAAGGCAGATGAGTGTTTAAAAGCCAGAATGACCGCGGTCACCGCCGCGAACAGCAGCCAGTTAACCACCGGAATATAGATTTGGCCGGACTCGGTGGCCGAGGTAAACACAATGCGTACCGGGGGCAGGAAGCCCTGGCGTATTGCCTGCTGGGTCAGGGTGTAAATTCCGGTAATGATCGACTGGGCAGCAATCACGGTGGCCAGCGTCGACAGGACGATTAACGGGATTTGTGCCCAATGAGGGGCCAGCAGGTAGAAGGGGTTTTTAGCGGTCGCAGGGTCGGCCATAACCAGAGCGCCCTGGCCAAAGTAGTTCAATACCAGCGCTGGCATTGCCAGTAACAGCCAGGCCAGCCTGATTGGACGCTTGCCGAGGTGCCCCATATCAGCGTACAGCGCTTCGGCACCGGTGACGGCCAGCACCACCATGCCCAGCGCGGCGACAGAGAGTGCTTTGTTGCCCAACAGAAATTGCAGTGCAAAGGCAGGATTGAGCGCCTCTAATATCGCGGGATTGATCAGTATGCCCCGGATGCCCATCGCCGCCAGCGTGATAAACCAGACCACCATGACCGGCCCGAAGACCCGGCTGACCTTCTCCGTACCGTGCTTCTGAATAATAAACAGCAGCGCCAGGATGATAACGGACAGCGGAACGATATACCTATCCAGCGATGGAGCAACGACCTCTATCCCTTCAACGGCGGAAAGCACGGAGATAGCCGGGGTGATAATGCCGTCACCATAAAAGAAGGCGCCGCCCGTCAGTCCGGCCAGCACGATAACGCGTGCTGCCTTAGGGCCCACTTTCTGCCTGGCAAGAGACATCAGCGTGAGAATGCCGCCTTCGCCATCATGGTCGGCACGCATCACAAAACAGACGTATTTTATCGTTACGATAAGCGTCAGTCCCCAGAAGATCAGGGAAAGAAATCCTTTGATCGCCACTTCATTAATGCCGCCCGCCGGCAGGATGGACAGACATTCTTTCAGCGTGTAAAGCGGGCTGGTCCCAATATCACCAAATACGATACCTGCCGCCGCCAGCACGGCTGTGGGTAGGGGCTTTTTTTCCGAAGTTTTCATTTATCAATCTTATTTACGGTTAGGTATGACGACATTTGTCTCTCAACGGCCAGCTGTAAGTACGCGATATTTCAGCCGAAAACAACAACACTTTAGATATTCGCGTGCAGAACAGGGCCGTGAAATGCTGTAAGAACATTCATAGATACAATATTATTTCTGTGATTTATAGACAGGTAGCGTGATTTTTACAGCATTTTTATACCGGCAGCGGCCGTGAAACACGGTACTGATGATAGCGGCGTTTTTGACTGGCAAGACAACAACAACTCACTTTAACTGTGCAGATCCCCGACAGAAATCACCACAAATTGTTAAAATGACGTTGTGTTTCTGATAGGTGCTTCATACAGTGTGAAGACTTGCCTATACCCGGAGATAAAAATGATAAGAGTGGAAATGCTCGCAACCGGCGATGAAGTGCTGCATGGCCAGATCGTCGATACCAATGCGGCCTGGCTGGCCGCGCTGCTTTTCGAGCAGGGTCTGGCAATGACGCGTCGCCAGACGGTGGGTGACAGCCTGGAAGAGCTGGTTGCGGTACTGACAGAGCGCAGCCAGATGGCTGATGTGCTGATCGTTAATGGTGGTCTGGGGCCAACCAGTGACGATCTGAGCGCGCTGGCGGCGGCTACGGCGGCCGGCGTGCCGCTGGAAATGCAACCGGAGTGGCTGAGCAAGATGGAGGCGTTTTTTGCCAGCCGTGGCAAAGTCATGGCGGCCAGCAACCGCAAGCAGGCTGAAATTCCGCAGGGTGCAGAAATGATTGATAACCCGGTTGGCACCGCCTGCGGCTTCGCCATGGAGCTAAATCGTTGCTGGATATTCTTTACTCCAGGCGTACCGTCCGAATACAAGGTGATGGTGACGGATCAAATCCTGCCACGTCTGAAAGCCCGTTTCCCGCTGCCACAACCCCCGCTGTGTCTGCGCATGACCACTTTCGGTCGTGGCGAGAGTGACCTGGCTTCAGCCATTGAAGCGTTACCGCTGCCGGAGGGCGTGGTGATGGGCTATCGCGCTTCCATGCCCATCATCGAACTGAAGCTGAACGGCCCGGCGCAAAAGCGTGCGGAAATGGAACGGTTCTGGCAGCAGGTGCGGGAAATCGCCGGCGACAGCGTTATTTTTGAAGGATTGGAAACCCTGCCTGAACAGCTGGCGCGGCGCCTGAAAGAACACAAGCTGTTGCTGTCGATCAGCGAGCAGTTCAGCGCCGGACTGCTTCAGTGGCAGCTCAATGCCGCCGGAGCCAGGCTGGGAGCGGGCAATGTTCTGCCAGCACAGGCCGAAACGCTCGGCCTGCTGGCAGCACGCAGCCAGCAGCTTGCCAGCAAGCATCGTGCCCAGCTGGCGCTGGTGGTTGGGTCAATGGAAGATGAGCGTTTAGGCCTGGCGCTGCATACGCCGGAAGGGACTTTTGCGCAAAAGGTGAAATTTAGCGTCAATCGCCATGGGCTGAAAGCACGTCAGGATATGGTGGCAATGCTGGCAATGAATATGCTGCGCCGCTGGCTGAATGGGCAGACGGTGACCAGCGGGCACGGCTGGGTTGAGGTGGTGGAAACCTTGTAATATATATTTACGGGAAGCTTGCGCCAGCTTAATGGCGTTTGGCTTCCTGCTGTGAAAGTCGATATGCATGATGTGTGGACTATTTTAGTCAGGCGCATCTGTCCGACATCACAGAGTATTACTCTGACTGAAAATTTCAGCTCTGTTAATAAGAGGCGATGACACCGTCAAAATAACCCTTAGCAAAGGCAGCCTGAACGCTTCTGTGTCTTACAGTACCTGCCTGGCTATCCGGTAATGTAGTGTAATCAATATTCAGGAACTGAGTCTTAGAACGCCCTTGTTCGTAACCCTTTTCATAAGCACAACCAGCGCACTTATGCCGACCATTAAATTTACTTTGATCCTCTGGGAGGCGGCTAAAATCAGGGGAATAATGATGTTGTAGCTGACAAGTCATACTCAACTCCTGCCTAATCCGATTGATAAACCCATTGAAGTTTTATCGGCTTCCCTGATACGGAGGCCATCACTTACAGCTCGATCTCAATATCGCCGCTGGCCGAGCAGCAGCAGGGCAAAATTTCACCCGGCTGTACAAAGGCCAGCGGTTTAGCGCTGTAGCTGACTTCACCCTTCAGCAGACGAGTGCGGCAGGAGCCGCAGTAGCCTTCCCGGCACTGGTATTCAACACATACGCTGTGCGACTCCAGTGCGGCAAGCAGGGAAGGGTGCTCATCATGGCATTCCAGCTGCGTACCGGAAGCACGCAGCGTAATGGTCGACCGTGCCATTGTTACAGCTGGAAATCGCTGAGGTCGTCAGCGTTCACTTCGGAGTCAATCTGCCCAACCAGGTAGGAACTGACTTCCACTTCCTGTGGGGCAACCTGCACGTTATCTGAAACCAGCCAGGAGTTGATCCACGGTATTGGGTTCGAGCGCGTTTTGAACGGCAGATCCAGGCCCACGGCGTTCATGCGGATATTGGTAATGTATTCGATGTACTGACACAGAATGTCTTTATTCAGGCCAATCATCGAACCGCCGCTGAACAGATACTCTGCCCACTCTTTTTCCTGCTCGGCTGCCAGCACAAACAGGTCGTAACACTCCTGACGACACTCTTTGGCAATCTCGGCCATTTCCGGGTCATCAACGCCGCTGCGCAGCAGGTTGAGCATATGCTGCGTACCGGTCAGATGCAGCGCCTCGTCGCGCGCAATCAGCTTGATGATTTTGGCATTGCCTTCCATCAGCTCGCGCTCGGCAAAGGCAAAGGAGCAGGCGAAGCTGACATAGAAACGGATGGCTTCCAGCGCATTGACGCTCATCAGGCAAATATACAGCTGTTTTTTCAGCGCGCGCAGGTTAACGGTAATGGTTTTTCCGTTGACCTGATGCGTTCCTTCACCCAGCAGATGCCAGTAGCTGGTCATCTCAATCAGATCGTCGTAGTAGCCGGAAATATCTTTGGCACGCGACAGGATCTGTTCGTTGGTCACGATATCGTCAAACACCAGCGCCGGGTCGTTAACGATATTGCGGATGATATGGGTGTAGGAGCGTGAGTGGATCGTTTCTGAAAACGCCCAGGTTTCAATCCATGTTTCCAGCTCAGGAATGGAGATCAGCGGCAACAGCGCCACGTTCGGGCTGCGCCCCTGAATGGAATCCAGCAGCGTCTGATATTTCAGATTGCTGATAAAAATGTGTTTTTCGTGATCCGGCAGCGCCTGGTAGTCAATGCGATCGCGGGATACGTCAACTTCTTCCGGACGCCAGAAGAAGGAGAGCTGTTTTTCGATCAGTTTTTCGAAGATGTCATATTTTTGCTGATCGAAACGCGCGACGTTAACCGGCTGACCGAAAAACATCGGCTCCAGCAGCTGGTCGTTTTTGTTCTGCGAAAACGTTGTGTAAGCCATGTTTCATTCCAAAAACTGGGGGCAGACGTATCTGCCCCAGGGATAAAGGTTAGATTTTGCAGGCGCCGCTTTCACAGCCGTCATCCTGGATGGAAGGCGCGAGGTCGTCCTGTGAATCTTCTGCTCCGTCACGGGTGTTCTGGTAGTAGAGCGTTTTGACGCCAAATTTATAGGCGGTCAGCAAATCTTTCAGCAGCTGTTTCATCGGGACGCGACCGTTAGCGAAGCGGGTCGGATCGTAGTTGGTGTTCGACGAAATGGCCTGGTCGACAAACTTCTGCATGATGCCAACCAGCTGCAGGTAGCCGTCATTATTTGGCATATCCCACAGCAGTTCATATTGATCTTTCAGGCGCTCATATTCCGGCACCACCTGACGCAGAATGCCGTCTTTCGAGGCTTTAATGCTGATATGACCGCGTGGCGGTTCTATGCCGTTGGTGGCGTTAGAAATCTGTGAAGAGGTTTCTGAAGGCATCAACGCCGACAGGGTCGAGTTACGCAGGCCGTGGGTTTTCACCGACTCACGCAGACCTTCCCAGTCGAGCTGTAGCGGGGTATTACAGATGGCATCCAGATCTTTTTTGTAGGTATCAATCGGCATGATGCCCTGGGCGTAGGTGGTTTCTGCAAACCACGGGCAGGCACCCTGCTCGATCGCCAGTTCGTTGGATGCTTTCAGCAGCCAGTACTGAATGGCTTCAAAAGTCTGATGCGTCAGATTGTTGGCACTGCCGTCTGAGTAACGCACGCCATGCTTCGCCAGATAGTAGGCGAAGTTGATCACGCCGATACCCAAGGTACGACGGCCCATCGCGCCGCGTTTCGCCGCGGGGATAGGGTAATCCTGGTAGTCGAGCAGCGCATCGAGTGCACGAACGGCCAACGTTGCCAGCTCCTGCAAATCGTCCAGGCTTTCGATAGCACCCAGGTTAAACGCCGACAGGGTACAAAGCGCAATTTCGCCGCTTTCGTCATTAACGTCCTGCATCGGCTTGGTAGGCAACGCAATTTCCAGGCACAGGTTAGACTGGCGAACCGGGGCGATAGCCGGGTCAAACGGGCTATGGGTATTGCAGTGGTCAACGTTTTGAATATAGATACGGCCGGTCGAGGCACGTTCCTGCATCATCAGTGAGAACAGATCGACGGCCTTGACGCGCTGTTTACGAATGCTGTCGTCTTTCTCATATTTCGTATACAGGCGTTCAAATTCATCCTGATTGGCGAAGAAAGCATCATACAGGCCCGGCACGTCTGACGGGCTGAACAGGGTGATGTCTTCGCCCTTGAGCAGGCGCTGATACATCAGCTTGTTGATCTGTACACCGTAATCCATATGGCGTACGCGGTTACCTTCGACGCCACGGTTGTTTTTAAGAACCAGCAGGCTTTCTACTTCCATATGCCACATTGGGTAGAACAGCGTCGCCGCGCCACCGCGCACGCCGCCCTGAGAACAGGATTTCACCGCCGTCTGGAAATGTTTGTAGAACGGAATACAGCCGGTGTGGAAGGCCTCACCGCCGCGGATCGGGCTGCCCAGGGCACGAATACGGCCAGCATTAATGCCGATGCCGGCACGCTGGGAAACGTACTTCACAATGGCGCTGGAAGTGGCGTTGATCGAGTCCAGACTGTCACCGCATTCAATCAGTACGCAAGAGCTGAACTGACGGGTAGGGGTACGCACGCCGGACATAATTGGCGTTGGCAGCGAGATTTTGAAGGTTGAAATCGCGTCATAGAAGCGCTTGACGTAGTCCAGACGGGTGGTGCGCGGATAGCCAGAGAACAGGCAGGCGGCCACCAGGATATACAGGAACTGGGCGCTTTCGTAAATTTCTCCGCTGACGCGGTTTTGCACCAGGTACTTGCCTTCCAGCTGCTTCACGGCGGCATAGGAGAAGTTCATATCGCGCCAGTGGTCAATAAAGCCGTCCATCTGTTCAAATTCTTCGGCGCTGTAGTCCGTCAGCAGATGCGGATCGTATTTCCCCATCTCGACCATACGCGTCACCTGGTCAATCAGCTTTGGTGGCTCAAACTGGCCGTAGGCTTTTTTACGCAGATGGAAAATGGCCAGGCGCGCTGCCATGTATTGATAATCAGGTGCATCGCGTGAGATCAGGTCAGCGGCTGACTTGATAATGGTTTCATGGATATCAGAAGTGCGGATACCTTCGTAGAACTGAATATGGGAACGCAGTTCAACCTGGGAGACGGAGACATTTTGCAGACCTTCGGCAGCCCAGTCGAGAACACGGTGGATTTTATCGAGATCGATACGCTCGGTGCGACCATCGCGTTTGGTTACAAGCAGACTCTGATTCATGTCGCGTTTTACCTGTCCTTAACAAATAATCCCCACGCTTATACACAGGTAGCTCTTTGTGAGTAACTCTGTGGATAAACACTACATGTAGGGGGTGATAGAAGTTTCAACAACAATATGCTGAGTATTCTAGTAACTTCTGCGCGGTTAACAAGGCTTGATTTTCGCAGAAAAATGGGAGTGCCTGGCTGGCTTATTTCCTAAGTCCTCGATTCTCAAGGCCCTGGGGAATTGTCAATGGGTAAAGATTTTTTTTAGTTATTTGACCGGGTGCAGGTTTCTTGCTCAGCCTGGTAATTAAGGACTTTTTATGGCCGGAAAAATACGCGTAATAAAACGCCAGCGCACGTCTAAAAGCATAAAAAAAACCCGTCGGGGAGGATCGTGGCGAGTGGTGGCGTCGTGGCGGTGTCATGTAAGCCCGACGGTAAGAGGGGCTTACAGTACAAAGAAGCAGCACGGCGCGTGGTGTTAATGTGGTGCTAATAAGGCCAGCTAGTCCGTGATGTTGCGGTGAGTGTGCACCATATAGTTAACGTCAACGCCGGGGGCCAGCTTGAAACGGTTGGTCAGCGGATTATAGTGCAGTCCAATAATATGACGTTCGCGCAGCGGCGTTTCATCCACCCAGTTGAGCAGTTCGCCCGGACGAATAAACTTTTTAATGTCATGCGTACCGCGTGGCACCATACGCAGTATGTATTCAGCACCCACAATCGCCATCAGCCAGGATTTGCTGTTACGGTTGAGAGTGGAGAAAAACACCTCGCCGCCGGGTTTGACCAGCTTGGCACAGGCATGAACCACGGAGCGTGGATCGGGAACGTGCTCCAGCATTTCCATACAGGTGACCACGTCATATTGCCCGGCAAATCGATCGGCGTGTTCTTCTACCGTTTGCTGGACGTAATCGATGTTCACGCCGCTTTCCAGCGCGTGCAGACGCGCAACCTGGAGCGGCTCCGCACCCATATCCAGTCCGGTGACGTTTGCGCCTTCGCGCGCCATGCTTTCGGAAAGAATGCCGCCGCCGCAGCCGACATCCAGCACCTTCTTACCAAACAGGCCGTTGGCGTGTTGCGCAATCCAGTCGAGGCGCAGCGGATTGATCCGGTGCAGCGGCTTAAATTCACCCTCCAGATCCCACCAGCGTGAAGCTACCGCTTCAAATTTGGCGATTTCACCGCGATCGACGTTATGTGCGTCTGTGTTTTGTTCTGCTTTCATTGGGACAGGACTCCAGCCAAAGTTTACTGCAGTATACATGGTTACTCGCCAGGATGGGCAGCGCTTCGGCGTATGTCTCTGACAGAAAGCGATTAAGCGCTGACAGCAACGCTTTCCATTCACCACCAGGACGCAGTGTGATATACTTTCGCACCTTTGAATCCGGGATTAAATAGTAAGGAATGCGCGTCCATGAGCGACCTCGCCCGCGAAATTACACCGGTCAATATCGAAGAAGAGTTAAAGAACTCCTATCTGGATTATGCAATGTCGGTCATCGTTGGCCGTGCACTGCCAGATGTCCGTGATGGTTTAAAGCCGGTTCACCGCCGTGTGCTTTACGCTATGAACGTGCTCGGTAACGACTGGAACAAAGCTTATAAAAAATCCGCCCGTGTCGTCGGCGATGTCATCGGTAAATATCATCCCCACGGCGACAGCGCCGTGTATGACACCATCGTTCGTATGGCGCAGCCATTCTCACTGCGTTATATGCTGGTCGACGGGCAGGGTAACTTCGGATCCGTCGACGGTGACTCCGCGGCAGCGATGCGTTACACCGAAGTGCGCATGTCTAAAATTGCGCACGAGCTGCTGGCGGATCTGGAAAAAGAGACCGTTGATTTCGTCCCCAACTACGATGGCACTGAACAGATCCCTGAAGTGATGCCAACCCGTATCCCGAACCTGTTAATCAACGGTTCTTCGGGCATTGCCGTGGGTATGGCGACCAACATTCCTCCACACAATATCACGGAAGTGATCAACGGCTGTCTGGCCTACATTGACGACGAGAACATTACCGTCGAAGGCCTGATGGAACACATCCCAGGCCCGGATTTCCCGACCGCGGCTATTATCAACGGCCGTCGCGGCATTGAGGAAGCTTATCGTACCGGACGCGGCAAGATTTACATCCGCGCCCGTGGCGAGGTTGAAGTGGACGCCAAAACCGGCCGCGAAACCATCATCGTGCATGAAATCCCGTATCAGGTGAACAAAGCACGCCTGATTGAGAAAATTGCCGAGCTGGTCAAAGAGAAACGTCTTGAAGGCATCAGCGCCCTGCGTGACGAGTCTGATAAAGACGGTATGCGCATCGTGATCGAGGTGAAACGCGATGCGGTGGGTGAGGTTGTGCTGAACAACCTTTACTCGCTGACCCAGCTGCAAACCTCTTTCGGCATTAACATGGTGGCCCTGCACCAGGGCCAGCCGAAAATCATGCCGCTGAAGGACATTCTTGAAGCCTTTGTGCGTCACCGCCGGGAAGTGATCACCCGCCGTACCATTTTCGAACTGCGCAAGGCGCGTGACCGTGCCCATATCCTCGAAGCGCTGGCCGTAGCGCTGGCCAATATCGACCCGATTATTGAGCTGATCCGCGCAGCCCCCACGCCGGCAGAAGCGAAAGCGGGACTGATTTCCCGCCCGTGGGCGCTGGGTAATGTGTCTGCGATGCTGGAGCGAGCCGGTGATAACGCCGCCCGCCCCGAGTGGCTGGAAGAGCAGTACGGCATTCGTGACGGCCAGTACCATCTGACCGAGCAGCAGGCGCAGGCGATCCTTGATTTACGTCTACAGAAACTGACCGGGCTTGAGCATGAAAAGCTGCTCGATGAGTATAAAGATCTGCTGGCGCAGATTGCGGAACTGCTGCGCATTCTGGCCAGTTCAGAGCGTCTGATGGAAGTGATCCGCGAAGAGCTGGAGCTGATCCGCGATCAGTTCGGCGACAAGCGTCGTACCGAAATCACCGCCAACAGTGCCGATATCAATATCGAAGATCTGATCAACCAGGAAGATGTGGTGGTCACCCTGTCGCACCAGGGCTACGTTAAGTATCAGCCGTTGTCTGATTACGAAGCGCAGCGCCGCGGCGGCAAAGGGAAGTCGGCGGCACGTATCAAGGAAGAAGACTTTATTGACCGCCTGCTGGTGGCCAACACCCATGACACTATTCTGTGCTTCTCAAGCCGCGGTCGTCTGTACTGGATGAAGGTGTACCAGCTGCCGGAAGCCAGCCGTGGTGCGCGTGGGCGTCCCATCGTCAACTTACTGCCGCTGGAAGCCAATGAACGTATTACCGCTATTCTGCCGGTACGTGAATATGCCGAAGGCTGGAATATCTTTATGGCTACCGCCAGCGGAACCGTGAAGAAAACCGCCCTGACCGAGTTCAGCCGCCCGCGCAGCGCCGGTATCATTGCCGTCAACCTGCGTGATGACGATGAACTGATCGGCGTGTCGCTGACTGACGGTAGCGATGAGGCGATGCTGTTCTCTGCCGCCGGTAAAGTGGTGCGATTCGCGGAGAGCGCGGTGCGTGCGATGGGCCGTACCGCCTCCGGCGTTCGTGGCATCAAGCTGGCTGAAGGCGACCGCGTGGTATCACTGATCGTGCCGCGAGATGATGGCGCTATCATGACCGTGACCCAGAACGGCTACGGCAAACGTACGGCTAACGCCGAATACCCGACCAAGTCGCGCGCGACTCAGGGGGTTATCTCGATCAAGGTGACCGAGCGTAACGGGCCGGTGATCGGTGCGGTACAGGTAGTCGACGGCGATCAGATTATGATGATCACCGATGCCGGTACCCTGGTGCGTACCCGCGTGTCCGAGGTCAGCGTGGTGGGGCGTAATACCCAGGGCGTTATCCTTATCCGCACTGCCGAAGATGAAAACGTGGTGGGGCTACAACGCGTGGCTGAACCGGTTGCCGAGGAAGAGCTTGATGCAATCGATGGGAGTCTGGCCGAGGGGGATGAAGATATCGCCCCTGAAGTGGACGCTCATGATGAAGCGCCAGAAGCTGACGACGAGTAATCGTTAGAAGCAGCCTGACAAAAGCCGGTTCGTCTGAACCGGCTCAGTCCGCTAACAAACCCCATGGTTCACATGGGGTTTATTTTTTGTAGCGGCCTGAAGTCAAGATCGCAATATTTTCGCTTCTCCCATTACCGCATATTCCTTCCCAGCATGCTCTGCTACCGCTTTGAGCCAGCCTTCCATGACGTCTCAGACGAAAACTAGCGCCAGCAGGCACTGTATCTGTCATTTCATCAGCCCCCTTAACTGTGTATACCAGCATGGCAGTCTTAGCCTGAGTTGTACCGATCCTATTAGATCTAATTTTTGATTTACGGCGAGACGCTGATAGTCATGAGAGCCGGAAACCATTTCTGCTCTCATTATCTTTGGTGACGAAGTAAAGTTATCACTTTATGAACCTGCCAGATTGATAAGCCTCCTATCCGGATTATCTCGCGATAAGTATGTTGGATTTATCCTATTTATACGGTCTTATTGCATTTCTCCTCTGCTGATAAAGTGTATATGTCTGTTTTATCAATAAATCACTTTAAATTAGCATGAGTTTAGGGCTCGATTACTTTTTTACTTTCGTTTTTGTATATATAGACTCGAATGATAATGATTATTATATTCCTGTTTCATTTTATAATGGGATAGGTTCATTTTTTCGTGATGTGATTTTGGCTGCTATAAAGAGTAAGGGGTAAGGTAGGACTATATTAAATAATAAATCCCACTAATGGATGGAAGAGGGTGTCTTTCGTTGGGAATGATTTTATGTAACGGTAAAAACTTACCGATAATCAGATTTTTTTGATCGTGGTTACACTTAATCAGGGAGCGATAAATGCTAAGCAATATCATAAAATCTACGTCTTTAAATCTATTATTAAGTCATCCCCCAAGGGAGGCGGGTACTGAAGGACAGGATATCGGATCAGCCTCCTTTGTTCGGATAGACGTGGATCACATATTGTTTGATGAAGGAAGTAAATCCCCTGCTAAAAATATATCCGCAGAAGACTACGCAGACTCTCGTGTTCCGGTGACAGAAGATGGCTACCGCTGCATCAAACAACTTATTATCATGCTGGGTGACGTTAAAAAGAACGAGCTGGTTTCCCAGCTATTAACAAAGATATTTCCTGACGTTCCAACCAATATTATCCTGGTCATCAACAGTCTGTGTACTGCTGTTAACGAAAAAAAACATATCGACAGTGCCGTGCTGAACTGCCTTTCTCTGGCATCTTGGTATCTTCCTATTGATATAAATATTATCTCCAGGCTGGCCGCATTCATCAGGGAGACGATAATCAACTGGACGGGCGCGTCATTTTTGCGTGAAGACATCAGTGAGGATGATGGCTATCAGGCTTATCTGTATACATCTTTAGCCGTGGCGATTGTAGCGGCCAGCTACTTCATCACCTCCCCCAGTGCCCCGCAGCGTGGTTTGTTTCAGGTGCCTGCTTTTGTCGCCAACCTGATGCTGCGAGTCCATTATTACTGGAGAGCGCTTGGCGGAATGGTGCAGCCCGACATACTCCTGGAGGAGCCTGCCGTCCGGCCCGCCTTTGAGGTAGACAGCAGCATTGAAACGGTCTCATACCTCAGGCCGTCCGCAGACTTTAGCATGGCTAAAGGCCCCCCAGAAACGCTCATCACCGCCTTTACATCGAACTCAACGGTGGATCCTGAAGCTTATACAACGGCAACGGTGGAAAATCGGAGTATGGAGACGCCGGGAGTCACTGACAGCGTGGAGAAGCAGGCGCAGGCTTGGGTGATAGGGCATTTGATGAGACACCACTTGCTGTCCAGGCTGTTGCATTGCACAGCCCATCAGACACAAACGCAACATTATCAGGACGGGGTGAAAACCACCCATACCCATATCAATATGAAATGTGGGGCCATAAAGTTTCCGGAGCCGTTGTCCAAACCCGCCACGAGTTTTGAGCGGCAAACGAAAGAATCTGCCTCCTTGCCAAACTCGGCGGCCGAAAGCTCCCACATATATTCCGTTATCCCCATGGCAGCCTCTTCTGGCCCCGTCGTCAACACCTGGATTCAGGCGCTGAGAAGTAAAGTAGCGAGGGTTGCGGGTGGCGCTGCCGTATTGGCCGGGGCTGCATTCATAGGCAGGAAAATATGGAACTCGTACGCAGCGAAAAATGCTGAAGAGGCGGTTATTCAACCGTCACAGGATGCGTATAAGGACAGGAAACCTCATCGCTGGGCAGAGAGGGAGAGCATTAATGCAAAGCTGACTGAAACAATGCAGAAATTCAGGATCCTTGAAGAAGCTAGAATGGCCGACTCTTTCAAGAAAGAGGAAATTATTGCCGCTGTTGGCATCTATCTTTTTGCCCCGGATCCCCGTTTTACTCATTACGCTTACGGTTTGGATAAAAGGCTGATAAACGTTGCAAAAAAGATCCTCAAGGAAAAAAAACTCTATGGTGGCGGGCGATATGAAGAAGTCAGCCCCGCGCGGGCCGGGATAGTGGTGCGGAACTGGCTGTTTGATAATGTACTGGGAATGCCTGTCGAACCCTGGCTCGCGGGTAAACTGGCGGCTTTAAATCAGCCCAGACAGTATAACGTCTCGGATATGAAAAGCCTGTTGAATTCAGACTCACTGCGCTCGACCAGGATAATCGATCTTGAGGGGATCGGCGCTAAAGAAATTGAGCAGCTTTACAGGTTCTGGGACTATGCCCTGGATAATACGCTGCCCTTCAAAAATTTTCTTGCAGCGGAGGAGGTGGCATCCCAGACCGCGACGGATGATGCTTTTGTCTGGTTACATTCCGGCGCGCTCTGGCTGAAAGACGCAGGAGCTGAGCTGAGTGAATTCAGTGCAGAAGAGTGTCAGGCGCTTGGGAGGATAATCTGGCAGAGGGTGGAGTCCGGCGATATGGACATGAGTTATCTGAGATACCTCACCCTGCCGGCGCTGTTGTTTGAGGCGGTGAACCATCCTAAAAAAGTGTCTCATCGTAAGAAGCACGGTTTCATTCTCCACCTGAAGGTCGTTAAACAATATGCTGAATATCGCAGTCTTGTCGCAGACCTGCGCGTAAAAGCCGAAGCATTCAACGTGGCGGGTAAGAACTGGACATCCCGTGGAGATATTGCCGCTAAATATGTTGAGCAGTGTCCTGAAGATAGGCTGATGCAAATGGGACACTGGGTGGGGAACGGGAAGTGGGTTCCGATCATGAATAATCCTCGTGAGACGCCTGATAAAATCCTTAGAAGGGGCAGAGATTTTGCAAAGAATAGATATCTTAATGACGTGACGCCTATCGGATGCCCCGATTTCAGCGTTACCGCAGAGTACGACCGCAAAACCCGAGAGCTGGCTGATACATTTTCTGCTGTAGATGAGTATATGCTGGCTGCGGCAATGGGCGGGCTTAAAGAAAAAGAACTTCACTTTATTCGTTCAGAGGGCGCTGTTATCAGCCTGGTCGTACCTTCTCTTTCCTGTCCATTGTCTATCCCCGCCCCGGAAAAGCAATTGATAATCTCTGACCTTTTCTCAGTGGTTGTTGGCAATCAAGAACGGATTTACGCATTTGTCAGGCCAGAGGGTGACAAGGTTGTCATTCGTCGTGTCGACAGGACCATCGATGATTATCTCCAATATGACATTTTTGACGCGCCTGAACTCAAGCGTATGAGGGGGCGCCGCTTCGTGATACCACAGGTATACAGTAGCTGCGAGTTTCTGCCATCGTACCGGCTTCATATTACAACATCTTTACGGGTTGTTGATCTCGGGGAGGGCGCTCCTGAAAATATCGTTAATCATTTTAAGGTGAAGCGTCGTTCGGAGTTTTATGATCGCACGCGACAGGCCGGTTATAATGAGACACCAGAGAAAATAGTCATTGAAATATTAAAGAGCTTTATTCCTTTTTACGACTGTATCAATGGAAAATTCCCCTACAATATTATTTCCTGTGTCCTCGATGTGATTTCCTTTATTCCTCTGGTGGGTCAGGTGGCGGGTTTAACGGGGAAATTCGGAGTCAATCTCTCAAGAGCGATAAATGTAGGCGTGAAACTCTTACCTTCAGGTGCCTTGTCGACGAACATCGCCAAAGCGGCCGGGAAGCAGGCGCTAAAACAAATCCATTTGCCAACAATTTCAGAGCTGACCTTATTGAGTAAAACCGCAGTGCAGACGCTGGACCCCGGTTTTGAGCTTCTTGCCGGCGTAGGTAAATTCTCTTACAAGGGGATCAGTGAACTCACCGACTGGGTGCGCGCTGGAAAGAACGCTGATGATATGAAAAATATAGAGAAAATTATTTATAAAATAAACACTGTCGATGCAAAAATAAGCGATCAGGTTTTTGATTTTAAAAAGGCGTATCTACCCAATTCGAAATTGAAAATCCCTGTTAAAGCGGTAAGGCTGAAAAATCGAAAGGAACTTTATGTGATTGTCGATCCGGTAACAGGGGAGGGTCTGGGCCGATTTTATTACCTTGACGGGGAAAAATTGGTACCGTCTTTACCCCCTAAAGCCCTGTTTCGAACGCATGAAAAAAAAATTGAGAAAAAAAATTGGGGTAAAAAAAAGAGAGGCCCTGACGCGACGGGTATAGTTCCAATATGCTCTCGTCGACCCAAAAGGGGCATTGAGGAACTATGCGCAGCAACATCCTATGCTCATAGAGGCAACCATTTTTATATTGATCTTGGAAGAGGGGAGAAAGCCTTCGCGTTCAGGTTACCTTACTTAAAGATGGTCAATATGGTTCGCTATCAGATAGTCGAAGAGTCACTAAGAAATGCCTATTCGCTATGTCAAACCGCAAAAAATAAAGTCACCGGTATGAGTCAAGAGCAAATCATAATGGCTTTCGGGAAGTATGCGGGTACAAGCATTAGTGGAACTCAGGCTGATAGTGTAAAAAATAAGGTAATGGAAATTGCACAAGGCAGTGAAGTTTATTATCAAGAAAGAGATAAGAGAGTCATTCTGATTTCAGATGATATAGGTGACCTGGCGTACGTTGTACCTCATGAACTTGTAATAATGATAACTGATTCGTTTTTTGTAAAATTAGATCCCGCTATGGCTGCAATAACACTAATACATGAGATTAGTCATGGAGTGGCAAAGACAGACGACCTGTTTTATTACCCTTCGAATCCCACTATAGGTAAAAAAGGCTTAAGCCTGCTGGATTTCTGCATACGGTATAATAAGGATATTTATACTGTTTTGATGACTAAAGTGGCGCGTCTTATGAAAAGACCTGATATGTCACTGCTGGTTCCCGGAGACGATCTTTTCAAAAAATTAAATATACCTGACCCCAATAATGATGCAGCTATTGACAGAATCTTTCTGGATGGAATGAAAGATGCAGGGATCACTCGCGCTGAGATATCGGTAAACAACGCCGATTCCCTGGCTTTTTTTATCATGGGGCTGGGGATCGGCGATACGAGTTCCCCTCTTGTGAACATCAATCAACTGTTCAAAAGTGTTGGCGCACAGGAAGAATTCCCTACTCATCACTATCGCTGACGTCAGCCCGTTACGCTGCCGCGGATATGTCGTCTAAGACTTTGCCCGTCGCAGGGACCGTTTGTAGATGACGGACTGAGTGCGGCAGGTATTGGTTTTTCTGAGCACATTTAGCCTTAACCGCGCGTTCCACAGTATTGCCGGTGAAACGTTATTTTACTGGCGTGAAATAGTGGGGAACAGGATGAAAATGGGGGAAATATCTGCGGACAATAGCCGGGATAACTGGCTTTTTTCGCAGGCTGGCGCTACTGTATCGGCACTCTTTTTTTCGCTATGGCTGCCAGTAGGTTACGCTTGAAATATCCTGTCTCTTTCCGCACTACGTTAAAGATCTCCCGCTATCTGTTCCGTGCGCTGGCGCTGATGCTATGGACGCTGGGAGCATTACTGACCGCTTTTTATATTTTCAATGTGTTACGTGAAAGAGAAACCCAGGTTCGACATGATTTCAACACCAGCTACCAGCAGGCCGAATGGTATGTTCGCCACTCGTTAGATGTGATGCGAGAATTAAAATTTATCGCTGAAAATCATCTGAATACATCAGTCGACAGCGCCATTCAGTCGGGCAGCGAACAACATACGGGCACTTTCTTACAGCCACAATTCAGCAAATTTTACCCCTCATCCGACTGTGATTACATGCGTAACACCCTGCATAACTCCCTGGGGTCTTTCAGTTATTTTCTTAACTACTGGAGAGATAACTTCGCTACGGCCGCCCGACTGAACAGGGTGTTTTTTATTGGCGGGGAAAATCAATGCCTGGCAAACTTCGACCTGGTGTCCACGGCTGCGGACCAAAACAGGATGATGAAAGTGTTGCGTGAGAGAATTTCTATCTATCGCAACGGTACGGAAGAAGAGCGTAAGAATAATCTTTCATGGATTGCTCCTGCGGTGCAGCCCGGCGTCGGGTTCTACTACATGATCACCCCGGTTTACGTGACGGATAAGGTCACCGCGCTGCTGGGTATCGAGCAAAGTATCCGGATAGAAGATCTCATGACGGCCGGGAGTCTGCCCATGACGGTCACGCTGGTGGACCAGAATAACAGGCGCGTGCTCACCTCCGAGCGGGGCGAGGCAAAATTTTCCGCCGACGATCTGCCTGACGACCCCACGTGGTTTGGCTATATATCGGGTTACAGTCGGCTGGTGATGAAAAAGAACCTGCCATCCTCTTCACTCAGCGTGGTTTATACCGTCGCCACCAGTGAGATGATTGAGCGGCTAAAAATGTTGATCGTTAACGCCATTTTGCTGAATTTGATCAGCGGCATCATCGTAGTGACCTTTGCCCGATTGTTTGAGCGGCGGATGTTCCTGCCCGCGGAAGATAACGCTTACCGCCTGGAGGAACAGGAGCAGTTTAACCGCAAAATCGTGGCGTCTGCCCCGGTCGGGATCTGTATTCTGCGCACCAGCGACGGAACCAACATACTTAGCAATGAGCTGGCGCATAACTATCTGACCTTGCTGACTCAGGAGGACAGGCTGCGTTTGACCGAGATGATCTGCGGGCAGCAGGTCAACTTTGTTGACGTACTGACCGGCAGCAATACCAACCTGCAAATCAGCTTTGTGCACTCTCGCTATCGCAATGAAAATGTGGCGATCTGCGTGTTGGTCGATGTGAGTGCGCGTGTGAAAATGGAGCAGTCCCTGCATGAGATTGCCAAAGAGGCAGAACAGGCCAGCGAGTCTAAATCAATGTTCCTTGCCACCGTCAGCCACGAGCTGCGCACCCCGTTATACGGGATTATCGGTAACCTTGATTTATTAAAAACAAAAGCGCTGCCTGCCGGGGCCGAATCACTGGTGACGGCGATGAACAACTCTTCCAGCCTGCTGCTGAAAATTATTAGCGATATTCTCGACTTCTCCAAAATTGAGTCGGAGCAGCTCAAAATAGAGCCGCGAGAGTTTTCTCCCCGAGAGGTCATTGCTCATATCACCGCAAATTACCTGGCGATGGTGGTCAAAAAGCGCCTGACGCTGTGGTGTTTTATCAACAGCGATGTGCCGGTGTTAATGGAGGGTGACCCGATGCGTTTGCAGCAGGTTATTTCAAACCTGCTGAATAACGCGATCAAATTTACCCACACCGGCGGCATTATTCTGCAGGTCTACGTCAAAGGTGATTACCTGACTTTCTGCGTGCGTGACAGCGGGGTAGGGATATCGGCGAAGGAACTAACACGTCTGTTCGATCCTTTCGTCCAGGTGGGCAGCGGCGTGCAGCGTAACTTTCAGGGTACCGGACTGGGGCTGGCAATCTGTGAAAAGCTGATGAATATGATGGACGGCGACATAGAGGTGGACTCTGAACCGGATATGGGCAGTCAGTTTGTTGTGCGCATTCCGCTGTATAACAGCCATGTGATGAAGCTGGAACCCTGTGATGGGCTGCAGGGTAAGCAGTGTTGGCTGCAGTTACGTAATGAAACCCTGGCCACTTATCTTATCAGGCTGCTGCGTGAACATGGAATGCAGGTTCAGCACTATGAGGGTGAGGCGGTGGCTGACGACATTCTGATTACCGATCACGAGTTCCAGTCACCGCAGAGTTTACGGGCGGTCATTCGCTTTGACGGACGCCATAACGACGCACCAAGAGAAGTGGCAAGCGGGCGCTGGGTCTGTGCAACCACGACCCCTAACGAGCTGCCTCTGCTGCTGGGACGCATCTATCGTGTTGAGGTGGCGGTGCCCCAAGGTACGCCAGCGGCACTGGCTAAGGTCGGGGAAAGCGTTAATAACGACGATATCCTGATCCTGGTAGTAGACGATCATCCAATTAACAGGATGCTGCTATCCGATCAGCTAGGATCGCTGGGCTATCGGGTGAAAACCGCCCAGGATGGCGTTGATGCGCTCAATGTTATCAGCCGCAATGAGATTGATATTGTGCTAACGGATGTCAATATGCCGAATATGGATGGTTATCGTCTTACTCAACGGCTACGGGAACTGGGGCAAACGTTCCCCGTCATTGGCGTGACGGCCAATGCGCTGGCGGAAGAAAAACAGCGCTGCATTGAAGCGGGCATGGATAATTGCCTGTCTAAACCGGTCACGATGGAGACGTTACAGCAGGTACTCTTCTCTTATGCCGGGCGGGTGAGAAAGAGTCGGAAAAGCGTTTAATGCGGGGCAGCGAAGGGAGATAAAGAGTCAACCCGCCGATGACCGGCGGATTGTCGAAATAACGGGGCCGAAGATTCACGCTGCCCGGCCATGAGGAACAAAAACATGATGCTTTTGACCGGGGTGACGCGAACCAGACCTTATTTTTCTACGGGAGTCATACTCACCGATGACAGGTAGTTAAGCAGGGCAATATCGTTGTCCACGCCTAATTTCATCATCGCCGATTTTTTTTGGCTGCTGATGGTTTTAATGCTGCGGTTGAGTTTCTTGGCTATTTCGGTGACCAGGAAGCCTTCGGCAAACAGGCGCAGTACTTCGCTCTCTTTCGGTGACAGACGTTTATCACCGTAGCCACCCGCGCTAATTTTCTCCAACAGTTTCGCTACGCTGTCCGGGGTATACTTCTTGCCTTTCTGCAGGGCAGCCAGGGCTTTAGGCAAATCGGTAGGCGCACCCTGTTTCAGAACGATACCTTCGATGTCGAGATCCAGTACGGCGCTGAGAATGGCCGGGTTATTATTCATGGTCAGAACAATAATCGACAGGTCAGGGTAATGGCGCTTGATATATTTGATCAGCGTAATGCCATCGCCATATTTTTCACCGGGCATAGAGAGATCGGTGACCAGCACGTTGGCGTCGAGTTTGGACAGGCTGTTAATTAACGCCGTCGAATCTTCAAACTCGCCAACCACGTTGACCCACTCAATTTGTTCGAGTGACTTACGAATGCCGAACAGAACAATAGGATGATCGTCGGCAATAATGACATTCAGATTATTCATATTATTGGTTACCTTGCTGCAGGAGATCTTTGACGTAAGTGTCAACTTCACTGGTGGTCGTTTTAATGTTAGTTTCATCACAGTTCTGGATGTGACGCTCTAATGTTTCACAAAGCTGCTTACCCGGTGATAAATTCAACATGGCAAACACACCTTTCAGCCGATGTGCGGTCTGCGCCAGCGTACTATAATCTCTGTTTGCAGCCTCATTATACAGTCTCTTGATATCATCTGGTACTGTCTCTATAAAAAGCTGCAGGTAGCCGCTGGTAAACAGCTGGGCCGTGTCCTGCTGTTCAGCGCCATCGTCAGCCAGCTCGCCGTGCGCCAGCTGTTGTTCAATCAGCATCAACAGCGCATCCTGCATCGCGCTACTGATATTGAAATTCACCCGATACTGGTTTCCGGCTAACGGCGTAAAACCGGGGTCATCATCCGTCACCAGCAGTGACCAGGGGGTTAAGCGCTCGGGTTCGTCAGTAATGAGAACATCGTGCTGTTGGCCAGAGAAACGTTCATCTGGCGTGATGCAGCTGGCTCCCCAGTTTTCTAACTGGCGAACAACGATTTTACGCACGTCTTCAACGGTGATATCAATCAGTGCATTCACCCCTTCTAACAGCTTTTCCTCACGCTCTGGCTGCGGTTCCAGCGGAGCATGGAGTTCAACACTGTAGCGCGTACCGATATCCTGACGAGCGCCAATCTCCAGCTGTCCCCCCAGCTGTTTGCACAGCTGTTTACACAGGAAAAAAGCCATACCTGAAGCCTGGCCAAAGCGATCCTGATGAGTCTCACCAAGAAAGGGGAATTCGGCATTGGCCATTTCGTCTGCGGACAGTCCCGCCCCCGTATCAACCACTTCAATTGATAGCCTGTCCTGGCGATCTTTGGGTGAGGTAACGGTGATACTTATTCGCCCCCAGCTGGTGGTGGTGACGGCATAATGTAATAAGGTGGAGAGAATTTTTGCTAAGGCTCTGCGATCGCTAAAGCGTATCTCATCGCTGTTCAGATGATTGGCAACGGTGAGCGACAGTCCTTTACGCCGTATCATCGGCAGGATTTCTCCCACCCGTTCGTCCAGCAGGGACTGCAGTTTGAAACGGCTGGCGTTCGGTGCCCAGTCAAGGGTTTCCAACTGATTCAACAAGACGATATCGTCGACCAGACGGCTGAGTGACTGGGAAGCCTCTAAAGAGACATCAAGCTGTTCGAGATCTTGCTCATTGCCAAGCTGCTGTAAATTGGCAATCACATCCTGTAACGGGCGTTGTAACACCTGCCCGAGATTCTGTAACAACTGCTGGCGCGCCTGGTGATTTTTATCCAGCACCTGCTGCGCTTTATGTAGCTTCTTGTTGACCAGTAATTCTCGATCCTGATCGCGCATCATAAACAGCTGGGTATGAGGTGACAGTTCGCTGCGCGCGTGTCGGATTTCATAGACCTCGTTATTCACCGTAGCTTGCAAAACGCCCTGATGCTGATCGGACATATTAATAATTTTTTGCAGGTTAAGATGTGGCAGCAGATGGTCGGCAATTTTATTGCTGATAATAGTGCGGTTATTGACAAAATCGTACACCAGCAGCCCAAGCGGCAGTCTGCCAACAATCTCTTCATTTAGCAGACGCTGTGATTCTAGCTCTGCGCTCAAATTTTCACTTGGGCGCAGAGACTGCTGGCGCAACAGGAGCAGCCCCGCCAGTGACAGCAACAACAGTCCGAGATTTGCCAGCAGCGGCCAAAGTAAATTATGCAGGGTATCCACCACCAGACCGGTGATAGGTACCCGGTATATTAGCTGAAGTGGGGTGCCGGGCAGGGTGGCGGTCACGGCGATATCTGGGTTCATCCAGGTGACGTAAGTACTGCTTGTCGGATCGTCGTTCTCAGCCAGGAGAGGAACCGCATCCTGCTTCAGGCGGAAATTATCCAGCGGCATATTGCGCTGGATGATGTCATTCACCGGCAGGTCGAAAGCGACAACGGTAGCCAGATGACCCGGCTGATTGAAGGTGGTGCGCACGGTAAAATAGTAATCGTTTTGCCAGGTAAAGCGGCGCAACGGTGAAAAGCTTTCGCGTTCATCCAGCGCGTTGGCCATCTGCAGCATCTCCGCGCGCCGTGCCTCAACAATATTGCTGATGGCATTTTCTTTATCGCGCGTCGTCATATCCTTCAGTGGAAGCGTGGAGACAAGGATCAGGCTGTTGTCCTGACCATTAAGAAAGTACATAGACCAGGTGCTGTTCTCCGCACCCCACAGAGTATCAAGATAGCCGGACATGCGATTCGTCATCTCCAGCGCAGCTCCCTCGTGTGGGCCAAAAATCAGCGCTTCGGTTTTCCGACGGGGCTTATCCACATAAAAGACGTCCGGGTGCAAAAGCGTTTCCTGCAGATTGCTGGTCGCTGGACGACTCGTAGCATCGGCAGCCAGATTCTCATATATCTGCCAGGCGGCTAACCGATAGGTATCGATGCGCTTCTGCATGGCCTGGGTAATATCTTCCATCGCGTAGCGCTTTTCCGTCAACCAGGCGTTAACCGCATTGTGGATCATAAACCCGGTGGCCATTAGCAGCACCAGAATAAACACCACAAAAAAGCGTGTTACATTGCCTGAAGTTAGCGGAAATTTGTATGGCAACATGCAGTAAAACCCCAATTACCTTGTCATCAGCCGGGCGCTGGTCGCCACTGCTGAAAGCAGCCTCGCCGTGGCCCTGTGCGCCAGGCTGAAGCTGAAAAAAAGTGAGATAAATCCGGCCAGAAGCCGGGCACTCAGAATACGCGTATATCCTGAGGTT
This sequence comes from Erwinia tasmaniensis Et1/99, assembly GCF_000026185.1. Classification (NCBI taxonomy): domain Bacteria; kingdom Pseudomonadati; phylum Pseudomonadota; class Gammaproteobacteria; order Enterobacterales; family Erwiniaceae; genus Erwinia; species Erwinia tasmaniensis. The sequence goes on from NC_010694.1 coordinate 1,384,040, forward strand.
GTAATGTGTGAAATTGTGGAATCTGACAATATCTTCACCGCCCCCCTTACCCTGATGATCCACACGGGTACAAGATTGGCGCCACCTTGCCACGAAAGTACCCTGTGGTCTCTTGAGACCAGGCCAGTGGCCTCAGTGGGGAACACCAGACGGATGCCATGACGGGGTGCCAGTAGGCCAATGAAACAGGTCTGCACGTCCATTTTGCTCATTTTTATCCCTGCTGCATTTCGTTCAATCCATGCCAACTTCTACCACAAGTACGACCAGTTAAAAAGTAAATCCCGAGGCTGAAGAGTGATTGGTACAATTCTGTAAGATATCTGAGATTAATAACCTAAATAAACCGGTATGTTTATCAGAATATTCCTTTAAAGAGCTTTTGCTCACTGTATTTACAACATGATGATGAGGGTGGTTTGTATTAATGCTGTTGATAGTAAACAAATTGTCATTGTTCATTTTGAAAGCCAATGGACGTTGCCCTGCGGTGTTTCGGGGCCTTATACGGGTTGCTGCCAGCACGGCAGTGAGGGGATAATATCCAGGTTATCCTGCGCATAATGTGGAGGTGACTGTGTAATTAAACAGCGTAAAGCGACTTCAGCCTTGAGCTTTCATCAAATTCCCCTGTTCCGAAAGAATGAGGTTTACGACGCGAAAATAGTGGACCCCTCCCCCCCTTGCTGTCTAAATAATGAGCGATGCTTTCTGTGTAATATTTTAATTACCGTTGCTGATAATTTTCGTTTGATAGTGGTAAACAGGCAAAAAAAACGCCAGGCATAAAGCCTGGCGGGAATACTAAGTTTTGCGGTTCATTCCGTGAAATGAAGATAAAAATAAAAATGATGATAGCGGGGGAATAATACCTTTTAGTCAGGAATGAGTTTTATCATTCAGTGCCCATGGTCTTATAGTTATCAAACCGCATGACTTTCAATATTTTGAGAATTTCTTTCCATTGTGTGCCTTAATCTCCTCTCCTTAGGGTGTTCTAATAGGAAGTTTCTGGTATCTACACATATGGAAATATGTTAGGCCGCAACAGCAACACTTTTAAGAAAATAGTAGCATTTTCTTGATGGATTATTACCCTTCGAACCTTACTATGGCACCCAGTGCTTAATTTCGCTATTTAGCACGCAGTGGCATTATAAAACTAATAATTCAGAGGTATTAAAATGAAACTTCGCGCTCTTTCCCTGATGGTTCCAGCACTACTGACCGCTGGCTCAGCAGGTGCGGCTGAAATTTATAATAAAGATGGAAACAGACTCGACCTGTTTGGAAAAGTGGATGGCCTGCACTATTTTTCCAACAATTCTGATTCAGACGGTGACCAGTCGTATATGCGACTCGGCTTCAAGGGTGAAACGCAGATTTCCGATCGGTTAACGGGCTACGGCCAGTGGGAGTATCAGGCGGCGTTAAACACCACGGAAGCCGAGGGCACCGCCAACAGCTTTACGCGTGTTGGTTATGCCGGCCTGAAGTTCGGCGATGCGGGTTCCTTTGACTATGGCCGTAATTACGGCGTGCTGTACGACATCGGAGCCTGGACCGACGTGCTGCCGGAGTTTGGTGGGGATACCTACGGCGCTGATAACTATATGTTCCAGCGCGGTAGCGGCATGGCTACTTACCGTAATAACAACTTCTTTGGTCTGATTGACGGCTTGAATTTTGCCATTCAGTATCAGGGCAAGAATGACAGTAACGCTGAAGTTGCCGGTAACCGCAGCGTCGTCGCGCAGAATGGTGACGGCTATGGCCTGTCTGCCTCCTACGATTTTGGGGCAGGGTTTAGCGCGGGTGCCGCGATGTTCTCATCCGACCGTACCGATAGCCAGAACCGGGGCGCGTTGTCAGGTCGTGGTGACAAAGCAGAAGCCTATTCAGGCGGTTTGAAATATGATGCAAACAATATCTACCTGGCTGCCATGTACACCCAGTCTTATAACGCAACCCGTTTCGGCAGCAGCGATAATCTGAGCGCCTACGGTTTTGCTGATAAAGCGCAAAACTGGGAGCTGGTTGCGCAATACCAGTTTGATTTTGGCCTGCGTCCTTCTCTGGCCTACGTGACCTCGCGCGGAACGGATATTCAGAACTGGGGAACCCAGAACCTGAAGCAGTACGTCGACGTGGGCGCAACGTATTATTTCAATAAAAACATGTCTGCCTACGTTGATTATCAAATCAACCTGTTGGACAAAAATGACTTCACCAAAGCGGCCGGCATCAATACCGACAATGTGGTAGCAACGGGTCTGGTTTATCAGTTCTAAACTGCCCTGAAGCGCCAGCCGTCTTAACAAAACGCCCGCTGCACCCTGCAGCGGGCGTTTTTATTTGCCGTCAGATCCGTTGTTCCATTATGCTTTGAAACCGCCCGCCGGTTTTTTTTCAGGCTTCTGCACCGCCATCGTCGATAAATAGCTGCCTTCCAGGCCAGAGCCACCTAGCGTAAAGGATGAGAAACGTAGCAGCCGCAGCCGTTTCAGGTTCGCTTTCAGCAAATTTTTACGATACATCACTCGATCCCCTGTTAATCACTGTAACAGGAAATAAGCATGAAACGTGCCAGGTGATAAAGAGTTGATTGAGGGGATTGTCAGGTTACCTGTGGCACATTATTGCGCCAGTCAGGTGCAATACGCGCCAGAGTGGTGCCTGAAAGCGTCAATATCGGGCCGGCCGACAGGAACGGCCCGATGCTAGCGCTGATAGGGGCCGTGCAGCTTTTTCATACGGGTCTGCTTGTAATGCTTATAGCCGGCAAAGATAATCGCTGCCGCGAATACCACCAGCAACGCGCAGTAAATCATGTCGGCTCTCCTGTAAGAGGAAGAATGGGAACAGCATGTTGCTTCTGCATGACCTTATTCTGATGAGCAAATAAGTGGAGATCAAGATGTCGAATAGCGCATTTTTCGCCGATACAGCTCGGTTCGTACCAATTTTTAATTAAGGTTACAGATACAAAATGAACACTATTTGGCGGTGCTTTACGGGGTTTATCGTGGTTTGCCTGCTGGCAGCGTGTGACAATCATCAGCTTCCGGCAGGATCTGAAGGAATGGTGTTACAAGGGCGCACTATGGGAACAATCTGGCGTGTGAGCCTCGCGGGAGTCGATCCGGCGCGGAAAAAAACGCTGCAAAATGCGATCCAGCAGCGTCTTGATGACGATGACTATCAGCTGTCGACCTGGAAAAATGACTCGGTTCTGTCACGCTTCAATCAATATCGTGGCAGCGAACCGCAGCCCGTCAGCGCGGAGATGGCCGATATCGTTACCCAGTCGTTGCGTATTGGTCAGCAGACCGGCGGCGCAATGGATATTACTATTGGCCCTCTGGTGAACCTGTGGGGATTCGGCCCGGATAAGCAGCCGATGAAAACCCGTACGCAGCAGCAGATCGACGACGCGCGCAAGCTAACCGGACTGCCCCATTTGCAGGTGATCAATCGTGCTGGGCAGTCATATCTGCAAAAGGATCTGCCGGCGCTGTATGTTGACCTTTCCACCGTTGGCGAGGGGTTTGCCACCGACCATCTGGCGCGGCTGATGGAGCAGGAAGGCATTAATCACTATCTTGTCTCGGTCGGCGGCGCGGTGTTGACCAGAGGTCATAATGCCGAGGGCAAGGCCTGGCAGGTGGCGATCCAGAAACCGACCGATCGTGAAAATGCGGTACAGGCTATCGTTGATTTACAAGGGCACGGTATCAGCACTTCCGGCAGCTACCGCAACTATTATGAACTGGACGGCAAGCGCATTTCTCACGTTATTGACCCGGTAACAGGGCGACCGATCCAGCATAGCCTGGTCTCCGCCACGGTGATTGCCACCACGGCGCTGGAGGCCGACGGTTGGGATACCGGGCTGATGGTACTCGGCCCGGAGCGGGCCAAAGCGCTGGCGCTGCGCGATAAACTGGCGGTCTATCTGATTTTCAAGCAGGGTGAGACATTTACCAGCTGGATGTCGCCGCAGTTTGCAGCATTTATTCAGCCCAGCTCCCCGTAAGCCTCGTTAAGGAGTCAAAATGCTCGATCTGTTCGCGGAAGACGACCCCTGGCAGGAACCCTTGGCGGCGGGCGCGCTGATCCTGCGCCGCCGCGCCCGTGATATTACCGGGCAGCTGATGCAGCAGATCGAACGGATTGCCGCCCGCAATCCGTTTCATCACCGCATAACGCCGGGTGGGCATCGTATGTCGGTGGCGATGACCAACTGCGGCGCTTTGGGCTGGTCTGCCGACTCACGCGGTTACCAATACAGCGCACAGGATGAGTTCAGCGGTCAGGGTTGGCCCGCGATGCCGCAGACATTTCACCGGCTGGCTGAGGAATGCGCGCGGGAGGCGGGATTCGCTGGTTTTAACCCTGATGCCTGTCTGATTAACCGCTATGAGCCCGGTGCGAAACTGACCCTGCATCAGGATAAGGACGAACGCGATCTGCGTCAGCCGATCGTCTCGGTATCGCTCGGGCTGCCCGCCGTATTTTTATTCGGCGGGTTTGAACGCGGTGACGCCACTCAACGCGTGCTGCTGGAACACGGCGATGTGGTGGTGTGGGGCGGACCATCGCGCCTGCGCTATCACGGTATTTTGCCGCTTAAGGCAGGCATTCATCCGCTTACCGGCGCATTCCGTTTCAATCTGACGTTTCGCCGCGCGCGCTAGAACACGGATCGCACCGATAGCCGGTGCGAATTGTTATTGATCTGACGTGAGTTGTGATTACACTGCGGGCTGCTTTCTACCTGCCGGAATGTCCTGATGGAGCTGCTTCACATCGTCTATAAACAGTATCGCTGGCCGTTTATTCTGGTCATCGGACTGAGCCTGCTCAGCGCCGCGCTGGGTATTGGCCTGATCGCCTTTATCAATCGCGAACTGATCGTTTCCCTGAATTCTTCACTAAGTGTGTTGCCGCAGTTTCTCGGCCTGCTGCTGCTGTTGCTGGCGGTAACGCTGGGATCTCAGCTGGCGCTGACGCTGCTCGGACATCATTTTGTCTGTCGCCTGCGCAGCGAATTTATCAAACGTATTCTTGATACTCAGGTCGAGCGCATTGAGCAGATTGGCAGCGCCAGCCTGCTGGCGGCACTGACCAGCGACGTGCGCACGATAACGTTTGCCTTTGTGCGCCTGCCCGAGCTGATTCAGGGAATTATCCTGACCGTTGCTTCTGCGGCTTATCTCGGCTGGCTGTCACCGAAAATGTTGATGGTGACCGCCCTGTGGGTGGCGCTGACGATTATCGGCGGCTGGCTGCTGGTGACGCGCGTCTATCGGCATATGGCGACGCTGCGCGATACGGAAGACCGCCTTTACGCTGATTTCCAGACCATTATTGAAGGGCGCAAAGAGCTGACGCTAAATCGCCAGCGCGCGCAGCAGATCTTTGACAACGTGTATGGTGAAAATGCGAAAACGTACCGCCATCACATCGTGCGCGCCGACACCTTCCATCTCAGCGCCGTGAACTGGTCTAACATCATGATGCTGGGAGCTATCGGACTGGCTTTCTGGCTGGCAAACGGTCTCGGCTGGGCGGATACCGCCGTTGCGTCCACTTACTCACTGACCCTGCTGTTTTTGCGTACCCCGATGCTGTCGGCGGTGGGGGCGTTGCCCACGTTGCTGAGTGCCCAGGTGGCGTTTAACAAACTCAATACTTTTAAGCTGGCTGAATATCAGGCCGATTTCCTACAGCCGCCGGTGGCGAAAAGCTGGCAAACGCTGGAGCTGCGTAATCTGTCGTTTCACTACGGTGAACAGGGTTTTAAGGTCGGGCCGATTAACATGACGCTGAAGCGCGGCGAGCTGGTATTTCTGATTGGCGGCAACGGCAGCGGCAAGTCAACGCTGGCGATGTTACTGACCGGACTTTATCAGCCGGTTGCTGGCGACATCCTGCTTGATGGCCAGGCGGTACATCCTGCTGCGATGGGCAGCTATCGTCGGCTGTTCTCGGCGGTGTTCACCGATGTGCATTTGTTTGACCGCCTGACGGACGATGACGGGCAGCCTGCCGATCCGGCTCTGGTGCGGAGCTGGCTGGTGCGCCTGCAAATGCAGGACAAAATTGAACTGGAGGGCAACCGTATCCTGAACCTCAAGTTATCAAAAGGTCAGACCAAGCGGCTGGCGCTGCTGTTGGCCACCGCCGAGCAGCGCGATATCCTGCTGCTGGACGAGTGGGCCGCGGATCAGGACCCGCATTTCCGCCGTATCTTCTACCGCGAGCTGCTGCCATGGCTGCGTGAAATGGGCAAAACGGTATTTGCCATCAGCCACGACGATCACTATTTTCTGCATGCCGACCGCCTGCTGGAGATGCGTAACGGGGTGCTGACAGAATTGACCGGCATTGAGCGTGAGCAGGCAACGCTGGATGCGGTGCAGCGTACCGATACGCCAGAAAGCTGATGCGGCACCGGGGGATTATCCCCCCGGATAGCGCGTCTCACAGGACTTTAGAGAGGAAATGACGGGTGCGAGGGTGCTGCGGATGATTCAGTACCTGGCGGGCGTTGCCCTGCTCAATGATTTTACCCTCAACCATAAATACCACCCGGTCGGCCACCTCGCGGGCGAAACCTATCTCGTGCGTCACCACCACCAGCGTGGTACCTGAACGTGCCAGCTGCCTGATGGTGTCCAACACTTCTCCGACCAGCTCCGGATCGAGCGCTGAAGTCGGCTCATCAAACAGGATAACCTTAGGATTGAGCGCCAGCGCACGGGCAATGGCCACCCGCTGTTGCTGCCCGCCGGACAGATGGCGCGGCCAGGCGTGGGCCTTATGAGCCAGTCCGACCGACTCCAGCAGCTGCCCGGCACGCGCAACGGCTTCGGCATGCGTCATCCGCCGGTGTGCCAGCGGCGCTTCAATGATGTTTTCCAGCACCGTCAGATGGGGAAACAGATTGAAGTTCTGAAAGACATATCCCACGCCGGCGCGCTGTTTAAGGATCGCTTTCTCTTTCAACGCGTGAAGTTTATCCCCTTTGCGGCGGTAACCCATGTAATCGCCGTCGATACGAATAAAGCCCCGGTCGACGCGCTCCAGATGATTTATGGCGCGTAGCAGCGTCGATTTGCCCGAACCCGATGGGCCAAGGATCACCGTGACAGAGCCGGGCGCTATCTCCAGTGAAACCTCATCCAGCGCCTTAAAACGCCCGTAGCTTTTGCTCACGCCGGTAATCGAAATATGCCCTGATTGTGGTACGTAGTTCAGATCGATAGCTTCAGACATGATTAGCTCCTGATTGGGGTGATGGCCGCGCGCGGAGGTGAAGCAGGCTGGCGGCTGGCGGATTGGCGCGCGCTGCTCCGCGCAAGCCGGCGTTCAACATAGTGCTGAACCACGGACAGCAGGGTGGTGATCAGCAGATACCAGACGGCGGCGACCATCAGCAGCGGGATCACCTGCTGGGTGCGGTTGTAGACCATCTGGATAGTGTAAAACAGCTCCGGCATCGCCAGCACGTAAACCATCGCGGTGCCTTTCGCCAGGCTGATGATTTCATTAAAACCGCTGGGGATAATCGCGCGCAGCGCCTGTGGCAGAATAATACGCAGGGTGCGGCGTGATGACGGCAGCCCGAGGGCGGCGGCGGCCTCAAACTGCCCGTGGTCGACGCCGGTGATGCCGCCCCGCACGATCTCGGCGGTGTAAGCGGCCTGCACCAGCGTCAGCCCCGTAACGGCGGTGCTGAACTGACCGAGCACGTCGATGGTCTTAAAAGAGGCCAGGGTCAGCGGCGTAAAGGGAATGCCCAGCGACAGCCGATCGTAGAGATAAGAGAAGTTGTAAAGAATAATCAGCACCACGATCAGCGGCAGCGAGCGAAACAGCCAGATATAGCTGAACGCCAGCCCGGACAGCAGCCACGAAGGAGAGAGTCGGGCCAGCGCCAGCAGCACGCCGAGGAAAATGCTCAGCACGCTGGCGGTCAGCGTCAGCAGCAGGGTCTGGCCCAGACCGGACAGGATAGCCGGGGCAAAAAACCAGTGGGCAAATACCGACCATTCCCAGCGCGGATTAAACGCCACCGACTGCACGACAATAGCAAGAATAAACAGCGCGATGGCCGCACCGAACAGCCGCAGCGGGTAGCGTGCCGGCACCACGCGCAGGGTTTCACTGGATTTCATCGGCGGCTCCGGCAGTCACGGTGTGATGCAGCGATTTGGTAAAGCGCAGACGACCGTCGAACGGCGGCTTGCTGTACTCCTCAGTATCGCGCGTGGTGTCGAACTGGGGCTGGTAGCCGTGTGACAAATACAGCCGTACCGCCTCCGGCTGGCGGAAGCCGGTGGTCAGGTAGACTTGACGATAACCCGCCCGCCGCGCCCGTTGCTCCAGCTCCACCAGCACCCGTTGCGCCAGCCCCTGACGGCGCAGATCGTCGCGCGTCCAGATCCGTTTCAGCTCGGCGGTCTGCGCATCAAACGCCTTGTAAGCCCCCATCGCAATAATTTCTCCGTTCCGTTCCAGCACCACAAACATCCCCTGTGGCGGCAGATACCATTCGGTCAGTTCAATTTCGGCATCCCGTGCGAAAAAGTCGCCATAGCGGGCGCTGTATTCCCCAAACAGCCCGGCAATAATCGGTTCCAGCTCTGGCGCCTCCGGAGACAGCTGGCGGAAATGTTCCTCGCTCATTTTTCTCTCCGTCAGTCGCCCAACCCGGGCGGGTTGATTTCAGAATGGTCGAGGCGCTCAACGCCTTCTCCCCAGCGGTTCAGCACCTTGTCGTATTCGCCCCCTTTGATCACGCCATTTAGCGCGGCGTTAACCGCCGTCACCAGCCCGCTGTCCTTCTTCAGCGTCACGGCAATATGGGCCGCCTTTGGCCAGCCGCCGTCCACGGTGCCCACCCGTTTAGTCCTGCCGGTCAGTGCCGCTTTCCAGGCACCGATGACGTTGGGGCCAAAATAGGCGTCGGCGCGGCCGGACTGTAGCGCCAGCGTTTGCGCCGCATCGTCTTTAACGTAGTTGGGAATAAACGGCTTCAGCCCTTTCTTCTGATTTTGCTCATCCCACGCCAGCAGAATCGCTTCCTGATTGGTGCCGGAACCGACAATAATCCGCAGCCCGGCAATATCTTCCGCCTGGCTGATTTTGGTGATGCTGCTGTCAGATTTGACGTAGAAACCGAGCGAGTCGCGGCGATAGGTGGCGAAGTCGAATTTCTCTTTGCGCGCTTTGGTGACCGTGACGTTGGTGATCGCCGCGTCATACTTACCGGAGCTGACGCCAAGCGGCCAGTCTTCCCATGAGGTCGGCACCACGTTCAGCCGTAGCCCGAGGCTGTCTGCCACCAGCCGGGCGATATCCACTTCGCTGCCGAGCAGGGTCTTGTTGTCATCGGAAAAGAGCGTCAGCGGCGGGGAGTTAAGTGCGGCAACGGCAACGGTAAACTTACCCGGCACCGCCAGATTGAGGTTTTTCGGCAGCAGGGCCACGGCCTGTGGGTTCAGCGGAGCATGAACCGGGGCGCTATTGGCCTCAACGCTGATGCCGGTGCCGTTAATCTTCACCGTTTCGGCGTTTGCCATGGTGGCGATCCACAAAGAGGTGGCCAGCAGGGCGAGTAATCGCGATGTCTGTTTCATAGTGACCTGTGCTGATATGTGTTTACGGGAAAATGAGCCGGGCAGCGCTGCTGCCGGTCATGCGATATCGTGCAGGGCCGCTTCCGCCAGCTGGCTGAAATAGTGCGCTGCGGGGTAGAGCAGGGCTTCATCCGGGTTAAATGCCGGATGGTGCAGTCCAAACTCGCTGGCGCTGCCGATACTGACGAAAGCCCCTGGGATGTGATGAAGATAAAAGGCAAAATCCTCACCTCCCATTTGCAGATCGGCGTGCTGAACCTCATAGTTCTGGCGTGCTGCCACCTGCTTGCTGAACTCTGCCCAGTGCTGGCTGTTGATCAGGGCTGGTGGGCCGGGATGCCATCCCAGTTCCGCGCACGCGCCAAAACCGCTGGCGATGCCCGTTATCAGCTGGCGCATGCGCTGCGGCAGCTCGCTGCGTATCTGCGCGTTGTAGGTGCGTACCGTCCCCTCCAGCACCACCTTTTGTGGCAGCACGTTCCAGGTATTGCCGCCTTCAATGCGCGTGACGCTGACCACCACCGTTTCCAGCGGGCTATAGCTGCGGCTGACTAACGTCTGTAGCGCCCCAACAATCTGGCTGGCGATAACGATGGCATCAACGCCTTCCTGTGGACGTGCGGCGTGCGCCCCTTTGCCGTTGACCTCAATCGTAAAACGGTCGACGTTGGCATAGAACGGGCCGCCGCGTGTGGCAAAAATGCCCACCGGCAACTCCGGCGCATTGTGCATGCCAAATATAGCGCTGACATCCTGTAATGCGCCCGCCTCGATCAGCGTTTTAGCGCCGCCGAAGCGCTCCTCCGCCGGCTGAAACAACAGGCGCACGCGCCCCGGCAGGGCTTCCTCGCGCGCTTTCAGCAACTTTGCTGCACCCAGCATCACCGAGGTATGCAGATCGTGGCCGCAGGCATGCATGACCCCCTTATGCTGCGAGCGGAAATCCACCGTAGTCACTTCCTCAATCGGCAGGGCGTCGATATCCGCACGCAGGGCGATCAGGGGTTCACCCTGCCCGATCTCCGCCACCACGCCGGTGGTGAGATCCCAGGGCAGCGGGGTGATATCCGCCTCAGTCAGCCAGCTTTTAATGCGTGCGGTGGTGGCAAATTCCTGATGTGACAGCTCGGGAAACTGATGCAGTTCACGACGCCAGGCAATCAGCTGTTGTTCAAGAGAGGGGTTCATGGTGACGGACTCCTTACGCGGCAACGCGCAGATGGCTGGCCAGTAGCTGCAGGGATTTAAGACGCGGCGTGCCGCTGGTAATCGGCGTATCGATGATAAATTCCTCGACGCCAAAGCGTTGGTGAAGCTGTTCCAGCTCGTCGTGCACCTGTGCGGCGGTGCCTTTCAGCACGGTAAGCGTGCGCGGCTCAATGCGATACGCCGTAGCCCCTGCCTGGCGGACATAGGCCTCTGCCTGTGCCAGACTACCAACGGTAACGCTCTGATCGCCATCGATATGCACGCGGTAGTGCTGTAAATCCGCTGCCAGCAGCGCCGCCTGTGACGCCGTATCAGCGACAATGGCCTGCACGGCCAGCAGCGCATTCTGGCCACCGCTGTGAGAGCGAAACAGATCCAGTGCTCGCGCCATCTCCTGCCTGTCACCGTTAAGATGTGCGGCAAAGACAAACTGCCAGCCCAGTTCTGCCGCCAGGCGGGCGCTCGCTTCGCTGGCACCGAGCAGAAAACGGCTGGCGGAAAGCGGGGGAAGCGGGGTTGCCAGCAGCCGATCTTCACTCTGCTCAGTCAATGGCGTGGGGTTAAGCCAGCCCTCCAGCGCCGCCAGCTGCTGGGCAAAATCGCCTTTCTCCTCCGGGTGGACGCCTGCCTGCAGCGCCTTTGTCGACAGCGGCAGGCCGCCAGGCGCTTTGCCTACGCCAAGATCAACCCGGCCGGGTGCCAGCGAGGCCAGCAGATTAAAGTTTTCGGCTACCTTGTAGGGGCTGTAGTGTTGCAACATCACGCCGCCGGAGCCGACGCGGATGCGGCGGGTATGCGCCAGGATCCAGGCGATCAACACCTCCGGCGACGGGCTGGCGAGCGCCGGGCTGTTATGATGTTCAGCCAGCCAGAAGCGGTGATATCCCTGCTCCTCGGCCCGTTGCGCCAGCGTCAGCGTGCGAGCCAGCGCCGCCGTCGCGTCTTCGCCCTCGGCCAGCGGGCTCTTATCCAGTACGCTCAATCGGTAAGCCATCACTGCTCCTTAACAGGTTAAGATGCTGGCAATTATTGGCGGCGGGAGCGGCGGCTGTAAAACAACATATCCGGCTTAAATCAGTCGCTAAATGGGATTACGCGCTATTGCCGGGAAGCGGCAAAGGCTGTGCAAAATGCGTATTTCATCCGCGGGAGGATTCGGGTTAACTACAGGCTCACTCAACAGAGGAGCATACGGATGAACGGTATTTGGCTGCACTTTATGCGTTATTTTCAGGCACCTTCCGGCATGGCAACGCTGGACAGCTGTCGTATCGTTGAGGCGCTGATCCCGATGGCGGAGCTCTATGGCAGCGATTTGCAGCAGCTGGTTGCCGACGAGCGTCGTGTTGAGGATCAACCTCACTGATATTCAGCGTGCCGGCGGTTCGATAATTCATGTTGGCACCCGATCGGATTGCTACACGGCTCTGCCATCCACTACCGAGATGCGAATTTCGAGGCTACAGGTCGGCATGAGTCCTCTGCGACGGTGGCGGACTTAGCGGATCGTCCGTAATAATAAGAGAAATCGGTGAGCAGGTTAGCGGACTGATATCAAAAAAACGCGCGTTATCAGTCGTTGGGTGGGATGGTGAACCCTTTCAATGACACGATAAAATACTGGCTCTCTTTAGAGATGGTTGCCCCACGCTGGCACCAGTGGCAGGCAAGACGAAAGAAGTCGTCGCCGTTGATATCATAGGCCAGAGCCACTTTGTTAATACCTGAATAAAGCAGTTCTTCCGCATCTTTGAGATTACTGGCGCTGATAATGGCCATGAGATTTATTCCATTTTAGAGAATGGACACAGTGTAGCGGCGGCGTGTGATCGGAGCATGACAGATTTGTGGCAGGGATGGTGCGGAACAATGAAAACCCCCGTCTGACCAGAGAAGGGGCAGTCATAGATCTGACGTGCCGTCCGTGTGACGAGCGGCACCGCATGTTAAGCCTGAATGATGGCTAATTCTGCTGTCTGTCTGGCCAGTGAAGTCATCCGCTGATAATTATTTTCGCGCAGGTCTTGCGCAGTCACCAGCCATGAACCGCCAACGCAAACCACATTGGGCAGCGCCAGATAATGTCGGGCGTTTTGCGGCGTGATGCCGCCGGTTGGGCAAAATCTGACGGAGGGAAACGGGGAAGCCAGCGCTTTAAGCGCCTGTGGACCGCCATTCGTCTCGGCCGGGAAAAATTTGAATTCGTTAAGCCCGGCGTCTTTGCCCATCATCAGCTCTGAAACGCTGCCGATCCCCGGGATGAGGGGGAGATCAGAACCGCTGGCGTAGTTTAGCAGCGAATCGGTCAGGCCTGGGCTGATAATAAATTTAGCGCCTGCCGCTTCGGCTTCATTGAACTGCTGAATATTGGTCACCGTCCCGGCCCCGATAATCGCTTCCGGCACGTCCTTTGCTATCCTGGATATCGCTTCAAGCGCACATGCCGTCCGCAGAGTCACTTCCAGTACGCGCACGCCGCCTTGCAGAAGCGCCCTTGCCAAAGGCACGGCCTGATCGGCATTGTCAATCACCAAAACAGGGATCACCGGGCCCGTTTGTAAAACCTGTAATGCGCTCAATTGAGAATTGTTCATGATATTCCTTGCAGGGGTGTTATTCAGGCATCGCGGTTAGGGGCACAATCGCCCCCGGATATTGGATAACCAGGCTTGCCAGACGGTGGGCCTGCCGGGCCGAGTCGGTCACCGTATCGCCCCGCAGGCGGGCGGCGAGATACCCGGCGCTGAAGGAATCACCCGCAGCGGTGGTATCAATGACGGCTGAAGCGGGTAAGCGCACGGCAGGAACTTCAGCCATCTCGCCGTCAGTGAAAACCAGGCAAGAGTTGTTGCCCCTTTTCACCACGACTTCCCCAATACCCGCAGACTGACAGCGTGATTGCAGGGCCGCAAGCGACGCATTTCCCCAGAGCAGCGCCTCATCATCCAGTGTCAAAAAGGCCATATCCGTGCAGGACAGCATTTGACGATAGACCTGCCGTGCTGCAAACGTGGATGACCATAGCGCCGGCCGGAAATTGTTATCAAAGATAATTTTTCCACCGCGCGAGCGGCAAGTCTGGAAAATCTGAAAGAGCTTATTTCGTGACGAGGGATCGAGGATCGCCAGACTGATACCGCTCACGTAAAGCACGTCGAAGGCCTGTAGCTTGTGACATACTGCGTTGCCTTGTTCGGTATCCAGCCAAAAACGCGCGGCGGACTCCGCACGCCAATAATGAAACTGGCGTTCACCAGCGGCGTCCGTTTCAATGTGATACATGCCCGGTAGCCTGGAGGGCATACGCACGACGTGCTCGGTATGAATATCTTCCTCTTGCCAGGCGCAAATCATCGCATCGCTAAATAAATCTGTTCCTAATCCGGTGATATAGCTGATTTCTGCATCGTGCGTTTTCATCCGCCTTGCCAGGTAGACCGCGGTGTTCAGCGTGTCGCCGCCGAAGCTCTGTTTCAACGCTCCGCCGCTACCGGACAGTTCAATCATGCATTCACCGATCACGGCAATGTTTATTTTTTCCATCGGGTCTCTCGAATTTATTCGTTGCGGAGATAAGGCTGTTCAAATGGCTACACCAGCGCGCAATTCTTTCATCCGTTAACGCCTGTTGGTTAACGTCATCAATAGCGAGGCCGACAAAGTTTTTTTTATCTTTAGTCAGGGCTTTATCGCTATCAAACTGATAGCCAGCCGTTGACCATTCGCCGATGACAATGGCGCCCTTAGCGGCAATTTTATCGTGCAGTATGCCCATCGCATCGACAAACCATCTGGCATAGCCTGACTGGTCACCCAGGCCATAAAAGGCGCAGAGCTGTCCTGAAAAATCGAACTGATCCAGTTCATCCCACACGTCTTGCCAGGATGACGGTGGTTCACCATAGTCCCAGGTGGGAATACCAAAAATAAGCAGGTTATAGTCGGTTAAACTGGCAAAATTCATATCCTCTACATCGATTAAATCGGCATTTTCAAAGCCGGGCCGACTGGCGATTTTGTCGGCAACCATCTCCGTGTATCGGGTCGTGCTGCCGAAAACAATGGCAATTTTCATCATTTTTCCTGCCCGACAGCATGCGCTGTAAATAGATTCAGCAACTGAGTTAGCCTGTTAACATTCTGATAGATGCTATTTTTTTTCATAAATATCGCCCATCAGATAGTCCGGCCAGTTTTTTTCAAAGAATACCTTGTCGAGCACAACGGCATGATTCACCCCTCTTGAACTGCAGCAGAATTGACCCGCATGCCAGTTAATCTGGAGCTTATAAGCTCTGTCGCCGATCGATTCAGGTCGGAAGCGCCACTTTTCAATGTTGCCATCTTTGCCAACCGGAACCGACTGTCCCTGTTTATCAAGAATGATCCTCGCACCCCGGCTTCCGCCGCCGTGCCGGATGTAATCATCTAACTGCGTGAGCACCGCCGCCGACGTGAGGGCGAAATGACGCCAAAGCACGGATTCTGCCAGTTGGGCAAGACCGTTTATTTTGATCCCCTGCTCCAGCACCTTAGCCAATAAGGTGTGTGCTTTTAACTTCTCCCGTGGCGTTTCTTCAGCGGATATCACGTAGCCAGCCTTGTCCGACATCCGGTCACGTATTTCCGTTTTTAACGCATCGAGGGGAATAGCCTGATCTGATTGTGATTTTTCGGCCCATAAGATGACGGAGGCGATGGCCTCCTGATAGAGCACTTTGCAGTCGCTACGGGGAAGCGATGTTGACAGGTCGTGCGCTATTTTTTGCGCTACGCGCACGCCAAACACCTGCCCTGAATTGAGCGCCGCGCCGCCCGGACGCGTCACACCGTGCGTTCCGGCCACTTCTCCAACGGCGAAACAGCCGGGCAGACTGCTTTCACCCCAGATATCCACATCGATACCGCCATTCATATGCTGATTGTTGACGGTGAACTCCAGCGGTTGGCGGGTGATATCATGGCCGTGCATGGCATAAAGTTCGATGGCCAGCGGATTCATTTTTCTCAGGCGCTGAATGGGCAAACTGTCATCACAGCCATTATTCCTCAGCCAGGTGAGAACATCCTCATCAAGGTCGTCGAGTGAAAATGGCTCGCCCGCAGTAACCGGTTCAGGATTACGATTGAAGTCCATACGGACTTTACGCCCCGCGCGGATTTCTGCGGCAATCGCCATATCCACCAGGCTCGAGCCATAATCGAGCGTGCGCGTGGCATGAAAAGGCCACTGGTAGCCTTTGCGGAAGATGTTGGACGCCAGTTCTCGCGTAGTACGGTAATACCCGGCGAGGAAATTGTGCTCTTTACCCTCCCGATCAACGGAATAAATAGAGGGCATAACCTGCACATAGGTTCCTGATAAATTCCACGGGAAGGCGGTGCGCGGCGTGCCGATGCCAAACTGGCTTTCGCTAATATTGCAAAGCGTCAGGCCGGCTTCGAGGGCAAGCCCCAAAGAGCCGTAACATTTTTTCGGATAGACGCTGTCGCGATACATATCGCCGGGGCCGCCGGTGGCCAGTACCACGCAAGGAGACTCGACAATGCCTAACCGCCAGGCATTATTTGCCGCGCTGCGGGTACTGATAAGCAAACCTGCACAGCTTTCTGAACCCCGATCGTCTTTATGTTTAAGCAGCTGCAGGGCGGTCGATCCGCTTAGCATGGGAATGCTCAGCCTTTGCGTTTCTTCAAGCAGCACTTTTACCATCAGTCTGGAGGTGCGCGGGCCACAGCTGGTGGCCCGACCGGCCTCATCATGGTCGGTTTGATAGCGCAATATTGAACCAAAACCATCTTCCGGCAGCGCCAGACCAAGGTATTGCAGCCCGCCGAGGGTATGTATCGAACCCACGGCCTCAACGTAGGCGACATCTTTATCCATTGCCCCGCCTGCGCTCAGCGCTTCAGCAAGATGATGGTAATTATCGCCATTTTTTCCCGTTGCGGCGGTGTACAGGGTTTGCTTATCGGAACCCGAACAGGCGGACGTTCCCATATACAGGCCAGAAGTGACCAGCAACACGTTCACATTTCTGCGTTTCAGCTCTACCGCAGCGCGCAGACCGGCTGCGCCGGTGCCTACGACGACGGCTTCATAACGATAGAAAGGGATCTCCTTGCCATCAATATTACGCAGCTCTGTTTCAGCCACTTTGTTAAAGCCTTTGGGAAAGGGAACCTGGGTAAGGCTGTCCAGTATAGGTTTACTGATAGTTCTCATCTTAATTCCTGAATTTCAGTTCAACGAGAGCGGAAGCGTTATTTAACGCATTTCAAAGCATAAAAAATAATGACGCAGAAGCTGAAGGCAGGGATTAAAAAGGCTAACGCCATCGAGCTGCTGTCGGCCACCCATCCCATGATGTAGGGTGATATTGCCCCGCCAACTAAGGTCATCACCAGCCAGGAACCGGCACGCCTGGTCTGACTGCCCAGATTTTTTACGCCCATAGCAAAAATGCAGGGGTACATAATTGAAAGAAAGAAGAAGATAGCCACGAGGCCGATAACCGAGACTTTTTCAATAGCGCAGACTGCCAATAGACAAAGCCCGAGGTTAATCATTGCATAGGCGATCAGCATCGAGCGCGGACGAAAATATTTCATCAGCCAGGTACTGACAAAGCGGCCAATCATAAAGGTCAGCATGGCGGCAGAGAGTAAGTAAGAGGCTAACTGGACGGAAGAGCCGCTCCAGTGGTCGAGAGCATAGTTAATAAAGAATGACGCAATACCTACGTGGGCAGCCATGTAGAAGAACTGGGCAACCACCGCGCCAGTAAACTGCGTTTTTTTCCACAGGCTTACCGATGAAGAAGACAGGCTGTAGCCGCTCTTTTCCTGAATATCAGGCAGACGGATGAAAATAAAGGCAATCATCAGCAGCAGCACCAGTAATGACAGGGCAACATACGTTGACATCACCGGGTCGACGCGGTTGCCTGCAATATTCATATCGGGGGAAAAAAATAGCGAGCCGCCTATAACTGGCCCCATAAACACCCCTAATCCATTAAATGACTGCGCGAAATTCAGTCTGCGCTCCGAGTCTTCCGCTGCCCCCAAAGCCGCAGCATATAAATTTGCCGCCGTTTCCAGGCAGCCTAAGCCACAGGCTAATATGAACAGGGCGAAAACGAAGAAAGAGAATGTCCCTGCCGAGGTTGCGGGCACAAAGAGCAGGGCGCCGACGGCAAATAAAAACAGACCGGCAATGACGCCGGATTTATAGCCCATTCGGGTCATTAATGTGCCGGTTGGCATGGCAACAATAAAGTAAGCGCCGTAATAGGCCATCTGTAGAAAACCGGATCCTGCCTTGCTCACATTAAGGGAGTCCTGAAAGTGTTTATTCAGGACGTCCAGCAGGCCATGAGAAAATCCCCAAAGAAAAAACAGGGACGTTATCATGCTGAAGGCAAGTTTTACGGAAATGGTTTTATCGGATGGTGAGGCAACAGCGGCGATATTGTGATCGTAACTCATCATGACCTCTGGCTAATTAATCTTATTTATCAGGCCGTCCTTAGTAAGGGCATCAGTAAACTGATGCCCGTTATCTAAAGGTGACCGAGGATATGTTCGGCCGCCTTTTCTGCCACCATGATGGTTGGCGCATTGGTATTACTGCTCGGCACCTGTGGAATAACCGAAGAGTCGGCGACTCTGAGACCTTCAATACCGAAGACGCAAAGTTTTTCATCAACCACCGCCTGACGATCGCCGTCAATACCCATGCGGCATGTGCCTACCGGGTGATGATCGGTTTTCGCATTCAGGCAGGCGTACTCGAATAATTCTTTATCTGTTCTGACCTGCGGGCCGGGCAGATGGATCGCCTTGATATAGGGTTTCAGCGCATCCTGAGACAGAATTTCGCATACCAGCTTCAGCCCGCGCATTGACATTTCACGGTCGTAAGGGTCGGCCCAGTAATTGGGGTCAATCAGAGGTGCAGAAAGCGGATCGCCGTTTGCCAGGCGAACGGTGCCGCGGGAGCGGGGACGCAGAAAGGCGGAGTTCAGCGTGACCCCGGCGTTTTTCATTTTTTCGACTCCCGCCTCAATACCGGAGCCGAGGCCAAGATGGAACTGGACGTCCGGTGAGCGGGCATCCTTATCGAGATACCAAAATCCTCCTGTTTCAAACAGGCTTGATGCCACGGGGCCTTTTTTCAATAGCAGATATTGCAGCCCCGCCCAGGCCGCGTGGTGTGGCTTCAGACATGGGTCGTAGGTGTGATCGCCGGTACATTCCGCGATGGCAAACAGGTCCAGATGATCCTGTAAATTGCTGCCGATACCTTCCAGGTTATGCTGGACGTTAATTCCCAGGCTTTGTAAATGGCCGGCAGGGCCGATACCTGACTGCATCAGTATTTTCGGCGATCCTATCGCTCCTGCAGAAAGAATAACTTCTCTTTCTGCACGCACTACCTGCTTATTACCATTATTTTTATCAGCAATTTCTACCCCGACCGCACGCTTGCCTTGCAAAACAATGCGTAAAGTCAGGGTGTTCAGCATAATGGTCAGGTTAGGCCGTTTATTTACCGGGTTGAGATAGGCCTTAGATGTTGAAGATCGCCGCGCGTTTAATTGAGTGAGCTGGTAATAACCCAGGCCATCCTGTCTTTCACCGTTAAAGTCACCGTTAAAAGGCATAGTTAACTGCTGGCCTGCCTGGAAAAAGGCTTCGCAAATGGGCAGCGGGCTGACTGGATTGGAAACGCCTAAAGGCCCGCGATAATCATGATACTGATTAATAAAACGTTGGTTTTTTTCAGCCTTCTTAAAATAAGGTAATACCTCGTCATAAGACCAGCCTTTCACGTTATACAGGCTCTCCCAGCTGTCATAATCATGGCGCGACCCACGCGTATAAACCTGGGCATTTATCGATGAGCCACCGCCAATAACTTTGGCCTGTGTAAAACGTAATATACGGTTATTAAGGTTTTTTTGCGGGACGGTATGCCATCCCCAGCTGCCACGGCCTTTGGTCATTTTGGCAAAGCCCGCTGGCATGCTAAATAACGGGTGGTCATCACCGCCCCCGGCTTCTAATAATAATACGTTATTCGTTTTGTCTTCGCTGAGCCTGTTAGCCAGCACACACCCCGCGGAGCCGCCCCCGATGATGATATAATCGTATTTCACTGATAACCTCACGTAATCGGACTATAGCCGTCAGAACAAAGACAGCTATATATTTTATAAAACTCTTTTTATTAAGCGCAGGGACTGTCATATTATGACTTTGCCAGCCACCAATTTGTTCTTTCACCAATATGTAATTGAATGGTTTTTTGCTCTGTATAATCTTCAACGGCGTGCCTGCCTAATTCCCGCCCTAATCCGGACTGATTAAATCCGCCGAACGGCAATTCTGGCGATCCGTCCAGGAAAGTATTAACCCACACCGTACCCGCTTTTATTTTGCGCGCGGCCTCGAGGCAAATATCAATATCTTTGCTCCAGACGGAAGCAGAAAGTCCATAGCAGGTATCATTAGCAATTTTGATTGCCTGATCTTTATCTTCAAAAGTCAGAATGGACAGCACCGGCCCGAAGACTTCCTCTCTGGCAATGTCCATGCCTGGCGTGACGTTACCCACGATAGTCGGCTCAAGGAACAGGCCCTGGCGGCTAGGGATACGTTCACCGCCCAGTAAGATCTCAGCGCCCTGATCGCGCGCGGACTGAATCGCCTTTTCGATGGTTATCATCTGGTTTTCGTTAATGATTGCACCGATTTTGACCTCCGGGTTCAGCGGATCGCCAACCCGTACCAGACGTGATTTCTCCACCACCGCGCGGGTAAATTTATCAGCGATATCTTTGTGCACCAGAATTCGGCTACCGCTGTTGCAGCATTCGCCCGCATTGAAGTACACGCCAAATACCACCGCGTCTACCGCTGCATCCCAATCACAGTCAGGGAAGATAATTTGTGGATTCTTACCGCCCAGCTCCAGCGAAACCTTTTTCAACCTGCGGCCTGCTTCAGCGGCGATAAGGGTGCCGACGCGCGTCGAACCGGTGAAGGAGACCATATCGACCAGTTCGTGCGTCGACAGCGGAGCGCCGACTTCTTCACCTAATCCGGTGACGATATTGACCACCCCGCGCGGTAAACCCGCTTCAATCAGAATTTCACCCAGCATTAACGTCGTACCATTGGTGAACTCGCTTGGCTTGATAACCACAGTGCAACCCGCTGCCAGGGCAAAAGGAAGCTTCTGGCTAAGGATCCAGATGGGGAAATTCCAGGGCGTAATCATGGTGACCACACCGACAGGCTGGCGCACGACCACGCCTAACATTGAATCACCCAAATTATTGTAACTTTCCCCGTGCAAAGTACGCGCGAGGGAGGCGGCATAGCGCCACAGATCCACGCAGCCTGACACTTCGCCGTGCGCCTGACTCAGCGGTTTACCCGTTTCCAGGCATTCAATCATCGCCATTTCATCAACGCGTGCTGCAATGCCCTCCGCCACTTTTAATAATAATTTCGCACGCTCGCTGGCGGTCAGCGTAGCCCACTCCTTATCAAGCGCCCGGTGTGCGGCAGAAATCGCCAGCCCGGCGTCTTCTTTACTGCCCTCCGGGTAATTAGCTACCACAATCCCGTGCGCGGGGCCGATGCGATCCACACGTTTGCCCGTCACCGAATGACACAGTTCACCATCAATCAACATCATGCCCTGATAAGGGGTGTAATGAGCCAGAATAGATGTCTCGGCGGTTAAAAAACTCATATTATTCTCCCTGGTAAAGTGCGCTACGGCGTTCAGTAAAGCTGGCAAGCCCCTCTCTGGCGTCAGCGGTTGTCGCTGAAAGCGAACCCGCCAGGCCTTCAAGCGTCATCGCCGTGTTATTGCCCAGGCCTGCATCAATAATCTGACGGGTGAGCTGGACGGCAACCGGGGCCAGTGCGGCGATCTTCTCCGCCAGCGCGATGGCGCAGGCTAGCGACTGGTTGGCCGCGCTGATTTCCTGTACCAGCCCGGTTTCAAAGGCGCGTTTCGCGTCCATCCTGGTGCCGGTCAGTGCCAGATATTTGACCTGACCTGGGCCGGTAAGCTGAACCAGACGCTGCGTACCGGACCAGCCGGGACAGGTTGCAATGCCTGCCTCCGGCAGCGCAAAGGTCGCAGCAGGATCGCAAATGCGGATATCTGTGGTGGCCAGCAGCTCCAGACCGCCGCCAAAAGCATGGCCGTTAATGGCGGCAATAAGGGGAACCTGAAGGGTGGCAAGCCGGTCGAAAACGCGATGGCCGTTTCTAATCCATTTACGCCACATATCCAGAGGCTGCATGGATGACCAGACGTTAATATCCGCGCCGACACAAAAGGCGCGATCGCCCGATGCGGTTAAAATAGCCACCCGTATGGCGGGGTTGTCATCAATTTCGTCCGCAACGCGTGCCAGTTCTGCCAGCATCGACGGCGTAAGGGCGTTCAATTTTTCCGGCCGGTGCAGGGTAACGATCGCGATAGCTCCGCGCATCTCCAGCAGTACGCTTCCAGAGTTATCGGCCATGCTGTACCTCCGTTAAGGTCATGCCCATTTGGCATTCGTGGAACAGGCGCGGGTCCATCATTTTCAAATCGTCAGAAACGATAAGTTTGAATTCGGCCTGATCGAGTATGTCGCTTTCAAGATCTATTCCCGGTGCAATTTCCGTCACCATCAGCCCATCGGAAGTCAGCTTCATCACGCAGCGCTCGGTGACGTAAGTCACATCCTGACCGCGCTCGATGGCCATGCGACCACTAAAGGTGACGTGATCGGCGTCGTTGACAAACTTGCTGGTTTTACCTTCCTGGGTGATAACCAGCTGGCCGTCCTGAATATGCTGTTTGGCTCCGGCTTTGAAGTAGCCAGAGAACACCAGCTTCCTGGCGTGGGTGGTAATATCGACAAAGCCGCCACAGCCTGCGGTCAGATAGGGTTTACCCGGTAACTTCGACACGTTGACATTGCCGTATCGGTCAATTTGCAGGAAAGAGAGCAGGGCGATATCGAAGCCTCCCCCCTGGAAATAGGTGAACTGCGTCGAAGCCGGAACAATGGCATCGGCATTTGCCGAACAGCCAAAGGCAAAACCTAGCAGCGGCATCCCTCCGACAGCACCCTGTTCGATAACCCACGTCACTTCGCCATCCATGCCTTCTTCAAGCAATATGCGTGGCACATTGGCAGAGATGCCAAAACCGAGATTGGCGGTCATCCCTTTTTGTAGCTGCATGGCAGCACGGCGGGCGATCAGTTTTTCGGTGCCCCACGGAGCTAACTCGAAAGCGCTTTCAGGATGAAAGATTTCACCGCTTATGGCCGGATCGTATTGCACCATGGTTGTTTGCATCTGCTCAGGTGCGACAACAACATAGTCGACGAGATTGCAGGGAACGTGGACATGATGAGGCTTGATCGTTCCTGCTTTTGTCACACGCTTAACCTGAGCGATAACAATCCCGCCGTTATTACGCACGGCAAGAGCCTGATCCACCGTACCCAACAGCCCCCCTTCGTGTTCAAAGGAGAGGTTGCCGCGTTCATCGGCCGTTGTGGCGCGGATAATGGCAATATCAGGGATCAGAGGGTGGAAGTGCAGCCAGCTTTGGTTGGAGAATTCGATTCGGGAAACAATTGGCTCGGCTTCAGCAAGCGCGTTCATCGCACATCCCTGACGTTCAGGATCGGCAAAGGTATCCAGGCCCACTTTAGTCAAAACGCCGGGGCGTTTGGCCGCTGCATCTTTGTGTAAGTCAAAAAGCACGCCGCTTGGCACGTTGTAGCCTGCTATCTGATCCTCAACGATCATTTTCCAGATCGTCGGCATCGGCAGCGATGAAGGGCCGCTCGGCAGTGAACCGGCAATGACTTTTTTGAGCAGCCCGCTTTGCGCCAGGTGCTCAATGCCATCAATCCCATACATATCACCCGCCGCGATGGGGTGGACCAGGGTCAGATTGCGCGGTTTGGCTTCATCTTTATAACGTTTCCCCAGGGCTGAAAGTACGGCATCAGGGCAATTCAGCCCGCTGGCAGAACTGACCGTTACACAGGCATCATCATCGATCAAAGAGGCTGCTTTTTCTGCGGAGATGAGTTTTTTCATAGCGTTCACATGTTGATGATTTCAGGAGCAGCAAAACAGAGCTTAAGTTCTGTCTCACCCGTAACAGAGCAGGCCTGCCGTCTGAAAATGAACTTTCAGAATCGAACGCTTTCTTAAAACTCTGCCATCTAATCGTTCCAATCTTTCTTTGGAACGTTCCAAAAATCTATAATCGAACGATTTATGTGTCAATAAGGTTAAAATATTGTGTTGAGAAGTTTGATCAAAGTCTCAAAGTGGCGTTTCAGCGATGACGTCCGGGTAATGATGGATGAATTACGGGGTTATGATAGATTTTGCCGGGTAGGCCAGCTAATCTTGACGGAAATTTTAACAGGGAGTTTTGCGCGTGGGATTGTCAGATAAAGACGGCACGATAACGATTTTGGACATTGCGCGGGCGGCAGGGGTGTCTAAATCAACGGTCTCACTGGTGTTAAATAACAGCTCGCTGGTTAAGCCAGCAACCGCTGAAAAAGTGAGAAAAGCCGCCGAAAATCTTAACTACGTTTACAACCGTAGTGCAGCCAGTCTCAGGCAGGGCACCAGCAACGTTGTCGCTATGGTCGTCAACGACCTGACAAACTCATTTTTTGTTGAGCTGTTGATTGGCGCCGAGCGACGGTTACTGGAGTCGGGGTTTATCACGCTGCTTTCCCATACCGGCGAAGATATTCAGCTACAGGAAAAGGTGCTGTCGTCAATGCGTGAGCAAAAGGCAACGGGTTTAATTCTTTGTCCTGCATTATATACACCGCCCACTTTGACAAAGACGCTAAAAAGCTGGGGAATGCCTTTTGTAACCGTCATGCGCTCGTTAAATGATGATGAGTCGGATTATATTGGTTGCGATAATTACGCAGGCATTAAAATTGCAACCCAGCATCTGATCGATCTGGGACACCAGGATATTGCCTTTATTGGACGCAATAGAATTAACAGTGTCAGCGTGGTCAGGCAAGATGGCTACGAGCACTGCCTGCGGCACAATGGGATAGCATTACATAAGCCCTGGGTGGTGGCCTGCAATATCAGTATGCAGGGCGGGAAAGATGCCATGCGCCAGCTGCTGGCTTCAAAGAAACGTCCAACCGCCGTCGTTTGTTATAACGACCTCATTGCCATGGGGGCGATCAGTGAAATTGGTCAACAAGGCCTGATACCCGGAAAAGATATTGCGGTTGTGGGAAGTGATGGCGTGGCAAACACTGCTTTCAGCAATCCACCGCTGACTACCGTGGCTTTACACAGTCATCAGGTTGGTGAACTGGCCAGTCAGACGCTTTTAAGAAGAGTGAAAGATCCCGATGCCCCAGCCGTTAAACATCTTCTTAAACCTGAATTGATTATTCGTGAGTCATGTGGGTATAAATTAAAAAAATGAAGGTGATCCTGTAAGTATCCCAGTTCTAGTTCCCCACACTTTTTGATCATTCCGGCCTCTAAGCCTTCAGCCGGTATTCTTCCGGCGACAGGTTATTCAGGGATCCATGGGATTGCTCACTGTGATATTCATTCAGCCAGCGTTCCGTCGTTTCCCGTGCTTCATTCAGCGTTCTGAACAGGTAAATCCAATATTTCGGCCCGGTACGTTGGGTTAAACCGTTCGATAAACGCGTTCTGCGTTGGCTTACCCGGCGTGATAAATTCCAGCATCACATCGTGGCCTTCAGCCCATTGCGCCAGAGTCAGTGATATCAGCTCCGGCCCGTTATCCATCCGCATCTTCAACGGATATCCACGGTTTGCCACTATCCTGTCCAGCACCAGCACCAGCACCAGCACCAGCACCAGCACCAGCACGACGCGCTGCGCCGGGATATTCAGGTCAATTTCAATAGCCAGAGCCTCATGGTTAAAATCATGCACCACGTCAAAGGTCCGAAAACCTCGCCCACAGACCAGCGCGTCGTGCATAAAATCGATGGACCCACTTTGGTTTAGCGCTTCCGGCGTTGCCAGCGGAGCCGGATTACGCACCGGCGGGCGTTGCTTACCCTTACGACGAAAATCTGATGAATGGGCAGTCAAATGGGAAAATTATGACGCCTGATGGTAGCGACTTGCCAATGCTGACCGATCCGGTCATCGACTAGGTAAGTGAAGCGAATGCGCGTAAAAAGCGGTTAATGGACGAAGCATCACAAAAAACACCTGTTCTTCAGGATGCAGTAGAACTGGATATAGCGACAGAAGAAAAGAAGGCTCAGAGTTTGGAATGGAAAAAATATAGGGTGCTTTTGAATCCAGTCGCTTCATCGTAAGCTCCTGATATAGAATGGCCAGTTATTCCTTGAGTATATGATAGAGGGGTGTTCAGCACCCCAATAATTACCCATTACAAATTTAATATTTTTATGGCTGTTGAAGCAATATCTTCTTTTGGAATTGTATTTATCAGTCTGCCTCTTTCTGAATAAAGGCTTTCACTTATATTATTTGTCTTTACACCCCACGCATGTTCATTATTGTGGAGGTAATTTTTAATATCAAAGTTTTCTGGAAGGGCTTTGGAGTTGAAAAAATCCCACTTGAGCCATTGCGCATGCTCGTCCCAATAAAATAGTCCATACAGAGCAACGATTTTTTTGTTGAACGCGCCCGCTATGTGTAGGGCGGCAGTATCAACCGTAACAACCAGATCACTGTGCTTAATCACTGGGATAACATCAAGTATGGTTTCAGATTCGAATATCTTGACCCCTAAACCTCTGAGTGGCTCGAGAAGATCAAGATGACCAATAAGAACGATACAATGCTCATGATAGGCAGTCTTGATTTGCTCTATAAGGTAGCTCAGCTGTTCATAAGACATATCCCTCTCCCTTAAAGAAGCGAAGGGGTTTATAACGATAAACTTTTCATTTTCCTTGCGAAAAGAATCATAAAAGGTAATGGCTCTGGATTCTATCTCGTCATCAACAAAGGCGTCGTAGCTTAAATCAGCTCCGTGAATGTCGAAAACTTCCCTTAAAACGGCATCCATTTTCATAGTTATATGATTGTTGGGGTTGTTGTAGAAAATAGATTTATCGAACCCTCTGATATTCTCTTTATTGAACCCAACTAAATACCTTGCACCAGTCATCAGACTGAATAGAAAAGTCTTTACTTCCAACTGTTCGCGCATGTCGATAGCGATGTCATATTTATTCTTTCGTATTGCCAGGATATTTTTAATGAACTTCTTGGTATCCCTGCTCCAGACGTAGGTGTTTTTTACGTATGGGTTTTTTGAAATAAAATCTATACTGTCTTTTTGGGATATGGTGCTAACTTCGTATCCGTGCTGATGTAGCACTCTAATCAAGGGAGTAGTAACGACCATATCGCCAATTCGGTCATAACGGAGTATCAAAACGGTCTTTATTTTGCTTTTTTTTATTCTTTTTTTTATTCTTAAGCTGAACGCCAATGAAACACAACGTAGCTTTTTTCTTAAGTCCATCATCATCACCATCTGTATATAACCAGCTTAAGGATACGTGAAATCAGCCAGGCGAGTAGTACCAATGAGGCGAGGGCAACACAAAGCGTTGCCGGGTCTTCTCCCCACTGATAATCACTGCCAATCAATCCCAATCCCCCTGAATCTAACTTAAAGAAAAGCCATGAGCCCAGAGAAAAAACGAGATTGTTGAGTGGAGCAATAAATTTTATAAGCAACATAGCCACTACCAGATAGATGATGGCAAAGGTTGCTTTCATAAACAACGCATTTGGCATAATCAGCTCTCCCCAAGGCATCGACATATTCATAGGCCCACTGCATGGCCTTGGCACCTTGACTTTGTTGACGCGAAGTAATGCCTTTCTAATGTGTTCGAAATCACTGGCCCTGAAAAGGGTTATACCGCCCCAAGATTTGCCGCTGCCATCGGGGCGTACAGGATGTAGCCGAAACCCAGTACGTTTTGTGCCGTTTACGAACGTATAGTCGTTAATAGTTTGCGAATTAAAAAGTCCAAACCATTGTGCGTGATTGATGTTATGAAGGAAGTCGAGAAATTGTCGCCGTGCCTGAGTGTAAACCCCGCCTTTTAAAGCATCCACGATCCAATAACGACCAACGGGTATAAAACCCTCATCAGCAAGGTATTCACAGTTTGGGTCATTGACATGAGTTGTGCGGCCACTTAGTACCGGAAAATTTCCGACACCGTATACCATGAGGCTTCCTTTGCCACTTTTCCTCGCCTCATCATCGTAAACCATTCGCATTTTCAGCATGCGCTTCATTCACCTCTAACAAAATTAGCTGAATGTTAACATATGCTTATGTTATCAGTGAAATGGATTTTTAATCAGGCTGGGTATCTGCACAGGGAAGGGCCAACATGGGCCTCTCGCATCAACAATGACCAGGCGTAAACCTTGCTCAGAGTAGTAAAGAGTGGTAATCAAAACCCAAAAATATATAACTAAATCAATTTGTTATATTGATAATGAAATCACACGTGCACTAACAAAAATAGCAATTCCTACATTAAAATCAGAGATCAATAGCCAGTAGCGTGAACGACTGCATCTCACACTGAAGTATACATCCCTGTTCAATCTTGTGAAGCGCGCGATTACAGACGCGGAGGAGGCGATGAATGAGATTATTCGAATCGAGGGTCAAAAAGATAGCAGTGCATCATAAAACAAAATGTCACGAAAAATCAGCAATATGGCAATTTCCATCCTCAACTGATGATCAATACCGCGATATCAACATGAAACGGGTGAGGTTTTACCATAGTTTTACCATCGTTTTACCATCGGCAAATCCAAGATATAAAAAAACCAACCGCTAAGGGTTGGTTTTTAGGGGATTTTTTTGGTCGGCACGAGAGGATTTGAACCTCCGACCCCCGACACCCCATGACGGTGCGCTACCAAGCTGCGCTACGTGCCGACAGATGTAGCTATCTTACTCAACTGCATGTGAAATGCAAGCCGCTAACGCGTTGACTGCGTTAGATTTGTACAGCTAATTTGCGATAAATCGTTTTTCGTCTGTCAATACCTGCAGCAGCAGCGCCAGTTGAGGTTTACGATCCTTCAGCAGATTGCCCTGCAAATCCCACGCGGAGTAGTTCCCGTTATTATCCAGCGCCAGCGTCTCTTCTGGCGTGGTGATCAGCAGCTGGTCAGTTCTGCTTGTCACCCAGTTACGGCGGCGTTGAGTGGCAAATAAATCTTCACCCTGCGAGTAGTCAGCCGCTGGAGTAGTAATATGCAGCAGGCGCTGCATCAGGGTGGTCATAATGTCCTGATGGTCGGTGAGTTTATTCACCGTCTGTGCCGGGGTCGCTGGCCAGTGCACCACCAGTGGCACCTGTAGCATAGCGCGATTGCCATTGTGACTATCACCATCCAGCACCACCCCATGCTGCGCGGTGATCACCACCACGGTATTTGCCAGCAGGCCCTTTTGCTCCAGCGTATTGAGCACGTTCTGTATCTGCTCATCAACGTCAGCCGCAGCACGCTGATAGCGGCGGGCATCAGGTTGACGTGCCTTACCGTTAGCGTCGGATGTCGACAGTGACAGATAAGAGAACCAGGGAGCAGTCGGGTTATTATGTCCGTTGAGCCACCGCTGCCATTGCAAAGTCGTTGCGGCATTAGACTGACCGTTGCTGCCCGCAGGCAGCGAGAAATCTGACAGCAAGGCCTGGCGATAAAGCGGAGATGAAAAACCGTCGCTGGCAAACAGGCCAAACTGGTAGCCACGCTGTCCCAGCGCATTAATCAGCGCAGAAGGCGTGCGTGAAGACAGCACGCCGTCCATATAGCTTGGCGAAATACCGTAAAAAAGACCGAACAGACCGTTATCATCGCTGGTTCCGGCACTGAAGTGCTGGCTGAAGCGGACGTTGTTTCCGGCAAATCGCGTCAGGTTGGGTAAGGTTTGCGTCATCGAGCTTTGATTCAGCCCATCAACCGTTATCACCAACAAATTGTTGCGCGTGGCATTATCGCTAAAGGTAATATCACTCAGCGGATAAGCCACCGACAGCGCCTCAGGGCTACCCTGCTGTACCAGACGGCGCTGGTATTCCTGCGCATCCAGCAGGCCGTGCTTCTCAAGAAAGCGCCGGGCCGTCATGGGGTAGGAGAGCGGCAGGTTAGAGCGCTGCATGGTAATCGGTCGGTAAAAGTTAGCATCCGCCCAGATATACATCAGATGGCTGGCAAAGAAGGCGCTGATAAACAGCCCGGCCAGCGGTTTGCCAAAGCTGCGGCGGTTCAGGCTGCGCAGCTTCTGCCAGCTCCAGGTGGCGAACAGCATCTCAACGAGAAAAATAACCGGCACGCTGATAAACATCAGCTGCCAGTCGCGCGCCATCTCGCTCGGATCGGGGTTAACCACCAGTTCCCATACCACCGGGTTAAGATGCAGGTGGAAACGGTCGAAGACCGCACTGTCGACCAGAATTAGGGTTAATCCTGTCGTGGCGATGATGGCCGACAGGAAGCGCAGCAGGCGTTGTGACATCACCACGAAGGTGAGAGGAAATATAATCAGCAGATAGGCGGCAAAGACGATAAAGCTGAAGTGTCCGATCCAGCTACTGAAGGAATAGATTCGTCCGGCCAGCGAAGCTGGCCAGTCTGAAATAAACAGGTAGCGACTACCGAGAATAACGGCAAAGATGATATTAAACAGGGCGAACCAGTGCCCCCAGCCGATCATCTGGGAGACTTTTTCACGGTAGCGCTGCTGGTTAGTTACCATAATGGAATCAGTATCATCTCATCAGTGGGATGGGTCATCGCGCACCGAGGCCTGGAGAGCATCGGCAAACGAGCGCGCCATTGCCTGGCGTTGAGCCGGCGCAACGCTGGTGTTAAGTAAATTGGTCACCATATTTCCCAGAACCATCAGGGAAAGGTCGGTAGGGGTCTGGTTTTTTTCCAGGACCTGAACCATTTCTGCGAGGATCTTCTCCACGCGTTCGTTGCTGTAACGGGATGATTGTGCCATAACGTCAATTTTACTAAGGTTTAAAAGGCGCTATCTTACCGTAAGAGCGCGCTTTTTTCTGCTTTTTTATCGTCATCAACCCCGAATGAATTGCGCACCGTTGTTGCAGTTGATCGTAAAGACGCACGGTGTTTGAATACGCGCCTGTGTCTAAAGGAGAGTTTACCATGAGTCTGGATATCGATCAGATCGCCCTTCATCAGATGATTAAGCGCGACGAACAAACGCTGGAACTGGTGCTGCGCGACTCTTTGTTGCCATCTAACCCGACCGTCACGGCGATGATGGAAGAACTGCATCGTGTGTACAGCGCCAAAAGCAAAGCCTATGGCCTGTTTAATGAAGAGAGTGAACTGGCCGATGCGTTGCGCAACTGCCGCAAAGGTGAGGATGATTTCCTTGCTTTCAGCCGTGCTGCCAGCGCGCGTTTACGTGATGAGTTGGGAAAATACCCCTTCGCCGAGGGCGGGATCGTGCTGTTCGGCCACTATCGCTATCTGGCGGTTGAATATCTGCTGATTGCGGTATTAAGCAGTCAGAACAGCATGCGGGTTAATGAAGAACTGGATATCAGCAGCACGCATTATCTTGATATCAATCATGCTGATATCGTTGCGCGTATCGATCTGACCGAATGGGAAACCCACCCCGACTCGACGCGCTATCTGACCTTCCTGCGCGGGCGGGTAGGGCGAAAAGTGGCCGATTTCTTTATGGATTTCCTCGGTGCCAGCGTGGGTCTGGACACCAAAGCGCAAAACCGTGGCCTGCTACAGGCGGTTGATGACTACTGTGCAGAAGCCAGCCTGGATAAAAATGAGCGGCAGAATTACCGTCAGCAGGTTTACAGCTACTGTAATGAGCAGCTGCAGGCGGGTGAAGAGATCGCGCTACAGGATCTTTCAAACGAACTGGCTCCGCTCGGCGAGAAAACCTTCCAGGCGTTTACCCAGGATCAGGGCTATGAGCTGGAGGAGAGTTTCCCGGCAGATCGCACGACGCTGCGCCAGCTGACGAAATTCGCCGGCAGCGGTGGCGGTCTGACGCTGAATTTTGACGCGATGCTGTTAGGCGAACGTATCTTCTGGGACCCGGCTACGGATACCTTAACCATCAAGGGAACTCCGCCAAATCTGCGCGACCAGTTACAGCGCCGCACCGGTGCGAAATAATGGACGTATAGAGCTGAACCTGACGCGCGGAATACGCCGCCGCCCGTGGCAAAATTTTGCCGTCGGGCGAGAACCGAACGCAAAAAAAACGCCGCATTAAGCGGCGTTTTTTCACATCAGTAACGGTCGGGCGATTAAGCGCGAACGAAGTCGATGTGGTGCAGTTTTGGCTTGAACGGGTGACGCTGTACAGCCTGAACTTTTACTTTGGTTTCTTTACCATCTACAACCAGAGTCAGCACTTCGTCGTAAAAACCTGGCTTAGATTGCAGGTTCATTACGGAGTCGTGGTCCAGTTCGATAGCAACAGCCGCTTCGTTCCCGCCATAGATGATAGCCGGGAATTTGTTAGCTGTACGCAGGCGGCGGCTCGCACCCTTGCCCTGCTCTTTACGGGTTTCAACATTAATAGTGAACATTTTAAGTCTCTTCAAGTTTTATTCCTGCTACAGGCGACCCAGCAGCAGGTGGTATTGTTCTGCTTTCGCATAGCAAAAGCGGGCGGCATTATAACGATGTTTGCTGCAGCGGGCAATGTATTAACGCTAGCGCAGTTCATTTGCGCGGCGGAAACGGCCCTGGTAATCAAAGACTTTTTCGCGCACCGCCCAGAAATGGCGCTGTTTGCGCGCGACAATAAAGTCGGGATGGCGCAGCAGCGGCTGGAGCGCAAGAATATCTGCGGCGTTTTTCCAGCCGAGCGGCACGCCGGGCGCGCGTTGATGCGGGCGCAAGAAAAGCTGCTCAAACGCGGTGCGCTGCGCGGGGGTTTTCAGGCGGAAGCGTTCACTGACTTCAGTTGCGTCCTCGTCATAGTATCGTGCCTTCAGCCATTCGCCGTGCTCGTCGCTGCCGCTCTCCAGCACCATCGCCGCACAGCGTAGCACCAGGGCATCTTTTAGCTTCAGCGCCGCTTTCAGCATATCGTCCGGATCGACCAGGATGGCGTCACACTCGCGACAGCGGCGTGCGGCAATATCATTCTCGGCGTTGCAGTGCGGGCAGTGTTTAAAGCGAAAACGATAATCGCACTGTTCACGCTGGCCTTCGTCGTCTTCCAGAACGCCCTGGCAGCGGCGGCCAAAGTGTTCAAGGATAGTGCCGTCGCGGGTGGTTTTTCCCCAAAAGGTGTTGGCAAAGCCGCAGCCGGGGCAAAATACCTGCACCGGCTGGTTATCACTTTTGCCCTTGGGCGTACCGACTTCCGGCGTGTACAGATCGTGAGGATTACCGGCATAGTCGAGGATCAGGCAGTCGCTTTTTCCCGGACTGAGGCGCAGACCGCGGCCGACAATTTGCTGATACAGGCTGACCGATTCGGTAGGGCGCAAAATGGCGATAAGATCCACGTGCGGCGCATCAAAGCCGGTGGTCAGTACCGCAACGTTGACCATATACAGCAGTTCGCGCGCCTTGAAGGCGTTAATCAGCGCATCACGTTCGGCGGCAGGGGTGGCGGCCGAGATCAGCGCCTTACTTCCCGGTAGCAGACCGAGGATCTCGCGCGCATGCTCTACCGTTGCGGCGAAAATCATCACGCCTTCACGCTGCTGCGCAAACTCAACAATCTGTTGGATGATGTGCGGGGTGATACGCTGCTGCTGTTTCAGCTCGCGGTTGAGGTCGGCTTCACTGAACAGCCCGTTTTCCTGCGCCTGTAATCGGCTGAAATCGTACTGCACCACCGGCATATCCAGCCGCTCAGGTGGAACCAGGAAGCCATGTTTAATCATGTAGCGCAGCGGCAGTTCGTAAATACAGTCGCGGAACAGGGCATTTTCAGCACCTCTGACCATGCCGTGATAGTGATAGTGATAAATCCAGCCTTTGCCCAGACGGTAAGGCGTGGCGGTCAGGCCAAGCAGCCGCAGTGCCGGATTATGCTGACGTAGCCTGTTGATAATCTGCTGGTACTGGCTGTCATCGGCATCGCTGATGCGATGACACTCGTCGACAATCAGCAAGGAAAACGCCGCGCTGAACTGCTCAAGGTTGCGCGCCACCGACTGCACGCTGCCGAAAACCACTTTCGCCTGGCTCTCCCTGCGCTGAAGTCCAGCGGCAAAGATATCTGCCTCCAGTCCGTACGCGAGGTATTTGGCATGGTTCTGCGCCACCAGCTCTTTGACATGGGCCAGTACCAGCACGCGGCCACGCGCCACGCGCGCCAGTTCGGCAATCACCAGGCTTTTTCCCGCGCCGGTGGGCAAAACAATGACGGCAGGCTGGGTGTAACGGCGAAAGTGGCTGATGGTGGCATCCACCGCTTCCTGCTGATAGGGGCGTAAGGTAAATGACATGAAGACTCAAAAATGACTGACGATGGCTTATTATGTCATGAAAACAGGATAAGTGTGCTCGCTCCTCTGGGCCTTGCGGGCATCTGCCGCTATACTGTGGCTGCCATTCAGGATGAGCGCCGTGCGCCACATCATCAGACGTTTAGCGTCAGTTTTTACCTCAAACTAATTACAGGCAGTGCAGAGTTAATGCGACTTGATAAATTTCTATCCCAGCAGCTGGAAGTCAGCCGTGCTATCGCCGCGCGTGAGCTACGTGCAAAAAAAGTCACCGTCGATGGTGAGGTCGTGCGCGATGGCTCATATAAATTAAGCGCCGACAGCGCGATAGAATATGACGGCAACGCGCTGCAACAGCAGCTGGGGCCGCGCTACTTTATGCTCAACAAGCCGGTGGGCTACGTCTGTTCAACCGACGATCCGGACCATCCAACCATACTGTACTTCCTTGAGGAGCCGAGTGCTTACAAGCTTCATGCCGCCGGGCGTCTGGATATCGATACCACCGGACTGGTGCTGATGACCGACGACGGTCAGTGGTCGCACCGGATCACCTCCCCGCGCCATCACTGCGAGAAAACCTATCTGGTGACGCTGGAATCGCCGATTGGTCACGATACCGCGCAGCAGTTCGCTGACGGCGTTCAGCTGCACAATGAAAAAACGCTGACCAAACCGGCAGCGCTGGAAGTCATTGAGCCAAATCTGGTACGCCTGACCATCAGCGAAGGGCGTTATCATCAGGTGAAGCGCATGTTTGCTGCAGTCGGTAACCGTGTGGTGGCGCTGCATCGGGAGCGCATTGGCGCGATCCTGCTCGACACCGGGATGCAGCCGGGGGAATATCGTCCGTTAAGCGACGAAGAAATTGCCAGCGTTGGGCTGGTGCGCTAAAAAAGCAGGGGCAGGCGCATGACTGAAGCGGCAAAGAAAAAGAACTCGTCCACGGGGCTGGTGGTGATCCTCGGGCTGCTGGCGATGTTAATGCCGCTATCAATCGATATGTATCTGCCTGCTTTGCCGCAAATTGCGCGGGAGTTTTCCGTGTCGGCGGGCAGCGTTCAGATGACGCTGAATTTATATATTCTCGGCTTTTCCCTGGGGCAGCTGATTTATGGGCCGCTGGCGGATAGTTTTGGCCGCAAGCCGGTCATTGCACTCGGTACATTCCTGTTCGCCCTCGCGGCGGCGGCCTGCGCCCTCGCGCAAACGATTGAACAGCTTATTCATATGCGCTTCCTGCACGGCCTGTCGGCGGCGGCGGGCAGCGTAGTGATCAGCGCCCTGATGCGCGACAGCTACTCGAAGGAAGAGTTTTCGCGCATGATGTCCTTTGTGCTGCTGGTCACGACCGTTGCACCGTTGTTAGCGCCGATCGTGGGCGGTTGGGTGCTGTTAATCTGGAGCTGGCACGCTATCTTCTGGATGATTTCAGCGGCGGCCATTATTACTACGCTGCTGGTGGTCACCCAGATCAAAGAGACGCTGCCAAAGGCCAACAGGCAAAAATTTAGCCTGCGTAACACCCTGCATAACTTCCTTGCGCTGTTCCGGCACAAACGGGTATTCAGCTATATGCTGGCGAGCGGCTTCTCTTTTGCCGGACTGTTTGCGTTTATCAATAGCGGGCCGTTCGTTTACATTGAGCTGAACCACATTTCCCCACAGGATTTTGGTTACTACTTTGCCCTGAATATCGTGTTTTTATTCCTGATGACGCTCCTCAATAGTCGTTGCGTGCGCCGTTTCGGCCCGGTCGTCATGTGCCGTCTTGGGCTGTTAATACAGTTCAGTATGGGTATCTGGCTGGTGTTAACCAGCGCGCTAGATCTCGGCTTTCTTGCGCTGGTCTTTGGCGTGGCGATGTTTATCGGCTGTGTGGCGATGGTCTCATCTAACGCGATGGCGATCATATTGGAAGAGTTTCCACATATGGCGGGCACGGCTTCGTCACTTGCCGGCACCCTACGTTTTGGCGTGGGCGCATTGGCCGGGGCGCTACTGTCGGTGATTGATTTTACCAGCGCATGGCCGATGATCGGGGCAATTTTCATCTGCTCTACGCTATCTATATTGCTATTTTCGTACGCTTCCCGTCCCGTCAAGGCGCCATCGGCGTAGACAGCCAATCCCCCTGTTGCGATAAGCCTGGCGTTGACATAAAAGCGCCAGCCCACGGCGCTTTTACCTGAGTTTCAAGCAGATCTCACGCGTAACTCTGTCATGATGTTGATTATTTGTGCACTTCGGTTGGTAAAAAGTGACTAATCTGTAGCGGTAATGGTTGTTATTCTCATGCGTTCGCGGTAAAAATATCTAGTTAATGAGATATATCTCACAAATAAATAACTGTGGGCTGCTCTTATGCGGTGAACAGATAAAAGAAAAACAAAAAAAATATTGTCGATCAGTTGGTTAAAACGTTTTACTCAATTGATGATTTACCTTGTGAAGTATATGTGAAATTATTGTTTAAAATTTGCTCTGGGGGAACTATGTTGAATACGCTGCAAAATTCAGTGGTACATCGTTTACCGCAAAGTTATCGCTGGTGCAGCGGGCATGTGGGCCTGGCACTTGAGCCTCTGGCGCTCAACCGTTTGAGCAGTGATGACGATCTTATTGGGCTGCGGTTGCTCAGTCACAATGGCGCGGGTGCGTGGGAGATCATGCAGAAAATCGAAGACGCTCTGGCAGAAATCCAGCTGGCGTGTTCGGTAGTTGAGTGGGAAGGGGAGCCTTGCCTGTTTGTACATCGCGCCGATGAAAGCGCGACCACCTGCCGCCTGAAGAATTTTGGTGTGGGTATCGCCGAGCCTTTCTTTTCCGAGCGTCCAGCCCTGTTGTGATTATGCCAGCGCCAGTAACTCCTGCGTGTAGCGCTGGCTGGCCGCGTTAAATATCGTCTCACTACGCCCCTGTTCCACCACTTCCCCCTGACGCAGCACGACCACCTGATGACACAACGAGCGCACCACATGCAGGTCGTGGCTGATAAGGATATAGGCCAGCCTGTGCTCCTGCTGTAGCTTTTTCAGCAGTGCCAGGATCTGTTTTTGCACCGTACGATCCAGGGATGATGTGGGTTCATCCAGAATAATCAGCCGCGGTTGTAGAATGAGCGCCCGCGCAATGGCAATACGCTGTCGCTGCCCCCCAGAGAACTCGGCGGGATAACGCTGTCGCGTTGCCGGGTCGAGCCCGACCTCTTCCATCGCGCTAATCACCCGCGCTTCACGTTCGGCGGCATTCAGCTGCGGATGGTGCACCTGTAGCCCTTCGGCGATAATCTGTAGCACGTTCAGGCGGGGGTTCAGCGCGGAATTAGGGTCCTGAAACACCACCTGGATCTGCCGACGTACCGGAAGCATCCGTTTGCGGCCCCACAGATGCAGCGGTGAGTCATTAAACCAGATCTCGCCCTGTGAGCGGATAAGTCGCAGCAGCGCCAGCGCCGTGGTGCTTTTACCGGAACCCGATTCTCCTACCAGTCCAAGGCTTTCCCCCGGATGCAGCGTGAAACTGAGTGACTTCAGCGCATGATGGAAGCCCACGGTGCGTTTCATCAGCCCCTGCTTAATGGGAAAAGCCACCTGCAGGTTTTCAACGCGCAGCAGCGGCGCTGCCTGCTCATCTGCCGGATCGGGATACCCTTCCGGCTCGGAGTTCAGCAGCTGTCGGGTCCAGCTATGCTGCGGTGCGCTGAACAGCAGCCGGGTGGCATTGTGTTCCACCGCCTGGCCGTGGCGCATAACGGTGACGTTATCGGCGATTTTTCGCACGATATTCAGGTTATGGGTGATAAACAGCAGCCCCATATTCAGCTCCTGCTTCAGCTCTTTGAGCAGGGTGAGGATTTGTGCCTGCACGGTCACATCCAGCGCGGTAGTGGGCTCATCGGCGATCAGCAGCTCAGGCCGTGTTAGCAAAGCCATGGCAATCATCACGCGCTGGCGTTCGCCGCCGGAGAGTTGATGCGGATAATCATTCAGGCGTTTCGCCGCCTGACGGATGCCAACCCGCTCCAGACAGCTTAACATCTCACCGCGCGCGGCCTCCCGCCGCATTCCCCGGTGGAGCGACAGCACTTCATACAGCTGCTTCTCAATAGTGTGCAGCGGATTAAGTGAAACCATCGGTTCCTGAAAGATCATCGCCATGCGGTTACCGCGCAGTCCGCGCAGCGTGCGCTCATCGGCGTGCAGCACGCTCTGCCCGGCAAACAAAATATCGCCCTGTGGATAAACCACCGGCGGTGTTGGCAGCAGGCGCATCACCGACAGGGCCGTGACGCTTTTACCGCTGCCGGACTCGCCGACCAGCGCGCGCGTTTCTCCTGCCTCTACCGACAGTGACAGCCCGTCAACCACCTGGCGCTGCTCTCTCTGCTGGCGGAACGCGATGCTAAGATCCTGAATAGTTAGAAGTGCCATATCAATACACCTTACTCGGGTCAAAGGCGTCGCGTACCGCTTCACCGATAAAGATTAACAGCGACAGCAGGATCGCCAGCGTGAAGAAAGCGCTCAGGCCCAGCCAGGGAGCCTGTAGATTATTTTTGCCCTGTAGCAGTAGCTCCCCCAATGAAGGTGAACCCAGCGGCAGCCCAAAGCCAAGAAAATCCAGTGACGTCAGGGTCGTAATAGAGCCGCAAAGGATAAACGGCAGATAGGTCAGGGTGGCAACCATTGCATTAGGCAACATATGGCGGGAAATAATACGCCAGTCGCTGACGCCCATTGCCTGTGCGGCGCGAATGTAGTCAAAATTACGCGTACGCAGAAACTCGGCGCGCACCACGCCGACCAGGTTCATCCAGCCAAAGAGCAGGGTAATGGCCAGCAGCCACCAGAAGCCGGGCTGGATCACGCTGGAAAGCAGGATAATTAAGAATAGCGTCGGGGTGCCTGACCAGACTTCAATAAAGCGCTGTCCCCACAGGTCCACACGGCCCCCAAAGTAGCCCTGCACCGCCCCGGCAAAGACACCGATAACGCTGGAGGAGAGGGTCAGCATTAGGCCGAACAGCAGCGAGATACGCGTACCGTAAAGAATACGCGCCAGCACGTCGCCGCCGTTATCGTCAGTACCCAGCCAGTTTTGCGCGGAAGGCGGAGAAGGGAAGGGGGTGCGGGTGGCAAAGTTAATCGTGTCGTCGCTGAAGCGGATGGGCGCCCAGATAGCCCAGCCGTTCTGCGCGAGACGTGATTGTAGCCAGGGGTCCTGGTAATCCGCAGGCGTCGCCAGCGGGCCGCCGAAGTCGCTCTCCTGATAGTTCACCAGCAGCGGAAACCAGGTGCGGTCCTGGTAGCGCATCACCAGCGGTTTGTCATTGGCCAGTAGCTCCGCGCCAAGACAAAGAATAAACAGCACTGCAAAGATCCACAGCGACCAGTAACCGCGGCGGTTATGTTTAAATCGCGCCCAGCGCGCCTGATTAATCGGATTTAAGCGGCTCATTGACGGCCCTCAAAATCAATGCGGGGATCGACCAGCGTATAGGTGATATCGCTCAAAATATTCAGCAACAGGCCAACCAGGGTAAAAATATACAGCGTGGCGAACATGACCGGATAATCGCGCTGGATAGTGGCATCGTAACCCAGTAATCCCAGGCCATTTAGTGAGAATATCACTTCAATCAGCAACGAGCCGCTAAAAAACATGCTGATAAACGTGGCCGGAAAACCGGCGATCACCAGCAGCATGGCATTACGAAAGACGTGACGATAGAGGATTTTCTTTTCGTCCAGCCCCTTGGCGCGAGCGGTCACCACGTACTGTTTACGGATTTCATCCATAAACGAATTTTTCGTCAACATGGTTAAGGTGGCAAAGCCGCCGATGGTGGTCGCCAGCACCGGCAGGCAGATGTGCCAAAGATAATCGGTGACTTTGCCGTACCACGGCAGGCTATCGAACTGCGGCGAGGTTAAGCCGCGCAGAGGGAACCAGTCCAGATAGCTGCTGCCGGCAAATATCACGATCATAATATTGGCGAACAGGAATGCCGGGACCGCGTAGCCAATAATAATCAGCGTGCTGCTCCAGATATCAAAGGCGCTGCCGTTACGCACCGCTTTTTTGATCCCCAGCGGAATGGAAACCAGGTAAATAATCAGCGTGCTCCACAGTCCGAGTGAAACCGATACCGGCAGGCTTTCTTTTATCAGCTGAATGACTGAACTGCTGCGAAACAGGCTGTCGCCAAAGTCAAAGCGTATATAGTTCCATAGCATGGTGAAGTAGCGCTCGTGCAGCGGTTTATCAAAACCGTAGCGTTTGGTTATCTCGGCAATCACTTCCGGGTCGAGCCCGCGCGATCCGCGATACTGGCTGTCGCCCGGCTGGGCGTTCAGCGCACTACGTCCGTGCGCCGACCCTTCGCCGCCGCCGCCCGCTAACCCGGTGCTTTGGCCGAACTGGATGTTGGCCAGCGCCTGGTCTACCGGCCCACCGGGTGCGACCTGCACAATAAAAAAGTTAATGGTAATAATCGCCCACAGCGTGGGAATGACCAGCAATAAGCGACGAATTAAATACGCACCCACAGTCAGGCTCCTTAACGACGTTGTGCCGGCAACCGTGCGGCTTTATTGACATCAAACCACCAGTTATCAAAACCTTGCGCATAGGCAGGTCGTATAGCGGGCATGGAAAACTTATTCCAGTACGCGTAGCGATCGTTGGCGGTGTACCACATTGGGATCATATAGTTATTCCACAACAGCACGCGGTCAAGCACCCGGCCAAGCGTCAATAATGCGACTTTATCCCCCTGGTGCTGAACAATCTGGTCGATCAGGTTATCAACCAAAGGACTGGACACGCCTGGGGTATTCCATGAGGAATTAATATAGGCGGATGCCCAGACAATCTTCAGGTTGGTATCGGGGGTAGCGAAAGCGAGGTAGCGCGTGGGTGTCATATCAAAGTCGCGCTTGCGCAAACGCGCAAGGTATTGCGAGCTGTCCACCTGGCGTAGATCCATGGTAATACCGACGCGTGAGAGATTATGCTGGAAGGGCAGCACCCACGACGTGCTGCCCCCACCGGGTAACAGCAGTTCGAAACGAAACGGCAGGCCGCTTTTCACATTGACCAGCCGCTGGTTTTTCAGCTCCCATCCCGCCTGTTTCAGCAGGGCCAGCGCCTGTAACAGCTTTTCACGATCGTAGCCTGAACCGTCGGTCTTAGGCGGCTGATAAATTTTGTCGCGCACTTCCGCCGGGTATTGGCCTTTTAACGGCGTCAGAACGGCCAGTTCTTTGACATCAGGATAAGCGCGCGCCGCGTATTCGGTATTCTGAAAATAACTGTCCGCCCGTTTGTAGGCGTTGTAGAACAGCGCTTTGTTCATCCATTCGAAATCAAACAGCAGCGACAGGGCTTCGCGTACTCGCCTGTCGGCAAATTGACTTTTCTGAATATTAAATGCCAGCCACTGGGTATTGGTAGCTACGGCGTTAGGCTGCTCGTCTTTGACGATATACCCGTTGGCGAAATTGCTGCCGGTATACTGGGTAGCCCATTTTTTGGTGGAACCTTCGCTGCGGTAATCGAAGGCTCCAGCCTTAAATGCTTCAAAGGCAACGTTATCATCGAGGTAATAGTCAAAGCGGAGGGTGTCAAAATTAAAACGTCCTTTGTTAACCGGGAGATCGGCCGCCCAGTAATCCTTTACCCGCGTATAGGTGATGGACTGGCCCATTTTCCAGGCGCTGATGCGGTAAGGCCCGCTTGACGGCGGCGGGGCTGGCAGCGGATCGGCAAGATTATGATCTTTCCAGTAGTGGCGCGGATAAACCGGCGTGGAAAGCAGGGAGATCACTTGGTCTCGATCGGGTTTAGGCAAATCGAAACGCACCGTCAGTCGAGAAATCACTTTTGCCGTCACGCCTTTATAAACCAGGCGATATTGCGGCACGCCCTGGGTCATAAACAGGTGAAAAGTGAAGGCCACATCTTCCGCCGTCATGGGGGAACCGTCATGAAAGCGGGCCTGCGGATTAAGGGTAATCTCAACCCAGCGGTAGTCATCCGGGTAGCGGGCAAAGGTCGCAATCAATGGGTATAGGCTACCGGTTTCATCATCAGAGGAGACAAACAGACGGTCATACAGCGTTTCCGTACCGATGCCGGGGTTGCCACGCATTGCCGAACGGTTAAAATTATCAAAGGTGCCGATGGCGGAGAGCGTTACCGCGCCGCCTTTGGGGGCAGTCGGATTGGTATAATCAAAGTGGGTGAATCCCGCTTGGTATTTTGGAGTTCCAAGCTGGGCAAAGCTGTCGCTCTGATTGATTTTCTCAGCATGGGAATAGCCGACGCTCAGGACGAGTAAGACAAGGGCAGCAACACGCACGATCATGGTCTGACGGCTCCGGGCAGTGATGAATTCGCGATGGGCCAGCCGGCACCATTGCGCTGGCGAATAAGACGATATTAAAAGTTATTTACCTGTTTTGACAGGGGCGATCGAACCGCTTATGTCTGCGCAGTCTTCAGACGCTGGCTGCGATCCACTAAAGTATTTCGCGAGCTGCTGGACGCCAAGGGGGCGGCTGTAAAAGTATCCTTGCAGGTGGGTGACGCCTCGATTAATCAACCATTGTGCCTGTGCATTTGTTTCGACACCCTCCGCAACGGTTTTCAATTTCAGTTCTCGCGCCAGCGTCAGTACCGTATCCAGTACCGGAGACGTCACCGTCTTCATGCCGATGCTCTGCACGAAACCGCGATCTATTTTGAGATAGTCAAAATGAAACTTCTCCAGATAAAGCAGAGCGCTATGACCTGTACCAAAGTCATCGATGGCAATTTTAATATTCTGCTGATGTATCCAGTCAAACATCTCGTCGGCATTGCTTTCCGAAACCATCGTACGTTCCGTAATCTCAAAAACATACTCAAAATGGTCAACGGGCATCATCGCCAGCCACTGACGCACATCCTTACGAAAGTCCGGGTTGGTCAGGTGACTGGGTGAGAGATTAATCCCTAACTTAGTCCCAACTGGCACCACTTTACACAGCTGATGGGCATCCCTGGCAATCAGGGCAAACAGATGGCGCGTGAGCGGCACAATCAAATTTTGCCCTTCGGCATAGCTGATAAAAGCATCGGCCGGTACACGGCCCTCGGTGGGATGAACCCAGCGCATCAGCGCTTCAAGCCCGTATGCCGTATCGCTGCCGGTGGCGATGATGGGCTGATATTCTACGTGAAACTCGCCACGTCTTATCCCCTGCATAATTTCTTTACCTGGGCGCAGCCGCAGTCTGAAAAGCACGTAGCAGATGCTGGCAACCAGAACAGCGACCAGCAACCCGGCCATGATGATGATGTGCAGGTCGCGCTCGGGGAGTATTTCGCCGTAAAAGTAAAGCATCATGGGATAGCCGGGGATAGCAATGCGCCGTAGTGGATTTGGCGGCAGCGCATCGGTGTTAATGACCTGCTCATTCCATGTCGTGATGGCGGTATCTCCGGTCACAATAGCCATGCCGGTATTTTCACGCTGCTGCGACGCCAGCAGGAGGTAAGGCGTCATATTTAAGTTAAGGGTAGCCAGGACCCCGTTACCGGGCGTGGTGGGATTTCTCAACCACAACACCATAGCCGGTTTGCCTCGTAGCATCGGCGCACCGGAAACCAGACGAATATCCACCGCTTTGTTGTCGTTAGTAAAAGGGGATATTTGATGTATTTCATTGTTCATCGGGCCGGATGCCGAGGAGCAGAAGGCGGCGTTATTGTTTACCAGTAGAATGTAGCGAATATTGGGAGTCGATGCCGCCTGTTCCGCCAGATCGTCACGTACGCGATCGCAGTGGTCAAATGTTTCTGCTTGCAAAGGGAGCAGGATTTGTTTGAGTTCATCCATCACACGGATCACGTAGCTTCTAGTCTGGCCGATCAGTTGGTTATGCGCTTCAGCGCGTTGATGGCAGGTGACGGCGACAGAGATGACGATAAAAAGGAGAAATGAGAGAAAGCT
Organism: Erwinia tasmaniensis Et1/99; assembly: GCF_000026185.1. Lineage (NCBI taxonomy): Bacteria > Pseudomonadati > Pseudomonadota > Gammaproteobacteria > Enterobacterales > Erwiniaceae > Erwinia > Erwinia tasmaniensis. Next base: position 1,428,481 of record NC_010694.1, read on the forward strand.
AATACCTGCACTCAGAAATACGACTCTGTGCGGCTGGAGAGCATGCCGTCTGACTGTGGTAGATAATGGCATAGAGTTTTATCTCTCTCGTTTTAGCCTGTATCGGATGCAAACTGCTTTCGCGAGCGTCAGTCAAGGAGGATATAACGAGGCGAGGGAGTTTGTCTCTAACTTATTGAAACATTTCGACACCTTTGTCTTTTCTTGGCTAAGAAACATCCCATTCAACAGGAAAGGCAAATCGTGCAGTAAACAAATATCGCGGCATGGGGAGTGAAAAAACGGAAAGGGTATATAAATTAAACGCTGCCGTGGGCAGCGTTTATTATCTCTGTTTCGCAGAACTCAACGGATTACAATCAACTTTGCGTTCGGCTCAGTACCCGGCGAGCTTCACGGAAGCGATTTTTCCAGTAGGAGTCGTTCAGATTTGAAATCATTACGCCGCTGCTGGTAGAGGCATGAACAAAGTTGTCATTGGTAAGGTAAATACCAATATGACGACCCGTTGAACCCGAATGAAATACCACTAAATCGCCGGGTTTCAGCTTGGTACGCTGTATGCTTTTGCCAGTATCTTCCTGCTCATAGGTAGAGCGGGGCAGGTCGAGACCGAACTGTTCACGGAAGGTGGTCTGGACAAAAGCAGAGCAGTCGATGCCGCGCTTACTGGTGCCGCCGAGACGATAACGGACACCTTTCCAGCTGGCATATTGATCCATTAAACGGGATTTAATGTCCACGTTCTGAACCATTTGTTCGAACTCATCCTGAGACGCTTGCAGTAAAAAACCATTTTTATCTTTAACTGCATGAGTATCAGTTTGTACGTTATGTCCGCTGTTCGAACTACATGCTGACAACAGTGTTGCTAATGCAACGGCGGGGAGAGCCCGCAAGATATATCTCAGAACAGGTTGAGACGTGACCATTGTGTGTGTGATCCCTTGAAGTCCTTAGCGACGGAGCCGCTAGAAAGGTGCGAAACAGAACGAGATTAAATGAGTACATAGTGATAAGACAATTCGGAAAGCGTTAAAAAGTGTTAATAAGCACAATTCAAAATGTAAGTTACCGAAATAATTTAACGCTTATTGTCTGACCGAATTTGAGGTTACCCGATTACAAGCCGCATGGCGAGAGCTTTTGAGTACTTTCTTAGAGGTTTTTGCTGTGCGATCGACGTGCATTAATTGGTTTTAACAGAGCGCGGAGCGGCGTAATCTGTTCTGCCCGTAAGACATGGATGTATGGAATAGCCATCGTAGTGAAAATCACGCTGCTGAAGGGGATAAGGTAGCCTGATCATGGCAACCACAAATCATCGCCATCGGGAGACGAACGTGGCGGACAAGAGGACAGCGGGCGGTAAACACTGACGCGCCCGCTGTTAATCCGACCTTAACGCGTCGGCTTATATTTACCCGGTAAATGACGATGTAGCCAGTTAACCAGATAATCACTGGCCGGTGTGAGCAACCACCAGCTCATACCCACCAGCGCAATGGACAAGGAACCCACGGCAATATCGGTAAACCAGTGTGCGCCTATCATCACACGCGGCATGGCGAAGACCAGCACGATCATCGCCGCAACGACAAATGCACCACGCGTGAAATAACGCAGCATAAAACAGGCAAAAATAATCAGCATTAATCCGTGATCGCCGGGGAAGCTGTCAGCGGAAGAATCCTTGGTCGGTATGCCGGTCAGCTGGGCTACATGGTTCACGTCTGGGAAATATCGGGTTGGACTGGGGTGTGAAACCGGGATCAGATGGCCAAGCTGATTCAAACCTACCGCGCTAATTAGCATGGCAATTCCGATGGCGAACATCCTGCGGCGTCCTTGTGGCGTTTCTCTTTGCCAGAACCAAAGATAAAGTCCCCCCATTGCCAGCAGCGAAACGCCATCGAAGGCTCGGAAATTGGTGATTGCCACCAGCCACAGCAGTGCCGGACTGGTGCGTATGTGTTGGTTAAACCAATAGAAGATGGTTTTATCAATAATAAACCACTGGCCATGCTGGGGCGGCAGATACCAGGAAAAAAACAGCGCTAAACCGAGCACATTTAGCAATAGGATAAGTGATAAGCGTTTAAAATTCATACCGGTAAGCCATCTTCATAAAAAGCAGCGGGTTAATAATGCGCGGAATTATAAACTAAGAATGTACTGAGTATTTGACAAAACACTTCATTTTCTCTGGCAGGCATTGGGTTGCTTACATCGTCCTTGCCAGGGCCTTACCGTTGGCCTGCAACATCAGTCCTCGAGACATTTTCTGCCCGTCTGCGTAACGAGCGGTAGAACTCTTGTGTGGATGACGATGATTAAAGTTGTGCTTTTCAACGCCGATAATCAGTGGCGCTACAGGGTCGTCGTAGTGAGAAAGTCCGGCTGGATTTCAGTGCTAAGATAAATTGTTACAGGGCAATCATTCTTATCCGCTCTGACATCAGTACAGATTTATCTAATACTGGTTTTAAAAAGTGAGGTTAGCATGAAGAGTATATTAGCGGCTTCGGTCATAATGTTATTCGCCTCATGGACGAGCATAGCACTGGCAGGAAATAGCCAAACAGGAAGTGATTCGGGAACTATTACATTTATCGGAGCGGTGGTCGAATCACTTTGCGATACGACAATACAGCAGAAACGAGTCGATGTATCCTGCAATAAGGCCGGTCTGGCAAATATTAAAACGTTGGCGCTGGAAGATACAGCATGGCAAAAGTTGCCTAATAGCGTTGGTAATGTGCGAATATCCTGGCTGGATGGCCAGCATCGCCGCGGTACGGTCACTATCCACTATCAATAATAATTAGTGGATTATTTAAAAAGGCTCTGGTGCCATCGGATGATGGCACAGTGACGTTGAACTAGTCGGCGCGGCTCATATAACGGCGTTCAGGAATATGAATGCGGATTTTATCTCCGTTACTGAGATATTCAGGTACCTGAATAATCAGACCGGTGCTCATGGCGGCGGGTTTCGTCCGCGCGCTGGCTGAAGCTCCTTTTATTCCAGGGGTCGTTTCAACAATTTCCATATCCACCGTCTGGGGCAGTTCCAGCGCCAGAATCTGTCCATCCATCGTCAAAACCTGAATCCCCGGAATGCCGCCTTCTGGCAGGAACAGCAGTTCATCTTCAATCTGCTCGCGCTTGAAGTTGTACGGCGTGTAATCCTCATCATCCATAAACACGTACTCGTCACCATCAATATAAGAGAAGGTCACCTGACGGCGGCTGAGCGAAATGGTGTCGATAATCTCATCACCCTTAAAGCGCTCCTCAACTTTCATCCCGCTCCGAATATCGGTAAAGCGCATTTTGTACAGCGTAGATGCGCCTCTGGCGCTTGGGCTCTGAACATCAATATCTTTCACTAACAGCAGCTTGCCGTTAAGGTTCACGGCCATGCCCTTTTTAATTTCGTTAGCTCTTGGCATAAAACAGGTCTCGAGGGTAGATAGGGAAACAATTTATCGCGACACGTTACTCGCGCTCGCGTCGCCAGGCAAGATCTGCCTGCGTCAGTCGGGGAAGAAGAAGCATCGCCCGGCTGCTGTAAGCATAGTATTCAGCACCGTGCCCTGCTATTGTCGCGCTTTTCTGACGGGAGAAAGGTATGGAGTGTCGAGCCGCCTGCGGAGCCTGTTGTACCGCTCCTTCTATTTCATCGCCTATACCGGGTATGCCGCAGGGTAAACCGGCAAATACGCCATGCGTTCAGCTGGATGCTCAGCGACGCTGCATGATTTTTGGCTCCCCGCTGCGGCCAAAAGCGTGTGCCGGACTACAACCCCAGCGGGAAATGTGCGGCACCAGCCGCGAGCAGGCGATGGTGTTTCTGTTGGATCTGGAAGCAAAAACGGCTCCATAGGCGATGTGTCACAATCGTCAGGTACGATATCAGAGGCAGGGGAGGGACTTCAGCGTCCGCTTCAGCCGCGTTCTTTACCAGCGTATTTTTCCGAAAACCCGCGTCAAAATGTGCTGACTGTCAAAAATCTGCTATGCCGTTTACGGTAAAACTTGCAACGGTTCCATGAACCATAACAAAATCATTGAAACGTTTCAGCGCTGTCTCTTCAGGTTGTTACTGTAGCGGTTGCGCTTTTTTTCTCAAATAAGCTGAAACGATTCAAATTCAGCAACGGGGAGAACTATGTTCCAACTAGAACTTAATGCCATCAAGCCTGGAGCCAGGGCTGATGATAAACAGGACGCCATTCGTCAAGTCGCCGCTGCATTAACCGCAGCCGGAAACGTTGGCGCGGGCTATGTCGAAGGCATGCTGGCGCGCGAGCAGCAAACGTCAACCTATTTGGGTAACGGCATTGCCATTCCGCACGGAACAACCGATACCCGCGATCTGGTGCTGAAAACCGGCGTACAGGTTTTCCAGTTTCCGCAGGGCATCGCCTGGGGAGAAGACCAGACGGCCTATGTGGTGATCGGTATTGCGGCGAAATCTGACGAACACCTGGCATTGCTGCGCCAGCTGACGCACGTGCTAAGTGACGACAGCGTGGCGGAGCAGCTCAAAAATACCGATTCAGCCGAAACGTTACGCAGCATCCTGATGGGCGAAAAGCTGGCTGCTGAATTCAAGTTTGATACCTCGCTGATTGCTACCGAGGTTGCCGCCAGCGATCTGATGACGTTACAGGCGCTGAACGCCGGACGTCTGCAACAGACGGGCGCGGTAGAAGCCTCTTTCGTCACCGGCGTCATTTCAGCAAAACCCCTCAACCTTGGCCAGGGCATTTGGCTGAGCGACAGCCCGGATGGCAACGTGGCCAGCGCTGTTGCGGTTAGCCGTGCGGCTAAACCCTTCGATGTACAGGGGGAAACGGCAGCACTGTTGATCACGGTTTCCGTTGCCGATGACCAGCCGTTGAGCGTGTTGAACTACTTAAGCGATCTGTTGATTAAACAGCAGGCTGAGCGCCTGTTAAGCGCAGATGCCGCCGGTATTCTGGCATTACTCACCAGCGACGTGTCCGAACAGGCTGACGTGGTGACCGAAGAATTTACCATCCGCAATGAGCACGGCCTGCACGCCCGTCCGGGCACCGCATTGGTCAGTGTGATCAAGCAGTATAACTGCGAGGTTAGCGTGATTAATCTTGACGGCAGCGGTAAACCGGCCAACGGTCGCAGCCTGATGAAGGTGGTGGCACTCGGCGTGAAAAAAGGCCATCGTCTGCGCTTCACCGCCAGCGGTGAAGATGCGCGCCGTGCCCTGGATGCGGTCGGTGAAGCTATCGCCGCGGGTCTGGGCGAGGGGGCAGCATGAGCAGACGCGTAGCCACTATCACCCTTAATCCCGCCTATGACCTGGTAGGATATACCCCGGAAATTGAGCGCGGCGAAGTCAATCTGGTAAAAACGACCGGGCTGCATGCGGCAGGAAAAGGGATTAACGTTGCTAAGGTGCTGAAAGATTTAGGCATCGATGTCACCGTTGGCGGTTTCCTCGGCAAAGAAAACCAGGACGGTTTTCAGCTGCTGTTCAGCGAACTGGGTATTGCTAACCGTTTCCAGGTGGTGGAAGGACGTACCCGTATCAACGTCAAACTGACGGAGCAGGACGGTGATGTAACCGATTTGAACTTTTCCGGATTTGAAGTCACGCCGCAGGACTGGGATCGTTTTACCACCGACTCACTGACCTGGCTCGGCCAGTTCGACATGGTTTGCGTCAGCGGCAGTCTGCCGGCCGGTGTCGAGCCCGATGCTTTTACCGAGTGGATGACCCAACTGCGCAGCCACTGCCCATGCATCATTTTCGACAGCAGCCGCGAGGCGCTGGTTGCCGGACTGAAGGCCGCACCGTGGTTGGTTAAACCTAATCGCCGAGAGCTGGAAATCTGGGCAGGGCGAAAATTACCGACGTTACAAGATGTGATCGACGCCGCTCATGCGCTGCGTGAGCAGGGCATCGCGCACGTGGTGATTTCGCTTGGGGCTGAAGGGGCGCTATGGGTTAACGCCTCCGGCGAATGGATGGCGAAGCCACCGGCCTGCGAGGTGGTAAGTACCGTGGGGGCAGGCGACTCTATGGTAGGCGGTTTGATTTACGGACTGCTGATGCGCGAATCCAGCGAGCACACGTTGCGTCTTGCTACCGCGGTGGCGGCGCTGGCCGTCAGCCAGAGCAATGTCGGCGTGACAGACCGCACGCGGCTAGCCGCGATGATGGCGCGTGTCGACTTACATCCTATTAACCACTGACAGCAGGAGACGCATAATGAAAACGCTGCTGATAATCGATCCTTCACTGGGACTGGCTACAGGCTATCTGGCCAAAAAAATCACCACGGCGGCGGCAGCCGGCGCCAACATCACGCTGACCGAAAACCCGGCGGAAGCCGATTTGGCGATCGTGGCAGGTCAAAACATTCCGGCCGACGCCGCGCTCAATGGTAAAGCGCTCTATCTGGCGGATGTCGCGCAGCTGCTGCGTCAACCGGCGCAGGTACTGGCGCAGGCGCAAACTGAAGCCCGGCCTTATAGTGCGCCCGTTTCCGAGGCAGCCGTTCCGGCAACCACGGCGAACGGACCAAAACGCGTATTAGCCGTCACCGCGTGTCCAACCGGCGTGGCGCACACCTTTATGGCGGCTGAAGCCATTAACACCGAGGCGAAAAAACGCGGCTGGTGGGTCAAGGTGGAAACCCGTGGTTCAGTCGGTGCTGGCAACGTAATCACCGATGAAGAGGTGGCGGCGGCCGATCTGGTGATCGTCGCTGCGGATATTGAAGTGGATCTGGCGAAATTTGCCGGGAAGCCGATGTACCGCACCTCAACCGGTCTGGCGCTGAAGAAAACCGCGCAGGAGCTGGACAAAGCGGTGGCGGAAGCCAAGCCGTATCAGCCCCAGGGTGGCGAGCAGAGCGCTCAGCCAGAGAAAAAGCAGAAGGCAGGAGCCTATCGTCACCTGTTGACCGGCGTTTCCTATATGCTGCCGATGGTGGTGGCGGGGGGATTAATTACCGCCCTGTCATTTGCTTTCGGTATCACCGCCTTTAAAGAACCCGGCACGCTGGCGGCCGCGCTGATGCAGATCGGCGGCGGCACCGCGCTGGCGCTGATGGTGCCAGTCTTAGCCGGCTTTATTGCTTTCTCCATTGCCGACCGCCCTGGTCTGGCACCGGGCCTGGTCGGCGGTATGCTGGCGACCAGTATTAATGCCGGTTTTCTTGGCGGGATTATCGCTGGTTTTATTGCCGGTTATGCGGCGAAATTCCTTAGCTCAAAACTGAAGCTGCCAACCAGTATGGAAGCGCTGAAGCCCATCCTGATCATCCCGCTGATTTCCAGCCTGGTCACGGGGTTGCTGATGATCTACGTGGTGGGTAAACCGGTTGCCGGCATCATGTCTGGCCTGACGGCCTGGTTGGCAAATATGGGAACGGCCAACGCCGTGGTGCTGGGGGCTATCCTCGGCGGCATGATGTGTCTGGATATGGGGGGGCCGCTGAACAAGGTTGCGTATGCTTTTGGCGTCGGGCTGCTCAGTTCGCAAACCTATGCGCCAATGGCGGCGATCATGGCAGCGGGTATGGTGCCACCGTTGGCAATGGGCGTGGCAACGCTGGTAGCGCGTAGCAAATTTAGCAAAAGTCAGCAGGAGGGAGGCAAGGCAGCGCTGGTACTGGGGATGTGCTTTATCTCTGAAGGGGCCATTCCTTTTGCTGCCCGTGATCCGATGCGCGTGTTGCCATGCTGCGTTATTGGCGGTGCGGTAACGGGAGCCATCTCCATGACCATCGGCGCTAAGCTGATGGCTCCTCACGGTGGTCTGTTCGTGCTGCTGATCCCTGGCGCGATCACACCGGTAGTGGGCTACCTGCTGGCGATTATTGCCGGTACGCTGGTAGCAGGCCTGTCTTACGCGCTGCTGAAACGCCCGGAAACGGAAGTGGCCCAGGCCTGATGACAGCCTTAAAAAAAGGGTTGGCCGTGTAAAGGCCACCCTTAAAGACAGAGACTAGGCTGACCGTGACGGAGCGTTAACGCGCTCCGTCATTTTTACTTCTGTTCTGACTTCAACCATGCAATCTCATCTTTCCAGATCTCTGGGTCGATCGTTTCCAGGATCATCGGGATACCGTCAAAACGCTTATCCTTCATTAGCCAGCTAAACGCGGCTTTGCCGATATTGCCTTCGCCCAGACTGTGGTGACGGTCGACCCGGCTATTAAACTCGCTTTTAGCATCGTTAAGATGCATGCCGCGCAGGTACTGGAAACCCACGATGCGCTCGAATTCGGCAAAGGTGTTGACGCACGCCTCTTCGCTACGCAGATCGTAGCCCCCGGCGAAGGCGTGGCAGGTATCAATACACACCCCAACGCGAGATTTATCCTCAACGCCGTCAATAATTGCCGCAAGATGCTCGAAGCGAAAGCCAAGGTTACTGCCCTGGCCGGCGGTATTTTCTATCACTGCGGTAACGCCCGCGGTGTTATTCAGCACGATATTGATCGACTCGGCGATGCGCTTCAGGCACTCATCTTCCGTAATCTGCTGCAAATGGCTGCCGGGATGGAAGTTGAGCAGCGTCAGGCCAAGCTGTTGGCAACGGTTCATCTCATCAAGAAACGCGTCGCGTGATTTTTCCAGCGCTTCAGCCACCGGATGGCCCAAATTAATCAGATAGCTGTCATGGGGGAGGATCTGCGCCGGGGTATAGCGGTGCTTTTCACAGGCCAGGCGAAAGGCGGAAATCACTTCATCAGTGAGCGGAGCCGCGTGCCACTGGCGCTGGTTTTTAGTAAAGAGGGCGAAAGCCGTGGCTTCCAACTCCGAGGCGCGTTCTACCGCCCGATCCACGCCGCCCGCTGCGCTGACGTGGGCACCGATATATTTCATGCCGTTCTCCTGTTAATGACCTGCTTAATGGCAGGCAGGCCATGATAACCGGAAAGCGCGTGAAATTATGCCAGCAAATGCTGTACCAGCAGATTGATCGCCCCGCCGCCGACCATAAGCCAGATAAACAGGAACAGCCCCAGCAGTAGCGGTTTAAACCCGGCACGCTTGAGCGCGTCGATGCGGGTGGTCAGCCCCAGCGCGGCCATCGCGGTGGCCAGCAGCAGATTATCCAGCTGGGTAATGTGGGCGATCCAGGATGCTGGCAGGAGGTGCAGTGAGTTAAATAAAGTCACGCCGATAAACAGCAGGGCAAACCACGGGAAGGCGATCGGGCCGCTGCGGCCGGGGCCTTCGCTGCGCTGTACCCGTGCCGCCAGCAGTAGCAGGAAGGGGGCCAGCAGCATCACGCGCAGCAGCTTGGCAATCACCGCAGCGTTCTCCGCATCGGGGCCAATCGCGTGCCCGGCGGCGACCACCTGTGCCACCTCATGCATCGTTGAGCCAATGTACACGCCATATTCACCGGCGCTCAGCAGCGGTAGCAGGTGGCTGACCAGTGGCCACATCAGTGGGTAGATGAATATCGCTAACGTGCCGAAAATCACCACGGTGGCGATAGCCACGGCGACTTTGGCCGTATCGGCTTTGATCAGCGGTTCAGTGGCAAGAATGGCGGCAGCACCACAGATGCTGCTACCGGCACCAATCAGCCAGCTGGTATCGCGGTCGAGTTTCAGCAGACGCTGTCCAAGCCAGCAGGCGAGAATAAAGGTCGAGCCCAGCGTTAGCACATCGATCAACACCCCGCTTATCCCGACATCGGTAAGCTGTTGTACCGTCAGGCGAAAGCCATACAGCACTATCCCGGCGCGTAACAGCTGCTGCTTCGCCAGCTGCGTGCCGCTGTCACAGCGCGATGCCAGGCGTGAATAAAAGGTGTTACCCACGATAATGCCGACGATAATCGCCAGCGTTAACGACCCCAGCCCCAGCGCGGCCACGCGCGGCAGGTTGCCAAGCGAGGTGGCCAGTACGGCGATGGTGACAGCCATCACCAGGCCGGGGATGTGGCGGGTGAGGATCGGTGAGGGGAGGGAAGGGGTCATTAAGCTCATCATGCTTCTCCTGTTGCAATACCCTCATCATGGGCGCTGCTGGCTTAAAAGAGAAATTGATTATATATTTATAACCAACCACTATAAGTGATAAAGCAACGTCTGCCGACGGGCTGATGCTGTGCAGCGGCAGATCATAAAAGGAACAGGCAATGCACATTACTTTACGCCAGCTTGAAGTGTTCAGCGAAGTGCTGAAAAACGGCTCAACCACCCAGGCGTCACAGGTGCTGGCGTTGTCACAGTCTGCGGTCAGCGCGGCGCTGGCGGATCTGGAAGGGCAGCTTGGCGTGCAGGTGTTTGACCGTGCAGGCAAGCGGCTGGTGATTAATGAGCATGGTCGGCTGCTTTATCCGCGGGTAGTGGCGCTGTTGGAGCAGGCGCAGGAGATCGAGCAGCTGTTCCGTGAAGACAACGGCGCGATCCGCCTCTCGGCCAGCAGCACCATTGGCAACTATCTGTTACCGGGCATGATTGCCCGCTATCGTCGCGATTTTCCCAGCCTGCCGCTGGAGCTGAACGTGGGCAACAGTCAGGATGTGATCGCCGCCGTCGCCGATTTTCGCGTCGATATCGGTCTGATAGAGGGGCCTTGCCACAGGCCGGAGCTGGTCAGTGAGCCCTGGCAGGAAGATGAGCTGGTGGTCTTTGCCGCGCCGGGCGCGGATATTTTCAGTCGCCCGATATCGCTACAAAGCCTGGCCGCCGCGCCCTGGATCCTGCGTGAACAGGGTTCAGGCACGCGTGAAATCGTTGATTACCTGCTGCTGTCACATCTGCCACGGTTTACGCTGGCGATGGAGCTAGGAAATTCCGAAGCGATCAAAAACGCGGTGCGCCACGGAATGGGCATCAGCTGCCTGTCGCGCCGGGCGATTGCCGAACAGCTGGAGCTGGGAACCCTGGTTGAAGTGGCAATCCCGCTACCCGCATTGAAACGTACCTTGTACCGTATTCATCATCGCCAGAAGCATATCTCTAACGCTCTCCGCCGCTTTCTTAGCTACTGCACGGAAGAGACAGATTAACAGGGCGCGTTCATTGCGCCGCTGTTGCGTTGATTTCCGGCAGTGAAAGACGGCCTTTCTAATAATCGCCAGCCGATCATGAAGCAAACTTATAAAACGGTGTTAGCGCTATACCACCGGCGGTAGGTTGCTATAATCGCGCCTCATTTTGCTAGAGCGCAGCGTTAAAACATGGATCATGACACGAAAACGACACAACCGCCTGGGTTAAGGCGTGAGCTGAAAGCTCGTCATTTAACGATGATCGCCATCGGCGGTTCAATTGGTACCGGCCTCTTTGTCGCCTCTGGCGCAACCATTTCACAGGCGGGGCCGGGCGGAGCGCTGCTCTCGTACGCACTCATTGGCCTGATGGTCTACTTCCTGATGACCAGCCTCGGCGAGCTGGCGGCGTTTATGCCGGTCTCCGGCTCTTTCTCCACCTATGGTTCGAAATACGTTGAAGAAGGTTTCGGCTTCGCGTTGGGCTGGAACTACTGGTACAACTGGGCGGTGACCATCGCCGTTGACCTGGTTGCATCGCAGCTGGTGATGACCTGGTGGTTCCCGGATACCCCCGGCTGGATCTGGAGCGCCCTGTTCCTTGGCCTGATCTTCCTGCTTAACTACATCTCGGTGAAGGGTTTCGGCGAAGCCGAGTACTGGTTCTCGCTGATTAAGGTGGTCACGGTTGTGGTGTTTATCGTGGTTGGCGTGATGATGATCGTCGGCATCTTGCGCGGCGCGGAAAGTGCCGGCTGGCAAAACTGGCAGATCGGCGATGCGCCGTTCTCCGGCGGTTTTTCTGCGATGATTGGCGTGGCGATGATCGTCGGCTTCTCGTTCCAGGGAACAGAGCTGATTGGTATCGCCGCCGGCGAATCTAAAGACCCGGCGAAAAGTATCCCTCGTGCGGTTCGTCAGGTGTTCTGGCGCATTCTGCTGTTCTACGTGTTCGCCATTCTGGTGATCAGTCTGATTATCCCCTATACCGATCCCAGCCTGCTGCGCACCGATATCAAAGATATTAGCGTCAGTCCGTTCACGCTGGTGTTCCAGCACGCCGGCCTGCTGTCAGCGGCTGCGGTGATGAACGCGGTGATCCTGACGGCGGTGCTGTCGGCGGGTAACTCGGGTATGTATGCCTCCACGCGTATGCTGTACACCCTGGCCTCAGAGGGCAAAGCGCCGCGTATTTTCGCCAGACTGTCAAAAGGCGGCGTGCCGCGTAACGCGCTGTATGCCACTACCGTGGTTGCGGGCCTGTGTTTCCTGACCTCGATGTTTGGCAACCAGACCGTTTATCTGTGGTTACTGAACACTTCGGGAATGACCGGGTTTATCGCCTGGCTGGGCATTGCCATCAGCCACTACCGTTTCCGCAAAGGTTATATGATGCAGGGGCACGATCTGTCCGAACTGCCTTACCGCTCCGGTTTCTTCCCGTTTGGGCCGATCTTCGCCTTCGTGCTCTGCCTGATGATTACCCTCGGACAAAATTACCAGGCATTCCTTGCCGACCGTATTGACTGGTATGGCGTAACCGCAACCTACGTCGGTATTCCGCTGTTCCTGCTGATCTGGCTGGGCTTCCGACTGACGCGGAAAAGCCGTTTTGTGAAATACAGCGAGATGAAGTTCCCGACTTCAGATCAATAGCAGTTCCACGACGACGGATAAAGGCGCAGATTATGCGCCTTTTTTTTGCTGCATGATTCAATATGACAAATAGCACTGATAAGTATTATCATTTGCCTTCTTTTCACCAGTATTAACCAGGCTGAACAGGTATTGAGAATGAGTTTAACTGACCAGGTTGTGCAGCAGTCAGACACTGTACCACCACAAGGCGTGATGGGACGCTACCATCAGTTACTGCGCCATCGTGTACTGATCATGGCCGTGTTGATAGCGGCGATTGTTGCCTCACTGGTACTCGACTTTACTCTCGGCCCCTCCGGGCTGTCTTTACACACGCTGTGGCAGGCGCTGCTGTCGCCAGAAACGGCGGACCCCGGTACGCGGGTGATCGTCTGGGATATCCGTCTGCCCTATGCGCTGATGGCGGTGGTGGTTGGGCTGGGCCTGGGCCTCGCGGGGGCAGAAATGCAGACCATCCTCAATAATCCCCTCGCCAGTCCTTTTACCCTCGGCGTTTCTTCCGCAGCGGCTTTCGGCGCGGCGCTGGCGATTGTGCTTGGCATTGGTATTCCAGGCATTCCCGATCAGTGGTTTATTTCGGCTAACGCCTTTGTTTTTGCGCTGCTGGCCGCGCTGATGCTGGATGCGGTCACGCGCTGGACCCAGGTGTCCACTTCCGGCGTGGTGCTGTTTGGTATTGCGCTGGTATTTACCTTTAACGCGCTGGTTTCGATGATGCAGTTTATCGCCAACGAAGACACCTTGCAGGGGCTGGTCTTCTGGACAATGGGCAGCTTGGCGCGCGCATCATGGGAAAAGCTGGCGGTGCTGTGCGGCGCACTGCTGCTGCTGGTGCCGTTCTCAATGATGAGCGCCTGGAAGCTGACCGCACTGCGGCTGGGAGAAGATCGCGCCATCAGCTTTGGTATTGACGTGCGCCGTCTGCGCCTGGTGACGCTGCTGCGTATCAGTATTATCTCTGCCCTGGCGGTGGCGTTTGTCGGGCCGATTGGTTTTATCGGCCTGGTTGCGCCGCATATCGCACGTATGGTTTTTGGTGAGGATCATCGTTTCTATCTGCCCGCCAGCGCGCTGACGGGCGCGCTGGTGTTATCCATGGCCTCGGTGGTGTCAAAAAATCTGATCCCCGGCGTTATCATTCCGGTCGGCATCGTCACGTCTCTGGTCGGCGTACCGTTCTTTTTGAGCATTATCATGCGCCATCGGGGGAGTGTCTGATGCAGGGGCTGAAAATCAGCGGCTTCAAGGCCGGCTATCCGAAGCGTCAGGTGATCGCGAACCTTAATGTTGAGCGACTGCCGCGTGGCGAAATTACCGTACTGCTCGGGCCGAACGGCTGCGGAAAATCGACGCTGCTGCGTTCTCTGGCCGGGTTGAACCGTGCGCAGGGCGAACTGTGGCTCAACGGCGAAGAGCTGACGGCGCTGCCGTTTGCCCGCCGGGCTTCACGCGTGGTGTACCTGCCGCAGTCTTTACCTGCCGGGGTACATCTGCACGTGCTGGAATCGATCATTGTGGCGCAGAGAGCCAGCGGTGGGCGCAGCAGCGCCGCCAGCGAAGCCGAAGTGATGACGCTGCTTGATCGGTTAGGCATCGCGCATCTGGCGCTCAGCTACCTTGACCAGCTTTCCGGCGGACAGAAACAGCTGGTCGGTCTGGCGCAGTCGCTGATCCGTCACCCGGAACTGTTGCTGCTCGATGAACCCTTGAGCGCCCTCGATTTAAACTATCAGTTTCATGTGATGGATCTGGTGCGGCGCGAAACGCGCTCGCGCAATATTGTGACCGTGGTGGTGGTGCACGATATCAATATCGCGTTGCGCCACGCGGATCATGTGCTGATGCTGCGACACGGTGAGCTGATTGCCGATGGCCGGCCGGAAGAGGTGATCACGCCGGAAAGCCTTGCGCGTGTATACGGTGTAACAGGGCGCATTGAATGCTGTTCGCAGGGTGTTCCGCAGGTGTTAATTGATGGGCTAGTCGCGTCACCGGCATTTTAACGCCGGGCCGACGGCGGGCATTTCAGGTCGCAACCGGTGAATTTAAACTTTATTAAGAGTGTTTAATTTCATTCAGTTACAGCCTTCTTCATAAACTGTTTACTCCTTATCGACGATGTAAACGGGAAAGAAATGAAGAAGAAACTGTTATATACCCTGATGGCTCTCTGTTCGGCTAACGCCGCGGCTACGGTCGACTTCTATGCCGGAGAAGGGATTGATTATAGATCCGTGGTGGTAAAGTTCAGCGAAAAGGGCATGAAGGCGCTGAACCTGAATGATGTGCAGCCTGGCGATAATAAAAATATTCGTCTGAACAATAGCTACGGTATGCCGCTGCATATGAATAAGCTCTTTGATGACGCTCCCCGCTCTTCACGGCTGGGCAGTAATAGCATCAAAAACGGACTGGGCCGGTATTACGAAATAAAATTGCCCGACCACCAGCGACGTAATATTGATTATATTAATGACATTATTGACTCCGTAGAAAAAGAGCATGATGTCGAGGTGGTTTATCCCGATTCGACACCTGTCTCACTTGAGCATTTTTCCACTGAAAACGGCGTGACGGGGCGTTTGTTGGCGAACGGCAAGACATCACCCCGGGATGCTGATGCCAGGATCCCTTCTTTCGTTGATCTGCAGTACTATATGAAGTCACCGGATGATAAAAAGGCCGGCTTCGCCCTGGGCGGGATCAATGCCTTTGCGGCACACGAAAAGTATCCCGGCAGTACGGGCAAAGGTATCACCGTGCTTTCTAATGAAATCGATCGCTGGGACCCAGAGCATCTTGACCTTCCTCAACCCCTCTTCGTATTGAGCTATAAGCCGGAGAAAATCAGCGCACACGATACCATGTCAGTCGGCATCATGGCGGGCAAAGATAATGATTTTGGCGTGACCGGCATTGCTAATCAGGCCAGCTTTGCCTATTGCGATTCGCCCAACAAACTGTTTATCGAGGCCGTTAAACGGCTGAAGCCGGGAGATGTAATACAGCTCGGTATCCAGTTAGGTATTACTACCATGCCGGGATGTACGCAAGATTGTTATGCCCCTATGGAGTACAGTCAGTCCTGGTTTGATGCGATAAAAACCGCCACCGATAGCGGTATCCACGTTATTACGGCGGCGGGAAATGGAAAACTGAACCTCGACCATCCGAGTTTTAACGGGAAGTTCGACCGGAGTAAGCGTGATTCAGGTTCTGTCATTGCCGGAGCGGTGGATGCGAGAACGGGTGAAACGGCCTGGTTTAGTGACTATGGCTCTGCGGTAGGCAGCGCTTCCTGGGGCGGAGATGTGACCACCACTTACGCTAACGGATCGGGCGCTGACTTGTGGGACGCCCCCCATGCGCAATATACCGCCAGCTTCTCCGGAACGTCTTCAGCCAACCCGATTATTGCCGGTGCGGTGGCGGGCCTGTCGGGAATAGCAAAACAACACGGCGTTACGATATCGCCTAAAGAGATGCGCGAACTGTTAACGGAAACCGGCACGCCGCTGGGCAGCTCCGGCAGGTATATTGGTACCCAGCCCGATATGATGAGAGCGGCAGAAAAACTGCTGGGGGCTGAAATACCCACGGAAGATCTGGCCGTGTCCGATTTGCAGGCAGGCCCGGTAATGCAACAGTCATCAACCCTGAGTTTTAGCGCTAAGGCGACGGGGAAACTGCAGCTGGATGCAGAGGTGATTGACGGTCAAGGGGTAAGAAAAGGCGCGATAAAGCAACGGCTTAACGATAACAGTGTCATCGTTAAGATCCCCCTGGCGTCAGTGACTGCGGGTGAATACTCACTGCGTTATAAGGCCACCAACGATGGTGGTGTGCTGATTAAGCAGGACAGGCTGAAATTTACGCTAAGTGCCGCGCCAACGGCCCCTGAATGGGATAAAAAAATGACCTACGGGAAGGCCTGCACTGAGGTGAGCTGGGACGGAAAAGTATGGCTGAACGGCTGGTGGGTAAACGGCGTCACTCCTGGCAGCGACGGTGAGTGGGGCGTATGGCGTGTGAAGGGCGCACAAAACATGCACGCGGGTTGCTAAAGGTCGCCTTGAGCGAAAGCTGCTCTGATAACGGTGAAAACCCGATGTGACGAGTCCGTGATGCCAGGGAGAGGTTGAACGCATGTGTCATTCCCGAAGAACAAGGGTAAAGGAATGACACATGTTTCCGCTCCGTGGGTTACGGCACCAGCAGGTGCTGCGCGTGGAAGCGCAGGTGATCTTCAATAAAGCTGGCGATAAAGAAATAGCTGTGGTCATAACCCGGCTGAATACGCAGGGTGAGCGGATAGCCCAGCTCGTGCGCCGTGGCCTCCAGCTGTTCAGGGCGCAGCTGATCGGCAAGGAACTGATCGCTGTCACCCTGGTCCACCAGCATCGGCAGCACCGCACCGCCGTTTTGCATCAGCCAGCAGCTGTCGTACTGCCGCCACGCATCGGTTTCCCCTCCCAGATAGGCGCTGAAGGCCTTTTGCCCCCACGGAACCGCCATCGGATTAACGATTGGCGCAAAAGCGGACACCGAGCTGAATTTCCCCGGATTGCGCAGGGCAAACATTAAGGCACCGTGCCCGCCCATCGAATGGCCCATTATCGCCTGACGATCGCTGACGTTGAAGTTTCCGGCAATGAGCGCCGGAAGTTCGCTGTTGATGTAATCGTACATGCGAAAATGGCTGGCCCACGGCGCTTCGCTGGCGTTCAGATAGAAGCTGGCTCCCTGTCCAAGATCGTACCCGTCGTCGTTAGCGACGTGTTCTCCGCGCGGGCCGGTATCCGGCATCACCAGCACCAGCCCCAGTTCTGCCGCTACGCGCTGCGCCCCGGACTTAACGCTGAAGTTCTCATCGCTACAGGTCAGTCCGGCAAGGAACCACACGACCGGCGGCGGCGTGCTGCTTTTCGGGCCGGGCAAAAAGATGCTGAACGTCATCGTGCAGTTCATGCTGGTGGAGAGATGGCGATAACGCTGCTGCCAGCCACCAAACAGGCGGTGTTCTTCTAAAAGCTCCAGTGTGGATGCCATTCTTTGCTTCCTTATGCTTTCGAGAAATGCACCACGGTACGGATCGATTTTCCTTCATGCATCAGATCAAAGGCGTCGTTGATTTGCTCCAGAGGCAGATTGTGGGTAATAAAGTCGTTGAGCTGGAACTCCCCCCCCATATAACGTTCAACCAGCCCCGGCAGCTGGGTACGGCCCTTCACGCCGCCAAAGGCGGAACCGCGCCATACCCGGCCGGTGACCAGCTGGAACGGACGGGTGGCGATCTCTTCGCCCGCGCCGGCCACGCCGATAATGACCGATTCGCCCCAGCCCTTGTGGCAGCACTCCAGCGCAGAACGCATCACGTTGACGTTACCGATGCACTCGAAGGAGAAATCAACGCCGCCGTCGGTCATCTCAACGATGACATCCTGAATGGGCTTGTCGAAGTCTTTGGGGTTAATCAGGTCGGTGGCCCCGAGCTTACGCGCCAGATCGTACTTGCTGGTATTGATATCGATACCGATAATGCGCCCGGCCTTCGCCATTTTCGCGCCAATGATCGCCGACAGGCCGATACCGCCCAGACCAAAGATGGCAACGGTATCCCCTTCCTTGACCTTAGCGGTGTTCAGTACCGCACCCATGCCCGTAGTCACACCACAGCCCAGCAGGCACACTTCTTCCAGCGGCGCTTCTTTGCTGATTTTCGCCAGCGATATTTCCGGCACCACGGTGTATTCAGAAAACGTTGAGGTGCCCATATAGTGGTAAATCGGCTGGCCGTCTTTGAAGAAACGGGTGGTGCCGTCCGGCATCAGGCCTTTGCCCTGGGTGGTACGGATGGCCTGACACAGGTTGGTTTTGCCGGAAAGGCAGAATTTACACTGGCGGCATTCCGGGGTGTAGAGCGGAATAACATGGTCACCAACCGCCACGCTGGTTACGCCTTCACCCACGGCCTCCACCACGCCACCACCTTCATGGCCGAGCACCGCCGGGAACACGCCCTCCGGGTCTTTACCGGAAAGGGTATAGGCATCGGTATGACACACGCCGGTCGCTACGATGCGTACCAGCACTTCGCCCTTCTGCGGTGGCATCAGATCCAGCTCTTCAATTTTCAGTGGCTCACCGGCTGCCCATGCTACGGCGGCGCGCGTTTTAATCATCTGCATATGTTGCTCCTGTCAGTGACTCCAGGCCGGGATTAGCCGGTCGGGAGCAGAATGTGTGGTTAAGCGTAACCCGGGTTGAGGAAAAGCGCCTCTAATCGCGGGTATCGGCATCAAATTGTTCAATAATCAGGTATTTCAGCGCTTTAATATTGGCGCTGAACGCGTCGCGCCGCCATATCAGCAGGGTATCGGTATCACGCATGGCGGATGGCAGAGGATGCTGTTGAACGCGCTCGTGGCCCGGCAGCTGTACCAGAACCGCCGCGGGCAGCAGCGCCAGCCCGCCGCCGCTGGCCACGCAGGCGAGCATCGCGTGATAGGACGATACCTCCATCACATTGCCCGGCTGAACGCCGGCGGCACGAAACCAATTTTCAAAACGAGCGCGGTAAGAACAGCCGGAACTAAAGGTAAACAGGGTGCTGCCTGCCGCCTCTGTCGGACGGCTGATGGCGCTATGATCCCGGCTTGAAATCAGCACCATCTCCTCGTGAAACGCCACGCAGCCGTTGAGTTCCTCAACGTTGACCGGGCCATCCACCAGCGCGGCGGCGAGGGTTCCGGCGCGTACACGTTCAATTAACTCGCCAGACGTACCGGTAACCAGCGCCAGCGTGACCGCCGGATAGCGCTGGTGAAACTCGGTCAGCAGCAAAGGCAGGCGCGTGGCCGCCGTGCTCTCCATCGAGCCGAAGGCGAAGTGCCCGCCTGGCTGACCCGCGTGGGTCATATTCAGCGCTTCTTCACTGAGTACCAGGATACGCCGCGCATAACAGAGGAAGTTGTGCCCCATGGGAGACAGCCGCAGCCGCTGCTTTTCGCGAATAAACAGGTCACAGCCCAGCTCTTCTTCCAGCTGGCGCAGGCGGGTGGTGAGGTTGGACGGCACGCGATGCAGCCGCTGTGCCGCTTTCGCCATCGAGCCGCAGTCCGCTACCGCGCAGAACATTTTCAGCTGGGTCAGATCCATGTGTTCACTTATCGTAATTAACTTGTCGTGTATTATTCACTTTCCGTAATTCTAGCCTTAGTGCATTCTGGTGGCAAACGGTAATCCGGTCAGGAGTGGTTATGGCAGTTCGTGTGGCGTTCAGCGCTTTTCTGGCGCTGGTGGTGGCGATGGGGATAGGGCGTTTCGCGTTTACGCCACAGGTGCCGTTAATGATAGCAGAACATCAGCTGTCGCTGACCAGCGCGGCGGTGGTCGCGGCATGCAACTATTTGGGCTATCTGTGCGGTTCCTTCAACGCCATGCGCGCCACCCGGCGTGTGGAGTGGCGTTTGCGGGCTGGTGTCTGGGGAGCGGTAGTACTGACGCTGCTGTCGGCGGTGCTCTCCACGCCCTGGCAGCACGCGCTGGCGCGTTTTTTGATTGGTTGGGCCAGCGGCTGGGCGATGGTGCTGGTCGCTGCCTGGAGCAATGAACAGCTGCTCCGGCATCAGCGGCCGGGCCTGAGCGCGGCGGTCTTTGCCGGGCCGGGCACCGGCATCTTCCTCAGCGGTATGCTGGCGGTAATGCTGCACGGCTATCAGGTGAGCGCCGGCTGGGCGTGGGCCGCCTATGGCGGGCTGGCTCTGGTGCTGGTGCTGCTTATTGCGCGCGCGTTGCCGCGCACCGGAGAGCTGCACCACCCGGACACGCCAGCGCCGCCTTTGCGTCTGACCCGTGGGCTGAAGCGGCTGGTGTGGAGTTACAGCCTGGCCGGATTTGGCTATATTCTACCCGCCACTTTTTTATCGCAGATGGCAACCACACGTTTCCCCGGCCTGGTCAGCCAGTTTGTCTGGCCTGTTTTTGGCGCGGCGGCGGTGCTGGGTATCATCATCGGTATTATCACCCGACGTTTCGGTCAGTCAAATCGCCGGCTGGCGCTGGTGCTGTGGCTCCAGGCAGCTGGCGTCTTTGCCGCTGATATCATTCCCGGCATCGGCGGTCTGCTGCTGGGGGCCGGACTGGTGGGCGGCGGATTTCTCTGCGTGGTACAGCTGGCTTTGCAGTACGGGCGCGAGCTGGCACCGCAGCACGCACGCTATCTCGCCGGACTACTGACGACCGGCTATGCGCTTGGGCAGCTGGCGGGGCCGCTGCTGTCGGCCATATCCACCTCTTTAACCCAGCGGCTGGAGCCGGCGCTGTATATCGCCGGAGGCGCTTTGCTGGTTGCCGGTCTGCTGGTATGGCGGCGTGCGGCGGTGACTGAATGACACCGTTTCATGGTTGATTAAAGGGATTCACTGGATTACGCGCTGAATGTGTTCCAAAATAGCGCTCACGAAATTTCGCCGGGACTGTCGTCGTATCTCAACCCTACGCTGCAGGCCCGCCACTGCCGGAGAAGATTAAAAACATGGCAACGTTAAGTCAGGAAGCCACACTCGTTCATCAGGCGCTGGTTGCCCGTGGTCTGGAAACCCCGCTGCGTTCACCGGTGCGTGAAATGGATGATGACGCGCGTAAACAGCTGATTGCCGGGCATATGACCGAAATTATGCAGCTGCTGAATCTCGATCTGGAAGACGACAGCCTGGCGGAGACACCGCAGCGTATTGCCAAAATGTACGTAAATGAAGTGTTTTCCGGCCTGGACTATGCCAACTTCCCGAAAATCACCGTCATCGAAAATAAGATGAAGGTGGACGAGATGGTGACGGTGCGTGACATCACGCTGACCAGCACCTGCGAGCATCATTTTGTGATTATCGATGGCCAGGCTACCGTGGCGTATATCCCGAAGGATAAGGTGATTGGCCTGTCTAAAATCAACCGCATCGTGCAGTTCTTCTCCTCGCGTCCGCAGGTGCAGGAGCGACTGACGCAGCAGATCCTCGTGGCGTTGCAGACGCTTCTCGGCACCAGCAACGTGGCGGTTTCGATTGATGCGGTGCATTACTGCGTCAAGGCGCGCGGTATTCGCGATGCCACCAGCGCCACGACGACCACGTCGCTGGGCGGGCTGTTTAAATCCAGCCAGAATACCCGCCAGGAGTTTCTGCGCTCGGTGCGCCATCGTTAATTGATTATCTGTCCCCAGCGGGCGTGTTTCTCTCAACCGCCCGTTGTTAACAGTCAAACCGGGCGCGAAGACAGTTGAGCCGCCCCCTGCGTGGAACCTGCTATGCCCCGTATTCTTCCGCTGGATTTCGTGCGTGGAGTGGCGATCCTCGGCATTCTGTTGCTCAATATCACCGCCTTTGGTTTACCGAAGGCCGCTTATCTTAATCCTGCCTGGCACGGCATGCCTTCCGCCAGTGATTTCTGGGCGTGGGCCGCGATGGATCTGCTGGCGCAGGCCAAGTTTCTCACGCTGTTTGCCATCCTGTTTGGTGCCGGTCTGCAACTGTTGCTGCCGAGGGGAAAGCGCTGGATACAGTCGCGCCTCTCCTGGCTGGTGATTTTCGGTTTTCTGCACGCGCTCCTACTGTGGGAGGGCGATATCCTGCTGGCCTGGGGGCTGACTGGCCTGGTGGCCTGGCGCATGATCCGTGACGTTCCCGGCAGCCGACAGCTATTTAATACCGGCGTGATGCTTTATCTGGTTGGCTGTGCGGCACTGCTGGTGCTCGGGTTAGCGTCCGGGCCGCATGCTAACAGCTCCTGGCTGCCGGATGCGGCGGAGGTGCAGTACGAAACGTTCTGGCGAACAAACGGCGGTTGGGAAGCCATGGCCAATCGACTGGATATGTTTGGATCGACGCTGATGGCGCTGGCGGCGCAGTACGGCTGGCAGCTGGCAGGGTTAATGATGTTAGGGGCGGCGCTGATGCGCACCGGCTGGCTGCGCGGCGACTGGAGCCTGCAACACTACCGTCGTAACGGCGTGCTGCTGATCCTTGCGGGAATGCTGATCGAAATCCCCTCTATTATTCTGCAATGGTACTGCCAGTGGGATTTTCGCTGGGCCGGTTTTTTTCTGCAGTTACCTCGTGAAGTCAGCGCACCGTTCCAGGCGCTGGGCTATGCCGCGCTTTGTTTTGGCTGGTGGCCCCAGTTGCAGCGTTTGCGCCTGACCTCGGCCGTCAGCGCCATTGGGCGCATGGCGCTAAGCAATTATCTGCTACAGACGCTGATTTGCACCACGCTGTTTAATCACTTCGCGTTGTTCAACCATTTTAACCGCCTGCAACTTATGGCGCTGGTACCCGCGATCTGGCTGGTCAACGTGCTGTTCTCCGTGTTCTGGCTGCGTTTTTTCCGTCAGGGGCCGGTGGAATGGCTGTGGCGGCGCTTAACCGCATTCGGTCTGAGCCCAGAGGACAGGCCGTCCGCCGGAAGATGATTTGGCTCACAAAGCGCTAAAATGATCGTGTAACCGCTTTCATGGTTGTGATATCTCTCACGCAGCCAGCCGTCAACGCCTGACAAAATAGACGGCAGGATCATCCCATGTCAGGAACTCGAATGCATAACCCATCTTTCTGCGGCAACCGGCCATGATGACGATACGCGATGTGGCCCGCGAGGCGGGCGTTTCTGTTGCTACCGTCTCGCGGGTGCTGAACAACAGCGCGTTAGTCACCGCAGATACCCGGGCCCGCGTAATGAAAACCATCCAACGATTGGACTACCGCCCTGATGCCAACGCCCAGGCGCTGGCTAACCGCTTCAGTGATACCATCGGCGTAGTGGTAATGGACGTTTCCGACCCCTTCTTTGGTGCGCTGGTTAAGGCGGTGGATACCGTTGCCCAGTCGCTGCAAAAACAGGTGCTGATCGTTAACTCATGGCATCGTGCTGATAAAGAACGCCACGCCATTGAGGTGCTGATCCGGCAGCGCTGTCATGCCCTGATCGTGCATGCAAAAGCCCTGTGCGACGGCGAACTTGCCGACCTGATGCAGCAGGTGCCGGGCATGGTGCTTGTCAATCGGGTGGTGCCGGGCTTTGCCCACCGCTGTGTGAGCCTTGATAACGTGAGCGGAGCGCTGATGGCGATGCGCCTGTTGCTACAGCATGGGCATCAGCGCATTGCCTATCTTGGTTCCATCCATCCGATTGAAGACAACGTACAGCGGCGCGCAGGCTGGTATCAGGCGCTTAGCGAGCAGGGCATTACCCCGGCTGACGGCTGGTGTGCCGAGGGCGAGCCTGATTTGCAGGGGGGGGAGCAGGCGATGGTCGAGCTGCTGGGGCGCAATCTGCAGCTGACGGCGGTATTTGCCTATAACGACAGCATGGCGGCCGGAGCGCTGGCGGCGCTGAAAGATAACGGTATTGCGGTGCCGCAGCAGCTTTCGCTGGTAGGGTTCGATGATATTCCCTTTGCACGCTATACCGATCCGCAGCTCAGCACGGTGCGCTATCCGATTGTTTCTATGGCGAAACTGGCCAGCGAACTGGCGCTGAAAGCAGCGGCAGGACAGATCAACATCCACGACCATCATTGCTTTATGCCTACTCTGGTCAGACGTCATTCGGTGGCGGCACGACAAACTGTGGCGGCGGTCACTAACACGACCGATTCCCCACTGTAACCGCTTTCAATTTGTGAGTAAACTCACAGTTAATTAACATTCATTTATCTAAGATGGCAGCGTTCAACAGGTGCGATAACACCATCTCGTTGTGCGACTGGCGCATATCACGCACTTCGTGGCACCTGTGGAATAGTTAACCACTCTACGCATGGCAAGCATTGCCCGGTGAAAATGGGTGGGTCGAGGCTGTTGTTGGCTTTCGCAATGTTGCCGAAAAATTTCGTCTGTGAGTCTTTTTATCCCTGCACCCTGTCGCCTCTTTTCCCCGACTGGCTGTGTGAGGTTATACCCTACAAAACCGGAGATAATATGAATAAGAAGGTTTTCACGCTCAGCTTCCTGTTGGTCAGTATGATGTCAGGCACCGCGGCTCAGGCCGCAGACACGCGCATTGGCGTGACCATCTATAAGTATGACGACAACTTTATGTCGGTGGTGCGCAAGGATATTGAGAAAGAGGCCAAAAACAGTCCGGGCGTGCAGCTGCTGATGAATGATTCGCAGAACAGCCAGTCGACACAAAACGATCAGGTAGACGTGCTGTTAGCAAAGGGAGTGAAGGCGCTGGCGATTAATCTTGTCGATCCGGCGGCGGCGGCGGTGGTGATCGCTAAAGCGAAAGCCAACGATGTTCCCGTGGTATTTTTCAATAAGGAACCCAGCGCGAAAGCGCTGGCCAGCTATGACAAGGCGTACTACGTCGGGACGGATTCTAAAGAGTCGGGCGTGAAGCAGGGCGAACTGATCGAGAAACACTGGAAGGCCAACCCGGCATGGGATCTGAATAAAGACGGCCAGATGCAGTTTGTGCTGCTGAAGGGCGAGCCGGGCCACCCGGATGCAGAAGCGCGAACCAAATACGTGATTGATACGTTGAACAAAGATGACGTGAAAACCCAGCAGCTCCATCTTGATACCGCCATGTGGGATACGGCCCAGGCGAAGGATAAGATGGACGCATGGCTGTCGGGGCCAAACGGTAACAAAATCGAAGCGGTGATCGCCAATAATGATGCAATGGCGATGGGTGCGGTAGAGGCGTTGAAAGCGCATAACCGATCCTCAGTACCGGTATTCGGCGTGGATGCGCTGCCCGAAGCGCTGGCGATGGTGAAATCCGGTGCCATGGCCGGTACGGTACTGAACGATGCGGTTAACCAGGCAAAAGCCACCGTGAATATGGCCAAAAACCTGGCGGCGGGCAAACAGCCTACCGAAGGAACCGACTATAAACTGGATGGTAAAGTGGTGCGTGTTGCCTATATCCCGGTAGATAAAGACAACCTGTCTCAATTGCCGCAATAAGTATTTTCTGATGCGGCCAGCCGGCCGCATCAGCCTAATCAGCCGGGTAAAAATATGGGCAGTAATAGCGTGCAGTCAGATCGCGAATATTTACTGGAGATGACTGCTGTCTGTAAGTCATTCCCAGGGGTTAAAGCGCTTGATAATGTCAATTTAAACGTTCGTCCTCACTCTATTCACGCCCTTATGGGAGAGAACGGTGCCGGCAAATCCACACTGCTTAAATGCCTGTTCGGTATTTATAGCAAGGATAGCGGCAGCATCCTCTTTCAGGGTAAAGAAGTGGATTATAAAAGCGCGAAAGAAGCGCTGGAAAATGGCGTGTCGATGGTACATCAGGAGTTGAACCTGGTGCTACAGCGTAGCGTAATGGACAATATGTGGCTTGGACGCTATCCGAAAAAAGGATTATTCGTCGACCAGGATAAAATGTATCGCGAAACAAAAGCCATTTTCGATGAACTGGATATCGATATCGATCCGCGTGAAAAGGTGGTCACCCTGTCGGTTTCGCAAATGCAGATGGTCGAAATTGCTAAAGCGTTTTCTTACGATGCTAAAATTGTCATTATGGATGAACCGACCTCATCGCTTTCGGAAAAAGAAGTCAACCATCTGTTTACTATTATTCGTAAACTCAAGGATCGCGGCTGCGGTATTATCTATATCTCCCATAAAATGGAAGAGATATTTCAGCTGTGCGATGAAATAACCATCCTGCGCGACGGCCAGTGGATCGCCACCCAGACGTTGCAGGGACTGGATATGGACAAAATTATCGCCATGATGGTGGGGCGTTCGCTTAACCAGCGCTTTCCTGATAAAACCAACGTGCCGGGTGACATCATCCTTGAGGTACGCAACCTGACTTCGCAGCGCCAGCCGTCGATACGCGATGTCTCTTTCGACCTTCGCCAGGGTGAGATCCTCGGCATTGCCGGGCTGGTGGGGGCAAAACGCACCGATATTGTCGAAACCCTGTTTGGTATTCGCGAGAAATCTGCTGGCACTATCCGCCTGCACGGTAAGGCGATTAACAATCACAGTGCTAATGAAGCCATTAATCATGGCTTTGCTCTGGTGACCGAAGAGCGCCGATCGACCGGTATTTATGCCTATCTGGATATTGGCTTCAACTCGCTAATTTCGAATATTGCGAAATATAAAAACCGCATCGGGCTACTGGATAACGGCCGCATGAAAAGTGATACCCAATGGGTGATTGACGCGATGCGGGTAAAAACGCCGGGGCATTATACCGCCATTGGATCTTTGTCCGGTGGTAATCAGCAAAAGGTGATAATAGGCCGCTGGCTGCTTACCCAGCCGGAAATTCTGATGCTGGATGAACCCACGCGTGGCATCGACGTGGGGGCAAAATTTGAAATCTATCAGCTTATTTCACAGCTGGCGAAGAAAGGAAAGGGGATCGTGATTATCTCCTCTGAAATGCCCGAATTGTTGGGTATTACGGACAGGATACTGGTGATGAGTAATGGCCTGGTGGCAGGGATTGTCGAAACAAAAACAACGACGCAAAACGAAATATTGCGTTTGGCTTCATTGCACCTTTAATCACTCACGGGTTGTTGACTATGAAAGCGGTAAATAAAAAAAGCGCGCTCACCTGGCTTAAAGAAGGTGGGATTTATGTGGTGCTGCTGGTATTACTGGCCATCATTATTATCCAGGATCCCACATTTTTAAGTTTAATGAACCTGAGTAATATTCTGACTCAATCTTCGGTACGCGTGATTATCGCGCTGGGCGTGGCCGGGCTGATTGTGACCCAGGGAACGGATCTGTCCGCCGGGCGTCAGGTGGGATTGGCCGCCGTGGTGGCCGCCACGTTGTTACAGTCGATGGATAACGCAAACAAGGTCTTTCCTCAGTTGGAAACGTTACCTATTGCGCTGGTTGTGGTGATCGTCTGTGCCATCGGCGCGCTGATTGGGCTGATTAACGGCCTGATTATTGCCTACCTGAAAGTGACGCCGTTTATCACCACGCTGGGCACCATGATTATCGTTTATGGGGTTAACTCTCTCTATTACGATCGCGTGGGCGCATCACCGGTTGCCGGTTTTGACGAAAAGTTTTCCACTTTTGCCCAGGGTTTCCTGCGCTTCGGTGACTTCAAACTCTCCTATATCACCTTCTACGCGCTGATTGCCGTGTTTCTGGTGTGGATCCTGTGGAACAAAACGCGTTTCGGTAAAAACATTTTTGCCATCGGCGGCAACCCGGAGGCCGCACGCGTTTCCGGCGTTAACGTGCCCTTTAACCTGATTCTGGTCTACGCGCTGTCCGGGGTGTTCTACGCCTTCGGCGGGATGCTGGAAGCGGGGCGTATCGGTTCGGCCACCAACAATCTCGGCTTTATGTATGAGCTGGATGCGATTGCTGCCTGCGTAGTCGGCGGCGTTTCGTTTGCTGGCGGCGTGGGAACGGTAGCGGGCGTGGTGACCGGGGTGATTATCTTTACGGTGATCAACTACGGCCTTACCTATATCGGCGTCAATCCTTACTGGCAGTACATTATTAAAGGCGGCATTATTATCTTCGCCGTCGCGCTGGACTCGCTGAAATACGCACGTAAGAAATAGTGATGTTAAGCACGGGTGCCGTGCCGGAGGCTGACCCTGGGGTCAGCCTTTTTATTTCTTCTGCTGCAACTCCAGCAGCTGCTCCGGGCTGACCGCCGGATAGCTTTGCGCATCTTCCGGCACCTCGTGGCGGGCCGGGATGGGCACCAGCGGGCCGAGGAAACGCGGCTCGCGCTTCATCAGGTAGAGATCGGCCAGCGCCCCAAGACGCGCAGCCACTTCGCGCAGCCGCACGCTCATCATGTTTTTTGGCGACGGCACCGCGTAGCACTGGGCCTGAATCCCCATATGCAGCGCGATCAGCAGTGCGCGTTCGCAGTGAAAACGCTGGGTGATGATAATAAAATCGTTGGTGTCAAACACTTTGCGCGTGCGCACGATAGAGTCAAGCGTACGAAAACCGGCATAGTCCAGCACAATGTCAGAGGGCTCCACGCCTGCGGCGATAAGGTCACGGCGCATGGTCATCGGCTCGTTGTAACTCTGCTGGGCATTGTCCCCGCTCAGCAGCAGGTAATTCACCTTCCCGCTGTTATAGGCGTTCAGCGCACCCTGCATACGATAGAGATAATACTGATTAATCACCCCGGTACGGTAAAATTTGGCGGTTCCCAGTACCACGCCAACCTGGCGATGCGGCAGCGCTTTGAGATCGTCATACACGTAGGGGGCTGTTTTCCAGCTGATCCAGCGATCGAGGCCGAGCGCGGTCGCTGCTATCAAAGTAATAATGATAATCAGACCATAAATCAGGCGCTTCATCATAATGAACGGCACTCGGGTTGGCAGGGAAACAGGATCCAAGGCTACTTGAGGCGAGGAGGTGAAGCAAGTTACAGTGTGCCAGATGAGGGTTTTCCAGGCAAATACCCCCTTTATTGCTGGCATCAATACGGGCCTGCTAAGCCACCCGCATTGATGTCATCGATTCAGGGGATAACCACGATCAGATTGAGGTACGACGATAGTTACGGTACTGCGGCAGCCAGAAGTTGGCGGCAATGGCTTTTGACAGCACGTCTTCAGAAGTCACTACCGCTACGCCAGCCAGCTGGGCCGCCTTGCCGACCGCCATTGCGATAATTTTAGAGACACCCTGAATATCATTCACTTCCGGCAGTACCGGGCCCTCGCCGTCGTTCACCAGCGGTGAGCAGTCTGCCAGCGCACGGCTGGCCGCCATCAGCATACTGTCGGTGACGCGGCTGGCACCGGAAGCAATCACGCCGAGGCCAATACCGGGGAAGATATAGGAGTTATTGCACTGGGCAATAGGATAGGTTTTATCCTTCCAGCTTACCGGAGAGAACGGGCTACCGGTCGCCACCAGCGCGCAGCCGTCAGTCCAGGCCATAATATCCTGCGGGGTGGCCTCCACGCGCGAGGTTGGATTGGACAGCGGCATGATGATGGGGCGCGTGCAGTGCTTGTGCATCTCGCGCACGATCTCTTCACTGAACAGGCCAGGCTGGCCGGAAACGCCGATCATAATGTCAGGCTTGGCGTTACGCACCACGTCCAGCAGCGAGAGCGAGTCGTTGGCGCTGTCCCAGCCTGACAGGCTGTCACTTTTCTGCACCAGTCTGCTCTGGAAGTTCAGCAGATTAGGCAGCCTGTCGGTCAGCAGGCCAAAGCGGTCAACCATAAATACCCGCGCGCGCGCTTCCTCGTCGCTCAGGCCTTCTGATTTCATCTGGGCGATGATCTGTTCGGCGATACCACAACCGGCGGAACCTGCACCAAGGAACACCACCTTCTGTTCACACAGTTTACCGCCCGCGGCACGGCTGGCGGCGATCAGCGTTCCCAGCGTTACGGCGGCAGTACCCTGAATATCATCATTGAAGCAGCACACTTCGTCGCGGTAGCGTTCGAGCAGCGGCATGGCGTTTTTCTGCGCGAAATCCTCAAACTGCAACAGTACGTTCGGCCAGCGGCTCTTCACCGCCTGAATAAACTCGTTGACGAAATTATCGTACTCTTCGCCGGTGATGCGCGGGTGACGCCAGCCCATATACAGCGGATCGTTCAGCAGCTGCTGGTTATTTGTTCCGACATCAAGAACGACCGGCAGCGTGTACGCCGGGCTGATGCCGCCACAGGCGGTGTACAGCGACAGTTTGCCAATCGGGATGCCCATACCGCCAATCCCCTGATCGCCGAGGCCGAGGATACGCTCGCCGTCGGTGACCACGATCACCTTGACGTTCTGCTTGGTGGCATTCTGCAACATGTCTTCGATGTTGGCGCGGTTTGGGTAGGAGATAAACAGGCCGCGTGCGCGGCGATAGATCTCTGAAAAGTGTTCACACGCCGCACCCACGGTCGGGGTGTAAATAATGGGCATCATCTCTTCCAGATGATTGTCCAGCAGGCGATAAAACAGGGTTTCGTTAGTGTCCTGGATATTGCGTAAGTAGACGTGCTTATCGTTATTATTTTTAAAGTCCTGGAACTGACGCCACGCACGCTCTGCCTGCTCCTCAATGCTTTCTACCGTTTCCGGCAGCAGGCCGTTGAGGTTAAAGTCATTGCGCTCCTCAATCGAGAAGGCGCTGCCTTTATTCAGCAGAGGAAATTCCAGCAGGATGGGGCCGGCATAGGGGATATACAGCGATCGTTTACTTTCGTATTCGAGTTCCATGTCATTCTTACTCTTTCAGGGGCGGGAAGATGTTATGGCGCCAATCCTAAAATAATTCATCTGAAAGTACAGCTTTTGTTAACAGCTGATAACAAAAGCGGTGACTTTTTGCGTCTTAACGCCAGTTTATTACATTTTCACCAGCGGAATGGTGATGAGATCGTGGCATCCCAGCGCGGCAAGGGTTGCGGCACTGGCGCTGCGCTGGCTTAACTTTGCCCCCGATGCTTCGGCGAGCACCGCCCGCCGGATATCACTCAATTCTTCTCCGCCCAGATTGAGCAAGTTCAACGCGCCCTGCAGAGGCGGCAGGCTGGGGTTAAAGGCGGCATTTTCCGCATAGCGCCCGGCATAGATCGCTCCGCTACGGGTTTGCAGCGCCACGCCGGAACAGGCCCCGCTGTAAGGCGCATGACTCTGGTTGGCGGCAGCCAGCGCCGCCTGCTCGAGCTTATCGCCCCTGGGTGCGATCCCGTGGTCGACTTCGTCCATCAGCAGGGTGGTGATGGCGAGGTCGCGGGGGCCGAATGAGTCTGGCAGATAATGCCCTAACGTGGCGGCGGCCCTGCCCGGTAGCTCAATGGTCAGATCGGTGCCGCTGTTCAGCTCGTTCATAAACTGACGGCAGTGCCCGCACGGCGTGTAGTTTACGGTGATGCCTGCCAGCCCGCTTTCTCCGCGCAGCCAGGCATGTGTCACCGCGCTCTGCTCGGCGTGGACGGTTTGCTGCATCGTGGCGCCGACAAACTCCATATTGGCCCCAAAATACAGCGTGCCGCTTTTGCCGCGTGCGACGGCACCTACGTTAAAATCAGACAGCGGCGCAACCGCGCAGGCCGCTGCCAGCGGCAGCAGCGTAAAGGCCAGCTCGCTGTCATCAAGCCCGCACTGCTGTTTTACACCGTCAGCCTGCTGCGCGCTGATAAAACCGGCAAAATCAGCGGAGGAAAGTATCGGGCGTATAGCCTGTTGTAACAGGGGGGAGAGGGTGGCAAATGCCGTCTGGAAACGCGGGTGCATAGTGGCCTCGTGCGCGAAATGCAAGCCCATATCAACGGGCGGGCAGCCAGTTATATGTGATCTAAGTCGCTCCATCAATGTAATATGTGAAACTCATCGCCAAAATGAGAGATTTATCGCAAGTTTAACCGCATAGTTTGAGCAGTAGCGGGAAAATAAACGGTGCCAGCAGTGAGGTGATAATGCCACACAGCACCAGCGCCAGAGAGCTGAACGCCCCCTCCTGATAATCAACCTCGGCAGCGCGCGCGGTGCCCAGCGCGTGTGAAGCACTGCCAATCGCCAGCCCGCGTGCAGACTTGCTGCGTATGCGCAACAGATTGAGCAGCATATGGCCGAATACCGCGCCCAGTACGCCCGCTATCAGCACGCAGACGGCGCTGATGGCGGGTATGCCGCCGAGCGTAGCGGAAACCGCCATCGCAATGGGGGTAGTAACCGATTTGGGGAGCAGGGTGGCGGCGATTTGCGGCGTGGCCCCCAGCCATAGTGCGATGGCGGTGCCGGAGATCATTGCGGTCAGACTGCCAATAAAACAGATGCTGATAATAGACTTCCAGCGCGCGCGGATCTGATGCATCTGCTCATAAAGCGGTAGCGCCAGCGCCACGACCGCCGGTTGCAGAAGCTGGTTAAGCCATGCGCTGCCCTGAAAATAGCGCGTATAGGGCATTTGCAGCAGCAGTAACAGCGGAATAATAACCGCCACCGCAATCAGCAGCGGGTTGCAGACGGAGATCCTGACGCTGGCCGCCAGCCGGCGCGCGGCCAGAAACACCAGCACGGTTAACGGCAGTGACCACCAGATATCATTCATCTTTGCCTTCCAGACGTCGGCTATGACGATTGTCCATACGCTGCGCCACCATACCGGTGGTCATCAGCACTATCAGCGTGCCGACCGCACAGGAAATCACGATCGGAGCAAACTGGGCGCTAAGAATATCCATATGATCCATGATGCCAACGCTGATGGGGACGAACAGCAGCGCCATATAGCGAATAAGCAGATTGCAGCCCGGTTTGACCCAGGCAAGTGGAAGGATATTGGCACTGAGCAGAATAAACAGCAGCAGCATGCCGAGAATGCTGGCGGGGATAGCGATGGGCAGCAGCCAGGCCACGCCACGTCCGGCGTACAGGCAGAGCCAGATAACGAAAAAGGCGCGCAGATATTGCCAGATAACGTGCAGAAAAGAACGCATGTCAACTCCAGAGCCTGTCGGGGGCGGCGACCCGGCCGCCGCCCCGCCATCATATGATGATTACTTAACCTGCTGTCCTGGCTGTGCGCCGCTGTCCGGGCTAAGCAGGAAGATATCCTTTCCGCCAGGCCCTGCGGCCATCACCATACCTTCTGAAAGACCGAAGCGCATTTTACGCGGAGCCAGATTGGCCACCATTACCGTCAGACGCCCCACCAGCAGCGCCGGATCGGGGTAGGCGGCGCGAATGCCCGAGAAGACATTACGTTTTTCGCCGCCGATATCCAGCGTCAGGCGCAGCAGCTTGTCAGAACCGTCGACCAGCTCGGCATTTTCGATCAGCGCAATGCGCATATCCACCTTGGCGAAGTCGTCAAAGCTGATGGTTTCCTGCAACGGATCGTCCGCCAGCGGGCCGGTCACGGCCGGTTGGGCGGCGGCGGTATCTTCCTTCGAGGCGGCAATCAGGCCGTTCACCTTGTCCATCTCAATGCGGTTGTACAACGCTTTAAACGCGGCGATATTGTGGTTCAGCAGCGGTTGCTCAATGCCGTCCCAGGTCAGCGGCTGATTGAGAAATGCTTCAGCGCGTTCGGCGAGGGATGGCATTACCGGCTTCAGCCAGGTCATCAGCACGCGGAACAGGTTGATACCCATTGAGCAGATAGCCTGCAGGTCAGCATCACGCCCTTCCTGTTTCGCCACCACCCATGGGGCCTGTTCGTCAACGTAGCGGTTAGCGGCATCGGCTAACGCCATGATTTCGCGAACCGCGCGGCTAAACTCGCGGCTGGACCAGGCCTGCGCGATGCTGGTAGAGGCATCAATAAAGGTCTGGTACAGCGCCGGATCGGCGAGTTCAGCGGACAGCTGGCCGGCAAAACGCTTGTTGATAAAACCGGCGTTGCGTGAAGCAAGGTTAACCACCTTGTTCACGATATCGGCATTGACGCGCTGCACGAAATCTTCCAGATTCAGGTCGATATCGTCGATGCGCGAAGAGAGCTTGGCGGCATAGTAGTAGCGCAGGCTATCGGCATCGAGATGCTGTAACCAGGTGCTGGCCTTAATAAAGGTGCCGCGTGATTTAGACATTTTCGCGCCGTTAACCGTGACGTAGCCATGCACAAACAGGTTAGTCGGCTTACGGAACTGGCTGCCCTCCAGCATGGCTGGCCAGAACAGGCTGTGGAAGTAGACGATATCTTTACCGATAAAGTGGTAAAGCTCGGCGTCAGAATCCTTCTGCCAGAAGGCATCAAAGTCGATATCACCGCGCTTGTCACACAGATTTTTAAAGGACCCCATATAGCCAATTGGCGCATCCAGCCAAACGTAGAAGTACTTACCCGGAGCGCCGGGGATCTCGAAACCGAAATAGGGCGCGTCGCGCGAGATATCCCACTGTTGCAGGCCGGAGTCGAACCACTCCTGCATTTTATTGGCTACCTGCTCCTGCAACGCGCCGGAACGGGTCCAGGCCTGGAGCATGGCGCTGAATTCCGGTAGGTCGAAGAAGAAGTGTTCAGAATCACGCAGCACCGGGGTGGCACCGGACACCACCGACTTTGGTTCAATCAGTTCGGTCGGGCTGTAGGTGGCCGAACAGACCTCACAATTATCCCCGTACTGGTCCGGTGATTTACAGTTCGGGCAGGTGCCTTTCACAAAACGGTCCGGCAGGAACATGCCTTTTTCCGGATCGTAGAGTTGAGAAATGGTGCGGTTCTTAATAAAACCGTTCTCTTTTAGTCGGGTATAGATGAGCTCCGACAGCTCACGGTTCTCTTCGCTGTGCGTAGAGTGGTAGTTGTCATAGCTGATATTAAAACCAGCAAAGTCGGTCTGATGCTCCTGACTCATGTCCGCAATCATCTGCTCTGGTGCCACCCCCATCTGCTGGGCTTTCAGCATGATCGGCGTACCGTGTGCGTCATCAGCACAGATGAAGTAAACCTGGTTGCCGCGCATTCGCTGGTAACGGACCCAAATATCTGCCTGGATATGCTCGAGCATGTGGCCGAGATGAATGGAGCCATTTGCGTACGGCAGGGCGCACGTTACCAATATTTTTTTCGCGACTTGAGTCATAGTAAGACTTAGCTCATACCTGTTAAAAAAGGGGTTTAGATGGTAACCGATTGCCTGACCCTGCGTAAACAAGGGGTTCAGCCAGCGGCGGATTTTTCCTTACGGCTACGTGAGAGTTAGCCAGATCTGGTATGCTTAACCACAGAGTCGCAGCCGAACAACCTGCGAGAGAAAGGAAATTCGATGATGTTATCCTCCCGGCAGCCCCACACACCCGAAGCGCTACGCGCTATCGTTATGAACGTGCTGGCCACATTTCAACACGCCAGCCTGCAGCATAATCTCACCACGCTGAAAGCCCTGCGCCACTGTGCGCTTATTGACCACCGTCTGCATATCGAACTGACGATGCCGTTTGTCTGGCAAGGCCCGTTCGAACAGTTGAAGGATACGGTCAGCGCCGAACTGCTGCGCCTGACGGGCGCGGCAGAGATTAGCTGGCGCTTAACGTTGAATGTGGCAACGCTACAGCGGGTAAAAAATCGCCCCGGCGTTAACGGAGTGAAAAATATTATTGCCGTCAGCTCCGGCAAGGGAGGAGTGGGCAAATCCACGACTGCGGTTAACCTGGCGCTGGCGCTGGCGGCGGAAGGGGCGAAGGTCGGCCTGCTGGATGCGGATATCTACGGCCCGTCGATCCCGGATATGCTGGGCACGGACGATCGGCGTCCGACCTCGCCGGACGGCACCCATATGGCACCGATTGTTGCACACGGGCTGGCGACGAACTCCATTGGCTATCTGGTAACGGAAGATAACGCCATGGTCTGGCGCGGCCCGATGGCCAGCAAAGCCCTGATGCAGTTACTGAATGAGACGTTATGGCCGGAGCTGGACTATCTGGTGCTGGATATGCCGCCGGGCACCGGAGATATCCAGCTGACGCTGGCGCAAAACGTGCCGGTGACCGGGGCGCTGGTGGTCACTACGCCACAGGACATTGCGCTGATTGATGCGCGCAAGGGCATCGTGATGTTTGAGAAGGTCAGCGTGCCGGTTCTGGGCGTGGTGGAGAATATGAGCATGCACATTTGCAGCCAGTGCGGTCACCATGAATCGATCTTCGGCAGCGGCGGTGCGGAAAAGCTGGCGCAGCAGTACCATACCCGGTTGCTGAGTCAGCTGCCGCTGCATATCAGCCTGCGCGAAGATCTGGATATCGGTGAGCCGACGGTCATTCGCCGCCCGGACAGCGAATTTACCCGGCTGTATCGGCAGCTGGCGATAAACGTTGCCGCCCAGCTTTACTGGCAGGGCGACGTTATCCCGGAAGATATTGCCTTCCGCGCGCTGTAAACTGCCCGGTCACGCGGCCGATGCTTTCGACCCGGCCGCTAAGCCAGGCGCACCAGGCGCTGTTGAAAACCGTCCACCATCGAGTAGTCGTAATCAATCTTCCCGGCGTCGAACAGCTGGTTGAGCAGGGTAAAATCGTTATCCGGCGTCACGTTGCAGCGATGGTTGAGCAGAACATCCTGAAGGGTAAACGTGCTATCGCCGCGAGCGATGCGTTGCAGATATTGAAGCATCTCCCAGGCGGTTTTACTGACCCCGGCCTGTTCATAAGGCGGTCTGTTCATCTTTAACGCTTCCTTCTTTTTGAATCAACTGACCATTAAAGCACATAGTGCATCAACAGATATTCGCCCTGCTCGCTCTGCCCCTGAGCCACAACGCGCCAGCCATGCTTTTTATAAAAACTTTGCGCGCGCAGATTCTCCGTCTGGCACTTAAGCGCGCCGGTTGAGGTAAAGCCGCTTTGTACCGCCTGTAGCAGCGCGCTGCCAGCGCCGCTGCCCTGATGATTGGGGTCGATAAACAGGCTGTGCAGGAAATTATCCCTATCCAGCACGGCGGCAAAACCGATGCGATGGCCATCTTCTTCTGCCACCAGCACCTTCTCACCGAGCGTGACGCGATCAAAGTCCTCCAGCTGCCACTCGCTATCGTCGCGCCATGTCCAGCTGCTCTTGCGGGCAGCGAGAAAAAGCGTGCGTAAAAATGGACGATCGTCTTCAGTAAAAGGGCGAATTTTCAAAGCGGTACTCCTGTCAACAACACGCCGTACGGCAACGCTGCGAAGTTTATCGCAAAAATGCCGCAGCTGATGAAGAAAAAAGCATGCGGTTTTGTGCGGGTTGAGTTCAGTTTAGCGTAGCAGAGGCAGAGCGGGCGTGGGGAAGGGCTATCATTGTCGGTATTTGACTCCGGGTGGAGAGAGGATAGTTATCACTTAATGTGGAGGGCAAGACTGGCTGAGTATTTAAAGATGTCACAATATTTGCTGCTGCGGTGACGGTGCACTCCGTTTTGACTAAAGCGAGCGGGTTTCCCCGCTCTGGCATTACTGACGTTCTTTATTCGCCTGAGAGAGAACAGAACCAGCCAGTTTTTTAGTCAATTCGTCAGAATTTGGGTCATGAAGCGCAGCCGATGCTTTGTGTTCCATCGCGCCACTTGTCTGGTTGGCAGAACCTGACTGTGACAGTGCAGAACCCGCCAACGCCTTTTGTAAATCTGACGCATTAGGGTCGTGCAGCGTTTTTGCAGCCACTGAAGCCAGCGGACCACTCGTTTTTTTTGCGTTATGGCTCATGATAAAATCCTTTTCAGAGGGGGATGAAATGATATATCCGGTAAATTCTATTACATTAAATCTGACGTCCGTATGCCGTGATTATGCTAATTATTTAATTAAGTAATGACAATGTGCTTTAATGTCGAATATATATCTACTTGCAGTGGATATATCTGGGAATATTCACTTTTGCGATCGGTTGTCGGAAAGAGAATTTGCTTAACTCACCCTCGTGATGAATACGGATTCATTATTACAATCATGGGCACATCGGTTAATAACGGGCAAAAAATCATTTCCAACAACGATTTCAGGCGACTGCATAGATCTTATCGTAGAGACAGATCTCTTTAGTCATTCTGCCCCTTTCCGGTACCAGGCCATATTTCCCTTTGGAATAAAACCCCGGCTGGGGTAAGCGGTTTTTTTTTGTCAGAGGCCTGTCCTTGTGGTTCACAAGCCGAAGCGCAGGGGGGTTGTGTCTTTGACTTCCCACAGGCATTATCCGGACAGGAGATGAACGGGACGTTAATCTCAAGTAGCTAATTTCGATTTTAAATGACTCGGGGTGCCAGACCTTAAGGTATGGCTGAGAAATACCCGTCGAACCTGAACTGGATAATGCCAGCGTAGGGAAGTCAGATGCCTGAACGGCATTGCCTTCTTGATCGCCGGTTGGGAGCTAAAATGATCCAACCTCAAGCCCTTAGCCACGTTGAAGTGGCCCACGCCATCACCTTTTTTCACCCGCATTTCCCGGCGATGCTCATCGCCGCTGAAAAAGCGGAGGCGCCGGTATGAAACGCATCAACGCCATGACCATCGCCGGCACTGACCCAAGCGGCGGAGCCGGTATTCAGGCCGATCTGAAAGCCTTCTCAGCGTTAAAAGCCTACGGCACCAGTGTGATAACCGCACTGGTGGCACAAAACACCACCGGCGTACAGTCCGTCATGCGCGTTGACGCGGATTTCGTTGCGGCGCAGCTGGATTCCGTGCTGTCTGACGTGCGTATCGACACGATTAAAATTGGCATGCTGGCGGACAGTGATATCGTTGAGGTGGTGGCGCAGCGGTTGAAAAATGCCGGCGTGCCCTGGGTGGTGTTGGATACGGTGATGCTGGCGAAAAGCGGCGATGCGCTGCTTGCTCCCGGTGCCGTTGCCGCGCTGCGCACGCTTCTGCTGCCGCAGGTTTCCCTGATAACGCCGAATTTGCCGGAAGCGGCTGCGCTACTCGATTGCGCCCCGGCAGGTGATGAAGCGGCCATGCGCGAACAGGGCAGGGCGCTGCTGGCGCTGGGATGCCGTGCTGTACTGATGAAGGGGGGCCATCTAAGCCAGTCGGAAAGCCCGGACTGGCTGTTTACGGCCGAGGGTGAGCAGCGCTTTACCGCGGCCCGCATCGCCACGCGCAATACGCACGGCACCGGCTGTACGCTGTCGGCGGCGCTGGCGGCGCTGCGTCCGCGTTACGCTAACTGGGCTGACACCGTGCAGGCAGCGAAACAGTGGTTGCAGGGCGCGCTGGCGCAGGCGGATACGCTGGAGGTCGGCCACGGGCAGGGACCGGTTCATCATTTCCACCAATGGTGGTAGATCGCCCGTCGGATAAGACGTAAGACTTATCCGGCGGGTCGCTGGTTATGACAGAAGTTCGCAGGAGGGCGGCAGGCGGCACTCCAGCGCGTCCGGCAGCACCTCAATATGGAATTCGGTGCCGCTCAGCGGTTCGCCGTCGAGATTAAAGGTCATCTCATGCGGCGCGCGGATGGTTAGCCACGGCAAAGAGGCGGTAACCAGGTTCGGGTTTTTGTCCTCTGCGCTGGTCAGTTTGTGCATCAGCGTTGGCAGCAGATCCTGTGAGGGGGCGATACTTAACTCCAGTTTACCGTCGTTGATCAGCGCGGTAGGGCACAGAAGCTGGCCGCCTCCGGCCTGGCGGCCGTTACCAATGCCGATCACCAGCGCATCTCCCTGCCAGGAGAAATCAGGGCCTTCCAGCGTACAGCTGTCGGCTTTCAGGGTATCCATGCGCGTCAGGCCGTGAATAAGGTAGGAGATGCCACCGAGAGCCGATTTCAGTTTTTCCGGCGTTTCGCTGGTGATACGCGTGCCGAAACCGCCGGTGGCCATGTTGATAAAGTAGCGATCCTGATTAACCCTGGCGAGGTCAATCGGCGCTGCTTTGCCAAGTATCGCCAGGCGCAGGGCGTTTTCCATTTCCATTGGAATGCCGGCGCTGCTGGCAAAATCGTTGGCGGTACCCAGCGGTACCAGTCCCAGCACCGGACGCTGCGTGGGCTCGATCCCTGCCAGCGCGGTGGCAACCTCATTAATGGTGCCATCGCCACCGGCTGCAATCACCGTGGCGGCGTTCAGCTTTACCGCCTCGTGAACGTAGCGCTCGCCATCGCCATATTCCCACGTCACGCGGACTTCCAGCTGAAAACCCTCTTCGCGCAGAGTTGAAATTGCCTGGCGCAGTTCTTCATTACCGGCATTCTTGCCGTTTAAAATCGCCAGAGTCACTGAATGTGTTTCCATTTTTTTTCCCTGAAGGCAATCACAGTTTGCATCAATCTATAGCATAACTTGCCGAAGATGAGTAACCCAGGGGAAGAAAGTGGAAACTTTTCTTAAAAAGGGCGATAGGACAACGGTTTTCTGGCAAGCACGACGGGTTATCAGTTTGTATAACAGAATAATATTTCTGACAGGGAGCGGGTAGCGCGGCGGGATCGAGAATGTTGCCTCAAAAAAAAGAAGCGACCCGCAGGGAGGAGCCATGTGGGTCGAATAGGTAAAAACCATTATTCATCCTTCATGTCTTTGCCGACACGGATCAGAACAGATGGTGATGCTATTTGGATTTTAATTGTTAGGAGCCCGTGGATATTGGCAGTAAACGAGGCCGGTTACTGTGATCGCATTCTAAAATTAATCACCTTATGAAACTTTTTTTTCCGTTCCCGTTGCGTAAGGCTGGCGTGTATCGCTTCCAGAAAGGTTACGCATTAAGAGCGCCCAGCGTAAATCAACCTCTTCCGGGAGCGGCAGCCAGACCAGATGACCGTTTCCCGGCGCCACTTCCGTCTGCTGCGCTTTGCCGTTCTCCATTCGGGTCAGGACAAAATTGATATTCCCAGCCGGCGTCATTAATTCCAGGCTGTCGCCAACGCTAAATTTATTTTTTACGTCCACCTGTGCCAACGGGCCACGGCGCAGGCCGGTGAACTCTCCGACAAACTGCTGGCGTTCAGAAACGGAATAGCCGGCATCGTAGCTCTGATAGCTGTCATGGGTATGACGGCGCAGGAAGCCTTCGGTGTAGCCACGGTGCGCCAGCCCT
This sequence comes from Erwinia tasmaniensis Et1/99, assembly GCF_000026185.1. Taxonomy (NCBI): domain Bacteria; kingdom Pseudomonadati; phylum Pseudomonadota; class Gammaproteobacteria; order Enterobacterales; family Erwiniaceae; genus Erwinia; species Erwinia tasmaniensis. Next base: position 1,469,620 of record NC_010694.1, read on the forward strand.
TCCAGCGTGGTTAACAGTCCGGAATCAAACGGTTTTCCTGCGGCGGCGTCGTCGATGGCGCGGCGATAAACCTGGGCGGTGCGCGCACAGTAATAGTAAGACTTTGTCCGACCTTCAATTTTCAGAGAATGAATGCCCATCTGCGTCAGGCGCTCCACGTGGGCAACGGCGCGCAGATCCTTTGAGTTCATGATATAGGTGCCGTGCTGGTCTTCGTGAGCGGTCATATATTCGCCTGGCCGCAGCGCTTCCTCGATCATAAAGACTTTATCGGTGGGTTGACCCACGCCGAGAGTGGGTTCAACCTGCTGCACAGCGTCAGGCTGCTGGCGGTGTACGATATTGCCGATCTCGTCCTCCCTGCCTTCCTGCACGTTATATTCCCAGCGGCAGGCGTTTGTGCAGGTGCCCTGATTGGGATCGCGCCTGTTGATATAGCCGGAAAGCAGGCAGCGGCCGGAATATGCCATACACAGCGCGCCGTGGACAAAAATCTCCAGCTCCATCTCCGGCACCTGCTGGCGTATTTCAGCAATCTCATCCAGCGACAGCTCTCGTGACAGGATCACCCGGCTCAGCCCCATCTGCTGCCAGAACGTCACCGTAGCCCAGTTAACCGCATTAGCCTGAACCGACAGATGGATCGGCATCTGTGGAAAAGCCTCACGCACCAGCATAATCAGGCCGGGATCGGACATGATTAGCGCATCGGGCCGCATGGCGACCACCGGCTCCAGGTCACGGATAAAGGTTTTAAGCTTGGCATTATGCGGCGCAATATTGACCACCACATAGAATTTTTTACCGAGCGCGTGCGCTTCGTCGATCCCGGTCGCCAGGTTCTGATGGTTGAATTCGTTATTGCGCACGCGCAGGCTGTAGCGAGGCTGACCGGCATACACGGCGTCTGCGCCATACGCGAACGCGTAACGCATATTTTTCAGTGTCCCGGCCGGAGAAAGCAGTTCCGGTTTAAACATAATCTCTCAGTCTGATATCAGGTCAGAAACGGTGATGATGGACAGGGGAGCAATGAAATTGCCATTAAGCGTGGGGGATGACCATGGCTGCGCGACCGTCTGTCCGGGTGCGCGGGATTGTAAGGCGGCGGCTATGGGGAAAAGTTGATCTAAATCAAACGACAGCTATCTGACTCCCAGCGATAGCCGATGCCGTATACCGCACGAATAAACGGTTGTTCGGCATCCAGCGCCTCGAGCTTACGGCGCAAATTTTTAATATGGCTGTCGATGGTGCGATCGGTTACGACCCGATAGTCATCATACAAATGGTTCAGCAGCTGTTCGCGTGAAAACACCTTGCCCGGCTGCTGCGACAGCGTTTTTAGCAGGCGAAACTCGGCCGGAGTGAGGTCGAGCGGTTTATCATCCCAGCTTGCCTGAAAGCGTTGTTCATCAACCTGCAGCGGCGAAACCGGAAGCGTTTTCTGCGAACCGCGCTGGCAGCGCTTAAGGATAGCTTTCACCCGTGCCACCATTTCCCGTGGGCTGAAGGGCTTGCAGATGTAGTCATCCGCGCCGATCTCCAGCCCGAGCAGACGGTCGATCTCTTCGATTTTTGCGGTAACCATCACCACCGGCAGTTCGGAAAAGCTGCGCAGCTCACGGCATACCGACAGCCCGTCCATTCCCGGCAGCATCAGATCCAGCAGCACCAGGTCCGGGGCGTGCAGCTTCACCCAATCCACCACTTCATCCCCGCGCAGCAGATGATGGGTGTGATAATTAGCGGCCTGCAAATAGTCAATCATCAGCTGCCCAAGTTTTGGCTCGTCTTCAACGATCAAAATCAACGGGATGGTGCGGGCCTGGTTCATATCATCAGCCTGGGTCAATGAGTTTTAGACGGCAAGTGTATCGTAATTCTTACCCCTCCGGCAGCGGAGTGATCGGCAACGATGGTCCCGTCATGAGCTTCGACGATATTCTGGCAGATAGCCAGCCCCAGCCCCGAGCCGCCGCTGGCACGGCTGCGCGAGGCGTCCGCCCGATAGAAGCGGTCAAAAATCTGTTCCCGCTGCCGATCGCCGATCCCTGGTGCACTGTCATCAAAGTGCAGCAAATTGCCGTCAGAAGATGACAGCAGGGTGATATGCAACGTGCCGCCGGGGTCGGTATAGCGCAGACTGTTTTCCAACAGATTGGTAAACAGCTGTATCAGGCGGTCCGGATCGCCAAACTGGGCCGCCTGCTGCGGCAGTGAGAGGGTCAGGGTTAGCGGATGCTGTGTAAAAAGATGGCGAAAGTTCCCCGATGCCAGCTCCAGTAGCGGTACGAGATCGGTGTGGCCTTTACGATAGGCGAGCGCCCCTTCATCGGAGAGCGACAGCTGGTGCACATCATCAACCAGTTTGGTTAATGTCGCGACCTCGCCCTGTAAAGACATAATCGATTGGGGAGTCAGTTTGCGCACGCCGTCCTGGATTGCTTCCAGCTCGCCACGCAGGATCGCCAGCGGGGTGCGTAGCTCGTGGGAAATGTCGGCCATAAAGGCCCGCCTCATGCTTTCGTTTTTTTCCAGCGTGCTGGCCAGGCGGTTAAAGTCCTGTGCCAGCCTGCCCAGTTCGTCCCGGCTGGAGGCCTCAACCCGGCTGGTAAAATTCCCGGCGGCAAGGTGGTGTGTCCCCTCGACCAGCCGTTTAACCGGAGCCAGCAGCCCGCGAGACATCAGCCAGGTGACCAGCGCGGCCAGCAGCATCGTCAGGCCGACGATCATCCAACTGGTGCGCCTTTGCTGCTGGTCAAAGTTGATATCGGCGCTGCGCGTCAGCCGTTCGGGAGGAGAGCCAATCACCCAGCCCACCACCGTACCATCGCCGGTGGTAATACTCCGTCGTGAGCTTTCTGGCGGTAGCGGCGTACGCGGTCCGATCATCACCGTGGATTGGCGATCGATGATCCAGAACGGCGTGCGCCAGCCGTGAGGCGGCAGCTGGGCGTTAGCGTCCGGGTTCTGTTCCAGCGAGTGCAGGATGTTATAGACCAGCTTGTTGTTATTACGCAGAAAATCCCAGCTGCCGTGCTGCTGATACTCATCGCCCAGCGCATTGGCCAGCAGGATCAGCCGCTGCTCGTTGCCGCGTTTGATATAGTCAACAAAGCCGTGCTCGAAACTGAGCCGTACCCCCCAGTGCATGGTGACCAGCACCAACATGCAGGTGGATAAGATGGCGGCGAACAGTTTGGCGGTAATCCCAATACGTAATTTAGCCAACATTTAATGCTTCCTTCTGCGAGCCGGCCGTGCAGCAGATAGCGCGCCACGCAGGCGCAGCAGATTTTCATGCAGGTTGGCGGCCATCGACGGCAGAGCGATGTTAACGCTGGTGGTATTCAGCGTCTGCATAAGGACGCTGGGGGCCATAATCCACCGATGCCAGCGCAGCGAAGCGGGGGAGGTTGTCATGCGATCAGCTTTTCTCCTCTACTGGCAGCCAGCGCGGTCTGCGCCGCAGTTTATCCATATAAAGATAGACCACCGGCGTGGTGAACAGCGTCAGTAGCTGGCTCATTACCAGCCCACCGACAATGGTAATCCCCAGCGGCTGGCGCAGTTCCGCGCCGTCCCCGCTGCCGAGCGCCAGCGGCAGGGCGCCGAGCAGAGCCGCCAGCGTGGTCATGATAATCGGGCGAAAACGCAGCAGGCTGGCCTGGAAAATGGCCTCGCGTGCGGTCATTCCCTCCTGACGTTGTGCCTGAAGGGCAAAATCGACCATCATAATGGCGTTCTTCTTGACGATACCAATTAGCAGCAGAATGCCAATCAGTGCAATCAGGCTGAACGGCGCGTTAAACAGTTCCAGCGCCAGCAGCGCCCCCACCCCTGCCGAGGGCAGGGTGGAGAGGATCGTCAGCGGGTGAACGTAGCTCTCATACAGGATACCCAGCACGATATAGACCGTGGCGATCGCCGCGAGGATCAGCCAAAGCTGGCTGCTCTGCGTCTGTTCAAATACCGCCGCCGTACCGGAAAAACTGCCGCGCACGCTGGCTGGCACGCCGAGCGAAGTGACGCTGCGCTCGATGGCGGCTGAAGCCTGAGATAGTGAGACCCCTTCCGGCAGGTTAAATGAGATGGTCGAGGCGGCCGATAATCCTTCGTGTTCGACCGACAGCGGGGCATTGGCCGGCTGCCATTTTGCAAAAGCGGATAGCGGTATCGATCGACCTTCCTTATTGATCAGGTACATTTGGTTCAGTGCGCTGATGTCCTGGCTGTAACGGGGATCCACTCCCATCACCACCTTGTACTGATTGAGCGGCTGATAAATGGTAGAAATCTGGCGCTGGCCGAAGGCGTTATTCAGCAGGTCGTTGACATCGGCGACGTCGATGCCCAGCCGCGCCATGCTGGTGCGGTCGTAGGTCAGGGCCATCTCTGCGCCTTTATCCTGTTGGTCAGAGTTAACGTCGACCAGTTCAGGCAGGGCGGAGAAAGCGCGGCGGATCTTCGGCTCCCACTGGCGCAAATCGTCTAGGCTGTCGGAGAGCAGCGAATACTGATAGCCCGCGTTGGACTGGCGCGCGCCGATACGAATATCCTGCACCGCCATTAGCCAAAGGTTGGCACCCGGCTCTTTCGTCAGCTTTTCTCGCAGGCGGGAAATCACCTGCTGCGCGTTGTCGCTACGCGCGGATAATGGCTTCAGCGCGATAAACATCGACCCGCTGTTGGTATCCGAACCGCCGGTAAAGCCCACCACGCTCTCCACCGCCGGGTCGTCACGCACGATGCGCATAAAGGTTTCCAGCTTGCCGCGCATCGCCTGGAAAGAGATGCTCTGGTCAGCCTGAATAAAGCCCATCAGGCGCCCGGTATCCTGTTCCGGCATAAAGGTTTTTGGAATGGAAATATACAGATAAACCGTCAGGCCGAGAGTGGCAACAAAGACCAGTAGCCCCCAGCGGGCATGATCCAGCACCCAGTGCAGCCCACGGCCATAACCCCGTTGAATAGCCATAAGTATCCGACCAAAGCCACGCAGGCGCGGCTGCTGGCGCGGCGCGTTAGGCCGCAACAGTCTTGCGCACATCATCGGCGTCAGCGTCAGTGAAATGACCAGTGATATGGCAATCGATACCGACAGCGTAATGGCAAACTCTTTGAAAAAACGCCCGATGATCCCGTCCATCAGCAGCAGGGGAAGAAACACCGCCACCAGCGAGATACTCATGGAAATCACCGTGAAGCCCACTTCACGCACTCCCTTCAGCGCCGCCAGCAGCGGCTTCATGCCCGCTTCGACGTGGCGCGAGATGTTTTCCAGTACCACAATCGCATCGTCGACCACAAAACCGGTGGCGACGGTCAGCGCCATCAGCGACAGGTTATTGAGGCTGAAGCCGCACAGGTACATGGCGGCAAAGGTGCCGATCAGCGAGACCGGCACCGCAACGGCCGGGATAAGCGTGGCCCGGCCCGAGCGCAGAAAAGCAAACACCACCAGCACAACCAGCCCAACGGAAATAGCCAGCGATTGCTCCACCTCATGCAGCGAGGCGCGAATGGTTCGGGAGCTGTCCTGGGCGATGTCCAGGCCGATAGACGCAGGAAGGGTATTACGCAGTTCAGGCACTTCACCGCGAATGCGGTCAACGGTATCGATGATATTCGCCTGCGGCGACTTGCGGATCACCAACAGCACGGCCGGGCGCGCGTTGGACATCCCGGCGTTGCGCACATCCTGTACCGAGTCGGTGACGGTCGCCACATCCTGCAAGCGTACCGCCGCGCCGTTGCGATAGTGGATCACCAGCGGGCGATATTCGGCGGCGGTATGCAGCTCATCATTGGTTTTTATCCACCAGCGCAGCTGGCTATCTTCAATGGCTCCCTGCGGTTTACGCACGTTGGCATTCGCGATAGTGGAGCGCACCGCATCCAGCGAAACGCCCTGATTAAACAGCGCCTGCGGATTGAGATCGACGCGTACCGCCGGCAGTGAACTGCCTCCGACGGTGACGTCGCCAACGCCGTCGATTTGCGCCAGCCGTTGCGCCAGCTTCGTCGATGCGTAGTCATAAAGCTGTCCGGGAGAGTAGGTATCCGAAGTCAGCGTCATAATCATGATGGGGGCATCGGACGGATTAACCTTGCGGTAGCTGGGTCGATTCGGCATGCCGCTGGGCAACAGGCTCTGGGCGGCGTTGATCGCGCCCTGAACATCGCGCGCCGCGCCGTTGATATCGCGATCGAAGTCAAACAGCAGGATCACATGGGTGCTGCCCAGCGAACTGCTTGAGGTCATTTCACTAACGCCCGCAATGCGCCCCAGCGCGCGCTCCAGCGGCGTGGCTACCGAGGAGGCCATAATCTCCGGCGAAGCGCCGGGCAGTGAGGCGGTCACGACGATCACCGGGAAATCCACCTGCGGCAGCGGTGCCACCGGCAGCAGGCGGAAGCCGAGAAACCCGGCCAGCACAATGGTTAACGTTAGCAGCCAGGTCGCCACCGGGCGATGAATAAACAGGGAAAAAAATCTCACACTGCCTCCCGCGCGGCCGGTCGACGCCGAACGGCGCGAGACAGGCGGTCGAACAGCAGATAAATCACCGGCGTGGTGAACAGCGTGAGCACCTGACTGACCACCAGCCCGCCAACCATTGCGGTGCCGAGTGGACGACGGAGCTCGGCACCGACACCCTGACTGAGCATCAACGGCAGCGCGCCGAACAGCGCGGCCAGCGTGGTCATCAGGATCGGGCGAAAGCGCAGCAGGCAGGCCTGGTAAATGGCTTCACGCGGCGTCATCCCCTGTTCACGTTCGGCGGCCAGCGCAAAGTCGATCATCATGATGGCGTTCTTCTTCACGATGCCAATCAGCAAAATAATGCCGATGATGGCGATCACGTCCAGCTCGCTGCCGCTCACCATCAGTGCCAGCAGGGCACCCACGCCGGCGGTTGGCAGAGTAGACAGGATGGTGACGGGATGAATAAAGCTCTCATACAGCACGCCCAGCACGATATACATCGCCACGATAGCGGCGACGATCAGCCAAACGGTATTGGAAAGTGCCGCCTGAAAGGCCAGCGTGCTGCCCTGGAATCGGGTGATGATGTCTGAAGGCATCGCCAGCGTCTTCTCCGCCTGGCTAATGGCATTTACCGCCTGCTCCAGCGAAAAGTCAGGACTCACGTTAAATGAGAAGGTGGTGGACGGGAACTGATCGAGATGATTAATGCTGAGTGCGCCATGACGTTGTTCGACGCTGGCAATGGCGCTGAGCGGAACGCTGCCACCGTCGCTGCTCTTCAGGCGAATACTTTGTAGCGCCGCCAGCCCCGGTGTGGCCGCCGTATCGTGCTCCAGAACGACGCGATACTGGTTGGCCTGGGTGTAAATAGTCGATACCAGCCGCTGGCCGAATGCGTTATACAGCGCATTGTCGACGTCGGCGAGTGAAATGCCGAGGCGGCTGGCACTGTCACGGTCAACGCGAATATACGCCTCCAGCCCCTGATCCTGCCAGTCGCTGCTCACGTCCTGTAGTTCGGGCAACGCGTGCAGCGATGTGAGCAGCCTGGGCACCCAAAGGCTGAGGGCATCCAGAGAATCGGCCTGAAGGGTGAACTGGTACTGGGTGCGGCTGGCCTGGGTATCAATGGTCAGATCCTGTACCGGCTGCAGGTAAAGCTTGATGCCGGGCAGCTGTGCAACCTGCCGTTGCAGACGGGCGATCACCTCAGGAACACGGTCGGCGCGTTCGTCCAGCGGCTTCAGATTGATTTGCAGCCGTCCGCTATTGATCGCCTGATTGCTGCCGTCGACGCCAACAAAAGAGGTCAGGCTTTGTACCGCCGGGTCTTTCATAATCACCGAAGCTACCGCCTGCTGGCGCTGCGTCATACTGAGATATGAGACCGACTGCGGCGCCTGCAACGTGCCCTGAATAATGCCGTTATCCTGCAGCGGGAAAAAGCCTTTTGGGATAGCCACCCACAGCAGCACGGCGATGGCCATCGTGCCGATCGCCACGCCGAGCGTCATCCAGGGATGGTTAAGCACCCGCTGCAACAGGCGACCATAGCGGGCAATAATGCGTTCAAACAGCGCTTCGCTGGCGCGCGAGAAACGGTTTTGCTGGCGCAGAGATTCGGCGCTTAACAGTCGCGCGCACATCATCGGCGTCAGCGTCAGGGAGACAACGGCCGAGATCAGGATGGCCACGGCAAGGGTAAGGGCAAATTCGCGGAACAGGCGACCAACGATATCGCCCATAAACAGCAGCGGGATCAGCACCGCAATCAGTGAGAAGGTGAGGGAGATAATCGTGAAGCCGATTTCACCCGCGCCCTTCAGCGCCGCCGCCAGCGGCTTTTCACCTTTTTCAATGTAACGTGAGATATTTTCCACCACCACGATAGCGTCATCGACGACAAAGCCGGTAGCAATGGTCAACGCCATCAGCGTCAGATTGTTAATGGAGAAGCCGAAGAAATACATCGCGGCAAAGGTGCCCACCAGCGACAGCGGCACCGCCACGGCAGGGATCAGGGTGGCCGCCGCGTTGCGCAGAAACAGGTAGATAATCATGACCACCAGCGCCAGCGCCAGAATCAGCTCGAACTGCACGTCATGTACCGAGGCACGAATATTCGTGGTGCGATCGCTCAACAGCTTAACCTCGACCGATTTTGGCAGCGAGGCGGTCAGTGACGGCAGCATCCGGCGAATATCATCGGCGGTGGCAATGATATTCGCCCCCGGCTGGCGCTGCACGTTCAGCACGATGGCCGGCTGGCGGTTGGCCCAGGCACCGAGCCAGCTATTTTCTGCGCCCTGTTCTACCGTTGCCACATCGCCAAGACGCACCGGCGCGCCGTTTTGATAGCTGATAATCAGCTGGCGGTAGCCTTCCACGGTTTTGATTTGATCGTTGGCGGAAAGCGTAATCGAGCGGTCGGGGCCATCCAGGCTACCCTTCGCCGAATTAACGTTGGCGCTGCTAATCGCGCTGCGCACCGCTTCACTGGTGATCCCCAGCGCGGCCAGCGCCTGTGCGTTGAGTTTTACCCGCACCGCCGGGCGCTGCCCGCCGGAAAGCGTCACCAGCCCCACGCCGGAGACCTGAGAAATTTTCTGCGCCACGCGGGTTTCCACCATATCGGCAACCTGTGTCATCGGCAGACTGGTGGTGGTGACGGCCAGCGTCATAATTGGCGGATCGGCGGGGTTCACCTTGCTGTAGACCGGCGGGTTGGGTAAATCACCCGGCAGCAGGTTAGTCGCGGCGTTAATGGCCGCCTGCACCTCCTGCTCGGCTACGTCCAGCGGTAATGCCAGCTGGAACTGCAGGCTGACTACCGAAGCGCCGCCCGAGCTTTGTGAGGACATCTGTTTCAGGCCGGACATCTGCCCGAACTGGCGTTCCAGCGGGGCGGTGATCGCCGAGGTCACCACGTCCGGGCTGGCGCCCGGATAGAGCGTCACCACCTGGATGGTGGGGTAATCCACCTCCGGCAGGGCGGAAACCGGCAGGGCGCGGTAGCCCATGATCCCGGCCAGTAGGATGGCGATCATCAGCAGCGTGGTGGCGACCGGACGTAGAATAAACTGGCGGGATGGCCCGCCGCCAGGCGTTGGAGGCATGACCTGCATCAGTCGCTGGCTCCTTTAGCTGGCTGGATCGTTTTTCCGGCGGTGAGCGGCGTGGCCTGCGCGGGCACCACTTCCACCTGCGCGCCATCGGTCAGGCGGTCAATACCGTCAGTCACCACTTTCTCACCGGCTTCCAGACCGGCGCTTATCACCACTTTTTCACTGTCCTGCAGACCGGGGGCAACGATTTTTTTGCTGACCTTGTTATCGCTGTTAATCACCCAGACAAAACTGCCGTCGTTGCTCATCTGCAATGCCGCTGCCGGGATAACGACGGCATTTTCCAGCGTGCCGATCTTCAGGCGCGCGTTAACAAACTGGTTGGGGAACAGGCTGTCGTCCTGATTTTCAAAGCGCGCTTTCAGCTTGACGGTGGCGGTCGTGCTGTCGATCTGGTTATCCATACTGAGCAACATGCCCTGAGTCAGCAGGGTTGTGTTACTGCGATCCCAGGCTTCTACCGGCAGCGTGCCGTTTTTCTGTGCGCTAAGAATGCGGGTGATATCGTTTTCCGGCAGGCTGAAAATCAGATCGATAGGATGAGTCTGGGCAATCACCACAATCCCATTGGTATCGCCGCTGCTGACATAGTTGCCGACATCAACCTGCTTCAGGCCGACCCGGCCAGCTATCGGCGCCGTGACGCGACTGTAGGTAAGATTGAGCCTGGCACTCGCCACGCTGCCCTCATCCGCCTTGATCGTGCCAAGCGTTTCGCTCACGCGCGCGCGCTGGGTGTCCAGGTCCTGGGTGGATACCAGATGGGTTTGCGCCAGCTTTTCATAGCGGGCAAGATCGCGGCGAGCATTATCAAGCGTTGCCCGGTCTTTTGCCAGCTGTCCCTCGGCCTGCATCAGCGCCACCTGATACGGGCGCGGGTCGATTTCCGCCAGCAGCTGCCCGGCCTTAACCTCTTGCCCTTCGCTAAAATGCAGCGCGACCAGGTTGCCATCGACCCGGCTGCGGAGCGTCACGGTATTGGCTGCGATGACGGTGCCTAGCCCTGAGAGATACTGTGGCACGCTCTGGCGCACGGCATCAGCGGCCTGCACCGGCGGCAGGGCTCCTCCGGCACGGCTTTTGGCACTCTGCTGTCCGTGTGCCGTTGAGGAGGTACTGTGACCGTGCCACCAGTAAAGCGCGGCAATCGCCAACAGGATGACGATCGTCAGGGCAATAAGCGGAAAACGGCGGGGTATATTCATACTGTGTTTTTCTCTCCGTGAAACGAAAGCGAAGTCCGGCGGGAAAAAAGCGTCTCCCGAATCGGACAAGAATAGCGAATTCCATGCGCTGAAAAATGAAAAAATTAAGGATATCGGGTTAGTTAACGGCTGTCGCGCAGAGAAATTTCAAGTTCTGCAAAGAGTTTTTCACAAATAGTCCAACGTGCCGATCGATATTTGCCAGGCTTAATAACTGCGCTATCAATGTCTAACAGGAGGATCACGATGAGTCATTCAGAACTTCGCCAGCTGGGCCGTTCATCTTTACGGGTACCCAGGCTGACCTTTGGGGGCAATGTGTTTGGCTGGACTATCGACGAAAAGACGTCGTTTTCCCTGCTCGACGCGCTGCTGGAAAAAGGGCTGAATTTTATCGACACCGCCGACGTCTATTCGCGCTGGGCACCGGGCAATGAAGGCGGTGAATCAGAAACCATCATCGGTAACTGGTTAAAGCACAGCGGTAAGCGCGATAAGATTGTCCTCGCTACCAAAGTCGGTATGGATTTGGGCAACGGTAAAACCGGGCTGGCGGCGAAATACGTTCGCCAGGCGGTGGAAGCATCGCTTAAGCGCCTGCAAACCGACTATATCGACCTGTATCAGGCGCACCGTGACGATGAAGATACGCCGTTGCAGGAGTCGCTAAGCGCGTTTGACGCGCTGATTAAAGAGGGCAAGGTGCGGGCTATCGGCGCCTCTAACTATTCGGCAGAACGTCTGACCGAAGCGCTAAAGCTGAGTGCCGATCTTGGGCTGGCGCGATATGAGACCTTGCAGCCTGAATATAATCTTTACGATCGTGCCGGCTATGAGAGCGGTCTGGAGCAGGTGGCGCTGGATCACGGGCTGGGGGTGATTAACTACTATTCTCTCGCCAGCGGTTTCCTCAGCGGTAAGTACCGCCGCAAAGAGGATGCTGCCAAAAGCGCCCGTGGCCATGGCGTGGTCGATAAATATCTTAATGAGCGCGGGCTGAAAATCGTCGATGCGCTAGTGCAGGTGGCTGAAGCGCACCGCGCATCGCCGACTCAGGTTGCGCTGGCATGGCAGATTGCGCGTCCGGGGATCGCTGCCCCTATCGTTAGCGCCACCTCGCTGGCCCAGGTGGACGAACTGGCGAAGGCAAGCGTGCTGAAACTGAAGGACGATGAGCAGCGTCTGCTGTCAGAGGTGAGCCACTATTAAAGGAGTTTGGGCGGCCGCAGCGCCGGGCCGCCCGTGCGGCATTACCTGAACATCACCTGAGCCCAGCGCGCCAAACCGGCGGTCACCGAGCCGAAATCATCGCCGCTGGCCAGCGGAATGTCCGGAAGCTGCTGTTGCAGCGCCGCGCGCAGCACCGGAGATTTGGCGCTGCCGCCGGTCAGGTAGATGACATCCGGTCGGGTGCCGCTGGTGTTCAGCGCCAGCGCCACCTGCTCCTGAATGCGCTCCAGAGGCTGGCTGATAGCCGCTTCCAGCCCCGCCACGCTAATGCCCGTTTCCAGCCCACTGTCGATAAAGTCCAGCGTGGTCAACACCTCGTCACGTTGTGACAGGGCAATTTTGCTTTCTTCAGCCGAGCGCACCAGGCGGTAGCCGAGGCGCTGTTGCCAGACTTTCAGCAGTCGCTGTACTTTTTGCGGTTCGGCGGCATCGCGGATCAGATCCTGTAACAGCTTACGCGACGCGGCGGCATAAAAGTCGCTTTGTGCCGGAACATCGTTGATCGCCACGGCATTCCACCATGGCAGAGCCGGTAGACCGGTGCCTTTTACCGTTTCACCGCCAAGGCCGAGCAGCGGCATCAGCTCCTTAAACGCCAGCATAATATCCAGATCGTTCCCGCCAACGCGGCAGCCGCTGTGTCCAAGCAGGCTGTCGGCGCGATCGACCTTGTCGTGCCACTGCGGGCCCATCAGCAACATGGAGCAGTCGGTGGTTCCGCCGCCGATATCGACCACCAGCACGCGAGTCTCTTTATTTAGCGTTGCCTCAAAGTCCAGCCCTGCCGCCACCGGTTCAAACTGGAAAATCACTTCCTTAAAGCCGGCGCGGCTCGCGGCGCGTGCCAGGATGCCTTCCGCCTGACGGTTGGCCTCATCGCCGCCCAGCCCCTGGAAGTTTACCGGACGACCTATTACCGCCTCGGTGACATTTTGACCCAGCGTACTCTCTACGGTCTGACGGATATGCAGCATCATGGCGCAGACCAGGTCTTCGAAAAAGGCCACCTGCTGTGGCTTCAGGCCGCTGGCACCGAGGAAGGATTTAGGCGATTTGACGAACCATACCTCTTCAGGGTCATCCATATACTGTGCCAGTGAAGCCAGGCCGAATTTGACGCTGCCGGGCAGGACATCAATGTCTTCTTCACGGTTGAAGGCCAGGGCGCGGCGCAGCAGCGCCTGATTTTCTGCCTGCGGAGTCGGCACCTGATGATGGCGGAACAGCCATTCACTGACCGCATCGCGCGTTGGCGCACACAGCATTGAAGGTAAATAAGGCGAGTTCTGCTCTAACGGCAGCAGCCTGGGTGCGCCGTTTTCCATGATGGCAATCGAGCAGTTTGCCGTACCGTAGTCGAAACCGATAAACATCGTTTCCTCCGCTGAGTGTAAAAAAGGGGGGGACTTTAGCTTGAGTGTGCAAACGGCGCAAGCGCCAGCCGCGGGTTTGCGCCGTCGGCGCGGCAAAATCAGCCGGTGGGCGTCATGCGCGCGGGCGAGAAAGGGGAGAGTCTTGACGATAATCGAACCGTCAGGGGGACGGTTTTTGCCATCGCCCGCCTTGCGCTGCTGACGGCACTAATACACGCAGAGCTGGCCGCGCCCGCTGTGCTTGGCCTGATAACAGGCACGATCCGCCTGCGCCATCAGCTCGGTGATGTCGGCGTTGTCGGCGCTAATGTGCGTCAGGCCGGCGCTGGCACCGATACGATGCTCATGGCCATCCCACTGGAAATGATAGCGGTTGACCGCATCGACAACAGAGCCGATAACCTCGCAGGCCTCTTCTGGGGAACATATCGGCAGCAGGACGCCAAACTCATCGCCACCGAGACGCGCGAGTACATCATCAGCGCGCAGCATCTGCTGCATAATATGTGATATCTCGCACAGCAGGCGGTCGCCGGCCGCATGTCCGGCGCTGTCATTGACCGCCTTAAAGCGGTCAAGGTCGATAAATACCAGCATGTGGTGCTGCCGCCGTTCCACGCTGGATTTTATCAGCAGCTTCAGCTGGTGCTCAAAGCTCGCGCGGTTGGGCAGGCGGGTCAGCATATCGTGTGACGCGCTGTAGCTCAGGCGTCGCATCATTTCACGCGCTTCGCTGACATCCTGGATGACCATCACGCTGCCGATGTTTTCTCCCGCCAGGGTCTTCAACGGCGACAGGCTGTAATTGACGGCAAACTGATTGCCGGAGCGGTTGTGCAGCACCAGGCCGGTATCAAGGTCAGACGATTTTTTTTGCTGCGTCAGATTGCAGTTGAGCAGGTTTTCGGTCGCCGATCCCCGGCTGCCATGGGTAATTTGCAGGATTTCGTTGAGCGCTTTACCAGAAGCCTGGTGCTGCAGCCAGCCGCTCATTTTTTCCGCCACCGGGTTCATAAAGGTCACGCGCATCTTCTCATCGGTGCTGATCACCGCCTCACCGATGGCGTCGAGCGTAATATGCATACGCTCTTTCTCCTGGTACAGCGCATCGGTCAGGAGTCGCACCGCTGAAATATCCTGGTTGATGCCGAGCATACGTTCAACCTGACCTTTTTCATCGCACAGGGTATTACACTGACTGCGAATGTGACGCACGCCGTTTTCAGTTTGGATGCGGAACTCAACATCTACCGGGGTGGCATTTTTTATCGCGTTATTGAAGCTGCCCATCGCTCTTTCACGATCGGCCGGATGCAGTCTGTTGGCCCAGTCCTGATAGGTGGGCTGGGAATTCATCGGCAGCTGATAGATTTGCAGCATGCGTTTATCCCAGCTCATGATCCCGTTCGATATATCCCACTCCCATACGCCGATCCCACCCGCTACGTTCGCCAGCGTGATACGTTCCATCAGCCGTTTGTTGATATTCTCACTGTGCTTGAGCTCGGTAATATCTTTAACCTGCGCGATAAAATAGAGCGGCTGCTCTTCACTGTCGCGAACCAGCGATACGGCCAGTAGTGTCCAGACGATCTCTCCGTCCCGACGGAAATAGCGCTTTTCGAGGTTGTAGGTCTCAATTTCACCGGCTAACAGGGCACGGGCTTGCGCCACGCCGGTATCCAGATCGTCAGGGTGGGTCAGCTCTTGGGCAGTGAGTTCACAGAGCTCTTCCGGGGAGTAGCCGAAAAGTTTCGCCAATGATTGATTGACCTTGATCCACTGCCCGCTGGTGGATACCAACGCCATTCCGATGGCCGAGTATTCCATCGCGTGACGGAAACGGGTTTCACTTTCTGAGATATGTTTGCGCTCTTCACGAAATGAGTGCATCACCAGCGTCATCATATGGCTGGGGATCAGCGCGAGCAGAAACGGCACCCAGGGCAGGGCAATGAGCTGCTGTAAGCTGGAGGTGCCGGGGGCTATCAGCTGAAATGCCAGCATTAGCGACATCATCAGGATAGTCGCGAGGTAGACGACGAAGGCGTCAAAGCGCGGCAGGCGTACCGCACTGTAAAATAAGATCACCACCACGAAGGTAAATGGCGAAGGGGCATAGCGCAGCGTGAACCAGCACAGGGTCAGCGTGGCCATTAACGTCAACAGCGTTTCAAAAAGGACGCTCTGGCGCAGATGACGGCGGGCATAATCAGTCCGCCACAGCAGGCCAACCGGCCCCAGCGCCAACATGCCAATCACTTCGGATACCGTCCAGATAGCATAAAAATGCAGCGCAGCATGGCCGGTTAACTGCAATAGCCAGCAGGCAATAAGCCCGCCGATGAGCGTGGTGAGCAGGCCGGCGACCAGCACCATTTTAGCCCAGCTAAACAGTGAGTTAAGTGGGGCGTCAGGCTCCAGCAGCAGGCGCAGCAGCATGCCACCGAGCAGCGCCTGCAGCAGATTGATCAGCGGAAAGACCAGACTATAGAATGACAACCCGTTGAAGAAGATATTGGCGCAGGTTAAACCCAATATGCAGCCAGCCAGCAGGATGGGTAGGGCGCGCGTCGGGTTTCTGAAAACAACAACGGTCATCAGCGCGGTGGAAAACCACAGCGGAGAGATCTGCCCGCTGACTTTAATCAGTTCAAGGCAGTAACAGGTGAGCACAAAGCTTAAACACGCTAACAGCAGCGCATTAAACCACTGTGGGCGCCATTGTTGTACCAGCCCTACATTTTCTATCGTCATTACACTCCGGCACGGCACTAATCTAGGCACAATCTTAAAAAATTTTAGCCCTGCTAGCATAAGGAATAAACGCCACAGCGGCAAAATCTAAATGTTCCGCTATTCAGAAGATTAATTTAATTTTGCTTGTCTCGCTACTGGTTCAGGAGAGTGTGGGGTGACTGGCGGAGCTGAAGCAACTGCTCACGCGTCCATGCGTGCTCAATGCCGGCAATCTTCGCCGAAAGCTGTTGCAGAAACTGCTGGGTGGTGGCGATACGGCCCTGGCCGATCAGCAGGACAGGGATTAAAAAAATAATCCCTAACTGTCGTGAAGAAAAAACGGGTGGATGCAGATGGCGCTGGCTAATCAGGAATAGGGTGCCTGGCGTATAGCCGAGCAGCAGACCGGCGATCACTTCACTGTTTGAATGATAGTGGAGCACCAAACGTGAAATGCCCACGCACAGGGGAATAAAATAGCCGATGATAACGGTGACGTTGCGCCACTGAGCGGATAGTCGCCCACTCAACAACCATAACATTACTGGCCACAGGGTGGCTGACATGGCGCTATGGCCACTGAATCCCGTGAAGTTGAAGCGGGCGCTGCCGATGCCAAATCCCATAAAGGCAATTTTCGACAGGCTGACGATGGCGCCGGTTGCACAGAATGCCAGTACCCAGTAGCAGGCGCTGCGTTTATCATCACGTTTCCAGAGAAGTAATAGCGCTATGACCAGGGCGGTTGGGACAAGCAGCATGCTGTCACCAAAATAGGTGAGAAAGTGGATAAGATGCCAGAACACTCTAATTCCTTATAACGGTTTTTTGCCGCCCAGTTTAGCGGCCAAAGCCGTTGCCACCTAACGGTAAAGTCCGAAAAGAAGGCTGGCGCTTTTTTCTGGCATCAGAAGGGGTTACTCCCTATAATTGCGCCGCTATGCCCTTCATATTTCAATCTGCGGTGTGTGGGTTACCTTCATTTTCCCGGTCACCTGACTTAACCAAGTGCATGTGAGCTGGCCTGATGAGGCCACTCTGTATCTGGAAATCTACAGGGCATACCTTACCCTTTACACTGTCTTAAATTCAGGTCTTTAAAATATGGCTGACAAGTCGCATCAGTGCGTCATCGTAGGTATCGCAGGCGCATCCGCCTCGGGAAAAAGTCTTATTGCCAGTACGCTCTATCGTGAGGTTCGCGAGCGTGTCGGTGATGAAAATATTGGTGTGATCCCCGAGGATGCCTATTATAAAGATCAGAGCCATCTGACCATGGAAGAGCGGGTCAAAACCAATTATGACCATCCAAGCGCGATGGACCATAGCCTGCTTCTACAGCATTTGCAGATGTTGAAAGCCGGGCAGGCTATCGACCTGCCGGTTTACAGCTACGTTGAGCATACCCGCACCCAAAAAACCATTCGGCTTGAACCCAAAAAGGTTATCATCCTGGAAGGTATACTGCTGCTGACCGATGCCCGGTTGCGCCAGGAAATGAATTTCTCCATTTTCGTCGATACCCCACTCGATATTTGTCTGATGCGCCGTATGAAGCGCGATGTCAACGAGCGCGGGCGCTCTATGGACTCTGTGATGGCGCAGTACCAGAAGACGGTGCGGCCGATGTTCCTGCAGTTCATCGAACCTTCCAAACAATACGCCGATATCATCGTACCGCGCGGTGGTAAAAATCGTATTGCCATTGATATCCTGAAAGCGAAAATTAATCAGTTCTTCGAATAATCGAAGCGCAAGCTGGAGTTCCTGAATGAGATTATGTGACCGCGATATAGAAGCCTGGCTCGACAATGGTAAGTTGGGTATCGATCCGCGCCCGCCCGTTGAGCGTATCAATGGAGCGACCGTTGACGTGCGCCTGGGTAACCAGTTTCGTACTTTCCGCGGTCATACCGCCGCTTTTATCGACTTGAGTGGCCCTAAGGCTGAGGTTAGCGCCGCGTTGGATCGCGTGATGAGCGATGAGATTGTACTGCCGGAGGGGGATGCGTTCTTTCTGCATCCGGGTGAGCTGGCGCTGGCCGTGACCTTAGAGTCGGTGACGCTGCCTGACGATCTGGTTGGCTGGCTGGACGGGCGTTCCTCTCTGGCCCGTCTTGGCCTGATGGTTCATGTGACCGCCCACCGTATCGATCCCGGTTGGCAGGGGCGTATCGTCCTTGAGTTCTACAATTCGGGTAAGCTGCCGCTGGCGCTGCGTCCCGGCATGCTGATTGGCGCGCTTAGCTTTGAGCCGCTTTCAGGCCCCGCAGCTCGCCCGTATAACAGCCGGCAGGATGCCAAGTACAAAGGTCAGCAGGGCGCGGTTGCCAGCCGTATCGACAAGGACTAAACGCGCGCATATTGAATCGGTGAGTTAAGATTGCAGAAGGTGGCAACTCGGTGGAACCCCTTTCGTTTAGCCGGGTGAAAGGGCGGCCGTCCTTCAGTCAGTGGCAAAAGAAGAGTTAAGGAGCAGGCATGAAAAGGTTTATTACCACACTTGCGATACTGCTGGTGGTGGTGGTTTCCGGAATGACCGCGCTGGTGATGCTGGTAAATCCAAACGATTTTCGCGCCTACATGGTCCACCAGGTGGAGCAGCGTAGTGGCTATCGTCTGGCGTTCAATGGCGATCTGAGGTGGCACGTCTGGCCTCAGCTTAGCATCCTCTCTGGGCCGATCACCGTGACGGCTCCCGGCGCGCAACAGCCGGTCGTCAGCGCCAGCAATATGCGCCTTGACGTGGATCTTTTGCCGCTGCTCTCGCATCAACTCTCGGTAAAACAGGTCATGCTCAAAGGGGCGGTCATTCGCCTGACGCAGGACAGTGAAAGCCAGCGTGCTGCTGATGCACCCGTAGGACCGGCTGGCAGTAGTGCCTTTTCACCCGCAGACGATGTCGCGCGTGGCTGGAAATTCGACATCTCCCATCTGCGTATTGCGGACAGTCTGCTGGTGTGGCAACAGGCCAACGGTGAACAGCTCAATGTACGCGATTTGAACCTGACGCTTGATCAAAATCAGCCGCGTCAGGTGCACGTTGAATTCAGCAGTCGCGTCAACCGCGATCAGCGTGAGCTGCACCTCAGCGTCAGCAGCGACTTGGATATTTCTAATTACCCCCAGCGGATCAATGCGTCAATCCAGTCGCTTGATTATCAGCTTAAGGCGGTGGATTTACCGCCAGCAGGCATAGAGGGTAAGGCGCAGATGACGGCGCGCTGGGATATCCTGACGCAGCGCTTCAGCCTTAACGATATTCTTCTCAACGCCAATGACAGCCAGCTTAGTGGGACCCTTTCAGGCACGTTTGGAGGGCGTCCCGAACTGCTGGCGGATCTGCATGCTAACCATCTCGACCTTGATTCTCTGCTCGGCCTGACTGAGGTTGCTGACGGTGCCACGAACGCTGCCGTGCAGCCCGGCGGTCACGCGCCGGTGATCGCCCGCATGCCGGTGACGGATAATGCCCATAACGTGCTTAATGCGCTGGATGGTCAACTGACGCTGGCAGTGGATCGGCTGCGTTGGCGCAGGATGCAAATGAATAACGTGCGGTTGCACGCGGCGAGCCAACAGGGTTTGCTCACCGTGGATACCCTCAAAGGAACGGGGGAGGGCGGCAGCTTCTCTTTACCGGGTACGGTGGATGTGCGCAGCGCGCAGACCAAAGTGACCCTGGCCCCGGAGCTGAAGCAGGTTGCGATAACGCCATTGCTGAAAGGATTTGAGCTGCCGGAGGCCGTCAGTGGCTCGCTGTCCTTGCAGGGACATTTTAGCGGGATCGGCCTGAATCTTGCCGCGTTTGAGCATCAGTGGCAGGGACAGGCTGAACTGAGCCTTGACGACGCGCAGTATGCCGGGCTGGACCTCATGCAGATGGTTCAGCGGGCGGTAGAAAACAGCAGTGATAAAGTCCATGGAAAAGGCGACGACGGTACGCCAAACCCACAGCGTTTACGGGGTAGCGCGACGCTGAATAATGGCGTTATTTCATTCAACCAGCTTGATGCCCGCTCGGCGTTGCTTAACTACAGCGCCAGCGGCAGCATTGATTTAGCTAAACGAGAGTTGGACGTGCTGTTTGGTGTCACCATTACCGGGGGCTGGAACGGTGACAGCGCGTTGATCGAGCGTTTGCAGCGCCTTCCCGTGCCGTTAAGGATTTACGGGCCGTGGTCGGCGGTTAATTACAATTTAAAAGTGGATCAGCTGCTGCGTCAGCAGCTGCGCGATGAAGTTCGGCAACGACTGGATAAATGGACCAGGGATAATCCAGACAAGGCTAACGGCGACGTTAAAAAGTTGATAAACGACTTATAGTGGCGGGCGGCCGGAAATCGATGACGGCCGCCCTGATACCGCCTGCCTTTACGATAAAGATGGGCCGGCTATGCTGGCGTATGATGCGGTGTTCAGTGTGGGGCCTCGAGCGGTCGGGGAATAATCTTCACCTTCTGCACTCTGTGGCTGGCAACCTGGATCGTACGGAACAGATAGCCCCCGACCTCTATCTCCTTGCCTTCCTGGGGCACATGTTGCAGGTGCTCCATCAGTAATCCTGCTACCGTGTGATAGTCACGTTTCCTGTCCAATTGCAGCGGCAAATACATCATCAGATCGTCCAACGGCATATGGCCATTTGCCACCCAGCTGCCGTCATTATGCTGCTGGATATCATGGCGCGGATCGGTTTTTTCATTCTCATTAGGCAGGCTGCCGGCAATCGTTTCCATCACGTCGCTGAGTGTGACAACGCCCTCTACCGAGCCAAACTCATCCACAACAAAGGCAAAATGCGTGCGCGCGCGGCGGAATTGCTCCAGCGCAGGCAGCAGGGGTAGCCTTTCAGGAAAGATCAGCGGCTGGCGCACCAGCGCGCGCAGGTCGATAGCGTTGCCATGTAACGCCTGCTTAAGCAGGTCAATCACATGCACCACGCCCAGCGGCTCGTCGCTGTGATCAGTCACCAGCATGCGCGTATGCTGATTAACGTCCAGCTGCGCCATGACCCTCTCCGGCGAGTCGGCCAGATCGATATGCTGAATATCGTGGCGGGTGGTCATGATGCTGTTCACGCTGCGTTGGCCCATCGCCAGTACGCGAGCGATCATCATTCGCTCTTCCCTGTTGAAAATAGCCTTAGGCCCGGCTTTTCCGGCTACCAGTGAGGAGGTTTCCGCATCCAAGTCTGCCTCGTCATGGTGCCCCCGCAAAAGCCGTAGCACGGCTTGTGCCGTACGTTTTCGCAGCGATAAATGCGCCGACAAATAGCGATGACGGTTGAATCGTGCCAGATGATTAAGCGCTTCGATAATTATGGAGAAGCCGATCGCTGCGTACAGGTAACCTTTAGGGATGGTATAACCGAAGCCGTCTGCCACCAGGCTAAATCCAATCATTAACAGAAAGCTCAGACACAGAATAATAATGGTCGGATGGGCGTTAACGAAACCTGTTAACGGCCTGCTGGCTGACAGCATCAGTAAAATGGCGATAACCACTGCTGCCATCATCACAGCAAGCTGGTCAACCATGCCAACGGCGGTTACAACGGAGTCCAGTGAGAATACCGCATCAAGTACGACGATTTGCGCGACGACCGGCCAAAAGCGGGCACCGCGCTTTTGTGAGCTCTCTTCCGCGTCTTTGCCTTCAAGGCGCTCATTCAGTTCCATCGTGGCCTTAAAAAGCAGAAACAGGCCACCCGTCAGCATAATCAGGTCGCGCGCACTGAAAGCGTGTTCACCCAGACTGAACCACGGCGAAGTCAGTGACGATAGCCAGGATACCCCAGCCAGCAGCAGCAGCCTCATCCCTAATGCCAGCAATAAACCGGTGACCCGCGCACGATCGCGCAGAGCCGGGGGCAGTTTTTCCGCGAGTATGGCGATAAAGACCAGGTTGTCGATACCCAGTACCAGTTCCAGCATCACTAAAGTGACCAGTCCGGCCCAAATGGAAGGATCGGCAAACGATTCGAGCATTATCCCACCTCAAAGATATTTTATATTAACCCGGATTGGCGCCGGGCATGACCTTGTCACCCAACAATTCAACCTATTTTAAATAGGATTAATCTGTTCTTCGTGGCATAAAAAACGTGGGTATGCCGAAAATCGGGATTACGTAATCTGTCATTTTTCCCCTCCCTAATTCATCTGATTGTTAATAGGAATAATCGTATCTTGACATATTTATTAACCAGTGATGCCTATTTTAAAATGAAATCATAGTGAGAAAAATCTTAATTTAGCAGGGAGGGAGAAAATAATAAGTGGTGCTCAGACTGTGGGGGAGTAGTCTTATTCCTAAAAGGAGCGGCGCGGGCCGCGAGGCTCTTGTAAAGGGTCCATTTATAACTAGTATAGCAACGTATTAGTGAATGTCTGCGTGGATGTTTTATTTAACGCAGTACAATGGGGGGAATGTTGGTTTTTGTAAGAAAGTACACAATCCACTGATAAATGTTAGCGCCTGGCGTCAGAGATGACCGGCTTATAACTGTAAGCGACAACATTTACAGCGCATTGGCAGCTACAAGCCAGGGGCGGTAGCGTGTCCTTATGAGAGTGCTCAGGACACATCAGCGAACCCTGCGCGTTAAGTTGATGATATAGCGGTTTTTTGTGGTTGTAGTGCCGGTGATGATGACCTTTTTTCCGTATTTCCTGGATAAGGTCCCTGTGTAATAACGAACGTCGTGTATGAAATATCCCTCGCCACCGTTTCGATACCAATAAATCACAGGCAACCTGAGATAAAATTAAGAGTTAACTATGCGCGAAATTGAATTCACCTTTAAAGGATTGTTAATAAGACTATCATTGGCCCTGTCAGACATCATCTTTTTCAATGCGGCGCTGGCACTAGCCATTGTGCTGGTTAATGGATTTTCAGGTGATATTCTGGCAGATATTCCGGCACACGAACTAAACTTGAAAATAGCGACTCACATTTTGCTTTCGCTGGTTTGTGTTGGGTGGTTCTGGGTAAGATTGCGGCACTACACTTATCGAAAACCCTTTTGGTTCGAGCTTAAAGAAGTCTTCAGAACAATCCTGATATTTTCTATTGTGGACCTTTCTGTCAGCGCATTATCAAAATGGGAACTTTCTCGTTGGATTTGGGTACTCACCTGGCTTCTGGCGATGGCGATGGTTCCCGTGGGGCGCTCCTTTGTTAAACGGATGCTGAATCGTAAAAAGCTTTGGAAAAGGCAGTCAATCATCATCGGCAGCGGAAAGAATGCGCAAGAAGCCTGGCAGGCGCTGCAAAGCGAAGAGATGATGGGTTTTGATGTGGTGGCATTCTATGATGTTGACAGTAGCCAGAACGCCTCTGAACTGTTTGGCATTCCAGTATTGCAAGATGAAGCACAACTGTGGTCGTTAATAAACAGTGAAACCCAATTTATCGTGGCGGTTGAATACGATCAAAGTCAGTCTCGTGATTGGTGGCTAAAAAATCTCGCGAAACACCATTGTCGTTCGGTGTCGGTCATTCCCTCTTTACGCGGTGTTCCCCTGTATGGCACTGATATGGCTTATATTTTTAGCCACGAAGTGATGATCTTGCGGGTAAACAATAATCTAGCCAAACACAGTTCGCGCTTTCTTAAACGCACTTTCGATCTGGTCGGCGCGTTGGGCATTATTATCATGCTGTTGCCCGCCTTAGCCGTACTGATCTTTATGGTTTCGCGCGACGGTGGAGCCCCGATCTATGGTCACGAACGCGTTGGTCGTAACGGCCGCAAATTTAAATGTCTCAAGTTCCGCTCCATGGTAGTGAATTCCAAAGAAGTCCTTGCGGAGGTGCTGCGTAACGATCCGGTTGCGCGCGCAGAGTGGGATGAAGATTTCAAACTGAAAAACGATCCGCGTATTACCCGTATCGGTCATTTTATCCGTAAAACCAGCCTTGATGAACTGCCGCAGTTATGGAACGTGGTTCGGGGAGAGATGAGCCTGGTCGGGCCAAGACCGGTGATAGAAGCCGAACTCGAGCGCTATGCGGGCGACGTTGATTACTATTTTATGGCTAAGCCAGGAATGACCGGATTGTGGCAGGTCAGTGGGCGCAATGATGTGAGTTATGAAACCCGCGTTTACTTCGACTCATGGTACGTCAAGAACTGGTCACTTTGGAACGATATCGCCATTTTGTTCAAAACGATCGGCGTGGTTCTGAAGCGTGATGGTGCTTACTAATCAACGAGAGAGCGAAGAATAATGATCAAGCGTTACCGAGCCTGATTTGATCAACTGACGCCTTCCGGGCGCATACAGCGGTGGCCTAGCCTCTGTCATTCAAATTACTGATAGCGATGAAACAGATGATTATAATCAAAACTAAATTGATACCTCTGATGGTATCGGCGGCACTCCTTTCCGGCTGTACCATCATGCCAGGTAACCATCTCTCCACAACGGGCAAAGATGTTGTTGAACAGCAGGACAGCGATTTTGACATCGATAAGTATGTCAACGTTTTCCCCTTGACGCCGAGCCTGGTTGAGCGCATGAGGCCTAAGCCGGTGGTGGCCCAGGCGAACCCTTTGCTGCAACGCGAACTGCAGAATTACGAATACCGTATTGGCGTGGGTGATGTGCTAACGGTAACCGTTTGGGATCATCCCGAACTCACTACGCCTGCGGGCCAATACCGCAGTGCCAGCGATACCGGTAATTGGGTTCACTCGGACGGCACCATCTTCTATCCCTATATCGGCAGAGTGCATGTCGCCGGTCGCACCGTGCAGCAAATTCGCGATGAAATTTCCGGCCGCCTGACTAAATACATCGAAAGCCCGCAGATTGACGTCAGTGTGGCCTCGTTTAAATCGCAAAAAACTTATGTGACTGGTGAAGTGGCCACCTCAGGTCAGCAGGCAATAACTAACGTACCTCTGACTATCCTTGATGCGATTAACTCTGCCGGTGGCCTGACGGCTAACGCTGACTGGCGCAACGTTGTCCTGACGCATAACGGGCGCGAACAGCCTGTCTCGCTTCAGGCACTGATGCAAAATGGTGACCTGTCACAAAATCACCTGTTGTACCCCGGCGATATTCTTTACGTGCCGCGTAATGACGATCTTAAAGTGTTCGTGATGGGTGAGGTTAAGCAGCAGGCAACGTTGAAAATGGATCGCAGTGGGATGACGCTCGCGGAAGCGTTGGGTAATGCTCAGGGCATGGATCAGAACGTCGCTGATGCCACCGGCGTGTTCGTTATTCGGCCTGTTAAAGGTTCAAATCGTAGCAAAATCGCCAATATCTATCAGTTAAATACTAAAGATGCTGCCGCGATGGTGATGGGAACCGAATTCCGCTTAGAACCTTACGACATCGTCTATGTCACTTCGACGCCTCTTTCGCGTTGGAATCGTGTTATTTCACAGCTGGTTCCAACCATTAACGGTGTCTACGACGCGACACGCAACGTTCAGATTATTCATAACTGGTAACCGGTGGCAGAACTTATGATCAATTCAATCTTAGTGGTGTGTATCGGCAACATCTGCCGCTCCCCTACGGGGGAGAGGCTGCTGAATTCCGCCATGCCAGAGAAGAGAATCGCTTCAGCCGGCTTGAAAGCCGTGGTGGGGAGTCCGGCTGACGCAACGGCCAGCAGCGTGGCTGAGCAGCACGGTATGCCCCTGCAGGAGCATGTGGCGCAGCAGCTCACGTCAGAGATGTGTCGGGATAATGACCTTATCCTGGTCATGGAAAAAAAACACATTGACCTGGTTTGCCGCATCAATCCCTCTGTACGTGGCAAAACCATGCTGTTTGGACACTGGATCAATCAGCATGAAATTGCGGACCCGTATAAGAAAAGCCGGGATGCCTTTGAAGCCGTGTACGGTGTTCTTGAAAACGCTGCCCAGAAATGGGTCAACGCATTAAGCCGATAGTTGGAATTTTCGATGAAAACAGAAAGTAAAGAACCCTCAGCGAACAGTGGCGAGGCGATAAAATTCGAACTGGCGCATATTGTGGGGCAGTTTCTTGACCACCGCTGGATAATTGTGGCGGTAACGCTGTTGTTTACCTTAGCGGGAACGCTATACAGTCTGTTTGCTACGCCGATTTATAGCGCAGATGCCATGGTGCAGGTTGAGCAAAAAAATGCCAACACGGTACTTAATGACATTTCTCAGATGATGCCAAATGCGCAACCGGCCTCTGCTGCCGAAGTGGAAATCATCACCTCGCGCATGGTTTTGGGCAAAACCGTGTCCGACCTGGGCCTTGATGTGCTGGTACAGCAGGACCATTTCCCGCTGATTGGAGCAGGTTTGTCGCGCATCTTGGGTAAAAAACCGCAACAGATTGCCGTTTCCCGTTTGAAAGTGCCGGCTATCTGGAGCAAGCATGAGCTTAGCGTGGCAGTGGACGGCCCGGACAGCTACACCGTCAGTAAAGAGGGCGACGAACTGTTTAAAGGGAAAGTCGGCCAGTTTGAGCAGCATGGTGATATTACCATGTTGGTCAGCAATATTGAGGCTGATGCGGGGACCCGCTTCACGGTTAGCAAGCTGAGCGTCCTGCAGGCAATAAAAATAATCAGCGGTAACCTCGTCGTCGCCGATTTGGGTAAAAATACTGGCGTACTGGGACTGACCTATAGTGGGGAAGATCCGATACAGATAAGCCGGGTTCTGGACCAGATTGTCAACAACTATCTGTACCAGAATGTGGCGCGCAAATCTGAAGAAGCCGAGAAGAGTATCCAGTTCCTTGCGAAACAGCTGCCGGAAGTGCGTGGCCAGCTGGATCAGGCGGAAGATAAATTAAATATTTTCCGCCGCCAGCATGATTCAGTGGATATGTCGCTGGAAGCGAAATCCGCTCTTGATTCTTCGGTGAGCATCCAGACACAGCTGAACGAGCTGACCTTCCGCGAAGCGGAAGTTTCGCAACTGTTTAAGAAGGATCACCCGACCTACCGTGCGCTGCTGGAAAAACGTCAGACGCTGGAAAACGAGCAGGGCAAGCTGAATGGTAAAATCAGCCAGATGCCGCAGACTCAGCAAGAGATCGTGCGTTTAACACGTGACGTGCAGGCAGGGCAGGAGATATATATGCAGCTGCTGAGTCGTCAGCAGGAGCTGAGCATCAGCAAGGCCAGCACCGTGGGTGATGTGCGTATCATCGATCACGCGGAAACCGCCGCCACGCCGGTTGCTCCGAAAAAAATGTTAATCGCCGCCGCCAGTTTGATTGCCGGGCTGGTCGTCTCTGTCGGACTCGTGCTGTTGAAAGCGCTCTTCCATCATGGGATTGATAACCCAGAGCAGCTGGAAGAGCTGGGTCTGAGCGTTTACGCCAGCGTCCCGCTTTCCGAGTGGCAGCGTAAAAAAGACCGCGAAGCGCTGTTGAAACGAAAAATGAGCGGCAAAGTTGACCCATATAACCGGCTGCTGGCGTTGGGTAACCCTACCGACCTGTCAATTGAGGCAATCCGGAGTCTGCGCACCAGTTTGCACTTTGCAATGATGGATGCTCAAAACAACATTCTGATGATCACCGGTGCCAG
The DNA here is from genome assembly GCF_000026185.1 of Erwinia tasmaniensis Et1/99. Taxonomy (NCBI): domain Bacteria; kingdom Pseudomonadati; phylum Pseudomonadota; class Gammaproteobacteria; order Enterobacterales; family Erwiniaceae; genus Erwinia; species Erwinia tasmaniensis. Next base: position 1,497,338 of record NC_010694.1, read on the forward strand.
CCCGGGAATTGGTAAGACGTTTATCTGTGCCAACCTGGCCATGTTGGTGGCGAAGACCGGTGGGAAAGTCCTGTTTATCGATGGCGATATGCGACGTGGCTATACGCATGAGCTGCTGGGTGCTGAGAGCAAAACCGGCCTGTCGGATATTCTGTCCGGGAAACTCCCGTTTAATTCCGATCTGGTGCAGCGTGGCGATTACGGTTTTGATTTTATCGCGCGCGGTCAGGTGCCGCCCAATCCCTCTGAACTGTTGATGAATAGCCGCCTGCAAGAGTTGGTCGACTGGGGCAGTAAGAATTACGACCTGGTGCTGATCGATACACCGCCGGTTCTGGCCGTCACTGACGCTTCAATTATCGGCAAGTTGGCCGGTACTTCGCTGATGGTGGTGCGCTTTGAAACCAACACGGTTAAGGAAGTTGAAATCAGTTACAAACGCTTTATCCAGAACGGCATCGAAATTAAAGGCGTTATTCTTAACGCGGTGGTGCGTAAGGCAGCCAATGGTTATGGTTATGGCTACGACTACTATGACTACAACTATCAGCAGGGTGAGAAAAGCTAACTGCCGAGCGGGATCTTTAACGCCCTGTTAAACGATCCCGCGGTTCTGGCAAGGGTCAGTTTGTGAATGTTTAATAAGGTGCCTGGTAATGAAGGATATTTCTTTTTCCATCGTCATTCCCGCATATAACGCATCAGAATCAATTGTTACGACACTTGATTGTGTGAAAGAACAAAGTTACAAAAACTTTGAAGTTATTATTGTCGACGATAAATCCGCCGATGTGGACAAACTCGCAGAGGTGGTGAGAAGTGAACGATACAGCGGATTAAAGATTAATCTGGTCTTATCTGAGATAAAACTCAATGGTGCGGGCGCCCGAAACCGGGGGATTGATCTGGCCACCGGTGACTATGTCTGTTTTCTTGACGCTGATGACGAGTGGCACAAAGACAAACTGCAAGAGAGTTTGAAATTGATCAGGCAGCTGGAGGAGCAGGGTAAGCCGCGCTTTATTATTTATAGTCAGGTCAACATTATTCAGGATGGAAACTTCCTTAAGGTGATGCCGTTAAAGCCGGTCAGCCAGCATGAAACGGTAGCCGAATATCTGTTTGGCTGCTATGGGTTTATCCAGACCAGCACGATAGTGCTGAAACGTGAACATGCGGCTGAAATCAGATTTGATGAAAGATTTATCCGCCATCAGGATTACGATTTATGCATCCGTGCCGATAAACAGGGCTTCGAGTTTGTGATGATCCCTCAGCCGCTGGCGAATTATCACATGGTGACGACATTTGGCTCGAAGCATAAAGGCGAATCGGTAAAATACTCCCTTTTCTGGTTGAACGCGATGAAGCCGTATCTTACCCCACGCGACGTTTATACCTATAAAGCCTATAAGCTACCGCTGCGGTATAAGATGGACGGTCATTCATTGCAGGCCAGCCTCAACTTTGCCCGTTACTTTTTCTTGACCAATAAAGATAATCGCACTGACTTTATTAACCGCCTGAAAAATAAACTACGGGTGCGTTTGGCAGGGAAGTCATGATTGCAGCAGAATAACATCGAGTAAAAATATGGCTATATATTGGATAGTTAGCTACAGCATCCTTGTTTTTTGTTTTTTTGAGCTGGCGACTATAAATCTGGCCGGTGAAGCTAGAATAAAAATCTTGATTAACTATTTTTTCTTTGTAGCAGTGGTTGTACTTATTTTGTTCGCCGGGATGCGCGGGCCAAACTCAGGTATGGATGACGCGCAGTATATTGGATTCTTCCATGATTTCTCCCGTCAAACCAGTTTAAGTGGTTATCAGACGATAGCGGATATCTACCGCTACGAGAATCTTTTTATGCTGCTGGCGTGGGTGCTGTCGTGGTTCACCCATGAGAGTTACTTCTTTCTGCTATTTATCAGTTTTATCGCAGTATCGACCAACGCCTGGGTGTTTAAAAAATATTCACCGCTAATCCTCTGCTCTCTGTGCCTGTACTCCGCACACCTGTTTATCAACAAGGATATGAATCAGATCCGTTTTGGCCTCTCAAGCGCTTTTGCGGTGGCATGTATCTGTTCAGCTGCCAACAGGAAATACTTCCTCGCGCTAATCTTTCTGGCATGCAGTACCCAGTCACACTCCACGGGCTATGCCGTGTTGATAATACTGCCGTTTATCGTGCTGAAGGAGCGCAAGTATTTTGGTCTGGCGATGGTTATCGCCGCGATCCCACTGGGACTTATCGGGGGCAAAAAGCTGTTTCTGGACTCGTTGGGCATTGTCCCGGTGATCGGCGACCGTGCGATGGGTTACAGTGGCACGTCATTCGACGCCAACTCGCCGGTTTTTGGCCTGGCAAACCTGAAGAATATCGCCTTTATCGCTCTTTTTACCCTGGTTTATTTCCGTCAACCGATCAAAGCAACAGATCGTACTGCCTATCTGCTGTTTATCGCCTATTCGGCCGGTGCCGCGGTGCGCATCATCTTCTCTGACTTTTCCATACTCGGCGGCAGAGTGGGCAACTTGTTCCTGCACTGCGAGCCGCTGCTACTGGCATTCTTGTTTATGCGCATACGGCATCTGCTGCTTAATTTCACGCTGTTATTTGCCATGACATCTTATTATTTGATATACAACACTATTTTGTCAGCTCAGTCGATTACTGGCTACAGTATTGCGCCATTATTCCGCCTGTTTTAACGCGTTAACAGCGGGGGGATGCCATGCTGTTAACGCCAATATCACATCTCCGATTTAGGATATCAGATGAATAATCATATCGGTACGGTAGGGATCATTATCCCCATGTACAACGCGCGCGCGACTATTTTGCGTGCGGTGCAGTCGGTGATTGATCAAACCTATACCGACTGGCATATCTATCTTATTAACGACCGGTCCAGCGATGACTCTCTTGAGTTAGTACAAAAAAATTGTCCCGATGCGCGCATTACCATTATCAGTAATGAGGTCAATAGCGGAGCGGCCGCAACGCGTAACGTTGGATTAGCTGCGGCAAGTGAGCCGTTTATTGCCTTTCTTGACAGCGATGACCAGTGGGACAGCGACAAACTGATGCTGCAGGTCGCGCAGCTTGCCGCCGGTGACAATCTGCTAATAAGCGACTATCGCTACCAGTCACCCAGCAAGTCCTATAGTGTCAGCTACGGCAAACCGTACCTGAAACAGAACGGTTTTATGAAAAAAAAGTTCCGTATCTGCTTCTCATCGGTTTGCTATCGTCGCCCACCACGCCCGGTATTTTTCCAACAGAAAGGCCATGAAGACTTCCTGTTTTTGCATGAGCTTTTCGAACAATATCAGCAGGCACGTGTAATAAATAAGAACCTGGTAACCTATTTTGAAATGGGCGATTCATTGTCGCGTAATAAAAATAAAGCCGCTAAATGGCACTTTGAGTTATTAAAACTGATTTATAAAAATAATCCTCTGAAAGTTTATTACTACTATGTCTGGTATATGGTCAACGGTGTGCTGTTTACCTTAAAGCATCGCTGAATGAGGTCGATAGAGAATGAAAAAAGTCGTACTGGTCATCAAGGATGCATACTCCTGGGCGGGGACAGAAAATATCTGCAACTTTATGTCGGAGTGTTTAGGGCCACAGCATGAAGTGAGCATTTATTCACTGGAGGGGGCAGGGCAGCCTTTTTACCCCTTTGAGCACGTAAAGGAAATCGTCAGTTTTCACGACGAAAGTCATCCATTGAAGAGCGCGGTTAAGTGTATTCATCAGCAGCAGTTTGACGCGGTGTTTCTGATCAGTATGGGACGTCTGAGCGTGATGTTCGCCTTGCACAGCATGATGATGTTGCGCAAAAAAACGGCTAAGGTTTACGCCTGCGAACACGTGGCAATTAACTCCTTCAGTAAAACGATCAAACTGCTCAAATATCTGACTCTGCGCTATTACGATCGGGTGATTGTTCTGACAGACAAAGACCATCAGGTCTTCACCGGTTGGAATATTGCCAGCAAAACCATCCCCAATCCCGTGGTGTACAAAAATTACCCGCGTTTGACGCGCCACTATCAGGCTCTGGCCGTAGGGCGGCTTGACCACCAGAAAGGGTTTGATCTGCTGTTGGACATCTGGCAGAGCTTTGTCGCCAATAATACAGGCTGGAAGCTGGTGATTGCCGGAGAGGGTGAGCTAAAAGAGCAGCTGATAGCACAGGCTGCCCGTTTGCGTATTAGCGACAGCGTTGATTTTATCGGTCGCGTTAGCAATATCAATGACTACTACCGCGAGAGTGATATGGCGCTTATGACCTCGCGCTATGAAGGATTGCCACTGGTGCTGCTGGAAGCCAAATCCTGGTCGCTGCCGGTGGTGGCCTATGACTGCCCAACCGGTCCCCAGGAAATTATTAATCATCAGCAGGATGGTTTTCTGGTCGAGATGAATGATAAGGCGAATTATATAAAAAGTATGAATCAGCTCGCCCGTGATGATGAGCTGTTCTACGCCATGAGCGCCAGTACCAAAACCACTGCCAGAAAATTTGACGTCGACGTAATCAAAGAGACCTGGCTGTCGTTGGTTTAAGTAAAGGTAACAGCGTCCGTTGGAAATGCCTCTGGAAGTCTGTTCAGGCCTGCCTGCCCGGCAGGCCATCCACTTGACCAAGGGATAATATTAATGAAAAGAAGAGAGTTACTGACCGCATTCTCATCGATTTTTGCTGCGCTTTCTGTCAGCTCGTTTTCCAGTTCGGCGGCCAAAAATGAGGCATCACTGATGCTGAACAAGGTCAATCCGGACGATCTGCCAAAGGACGATGTGCCGATCCTGACGCCCGAAAATGTTTATGCCATGCCGGATCAATTCTGGGAAAACTTCAGTGGCAAACTGTACATCGGTAAGGCAGGTACGGATCCGAGGAAATCGGGCAACCTGATTAATCTCTATCTGCGCGATGCTGCGGGCAAACTGTCACAGATCCAGCAGCCTGTGGTGCTCAACAAAGTCAGTCTCGAGCGGTTTGTCGCTGATAATTCATCGCTGATCGCCGCCCCGTCACATTCGATGGCGGTTGTCGATGATAACGGTCAGACGGTGTTCAATATTCCGGATGTCGCCCGTGGCGTCAACAACTTCAGTCAGCGTCTGGCGCAGCCTGCCGGGTATCAGCTGATCGGTGAAATCCCTTCTGTGAGCGTTCTGCGCCAGACCCGCCCTCTGTTCGGCGGAGCGAAAATAAAGCTGAAAAGTTGGCACAGCGGTCACGAGGTCGGTGGAGGCGAGTTCGTTGGTAGCCTTGAGGCCGCTGAAGATGACGGTGGAGTGATACTCTCTTCCGGTGCAGATTTCCACTGGCGCCGTGTTGTCGAAGACTATAACCGCCTGACGCTGTTTGACTTTGGCGCAATTGACGATGGCGAAACCGACAGCGCTCCGGCCATCAAGGCAATGTATCAATGGTCACAAAAAGCCAACCAGCAAATCTGTATACAGTTCCCGGCGGGAACCTTTTTCGTCAGCCCGTGCGACTTATCCCAGCAGACGATGCGCTTTTTCCGCATTTCCGGGGCGATGGTCAACTTTGGCTACTTTCCAGCGACGACCATTGTCTCCAACGGGAGTACGGATTCGGTATTTAAGGTTAACGCGCGCCGGGTTGAGATCAGCAACTTGCAATTCAATGGACGTACAGACGAACGGGCGAATGAACAGGGATTTTTCGATAATCTGTGTGTGGGTGGACAATATTTCCGTGGTGCCTGCCTGCGTTTTGTTCGTGTGGGGGGCACCGCTCTCAGCCTGATGGATACCCTGGACTGCAAGATCGACCAGTGGTATGCGCTGCGCTGCAGTGGTGATGTGGTGAAGTCGGTGTGGTCCAACACGCCAAAAGGTAAGTGGGATCACAGTACGGCAATCGAACTTTCCAACTTCAATGCCCAGTACTGTACCGTCGGCAAGGTGCTAAACCTGCAGCGTTGCGGTCAGTCTCTGATCCACAACGGCTGGATAGAACATAGCGAATTCCCTGGGGATATCTCAAATGGTCAGTGGATTATCGATGCGCTGAGCCTGGAAACCTGTAAGAACCCGCTGATAGCACATAACTCGCGGCTGAATATGCGTCAAATCAATCTACAGGCCGGCAGCTGGATCGATAACTCACAGGGTAAAGGCGCGTGGTTAAGCGCTTTCGAGCGCGGATCCACTCGTGTTGAGTCTTACGGCGTGGCCGTTGACGGCAGCATGAAGTACAACTATCTGACTTCCCGTTTCCGTATAGAAAATCACAGTGCGCAAGCACGCTGGTATGAGCTGGGCAATATCCATACGCCCAATGTCGGAGACAGCTGGGAAATCGAAGTCTTTGGGCAGTCGCAGTTCAGTAATGGCTCTGATACCAAGGCGTTAATGAATATGATCGGCGACCGCCATACCGGGGGGAAGGCCATCATCAGTTTGCAGCGAAAAGTACATGGATTTGAGGCCAGCTGGTGCATTGAAGGCAGCAGCCCCATCTCTGATGTTGTCTATACCACCTTGCAGGACAGCGATACGCGGGTACTTGTCAAACTCGCGCCATGGTTAGGCTCGGCAGGAATAATGATGAAAACCACCGCGAGGGATCGTTTCACGACCGGGCAGTGCGCGCGTTTTGATAGCAGGATGGAGCCTGCTGAACCGCCAAAAGGGGAGAAGGTACATGCGGCCGTACGCCGTTTCTCTCTTCATAACGGGCTGGCGGGTATTGGTGCTAATGAGCAGGGTGATTTGCTGGTTGAATCCCGTCACCTCGATGCCACTCAGGTCGAGACCTCCGTGGCAGAGGGGTTTATTTCACTGGTGATTAACGGCCAGCAGGTTGCAGTCCCCTATTTTGCCTTAAAACAAAATACCTGATGAAGAGCGGATTGATTCCGCAACGTTGATGCGCGGGTAAGCAATAAGTTGCGCGCTGGCGCATCCGCTATATTCGGATAACTCCATGCCGCTATTGATTTATTATCGTAATAAAAATTTTAAGATTACAAAAAACCGTGGGGTATTATGAAAATTTTGTTAGTTGGCAATCACACATGCGGAAATCGTGGTGATGGTGCTATTTTACGTGGAATTATTGATTCGCTTTACCTCGCAAAAAACGATATTCAGATCGATGTTATCAGTCGTTTTCCAACCTGCTCCAGCTATCTGCTGCAACAGGATATTCTGCCAGATGAACTGTTTCTTGAAACCAAAAAATCTAACACTCTGGTGACTAAGATTAAACGTCGCCTGATGCCAAAAATTATGATGGCGCATATTCGCGGTAACGGTTTTTTTAAGAATTTTGCCGTGCCGAGGTATTTGCAGAAATTTACTGACAAATTAACGCAGTATGATGCGGTTATTCAGGTCGGGGGCTCTTTCTTCGTTGACCTTTATGGCCCGCTACAGTTTGAACACGCGCTCTGTGCCCTGCTGGCGAAAAAACCCCTCTATATGATCGGCCACAGCGTGGGGCCTTTCCAGAAGGAAAGATTTAACCAGATTGCTAATTTTGTCTTTGCGCGCGTCAACAGTCTGGTGCTTCGTGAAAGCGTCAGTCTTGAAATGATGGAAAGTGCGGGTATCACCACGCAAAAAGTGATCCCAGGGGCCGACACGGCTTTTCTGGTACGTTCACGCGCGCTGGCGACGCCAGGCCATAACCTGATCCACTGGCAGAAACAGCTAGCCGCAACAAAAACCATTGCCATTACCGTGCGCGAACTGGCTCCGTTTGATAAGCGTCTGGGCGTAACGCAACAGGAATATGAGATGGCGTTTGGCAAAGTGATCAACGCCATGATCGACAGAGGTTATCAGGTGGTTGCCCTGTCGACCTGTACCGGCATTGACAGCTACCATCGGGATGACCGCATGGTGGCCATTACCCTGCTTGATTACATAAAAGATAAAGATAAGTATCACGTCATAATGGATGAGTTTAACGACCTTGAATTGGGGATCCTGCTGGGTGAATGCCATTTGACCATCGGTACGCGTTTGCATTCGGCCATAATTTCGATGAATTTTGGCACCCCCGCGGTGGCGATCAATTACGAGCACAAATCTTTGGGCGTGATGAAACAGCTGGGGCTGCCGGAGATGGCCAGTGATGTGCAGAGCCTGATGGACGGCAGCATTATTAGCAAGGTGAATGGCGTACTGGATAACTACGAAGCTGTGGAGCAGCAGGTTGCACGGGCGGTGGAGCAGGAAAGGAGCCTCGGCAATAAAATCACTGCAGATTTTATCAAAAGTTTAGGGTGAACCGATGAAACTCACATTTTTTACCATGCAGTTTCCTGTTTCTTCCGAAACGTTTGTGCTCAACCAGGTGACTCATTTTATTGATATCGGCTACGACGTCGAAATCATATCCGTTTTCCCTGGTGATTTGGTTAAGCGTCATGCCGCTTTCGATCGGTATAATCTGGCCGCCAAAACGCATTATCTGTTGCCAGAAGAGAAGGCCGGCAAGTTTGGTAAGCTGGCACAACGCCTGAAAATAATACTGCCGAACATCTTCAAACCCGCCACGCTGAAGTCATTCAATATCACGCGTTACGGCGACCAGTCCAGCAGGCTGCTGCTTCCGGCAATCGTGGCGGCTAATAAAAAGCCTTTTGCCGCAGATATTTTCCTTGTACATTTTGGCTATGCTGGCGCTCTGGCTAATAAACTGCGTGAGCTGAACGTGCTAAAGGGCAGGCAGGTCACGGTATTCCACGGTGCCGACATTTCACGACGCCACATTCTGGCAGAGCACCGGAAGGACTATCCCAGGCTTTTCGCACAGAATGAACTGCTGTTACCCATCAGCCGTCTTTGGGAGCACAAGCTGATCGCACTGGGCTGCCCGCCGGAGAAAATTCACGTTACGCGCATGGGGATTGAACCCGAAAAGTTTAACCTTAAGCAACGTGATGCGCTGCATCAGCCGCTTCGCATTCTTTCCGTGGCCCGCCTGACTGAAAAGAAAGGTTTAGCCGTGGCAATCGAGGCCTGCAAAATTTTGAAAGAGCAGGGAGGGTGTTTCGAATACACCATCGTCGGTGACGGCGACCTTGAAGAGCAACTCAAAAGCGCCATCATTGACGGCCAGCTTGAAGACTGCGTCAGCCTGGTGGGATTCAAGCCGCAGGAAGAGATTAAACACTATCTGGATGATTCGGATATCTTCCTTCTGCCGTCACTGACCGCGGCGGATGGTGATATGGAAGGCATCCCGGTAGCGCTAATGGAAGCGATGGCCGTTGGGCTACCGGTCGTATCGACCAGGCACAGCGGTATACCTGAACTGATTGAACACGATGTATCGGGTTGGCTGGCACCTGAAGGTGATGCTCAGGCGCTGGCGGCTATCCTGCTAAAGCTGTCACGCGGAGAAGTCGACGTGGCCCCAATAGTGCAGGCGGCACGTGCTAAGGTGGAAACCGAGTTTAATCAGCATATCGCGTATCGTCAGCTGGCGAAGAGACTGGAGCGGATAGTGTGAGTAGCTTAAAAAAACAGGCCCTATGGCTGTTTGGCTCCACCTGCTTTGCTGCTGCATTGCAGGTGGTTCAGCTTGGCGTGCTGGCACGAAAACTTGAAATCCATGAGTTGGGTATTCTGGCCATCATTAACGCTATTCTTGCGGTGGCCATGGTGCTGCAGGATATGGGGATGAGCAGCTATATCGTACATCGGCAGAATATAACGCGTAAAGAGCAGAGCACAATATACTGGGTGAACGTGCTGCTTAGCCTTATGACAGGCCTGCTGCTGGTGGCCATTGCCTGGCCAGTTTCCTGGTTTTATCATCTGCCGCAGCTTGCCGGGTTGATTATGCTGACCAGCCTCAACTTTCTGGTGCTCGGCTCGCTATCACAATATCAGGCGCATTTTATCAAAGCCAAACGCATGATATTGCTGGCGAAAATTGAGATGGTGACCAAGCTTCTGGCCTTTGCGTTTACGGTAGCATTACTTTATTACTCACCGCTAAACGTCTCTGCGGTGATCCTCGGTCTTTTCGCGAACGCGGCGATGCGTATTCTGTGCATGATTTGGTTAGGTGAAAAATCATGGCGGCCTACGTTTGAATTTGATAAGGCCACGTTTTATAGTTCGCTCAAATACGGTGTCTATCAGCTCGGCTCCCAGACCATTAACCAGCTGCGTACTCAGGCCGACTCGCTGATTGTTGGCAAAGTGATGGGCGCAGAAATGCTGGGTGTTTATTCCCTGGCCAAAGAGTTGATACTTCAGCCCCTCAAGCTGGTGACCCCGGTGATCAATCGTCTGGCACTGCCACGTTTTGCCGAGAAACAACACGATGCTGTTCAGCTACAGCAGCTGTTTCTAAAGGGCACGTTCGTCATTATGCTGTTCAGCGCCGCAATGTACCTGGCGATTGGCATTCTTTCGCCGGTGATTGTACGCGTACTCTATGGGCCTGGACACCAAGCCGTAGGGCAACTGATCCCGCTGATGTTGCTGTTTGGCATGTTGCGCCCAATGGGAGGCCTGACTGGCGCGATCTCGCAAGCGAACGGCCGCACCAATGTTGAATTTTACTGGAACGTTGTGGCGAGTATAATTGTTGTCATGGTGCTGGCTACGGTCTGGATCTGGCCTGATGTCCGATATGTCGCACTCACGCTGTCCATTTCCCAAGTGCTGATATCCGCCTTTGCCCATCCTTTCTTTATCAAGCCGGTGATTGGGATCCGATTCTTGCCCTATGCACGCCAGTGGATTTCAGTTTCAGGCGTGTTTATCGGGATTATTCTGGTGGTGAGTCATTATAATTTGTTTATTATGCCCGAATGGTTTAGCCGTTAACTCCAGGGATAAATTTTAAGGCCACCTTCGCGTGGCCTTTTTTATGATCTGACCCCACTGTAATTTTTTCAGATTAAGATTATACTTGCGGATCATCTCTTTAATGCATAATGAATCAGTGTTTTCTACATCATTCATATGGAAAAATTATGACCAAGCTTAAAGCAGTTATCCCCGTTGCGGGGCTCGGAATGCACATGCTTCCTGCAACAAAAGCTATTCCTAAAGAGATGCTGCCCGTAGTCGATAAGCCTATGATCCAGTACATCATCGACGAGTGCGTAGCGGCGGGTATAAAGGAAATTGTCCTGGTCACCCATGCGTCCAAGAATGCGGTTGAAAACCATTTTGATACTTCTTACGAACTTGAAGCCCTGCTTGAGGCTCGCGTTAAACGCTCACTGTTGAGTGAAGTCAAATCTATCTGCCCGCCGGGAGTGACGATTATGAATGTGCGCCAGCCGCAGCCGCAGGGATTGGCTAATGCTCTGCTGTGCGCCCGCCCGATGCTGCACGATGAAGCGTTTGTGGTGGTACTACCGGACGTGCTGCTGGATAATGCCAGCGCCGATCCCCTGCGTTACAACCTGGCGGCAATGGTGGCTCGTTTCGAAGAAACCGGGCGGAGCCAGGTGTTAGCTCATCATATGCCGGACGCCGATCTGTCAGAGTATTCGGTGATTACCACTGAAGAAGCGCTGGATTTTCCGGGTAAAGTCAGCCCTATTTTAGACTTCGTTGAGAAACCAGATAGCCCGCAGTTGTTAAATTCCAATCTCGCCGCGGTAGGGCGCTATGTGCTTTCTGCCGATATTTGGCCGGAGTTGGAAAAACTTGAGCCAGGCGCGTGGGGCCGTTATCAGCTAACGGACGCCATTGCCAATTTGAATAAGAAAACGCCCGTGGATGCCCATTTGCTCAGCGGCGACAGCTTTGACTGCGGTCGCAAACTGGGATATATGAAAGCATTCGTCACTTGGGGGCTGCGTAACCACACCCAGGGACGTGGGTTTCGTGAAGAGATCCAAAAAATTCTGGCAAAGTGAACGCTATTTGATGAAGGTCGCGCCGCCTGCGTGACCCGAAGGAGTTAACATGTCTATTTTAGTTACCGGTGGCGCTGGTTATATTGGTTCTCATACCGTTCTGGCTCTACTGGAGCGCGGTGATGAGGTTGTGGTTCTGGATAACCTGAGCAACGCGTCACGTGAGTCGATCGCCCGCGTGGAAAAACTCGCTGGCAAGACGGCCGCTTTTTATGAGGGAGATATCCTCGATCGCGCCTGTTTACGTAACATCTTCAAAGCTCATGACATCAGCGCCGTGATCCATTTTGCGGGGCTTAAAGCGGTAGGGGAGTCCAGCCGCAAGCCGCTGGAATACTACCAGAACAACGTTTCCGGCACGTTGGTGCTGTTGGAAGAGATGCGCAACGCCGGGGTTAAACAATTTATTTTCAGTTCATCGGCAACGGTTTACGGTGCGGATGCGCCTGTCCCTTACGTAGAAACTACGCCAATTGGCGGCACAACCAGCCCTTACGGCACGTCCAAACTGATGGTTGAACAAATTTTACGTGATTACGCTAAAGCAACCCCCGAATTCAAAACCATTGCTTTGCGCTACTTCAATCCGGTAGGTGCGCATGAATCAGGTCAGATTGGAGAGGATCCTAACGGAATCCCTAACAACCTGCTGCCGTATATTGCTCAGGTTGCGATCGGTCGTCTGGAAAAGCTGGGTATCTTCGGTGATGACTACCCGACTAAAGACGGTACTGGCGTGCGTGATTATATCCACGTGATGGATTTGGCTGAAGGTCATCTGAAAGCGCTGGATCATCTGTCTGCGATTGAGGGATACAAAGCCTATAATCTCGGGGCGGGTGAAGGTTATTCGGTGATGGAAATGGTTAAGGCCTTCGAGAAGGCTTCCGGCCGTAAGGTGGCTTATCAGATCTCACCGCGGCGCGATGGCGACCTTGCCGCGTTCTGGGCCGACGCATCCCTTGCCGATAAAGAGTTGAACTGGCGTGTCAGGCGTGGAATTGATGAAATGATGCGCGATACGTGGAACTGGCAGAGTCAGAATCCGCACGGCTACAGCTGATTGATAGCTGAAACTAATGCAAATCCGGCCAGTGCCGGTTTTTTTGTTAAATGAAATTGTTAAATTTATTGTGTTAAGCATCATAAGCTTATATCTTTCGAGCACCGGGTTAAGTATCTTATCGACTGCCGAAGCAGTAGAAAATTCGTGCATTCACGGTGCGAATTCACTCGACGCTGCTGGAAATTTTCCAGTTTAGTTAGTTTTCAGAAAAAGTGGATGATATAATTTATACCTTGTTAACCGGTGGGTGGCTTTTTAGAACAGATGATAGTTAGCTGTATCAGCATGCTGAGAGCTGTAACTCAGGGGCGGTAGCGTGCTTATTTCCCGATAGTCAACTCTTTTCTCTGCTTCAGGTCTAAATTTCAATTAAAGAAAACCACAGTGTTTTGAGAAATACTATGAAAATTTTGGTAACTGGTGGTGCTGGCTTCATTGGTTCAGCTGTTATACGCCATATCATTAAAAACACTAATGATACAGTATTGAATGTCGATAAACTCACCTATGCTGGTAATTTAGAGTCCTTGCAGGATATCAGTGATAGTCCTCGTTATCATTTCTCTAAAACAGACATCTGCGATCCAGAGTCCCTTAATCGTATATTTAATGATTTCGAGCCGGATGTCGTCATGCATTTGGCTGCCGAAAGTCATGTTGACCGTTCAATCGATGGCCCGGCAGCTTTCATCGAAACAAATATAATCGGAACATATGTTTTACTTGAAGCTGCCAGAATTTATTGGTTTGGGCTGCCTTTTGAAAGAAAAGAAGCATTTCGATTCCATCATATATCTACAGATGAAGTGTTTGGTGATTTGCACGGTACAGACGATTTGTTCACCGAGCAAACCGCTTATGCACCGAGTAGTCCTTACTCTGCTTCTAAAGCCTCCAGCGACCATTTGGTCAGAGCCTGGCTGCGGACTTACGGTTTACCCGTAATAGTCACAAACTGTTCCAATAATTATGGGCCATACCATTTTCCCGAGAAGTTGATTCCTCTGACGATACTAAATGCGCTTGCAGGTAAGCCACTGCCCGTTTACGGTAACGGTAAACAGGTTCGAGACTGGCTTTATGTGGAAGATCACGCCAGAGCATTATATCGGGTAGCCACTGCAGGTAGAGTTGGCGAAACTTATAACATTGGCGGTCATAATGAACGGCAGAATATCGATGTTGTGAATACTATTTGCAAGATCCTTAATCGACTTGTCGTTGATAAGCCCTATGGTGTTGACGACTATTCTGCACTTATTACTTTTGTCCGAGATCGTCCAGGACATGATGTTCGCTATGCGATTGATGCTACAAAAATCGGGAAAGAGCTGGGTTGGTTACCCGAGGAGACCTTTGAGACGGGTGTTGAGAAGACAGTCCGCTGGTATTTAGAAAATACAGAATGGTGGCAACGGGTTCAGGATGGGTCGTACGCTGGTGAAAGATTAGGATTAGAGGCAAAGGATTTTTGATATGAAAGGTATTATTTTAGCTGGCGGATCTGGCACACGGCTCCATCCTATCACTCGAGGTTTATCAAAGCAGCTCTTGCCGGTTTACGACAAGCCAATGATCTACTATCCCCTTTCAGTGCTGATGCTGGCAGGCATTAAAGATATTCTTATCATTACTACCCCTCAGGATCTGAGCTCATTCCAAAGATTACTGGGTGATGGTGGTGAATTTGGAATTAATCTGCAATTTGCAATACAGCCCAACCCAGATGGATTGGCTCAAGCGTTTATCATTGGCGAGAAATTTATTGACGGTGAAGAATGCGCATTGGTTTTAGGCGATAACATATTCTTTGGGCAGGGGTTTGCACCTGTTCTTGAAAATATTGCTGCTAAAAAGTCAGGAGCAACCGTATTTGGTTATCAGGTTAAAGATCCTGGTCGTTTTGGTGTTGTAGATTTCGATAAGAATTTTAAAGCCCTTTCAATTGAAGAAAAACCCGAAAAGCCGAAATCTAATTGGGCAGTAACAGGACTATATTTTTATGATAAAAATGTAGTTGAGATGGCAAAAAAAGTAAAACCCTCTCACCGTGGTGAATTAGAGATTACCGAGCTAAACGAAATGTACCTTAAAGAGGGGATGCTTGAGGTTGAGTTACTTGGGCGCGGGTTTGCATGGCTTGATACCGGGACTCATGATAGCCTCATCGAGGCATCACAATTTATACACACCATTGAAAAAAGGCAGGGTCTAAAAGTAGCCTGCCTTGAAGAAATCGCTTTCAGAAAAGGTTGGATAACCAAAGCGCAACTAGCTGAATTGGCAAAGTCACTTGAGAAAACAGATTACGGAAAATATCTTCAAAGTGTCGTTTCTAATTAGATATCGGGTAGTTTCAACTCACCCTTTGGGTGCCTTTTTAATTGAGAGTGGAATGCAGTAGGATGCTGCATTCAATATACATTTATTCACGAGTAAGTGAATTGAAGGAGTTGCCATGCCAACGGTTTTGATATTAGGAGGTTCAGGATTCATAGGGACCAATTTGATTGAATTTTACTGCAATAAAAACTATAAAGTTGTTACTTTTGGACGTTCAATGCCGATAATTGAGCATCCTAACATTGAAAAAATTATCGGCGATATCAGAAACCTGGCAGATTTAGAGCTCGTATTTAAAAATCATAAAATAGACCTGGTTTTTCACTCCTTGACGAGTATATCAGCAACGGATTCATTTGCTAGCTGTCAGAATTTAGTATCAGTAAACCTGTCTTGCCTAATTGATATTATTTCTTTGATGAAAAAGTACAGCGTATATAACATGGTGTATTTTTCATCTGGTGGGTCTATTTATGGCATAGCGGATACGCCGATTAATGAGGAGCACGAATTGTCTCCGGTTAGTTTCTATGGATGGATAAAAGAAGTTTCTGAACGCTATCTGGCATATGAAAATAGAATTAATTCTAAATTCAACTATTTAATATTACGTCCTGCCAATGTATATGGTCAATATCAAAAGTTAAACAGGATAATCGGTGTAGCCCTAAAAAATGCAATAAAAAAAGAAGACATGCATATATATGGTGATGTGAATATCCGAAAAGATTATATACACATAGATGATGTCTGTGAAATGACTTACGCATTAGTTAATAGTGCCAACTCGTGGAATGATATCTACAATATTGGTTCAGGGATGGGGACAAGTCTGAAAGAAATATTGCATTACGCTGAGGTTATTAGCGGCAATAAAATGAATTTAGTCATGCACAATAAAAAGGTCGGTGATATTAGCTACAGTATTCTCGATAACTCAAAAGTACTGACTAAAATCGGTAAAAGAAGCTTCATACCTGTTTACGAAGGGATGAGAAGCATGCATATGTACGTACATCAGCAGCTCAGAGCTAATTCTGTTACCAGCTGATCAATTTCAACTCCAGTTGATGATGAATCTGTATAACGTTTCCCGTGAAGTAACTAAATGATGAGAAATTTATGAAGCTTAGTATAGGATACCTTTATGATCTGGTAACAGTCATAACTCAAAAAGAACTCAAAGTCAGGTACAAGAGCAGCTTCTTTGGGTATCTTTGGTCTATAGCTAACCCCTTATTATTTGCCATGATATATTTCTTTATTTTCAAGCTTATAATGAGAGTTCAAATACCTAACTATACCGTTTTTATTATCACTGGATTATTTCCATGGCAATGGTTTGCCAGTTCAACCGGGAATGCGCTCTTTTCATTTTTGTCAAATGCCCAAATCATTAAAAAAACAGTATTTCCACGTTCAGTGATACCGCTCAGCAACGTATTAATGGAGTGTTTACACTTTCTTTTTACGATACCAGTCATTCTTGTTTTTCTATATATCTATGACATGAGCCCATCTCTCGACTGGCTTTGGGGCGTCCCCTTAATTGGTATGGCGCAAATAATATTAATGCTTGGCGTAGCCCTAATGCTTTCGACACTAAATCTGTTTTTTCGTGATTTAGAGAGGTTTATAAGTCTTGGCATAATGTTGCTATTCTATTGCACGCCTATTTTATATTCTGCCGAGATGATCCCACAAGAGTATAGTTGGTTGGTGGAATATAATCCCTTCGCATCAATGATAACGAGCTGGCGTGAATTATTTATGCATAACACAATAAACTACCCTTTAGTGGCCGAACTCTATGCTTATGCTGCGATTTCTTTACTTATCGGTAGCTCAATCTTCAACAAGCTTAAACATAGATTTGCAGAGATTTTATAATGAGTGTTGTGATCGAATTTGCCAATGTAACTAAAACATACCCGCTCTATCATCATATTGGATCTGGCATAAAAGAGCTGCTATTTAATCCACGAAGAGCACTGAGTTTGTTAAGTGGGCGCAGCTATCTTGCTATAGAAGATATAAATTTCAAAATTGAGAAGGGTGAATCTGTCGCTTTAATCGGCCGAAACGGTGCGGGTAAAAGTACAACTCTCGGTTTGGTTGCTGGTGTTATGAAGCCAACAACAGGCAAGGTCAACGTTGTTGGGCGTGTGGCATCGATGTTGGAACTCGGTGGTGGCTTTCACCCAGAGTTGACTGGAAGAGAAAATATCCGTCTCAATGCTACACTTTTGGGGTTAAGACGCAAAGAGCTTAAATCTCGTATAAATGAGATTATAGAATTCTCGGAATTAGGCGAGTTCATTGATGAACCAATACGCGTATATTCCAGTGGAATGTTGGCTAAACTAGGTTTCTCTGTTATCTCACAGGTAGATCCAGATATTTTAATTATTGACGAGGTTTTGGCAGTCGGAGATATTGCGTTCCAGAAAAAATGTATCAACACTATAAATGCTTTTAAAAGCAAAGGCGTCACAATTCTTTTTGTCAGTCATAATTTATCAGATGTAGAAAAAATTTGTGATCGTGTCATCTGGATAGAAAATCATCGTCTAAAAATGACTGGCAATTCAAGCGAAGTTATCAATGCTTATAAAATCGCAATGGCATAAAATTTCACGAAGAGTCTACACATAAAATGAATGTTTCAATCTACACTTCGCATCACAAGCCGAGTGCTTTTTTAAGCTCTCCAGTAATTAAACCTCTCCATGTAGGCAAATCTAATTCTTTAGATGAAATTTGTTGCCCAGGGGATGACAGTGGGGAAAATATTTCGTTCAAAAATCCCTTTTACTGTGAGTTGACCGCCCATTACTGGGTGTGGAAAAATGCTGAAATCTCAGATTATGTCGGCTTTATGCACTATCGAAGACACTTCAACTTTTCTAACGATCAACACAAAGATGAAGATGTATGGGGGATGGTAAATTATCCTGAAATTAATGCTGAATACGAAAGTGAATTCGGATTAAATGAGGATTCTATCAAAAAGTGCATCGGCGATGCCGATCTGCTAGTTCCTAAACTATGGTCGGTTAAGGCAGCTGGAAACACCAATAATTATGAACATTATAGGGCTTCTGATCATCTACATATTGAAGATTATCAAAATGTACTAGATATACTAATCGAAATGTATCCAGAGTACAAAACAGCAGCATCTAAATTCAATGATTCGCACGTTGGTTATTACACTAATATGTATGTGATGAAACGAGAGCTGTTTATTGAATACTCTGAATGGCTTTTCTCTATATTAGATAATCTTGAAGATGAAATTTATTTCAAAAACTATTCTCAGCAAGAAAAAAGAGTTTTTGGCCATTTATCTGAGAGACTCTTTAATATCTTTATTATAAAGAAAACAGGTGATTCGAAGCTCAAGTTAAAAGAAATACAACGTACTTTTATAAAGAAAGAAACATTTAATAGTTATGTTGCACCGAAGTATCTCGAAAATGCAGTACCGATAGTCATTTGTTCTGATGACAATTATGCGATGTCGTTAGGTGGATTAATTAAATCAATAATAAATCACGCAAACATCGATAAAAACTACGACTTAGTTATATTAGATAACGGCATTTCCGAAAGAAATAAAAGTCGCGTGCTATCTTTAATACATAATTTGAGCAATTTCAGCGTACGTTTCTTTAACGTTCATGCTTTTGATGAGATTAAAGATGCCTATATAAGGCCTCCTTTCACCATTGCCACTTATTCCCGACTTTTCATCCCTCGTCTTTTCAGAAGTTTCGAAAAAGTATTGTTTATCGATACTGACACGGTTGTAGAGAGTGATCTTGCCGAACTGATAGATATTCCTCTGGGTGATAATCTGGTGGCTGCTGTTCAGGATATCGTGATGGAAGGCTTTGTTAAATTTGGGAATATTGCGGAATCTGATGCCGGGATACAAACTGCTGGCGAATATCTAAAGGGTAAACTCGGCCTAAGCAAACCTGAAGAGTATTTTCAGGGCGGTATTATGGTTTTCAATATTGAAGAAATGAATAAAGAGAATGTATTCTCGAAGTTAATGAAGGAGTTGAAGGGGCAGAGTTTCTGGTTCCTTGATCAAGATATAATGAATAAGGTCTTCCATGGACGGGTTCACTTCTTACCCTTGGAATGGAATGTATATCATGGCAACGGGCATACAGATACCTTTTACCCAAATCTTAAGTTTGCTACCTACAGTCGGTATCTGAAAGCTCGTAAAAATCCCAAGATGATTCACTTTGCAGGTGAGAATAAGCCATGGAATACAGATAAGGTCGATTATTACGATAATTTCATTAAAAATATTCAGGGCACTCCCTGGGAGCTTGAAGTCTATTCCAGACTTATTCAATCGTCGATCCCCGCCACAGTACAACACACTCAATCAATCAATGTGGATTTATTACAGACAAAGATAAAAAGAAAATTAATGCCCTATTTGGATAAAATAGCACCACGAGGTTCGCAGCGCCGAAGCGACATTGCCCGTGTATATTATAGAATAAGACGTAGTATTTTAGGTTAGGATTAAAAATGCAAAAAAATATTTTGATTGTGGGAGCTGGTTTCTCTGGTGTTGTTATTGCACGGAAGCTGGCTGAGTGTGGGCATAAAATCCGGATTATTGATCGTCGTAGCCATATTGCTGGCAACTGCTATGACGCTCGAGATCAGGAAACAAATGTTATGGTGCATACCTATGGCCCACATATTTTTCACACAGACAATAAAGAAGTGTGGGATTTTGTTAATCAATATTCTGTGATGATGCCTTATATTAATAGAGTTAAGGCAACCTACAAGAATAGAGTTTTTTCATTGCCAATTAATTTACATACAATTAATCAATTTTTTAATAAAACATGTAGTCCAGATGAAGCAAAAGCTCTGATCGCGAGCAAAGGAGACTCAACTATTGAGACTCCCTTAACGTTTGAGCAGCAGGCGCTAAAATTTGTTGGTAAAGAGCTATACGAAGCTTTTTTCAAGGGATACACCCTTAAACAGTGGGGAATGCAACCCTCAGAGTTACCGGCATCAATTTTGAAGCGTTTGCCAGTTCGGTTCAATTATGATGATAACTATTTTAATCATAAATACCAAGGTATGCCTCAGCAAGGTTATACTTCAATGATAGAAAATATGGTTGAACATCCTAATATTCAAGTCGAACTCAATGTGGATTTTAGTGATGATGATCGCGGCGGCTACGACCATATTTTCTATAGTGGTCCATTAGATGCATTTTATCATAACAAATTTGGCAGGTTAGGCTACCGAACGTTGGATTTCGACCGTTTCAAATATGATGGTGATTATCAAGGATGCGCCGTAATGAATTACTGCGATCAGGATGTACCTTATACTCGCATTACTGAGCATAAGTATTTCTCTCCTTGGGAGAGCCATGAAAAGTCAGTATGTTATAAAGAATTCAGCCGTAACTGTGAAGAAGGTGATATCCCATACTACCCCATTCGTCAGATGGGAGAAATGACGCTGTTGCATAAATACCTGGACCTTGCTGAAAAGGAAGAGAGTATTACTTTTATTGGCCGTCTAGGAACATATCGTTATCTTGACATGGATGTGACCATTGCTGAGGCATTAAATACAGCTAAAATATATTTGCAGTCGCTTAGTAATCAAGATAACAAGATGCCAGTATTCACGGTTAATGTGAGATGAGATCGGTAGCATTGATTGTCACTTTCAATCGTCTTGATAAGCTTAAATTCTGCTGGGCCTCGACGGCCCAGCAGTCGTTTGACGATATTATTATAGTCAATAATGCTTCCACTGACGGTACGAAAGAATGGCTGGATACTATTGTCGATCCACGGCTGCATCGATTGCATTTAAAGATCAACATCGGTGGTGCAGGTGGTTTCAAACGAGGTGCCCAATTTATCCATGACAATATACCTGCGGATTGGGTTTTCGTTTATGATGATGATGCTTATCCTCAAGACAATATTGTCGACGTTTTTTCGTGTATGACCGATGTTACCAATTACGATGCTTATGCTACCAGAGTTGTTGATGCATCAGGCACTATCTGCAAAATGAATTTGCCTTGGGAAAGATATCCCTCTTCATTTAGTGAAAACATAGCATACATAAGGGATCCATTCTCATATAGTGTAAAGGGCGATCTGGCTAAGGATATTATATCCTTCTCTTTTGTTGGCTTGATTATTAAAAGAGATCTTCTCTCTGAAACTGCTGATTTTATACATGAAGAACTCTTTATCTATTTTGATGATGTATATTATTCATATCATCTCAAACTGCGTGGTGCCCGCTTACGCTATTTACCAGACATAAGTTTCATACATGATATAAATCAAAATAATAAAACTATCAGTCCAAATTGGAAAGTGTATTATCTTGTCAGGAACTTGCTATTAGCAAAGTCATATTTTGGCGCTGAATCGCCTTTTTCTCTGTGTTTTGTTTTTATGCGTTTACTTAAATATATTGTTATTTCTGTCAGGCAACGCAACCCTCTGCAATATATTAAATATCTTTTTAAAGCTATGCTCGATGGGCGAACATTCAAAACCGGGCGGCGCCATTGATTGGTGTTTTACATGCGTAAACTTTGCTACTTTGTTAATACAGAATGGTATTTTGATTTGCACTGGTTAGAAAGAGCCTTATCTGCAAAGGATGAGGGTTACGAGGTTCATATTATCTGTAATTTTGATGATGAGGCCATTTATCAAAAATTTACGATTTTAGGTTTCCGGTGCCATAAGATAAATTTTCATTCACAATCACTTAGTCCATTACAATTTATAAAAACGCTTTATAAATTTACAGCTATTCTGAAGGCAGTGTCTCCAGACATTTTACATTGCATTACTATCAAACCGATTATTATTGGTGGTTGGTACGCTTTTTTTAAAAAGAAACCAATCGTTCTCAGTTTTGTTGGCTTAGGGCGGCTTTTTGATGCCGACACATTTATACTTAAAAGTTTGAAATTAATTATTTCCAAGATCTATAAAATCATACTCAAGAACCCAAGAGCATTATTTGTTTTTGAACACAATAGTGACAGAGAAAAACTATTAGAACTTACCCAGGGACCTGTCTCTCAAACCGTTGTTATTGACGGTGCAGGCATCAATACGGATCTGTTTTCTTATCAGTCAGAACCTATAAATGATAATCCAATCATATTATTTGCCAGTAGATTAATATGGTCCAAAGGGCTCTATGATTTGATTCAGGTTAAATTGAAACTTCAGGAGCAGGGTATTAATTTCAGGCTTCTCGTGGCGGGCATTATCGTGCCTGGTGATAAAGACGCGATCCCCAAGCCGGTAGTGGAAGGCTGGTCTGAGAAAGGTTGGATCGAATGGCTGGGAACGTCTGATAATGTCGCTGAGCTGATTCGCGAGGCAAATCTGGTGGCTCTTCCCTCCATTTATAGTGAAGGTGTCCCCAGAATTTTGCTCGAATCATGCGCAATTGGCCGCGCTTGCATTTGTTATGATAGTGGTGGTTGCGGGAGTCTGATTATTGATGGTCAGAATGGTTTTTTGGTCAGGAAGCGCGACATCGAGTCGCTTTCTGCACGTATTAAATATCTGCTTGAAAACCCTCTGGCCAGAATGAAAATGGGTAGGCGAGGAGCAGAGATTATCATTGGAAAATTTTCTTCTGAAATTGTGATCGCAAAGACACTTGCCATCTACAAACGACTGACAGCAAGCTAGAATTAAAAATAGGCCTTTAGTCTGGGCTCTCGAAAGAATTTATTCCCTTTTTTTCAACGTAAATTTTCTTTTATTACCTTAAGGATATTTACTGAAGCATTTTTTATATGTGCCAGCTCGCTTAGGGTATTTTTACGCTGTTGTTTTAAACTATCTTCTGATGTTGTCATCAAGTCCTCGATATATTTTACCGCATCATTAAAGCCAGCTACTCTGTAAACACCCTCAGCAATGATATCACCACTTGGCAGGAAGGGAAGGTGATCATCGCGCTCAATAAATATTACTGGTTTGTCCAGAATTTGGTATTCAAGCAGCCAACTTATTCCATCTACAATGAGCGCATCAGAAGCCTGGAATAGTGGGCCATAAGTATCATTTGTGAACAATGATGTATTGGGTAATTCATCCCATTGTTTGAAAAAATCCTCAATACCTTGCCTGACAGAGTCATATTTCTCGCTAAGCAGTGTTGTTAGCAAAGCCGGATGTGGACTAAAAACAATATCTACTTGTGAGTTCTTTTTCGCCCAGTCAAGCATTTGCGGATAAACCGTCATAAACGTGCCGAAGTTTGACCAGTTATGCTCGATACTGTGATGTGCACCCCAGATTACTCTATAATTTCTTCTTTCGTCTGGCCAATCAATAGGCCATTCGCTTTCTGAAGCAAGCAACTTCTCTACTTTGGGGTGGCCGGTCATATATATGTGATCATCGTTGATGCTGGTGTTACTCTTCAGTGAATCATATGCATATTTGTTTGCGACAAATAGCATTGAGCAATTTTTATGAAATTGACTGTTTTCAATGTTGGGATCTACGTTGCCCAAGAAATTCATTATTTCGTACGGTACGTAGGCAAGTTGAGCAAAATTCAACTCTTCTGAAGAGAATGCTGGTGGGATGTCTGCATCCCATTGTGATTGCCTGAATATAACGTCTGGATTGATCGTTTTGATAATCTCAAGATCTTCATATGAATTTTCTGACTTAAGTCGAATATGTTTGATATCCAGTTGACTCAATTTCTTATCAACGATTTCTTCACCAGAGAAACTTATATCGCCTGGGAATTTTTTGTTTATACTCGCAACAACGGGTTGAAAGGCGTTGTCTTTAAGCATGGCTTCGTACACCGGACTAAGACTGTCCCATGCGCTTACATTATGCACTAAAAAAAGACAGTGTATGACTTCACTGCGGTTTCTCACTTTACGCGATAGCGCATTGAGAGTATTCTTCAAAATGGCAACTTCATTTGTTAATTGCGCATTTTGTACAGTCATTTGGTTTATGATGAGTTGAGAGTTGACACTGCACAAGTGTTCTGTTTTTTTGTTTATCTCATCTTTTTGGTAGTCTATATATATCTTTAGTTTTTCTAAGCTTTGAAACATTTCGTCATGCTTTTTTATAATTGCATCTTGCTTTTGTAGGTTGATATCCTGCCTTCTGTATAAGTAAGGATATAAAAAAGACTTTATTCTTTTTGTCAGCATATTATTTCCTTTTGTAAGATAATTCTTTTTTTTCATACTGGCTTCTTATAGGATTTATCATTACTTTTATTAAGTCAATCTTTTATCCCTTAAGCCAGATAGTCTGCCAGTCAATTAAGATTATGCTTAACTATTTTTCAGAATTTGAGCTTTCTTTGTTTATTTTTTGGCCATATTTTGCGCATTCCCGTTCTGTCCTATCCCCAGATACTTTTTTCTACCTATGCCATCTATAGCTTTATGCGTGTGTTCTGTTTAAGTTAATATTAAAGCATCCATATGTGAGGTGTATCACACCTCGTTCACACTTCCTGACAGGAGTATGTAATGTCCAAGCAACAGATCGGCGTTGTAGGTATGGCGGTAATGGGCCGTAATCTGGCTCTTAACATTGAGAGCCGCGGCTACTCAGTCTCTATCTTCAACCGCTCACGCGAAAAAACCGATGAAGTCGTCGCAGAAAATCCAGGCAAGAAGCTGGTTCCACATTACACCGTTGAAGAGTTTGTAAGCTCTCTGGAAAAACCGCGCCGTATCCTGCTGATGGTACAGGCGGGTGAGGCTACCGATAAGACGATTGCATCCCTGACTCCGCATCTTGATAAAGGTGACATCCTGATCGATGGGGGCAATACCTACTATAAAGACACCATCCGTCGTAATCTCGAGCTGTCAGAGCAGGGCTTTAACTTTATTGGTACCGGCGTTTCAGGTGGTGAAGAGGGCGCACTGAAAGGCCCTTCAATCATGCCTGGCGGTCAGAAAGAAGCGTATGAGCTGGTTGCGCCAATCCTAACCGAGATTGCAGCCGTTGCCGAAGGTGAGCCTTGCGTGGCTTATATGGGGCCAGACGGTGCCGGTCACTACGTCAAGATGGTACACAACGGTATCGAGTACGGCGACATGCAGCTGATTGCTGAAGCCTATTCCCTGCTGAAAGGCGCGCTGAAGCTGAGCAACGAAGATCTGGCTAAGACCTTCAGCGAGTGGAACGAAGGCGAGCTGAGCAGCTACCTGATCGACATCACCAAAGATATCTTCACCAAGAAAGACGAAGAGGGTAACTACCTGGTTGATGTGATTCTGGATGAAGCGGCGAACAAAGGCACCGGTAAGTGGACCAGTCAGAGCTCGCTGGATCTTGGCGAACCGCTGTCACTGATCACCGAATCCGTGTTTGCCCGCTACCTCTCCTCGTTGAAAACCCAGCGTGTTGCGGCTTCTAAGGTGCTGTCCGGCCCTTCCGTACAGACCGTGAGCGGTGACAAAGCCGAGTTCATTGAGAAGGTGCGTCGTGCGCTTTACCTTGGCAAAATCGTTTCTTACGCTCAGGGCTTCTCACAGTTGAAGGCCGCTTCAACTGAGAACAACTGGGATCTCAACTACGGTGAAATCGCCAAGATTTTCCGTGCCGGTTGCATCATCCGCGCCCAGTTCCTGCAGAAAATCACCGATGCTTACGAAGATAATGCCGAAATCGCGAACCTGCTGTTGGCCCCTTACTTCAAGAACATTGCCGATGAGTACCAGCAGGCGCTGCGTGACGTCGTAGCTTACGCCGTGCAGAACGGTATCCCAACGCCGACCTTCTCTGCCGCTATCGCTTACTACGACAGCTATCGTTCAGCGGTGCTGCCAGCTAACCTGATCCAGGCTCAGCGCGACTACTTCGGTGCCCACACCTACAAGCGTACCGACAAAGACGGCGTATTCCACACGGAATGGCTGGACTAATGTAGTTCGCACGTAATGAAAAGGCTTCCTTCGGGAAGCCTTTTTTGCGTCAGGGCACCAGTAACTTCCCGCTTCTACAGGCTCCGTTCCCGGCCAGTCTGCTGACCAGCATACCCGCCGTGGCAAATCTCACCCAGTGGCGGGCGTAAAGCCTTCCGCCGAATTCTGCCACCAGCGGCGTCAGCCGATCGTTGATCGGGTCGAGGATATCAGCCACCACGTCTCCCGGATGGATCCATTCGCCAATATCACGACGATGCAGTATCACTCCCGCATGGGGGGCGCTAAGATATTCGCAGCCCGCCAGCGGAACCGCTGCGTTCAGCAACGGTGGGAGAGGGGCAGGGGAAACGTTCAGATAGCCCGCCTGTGCCAGGGCGTTGATGATGGCATCAGCATCCTGCTCTGCCTGCTGATGGCTGACGTCCCGCACCCCGCGCAGCTCCAGCGTGACCGGCTGTAGCCCTTGCGGCAGCGGGAAGCTTGCGCCCAGCTCGTGCTGAAGATAGCCCCAGGGTTCACGGCAGGCTTCATCGAAGGGCTCACCGCCGGAGACGTCAGCAACCAGCTGTACCTCGCTGCCCAGATAACGCGCCAGCGGTTCGATATCTGGCCACGCCTGTGGTGTAGTGTAGAGGTGCGTGAGCGCCTCCCAGTCGCAGTGCAGATCGATCATCAGGTCGGCCTGAGTGGCCATCTCCATCAGAATATTGCGCTGCGACTGTAGCTCGGTTGTCGGCGTCTGTTGGGCATACCAGCTGCTGATGGCGCGGCGGATAAGTTTCTGATTTTGAATTACATCTTGCGTTAGCTGCGGGGCGAGAACTTCAGCCAGCGCGGGGCCGATGGTCGGGAACTGGCGGTTAAAGTCCTGCCCGGAAGCATTATCAAAGCGTCCAAGATGAGTGCCGTGCCAGTGCTGGCCGAGGGCAATCGGATTCGCCACCGGCACCAGGGTGATTTGCGCACGGACATGGCCCGCGGCTTCCAGCGTGCTTAATTTGTTTTTCAGATACCAGGCGACCGCCATGCCGGGCAGCTCGTCACCGTGCAGTGCGGCCTGGATGTAAACCTGACGTGGGGATTCTGGACCAAAGTGATAGCTGATGATTTCACGCCGGGTGCCCGGCGAAGCGCTCAACAAGGAGTGATGGCGTTGCTGCATGATGGCTTTACCGTCTGCAAAGAGAGAACGGCCGTACCTGCTGATACGGCCGGAAACTTACTGTTTAATGGAAATATCAGTGGCGAAATATTTCTTCTGGATTTGGTCAAAGGTGCCGTTCTTTTTGATTTCAGCAAAGGCATTATCCAGTGCGCTCTTCAGCTCGTCATCGCCTTTACGCAGGCCAATCGCCGTGCCCGGTCCGATAATCGGGTCCTCCACAATCGGGCCAGCCAGCTCGAAGCCCTGCCCCTCAGGACGTTTCAGGAAGCCAATGGCTGCCTGGGCGGCATCGGTAAACACCACGTCGAGGCGCCCTGAAACCAGATCGTTTTCTACCAGGGCCTGGTCGCCGTATGCAACCACGTTAACGCCGTGCGGCTGCCATTTGGCCAATGCGTAACGTTCCTGTACCGTACCCTGCTGCACACCGACGTTTTTGCCTTTCAGCGATGCGGCGGTGGGCAGCAGGCCGGAGCCTTTATGTGCGATCAGCTGGGTGTGGGTATCGTACAGCGGCACGGTAAAGTTAATCTGCTTCAGGCGCTCTTCGGTAATGCCCATATCGGAAAGGATAGCGTCAAATTTACGCGCCTTAAGCGCCGGGATCATGCCGTCAAACTGGCTTTCCACCCAGACACATTTCGCCTGCATCTGGGTGCACAGCGCATTGCCGAGATCGATATCGAAGCCGATCAGCTCGCCCTTAGGCGTTTTAGATTCAAACGGCGGATAGGTGGGGTCCACGGCAAAGCGGACCTGTTCAATTTTTGCCTGGGCAGCGAGGCTCCAGCCTGCCATCAGCGCCAGCGCGGCCAGCTTGCAGAAAGTTGCTAGAGTATTCTTTTTCATCAGTCCCTTCATTTTATTATTTCAACGAGTGCTAAAAGTTACCTTCTCCAGACGGGCATGTGAAGCGGCAAAGCGTTAGCGGGTAAAATCAACCAGCCGCGGGGCGCTGATACGCCGGTAATCTTCAGTATTCAGCACCATCGATTTTTCCAGCAGTCCGGCATTAAACGCCAACTCCTGATAGCGGCTGAACAGGCTGGGATCGGCCACCAGTAACAGTTGGGGATGAAAGCTGAAAGGGGGGATAGCGCCAAACACGCAGCCGGTTAAGTTATCGACTTCGGTCGGGCTGGCCAGCGAGGCGCGTGTGCCGCCCAGCGCCTGGGCCAGTTGGGTAAGGTTGGCCTGCTTATCAGCCGTTAGCACCGCCAGCACGTGCTGTTTCACTCCGTTTCCCTTGACATGGCACACCAGCGCCTTGGCTCCCTGGCCCAGCGCGGTGCCACGGATTGCCGCCACCTCGTCACATTTTCCCGTAGCGTCATGTTCCATCACCTGATAACGCGCCTGATGGTGATCGAGCAGGGTGGTCAGTTTTTCAAATGTGCTCACGGTGGCTCCTGAAGGCAAAAAAGGCCGGATAACCGGCCTGATGGGGGTGAAATGAGCTATTTGTGGCGCTGACGCAGATTATCAATCACCGCCGACAGATTCAGATCCTGATCCTGTAGCAGCACCAGCAGATGATAGACCAGGTCAGAGGCTTCATTGGTCAGCTCCTCACGATCGTTAACCGTGGCGGCCAGCGCGGTTTCCACTCCCTCTTCGCCGACTTTCTGCGCGATGCGCTTGGTGCCGCTGGCATACAGCCGCGCGGTGTAGGAACTTTCCGGGTCGGCATCTTTACGCGCTGCCAGAATTTGCTCCAGCTGATACAGGAACGTCCAGTCGGCGGCGGCAGGTGAGAAACAGCTCGACGTGCCGAGGTGGCAGGTTGCACCCGCCGGATTGGCCATTATCAGCAGCGTATCGTTATCACAGTCCGGAGTGATGCTGACCACATGCAGATAATGCTGCGATGTCTCCCCTTTGGTCCACAGACGCTGCTTAGTGCGTGACCAGAAGGTCACCTTAGCGCTGGTTAATGTTTCCGCCAGCGCCTGCTGATTCATATAACCGTGCATCAATACTTCGCCAGAAACGGCGTGTTGCACGATGGCCGGCATCATGCCGTCCGTTTTTTCCCAGTCCAGCCGGGACAGCTGTTGTTCTGTTAACACACGCGGATCTCCACACCTTTTTCAATCAGGAACTTTTTCAGTTCGCCAATATTCACTATCTGTTTATGAAATACCGAAGCCGCCAGTGCACCGTCAACGTCTGCGTCACGGAAGGCTTCATGGAAATGATCCATGGTGCCGGCCCCGCCGGAGGCAATCAGCGGCACTCGACAGGCAGCGCGCACCTTTTGCAGCTGTATCAGATCGTAGCCATTGCGCACGCCGTCCTGATTCATCATATTCAGTACGATTTCACCCGCACCGCGCTGCTGGACTTCTCTGACCCAGTCGAGGGTCTCCCAGGTGGTAACACGGGTACGGCTCTCATCGCCGGTATACTGGTTAACATGATATTTACCGCTCTCGCTGTCGTACCAGGTATCGATGCCCACCACGATACACTGCACGCCAAAACGATCCGCCAGACGGGTGATCAGCGCCGGGTCTGCCAGCGCCGGGGAGTTAATTGAAATTTTGTCCGCGCCATAGGAGAGCAGCAGCGCGGCGTCTTCAACGGATTTAATGCCACCCGCCACGCAGAAAGGAATATCGATCACTTCCGCGACGCGCGAAATCCAGCTTTTGTCCACCACCCGGCCGTCCGACGACGCGGTGATATCATAAAACACCAGCTCGTCAGCGCCTTCCTCTGCGTAACGCTGCGCCAGCGGCACGATATCACCAATTATTTCGTGGTTGCGGAACTGTACGCCCTTTACAACCTGACCCTCGCGCACGTCAAGGCAGGGAATTATCCGTTTTGCCAGCATGAAATGGCCTCCGATACGGTGAATTTATTTTCCAGCAGGGCGCGACCGACGATCACCCCCTGGGCACCGCTGCCGCGCAGGGCACGAATATCTTGCAGTGAGCCGATGCCGCCAGAGGACTGAAAGGCAATCTGCGGATAACGCGCCGACACTTCGCGGTACAGATCGACGTTGGAACCCGCCAGCGTGCCGTCGCGTGAGATATCCGTGCACAGCACATGCTTCAGGCCATACGGCAGAAACTGCTCAATCGCCTGTTCCAGCGTCATCCCTGCGGCTTCCTGCCAGCCGCCGATCGCCACTTCTTTACGGTTATCGGCGTCGATACGCACATCCAGCGCCAGCACAATGGCGTCTGCGCCGTACTGTCTGAACCACTGCTGCACGTCTTCTGGCTGCTTCACGGCGGTGGAACCCACCACGACGCGCGTTGCGCCCGCCTGTAGCAGGGCGTCTACATCGTCCTGATGACGAATGCCGCCACCAACCTGAACCGGAACGTTTACGCCAGCCAGCAGTCGCGACAGCAGCGGGGTCTGACGTGCCGCCGGATTTTTTGCTCCGGTCAGATCGACCAGGTGCAGCACTTCTGCGCCCTGGTCCTGATAATCCTGTAAGCGCGGTAGCGCATCGCTGCCGTAGTCGCGCTGCTGGCCGTAATCGCCCTGATGCAGTCGCACCACGTTGCCATCAATCAAATCTAACGCCGGGATAATCATCCGCTTACATCTCCAGGAAGTTTTTCAGCAGCTGCGCTCCGGCAGCACCAGAACGCTCAGGGTGGAACTGCACGCCGAAGAAATTGTCTTTGTGTACGGCGGCGGTAAACGGCTCACCGTAATTGCACTGGGCAATGGTGAACGCATTGACCGGCATCGCAAAGCTGTGCACGAAGTAGAAGTAGGCACCGTCCTCAATACCGCGGAACAGGTGGTTGCCCGCCTGCGCGGTGATCTGATTCCATCCCATGTGCGGCAGCGGCAGGCCATGATCGGTCATACGCTTAACCGGCTGGTCGATGATATTCAGCGTTGGCACGCCGCCGCTTTCGTCACTGCCGCTGCCCAGCAGCTGCATGCCGAGGCAGATACCCAATACCGGCTGGGTGCAGGCTTTGATCAGATCGACCAGTTCCCGCTCGCGTAGCTGATCCATCGCCGCCTGTGCGGTGCCCACGCCCGGTAAAAAAAGCTTATCGGCATTGAGCACGATATCCGCTTCTTTGCTCACCACGGGCTGATAGCCAAGCCGCTGAACCGCCCATTTTACCGATGACAGGTTGGCACAGCCGGTATCAAGGATCACGACGTCCATTACAGCACTCCTTTCGAGCTGGGTAAGGTATTACCTTCAACGCGGATCGCCTGACGCAGCGTGCGGCCAAAGGCTTTAAACAGGCTTTCTACCCGGTGATGATCGTTTTTACCTTTGGTACGCAGGTGCAGAGTGCTGGCCATCGTGTAAGAGAGTGAACGGAAGAAATGTTCAACCATTTCGGTACTCAGATCGCCCACGCGCTGATAGCTGAACTCGGCTTTGTACTCTAGGTGTGGGCGACCAGAGATATCAAGGGCGCAGCGCGCCAGGCACTCGTCCATCGGCAGGACGAAGCCGAAACGACCAATGCCTCGTTTATCACCCAGCGCCTTGAGCAGCGCTTCACCCAGCGCCAGACCGGTGTCTTCCACGGTGTGGTGATCGTCAATATACAGGTCACCCTTCACGTCGATATTCATGCGGAAAGCGCCGTGAGTGGCGATCTGGTCGAGCATATGGTCGAAAAAGCCGACCCCGGTATTAATTTTGCTTTCGCCTTCGCGATCCAGCCAAACCTCGACCTTGATCTGCGTTTCTTTGGTGCTGCGTTCCACCAGCGCGTAGCGGTCGCGCCGGGTCAGCTGTTCTTCAATCGCGCCCCAGTTAAGCCCTTCTCTGGCGTACAGCAGGCCGGTAATACCCATATTGCTGGCCAGCTGCACGTCAGTGGTGCGATCGCCAATCACATAGCTGTTAGCGCAATCCAGCGCGCCTTCTGCCAGCCACGCCGTGACCATTTTGGTTTTCGGCTTGCGGCACGCGCAGTCATCTTCCGGCGTGT
Source organism: Erwinia tasmaniensis Et1/99 (assembly GCF_000026185.1). Taxonomy (NCBI): domain Bacteria; kingdom Pseudomonadati; phylum Pseudomonadota; class Gammaproteobacteria; order Enterobacterales; family Erwiniaceae; genus Erwinia; species Erwinia tasmaniensis. The sequence goes on from NC_010694.1 coordinate 1,529,743, forward strand.
GCGGGCAGATCAGCACATCGCTGAAGGTGACGCCCTGAGAACTCAAAATCTGCATCATCAGCTGATGCGGGCCGTCAAAGTCTTCCTGCGGAAAGCTGCTGGTGCCCAGACCATCCTGGTTGGTGATCATCACCAGCTCGAAGCCTGCTTTTTGCAATGACAGCAGGGCGGGGATAACCCCCGGCTCGAAGGCCAGCTTATCTAACCGATCTACCTGATAATCTTCCGGTGGCTCCGCAATCAGCGTGCCATCGCGATCGATAAAAAGGACTTTCTGACTCATGCTTGCTCCTGAGGTACGCTGCTTCCGGGTAATAATTTTAATGCTGCAATGGCGCGCCCGCACTCGTCACGCGTGCCGATAGAGATGCGCAGGCAGCCTGCCAGACCCGGCTGTTTGTTCTGGTCACGCAGAATAATGCCCTGTTCCCACAAGGTTTTAAATACCCGGCTGGAGTCGGTGAAGCGCGCCAGAATATAGTTTGTTGTGCTGTCGTAAACCTGTTCGACACAGGCGCAGTCGCGCAGGCGGCTAATCAGCCATTCACGCGTGGCAATCAGCTCGCTAACGTGCTGGCGCATCAGGGCAATCCCCTCGTCGCTTAACGCCTGTCCGGCGATGTCCGCAACCGGCGTAGAAAGAGGGTAAGGGGCGATGACTTTCATCAGCAGAGCAATCACTTCGGCGTTGGCCAGGGTAAAGCCGCAGCGCAGTCCGGCGAGCGCAAAGGCTTTTGACAGCGTGCGCAGTATCACCAGGTGCGGATAGTCTTTTAACCAGCTTGCCAGCGAGGCCTGCGGGCAAAATTCAATATAGGCTTCGTCGGCCACCACCAGCGCTTTACCGCGCGTCATCTCTAACAGCTGGCGCATATCGTCTGGGTCTATCAGGTTGCCGGTTGGATTATTCGGGCTACAAATATAGACCAGCTTGACGCCATCCAGCCGGTCGGCAATGGCTGGCAGGTTGAGCTGCCAGTTTTCACCGGCCGCAACCGTACGGTACTCGATGCCGATCGTCTCCGCACTGACGCTGTACATGCCGTAGGTGGGGGGGCAAAACAGTACGGCGTCTTTACCGGGTTCGCAGAAGGCGCGCATCAGTAGCTCAATGCCCTCATCGGCCCCACGGCTGACCAGCACCTGATCCACTGCCAGCCCGGCGTAGCCGGCATAGCGCTCGATGACCTGCTTTGGCTGGCATTCCGGGTAACGATTCAGCGTATGCTGACTGAGTTCGAACGGCACCGCCAGCGGGTATTCATTGGCATTTAGCCATACATCACCGTTGCCGCCGAGGCGGCGTGCCGACTGGTAGGGCGTCAGCGCACGCACGTTGGCCCGCGCCAGGTTTTCAATGCTGTTGCTCATGGCTTCTCCTTCAGAGCGGCAACGCGCAGCGTCACGGCGTTTTTGTGGGCGGTGAGCTGCTCGGCGGCGGCCAGCGTTTCAATCGTCGCCGCCAGCCCCATAAAGCCTTGCGGCGTCAGTTCCTGCACCGTCATCCTTTTCTGGAAGTCGGCGAGCCCGAGGCTTGAGCAGGTAGAAGTATAGCCATAGGTGGGCAGCACATGATTGGTGCCGGAGGCGTAATCACCGGCAGATTCCGGTGACCAGTCTCCGAGAAACACCGACCCGGCGCTGGTAATGCTATCAACTAAATCACGCGCCTGACGCGTTTGAATAATCAGGTGTTCCGGCCCGTAGCGGTTGCTGATCTCCACGCACTGTTGCAGATCGCGCGTGACGATCAGAAGGCTGCTGGCCAGCGCTTGGGCAGCGGTGGCCGCACGCGGCAGTTCGGCCAGCTGGCGTTGGATGGCTGCGGCCACGGCGCTGGCCAATTTTGCGCATGGCGTCAGCAGGATCACCTGTGAGTCGGGGCCGTGTTCCGCCTGTGACAGCAGATCGGAGGCGACAAAATCTGCGGTGGCTCCTTGGTCAGCAATCACCAGCACTTCCGACGGCCCCGCGGGCATATCGATGGCCGCGCCGTCGAGGCGTTGACTGACCTGGCGCTTGGCTTCGGTCACCCAGGCATTGCCCGGCCCGAAAATTTTGTCCACTTTAGGCACCGACTCGGTGCCGAGGGCAAGGGCGGCAATCGCCTGGGCACCGCCGACCTGGAACACTTCTTTTACGCCACACAGCTGCGCGGCATAGAGAATTTCATCGGCAATTGGCGGGGGCGAGCAGAGCACCACTCGTCCACACCCGGCGATGCGCGCCGGCGTTGCCAGCATTAATACGGTCGAAAACAGCGGGGCTGAGCCGCCGGGGATATATAATCCCACCGACGCGACCGGGCGGGTGAGCTGCTGGCAGCGCACGCCCGGCTGGGTTTCGATATCGACCGCAGGCAGCCGCTGGGCAAGGTGAAACTTATCAATATTGGCAACCGCCACGGCCATCGCCCGTTTGATTTCATCATCCAGCCGCGCCGCCGCGCTGGCAATCTGCTGCTCGCTGACGCGCAGCACGTCAATCTGCACGTTATCGAAAGCGGCGCTGTAGTCACGTAGCGCCTGGTCACCTTCGGCTTTTACCTTGTCGAGAATGCCACGCACGGTGGCGCTGATGCTGGCAGAAGCTTCAACTGCCGGGCGTGTCAGTAGCGCCTGCTGCTGCTCTGGGCTGCATTCCGCCCAGACGATCGGGGTCATCGCGGTCGCCATCGTCTTACTCCATCATCTTCTCAATCGGCAGCACCAGAATGGAGCTGGCACCCAGCGCCTTCAGTTTTTCCATGGTTTCCCAGAACAGCGTTTCGCTGCTGACCATGTGCATGGCGACGCGGCTCTTGTCACCGGCCAGCGGCAGCACGGTGGGACGTTCCGCGCCCGGCAGCAGGGTGATGATCTCTTCCAGACGTTCGCTGGGGGCGTGCAGCATGATGTATTTGGATTCGCGCGCCTGAATAACGCCCTGGATACGCGTCATCAGCTTGTCGATCAGCAGCTGTTTGTTGGCCGGCATTTCGCCATCGCGCTGGATCAGACAGGCTTTCGAGCGGTAAATCACCTCCACTTCACGCAGACCGTTGGCTTCCAGCGTGGCGCCGGTCGAGACCAGATCGCAGATGGCATCGGCCAGGCCAGCACGTGGTGCGACCTCAACGGAGCCGTTCAGCAGGCAGGATTTGAAGCTAACGCGCTGTTCGTCAAGATACTTTTTCAGCAGGTGCGGATAGGAGGTGGCAATACGTGAATTCTGTAAGCATTGCGGGCCGCTGTATTCATCATCAACGGACATCGCCAGCGACAGGCGGCAGCCGCCAAAGTCAAGGCGGCGCAGCGTTTTGTAACGCGGGTCTTCGCCCTGGGCGCGGCGGGTCAGCAGCTCTTCTTCCAGCACGTTTTCACCGATAATGCCCAGGTCAACCACGCCGTCCATGACCAGCCCAGGAATATCGTCATCGCGCACCCGCAAGATATCAATCGGCATGTTTTCAGCAAAGGCAATGAGACGCTGCTGCTGAAGGTTGATCTTGATACCGCAGCGTGCGAGCAATTCGCGTGATTCGTCGCTTAAACGGCCTGATTTCTGCATAGCTATGCGTAAACGGGTGTTATCTAACATTGGTGAGCGTTCCTTTTTCCTGTCTGCGTTTATCGTTACAAGCCAGCGTTGTTCTTGTACCAGGGCCAAAAAAAAGCCCCCGGAAGGCGATCTTCCGGGGGCTGAGTTTGCGTTCTGCACCGCTGGAAGATCCTGAATGTCTTCCAGCACACATCGCCTGAAAGACTAGTCAGGGTGATGGTGATGATGGTGGTTGAACTGAACGCGTGTCATAAAATTCTCTTGGATGAATGGATATTCATTTCGTAAGAAATAACCTAACCAGAATGGACGTGAGGCGCAACCCTTTTTTGTCAATCTTGAAAGATTCTCTCATTCATATGCTGTTGTCTCTGGCTGAAGCCTGGCGTAGCCTTGGGCCATCAAAGGCCGTATTCACGGGAGCTGAGGTATGAAACGAGTCGCCATTGTTGGGCTTGGATGGTTGGGAATGCCGCTGGCGATGTCGCTAACGGCGGCGGGATATTGGGTCACCGGCAGTAAAACCACTCAGGATGGCGTTGATGCCGCGAAATTGAGCGGCATCGACGGCTATCTACTGGAGCTGACGCCGGAACTGAACTGTGAGGCTGAAGATCTCGAAGCGTTACTTAATGTGGATGCGCTGGTGATAACGCTCCCCGCCAGCCGGACTGCCACCGGGGAGGGGAAGTATCTTAGCGCCGTACAGCAGCTGGTGGATAGCGCGCTGGCGTATAATGTGCCGCGTATGATCTTCACCAGTTCGACGTCGGTATACGGCGACCGCTCCGGCAAAACCTGTGAGAGCACGCCGCTGGAACCGGTCAGCGTGGCCGGGCGCACATTACAGGAGCTGGAATCCTGGCTGCATAATTTGCCAGGCACCTCGGTAGACATTCTGCGCCTGTCCGGCTTGGTGGGGCCAAAACGCCATCCGGGGCGCTTCCTCGCCGGAAAAACCGGGTTGGCTAACGGATGTCAGGGCGTGAATTTGGTGCATCTTGACGATGTTATCGCCGCAATAACCCTGCTGTTACAGACGCCAGAGGGCGGGCACATCTATAACCTGAGCGCGCCACAACATCCGGCGCGCAATCAGTTTTATCCGCAGGTGGCCAATCAGCTGGGTCTGACGCCGCCGACCTTCCTCGCCGACGAAAGCCAAAATCAGGGTAAGCTTATCGACGGCAGCAAAATTTGCCGTGAGTTGGGATTTGCCTATCGCTACCCGGACCCGACACGGATGCCGCTGTCGTAAGGGGCTCGAAACGCAAGCGGTATTTTTACCGCGTTTGCCGTGTCTCGGGGATCTTAAATGCCTCGCGATACGGCGGTCGCATTATTCCGTCCGCATCCGGTGGGTAATAAATTCGCAAACGTCGACATATTCTCCTTTCCCACATTATGCAGGTTTGGTTATTTCAATATAAAAATTATCTTCTCTCATTCCTAACGCACTTACTCTAACTAACTGACATCTGGTTTATTTAGTGCATCTAAATAAGTTCTGATGGGCTAATTTTGTTTTTTAATTTAAGGTGGCTGGCTAATAAAAAAATAACGTCCTGTTATGAATTAATCACCATAAAAATGCGCTGTTACATTTTAAGAAAATATAAATCAAAAAACATCTTGAAGCGCCTCGGCTATTGTTCTAGTTTTAATTTTACCATTTCAAGAAAGATCTTATTCTTTTGGCGACTCATTCTCCGTCTATGTATTCATGCATATAGGAGGTACCCGTCACGTATGGTTTCTTTCCAGTCTTGGCTTTTTTTTAAACAGGTATACGTGCCGCCATCCGCGGTTTTGATGGCGGTAATGAAAAAACAATAATTATTTTATCTTGATGAAAATATATTTTTACATCTCTAACCTACAGCGAGATGCCTTTTTTGGGGAGCGAATGAGCTGTCCGGAGAAGACATATAACATTTCATCTATTTTATTACACAGGCAAGTAAATGACATATTTAAAAGAGACATCCCCGCAGGAAGATACGGGCGATTGCATTTATAGCTACACCACAGGAACGCTTATGATGAATTTAAAGCGTTCAGGTTTAGTGGATGTTGATATTTTAGCTGAACAGATGGATGGTCTACGGCACAAGCAAATTGAAGCGGGCATATTCAGTTTTGATACGTTCACCTGCAATGGAAGCGACGCTTTAACTACGGTTGCTACGGAGCTGGGTGAAGCCTCCCGAGAATGTTCCGTGTGGTCAACAAATTTATACCTCGGCCTGAACAGGCACCCGAAAGTGATTGAGAGCGTTGTTGACGCCGTCCGCCATTTTGGTACGGGTTGCGGAACCTCGGCCGTTTCAGGCGGAATGAATATTCTGCATCGAAAAATCGAAAATAAAATCAGCGAGTGGCTGGGTAAAGAAGCCACGATGTTATTTCCCACGGGCTATACGGCCAATATGGGTACGCTGGCAGCACTCTGCGCAAAAGACGATCACATTATTATCGACGATGAAAGCCATGCCTCGATCCGGGATGGGATCAAACTGTCGTCAGCGCGAAAATGGATATCCTTTGCCCATAACTCGGTAGAAGACCTGAAAAGCAAACTTGAGTTAGCAAGAGAAAATTGTCGGGGCAAAGTTGTCGTTGTGGTCGAATCCGCTTACTCAATGAGCGGTGATATCTGCCCTCTGGCCGACATTGTCAAGCTTAAGGAAAGTTTCGACTTTTTGCTTTTTGTTGATGAAGCCCACTCATTCGGTATCTACGGCGACGGCGGGCGCGGTTTGTGTTATCACGAGGGCGTCACGGATAAGGTTGATTTCATCACTTCTACCTTTTCAAAAGCCACGGCATCGTTAGGCGGCTTTGTGGCAATGTCGCGACGCTACAGTTCCTATTTTCAGTGGAGCGCCAATGCCTATGCGTTTCAGGCCTGCTTCACGCCTTCTGATGCCGCGGCGGTGCTGGCTTCACTCGAAATTATTGAGACTAACCCTGAAGTGATTAGCGTGCTGCATCAAAAGAAAGACTATATGCGCGGGCGCTTGAAAAAGTCAGGCTTTGATTTAAGAAACAGCGAAACGCCGATAATACCGATTTATATCAATGACACAAAAAAATTACTCAATATATGTTTTGAACTCTACAAAAGAGGCATTTTCTCTGTTCCTGTCTCTTACCCGATGGTGCCAGAGAATGACGGACGCATACGATTTATCGTCAATGCACGCCATACCTATGAACAGATTGACGACACGGTAGATACTCTTGCGCAGCTGGCAAAAAAGTATGACTTATTCTGAATAACACCCACACAAGAAGGCGATCAGGATGGAAAATTTCGATGCCATTATTATCGGGGCCAGCGTGGCAGGCTCATCGGCCGCCGCTCACCTTGCGTCACAGGGGCATAAGGTCTTAGTAATCGATCAAAGCGTTTTTCCTCGAGACAGATTATCTACCCACTTTTTATGGCCGCGCGGTGTGTCCTATTTAAACCGGCTTGGCGTTGCCGATGAGATATTAAAGAAAACCCCGAATTATCGCAGGATGAATATTTATGTTGAGGGCGTGAAACTGTCAGGCTCGATACCTCTCGAAGATATCAAAAAAAGATTTTTAAAGGTTCATAATGACTGCAACAACGCGACAGATATCTACTGCGGGCCCAGAAGAGTGCTTCTCGATTATGAATTACTCAAGGCTGCGGAGCTGGCAGGCGCGGAAATCAGACAAAATGTGACGTTTTCCTCGCTGCTGACGGAAGACGGTGTCGTTACGGGTATTAATGCCACCACGGGGCAGGGGCATACCTTCCAGGCAAAAGCGAAAATCGTCATCGGTGCCGACGGCCGTTATTCCTCATTCGCTGATGCGGTGCAATCGGAAGTTTACGATCGACGCGAAGATTCTACTTTTGCCTTTTTTGGCTACTACTCCGGGATAAAAAAAGAAGGGCTGACGATAAGCAATCGCGGCAGGCTGGGATCGGCAATCTTCCCCACGTCTGACGGTACGCATATGGCATTAGCCTACGGACCGGCCGGCTGGTGGAAAGATTTTAGCCGCCATGCTGAAAATAATTTCTTTAAGACGTTTGATTTCTGCGATGAGGACACCGCCGCGCTGCTCCGTGAAGGTAAAAGGGAACAATCTTTTAAAGGCTGCGGGAAGATGGTTGCCTTTCAACGGAAAAGCATTGGGCCGGGATGGGCATTAATTGGCGATGCCGGAAGCTTCAAGGATCAGGTAACGGCTATGGGCATGACCCATGCACTGCGTGATTCTGAATTGATTAGCGGATATCTGGGTCGTGCCTTCGACGGGCTTGTGTCGGTTAAAACAGCCTTAGAAGAGTATGAGCATGCGCGCGCCAATGATTATGAGAACTATTTCAATTTTGTTTGCAACGTTGCCCGATTACCTGTCCGCAGTGAGGATGACATTCACCAGATGATGAAAATCAGCGAGTCTCAGGAAGAGACGGACGGCTTTTTATCGCAGTTCGGTGACACCAGGCCACTTAATGTCAGTCAGCAGGCGGAAGATAAAGCAAATGTCGTCAAAAATGTCGCAGGTTATGACATTAAGCGCGATGGCTATCTTTACTCCCTTTATGGTTGAAGACGGCTGAATCGTTAACGCCGCGACCACGGAAGTGGTCAGGTCGTTAACGTTCACTATTCTTTACTTTCTGTACCATAAAGAATTTTCCTATCATTGCCTGTATGACTTGCCACTGGGCCTTTGCATGGTGCAGAATACGCCCCCTGCAATAACCCTGACACATCAAGCTGCACGTGCGTTTAGCACCTTTCTGCAGCTTGAGTTAACGGGCATATTGATTAAACAACCGATGCTGGTTAGACCGGCAGCGGTTGTTTGTCTTTTGCACGCGGTATTAACTTCGTCTTTTAAGAGGCCGGTCCAGAACCGGATAGATAAACGCTTTTAAATACACAGTAATGTGTTTATTGAGGATACAAACATGGGACTACACCATCTCACTCCTGCTGGAGCTGGAATCCGCCAGCGCGACGACTACGGCGCCGTGGCAGGGAATACCTTCACTCCTGCCCGCACATTCCTTAATCCTCTTTCGAAAAGCTCTCGCATTGCGCGAAGTTTCCCTGTGGATCAACCCAGAAAGGTTGACGCTATGGGGAGGCTGAATCATGGCGCATAATTCCGCAACTCCAGCCGCACAGCCACGTGCAAAATTGAAAAAGACGCTGACGTTATTACCCGTCGTTATGATGGGGCTGGCTTATATGCAGCCAATGACGCTGTTTGATACTTTTGGCATCGTTTCTGGCCTCACTGATGGCCACGTTGCTACCGCATACGCATTCGCGCTGATTGCTATTCTGTTCACCGCGCTGAGCTACGGCCAGCTGGTACGCCGCTTCCCTTCAGCAGGGTCGGCCTATACCTACGCACAGAAAGCGATCAGCCCGCACGTCGGTTTTATGGTTGGCTGGTCTTCGCTACTTGATTATCTGTTTATGCCGATGATCAATATTCTGCTGGCGAAAATATATTGGGAAGCGCTGGTGCCCGGCGTTCCGTCGTGGATCTTTGTGGTGCTGCTGGTGGGCTTTATGACCCTCTCTAACCTCAAAGGCATCAAAACCGTTGCCAACTTCAACAGCGTCATTGTGGTGCTACAGGTTGTGGTGATGGTGACCATCATGGGAATGGTCGTTTGGGGCGTGGCGCACGGCGTAGGACAAGGCACCTTAGTCAGCAGTAAGCCGTTCTGGTCGGAAAATGCTCACGTGGTGCCGATGATCACCGGGGCGACCATACTCTGCTTCTCCTTCCTCGGGTTTGACGGTATCAGTTCACTGTCGGAAGAGACTAAAGATGCAGAGCGGGTGATCCCGAAAGCCATCTTCCTGACGGCGCTGATTGGCGGCCTGATGTTTATCGTGGTGTCCTATTTCCTGCAGCTGTATTTCCCGGATATCTCGCGCTTTAAAGATCCGGACGCGTCCCAGCCGGAAATTATGCTGTATGTGGCGGGCAAGGCTTTCCAGTTTGGCATTCTGATTTTCTCCTGCGTAACGGTACTGGCCTCAGGTATGGCGGCACACGCGGGCGTATCCCGGTTAATGTACGTGATGGGCCGTGACGGCGTGTTCCCGGTGCGTTTCTTCGGCTATATCCATCCGAAGTGGCGTACCCCGGCGTTAAACGTGCTGCTGGTTGGCGTGATCGCGCTGTCTTCAATCACCTTCGATCTGGTGACCGCCACGGCGCTGATTAACTTTGGTGCGCTGGTGGCGTTTACCTTCGTGAATCTGTCGGTGATTTCTCAGTTCTGGATCCGCGAGCGCCGTAATAAAACGCTGAAGGATAACTTCACCTTCCTGGTGCTGCCGCTGTTGGGTGCCCTGACCGTGGGCGCGCTGTGGGTGAATCTTGAAGAGAGTTCAATGGTGCTTGGGCTGGTATGGGCGGCCATCGGCCTGCTGTATCTGGCTTTTGTCACCCGCAGCTTCCGCAATCCGGTGCCGCAGTGCAGTGAAGATATGATGTAAAAAAACGGGGCAACCGGCCATCGCCGGTTGCCCCGTCTGCTCCACGGCCGGCAGCGCTTCACTTCTGCGCTGCGCGTGGGGAAATTCCCCTAAGACACCAGCTCCTGCATATAGGCAAACAGCGCCTTCAGCTGCTCCTGCCTGGTCTTATCCCCTTCGTACTGATTAAACAGCATTTCCAGCTCCTGCACGTAGCCCTGCACCCGTTCAGGGTTAAGCACTTCTCGCCGGTGCTGCAACCAGCTTTGCTGCTCCGCATCGTCCAGCGTGCCGGGGAAGTTGCGCGCCCGGAAGCGGAACAGCAGCTTTTCGATACGCGCATCATTAAAGGTGAGATCCAGCGCCGGCAGGTTTTCGGCCGCGGTCTGGCGGACAATATTCATCGCGTTGCGGTCGGCATCACTAAAGAAACCGTTGTAGAGCTGGGCATCCACATCTTCCGATGGGATAAACGGCTGCGCTTCGGCAAACAGCGTCACCACTTTTTCACGCACTTCAGGGTGCTGGCGCAGCAGGGTGAGATTATCAAGACAGCGCTGGCGGTCGATGCCGATACGTTCAGCATCTTCCGGGCGCAGAGTATTCGCCGGGGCGACCACCGGGCATTTATTGATATGCACCAGCTTGAGCGGCACCGGAGAAGCCCCGTTCAGCTCTTCACGGCGCGTGTATAGCCGCTCGCGTAGCGCGTCGGCGTCCAGTTCTAATAGCGGGGCCATATCCCCCCCCAGATCGCAGGTTATCAGCGCGTTACGGTTATCGGGGTGCCATGCCAGCGGCGCAATCCAGCTGGTATTCCCCCTTGCGGCACCGAACATGCCGGAGATATGCACCAGCGGCTTCATCTGCGGGATATCGATCAGCGCGCCGATCTTTTGCTTATTGCGGTGAGCGTAGAGGAAATCATACAGGCGCGGCTGTTTCTCCTTCACCCGTTTTGCCATAGCGATAGTGGCATACACGTCCGACATCGCATCATGGGCATTCTCGTGCGCCACGCCGTTGGCTTTCGTCAGGTGCTCAAGGCGGAAGCTGGGAAAGCCGTCGTCATTTTCCGGCCAGACGATCCCATCCGGGCGCAGCGCGTAGCAGGCGCGCATCACGTCCAGCAGATCCCAGCGGCTGTTGCCGTGCTGCCAGCTCCATGCGTAGGGGTCGTAAAAGTTGCGGTAGAAAAGGTTACGGCTCACCTCGTCGTCAAAACGCACGTTGTTATAGCCCACCACGCAGGTATTCGGTGCGCTGAACAGCTGATGGATACGTTGGGTAAATTCCGCCTCATTCAGCCCGCGAGCACGGGCTATCTGCGGGGTGATCCCGGTTACCATCACGGCTTCCGGCTGCGGCAAATAGTCATCTGCCGGGCGGCAGTAAAACACTTCCGGCTCGCCGATAGGGTTGAAATCCATGTCGGTACGGAGAGCGGCGAACTGCGCAGGGCGGTCGAGCGACGGGCTGGTACCGAAGGTTTCGTAGTCGTGGAAAAGGAACGTTGGCTGTGCGGGCTTGTCTTTCACGGTATAGGGTTACCTGTGGTTGATGTTATACGCTGACTTTCAGGTTTTATTCCAGGTAGAAGCGATGTGGCTTCTTGTTACCGACATGTTAGCGGCTGCTTCCTCGATCGCGGGTACATTAAGTCAATCAGCATGCAGTCTGGGAATGCGGTTTATGTCATGGCGGCCGGCGACACGTTCCTGACGCAGGTTATGGTAAACCATATTTATCCTGTACTGAAATATCTGATGCGCCAGGCTTGACGCGAGTTGTTTATAATTTGTTCGGTGAATGGCGCGTAGGCTAACGGCGACTTTCAAAATAAAGGGATTTACATCATGAAATTGTCGACCCTCATACTGTGTACATTTCCTCTCTCCGGCTGTGTCAGCCCTTATCCCGGCGTGGACGCGCTTGAAGGGCCCTCTGTCTGTCAGGGGTTTGATTGTAAAAAAGGCCCCGGAACCTTTCCCGATAATCGTGCCGCGCACAGGCCAACCAAAGATGAAAAGATCCGCACGCGGCAGGGGCTCCCGCCGGACTTTGGTTCGGAAAATATCACGATAGGCGCTCCCATCCGTTTTTAGCCGTCAGCACAAAGCCCCCCGGCGTAATTTCAGCACATGTGCCTTTTCGATAAGGTTAACCAACTGAAATTTCATATTTTCTTGCAATTTAGTTACACAATGCAGCAATGGATCCCGTACAACATGCGCACCTGTCGTCTGTAGCTGGAGGATCCCCTGTTGAAGAAGTACCTGCCCACAAGTTTTACTTTATTGATTTCCCTTTACGGCGTTGCCCATGCCGCCGAAGTAACGCCCCCTGTGATTGATGCGGCTTCCTGGGTGCTGATGGATGCGACCACCGGGCAAATTCTCACCTCCGGTCAGCCCGACGAGCGTCGTAACCCGGCCAGCCTGACTAAGCTGATGACCGGATACGTGGTCGACCGGGCTATCGATCAAAAGCGCATCACTCGTGATGATGTGGTGACAGTCGGTAAGGATGCCTGGGCCGCCGGTAATCCGGTATTTAAGGGCTCTTCACTGATGTTCCTGAAACCCGGCGAAAAGGTATCCGTGCGCGATCTCAGCCGTGGTGTGATTATTGATTCGGGCAACGATGCCTGCGTGGCGCTGGCTGATTATGTTGCGGGCAGCCAGAATAACTTTGTCAGCATGATGAATCACTATGTGGAAAAATTGGGGTTGAGCAATACCCACTTTGAAACCGTGCATGGTCTGGATGCCCCAGGGCAGTTCACCACCGCACGCGATTTAGCGACATTATCCCGTGCCATTATCAGCGGCGAGCCTGACTTCTACCAGATGTATAGCGAGAAGTCCCTCACCTGGAACGGGATCACCCAGCAGAATCGCAACGGCCTGCTGTGGGACAAAGAGCTTCATGTCGACGGGCTGAAAACGGGTCATACCGAGAGCGCGGGCTTCAACATTATCGCCTCAAGCCTCGACGGGCAGCGCCGCCTGATTGCGGTAGTCATGGGCGGAAAGAGCCCCAAAGGGCGCGAAGAGCAGGCGCGTCAACTTTTGCTGTGGGGGCAGCGTTATTTCGATACCGTGCAGCTGTTCCATGCCGGTAAAGAAATCGGCAATGAGAATGTCTGGTATGGCAACCCGCATCGTGTTGCCTTAGGCAGTGATAAAGATGTCTTCTATACGCTACCGCGTGATGAGGTGCAGCAGGTCAAAGCCAAATACGTTATTGAGCGTAAAAATCTGGAAGCCCCCATCCAGCTGCATGAGCAGGTCGGCGTTATTCAGCTGATGCAGGGTGATAAACAGCTTGCCAGCTATCCTCTGGTTGCTTTGCAGCCTGTCGGGGAAGCGGGATTATTTACGCGGATAACTGACTACATCAAGATGAAGTTCTAAAACGGCTGGCGGGGGGGCTACATACTGACCGGTCGGGTGACGGGAAGCCTTTAGCAAAAAGAAAATGGCTGATTAAGGTCCTGTTCCGACAGGATAGGTCCGGCGTTTTCTTCTGCATATCGTGCTGAACTAAGCACAAAAGTCACGCAGAAATTGACTTCGGCTCCTGTTCCCCGCCTTTGCTTAGGGTATGATGTCGCGCAATTCATTCTGCTTTCGGAGCCACTCTTGCGACCGGATATGCCGCTGACCGCGTTTCAATTCAGCCTTTACCGCCATTACCGCATCGTGCACGGCGTGCGTATCGCGCTGGCATTTATTCTCACTTTTCTGCTGGTCAGGATCGCTGAGATCCCCGAAGGCAGCTGGCCGCTGATTACCCTGGTGGTCGTGATGGGGCCTGTCTCTTCCTGGGGCAACGTCTTTCCGCGTGCGGTACAGCGTATTTTCGGCACGCTTTTCGGCTCGATAGCCGGATTGATCGCCATCTGGCTGGAGCTTTTCTCCCTCCCATTTATGCTGGTGTGGTGCGCGCTCGTGATGTTTATCAGCGGCTTTCTTACCCTCGGCAAACATCCCTATATGGCGCTATTGATTGGCATTACGCTGGGCGTAGTTTGCGGCGGCGTTCCCGGAGATATCACGACCGCCCTCTGGCGCGGAGGGGATGTGATACTGGGGTCGTTGCTTGCGCTGCTGTTCACCAGCATCTGGCCACAAAAGGCCTATACCCACTGGCGCATCCAGTTTTCGGACCTGCTGCTGGAGACGGCGCGTATTTATCACGCCGGCTTATCGCCTAATCTGGTGGAAAAGCCGCGCCTTACGCGCCCACTGCACCGCCTGCTGGGTAATGTGATTAAAATGCGTGCGCTGATCGACCCCTCAAGCAAAGAAACCCGCACCCCGCGCTCCGTTTTTGAAGGGATCCAGACGCTGAATCGCAATCTGGTCTGTACCCTTGAACTGCAACTCAATGCGTGGTGGGCATCACGTCAAAGCCATCTGATTATGCTCAATGCTCCGGCATTGCGCCGTGCGCAGCAGATGACGGAAAGCACGCTGCGCGCTTTGTCTGTGGCCGTGGTGGAAGGGAGCGGCGATAACATCGCCGCCCGAAGCGCTGAGCTAGCGGAAATCAGCCGCGAGCTGAGGCAGCTGATCGCCGAATCAGACAGTCATGATCGGGTTGAAACCCCGATACATGGCTACGTCTGGCTGAGCCTGGAAATGGCCCGCCAGCTGGAAAGATTATCGGAGCTTACCCGTCTTGCGCTGCGAAAATAGAATGATCCAGCAACAACTTACTGCGATAAGCTCGGCTTCAGGGTAAGATAGGCGCAATCCGGTTATGCAAGTTAAAATTGCCATCGGCGGCGGTTCGCCGCTAAGCTGATAGCCACGACAATGATGCCTGTAAGTGCAGGCCAAAATGAAAGGTGTCTTCATGGAAAATGCAAAGCAATCCTTCCACGACGTGCTGGAGTTCGTACGTCTGTTCCGTCGTAAAAACAAACTGCAGCGTGAAATTCACGATAACGAAAAGAAAATCCGTGATAACCAGAAGCGCGTGCTGCTGCTTGATAACCTGAGTGAGTACATTAAGCCAGGTATGAGCATTGAGGCTATCCAGGAAATCATCGCCAGCATGCGCAGCGATTATGAAGATCGTGTGGATGAATACATCATCAAGGTGGCTGACCTGTCAAAAGAACGCCGCGACCTGTCCAAAAAGCTGAAAACGTTGGGTGAGGTTAAGGGGTAGTTTACCCGCAGCAGGAGTCTTCTGCTAACCTCTTAAGCCGGGCTGAAAACAGCCCGGCTTTTTCATGTCTTCAGCCCATGTGAAAAGTCCGTAAATTGCGGCGTAACGGCGGCTTGTTATGACATGCGCATACTATAAAACACAATAATATCAGCATGATAATGTCATTTTTCTTTTTTCAGGCTGCAATTTGATACATAAAAAAACTTTGCATAATGATAGCTCTTTACCATCATAAAAAGTGCCCCTTTCCCTGATAGTCACTGGACTCATCTTGCAAAAATTCAGCTTTTCAGTATCGCAGGCGATTAAAGGCAGCGCGTGGTATCCGAAAAGGCGCTCCTGGCGGGTATTATTCTGGCGCGAAGTCACACCGCTGGCCGTACCGATATTTTTTGAGAACCTATGCGTCCTGTTGATGGGAGTCCTGAGCACTTTTCTTGTCAGCTGGATCGGAAAAGAAGCGATGGCCGGAGTCGGCCTGGCGGACAGCTTTAATATTGTCGTGATCTCCTTTTTTGCCGCCATTGACTTGGGCACCACCGTAGTGGTGGCCTTCAGCCTTGGCAAACTTAACCGCGATCGGGCGGTTGCGGCAGCGCGTCAGTCGCTGATTATCATGACCGTATTCGCCATCGTTCTGGCGCTGGCGATTGAATTTATCGGCCCACAGATCGTCGATATGGTGGCTGGCCAGGCCGAGCCACAGGTCAAAGCGCTGGCGCTCTCCTATCTTCAGGTCACCGCCTGGAGCTATCCGGCTGCGGCCATTGCGCTGATCGGCTGTGGCGCTTTGCGTGGAGCAGGTAATACTAAAATCCCGATGTTGATTAACGGCGGGATGAATATTCTGAATATCGTCATCAGCAGCGTGCTGATCTATGGCTGCTTCTCGTGGCACGGACTGGGGTTTGACGGTGCCGGTCTCGGATTGACCATTTCGCGTTATATCGGCGCAGCGGCGATACTTTACGTGCTGGCCATCGGCTTTGTTCCCGTGCTGAAAATTTCGCTGAAAAGTTATTTTACCCGGCTAAACGTCGGCATACTGCGCGAAGTCCTTGGCATTGGTGTTCCTGCGAGTATTGAGTCGGTGCTGTTCAACGGCGGGAAATTACTGACTCAGGTGTTTGTTGCCGGAATGGGCACCGATGTGATCGCCGGGAATTTTATTGCTTTTTCCATCGCATCACTGATTAATCTGCCGGGTAACGCGCTGGGATCGACATCGACTATTATCGTCGGCACGCGACTTGGCCGCGGACAGCTGGGACAGCCGGCTCGGTTACTGCGCTATATATTCTGGCTGTCGAGCATCGTGCTCTGCGGTCTTGCATTGTTAAGCGTTCCCCTTGCTGGAACGATGGCACGGTTTTACACCCAGGATGAATCGGTGATTCACGTAGTGAAAATGTTGGTGTGGCTTAACGCCGCCTTTATGCCGTTCTGGGCCGCCTCATGGGTGCTGCCAGCCGGCCTCAAAGGCGCACGCGACGCGCGTTTTACCATGTGGATCTCACTGCTCAGTATGTGGGGCGGGCGCATTGTGGCCGGCTATTTATTGGGGGTCGTGCTCGGATTTGGCGTGGTGGGCATCTGGCTCGGGATGGTGCTGGACTGGATGATACGTGGCGTTGCCTTCTACCGGCGTATGGACAGCGGGCGCTGGTTGTGGAAGTACCGACCACAGGTGAATACGATTAGCGCACAGGAGAATAGGTCCTGATGGTTTGGAGGGGGCCGTTTGCTTGCGGCCAGAATAAATCGAAGATATATCTTAACCGTCACAACCGTGATTTCCACTTTGTATACCCGACAGCGAGGAGATAGATTTTGAACAGCCTGACTCAAGCCCACCGTGCCCCACAGCGCATTCGTAACCCGCTGTGCTTCCGCCGGCTAACCGTCAGTGGAAAAACGCGGGTGGCCGACAGCTTCTGGCGCATCGACTTTACCGGTGCAGACCTGGCCGGGTTTACCTCTCCCGGTTTCGACGATCATATTAAAGTCTTCTTTCCGCACCCCGACAGCGGTGAGCTGGTCATGCCCGTGGTGACAGAAGACGGGGTGACGTGGCCAGAGGGTGCACGCCCGGTTTCCCGCGACTATACGCCGCTGTTCTTC
This sequence comes from Erwinia tasmaniensis Et1/99, assembly GCF_000026185.1. NCBI lineage: Bacteria > Pseudomonadati > Pseudomonadota > Gammaproteobacteria > Enterobacterales > Erwiniaceae > Erwinia > Erwinia tasmaniensis. The sequence continues at coordinate 1,547,085 of NC_010694.1, forward strand.
GACGGCGAGGCGCAAACCCTGACTCTGGACTTCTACATTCATAACGGCGGGGTGGCCAGCAACTGGGCGGAGCGGGCTCGGATAGGGGATGCGCTGGCAATAGGAGGCCCGCGTGGTTCGCTGGTGGTTCCTGAAAATTACGCTTTTCAGCTGTATGTGTGTGACGAAAGCGGGCTGCCGGCCTTTAAGAGAAGGCAGCAAACGATAAGCGGTGTGCAGCTGAAACTGTACGCCTGTGTCGATGAGTCCTGTGGGAAAGCGTATCTGCCGGAGCTGAACGGAGTGGAGGCCAGCTGGCTGGGCAACGGGGCGATAAAAGATGAACATCTCGCTGCTCTGATCGCTGCCTTTGATCGGCTTTCTCTGCCGCCAGAAGACTACTTTATCTGGCTAACCGGAGAAGGGGAGTTTGTTAAGCGGCTTAATGATTACTTTATCGAACGGCGAGGCTGTGACGCCACCTTCGTGCGTGCCGTGGCCTACTGGCATCAGAAATAGCGTTAAAGAAACTCGCAAAAGAGTGTTTCGCTACGGGCGCTAGAGGGAATGAGGGTAAGAAGAAAATCATTTGTGGTTCATCCTACCCTTAAGGTAAAAAACCGCGCGGCGCTGATTCACTCACGCCGTGCGGATTTTTTCATTCAGAACGGCAACTATTCACCTAAACGGTAACGTTCCAGCCAGTGCGCATAGGGGGCTGGCAAGACCCATGAAGGGCGCTCTACCTTTAGCTGTTTCGCCAGATAGTACGCATAGTTTGGATCGGCGAGATGCGCACGACCTATCATCACTAAATCCATTTGCTGTTCGGCTATCACGCGTTCAGCCACGGCAGGGGCTTCAACTCCCCACGAGGCTGCCACCGGCAGTCCGGTTGCGCGGCGTACTCGTTCTGATACCGGGGCAAGGAAGCCTGGTCCCCACGGGATATCCGTTTCAGCCACGGTGAAGCCGATACTTACGTTTAGCAGGTCCAGACCGTTATTGCGCATCAGTTTGGTTAGCTCGATCGATTCGTCCAGCGTTTCTTCATCACGCCCGTCATATTCAATCACGCCAAGACGGGCCGTTAGCGGCAGATTTTCAGGCCAGACCTCACGTACCGCCGCGAGAGTTTCCAGCAGGAAGCGACTACGACCCGCAAAACTCCCGCCATACCGATCGGTACGCTGGTTAGTGTGCGACGAGAAAAAACTCTGTCCGAGATAGCCGTGGGCAAAATGCAGCTCGAGCCACTCGAAACCGGCGTCACGCGCGCGGCGCGCGGCGGCGACATAATCATCCTTAACCCGGTTAATTTGTTCCAGCGTCATCGCCTGCGGCACCTTAGGCAGATGATGGCCGAAGGCCAGGGCGGATGGGGCGATCGTATCCCAGCCACGGCTGTCCTGTGCGGCGATATGATCGTCGCCCTCCCAGGGGCGGTTGGCGCTGGCCTTACGTCCGGCGTGAGCCAGCTGAATACCGGCAACCGATCCAGCGGCTTTGATGGAGGCGGCGATTTTCGCCATGCCTTGCGCCTGCTGGTCATTCCATAGTCCGGTACAGCCCGGCGTGATGCGTCCTTCGGGTGAAACCGCCGTGGCTTCGACAATAACCAGCCCCGCGCCTCCGCGCGCCAGCGCGGGATAATGCACCTGGTGCCAGTCGTTTGTCAGGCCGTCATCGGCGCTGTACTGGCACATTGGCGGCACGGCAATGCGGTTGCGCAAGGTGATATCTTTCAGGGTAAACGGGGTAAAAAGTGCGGACATAGCTAACCTCATGGGTAGAACAGTCAGGGCAGTAGCTGGCTACATTAGGCTACACGTATCGCAGAGAATTAACCGTGAGTGCTTTCATCCACCGCCCGGCGTGTTGAGCAGCGCCGCCGGCATTTGTGGCCGGGCCGGGGTCTTACTCAATCCGGCTATCGACAGTGGGTATTCGTGTAAGTCCGACGGTAAGGTTCGCCAGCCGTTGTGGTGACACGGCATCAAACACCGGTGTTGAGGATCTGCGGTAGCATCTTAAAGCTATTTACTGACCGCATCATCCCCATCCGCCAGTGCGGTGCGGGGGCTACGTAAAAAAACGGACCGTCGAAGCGTTTGCGTGGCATTGTCATAAATGAAGGTTCGGATGGGATTTGTCTCATCGTTCTGGTTAAGTGACTTATACACTAATATTATATATTTTGTCAGGGTAATGAGTCTTTTTCATTTGGTTTTTTTCAGTATACAGTTGGCGATAAGTTTGTATTCTATAATGACCAAATCCCGTTAAAGTGATGTTGGTCATTATGAAATAAGACTTTCTATTTGGTAGCTCCACCTAAACATACAGGGGCATGAAGTAACTTACGTTTGAACTCTTCATCTCCGATGGAGATCTTCCATCTTTCTTCCATGAAAGATAATAAATCAAGCCCTCTTTGAATTATTGAGTTCGGCAGCCATTCTTCATATTGTGCTATTTCATTTTCAGATGCGGAGCCATTATAATACCCTACGCCCTTACCATCGTTTTTCTTTAAATTAAAGCCAGCATTCTGTAAGCTGGAATTTTTAGATCTGCTAAGTGGAACGAGGTTCCCTAAAGAATTTGCCAGGCGGACACTGTCTTCATCTTTCAAATGTCCAAAGCGAGTGTACCAATATTCTTTAGACGCTGTTTGTGGGTATATGTGTTCAATGGTTATTTTGTCTTTGTTTTCAGAAATAAGACTGGACCAGCTAAGTTTATGTGATGCTTGTTTACCACGATGAGTCAGCCACTGGTCATATTCATACAGGAAATAACGTAATCCACTCCAGCCATAAAAGCCGCTATTGCTCAACTTATATTTTTCTGAGATATAATTGTAAAATCTATCGGGTTCATAGTAATATTCTTTCCATCGATTTATTCTTTCAATCAGAGTAGGGATAGTGGTTTGTTGGTTGAGTAATTCTCTCGCCATTAGGTAAAACTCGGTATCGCCAGTGTTAGATCTTCTTCGGCTAAGAGTAAATAAAGTAAAATTACATCTTTCAATTGTAATTAATAGATCGTTGATTTCATTGAAGCTTTTTTTGGAAACAAATGAAGCCAAAACAAGAGGTTTAAAAGCTCTGAAGCTTAGTCTCCCTAAACGGTCGAGGAGTATGCGGCTTTCGGAATTATCGTAATCACTTTTTTGAAAGTAAGGGTTGTGCATGTAGAACCAGGGGCGAATAGCTTCCTGGAGACTGGTAATATAACTTTCTATTTCCTTAACGGTTAATCTAAGTTCTTCACTTTTAGGGTGAGTAACATTTTGCGCTGTAAACTTTTCATTTAATAAAAAGACAATATAGTCATCACCTTTTTGGCGGCTATATTTAAAATACATAGTCCAGTGATTCCTCAGAAAAGTGCTATCATCGAGTCTGTATTCTGGGTTTTTACCAAGATACTCGTAAATTGTTTTCCATGAGTAATTTATTTTTTTTCTCAAAACCTCATGGCCTGTATGCTCATGAAATAAAGTAGAGAGATATATTAACCTGTTTTTTAATAATTCTAAGCTTGTAAGAGGCTTTCCTCGATTATTCATGGTTTCAAATGTTACAAAAACATCGATCTCATCATCAATCTCATAAATGTTAAATTTGAGTTTCTGTGATAAATTGTGATAGATTACCGCGATTTCTTCAGTTGAGAGAGCGCTAAGTCTTCTTTTAAAGTAAGATTTCGCCTTACCAAGGTTTCGTGTGTAAAGTGTCTCTTTAAACTCGTTAGTATGCGAATTTTCATCAAATACCTTTGTTTTTAAATATTCATCGCTGGGGTTGTCTTTTTCATAACCGAAAATAAAACTCTGCCTTTGACCATCGTCTGCCTTAAATAAGATAAACTTGTTTCGTATGTTTTCTTTAGACTGAAAATTGAGTTTTGTGTCATCGGGTACAGATTCCAGAATGGCCTGGATCATAATAATTGCCGTTGTTAAACGTTGTTGACCATCTACAACATAGTAAGGTTTATACCCTATGCCGTTTATTATCCAAGTATCATTTTCCCAGAGAGACCAATAATTTTTTTTAACCTTCTCTAACGTTATGACTCCAGTATAGTGGACTCGGTTGGGATTTAGATGAACGAGATCTTCCCAAAAATCTTCGAACTGCTGTTCTAACCATGCGTAACCTCGTTGATAGTCTGGTATACGTAAAAGCCGTCCTTGAAAAAGCTCACTTAAACTTTTTACGTTCATATCAATCTCTCCTTATAAGAAGGTTCAATGTTATCATTTTCTTAATATGTTTTTTATTTTATTTTCGTAATACAGCTCATAACACATCATCTGCCATTGAATTTTACATATTTTCTTATTTTATGGAAGTGAATAATAATATTTGGTAAGTTTGTTCTTACGTAATTTTCTGCCTGTTGTCAACTCTACTATTTTATCCAAGCTCAAACGGTCAGACCATCCAACTACGGCTAGCATGCAAAAATAAGCCTGAAATTGATAAATCAGGCGGCGTTGTTTGAGGTAATTAGTATTACGGGATGGTTACAACTTTCTTAATGAGGATCAGGGAATATAGGTATTAAGAGAATATTCAAACCCGTTTTATCACTATTTTTACCAGCTAAAGGGGGGGATCAACCGGTGTGACCTGAGGGACGTGAGTGGTGGTTGAGAGGGGGGAGTATTTGGATAAAAAGCAAAAAACCAGACGCCGTCAGGCATCTGGTTTCTTTAATTTGGCTCCTCTGACTGGACTCGAACCAGTGACATACGGATTAACAGTCCGCCGTTCTACCGACTGAACTACAGAGGAATTGTTGGAACGGGGCGCATCATATCCAGCGGGCCGGGGGATGTCAAAGCCTGATTTCGTTCTTTAGTATCAACTGCTGAATAAAACAGCATTGATACTGCCATCGGGATAAGCCGACCGCTGAAAATGCCGGGAAAACCCCTTTTTAAAAGTTTTCACTTTTTCATCATTGGCGGTATGATAATAAGACTTATTTACAGGTAAACCGATAATATGAAAAACCTTTTTTCCTTCCCGCTGCTGTGCGCGTTACTGGTGGCTGCTGCCATCATCTTTGTTCTGACTATACGCAGCTGCGCCACGCAGCCGCCGGAGGTGCGGTCAGCCAGCGTACATCATATCGGCGAGCCGGTGGACACCGCCGCTTAGCCGTTTTATATCCCCGGTCCCGCTGATAACCAACCGTGACTGGCCCCCAATGCCGATAACCTGTCCGGCAAACTCCCTCTGCCCAGCGTGCCACGGCCCAGAACGTACTTTTAGCCTAGCAGGTTTACGTCCGTAGGCCGCATATAGTGGGTTATTACAAGGAGCCGGTCACGGCACTCTTTACCGCGCGCCGCTTGCCCAACCTCTGCCGTTAATTTCCGAACCTTTCGATTCGTTTTGGCAAAATTAAGCAATGTTGTTCCGATAAGCGTATCCTGTTAGCGCACAAATAAACGTTGTCATTCCCACTGTACCCAGGAGAAGGGCCCGTGAACCAAAGCCAGCGCGAACATATTGCCACCGTGGTAGCCAGCACACGCAAAAACCTGTCCTCGCAGGCGGTAAATCAGCAGGATCGGACTATCCGTGACTCCTGGCTGCGCTGCATTGAGCTTCACGGACTGGAACCTGGACGCATGCAGGAGGCGCGTATCCTGCCGTGGACGCAACTGCGTGAACATCGCGATCGCATGGAGGAGTTTTGCAGCATCGCCCGTCATACGTTGAAAGCGCTCTATCAACAGATTGCCGGATTGGGCTATGTAGTCATGCTGAGCGATGCACAAGGGGTGACCGTAGACTATCTTGGAGATCGCGTGGCGGAGGTCGGGCTGCGTCGTGCCGGTCTGTATCTGGGCGCGCAGTGGTCTGAAGCCTGGATGGGGACCTGCGGGGTGGGCACTTCACTGGCAACGGGCAGGGCGCTGACCGTGCATCAGGCCGATCACTTCGACGCGGCGCATATCGCGCTGACCTGTTCGGCCGTGCCGCTGTTCGACCCACAGGGCCAGCTGATTGCGGTACTGGATATTTCGGCGCTGAGCTCCCCGCAGGCTAAGTCCAGCCAGCTGCTGGCATTACAGCTTGCCCGACTGGCCGCGCAGCAGATTGAAAATGCCTGGCTGGCACATTGCCACCGTAATCACTGGATACTGAAGCTTAGCCCAACGCCCGCCGCCGGGATCAATCCGGATTTCCTGATAGCCGTTGACGCGGCTGGACGACTATCCGGCTGTAATCAGCGCGCCCGGCGCATGCTGGAAAAGGAGCTGGCATCCTCCGCAGACAACGGTATTGTGTTGGGCAGATCGATGGAACACCTGTTCTGCACCTCCCTCGACAGTTTGCCGCATTGGCTGGCGAGCGCCAGCGGTGATCAGAAAACGCTGGCGCTATGCCATAGCGGGACAGAACTTTACGCCAGCGTACAGCAGCCTGCCGCAAGACCCGTGCAGCAGGTACCGCTGGCAGCGCAGGCCTTGCCCGCTCCGCTGGCAGCACTGTGCGGTGGGGACCGGGGGTTACAGCAGCAGCTGCAGCGCGCAGCGCGCCTGCTGAATGCGCGCCTGAATCTGCTGGTTCACGGCGAAACCGGCTGCGGGAAAGAGTATTTTGCAAAAGCCTTTCATCAGTCGGGCGAGCGTGGCAATCAGCCCTTTGTTGCCGTCAACTGTGCGGCTATTCCGGCCGAGCTGATCGAAAGCGAGCTTTTTGGCCATCTCCCCGGCAGCTTTTCCGGTGCCGGCAATAAGGGCCGGCGCGGCCTGATCCAGGAAGCGGATGGCGGTACCTTATTTCTTGATGAAATCGGTGATATGCCGCTGAAAATGCAGACGCGCCTGCTGCGCGTGCTGGCTGAACAAGAGGTATTGCCGGTGGGAGCATCCCGTCCGGTGGCGGTCAACATTCGGGTGATTTCGGCTTCTCATCACGCGCTTGACCAGCTGGTTGAGCAGGGGCGTTTCCGCGCCGATCTGTTTTACCGTTTGCAGGGCGCGCAGATATCACTGCCGCCCTTGCGCCAGCGCAGCGATCTTAACTGGCTGATCGATAACATGCTTAGCACCGGGATGCAGCTGTCGGCGGCAGCGCGGCAGCGCCTGCATCAGCACGGCTGGCCCGGCAACCTGCGCGAGCTGAGCAACGCGCTGGCCTATGCCACGGCGATTTGTGACGGCGAATGTATCGAAGCCGACGATCTGCCGGACGGAATGGGGGAAAGGGCGTTAGCAGAACACGCCCAGTGCGACCGGCCTGAACTGCCGCAGGAAGCGCTGCGGCTGATTCAGCATCTGCGCGCCGCCCGCTGGAATCACAGCGCTACCGCTCGTCAGTTGGGGATCAGCCGTATGACGCTTTACCGCCGTATGCAGCGCTTTGGGATTGTTTCGCCCAGACAACAGTAAAGCTCACCCATGCCGGGGCACCGCAGCGGGCGGTTATACTCCCCGGCAATCCTCACGGCGTGTTATTGCGGCGGACGCACCAGAATTTTCACCTGGTTCTTCTCTTTCACCAGGGTGTCGAACCCTTCGGTCACCAGGTCTTCCAGATCGATACGTTTTGTCACCAGCTTTTCGGCCTGGAAATATCCCTGGGTCATCAGCTCCATCACCGCGGGGAAAATATGGCGGTAGGCAATGGTGCCCTTCACGTTACGCTCGGCCAGCACCACTTTATTCGGGTGGAATGATGCTTCGCCTTCCCAGATGGAAACAATGATGGTTTCGCCTTCGTAGCGGGTGCTGTCGATGCACTGTTTCAGCACCACGGGCACGCCGGTCACCTCGAAAGCCACGTTTACCCCGCCCTGACTCCGTTCACGAATGGTGGCTACCGCATCCTGCTGGCCGGGGTCAATGACCACATTCGCCCCCAGTTCACGGGCTTTTTCCGCGCGCTGCGGCGACAGTTCCACCACGTAAATTTCAGAGGCACCCGCTGCGCGCAGCGCTTCTATCAGCAGCAGACCAATCGGCCCCGCGCCGAACACCGCCGCTTTATCTCCGGCCTTTAACCTACTCATCCGCACCGCGTGCAGTGCCACGGCTGCCGGCTCAACCAGCGCACCCTGCTCATACGAGAGTCCTTCTGGCATGGGATGCACCATATGTTCGTCGACCACCGTAAAGGAGGAAAAACCGCCGCCGCCGCCCGATAACCCGTGAAAACCGAGGTCGGTGCACAGATTATACTTTCCTTCGCGGCAGGCTTCACAGGTGCGGCAGGAGAGGATTGGCTCGACCACCACCCGTTCACCCACTTTCACCTTGGTGACGCCGTTACCCACCGCCACGACCAGACCCGAAAACTCGTGGCCCATGACGATCGGCGCTTCGTCATGGCTCAATTTGTGCGGCTTGCCGACCGGAGCAAAGATAGGGCCAGCCAGATACTCGTGCAGATCGCTGCCGCAGATGCCGGTCCAGGCGATTTTGATTTTCACTTTGCCTGCACTGACACGAGGTTCTTCGATATCTTCCACGCGAATATCATGGGCTTTATGCCAACGTGCTGCTTTCATCATATTTCCCTTGAGATTGGTTAACTGCCAGCCCATTGTCACCGCGGCGGTGACCGGTACGGACGCTCGGGCAGGATAATGCGAAAAGCGTGCCAGGTCCGGGAGGGGGATTTTCAGGGGCACAGAAGGAAATCTGTCACAGAGCAGGGGGATAAGTGACGCAAATTGTGACACCTGTAACGGTGACAGGTGTCACACAGAGGGCTAACGGAACGGCGGTTCGTCAAAGGTGCGCAGCTTGCGCGAGTGCAGCCGATCGCCTTCGGCGCGCAGCAGGTCGATGGCACGAATACCGATCTGCAAATGCTCGGAAATTGCCCCTTCATAGAAACGGTTTGCCTGGCCCGGCAGCTTAATCTCACCGTGTAACGGTTTGTCTGAGACACACAATAGCGTGCCATAAGGCACGCGGAAGCGATAACCCTGGGCGGCGATGGTGGCGCTTTCCATATCTACCGCCACCGCCCGGCTGAGGTTGAAACGCAGCGCCGATGCGCTATAGCGCAGCTCCCAGTTCCGGTCGTCAGTGGTGACAACGGTGCCGGTGCGCAGACGCTGTTTCACCTCTTCACCCGGCATCCCGCTCACCTGTTTGGTGGCGTCATACAGCGCACGCTGTACCTCCGCAATGCTTGGGATCGGGATATCCGGCGGCAGTACCGCATCCAGTACATGGTCATCGCGCAGATAGGCATGCGCCAGCACGTAATCGCCGATGGTCTGGCTTTCACGCAGCCCGCCGCAGTGTCCAATCATTAACCAGGCGTGCGGGCGCAGGACCGCCAGGTGATCGCAAATGGTTTTCGCATTTGACGGCCCCACGCCGATATTCACCAACGTAATGCCCTGGGCATCTTTGGTGGTCAGGTGCCAGGCCGGCATCTGGTGCTTTTTCCATGCCAGGTCGGATACCGCTTGTTCCGGGTGTAAGGTGTCGCGGGTGATCATGATGCCGCCTGCACAGGACAGGGTTTGGTACGGCGAAGCGGGGTCGGCAATTTGCGCACAGGCCCACAGCACAAACTCGTCCACGTAACGTGTGTAGTTGGTAAACAGTACGTAGGGCTGAAAATCCTCCACCGGCGTACCGGTGTAGTGGCGCAGACGTGCCAGCGAAAAATCCGTGCGCAGCGCGTCGAAGTGCGACAGTGGAAAGGTTTCTCCCGGTGTCAGCAGGCCGTCGGCATTTTCATCGCCAATCTGCGACAGTTCGGTGGTGGGGAAATGCCTGGCGATACCGGCGCTCATGCTGCGATCCAGCGCGAGGTCGGAGCCATCGATGACGTACGGGAAGGGGATCTCCTGCTGTGATGGCAGTACCGCGATTTCAATCGGGTATTCGCCGCTCAGCATATTAAGCTGTTCACTCAAGTAGTGGCGCAGCAGCGCCGGGCGGGTGATCGTGCTGCTGTAACTGCCGGCGCGAGTGAAGCGGCCAAAGGCGCGGGTAAGACGCTGCATGGGCGCACTGCCGTTCCAGCTGACGCACAGCTGCGGGTAAACAAACAGCCCGCTAGCACGTTGAGCCGGGTCCGGCAGGCTGCCGTTATCGATAAAGGCGGTAATAGCAGCGCGCAGGGCCTCTACCGCCGCGTTGTACTGGTTTTCAAGGGCATCAAGTGCCTCGTTAACCGTCAGGGATCGCACTTCAGGGTGAGTCATGAAAACTCCTTGCATCGTTCACGGGTCTGTTGCACAGACTAACTGAAGATAATGATAAAAGGATAGCGCCATTGAAACCGCTGGCGGAATGGCGGTCAGGCGTCATGAACAGCGCGCTGACGGAGTCGGTCAGGCCAACGAGAACTGGCGCGGAAAGTGAGTCAAAATGTTAAATTTAATTAAAGTTAAATTGCATATGCATGGCGTTTTTTTGCCATCATTTAGCCCTTTAAGCCGCTGAGATAAAATTGAATATTAAACAAATCTGGATGTTATCAGGTGGGTGAGGTCGTGGCGCTCGTTTGGTTACTCGATAATTTTTCCTGTTGAACGTTAAATTGTTACATATCCAACGCTCTGTTTTTGCCGAACCTCATTATAGCTGTTTAGCTGGTCAATGGTTTCCAGCGTCACAATGACATGGATTAAGGAATATCGGTGATGAATAAACTCTCCAGAAGGCGTTTTATGGCATTCGCAGCGGGTGGAACGGTGGCGCTGGCTGCCGGTCAGGTTTACGCACATGACAACAGCATAAAATCTTATCCGGCCAGTAGCGCATCTGGCGGCCGGGACCCCGGCCCGCACGATCCCATCCGGGAGGCGGAAAACCCGGATATCCTCAACCCGCCGACAACCGATAGCGGCACACTGCCCAATCTGCGTTTTTCATTCAGCGATGCGCACGTGCGTAAAAGCAGCGGCGGCTGGACGCGGCAGGTTACCCAGCGCGAACTGGGCGTATCAACCACCCTCGCCGGGGTCGATATGCGCCTTAATGCGGGCGGCATCAGGGAGCTGCACTGGCATAAAGAGGGGGAGTGGGCCTATATGACCTGGGGTAACGCGCGCGTCACCGCCTTCGATACGGACGGAGGCTGGTTTGTCGACGATATTGGCGTTGGCGATTTGTGGTATTTTCCGCCGGGTATACCGCACTCCATACAGGGTATTGGCGCGGACGGCTGTCAGTTTTTGCTGGCGTTTGATGACGGGAGTTTTGATGAAGACAGCACCTTTTTACTTTCCGACTGGTTCAAACATATTCCGGCGGATATTCTGGCCAAAAATTTTCAGGTGCCCGTATCGACATTCTCCCATCTTCCTTCCCCTGCTGATGAATATATCTTCGCGGGTAAGGTGCCGGGCAGCCTGGCGGGCGACAGCATCAAAGGCGCGGCCAAATCAACGATCGCCTTTACCCACCGCATGCTGGCGCAGGAGCCCATCAGAGCGCCCGGCGGAACGGTGCGTATCACCGACTCATCCAATTTTCCGATAGCAAAAACCATTGCTGCGGCGTTGGTGGAAATCGAGCCGGGCGGAATACGCGAATTACACTGGCATCCTAACAATGATGAATGGCAATACTATCTGGAAGGGGAGGGACGCATGGGCGTTTTTGCCTCGTCAGGGCAGGCGAGAACCTTTAACTATCGGGCGGGGGACGTGGGTTACGTACCTTTTGCGATGGGGCATTACGTTGAAAATACCGGCAGTACTCCTCTACGCTTTTTGGAGCTGTTTAAAAGTGACTACTATGCCGATATTTCCCTTAACCAGTGGCTTGCAAGCACGCCGCCTGAACTGGTAAGGCAACATTTGAATCTGGATGACGCTTTTATGAGCGCCCTCTCTTTGAAAAAAAATCCGTTGCTGAAATGATCTTAAATGGCCAGTCGGACTGGCCATCTTTATCGGTCATCGGCCGTAGGTTACCCTGTTAGTCGATGTTGCGCTTAACTTCACCATCTTTCATGATGAAGGTCAGCTTGCCGTCCCAGAATTCAGCAATAAAAACGTCATCGCGTTTAACGGCAATTTTCTTCAGCCTGGCGTCCAGCCACTCCTCGTCCTTTTCGATGCCGTTGAGTTCAGAAAATCTTGGCGTTCCGTCTTTCATTAAAATGACCGAGGGCATTTTTCCCCCTTCGCAGACCACGGAAAGTGAGCCGCTTGGCTCTATCTGCGCATAGCGGATCTCCTGGAAGGAGTGAACCCCCTGAGAATGTAATTGAGAGGCTACGTTCAATATATCTATTTTGTTTTTTCTTTTAAGGATGTTGTCCATCAAAAACTTTCCGTTTTTGATAATCGGGATCGGTTCGCCGATGGTAAAGGATCGGAAAAACCAAATATGTTTGCTGATCCAGTTCAACAGGGATATCAGCGTGACGCCCATCAGTAGCACCAGAATATACTGATGCATAGGAATGGCATCGCTGTAGATCACACCGCCAATAATGCCGCCAAGCACGAAGTTGCCGATAAAATCAACGGGCGTCATTTGAGAGAGTTGAGTTTTGCCGGAAAAGTTAAGGTGAGAAATAACCACCACGAAGCCGATAATAAATTTGAGCAGAACAATCGCATAGTAGATCATATTTTGTCCTTGCAAGAAAAAAGGGGCATGCAGCCCCTTTAAATGGCGATTGAGTCGATGATGGCAGCTGGCAGGCTGCCAAAAGTAAGTCCACTACAGTTGACCAACCCCGATGAGCGCCGGGAAGAGCCAGGATAGAAAATTCGCTCACGGCCCTTATCGGTCAGCATCCACCCTTATTGTTGTTGTGACTGGTCAGCCTGTGGCTGGGCGTCAGCCTGTTTTGGCTGAATACTGTCTTTAATCTCTTTTGCCTTGCCGGCTGCATCTGAAGCCAGAGTATTCGCTCCGGCAATAGCATTGTCCTTAATCTGACCTGCCTGCTGCACAATCTGATCGCTCTTCTGTTTTGCATCGGCCTTGATGGCTTCGGCTTTACTTTTAGCTTCGTCTGACAGAGAGGCAGCCTGTTTATCTGCTTCAGCCTTAATCTCTTTAGCCTTATCAGTTAACTGCTGAGCCTGGGTAGAGGCTTCCTGCTTAATGGCGTCAATGTGCTTGTCAGCCTCTTTTTCAACGGCGCTGGCTTTATCGGCGGCAGCATCTTTAATCTGAGAGGCGTTGTCTTTCGCCTTATCAAGATTAGCATCCACCTTTGACGCATCGTCACAGCCTGCAATCAGTAGACAGATAGCGGAGGCAAGTAGGGTTTTATTCCATAATTTCATGCACTTTCCTTTTTAATTTCATCATATTAAACATAAATTAATCTGGTACAGAATGACTTAAGGCCAATGATCCAGAGGATGTGGTAACAAATGCCATCAAAAAGTCGCTATTCTGTATTGGTGAGATTTATCCTATTGTCATGAATATAGTAAATTATTTCCGGGCGTCAAGTCATTTTGCCCGTCATAAGTGGCCGGGGTAACAGGCTTTGAACACCACTCGGCGATTGCAGAGATCGTCGAGTGGGTTGTCAGTTTGTGTGTTCTACTATGGGTAGAGAAACTCGCCTACTTGATATCATGATGAGGTCGCCCGAATGAATACACGCCCCCCTTTACCGCCTTTCACACGTGAAAGCGCCATTGAAAAAGTCAGGCTGGCTGAAGATGGTTGGAATAGTCGTAATCCTGCTAACGTCGCGCTGGCCTATTCAGCGGATACTCAATGGCGTAACCGAACGGAATTCGTGACTAACCGGGATGAAGCCCAGGCTTTTCTGGAACGGAAATGGAAAAAAGAACGGGATTATCGCCTTATTAAGGAACTTTGGGCATTTACAGAAAACCGAATTTCCGTGCGTTACGCGTATGAATGGCATGATGACTGCGGAAATTGGTATCGTACTTACGGCAATGAAAACTGGGAGTTCGGTGAGGACGGGCTGATGGATCGCCGTTTCGCCTGTTTGAATGATATGCCTATCGATGAGTCAGAGCGGCTGTTCCTCTGGCCGCTGGGGAGACGTCCTGACGATCACCCGACGCTTAGCGACCTTGGGCTTTAGGATTTAACGGCGTCTGCGAGTCACTTTTATCGGGCGTGTGTTGGCGTTAGAGGAAATAGCCCATCGATAAAAAACAAAAAACCAGACGCCGTGAGGCATCTGGTTTTTTTAATTTGGCTCCTCTGACTGGACTCGAACCAGTGACATACGGATTAACAGTCCGCCGTTCTACCGACTGAACTACAGAGGAATCGTGTGAACGGGGCGCATACTAACGGTGTGGCGTATCAATGTCAAAGTACTATTTATAACACAGGGTGCGTTTGCTGATAAAAGCAGCACCCCCGCATTGCGATGTGAAAAAACCCCCTTCATCCCTGCGCCAGATCCCACTTCGTCGCGTTTTCGTCGCCGATGTTAGATGTGCGTCAAATTTTTGTTACCTGCCTGTATTAAAATATTAGTTTCAGTGATTTTATATTAATAGTTTCAGTTGTCCTTATTTTGAAATAAAAATATCAATCATTTGAGGTGCCTGAATTTTCAGCGGTTTTATACGGACGAATTTATACAACATATTGTTTAAAAATTTTTTGTACGCTATCGATAGGTGAGATCTCCGTCGGTAAAAATCACACTTATCTTCCATTAACCTTTGTTTTCCGCAGACGGCGTCCAGTGAATATAGAAGAAAGTTTTCATTCGTTGTTTCACCCCCCTGCGGACACCAGGATAAAAAGGGCATTGCCATGACGATCAAAAATACCATTTTAGCGTCGCTGTTAGTCTGTATGTTGCCCGCGACCAGCTTTGCCAGGGAGCTGCAGTTTGGCGTCTCGATGGCGCTGTTTGATGACAACTTTCTGACTATTGTGCGTAACGCTATCTCGCAGGAGATGAAAACAGAGCAGATAAAAGGACAGATTGAAGATGCCAAAGGTGATGTTGCGCAACAGTTGCAGCAGGTGCAGAACTTTATCGGCCAGGACGTTGACGCCATCATTATCAACCCGGTGGATACTAACGCGGTCAAACCCATCGTTGACCTGGCGGCTAA
The DNA here is from genome assembly GCF_000026185.1 of Erwinia tasmaniensis Et1/99. Classification (NCBI taxonomy): domain Bacteria; kingdom Pseudomonadati; phylum Pseudomonadota; class Gammaproteobacteria; order Enterobacterales; family Erwiniaceae; genus Erwinia; species Erwinia tasmaniensis. The sequence continues at coordinate 1,562,103 of NC_010694.1, forward strand.
AGCCGGCATCCCTCTGGTGTTTGTCAATCGAAAGCCTGCCATTCAGCTGGCTGAAAAAATGGCCTTCGTCGGCTCTGACTCCGAACAGGCCGGGCGTCTGCAGATGGAGGCGTTAGCTAAGCGCATGGATTTTAAGGGGAATGTGGCAATTTTACTGGGCGACCTGGCAAATGAATCAACGCGCGAGCGCACTAAAGGCGTGAAAGAGGTGGTGGCGAAATATCCTGGCCTGAAGGTGGTGCAGGAGCAGACGGCAAAATTCACCCGTAATGATGCGGTCGACGTGGTGAGTAACTGGATGACGGCGGGAGATGATATTCAGGCCATCGCCTCAAACAATGATGAAATGGCTATCGGCGCTTTGCAGGCGCTGGGTAAAAACGCCGATGGTATCCTGGTCGCCGGGGTTGACGGTACGCCCGATGCGCTGCAAATGATTAAAAACGGCAAGATGGTGGCCAGCGTCTTCCAGGATGCAAAAGGTCAGGGTGCCGGTGCCGTTCGCACTGCGGCTAAGCTGGTAAAGGGTGAGACGGTACAGCAAATTATCAACATTCCGTTCAGGCTGATCGCTGCGGATAATTACGCCTCATTTACCGGTCAGAATCTGAAATGATGGCTCCCGCGCTCGGGCTAAGGGGATGTTGGTATGGTCACATATGCGCTTGAGGCAGAAGGTATCAGCAAATTTTTTCCAGGCGTCAAGGCGTTAAGTCACGTTTCCCTGTGTATTAAGCCGGGAACGGTGCATGCCCTGATGGGGGAAAATGGCGCGGGTAAATCTACTTTAATGAAGTGTCTGATCGGGATTTACCGTCCGGATGAGGGGCAGATCCGCATTAAGGGGCAGCGGGTACAGTTTACCGATACGCTGGATGCGCTGCGTGCGGGAATCTCCATGATCCATCAAGAGCTTAACCTGGTCCCGCAGATGACGGTGGCGGAAAATATCTGGCTGGGTCGCGAGCCGACGAAATTCGGCTTCGTCGACCATACCCGCCTCAATCGTTTAACCGAAGAGCTGCTGGTGAAGCTCAATATTGCTCTGCGTGCGGACCAGACGGTGGGTTCACTCAGTATTGCCGCGCAACAGATGGTGGAGATAGCCAAAGCGGTTTCATGGAATGCCGATATTGTCATTATGGATGAACCGACCTCGGCATTAACGGAAGCTGAAGTGGCGCATCTTTTCACCATTATTCGCAATCTGCGTGAGCAGGGTAAAGCCATCATCTATATCAGTCACAAGATGGACGAAGTTTTTGCCATTACCGATGAGGTCAGCGTATTTCGTGACGGGCGTTGGGTCGGCAGCGACGTGACGGCCAACTACACGCGTCAGTCGCTGATTACGCAAATGGTGGGGCGCGAGCTGACCCAGCTGTTTCCAAAAGTGCACAGCACGATTGGCGAAGATGTTCTGACGGTGCGCAATCTGACGCGCGGCGGAGTCTTTGAAGATATCAGCTTCAGCGTACGCCGGGGGGAGATCCTCGGGGTCGCGGGGCTGGTGGGGGCAGGGCGCAGTGAAGTGATGGAATGCCTGTTTGGCCTCACTCAGAGGGACAGCGGGCAGGTGCTGATCGACGGGGTGCCGACAACCCTTGATTCACCGGCCAGCGCCATTGATAAGGGGCTGGCGTTTCTGACCGAAGATCGTAAAAAGTCGGGCCTCTTTCTGGTGCTGTCGGTCATGGAGAACATGAGCATCGTCAAGATGACCCACTACAGCGCGAAAGGCGGTTTCGTCAACCAGCGTCATATGGCGAAAGATTGCCTGGAACAGATACAGCGGCTGAATATCAAGACCCCCACCATGGATCAGATCATTAATAACCTCAGCGGCGGTAATCAGCAGAAGGTATTGATTGCCCGCTGGCTGTTGGCACAACCCAAAATTCTTATCCTGGATGAACCCACCCGGGGTATCGACGTTGGGGCGAAAGCGGAGATCTACCGGCTGATCGGTGAACTGGCGAGCCGTGGCGTCGCCATTATTATGGTCTCCTCTGAGCTGCCCGAAATTATTGGTATGAGCGACCGCGTGATGGTGATGCACGGCGGGCGTATTACCGGCATCCTCAATAAAGAGGATGCTGACCAGGAAACCATTTTGTCGCTAGCGTCCGAATAGCAAGCTGGGGTAAACACAATGAATAATGTGAAAATGACCGGGCAATACACTGACGGGGCCACTTCATGGTTTGGTACGCTCAAAAGCAAGCTGCCGAAAGATATCGGTATCTTTTTGGTGATGGTGAGCATTGCGTTGGTTTTTGAAGCCTTCGGCTGGTATGTGCGCAACCAATCATTTCTGATGAACCCCAACCGGCTGGTGCTGATTGTGCTACAGGTCTCAATCATCGGGATTATCGCGGTCGGCGTGACGCAGGTGATTATTACCAGCGGAATCGATCTCTCTTCCGGTTCGGTGATTGCCTTAGCGGCGGTGGTCGCTGCCAGCCTGGCCCAGACGTCGGAAAGCCTTTCTCCCATGTTTCCTTCGCTGGTCAATATGCCGGCGGTGCTGCCGATGGGTGCCGGTATCGGAGTTGGACTGATATGCGGCATTGTTAACGGCGTGCTGATCACCAAAACGGGCATTCCCCCTTTTATCGCCACGCTGGGCATGATGGTCTCTGCCCGCGGGCTGGCGCAGTATTACACCCAGGGCAACCCCGTCAGCTTCCTGTCCGATGGTTTTACCGCCGTTGGCCAGGGCGCGATGCCGGTGGTTATTTTCCTGGCGGTGGCGATTGTCTTTCATATTGCACTGAAGCACACCCGCTATGGTAAATACGTCTACGCCATCGGCGGCAACATGCTGTCGGCGAAGGTCTCCGGGATCGGCGTGAATAAATATCTGGTGATCGTCTACACCGTTGCGGGGGGGCTGTCCGGGCTGGCGGGCGTGGTGCTGGCGGCACGCGTCAGCAGCGGTCAGTCAAGCATGGCGCTGGCCTACGAACTGGATGCGATCGCCGCTGCGGTGATCGGCGGCAGCAGTTTGATGGGGGGCGTGGGGCGGATTACCGGCACGCTGATTGGTGCGATAATTCTCGGGCTGATTAAAAGTGGTTTTACCTTCGTCGGGGTCGATGCCTATATGCAGGATATTATCAAAGGCATGATTATCGTTGCGGCGGTCTCCATCGATATGTATCGCAACCGCAAGAAGCGTTAGCCCGTCTGGCCACACCGTACGGGACATTGTTAAGGATTGGCAATGACACTGGCGCACCTCGCGCGCCAGCCTGCACGGTGGGATCGCATGCCTGCACCAGCAATGAGCAACGTTTTCAACGCCGTATTGCCCCTGTCTAATGGCGACAATCCGCAGCGCATTAGATTCGTTTATTTCTCCGTCTGTTAGTAGGGATATTTTAATGTTGATGCGCGCGAGTCATCTTCTGGCATATCCCTTGCATTTACCCGTGAGTCAGAATGAAAACTTATTATAAATCGCCAGCACCAACGGCATTCAGGGATGCGTAACGGAGGCATAATGAATTTAAGACGACTGAAGTATTTCGTGACTATCGTCGACACCGGCAGCCTGACCCAGGCGGCAGAAGTTCTGCATATAGCACAACCCGCACTCAGTCAGCAGGTGGCTACGCTGGAAAACGAGCTTGATCAGCAGCTGCTTATCCGCACCAAGCGCGGCGTTACGCCAACCGAAGCGGGCAAGATCCTCTATTCGCACGCACGGACCATTCTACGCCAGTGCGAGCAGGCCCAGACGGCGGTGATCAATGCCGGGCAGGCGATGACCGGGAAGGTATCGATTGGTTTCGCACCGGGGCCGGCGGCATCATCGCTGACCATGCCGCTGCTGCAAACCGTACGCGAGCAGTTCCCGGACGTGCTGGTTTATCTGCATGAGAACAGCGGTGCTTCATTAAACGAAAAAGTGATAGATGGGCAGCTTGATATGGCGGTGCTTTACGATCGTGCGCCAGCGGCTGGCATCACCAGCCTTCCGCTGATGAAGGAAGAGCTCTGGCTGGTGGGCACCGGTCTTTGCCCTGGGCAGAGCGTTGATCTTGCCGACGTCGCCAGAACAGGGCTGTTCCTGCCGCGTGAGTACAGCGCTGTGCGTAAGCGCGTTGATGAAGCCTTCGCGTTACGCCGTCTTAGTGCGCGTATCGTCGGAGAAATTGAATCTGTCGCCACCCTGAGCGCCGCGATTTCTAGCGGAATGGGCGCTGCCATTCTCCCTGAATCTGCCGCGCGGGCGCTGGTCAGCTCAACGCATGCCTGGATGGTGCGCATCACGAACCCCACGCTGAATTTGCCGCTCTCGCTAAACTTCTCCGCCAGACAGCCGCTGTCACCTGCTGCCCAGTCGGTAAAAAGTATTCTGTTAGCGTTACTGAATCAGCCAGCGTTAGAAGACCGCCCGCTACAGCTGGTGAGTTAATTTGCCCTTATGCCGGACGCACCAGCGTGCGCCTGGCTTCATGCCTTATCACCAAAAGACATATAAAACCTCTTTTTATTATTTGTTGCTATCGATTTGCCTCCTTAACATGGAGTCAACCCGCAGCCAACAGATAGAGGAAAGTGCGTGAATTTTCAGCAACTTAAAATTATTAAGGAAGCAGCGCGCTGCGAATTTAATCTCACCGATGTGGCCAACGCGCTGTTTACCTCCCAGTCTGGCGTCAGCCGCCATATCCGGGATTTGGAAGACGAGCTGGGCGTAGAGATTTTTATCCGTCGGGGCAAGCGTTTATTGGGGATGACCGAACCGGGCAAAGCGCTGTTGACCATTGCCGAACGTATTCTTGATGAAGCGGGTAAGGTCAGACGTCTGGCGGATGTGTTCACGAATGAGTCCAGCGGCGTGCTGACCATCGCCACCACCCATACCCAGGCGCGCTACAGTTTGCCGAAGGTGATAAAGGCTTTCCGCGTGCTCTATCCCAACGTCCGTCTTGAGCTCAATCAGGGATCTCCACAGGAGATCGTATCCATGCTGACGACGGGCGAGGCGGATGTCGGCATTGCCAGTGAGCAGATGGTGAACAACCCGGCTCTGGCGACCTTTCCGTGGTTCAGCTGGCATCATGCGCTGCTGGTGCCGAAAGGGCATGAGCTGGAGCAGAAGCAGCCGGTGTCGCTGGCCGCGCTGGCCCGCTTTCCGCTGATTACCTACCGTCAGGGGATCACCGGGCGATCGAAAGTCGATCGCGCTTTCCAGGCTGCCAGCCTACAGGCAGATATCGTGCTGAGCGCGCAGGACTCTGACGTGGTAAAAACCTACGTTGAGCTGGGGCTGGGGGTTGGGATACTGGCGGATCAGGCCTGCCAGCTGGATGAACACGCCCTGCTGACCCGGCTTGATGCGCGGCACCTGTTTGAGTCAAACACCGTCTGGCTGGGATTGAAGCGCGGCCAGCTACAGCGTAATTTCGTCTGGCAGTTCCTGGAACTGTGCAACGCCAACCTGTCTTTGGAGGAAATCAAACGGCAGGCGCTGTCGCTGGATGAAGAAGAGCCGGCGATCGATTTTCAAATCTGAGCGCGCGGGATGAGGCAGGCGGGCAGTATTGCCCTGTGGCACCGGCGCGGGATGTGGCGGGATCTCCCTAAGAGTTAACCGATTTCCGTTGTGGCACTGGTGGATCTGGCTTCTGTCATCTAAGGTTCATCCATATGGATCTCAACTTAGTGGGCTTTATTCCCGCACTTTTACCCGTTGCGCTCTCCCCCGGCGCAAGTTTCACCCTGGTGATGAACGGTGCCTTAGCGGGAGGGCCAAGAGGGCTGCTCACCACGCTGGCCGGAACCGCACTGGGCATTTATACCCATGCGCTGCTCATCGGTCTTGGTATCAGCGCCTTAGCGATTGCCTCCCCAACCGTTTTCGGCCTGCTGAAGATCGCCGGAACGGCTTACCTTATGTGGCTGGGAATTCAGCTGATCCGCAGCGGCTGCAACGTGCAGGGCAGCTCTCCCGGCTATCAAACCGCGGCCGTGACGCTTAAAGGCGCATGGCTGGCTAACGTGATCAATCCGAAAGCCATCATGTTTTATCTGACGGTGGTCAGTCAGTTTGCCGGCGGCCAGGGAAAAATTGCTGCTTATCTGGCGCTGGCCTCGGTACATACCATCGTTATGAGCGTCTGGCTTATCGCCCTGAGCTGCACGCTGGTGTTCTCAGCCAGAAGGGCAAACCCACGTTTACTGAAAAAATACGTCAATATTGGCGGCGGGATAATGCTGATTATTTTCTCTCTCCGCAGCCTTTTTCAGTAGTAAAAGCCACTCGTCCCGACCTGTCGGAATACCCTTCCTGTATTCCCACCGCACGCGTTGTGCGCTGCGCACCCCTAAGGCGTGAGCCGGGAGCTGGGTTCCAGCCATGGCCTGAAGCCGTTCGCCCGGCATATCGTGAGATTATCGTGGTGAAAAATGGCCTTACGGGGAGCCGGGTTGCGCATAACGACTTTCCTATGCCGTCAGGCTGTCTGTATTATGAATGCCTGACGTGAGCGATGCCCTCCAGAGCTGGGTTGATGAGCCATATAGCCAAAGGGTTTCAGCGCCGGGCCTCATCATCACGTATTGGCCATTACAGAGGGAAGGAGCAACATGCCCGCACCGATTCGATATATACAGGACAGCCCGCATTTTCCACCGGAGGCGGACGTAGTGGTGATCGGCGGCGGCATTGCCGGCACGGCCGCCGCGTATGAGCTGGCAAAAAAAGGCGTCAGCGTGGTGCTGATAGAAAAAGGTCTGATTGCTGGCGAACAGTCAAGCCGTAACTGGGGCTGGTGCCGCCAGCAAAACCGTGACGAGCGTGAGCTCCCGCTGATTATTTACGCCCTGCAACGCTGGGGAGAGCTGGGCGCGGAAACCGGTGAAGATCTGGGCTTTCGCCGTAGCGGGCTGGTGTATGCCACGCAGAGCGAGCAGGATCTTAACGCCTGGGAAGCCTGGAACCGAATGGCACAGGGTTACGGTGTACGCAGCGAAATCCTGACTGCCGATGGCGCGAAGGCGATGACGCCGGGCAGTACCAGCCGCTGGTTGGGCGGCATATCTTCTCCCACCGACGGTCACGCGGAGCCATCGCTGGCGGCTCCCGCTCTGGCGCTTGCCGCCCGGCGTCTGGGCGCAAAGCTGTTTCAGCAGTGCGCGGTGCGCGGGCTCGATATTTCAGGCGGCAAGATCAGCGGCGTGTTGACCGAACGCGGTCCGATAAAAACCCGGCGGGTGATCTGCGCGGGCGGGGCATGGACGTCGATGTTTTGCCGTCGCCACGGTATCGATTTGCCGCTGGGTAATGTGATCGGCACGGCGTTCCGCACCGCGCCGCTTGAGCAGCACATTGCGCTACCGCTCTATACGCCCGGCTTTGCCTGCCGTCCACAAATCGACGGCGGCTACACCGTTTCCATTTCCGGGCGCGGCCGTCTGGAACCGGGCGCGCAGAGCCTGCGCTATGGGCGGCAGTTTTATCCTACGTTCAGGGCGCGGCGTCATAACCTGACGATCTCCCCCGGCATTGCCCCGTTTTTACGCGGCCCTGAATCGCCTGCACGCTGGCAGATGGACGGCATCTCCCCCTTTGAGAAGGTGCGTATCCTTGACCCGCGACCGGATATGAAGATGGTTGCGGAGGGGCTGGCGGCGCTGCGAAATGAATTTCCACAGATGGCGACGGTGCGTCTGGAGCAGGCCTGGGGGGGAATGATCGATAGCACCCCGGATGCCGTGCCGGTGATCTCTGGCGTGGGCAAATTGCCGGGCCTGATTATATCGGCTGGCTACAGCGGGCACGGCTTCGGCATTGGGCCGGGGGCGGGGCGGCTGGCGGCCGACCTGGCCACCGACGACAGCCCGATTGTCGACCCAGCGCCATTCCGCTATGAACGGTTTTTCGACGGTTCTGGCCGCGCCGTGCCGGGCATGATGTAAGGAAAAGAGATGACGATCGAACTGGTTAACCTGAATGAAAGCCATCTGGATGGGGCATTTGTCCTGACGCAAAAGTTGCAGTGGCCACACCGCCGTGTCGACTGGCAGCAGATGCTGATGCTGGGGAGTGGGCTGGTGGCGCTGGAAAACGGCGCGCCGGTTGGCACCACGCTGTGCTGGCGCTGGGGCCACGACTACGCCACCCTCGGACTGGTTATTGTCGATGAGTCCTGCCAGGGGAGGGGCATCGGCAGGCTGCTGCTACAGGCAACGCTGGGATCGCTGGGCGACCGCCGCGTACGTCTGCACGCCACTCCGGCCGGGCGGCCGCTGTATGAAAAGTTGGGTTTTATTGCCAGCGGTCATGTGTTGCAGCATGAGAGCAGCGCCCTAGGCGCGGTGGCCGCCATCCCCTGCTCATCACGGCAGCAGCTGCGCCACGCCACGCCGGAGGATGCGGCACTGCTGGCTGCTCTCGACCATCAGGCGCTGGGACAGGAGCGCACGCCGTTAATAGACCAGCTACTGAGCAGCGCACAGCGCGTGCTGATTTTAGAAGAAGACGGCAGGGCTGGCGGGTTTGCCGGTTTACGCCGTTTCGGCCATGGCTATGCCATCGGCCCGGTGGTTGCCGCCGGACGGGGACAGGCACGGCTGCTGATTGCCCGGCTGCTCAGCGGTCTTGAAGGGCAGTTTGTACGCGTTGATAGCAACGGCACAGCAGGGCTGGACAGGTGGCTGAGTGAGCTGGGTATGATGCAGGTCGACGCTCCGATCACGATGTATAAAGGCCAGCCGTGGCGGCCGCAAGCGGGCGGTATGCAAACCTTTGGGCTGATGAGTCAGGCGATGGCCTGATAAATATCGCCCGTAGATCAGGCCGAAAAAGCGGGCAGCATTGGCCCAGAGGGTTGATCGAACTGGCCTCTGCTGTCCGCTTATGCCGGTGGCCGGGCGTTGGTGACCCGCACAAGGTGGGGTCGCTTATTGCCCGACTGGTGCCGGATAATGGCACTGTTATGCCGTCTTTCGCCAACCGCACAAGCAAAATATCACAGGCGGTTTATTTGACGATTTCAGCATTGTTGAGGGTATATTTGGTTGCCGAATCGAGCTTAACGTTAGACATTTTGACAACGATCTTCCGTACGGCGTTCTGTCCATTCAGGTTAACCACACCGGCGCCTTTCGAGGTGATATCCTGGTAGCTGATATTTTTCCAGTCTGCTTTTTTTGAGCCGGCCTTATTTTCATAGACGGTATCGATGACGATCGGCCTTTTAACATTGGTCATGGTGACATTTTTATAGGTCACGCCATCGACTTCACCGGCATTTGATTTATCGCTCTTAATGCGCAGGCCATTATCCGTGCCGCTTAACGTTAAATCGTCAACCAGCACATCATAGATACCGTTTGTTTCGCTGCCAATCGACATGCCGTGCCCGAAGCCAAAGGTATTATGGATAACGGAGATATTTTGTGAGCTGCCTTTATCGCTATACGCCTTAATAGCGACGTTATCATCGCCCGTGGAGATATTGCTGTGGGCAATAGTCACATTCTTAGAAGAAATAGGATCGATCCCGTCGGTATTTCTTGCATCACGCGGCGTGTTGATCGTGGTGTTCCAGACCGTTAGGCCGTTGCTCTTATTAAACACAACGTGGAAATTGGGTGAGTTTGTCAGGGTAATATCATAGAGAGTGAAATCAGTACTGTTATCTATCTGGATCAAGCGTGGGGCATTTTGCTTCATCGATTTTTCTTTTGCCTGTGCGGCGAGCTGCCACCAGGTCATCTTTTTATCCTGTAGGGTCACGCCGCCCTGACCGTCAATAATACCCTTGCCGTAAATGCCGCTATTTCTGGCATTTGAAACCGTGATAAAGGCTTCACACCCTTTACCGCTTTTATCCAACACGCCGCAAGAGTTTTTTACTTTGTCGAAGGCCGCCGCGCTGTTAACCGCTTTTAATGTCACCCCGCCGTCCACCCAGAGACTTCTACCCGATGGCAGGCTTAGCGGGCCGCTGAGAAATACGGCCCCGCCAGCTGATTTTTGCAGTTTTACCGCCTGACCCTGTGGGCAGGCATTGAGCGCTTTTTGTATTGCATCAGTGCTGACTGCCGCGCCAGCCGGCAGAACGCTACAGACCGCGGGGTATTTCGGTTCAGATACATTTCTGAGATCTTTAGCTTCACTTATTCCGGTGGAAAAAATAATGAGGAGAGAGATCTTGGTAAGATTGTTCATCGGGGTTGTTATCCTTAATGTTATCATGGTCTATCGTGCCAGCTGATTTATTTATCTGAAATTAGATATTTCTTAAATCAACCTTGCGGCGACAAGATAAAATTATTCGCCGCAAGGTTGTGCTGTCAGAATATAACTCCCCTGAGCGCTGGCTTAACCTAAAGAATAATTAGAATTACCCCGAATTCTCGTCAATGACAGAACGTGTTTTTTATCGCTGGCTATATTTTTCTGGAGGTTTATCTTGCACCGATCCCGGTGATACTTAAGGTATCCATCCCTTATTTTATGGCAGGTCTCGTGCAGAGGATGAGAGTGACCGATGCCGGATGCGCATAAACCAGAGGTCACTCTCATTTTAAGATCCCACTTTAGTCGGCTGCCGGCAGCTGCCGTGCAATATCTCGCCACAGCTGGTCTAAGGCGTAATAGGGATCGGCCTTATCCGGCTGCTTCTGCCAGGGCTTATCAAGAATATAGTGGATGTTTTTTACCCGTGATATATCCCAGGCGGCAGGGTGCTGATGCGGTATTGTCTTCAGCGCATTATAGATCCACGGCAGCGGTTGCCAGCGCCCTCGGTAAAACTGGTTCAAAAAGTCTTGTTCGGCAAAAAGATAATCTGAAAGGTCGTCCAGCGCGGAGAGCTGGGCCAGCATCTCGGCAAAAACCGTCTTATCCGGGGTGAGCAGCAGAAAACCGCCGTTAAGGTAGTTATCCACCTTGTCCAACTGCTGAACGTGATCCACCCCCGTACACCAGCTGTAGAAGCAGTTTTCCGGCCGCCAGTCTGCCGGGTAGCTGGCGATCCCGTTGGGATTACAGCGGCAGGCATGGCAGGCGGCAAGCGTTCCCGCAGGGAGCGAAAGGCTGAACAACTCATCCATATTCTGCGTGACCAGCATATCCGCATCAAGAAAGGCAACGCGCTCAAATTCGGTTAGCGTCCACACTGCCAGCTTGGTCCAGACTTCGGAGAAGCGCGCGTTGGCATAGCGGTGGGTTAGCGTCGGATCGGGACGGAGCGGGGCAACCGCACGCAGCAGGCAGCCTTCCTGCTCCAGCAGTTGGCGCTGCGCGTCGTCTATATTCTCGGTGACCATAACCACCAGCGGATAGCGGCTGTGACAAGCCCGCAGCGAGCCGTGCAGGGCGCGTACGCCCACCAGATAATCCGGCTGTGTCAGTAGCGTTACCCATGCTTTCATCGTTCTGCTCCTCCGTTCAGCAGCCGCTCGCTGAATGCGTTACTCAATTTATGCTGCGGATCCAGGGCTTCGCGTACGGCACAAAACTCCTGCCACTTGGGGTAGAGCGCCTGCCACTGATAAAGCGAGGCGTCGAAGTATTTTCCCCAGTGCGGGCGGCCGCCCTCTTCGGCCAACATTTTTTCAATCTGCCGCAGGAAATCCACCCCTTCGGCCGAGAGCGTGCCGTCTTCGGCGTAGTACACTACAAATCCAAAGAAGCAGCTCTCCTGCTGCCAGGAGGGGCTGAGCCAGCTTTCAGAGGCCCCGGTACAGCGCAGGATCACCGGATAGTGCATATGTGGCTGGGTTAGCTGATGCCAGCGTTTAATGCGCTTAATCACCGCACCAACACGCGCCAGGGGGATGGCGATTTCCACGTTAATTTGTGGCGTGGCGATACCGCGACAGAATACCTGATAAACGTTGCCCGTCACGTCTGAGAAGTCTTTAAAGCGGGTCACGGTCCGAAACGGTTTGCCGTTCTTGTCTGTGATTTGAGTATCGCTATGCATCTCTTTCAGCGTCTGGTCGATCGTCTGATTCATGGCATCGCTTGTCTGCTCCTGCACCACCAGCTCATGCTGATTGTCCCGGTACCGTGCCCGTTCCGCATCGGTTGCCACGTGTGCCGACCAGAGGTGTACCTGATCCTCACCGGGGAACCACCAGGCTTTGCTTAACGCAGCGTCGCGATTCCACTTCAGCAGGTCGTTCTCCAACGTATCGGCGCTGACGGCGTGCTTGAAGCAGGTATAGACTTCCGCTGGCCGGGTGCGCAGCGTCACTTCGGTGATCACGCCCAGGCACCCCAGGCTCACCTGCACGGCATGAAACCACGGATGCTGACGGTCAAAGGTGCGAACGCTGCCGTCTGCCAGTACCATGCGGAAGCTTAGCGCCTCATCCCCGATTGAGCTTTGACCAAGCCCCTGGCCGTGCGTGCCGGTTGCCAGCGCGCCGGCCAGGGTTTGTTCATCAATAACGCCCGGCGAAGCGGGAAGGATGCGCCCCATCTCATTCAGCACCCGATAAACCTCGTTTAGCTGAGTACCGGCGGCAAAGGTCGCGCTGTGTTCGTCGCTGCTGATAAAACCGCGCAGCGCAGACATATCAATCAGCAGATCTTCCCTTTTGCTTACCGACAGCATTCGTCCGGGAGACATTTTGCTCCCCGTCAGTCGAACCTGACCACGGCAGTGTTGTAACAGGGCTTGCAACTCTTTTTCGCTGGCAGGGCGCACCTGCTGACTTTTTTCAGCCAGCGTTGCATTCTGTGCCCAGTTCCATAAACGGGTTTCCTGTGGTGAGAGTTGCGGCTGGCGGCGTGGATAGCCGGACGTGTTAGTTGTCATCGACAGCTCCTGTACAGGATGAAAGTAGCCAGATCAAAGGTTAAGGCTTAACGTTTAAAAGCAAGCGTTAAGCGTAGACGAAAAATCCGATTTTTGCCCTGAAGCCGGAGGTGAAAGCTGTACTTTATTTGTTTTTTTGTACAGTTTTATCAGAGGGGCGCACGTAACGCAGGGTGGCATCGACCACCAGCCGTCGGTTGCGCGCAAGGGTCTGCCGTTCGCTTTCGTTCGCGCCGAACAGAGTATGGAAGGTATAGCGATTCGCCACGTTGTGGGTGCAGATACTGCTGATCAGGCGGTGTACGTCGACGGCATCCAGCGTCGGGTCAAATTCACCGCTCTGCTTGCCGCGATCGAGCACCGCATCCAGCACTTTCAGCGCACTGTGGTTGAGCGTTTTTATGGTCTCTGACTGGCTGATATATCGGCCACCCATCAGATTTTCACAACAGACCAGGCGTATAAAATCAGGGTGGCTGATGTGATAGTCAAAACTGGCTTCCGCCAGGCGGGCAATGGCCTGTGAAGGCGTAAGGGACGCCAGATTTAACCCGGCTTCATGCTGGCGCATTTCCTGGTAAACCACGTGCAGCACCGCCACGTAAAGCCGCTCTTTATTTGTAAAGTGATAGACCACCATGCGTTTAGTGGTCTGTGCGTTTGTCGCTATTTGTTCCATTCTGGCCCCCGTCAGGCCGAACTCGGCAAAGGTCGTTAGCGCACTGGCAAGAATACGCTTCTTCAGCCCTTCGGGATCGTTTTTACGTTTGGCAGGGTTTGACATAACCACTCAATATCCGTTGTCTTGCTGTAATATCGCAGCCAGAGTAGCGCCAGACGCAGCGGTTTACAAACAGGCTTTTTACAGGGTATTAAACCACGGATGGGTGCGTTCAATCACGCTGAGGTGATGTTGTTTGATCCCTTTTTCCAGCTGTGCCGCGGTGGGCAGAGGGTTGTCCCGCAACAGCGCTTCGGCAGTCGCCGCGAAGGCGATAATGCCGCGTGTGGCGATATCAGCCGCCGCAATATAGTTTGTCAGCAGGGATTGATTGGCGGTGCTTTCTGCCTCTTTTTGGCGACAGTTCACCAGTAGCTCGGCCAATAGCTGGTAAAGCTGCTGGGCATCGCCCAGTAAAGCGACCCGGCAACCGGATTTTTTTAACACTTTCTCCAACTGGATAAATACCCGCTGATTATCGTCGGTGCCATACAGTGCGGCCAGCGTTTTGCGCCAACGCAGATAGGTGCGCAAAAAGAACTTATATTGCACCAGCGAGAGGTTGGCCTGCTGCCAGGGAAAATGCTGAACGGATGTCGCTATCTCGTGCTGCAACCGGGCGAATTGAGTGGAATCATGCGGTTCTCCAGCCAGCAAAGGCTTCAGCTGGTGAATAAACCGCGAAATCTCTTCATCGGCCTCCGGCGTAAGCAGCGGCAGCGTTTTACGCTGTTGCAGCAGTTTTAACACCGTCAGGTCGTAAAATGCGGCGCTCACCCTCTCTCCGGCTAAGAGTGCCCGGTTAAGCTGCTGAATAACGTCGGCTGACTGTACCGTAGATCGTTGCTGCAACAGAATGTCATGTCGCTGGAAGTAGGCCGGAGATGGGCTGAGTTCAGTATTCATCGTTAGCCTCTCGCTGTGAAGGATGTTCCAGCCGCTGGCTGGAGAGCAGGGACAAAGTATGGCAGATAATACGCCCGGCTGAAGGCCAAATGGCCTTTTCGATGTTAATCCAGACAATCAAGACGCACGCGACATGTTTGCGTTCGCCGGATCGTTTCAGGAGTTATCGTGAAGGTTTGTAAGCGAAGATTGCTAATTGTAATGTTATAAAGTAACGGTTATTATCCGCCGTGTGGGCCTGGCCTGCATGGTTCCATGTCTCTGGAGAAAGGATAAATAATCTGATGTACAAATTTGCACTCTTGCCGCTGCTGACTCTGATGCTCGCCGTCGTCAACGGCCCCGCCAGCGCAGCCCCCGAGCGCATTGCCGCGCTGGTTGCCCCGTTTGAAATTAAAGGCAGCGATCCCACCCTGTCCGGGGATATTTTCCTGAAAATGTCGATCGTCGAAACGCTGGTCAATGCTGACAGCGCCGGGCAACCGCTGCCAGGTCTGGCCAGCAGCTGGTCGGTATCCGCCGATGGTCTGCTGTGGCGCTTCAACCTGCGTTCCGGCGTTATGTATCATGACGGAAGCCCGCTGACGGCGCAAAGCGTGGTCAATGCGCTGGACGTAGCGCGCAGCAAGCCCGGACTGTTAGATAAAGCGCCGATCGCGGCAATTCGTGCTGAAAATCAGCAGGTACTGATTGAGCTTAAACAGCCTTTTACCCCTTTGCTGAGTATGCTGGCGGAAAACCGCGCGCAGATACTGGCTCCAGCCTCCTATGATGATGCACATAAAGTGGTACAGGTCATCGGTACCGGGCCGTATCGCCTTACCTCGTTCCAGCCGCCGCAAAAACTGACCGTTGCGCGCTTCCATGACTATTGGGGCAGCGCTCCGTCTATCGAACAGGCCAGTTATATGGCCGTTGGGCGTGCGGAAACCCGGGCGTTACTGGCAGAGAGTGGTGATGCCGATCTGGTGCTGAATCTTGACCCGGCCAGCCGTAGTCGTCTGAAAAAAAATGCAAAAGTACAGCTGCTGGCGATCGCCATTCCGCGTACCGTGCTGTTGAAGGTCAATGCCGGTTACCCGCTGCTGAATGACGTACGCGCGCGTCAGGCGTTGAGTATGGCGTTGGATCGCGAGGGCATTGCCCGCGCCATTCTCCGCTATCAGGCGGCTGCCGATCGGCTGTTTCCGCCTTCCGTCGCGCAGTGGCACAATCCCAGCCTGACGCCGCTGGGCCATAATGTGCCCCAGGCACAGGCCCTGCTGGCCGAACTCGGCTGGAAACCAGGGGCGGATGGTACGCTGCAACGTAACGGCCAGCCGTTTTCCCTGACGCTCACGACCTATCCCGATCGCCCGGAGCTGCCGCTGATAGCGGCCGCCATCCAGCAACAGCTGCGCGATATTGGCGTTAAGGTAGCGATCAATTCGACCAACTCTGGCGAGATCGCCGCTAAACATCACGATGGCTCGCTGGAGCTGGCGCTGGTTGCGCGCAATTTTGCACTGACGCCCGATCCACTCGGCACGCTGTTACAGGACTATGCGCCTCAGGGCGGAGACTGGGGGGCGATGAACTGGTCAGACGCAACCTTCAATCAGACCTTAGCCGGACTGGTCACGGGTAGCGATCCGGCTGATGGCCAAAAACAGCGTGAACAGTTGACGCGGATCCTGCAAAGCGAGCTGCCCACTATTCCTGTGGCGTGGTATCAGCAGAGTGCCGCCGTTTCGCACCGTCTGAGTGGTGCCGTTCTTGATCCTTTCGAGCGCAGTTTCGGATTGGAAAAAATGAGGTGGGCTGAATGATGCGCATGTTGGGCTACCGCCTGCTGCAGGCTGGGCTGGTGGCGCTGCTGGTGGGCGGACTGACCTTTGTCATGATGCGATCGTTGCCCGGAGACAGTGCTTATCGCATTGCCGCCGGACGCTATGGTTATGACCATGTGGATGCGGCTGCGGCCAGCGCGGTGCAGCAGGAGCTGGGGCTGGATCGTCCAGCCTGGCAAGCGTTGGCGGACTGGTTTATCGAACTGCTGCGCTTTAATCCCGGCAACTCACTGGTTTCCGGCGCGCCGGTGATGCAGGAGATCGGCCATCAGCTGGGTCAGTCCCTGCTGCTGGCGGCGGCGGCGCTACTATTATCCCTGCTGCTTGGGCCTCCGTTGGGCCTGATCGCCGGGCTGTTCCCCGGCGGAAAACTCGACCGGATGCTGCTGGCGATCTCCACCGCGCTGCGTGCGCTGCCGCATTTTGTACTGGGGCTGATCCTGGTGCTGGTTTTTGCCCTCGGACTCGGTTTTCTGCCTGCGGCGGGCTACGGTGATGCTGAACATCTGCTGCTACCGGCACTGACATTAGCGCTTGGGCTGGCGGCGGTATCTTCCCGGGTTGCGCGCAATGCGATGCGCCAGGTTACCGACTCCGACTGGTACCACTTCGGGCGCAGCAAAGGTCTGAATGAACGGACGTTGTTCTGGCGTCACGGGCTGCGCAATGCCAGCGTGCCGCTGGTCACTTACCTGAGCGTGCAGTTTATCTATCTGATTGAAGGGGTGATTGTGGTGGAAACCCTGTTTGCCTGGCCGGGAATTGGTCATGCGCTGGTGCATGCCATATTTGCGCGTGATGTTCCTGTGATCCAGGGAACTGCGCTGATCATGGGGCTGTTGTTTGTGCTGCTCAACGCGCTGAGCGACGGGCTGTGCTACTGGCTCGATCCACGGAGGCATAACCATGATAAATAACCTATTCCGCCGCCTCTCGCTGGCACAGCGTGTTGGGACAATGTTGCTGCTGCTGTTGGGGATATTTGCCTTTGTTCTGCCATTATTGTGGCCGCAGGATCCTCTGCGTCAGCAGCTGATGCTGGCGTTGCAGTGGCCTAGTCTGGACGCTCCGCTGGGCTATGACCATCTCGGACGCTCGCTGTTTGCACGCCTCACGGCGGCGATCCGTTTGTCGCTTGGGCTGGCGCTGGTTAGCGTGTTGAGTGCGCTGATCCCCGGCATTTTTCTTGGCGTACTGGCCGCATGGCGCGGTGGCGTGGTCGACCGCGGCGTCTCGCTGTTGGCAGACGCTTTTCTTGCGTTGCCGGGGCTGCTGCTGGTTTTACTGTTAACCGCGCTGGTGCCGGACTCAGCCCTGATGCTGTATGTCGGCATTTCGCTGCTGCTCTGGGTGGAGTATTTCCGCCTTAGTCGCGCCATTGCCCGACCGCTATTGATGTCTCCGGCGGTGCAGGCCTCGCGTCTTTTGGGCTTTGGCCCATGGCTTATTTTCCGCCGTCATTTGTGGCCAGAGATGGCCCCGGTGGTGCTGACCGTGGCCGCATTTGGTGCAGCCAGCGCCATTATGGCGATTGCCGCACTCGGTTTTGTTAGCGTTGGCGTACGTCCTCCCACGCCTGAGCTGGGGCTGATGATGACCGAGCTGCTCCCCTACTACGAGGAAGCACCCTATGCCCTGCTGCAACCGGTAGTGGTGGTGTTTTTACTGGTGTTAAGTCTGCTACTGCTGGCCGGGAGGGAAAAATCATGATCCTGATGAATATCGAAGATGCGGCGGTAAACGGCGGGGATCTCTCCGTGCAGCGGCTGTCGTTCACTTTGCAAGCCGGTCAGCCTTTTACCCTGCTGGGCGAGTCCGGATCGGGCAAAAGCCTGCTGGCTCAGGCAGTGACAGGTACGTTACCCGATGGATTACAGGCCAGTGGAACGCTGATTTTTGACGGTCAGCGTCACGATCTGGCCAGCCGCCCGGCACGCGCCCTGTGGGGACATACGCTGGGGATGTTACCGCAGGAGCCGTGGCTGGCGCTTGACCCCATTATGCGTGCGGGCGACCAGGTGGCGGAAGGTTATCGATTTTTGCGCGCGATGACCGTATCGGATGCGCGTGCGCGTGCCATAAGCGATCTACATGCGCTGGGAGTGGCTGATGCTGCCGATAAGCTGCCGCAGGCGCTGTCGGGCGGAATGGCCCAGCGCGTGGCGTTCGCCGCTGCCCGTGCCGGTGGCGCTCACATTATGGTTGCCGACGAGCCGACAAAAGGGCTTGACGTGGCGCGCCGCGATGAGGTGATAGATCTGCTGTTACGTGAGGTGCAGGCCGGCGGCGGGCTGTTGACGATCACCCATGATATAGAGCTGGCGCGGAAGATGGGTGGAGAAGTGGCCGTGATGCGGCGCGGTGAAATTGTCGAGCGCGGTAGCGCACAGCAGGTACTGACGCGGCCGCAGCATCCCTACACCCAGGCACTGCTTGACGCTGACCCGTCACGTTGGCCGCTGCGTGAACCTGCTGAACACGATCGGCGGGTGGTACTGGAAGCCCAGGATCTTAGTATAAGCCGTGGTGGACGCCCGCTGTTCAGCCGCCAGTCGCTGCGCGTACATGCCGGGGAGGTGATCGGCGTTACCGGGCCAAGCGGCTGTGGCAAGAGTAGCTTTGGCGATATTTTACTGGGGCTGCTGGCCGCCGACGGCGGTACCGTGACGCGTGACCGCGAGCTGGCGGGGGTCAGATACCAGAAAATCTTTCAGGATCCCCCTTCGGCCTTTGCGCCCCGGGTTACGGTTCGCCGGACGCTGGAGGATGTTGTACGCCGTCATCGGCTTAACGGGCAGCGCATCGCGCAGCTGATGGATCGGCTAAAACTTTCCCCGCAGCTGCTCGACCGTTATCCGCCGGAGATCTCTGGCGGCGAACTGCAACGTTTTGCGCTGCTGCGCGTGCTGTTACTCGATCCGGTATTTTTGTTTGCCGACGAGCCGACCTCCAGACTCGATCTGCTCACCCAGCGGCAGACCATCGAGCTGATGGTCGAAGTGGTGGCGGAGCAAAACTGTGCGCTGCTGATTGTCAGCCACGATGAGGCGCTTGTTGACCGCATCAGCCATCGCCGTATCAGGTTAGGCGAAGGATAGGGGGAGGATCGCGCCGGAGGCCGGCGCGATCGACTGACGTTGGAATATGTGCAGCGTTACTGGGGATGATATTCGATATTTATCGGTTCGTCCGGCAGCCTGGTAAAGGTGCGGATAAGGGTGTGGTAATCGGCAGTTGGGTTGAGTTGCGTAAACTGTCCGGGGTAAAAGTCTTTTGCCAACATCTCCATACCGATGATGTTGTACGGATGGTTGTAAAAGTGGTGATAGACCGCTGCAACTTTGCCTGCTTTTACTGCCGGTATATCTTTTACTCCGGTACGGGCACGCAGCTGGTCAAAGGTTGCCTTGATCTCGGCGATATCGGTGTTATAACCCAAAGGGATAACGTGACTGCCTTTACCGCCGCGCTTAGATCCACTCATGACGTAGTAGTCGGGATTGAGGGCGATGACCTTTTCTACCGCAATGGTGCCACTGGTGCCGGGCAGCAGTTCGGAACCGATATTTTTAGCACCGGTGGCCTCCACCAGCCCACCCCAGCCATTGTGACCATGGGTAAAGCAGCAGCCTTCACCGCCGCCGCTGATACCTGCAATCGGCTCAACAAACACGGTCGGCTTTGGCGAAACATCTTTTACAGTGGTTTGCAGCGAATTCAGCTTCTGCTGATACCAGTCGGTATAAGCTTTGGCATTTTCTTCCTGATCCAGAACCTGGCCGAGCAGCGTAATGCTCGCCGCGGTATTTTGCACCGGGTGCAGTTCCGTGTCGACAAACAGCACCGGGATATTAAGGGTACTGAGCTGGGCCAGAACGCCGCTTTGCTGTAGGGCAGGCTTAGCACGCAGTTGCGCAATCATCACATCAGGACGTTTGGCAATCACCGTTTCCAGATTGACTTCTCCCTGGTCAGAGAAACCCATATCCAGAATTTTGTCGGATTGCGGCCAGCGCGTGTGCAGCATATTCCAGCTGCCGTTATCCTGCTTCTTCATCAAATTATTCCAGGCGACGACGCGGCGGAAAGGATTGTCGCGATCCAGTAAGGCGAGACTGAGAATGTCACGGCCGTCTTGCAGGATCACGCGCTGAGGTTCCTGCCTGAACTCCACTTTCTGTCCATCCATATCGGTGACGGTCAGTGGGTAGGTGGTGGCAAAACCCAGTGTTGGCAGGGCGAAAATCAGCAGGGTGGGTAGCGTTTTAAGCGTTGAAATGGCGGTCATGGTGAGGATATCCCGGTCAGTCAGTTGATGATAAATATTATCATTCTTCTTAAGGAAGTTGTATTTATGCCTGGGCGTTGACGGAGCCCGGCACCTTTACACTGAAAAATGAGAGGCTGATTCCACCTGTGGCTCATTTTGCGCACCGTTACCCATCGTGAGTCCCTCGTTCTGCTTTTGTCACTCATCTCGCTTAATCTGATGACAGTTTCTGCATCACGGCAGAAATCCATTGTCTTTAACCTGCAGTTCATGGAGAAAGATTTTCAGATTGCCAATATCGTAATTTGCGATAATATAGGGGCGCAACATGCGAGTCATCACGGCAAAGGCTGTTACAGAGGCTATGCAAAAACACGCGCAGTGGCGGGTTGGTTTGAAGCTATGGCTTAGCGTGTTCAATACACCGACGCTGCGTTTTAATTCTTTTTCACAGCTGCAGACGCACTGGTTACAGGTTTCAGGCTGGGATCTGGACTTTATAGCCTGCGCGCGACTTAAGACAGAGAGTCGTAAGGGGCCGCTGGATATCTGCGTATTTGATATTCATAAAAATCAGTGCCGTTTAGTGACATGGATTAACACCAGGTCAGGGACTTTGTACATTAAACAGGTTTGTTCACATGCCGATTACGACAAATGGTGGCGCGATCAAACCAAAGCGAAGAGGTGAATGATGGAAAGATTGTCGCCGAATACACTCCAGCTGGAGGGGCTTATCGCCAGCCTGCCACTGCTGCTACAAACCACGGCAGGCCAACTGGAGGCCTTGTCGCTCCTGCTGCGCTCCTGCACTAACCCAGTCGAAAATGACGGCGATTTGCAGGGGCGAATGGCATTGATTGATGCCCTGTACGCCTGTGCCACAGACGTTGAGCATTTTGCTGCCCAGTGTGCTGAACGGGTGGCTGACCGTGTACACGAATATGAGATGAAGCATCTACGGATGCCCGATGTGTCTCCCGGTGAGGCGCTATCCGTATTGATGAAAGAGCGCGGCATCCGCCAGGTTGATCTGCAACATATTGCCACGCAGAGCGTTATCTCTGACATCATCAACGGCAAACGCGCCATGAACGTGTCACAGATCAAGGGACTGGCAAGATTTTTCCGTGTTCCGGTGGACATGTTTATCGGTCAGTCATGAAGCGGCGCGGCTTTTCGCGCCGAAAGCCGAGACCAATAATCCAGCCAAAAACCCAGGGTAGGAAGGGAAAACGTTTGATGATGCGCGGCAGCGGGCTGGGTTGGTCATCGCTACGTTTTTTACCGCTCATTTTTATCTGAATAAACTGGGTTGCGCGAGTCGGGAACTGACGGCGCTGCTGCACTTTTTTCAACAGACGCGGGCTGACCTCGCCTTTTCGTAGTGCGTCAGCCAGATAGTTGGCGCTGGCAACGGCATCCTGGATAGCCAGGTTAACGCCTACTCCACCAATTGGCGACATGGCGTGGGCGGCATCACCAATACACAGCACGCCGGGTTTCATCCACTGGTCGAGTCGGTCGATACGGATATCCAGCAGCCTGACCTGATCCCATTCTGTCAGTGGCCGCAGACGCGCCAGCGGGAAGGGGGCTACCGCGGCGACCTGCTGCCTGAAACCATCGATACCCGCCTCTTTTATTGCGGCAAACTGCCCTTTATCAATAGAATAGCCGCACTGCCAGAAGCTCCCGCGATCGAGCATGATAAAGTTCTGCTTCGGCCCTTTGTGGCCCGTATTCCACTCCGGGTCATCGGCGCATTTGTCCAGCTGAAACCATAAAACATCGCGAGGGGAACCAAAGGATTGCCCTGTCAGTCCGGCCTGCTGGCGTACCTTTGAATGGCGTCCATCGCAGCCTACCACCAGCTTTGCCCTGATCTCACAGGAACCGTTGGCACTGGTAGCGCGCACGCCACAGACCGTATCGCCTTTATATAATAAGTCACTTAGGGCCGTTGACTGGCGCAGTGTGAAAGTGGGCAGGGCAGACGCCTTGGTACTCAGAAAGTTTAAAAAATCCCACTGCGGCATAAATGCCATAAAACGGCACTTTACCGGCAGGCGCGAGAAGTCAGCCAAAGTGACTTCCTCGCCCGCTATCTCCGCCTGCAGACGCGCAAGTCGCTGATGAGGCAGGCTAAGCAGCTCTTCCAGTAAGCCAAGATGGTGCATGACCTGGAGCGTAGAGGGATGGATAGTATCGCCACGGAAGTCGCGCAGGAAATCACCGTATTTTTCAATCACGATGACCTGCACGCCAGCCCTGGCCAGCAGATAGCCGAGCATTAATCCCGCCGGGCCGCCCCCGACAATGCAACAATCAGTGGTTAAACGTTCAGGTGTTGCTGGCTGCATATTCACTCCCGCAATAAAAAGTCGGATTTCATGATAATGGTTATCATTGTCTTTATCGAGGGCAGTATACCTTTGCAGTGGCGGATTAGTGCAGTCCGATAGCGTAGTTCAAATGGTGTCATTTTCTCATCGGCTTATTGTTGAACTGAACTTTCTTACCTTCGACGGGTTAAGACAGGCGGGTGCCCGTTACGGGTATTCACGGCGCAAATGATAGTCCACCTGGTATTCACGGGCGTTGCGAAACATCACCGAGTAATTGACATAATCCCCGCTGTCACAGTACGACAGCGCGGTAATGCACAGGATCGGCGTATGTTCAGCAATGTTCAGCAGCAGCGCCATATTTCTGTCTGCCAGCACCGGCGTCAGGCTTTCATAGTTACCGCTAACGGTGATGCGACATTCGTTTTCAATATAGGCGAATTTAGACCCTTCAAGATGTGACAAGGATAAGTTGCGAAACAGTTTTAGCGGCATATAACTGTCTTCTACCATTAATGGCTTGGCATCGACATAACGCACCCGGCGGGAATACCAGATGCGTTCATCAAGCCTGATGCGTAGCTTGCTGGCAATAGCGGGTGGTGCAAGCATCAGCTTAAACTCCAGCACCTCGCTGACCACGGTCTTACCCTGATTGAGCATTATCTCGCTAAATCCCGTCAGATGGCGGGTTTCGTGATGTATATCTTTTTGCGCCACGTAATTGCCGCTTCCGTGGCGACGTACCACTAATCCTCTGGCGATAAGTAAATCCATAGCCTTGCGGATAGTCATTCTGGAAACCTCATACTCTTCAGCCAGCCGTTTTTCAGCGGGTAGCGGGCTGCCAATCGCACAATCAGCGGAATTAAGGCGAAGGCGTAATCGATCGGCAACAGATTTGTAGATCATAAGCAGACCTCTGTAGTGATTATATTCACCCGCATTTCATTAAATCAGGCTAATGAAATGAGTTAGTTAGCCATAAATTTATTGATTGAACATTGAGGTGACGGCAAGGATGTATAGAAATATAGCGTGAACCAGACAACTTCGTGAAAATTAAACCATGAGTAACATCACGGTTTAGCGCGATAAACCAGGAGTCATCTTAACTCGCTTTCTATGCTCGTTTTCAGACCAGCTTAAAAATAATATCAAGACACCTGATGGGTTGTCAGCGAGGATGAAAAAATGTTCAGCCAAATTCAGCGTTTTGGTGGGGCGATGTTCACCCCGGTTCTGCTCTTCCCTTTTGCCGGTATCGTTGTCGGTATCGCCATCATGTTAAGTAACCCGATGTTTGTCGGGGAGTCTTTAACTGCGCCAGATAGCCTGTTCGCCCAGATTGTGCATATTGTCGAAGAGGGAGGCTGGACGGTGTTTCGCAATATGCCGCTGATTTTTGCCATCGGTTTACCGATTGGTCTGGCTAAACAGGCACAGGGTCGCGCCTGTATGGCGGTGCTGGTTAGCTTTCTCACCTGGAACTATTTAATTAATGCGATGGGCAGCACCTGGGGACATTTTTTTGCCGTCAACTTTGCGCAAGATGCGGTAGCCGGTAGCGGGCTCACCCTGATTGCCGGGATCAAAACCCTTGATACCAGCATTATTGGTGCCATGGTGATTTCCGGCGTGGTGACGGCAATCCATAACCGTTATTTCGATAAACCTCTACCGGCATGTTTGGGAATATTTCAAGGCAGTTCTTTTGTGGTGATTATCGCTTTTCTGGCGATGATCCCCTTAGCCTGGCTGACCCTGTTCGGCTGGCCGAAAGTGCAGGGAGGGATTGAATCACTGCAAGTGTTTCTGCGCGGTGCTGGAGCGCTCGGGGTTTGGATATATACCTTCCTTGAGCGGATCCTTATTACTACCGGCTTACACCATTTTATCTATGGACCATTTATTTTTGGACCGGCAGTGGTTGAAGGGGGGATCCAGATGTACTGGGCGCAGCATCTGCAGGAATTCAGCCAGAGTACTGAGCCGCTAAAAACGCTGTTCCCGGAAGGAGGATTTGCCTTACACGGTAACGCCAAAATATTCGGCTCTGTCGGTATCGCTCTGGCGTTCTGGTTTACCGCTGCGCCGGAAAACCGTACCAAAGTTGCCGGATTGCTGATCCCCGCCACGCTGACGGCGGTTTTAGTGGGCATTACTGAACCGCTGGAATTTACCTTCCTGTTTATTTCACCGCTGCTGTTTGTTATCCATGCACTGCTTGCCGCGACGATGGCAACGCTGATGTATATGTGCGGTGTGGTGGGCAATATGGGGGGGGGATTGCTGGATCAGTTCCTGCCGCAAAACTGGATCCCGATGTTCCATAATCATCGTTCAATGATGTTTACGCAAATCGGCATCGGCCTTTCCTTTACCGTTATCTACTTCGTGGTTTTTCGCGCCATTATCCTGCGTTTAGGGCTTAAAACGCCGGGACGCGAAAACAGCGAAATAAAACTTTACAGCAAAGCCGATTATAAGGCTGCACGCCAGCAGAGCAGCGCGACGATAACGCCTGTCGCGCAGCGATGCCAGGCTTCGGGCTTCCTGCAGGCGCTGGGCGGCGGCGGAAATATCGAAAACCTCAATAATTGTGCGACCCGCCTGCGTATCGAGCTGGTCAATATGGCGGCATGCCAGGCTGATGACGCTTTTAAAGCCCTGGGCGCTCACGGCGTGGTTCGCCGCGGTAAGGGTATCCAGATTATCGTCGGTCTGCACGTTCCCCAGGTACGGGATCAGATGGAGACCCTGATGAAAGAGACATCTTCAATCAAGCACACACCCCTGACGGAGGCAGTATAATGAAAAAATTTTCGATAGTGGTAGCCGGTGGCGGCAGCACCTTCACGCCCGGCATCGTACTGATGTTACTGGCAAATCAACATCGTTTCCCGCTGCGAGCCATCAAGTTTTATGATAATGATAGTGCCCGCCAGGAGACGATTGCTGAAGCCTGTAAAATTATCCTTAAAGAGCAGTCCCCGGACATTGCGTTTAGCTATACCACTGACCCGGAAACGGCTTTTAGCGATGTTGATTTTGTCATGGCCCATATTCGTGTCGGGAAATATCCGATGCGTGAAAAGGATGAGAAAATCCCGCTGAAACACGGGGTAGTCGGGCAAGAAACCTGTGGTCCGGGGGGCATTTCTTACGGGATGCGTTCCATCGGTGGCGTATTAGAAATTGTCGACTATATGGAGAAATACTCACCGAACGCGTGGATGCTGAACTACTCCAACCCGGCGGCCATCGTGGCTGAGGCGACACGCCGCCTGCGGCCTGCGGCAAAAATCCTCAATATCTGTGATATGCCGATTGGTATCGAAAGCCGAATGGCGCAGATCGCCGGGTTGAAAGATCGCCAGCAGATGCGCGTGCGCTACTACGGGCTAAACCACTTCGGCTGGTGGACGTCGATTGAAGATGTAGACGGCAACGATTTAATGCCAAAAATTCGTGAGCATGTGGCTAAGTTTGGCTATGTGCCGCCGAGTAACGACGAGCAGGTGGAAGCCAGCTGGAACGATACGTTTGCTAAGGCTAAAGATGTCTGGGCGCTGGATCCGGACACTTTCCCGAACACCTATCTGAAATACTACCTGTTTCCGGATTATGTGGTGGCACATGCTAACCCGCAGCACACCCGGGCGAATGAGGTGATGGAGCACCGTGAGAAACATGTGTTTGGCTCCTGTAACGCCATTATCCAGGCGGGGGAGTCCTCTGCCGGTGAGTTGGAAATTGATGAGCATGCTTCGTATATCGTTGATCTGGCCATGGCGATTGCCTTTAATACCCAGGCGCGCATGCTGTTGATTGTGCCAAACAACGGGGCTATCAATAATTTTGATCCGGAGGCGATGGTGGAAATTCCGTGCCTGGTGGGTAAAAAAGGGCCTGAGCCACTGGTGGTGGGAAACATCCCCCAGTTCCAGAAAGGGTTAATGAGCCAGCAGGTGGCGGTGGAGAAGCTGGTGGTCGATGCGTGGGTAGAGCGCTCCTACC
Organism: Erwinia tasmaniensis Et1/99; assembly: GCF_000026185.1. Classification (NCBI taxonomy): domain Bacteria; kingdom Pseudomonadati; phylum Pseudomonadota; class Gammaproteobacteria; order Enterobacterales; family Erwiniaceae; genus Erwinia; species Erwinia tasmaniensis. The sequence goes on from NC_010694.1 coordinate 1,588,988, forward strand.
TGAAGCTCTGGCAGGCGATAACGCTTTCTAAAACGGTGCCAAGCGCTTCTGTTGCCAGGGCTATCCTTGATGATCTGATTGAAGCCAATAAAGGTTACTGGCCGGAGCTGAAATAAATACAGATTCAGGAGTATTTTCAGTAAAGAAATTCTGTCAAACGGTCAGGGCTGGTTCTGTTGATTAATTTATGATGCCGCGTCATGTTACATCACTGTGGCATTATCCTTGATGTGAGGGTTGCCTCCGTGGGTCGTACCACCAGGGAGGCAACTGTATTTTTCCTCGCGACGATAGCAATGCCCCGGCGATTTCCATTAAGATAATCGCTAACCTTTCATTATTCGACCTGACCTGCTGCGGTATTTTTACAGGCAAAGGTGATCATCGATAAGGCATGTCGGTCTGCAATTAACATATTGTTTTATCTTTCTTTCCAGCGAAGCCGTTAGCGACGTGGGCAGGGCATGACCCACTTCGACGGAGTTTTCATTCTTGTATTATCGTCAACGATCACTAGCATAAACGCTGAATTTAATGCTGTGGTATTAGGTTATTGTTCTGTTTTTTTTGTAAAACTTGACATAAGGTATAGTTTTTTATTTTAGGTCATCTACAATTAATGGTTCGTTTATTATGTGATTCAATCAAAGGGATATTGTTTTTATGAAAATAATTTCGGTTATAAACTATAAAGGCGGCGTAGGTAAAACGACTGTTACAGCTAACCTTGCTGCCGAGTTAGGAAAAAGAGGCAAGCGAGTATTGGTCTTAGATATGGATGCGCAAGCCAGCCTGACCTTTTCTTTCATATCGCCCGATTATTGGGATGAATCAATAAAAAATGCCCACACAATAAAGAATTATTTTGACAAGATAAGTCAGGGTTTCCCACCTATAGGTTTATCTCAATTAGTCTGTAAACCTTATAATGTTAACAACTGGCTTGCACAGATGGGGTCAAAAGGATGTGTAGATCTCATTAGTTCTCATTTGGGGCTTATTAATGTAGATCTTGAATTAGCGACATTATTGGGTGGTGCTAATCTTAATCAGGCGAAATTAAATTATTTGAAAATACATGGAAGGTTGCGCGATTCCATTAAGGATTTTGCATCACTTAATTACGACGTGGTTTTAATTGACTGTCCACCGAACTTTAATATCGTTACAAAAAATGCGCTTATAGCATCTGACCAGATATTAATTCCGGCAAAACCGGACTATTTATCAACGCTTGGGATTGATTATTTAATAAGAAGCGTGCAACAGTTAATTCGGGAGTTTAATGAATTTGCTTCTATGGATAATAACATATCACCTTCCAATCCTAAAATATTAGGTGTTGTTTTTACTATGATACAAATATACTCTGGCATGCCTATTGCGTCACAGATGCAGTATATAGAGCAGACGAAAAGATTAAATATGCCAACATTCCAATGTTATTTCAGAGAGAATAAGTCCATATTTGCATCAGCACCACAAGATGGTATCCCTGTAGCCTTACATGGATATAGCAATGGGACTTATTCTAATGTAGTTGATGAAATTAATTCATTTGTTAGCGAGTTTATTCAAAGGTCAGGTATATAATATGGATATGAGAAAAATCGTAGCATCTGTTTTTATTGAGTTACAGAAAGAAATTGAATCTCTTTCTGACGCTGATATAAAAAAAATAGAAAGCGGAGATTTTACTATCACCCTGAAGGTTTTTAAAAATACAACCGCCGCTGGTGATATAAAAGCATTGCCAGAACAAATTACAAATGAAGTATTAAATGAGTTGAAAGAATGTAAGGATAGGCAGGCTGGTTATAAGATCCTCTCGAATAAATTTAAAACACGCAAAGAATTAGAAGCATTTGCCAAAAAAATAAATGTTTATGTTATGAAGCAAGATAAGGTTGATAAGATAAAAGAAAAAATCATAGAGGGAGTGATTGGTGCTTCGCTAAGATCTACTGCTATTCAAGGTGAAAAAAAATAATTTGATTTAATATACCGAGAGCCAGTACTTAAAAAATTGAGTACTGGCTGTTAATATATATCAGCTAATCATTCAACAAACCCCAATAGCCCAACCATCCTGCTCCGGTTGGCATCAAGATAATCTGCCCACCATTAGAGCATTAACCTGCGCTGGTTAAGATGCCTGGCCTTGTGGGCACCGGCATCACGGACACTGTTCCTTCCTTGTGACTCATCTGAAGCTCTACAACGTCTTCTGAACACAAACCAGACTCAATTGTAGGTATCGATACCTTCCATTGGATGAAGTATTTCTTCAGGCTCCAGTGGTGGGCGATGTTTGGTTTCTGGTTTTTGAACGGAGCCTTACAGGTCTTAACCCGGGCTATAGCGGATGATCTGTTGCTGAACGGCATACCAAAGCCATCAATCAGCCTGTATTCCTTTTCGAGGGGCTTGGCGTTTTACATTAGTGTCAGTGAGTGGCATAACGGCCTCCCCGTTTGTGGGTAAAAACGTCACTAAACAGCCCTTACCAGTAAAAAGGGTATGGCTTTGAGTGTTTTTTACTGAACGAGGGTGAATCTTAAGAAGGGGGTAACCAATTGACAAAAAGCAAAAAACCAGACGCCGTCAGGCATCTGGTTTCTTTAATTTGGCTCCTCTGACTGGACTCGAACCAGTGACATACGGATTAACAGTCCGCCGTTCTACCGACTGAACTACAGAGGAATCGTGTGAACGGGGCGAATAATAATAATCTGGCGGGGAAGTGTCAACGGTAAATGTGACGTCCGGTCATTGACTGCCGATGTTTGCAGCAACCTGATGATTTGCTAAGCATTTCATCCTGGGTTTACTGATTCAGGTTAAGTGCCGTATGCCGCAGTTTTTTTTGATTGTCCTCCCGGCCGGTATCGCAGCTAAATCAGCGGGTACGGCCGTTCCTTCAACGCCGCACCCGGCTATCAGCTCAACACTATCCTGCGCTCGCGGCGCAGAGAATACATAAACGCCACGATAAATAGCAGGGCGAACAGCACCACGATGGTTGGGCCGGGGGCGCTGTCCAGGAAGAATGACAGATACGTACCGCTAAAGCAGACCGTGACGGCCAGCAGTAGTGCGCAGATCACTACCGATGAGAAGGTGCGCATTAACAGAATGGCGATGGCCCCGGGAGCGATCAGCAGCGCGATTGACAACACAATTCCCACTGCCTTCAGCGTAGCGACGATGGTCAGTGCGATCATGCTTAGCAAGCCGTAGTGCAGTAGTGTGGTGTTCAATCCGCACGCTTTCGCCTGCTGGGCGTCAAAAGCATGCAGCACCAAATCGCGCCATTTCATGCCAACGATAAGTGCAATCACGCTGGCAATCACCGCACTTTGCAGCAAATCGCTGGTGGAGATACCGAGCATATCGCCGAACAGAATATGGTCGAGATGCACCTCGGGTTTCACCGCGATATACAGAACCAGACCGGCGGCGAACATCCCGGAGAAGATGATGCCCATCACGGTATCCTGCTTGATGCGGCTGTTTTCCTTCACATAGCCGGTCGCCAGCGCGCAGAACAGCCCGGCGCAGAATGCCCCAATAGCCAGAGGAATACCGAGTATCCAGGCCAGCACCACGCCGGGGAAGACCGCATGACTCATGGCGTCGCCCATCAGCGACCAGCCTTTAATCACCATAAAGCTGGAGAGCAGGGCGCAGGGAATGGCGACAATCACCGAGATAGCCAGCGCTGTATTCATAAAATCAAACTGAAACGGACTCAGCAGCAGTTCTGTCAGGCTCATATTGCCTCCTGTGAGGACTGCGCGGCGCGTCTGCGCCGTGCCAGTAGCCCGTGTTTAGGGGCCAGCACGAACGTGGTGAGAAACACCAGCGTCTGCGCCACCACGATGATGCCGCCCGTTGCGCCGTCAAGGTAGTAGCTTATCCATGCCCCAAAGAAGCTGGTTACGCTGCCTATAGCCACCGCAATCATCAGTAGTGAGGGGAATCGGTCGGTAAGGAGAAAAGCGGTAGCGGCGGGGGTGACCACCAGGCAGATAACGAGGAAAGCGCCAACGGTTTGCAGGGCGGCAATGGTGCAGGCCGCCAGCAGGGTGAAAAACAGCAGCTTCAGGCGCGTTGGGTTCAGACCTACCGAGCGGGCGTGGTTTTCATCAAAGAAGGTCACCATCAGATCTTTCCATTTAATCAGTAATATCAGCAGCGACGTGAAGCCAATGATGGCGAGCTGAAGAATATCTTCTGGCGCAATGGCCAGAATATTGCCAAGCACGATGGTCTGAATATTGACCGACGTGGGATTAAGGGAAACCATAAACAGCCCGATACCAAAGAAGGAGGAGAAGATCAGGCCGATAATCGCATCCTCCTTCAGGCGCGTACGCTGATTAAGGAACAGCATACTGCCCGCAGCCAGGCCTCCGGAGAGAAACGCCCCGAGAGCAAAAGGCAGCCCCAGCATATAGGCGCCGGCCACGCCCGGGACAATCGAATGCGACAGCGCGTCACCGATCAATGACCATCCCTTCAGCATCAGGTAGCAGGAAAGGAAGGCGCAAACGCCGCCAACCAGCGCTGAAACCCACATCGCGTTCAGCATATATTGATAGTGAAAAGGTTCGGCCAACCACGCCATCAGCGAGCTCCCTGAATGAGAGAAAGGGCAGGCAGCTCTTCTGCATCGTTGAACGTCAGGTCGCGCAATGCGCCGCTAAAGGCATTTTCCAGGTTGCTGCGGGTAAAGGTTGTGGCCGTTGGGCCGCAGGCCAGCACCGTGCCTTTTACGATAACCGTATGGTCACAATAATCCCTGACGGACGCCAGGTTATGGGTAGAGACCAGCATGGTGCGGCCCTCGTCGCGCAGCTCGTGCAGCAGGTTGACGATCTGTTGCTCGGTATTGACGTCGACGCCGGTAAAGGGTTCATCCAGCAGGATCACCTGACCACGCTGTGCGATGGCGCGAGCGAGAAACACGCGCTTTTTCTGGCCGCCGGAAAGTTCGCCGATCTGGCGATGACGAAAATCGGTCATACCAACCCGCTCCAGTGCAGCGGCGACCAGGCGTTTGTCTTCGTCACGTGCGATGCGCATCATGCCCATATGACCATAACGTCCCATCATCACCACGTCCTCAACGAGGACCGGAAACGACCAGTCGACATCTTCAGACTGCGGCACATAGGATACCAGGTTGTTTTTCAGCGCTTTGTGGCAAGGACGATCCAGCAGGGTAATCGTTCCGGCAGAAAGTGGTACGAAGCCCATAATTGCCTTAAACAGCGTTGATTTTCCGGAACCGTTAATGCCCAGTAGCGCAGTAATGCTGGCGGTGGGGATCTGCAATGAGGCGTCGCGCAGGGCGGTATGCCCGTTGCGATAGGTCACCGTGAGGTTATCAACCTTAATACCATTCTGCTGTACGGATTGAATGCTCACTTTGCTAACCCCTGTTGAATACCGCGAACCACGGTTTCACTGGTGACGCGCAGCAGGTCAAGATAGGTCGGAACCGGACCGTCTGCGGCGCTGAGTGAATCAACGTACAGCACGCCGCCATAATGGCTTCCGGTCTCACGCGCAACCTGACGCGCGGCCTTATCGGATACGGTACTTTCACTGAACACGGCCGGGATCTTGTACTGCCTGACTTTATCGATGACTTTACGCACCTGCTGTGGTGTGCCCTGCTGGTCGGCATTGATGGGCCACAAATAGAGTTCCTGTAAACCGAAATCGCGCGTCAGATAAGAGAATGCGCCTTCGCTGGTAACCAGCCAGCGTTTTTCTGCCGGCAGTTGTGCCAGAGCCTGCTGTACCGGGGCGATAGTAGCAGCGATTTTTTCTTTGTAGGCCGCCGCATTTTGGCGATAGGTTTCAGCATGGGCCGGATCGTATTTCACCAGCGCATCGCGAATATTATCCACGTAAATGAGCGCGTTTTTCGGCGACATCCAGGCATGAGGATTCGGTTTACCGCTGTAAGGGCCTTCGCTGATGCCCATCGGGATAACGCCGTCAGACACCACGACTTCCGGCACGCCGGAGAGGTGTTGGTAAAAACGCTTAAACCACAGTTCCAGGCTAAGGCCGTTGGCAAGGATCAGCTGTGCACCCTGGGCGCGTTTAATATCGCCGGGGGTGGGCTGATATTCATGGATCTCTGCACCCGGTTTGGTAATTGAGGAGACTTCTGCCGCATCTCCGGCAACGTTCTGCGCCATATCGGCAATGATGGTAAAGGTGGTAATCACCTTAAACTTATCCTGTGCCAGAGCGGGATTCAGGCACAGCGTGGCCAAGGCTGCGGCACAAAGCCATCCTTTTAATCGATACAAATATGACATGAATTTCTCCCAGGGTGCTTAAAAATACGCCTTAAATAGCAATAGCTATAAGATATAGCACAGGCTATACCTCGTTGAGAATAATTTTATCACCCATGAATAATTTGCGTTTAGGTAGAGCGGGGTCTGTCTGAAAAGCAGAGAAGGAAGGTTAGAGAGAAATAGAAAAGAGATATTCGGCGCGATCTGGCGATCAACAGGCTATACGGCGTGAAGAAAACCCCCGATAAGTGGTCCTTACCGGGGATGTGTTTAGCGTATATCGAAGCGGTCGAGATCCATCACTTTGCCCCATGCCGCGACAAAATCAGTGATAAATTTCTGTTGGGCGTCGGCAGAGGCATAAACCTCTGCCGAGGCTCTCAGAATCGCATTAGAGCCGAACACCAGGTCGGCGCGCGTGGCGCTGTACCTGACTTCGCCGGATTTGCGGTCGTAACCTTCAAACAGCTCGGCTGAGTCATCGGCGGCACGCCAGGCGGTGCGCATATCGAGCAGGTTGACGAAAAAGTCATTGCTCAGTACGCCCGCATGTTCGGTGAGTACGCCATGCTTGCCGCCATCAAAGTTAGTACCCAGCACCCTTAGCCCGCCAACCAGCACGGTAAGTTCCGGCGTACTCAGCGTAAGCTGCTGTGCCTTATCAATCAGCAGCGTTTCGGTGGATGGCCCGCCCGTCACGCGTCGGTAGTTGCGGAAGCCATCTGCCAGCGGCTGTAGCAGGTCGAAAGAGTCGATATCCGTTTGCTCCTGGCGCGCATCGACACGGCCCGGGGTAAAGGGAACGTCAATACTGACACCCGCAGCCGCTGCTGCCTGCTCAATCCCGACCACGCCCGCCAGCACCAGGGTATCGGCTAACGATATTTTTCCCGATGCCTGCTGTATCGCCTGTAACTGCGGCAGAGCACGGCTGGCGATGGCATTGACCGGCCACTCTTTTTGTGGTGCCAGCGCCAGTCGCGCACCGTTCGCGCCGCCGCGCTTGTCACCGCCGCGAAAAGTCGAGGCGGAAGCCCAGGCAACCGACACCAGCTCACTGACTGAAAGCCCGCTCTGGGCAATCTGCGCCTTCACATCGTTAATCTCACCCGGCGAAGGCTGGTGAACCGGGGCGGGCAGCGGGTCCTGCCAGATCAGGTCTTCTTTCGGCACTTCAGGCCCAAGGTAGCGCGCTTTTGGCCCCATATCACGATGGGTCAGCTTAAACCAGGCGCGAGCAAAGGCTTCATTAAACGACTGTGGATCCTGGAGGAAGCGCCTGGAGATTTTCTCGAACTCCGGATCGAAGCGCAGCGTCAAGTCGGTCACCAGCATGGTAGGCTTGCGCTTCTTATCCGCATCGAAAGGATCGGGGATGGATGCCTGTGCATCCTGGGCCTCGAACTGGATGGCACCTGCCGGACTGTGGGTTTGAACCCATTCATATTTGAACAGGTTCTCGAAAAAGTAGTTGCTCCACTGGGTCGGCGTCTGCGTCCAGATGACCTCCAGACCGGAGGTGATGGCGTCTGCACCTGAGCCGCTGCCGTAGCTGCTCGTCCAGCCCAGTCCCTGGGATTCAAGCGGAGCCGCTTCCGGGTCGACGCCAACGTGGCTGGCCTCACCGGCACCGTGGGTTTTGCCCAGCGTGTGTCCCCCGGCGATCAGCGCGACGATCTCTTCATCGTTCATCCCCATATTGCCAAAGGTGGCGCGGATGGCGGGTGCTGCCGATGCGGGGTTACCGCTGGCCTCCGGGCCTTCCGGATTGACGTAGATCAGCCCCATCTCGGTGGCACCTAATGGCGCATTGGCGAGGCTTTCAGGATGGCGGTGCGTCAGCCACTCTTTCTCTTCCCCCCAGTTGATATCGAGGTCAGGTTCCCAGACATCTTCGCGCCCGGCAGCGAAGCCAAAAGTCCGGAAGCCGGAGTTTTCCAGCGCGACGTTCCCGGCCAGAATATAGAGATCGGCCCAGGATATCTTCTGGCCATACTTTTGCTTTACCGGCCATAGCAGACGCCGCGCCTTATCCAGACTGACGTTATCCGGCCACGCATTAAGGGGAGCAAAGCGCTGCTGGCCACGTCCGGAGCCGCCGCGACCGTCGACGGTACGGTAAGTCCCGGCGCTATGCCAGGCCATGCGGATAAACAGGCCAATATAGCTGCCCCAGTCGGCGGGCCACCACTCCTGCGAGTCGTTAAGCAGGGATTTAAGGTCGGCTTTAAGTTGAGGGTAGTCGAGCTTCGCAAACTCTTCGCGATAGTTGAAATGCTCATTAAGCGGGTTGGAACGGCGGGAATGCTGATTTAATAAATCGACACGTAGCTGCTCGGGCCACCAGTCACGGTTACTGGTTCCGCCGCCAGCACCGCGCGCCAGGACGCTTTTTTCTTCTTTTTGTTCATGAAAAGGACATTTTCCAACCGCACTCTCATTCGTATTATGCGCACTCATCTTCGGGCTCCATCTCTCACATTGATAGCGCCAGCATAACGGCCGATCGTGATAGATGATATCTGGATAAATCGAATGGTTTGATAGATGATTCCTTTCTATTGGCCGGGCGGCGTTTTTAAATATTTTTTTCCTTTAAATATTTTCTTTGGTTGCCATGTGCTCATTACTGAGCACAACGTTGTTCTTCTGGATGCGTTATTCAATGTCCATATATGAGGATGCAATGCCTGAGTCTGAATCAAGAGCAAAAAAATAAGCTTTTTCTTTTATTTTTTGGATCGTTTCTTCATGGTTTGACTCTCTTTCTAATTCATTAATAAAATCAGTGGCGTTAAATTTATTTTTTTTGGTTCTCCCCAGTATATCTAATAATGAAGCTTTGCTGATTATGTATGTGTCATTTATTTTTTCATAATTAATAGGTGAGCAGTTTAAAACTATTGTAATGATTTTACCCTCACTAAACGAGCTGCCAAGAGATTTTTCAATCTTACCTTTTAATAAGCAGACGCCTTCTTTAAGTCTGTTTAATTGAATTACGGCATTATCTATTAATTTTTTTATTCGATAGGCTTTAGTCATATCACTAAAAGATACGAATGTATTTTTACATTCAATGACAAACAAGGTATCGTCAATACAAAATAACGCATCATACTCATAATCTTCTTTTTTACCATTTATTAATATTTTAGAGTGATAAGGTATACATTTAAGTCCTTTTGAGTTTAAGGCGTCTCGAGTGAATTTTTCAAACTCCTCGCCCTTTTGGGATGAATCAATTTTAATGCTACCTAATTTAGACATAAGAGCATTCACTGGGTCTAATAACTCTGTTAGCGGTTTGAAAATATAGACGCAACCGCTAGTGGACTGTATAAAAGGAGTGTCGTGTAAGTCTTTGCTGCCCAATGAAAAACTTAGTTCATTGATTATATGTTCGGATTTCTTCAGATCTGAAATGCCAAGATCAAGAAGCTCTTGCGCTAAAAACTTTTTATCAAATTTTAAAAAATCGTTCGTATTCTGTTTTTTTATAACATTCAGCGCCATTATATACCCCAGGCACCACTCTTTGAGTGTGAGATCATTAAATAAAGATACGTCGCTATCAATATCCAAAAACAAAATATCTTGGATTTGTTTTTTCATCAAATCGTATATATTTTTGTTGGCGTAATTTCTTTTGTTTTTTTTGAAATTGTAATTATGAATGGTGTCAAAAGAAAGATATTTATTTTCTGGGCAAGGTATGTTGTATAAATTCATGTTTAGAAACACTCGGCTTTTAACAACCGTTTGTTGGAACTCAACTTTAGCCTGCGTTTTTTTTATTAAGTTTGAAAAATCATCTTCAAAATAGAATGATCTTCTAAAATAAAAATCACTTACACACCAGGTGTTAGCGTGGTTGGTATATTCGTTGAAGTCGATATTGAATTCACCACTATATGAGGGGTTATTATGATCGATAGATGTTTCTTCATTAATAAAAATAGTTTGTTTTTTGTTATCGCCATAGAAGTACTTTAAGCTGGAGCAAATAAGTGAAGACAAATGCTGCATATTAAGGTCATAGTTGATTGTCTTCTGCGTTTTATTTTTATACATGAGGCTAACAAGATGTTTACCCTTAATTTTTTTATTTTTTAAAAAATCATCCCTTGCTAAATTAAGATAAAAATTAAAAGCATATAGAAGGTCCATTGGTGTGTGTGTTTTATTTTCCCTCCCAAAAACAGAGTTGATAAGATAGTTTAAAAGTTTATCCTGTATGTCCGTTTTACATCTGAGTAAGTCCGATAAATGTTTGAAATAACTCTGTATTTTGTGGAGAGATAACTTTTCGAAGTGTACAGCTGTGCTATTTAAATATTCTATACTGTCCTTCTTTGCAAAGTGAAGTTCTTTATCACGAAAAATGTCCACTATTAAACGTAAAATATCATCTTCATTTACCCTTTTAATTAAGTCAGGGGTAATGTTCTTGTTATCTTTTGAAGTAAATGCAGTTTTAAGAATTTTTTTAATGCTGTTCACAGATGATTCCGAATAAATGGTTTTATTTAGTGTATACACCATAATTTAAAAGGGAGATACATAACAAGTATTTTCAAAAAAATGTTTCCGATCAAGGAGGATAAAAATGAAAGGCTGTCAGAGTATTTATTTAATATTCTTAACGGTGACGGGTGATCCCCGTTTCGCGGTGGGATCATCATCTTCCCTGTTTAAACAGGAAAGATATGGTGAGATCTATGTTGTTATCAAGGTTATTCTTTTCATAGCGCAATTGAACGACAATTTCCAACATTGTTTTGCCAGCAAAGGGGTAGAGCTTCGAGAGGTGTTTAGTCAACGAGGGCGAGCCTGAAAGAAGGGGATAACCAACTGATAAAAAGCAAAAAACCAGACGCCGTCAGGCATCTGGTTTCTTAAATCTGGCTCCTCTGACTGGACTCGAACCAGTGACATACGGATTAACAGTCCGCCGTTCTACCGACTGAACTACAGAGGAATCGTGTGAACGAGGCGAATAGTAGCGATCCGCTGTCTGACTGTCAACAGTAAAAAACGGGCTGGTTTTCAACTGGCTACGTTTTAAACCTATTCGGTTGATTACTGAACGGCTGATGTTGTGTTGTCCTGCTGTAGCCGCTGCCACGGGTCCTGACGATAAAACCGGCAGAAACGTTGGTATAGCGCCGGAAAACGGGTGATAAACAGTTCGGGAGCGCTAAAAAAATATTCGGAGAGCACGGCGAAGCATTCGGCCGGGTCGCTGGCCGCATAGGGATCAATACTGGCGGCGGCTGCCCCTACGATGTCCGATTCATCCCCAATCTGGATCATCGCGGCGTGCAGATCGCGTTCCCAGCCGGTGACTTCGCGTAGCGCAATGGGCGGCACCCCGTTCGCTTCGCCACTGCCGCGCGCATCCAGTTTATGTGCGACCTCGTGGATGACCAGGTTGTAGCCGGAACGGTCAAAAGAATCCTGAATATCCAGCCAGTTGAGAACAATCGGGCCCTGCTGCCAGCTCTGCCCGGCCTGTACCATGCGCTCACGATGTACCAAACCAAACTCATCCTGCCATTCGTCATCGACCACGAAGGGATCAGGGTAAATCAGGACTTCATGAAAACCGTCCAGCCATTCATAGCCCAGGTGCAGCACCGGAAGACAGAACAATAATGCCAGGCGGCAGCGATTAAGCCGATCGAGCTGCAATTCCTGCAAGAGGATCAGGCTTTTCTGGCGTAAAAAACGCGCGGCAAGCTGGCGCAACTCCTGACTTTCCGCCGCGCTAAGGGAGGACAGTAACGGGATGTCCAGTGCCTGTTGCCAGGGCAGCCCGGCGTCCAGCGCATCGTTTTGACTTTTCCACGGCCACTTAATCATCTGTCCTCACTGTGATTCAAAAGGATGGCGAATATCTGCCCTCAGGCAGGCTCAAATTCAATAACCCAAGTGCTGAGATCCGCCTCCCGCCTGAGTATATTGCGCTTAAAATAAAGCCTGCATACATTTTAGACTTTTTAGAGTAATGACCCTACGCCATTATTGCGATGTTTTATGCCAACACAGGGTTTTAAGATGAAACACTCGTCAGGTAATGTTGGAAAAAATGACGGCTGCGAAAAATCGTTTCAGGTATTCCCTGGGGCTGAACGATCCGGGTTAGCGAGTCTTTATCGGCTATTACGTGATGGTTAATGCGCATTCAGCATGATCATTACCCGGCGAAAACGGCTGAAATACGGCGCTGACATAAAAATTGATGTGATAACCTCCGAACAAACGTTATAAGTTTGATGTGGATCTGATTATGCCGTCGATATGGCTACCGGCTGAAAAGGGCCCATCGCTAAAGACATCTCAAAAGTTTAAACAATAAGGAGAAGTCCATGACGCTGATTCAGTGGCAATCACGTTTCGAACACTGGCTGAATGAAAGCTGGCAGCATGATGATAAAGCCCATGACGTGGCACACCTCAAGCGGGTCTGGCAAACGGCGCAGCGCATCATGCAAAGCACGCCGGCCGATGAGCTGGTCGTGATGGCCGGCTGCTACTTTCACGATATTGTGAACCTGGCGAAGGATCATCCGCAGCGTCACCTGGCCTCAGCCCAGGCGGCTGTTGAAACGCGCCGCATTTTGCAGCAGGTATTCCCGGATTTTCCCTCTGACAAAATTGATGCGGTAGCGCATGTCGTGCACGCGCACAGCTTCAGTGCGGCGGTGGTGGCAGAAACCATCGAGGCTAAAATCGTTCAGGATGCAGACCGGCTCGAGTCTCTTGGCGCGATCGGTCTTGCGCGCGTATTTTACGTTTCTGGCGCGTTAGGGCGGGCATTATTTGACAGCAGCGATCCGCTTGGGCGCGAGCGCCCGCTGGACGATGCGCAGTGGGCGCTGGATCATTTTCAAAAAAAGCTCCTCACGCTACCGGACACCATGCAAACCGTGGAGGGTAAGCACCTTGCGCAATATAACGCTGATTTCCTGGTGACCTATATGGCGAAACTGTGTGCGGAACTGAAAGGGGATTTTTACGCGCTGGACGAAAGCGTGCTGGCCGAGTTTGCGCGTTAACAACTGAAGCATCATTCACCCCGCCAGCAGGCCGTTTCCCTGCCTGGCGTTCCCATTTACCGGGGAACGCAATCTCATCAACTACAGGACAAATTGACTCACGCTACGTGACAATCTGGCCGCATGATTCACCAGGAGTTCAGACGTTTCAGCGTTGCGGTGAGTTAAACGCTCGCTCTCTTTTACCTGTTGATTCAGGCGGTCGATCTCCTGTGCGATAGCATTGACTCGTCGACTCTGCGCATCAGCATTCTGCTGGAGTTCACTTAATACGCTGACAACGCCCGTCACCGCGGCGGCAATCTGATGGTACAGCCCATCCAGCGTTTGAACCTGATGGAAACCGCTGTCGATATGCTGATGGGTATTGTCGATCAGCCCGTCAATGGTTCGCGTCGAGGCGCTACTCTTTTCGGACAGCAGGCCAATCTCTTTGGCCACAATAGAGAAACTGCGTCCGTAGACGCCCGCATGGGCAGATTCAATGGCCGCGTTCAGCGCCAGCAGCTTGGTTTGCAGAGAAATCCCCTCAAGCAAGGTGACGAAACTGGCAATTTCACCTGACGCAGCAACAATCTGCCGCATCTGTGTTTCAACCGCCGCGACCACCTTGCCGCAGCGCTGGGCCAGGTGGTCGGCGGCCTGAACTTCGCGCGTGGCGTGATGGGTGAACTCAACGCTGTGACCGACCTCCTGCGCCACCCTGTTGAGGCGCTGGCTGATATGATTGAACGCCTGTATCTGCTGCTGATGCCGGGCGCTGAACTCGTCATTTTGCTGGGCCATGCATCCGGCGCTGTTATGAACCGCGCTCGAGATGGCGTTGATTTCCCCAACGATATGCTGCAACCCCAGCTGCATCGCGCTGACGCTTGCCGTTAATCGGTGGATTTCGCTCGACTGAAAACCGCCATCGTCTGGCCGCCGTGAAATATCCCCGGTGGCAATCTGCGCCAGCCGGTCAGAAACGCGGTCAAGCGGCAGGATCACCCCGCGCAGTAACATTGCGCCACCCAGCAGCAGCAGGGTTCCCAATAGGGCTGAAATGGCCACCGCCAGGTTGCGGTTGCCGGTCAGTGAAGAAAGAGTCAGTCGATTCAAATCAGCAGCCTGCCGGTTGGCCTGTGCCAGAGTCTGGTAGTACGCCTCATTGAAACCTTGCGAAAAGGCCTGCATCGGAACCCTAAAGAAAGCGTCAATGTCTTTGGCGTTAAGCCCCTTGAGCTGTTCCTGGAGCCCGTCGGCGAGCAGCATAAAGTTCTGCGTCAGCGCGCCGTCTGTCGCTACGGGATATTGCTCAAAAAGCTGGCGTGCGCGGTTAAGAGAGGTTTGCGCGGCTTCGGCGAGGCTTTTCCAGCTATCAACCGATCCGGTCTGATTATCCTGCATCAGAAATATGCCCGCACGATGGCTGTTATCACTGGCGCTCAACAGTTCGCTGCGGGTTTTATCCAGTAGGGCCTGGCGCTGCGACAGCTGATGCGCTTCGGCCACGTTGGCGCTGGTGGTGGTCACAAGGCGAGTGAGCAGCAGAATACTCACGCCCTGAACCAGGCTAAAAATGACCAGAAACAGGATAAACCCTCCGCGCAGACTTTTGAGCCAGGCGGGGAGGCGGAGCTTAAGACGTGGGCGCGTGAGCAGACGGAGCAGGGGGGAAAGGGTTAACAGTGACATAATACATCCCGAAAAATAAATGAGAGTATTGGCTGCCATTATGTCACTGATATTACGGCTAAAATTGAAAGCGTTAAAACGGTGCGATATCTGCCGTTAAGGCAAATTCCTTCAGGCTATTCCGCCTGGTCGTCACCGTAATAGAGCACGCCCAGTTTAATTAACGGACGCCCCTGGCTTTTACGATGCAGATTGGTGTCACGTAACGAATAGACGCAGCCGCAGTATTCCTGCTGATAGAAACGTTCACGTTTACTGATCTCAATCATGCGCGCAGAGCCGCCTTTCTTACGCCAGTTATAGTCCCAATAGCTGATGCCCGGGTAGGGCGCGGCGGCGCGATCGCCGCAGTCGTTAATCTGCTGCATGTTTTTCCAGCGCGATATGCCCAGAGAGCTGGAAATGACCGGGAAATCATTTTCCCACGCGTAGAGCGCGGTACGTTCAAAGCGCATATCGAAACACATGGTGCAGCGCACGCCACGTTCCGGCTCCATCTCCATGCCTTTCGCACGTTCAAACCAGTTATCGCTATCGTAGTCGGCATCGACAAAGGGGATGCCGTGCTGTTCAGCAAAACGGATGTTTTCCTCTTTGCGCAGCAGATATTCTTTTTGCGGGTGAATATTGGGATTGTAGAAGAAAATCGTGTAGTCAATCCCGGATGCCTGCAGGGCCTCCATCACTTCGCCGGAACAGGGAGCACAGCAGGAGTGCAGCAGGAGTTTTTTTGCATCGTTGGGCAGCGTTAGCAGGTCGCGTTGTGGTGTGCTCATGGGAACAGTTCCAATACTATGAATAAAACCGCATCATTGTAGTCGCCCCCTGGCCTGCTGTCATTACCCTTCATCATATCAGCGGTGAATTATCCTGGTGATGTGTCAATGAAATGCTATGCTGGCACGCGATTATCCCTTTTATCGAGCGATTATGAGTAACTTTGACCGCCTGACTGCCGAGCTGGCCCAACAGGCACAGGTGCATGCACAGCATAAAGAAGAGCAGGACCGACAGCTTTTACAGCGCGTGCTGGAGATTTACGATCGGAAAACCGTGGCGGCTACGCTACGCAAGGTCAGCCAGCGTGAATGGACGCGCGAGTCTGTCAACCGCTGGATAAAAGGCAGCAGGTGTTACCCCCTGACGGAGGCCGAAGTCAGTATGCTCGGCAGCATGCTGCCCGCACCTCCCGTGCATCATCCTGATTATGCGTTTCGCTTTATCGATCTGTTTGCCGGGATCGGCGGCATACGCAGCGGTTTTGAAGCGATTGGCGGTCAGTGCGTATTTACCAGCGAATGGAACAAGCACTCGGTGCGGACCTACAAAGCCAACTGGTACTGTGATGAAACGCAGCACCGTTTTAACCAGGACATCCGCGATGTGACGTTAAGCGGCGATCCGCAGGTTGACGATCGCGAGGCCTATCAGCATATTCAGCAGCAGATACCCGACCACGACGTGCTGCTGGCGGGTTTTCCCTGCCAGCCCTTCTCGCTGGCGGGCGTGTCGAAGAAAAACGCGCTGGGGCGTGCGCACGGCTTTGAATGCGAAGCGCAGGGAACGCTGTTTTTTGACGTGGCGCGCATTATCACGGCCAAGAAGCCGGCGATCTTCGTGTTGGAAAACGTTAAAAACCTGAAAAGCCACGATAAAGGCAATACCTTCCGCATTATTATGGCCACGCTGGACGAGCTGGGCTACGAGGTGGCGGATGCCGATATCGTTGGGCCGCAGGACCCGAAAATCGTTGACGGCAAACATTTTTTGCCGCAGCACCGTGAGCGTATCGTTCTGGTCGGCTTTCGTCGCGATCTCCAGCTGCCCGCCTTCAGCCTTAGCTTATTACCTGCACTTTACCCACGTCAGCGAACCCCGTTAAACGCGCTGCTTGATAGTCAGGTCGAGGAAAAATATATTCTCACGCCGACCTTGTGGAAATACCTTTATCACTATGCCAAGAAACACCAGGCGCGGGGTAACGGGTTTGGTTACGGTCTGGTGGACCCGGCGCTTGAAAATGGCGTGGTGCGCACGCTGTCGGCGCGTTACTACAAAGACGGGTCGGAGATCCTTATCGATCGCGGCTGGAATAAGGCGTTAGGCGAGCAGGATTTCGATAATGCCGACAACCAGCAGCGCCGACCGCGCCGTTTGACGCCGCGCGAATGCGCAAGGTTGATGGGCTTCGAGCAGCCCGGAGCGCAGACCTTCCGCATTCCGGTTTCGGATACCCAGGCCTATCGCCAGTTTGGCAACTCGGTGGTGGTTCCCGCCTTTGCCGCCGTGGCAAAACTGTTACTGCCGTGGATCGAGCAGGCGGTGCGTAAACGTCGTTGAAACAGGCCGTAGTGCCGTCACTGCCGGGCGAGACTTAGCTATACTTATCGTCATCATCAAAGGAATACCAAGATGGCCGACGTTCACACCTCTGAGGTGCGCAGTAAGAACATGCGCGCCATCCGCACCCGCGATACCGCCATTGAACGGCACCTTGCTGCCCTGTTGACAGACCTCGGTTTGCATTATCGGTTGCAGGACAAAACGCTGCCCGGTCGGCCAGACTTTATCCTGCCAGAGTGGCGGGCGATTATTTTCGTCCACGGCTGTTTCTGGCATGGCCATCACTGTCATCTGTTCAAATTACCCGCAACGCGTACGGCGTTCTGGCAGGGAAAAATTGACAGCAATATCGCCCGCGATCGTCGCCACGTTGAAGAGCTGACGGCCAGCGGCTGGCGGGTGCTGCTGGTATGGGAATGCGCGATGCGTGGGAAAACCCGGCTGGAGCAACGGGCGATAAGCTCGCGTCTGGAGGAGTGGATCTGCGCCGCTGTCGGCAACGGCGAGATCGACGAATGCGGTATTCGTCAGCTGTAAGCGATTAAGGCTCGCAGGGTTTAACGACGGGCTTCGCCGGGACCAGGTATTTCCCCAGCGTCACCAGGATCACCGCAGATACGATAATTCCAAGCGCCAGCCATTCGCGTCCCGACAGACTTTCCCCCGCAAAGGCAATACCCAGCAGCACCGCAACCACCGGATTCACGTAGGCATAACTGGTGGCGATTGCCGGGCTGACGTTGCGGATCAGAAACATATACGCGCTGATGGCAATCACCGAACCGAACAGGCTCAGGTAGCCGAGCGCCATGATGCCGCTAAGCGAGGGGGACTGCGTCAGTTGTTCGCCGCTGATAAGGCTTGCCGTCAATAACACGATGCCCGCAGCCAGCATTTCAATGGCGCCGGCCATCATACCGAGCGGCAGATTAACCCGCGACCCCCAGACTGAACCAAACGCCCAGCTCAAAGAACCGACCAGGATCATCAATGCCGCCCAGGGATTACCGGCCAGATGGCCTCCGCTGTTCAGCAGGATTATCCCCGACAGCCCGATGCCGATGCCCAGCCACTCAATCCACCGGGTAGCGATACCAAAAAGACGGCTAAAACACATGGCGAACAGCGGTACGGTCGCCACCATCACCGCCGCCAGCCCCGAGGGAACGTGCTGATGCTCGGCCACGGTAACGGCGCCGTTGCCCATTGCCAGCAGCAGTACGCCGACCACCGCCGCGTTCGCGGCAGCGTGCAGGGAAGGGAGTTTCTCACCCCGCAGCAGCAGCACGGCCAACAGCACGCCTCCTGCCAGCAAAAAACGCAGTCCGGCCATCATCATCGGCGGCCAGCTTTCGACGCCGATGCGAATAACCAGGTAGGTGGATCCCCAAATAAAGTAGAGGGCAAACAGGGCTGCGATCAGCGGCAGCACGTTGGGCGCGCGGCGTAACGTCATGTCAGGGGCTCATTCCCGAAGCCAATCGGGTTATCAGAATGTTATGTGGCAGGAAGTTTGCCACTCATTGGCGCAGCAGACGTAATTATTTTTACAAAATTTGCACTCGTTGCGCATAATTGTTTAGATCGAGCTCTTTCTTATTCGGCCAGTCAAAGGTGGGCTATGGGCAGTATCAAACTGACGGTAAGGCGTTTATATAAACTGAGCGGCGAACGCATGGTGGATACCCAGGCCACGGCGCGAATTTATGTAGGCGAACATTTGATAGCTACCGAACGGATCGGCGGAATGACGGAAAGCCCGGTTAGCAAGTATCTGCACCATGCGCACCCACCGGGTCAGCCGGTACGAGTTGAATGGGACTGTGACGGCATCGCCGATATGGCGGTGACAGAAATCGAGCGGTGCCCCTGTTGTCAATATGATGAATAAGAATAAGGAATGAGATTTTGGCTGGAAGTAGCTTACTGACCTTACTGGATGACATTGCCACATTGTTGGATGATGTGGCCGTGATGGGCAAAGTGGCGGCAAAGAAAACCGCCGGCGTACTGGGTGATGACCTCTCGCTGAACGCACAGCAGGTTAGCGGGGTTAAGGCCAACCGCGAACTGCCGGTGGTGTGGGCCGTGGCGAAGGGATCGTTCCTTAATAAGCTCATCCTGGTGCCGCTGGCGCTGTTGATTAGCGCATTCGCCCCCTGGGCCATTACTCCGCTGCTGATGATAGGGGGCGCGTACCTGTGCTATGAAGGCGTGGAAAAAGTCCTGCACAGCCTGCATAAAGACAAAAGTCAGGAAACGCCAGAGATGCGTGAACAGCGGCTGCTTAAGGCCGCGCAGCAGGACCCGCGCGCTTTTGAAAACAAGAAGGTCAAAGGCGCAGTGCGCACTGACTTTATCCTGTCTGCAGAGATTGTGGCGATCACCCTGGGTATTGTCTCCGAGGCACCGTTACTTAATCAGGTGATTATCCTGGCGGGCGTGGCCATTCTGGTTACCATTGGCGTTTATGGCATTGTGGCCGGTATCGTAAAAATTGACGATCTCGGCATGTGGCTGAAGCAAAAAAGCGCCGCGTCCGCGCAGGCGATAGGCGGGGTATTGCTGGCTGCTGCCCCCTGGCTGATGAAAATCCTGACGGTAGTCGGCACCCTGGCGATGTTCCTGGTGGGTGGGGGGATTATCGTGCACGGCGTGCCGCAGTTCCATCACCCGATCGCTGAGTTCAGCGCGCAGACGCACGGCCTGATGGCCGCCGCGATCGACAACCTGGCCAACCTGGTTCTGGGCTTTGTCGTGGGGTCGATTGTGCTGTGCGTGGTAAATCTGATTGCCAAAATACGCCAGAAATCCGTATAAAGGCAGGCTAAAGGCTTTGATAAGTGAGGATGATGATGCAAGACGATATTTTTGAGTTTGATATCGATGCCCAGCTGGAACAGGCTCGCGCTCGCGCCGAACAGAAAGCGGCTGAAGTGCCTGCCGACCTGGGTGATGAAGCCGACTGTGAGGGCTGTAAAATCTAGCGCTGAAATGCGATGGGTTTCACATAAAAAGCGAGCGCTCCGACGGCTCGCTTTTTTTATTTCCAGCTTTTCAGAGGCTAAATAAATAACCGGTGCTTTACCTCGCGTTGGCGGGGTAAATAACGGGAAGATGCTATACCTGATAGTGAATAAGCCGATAGGGAGGTATGAGCCTGACCGTGAGCGTGGGCCTGCAACGATCGTGACGGGCTTTGCCGGTGGTAGGGTCGAATGTTGCTGGTACGACGGCTTCAGGGGGCGGAGCGAGGCGTATCCTGAGGAGACGCTGTTGCCTCAACGGCTGCCGCAGGCCTGTCTGGCAAACGGGGCGGGACATCGGGCGCTGCGGGGATCGCACTGACGCCGCCGTCAACCGCGCTTCATTAACCCCACGCGCTGTTGTTGGCGTGGGAAGTTCTTCTTCTAAAGTTCGTTTTTAATACAAAACTCTTCCCAGCTCATTCCCAGCGCCTCGGCGTGGGTATGCAGATATTTTTCAATCGCCGCCACCATCACCTCTTTATCCGGCTCGGCCAGCTGAATGGCAAACAGCATGCCGTCGAGTTTCTTTTCCCGCACCCAGGCCGCATAGGCGCGATCTTTCTGCATTGACTGCAGCTGTTCCAGGCTCATGCCGAGCGTGGCGGCCTGTTCGCCTGTCAGATTTTCAATACCGGACTTCAGCGTTGGGTGTGCCTCAAGAAACAGCTCTTTGGCGATGGCGTAATA
Organism: Erwinia tasmaniensis Et1/99; assembly: GCF_000026185.1. Classification (NCBI taxonomy): domain Bacteria; kingdom Pseudomonadati; phylum Pseudomonadota; class Gammaproteobacteria; order Enterobacterales; family Erwiniaceae; genus Erwinia; species Erwinia tasmaniensis. The sequence continues at coordinate 1,610,108 of NC_010694.1, forward strand.
TTCTTCAACGGTTTTCATAGCGGTTCTGCCTGGATAAGTGCCTGGATAGATACGGGCCATAGTGTACACGGGGCGCGGAGAGGGCGAAAGTCGGCCGCGGGTCGGCCATGATGCTGACGGTAAACCGTCGCCGGAAAAGCGCATTGCTGGCGCGTTTATTTTCTCTGATGAAAGCGCGTAATAAGCAGAAAGATGGACGTAATGCGGTTCAAGTCTTGCGGCAGGGCAGGTAAAAATTATAACTTATCGCGTAACTAAGAAAATCAGGATAAAAGAATGAAAAAGTGGATTATCGCAACGGTAGGAGCCATGATTCTGAGTGGCTGCGCAGAGCTGCCGAACTATGCCAGCGCGGTGAAAACGCCCGCGCCGGCCGAACTGGTTGGCAACTGGCAAACTCTCGGACCACAGAGCGGTTTGGTCAGTAACCAGGCGAAAGCCAGCCTGATCATCACCGCAGAAGGCGATACCCTTGACTGCCGCCAGTGGCAGCGCGTGCTGGCGAAGCCCGGTAAACTGACCCGGGCTGACGATCGCTGGGTTAACGTTAACACGCAGCAGCGCGTAATGCCGCTGGAGCTGGACGGTGCCGAACTGCATTACGACCGGCTTATTTTACAGAAAGTTGCGCAACCCACGGCGGAATGCCAGCAGCGGCTGAACGCGCTGAAGAAGTAAGCGTCATATGCGCGCCGTCCGGCGCGCATATCGTCTTTTATGCTGCCGTCGCCTGGCGAGGTCGTTTTCACGCCGTGGCAGGCGACTCGACGGGTACCCAAAGGCTGACGCTGCCCGGCTGGCAGCGAAATACGGCGCTGCCCAGCTGGTCGCTGCTTATCCTGCCCTCTTCGTGGCCAAGGAAGTCATACCACTCTCTGCCGGCGAACGTTTCTCCCAGCGCCAGGGTTTTTTCTCCCGCTTCACCATTGGACATAATGACCACGCAACCGGGGAGGTCCTCCGTGCCGCTGCGCGCGAAAGCGATGCAGTTAGGATGATCAAACCATTCGCTTTGCGCTCCGTGGGCATAGCGCTGCCTGGCGCGCACCAGCGCCTCAAGTTCAGGTATTACCGGGATATCAATTTTATACTGCTCGCCGTCACCGCCCTCATCCTCGTAGCTGGCACCAAACAGGTCAGGGTAAAACAGCGCCGGAACACCATTTTCACGCAGCAGGATCAGCGCGTAGGCCAGCGGCTTAAACCAGCTTTCTACCGGCGCTTCCAGCGCCTGGAGCGGCTGGGTATCGTGGTTGGCCACGATGGTAACCGCATGCCAAGGATCGGCCGCCACCAGCGTGCCGGTGAAGATCTGGCTGAGATCGTAGTCAGCCCCCTGTTTGGACGCATTGTGGAAATTCATCTGTAGCGGAGCGTCAAACAGCATGGTTTTGCCGTCGACCTGATGAATATACTGTTGCAGTTTATCCACCTCGTGCGACCAGTACTCCGCGACGATAAACAGCGGCGCTTCGGCCACCTCCTGCACGTGCTCAATCCACTCCTTGTAGAACCAGGCGGGGATATGCTTCACCGCGTCGAGGCGAAAACCGCTACAGTGCACTTCATCCATTACCCAGCGCGCCCAGTACTTCAGCTCTTCGGCTACCGCGTTATTGCGGAAATCGATATTCGCGCCCATCAGATAATCGAAATTGCCCAGTTCGTCATCGACCTGCTGGTTCCAGCCTTCGGCGGTGTAGTCATTGACGATTTTAAACACGCCGTTTTCATCAGGATTTTCGATATGATCGACGCCGCTAAAACACCTGTAGTCCCAGACAAACTGCGAATACTGCCCGCCACGCGCCGGGAAGGTAAAGCGCGTCCAGGCCTCGGCCTCCAGCACATCGGGATCGATATCCTCGCGGTTATCCGGGTTAACCCGGTTGACCTGCACCTGCTCTTTTTCGTCGGCGCCCATTTTATGATTCAGCACCACGTCGAGCAGCACCCCCACGCCGTGGGCTTTCAGCGTTTCTACCGCGTGCTGCAGCTGCCGTTTGTCGCCGTATTTGGTGGCGCGCGAACCTTTTTGATCGAACTCTCCCAGATCAAACAGATCGTAGCTGTCGTAGCCAACCGAATAGCCGCCGGATTCGCCCTTATACGGTGGGGGCAGCCAGACGGCGCTGATACCTATTTCCGCCAGCCACGGGGCGCGATCGGCCGCTTCCGGCCAGAGTTTACCGCCGGTCGGGTAATACCAGTGAAAAAACTGCAACAGCGTGGGATTGTGCATAGACCTGTTCCATTTTCAACCGATGTGAAAATGAAGTATGCGCGACGGCGGAAGAAAAGCGCGGGCCGGCGCGAATTTATTTTTTTCGCGCTGACCGGGCGGCGGTGACGGCTTTTTTTTAGCCGCTAATGCGGGTAGGAAACAGCACCACGCCGGCGCTTTTGCTGTAGGCGTTATTCACTGACTTCTGACGGCTGTTCTGCTGCATCAGGGTGGCAATTTCATCCTGGCGGTACTTGAGCAGCTTTTTAACTTCCGTCTCATTATCAAGAATATGGCGCAGCACGGGGCGCAGCCGATCGTGAGTTTGAGGTGTGATCTGCTGATGCGGCATCGCCTGCGCCAGCTTTTCCACCGCGCCGAGGTAGTGATTCACTTCACTGTCGATCAGTTCTTCCCACTGATTATTTGCCGCCAGACGCAGCATGCATTGACTGTGGGTTAAAATATCCTGATACAGCGCGAACAGATACTGGGCACTATTCATGTTAGAGCGTCCTAAACCAGAGCGGTAGTGCCAGACACCTCTTTCCAGGCGTCGGCGATATTGCGCAGCAGCGCTTCAACTTCTTCAATGCCTTCGGCATCGTTATCCAGGTTAGCGCGCAGCAGTCGATGCACCATATAGCGGTACAGTTCGGCCAGGTTGCGCGTTAGCTCGTCCTCGCTGGTGTCATCCACGCCCAGCTTCAGGCCGTTATCAATAATGTTAATCGCCTTAGAAAGCGACTCGCCTTTTTTCACCGTATTCCCTTCCAGCAAAAACAGGCGGGCGCGCACCAGGGCGCTAAGCGCCCCGTCAAACAGCAGGGTAATCAGCTGCTCGTTACTGGCACTCATTACCGCACTTTCTACGCCGATTTTTGCATAGGCTTTGGTACCGCTGGCGCTATACATGTTGGCTCCTTACTAGCTACTTGATTTGCTTGAATTATCGAACTGCGCCGTCAGATAATCGCTGGTGCTGTTCAGTTTACTGACGGTGAGATCCAGCGCGGTAAACTGCTTTTTTAAGCGCGCGATGGTGGCGTCAATACGGTCGCTCACCTTAGTGTATTGCGCGCTCAGGCTGGTCAGAGTTTTGCTGACGCCATCTTTCGCCGTTTGAATTTCACCGCTGCTGGATAACCATCCGGTCAGGCTGGTGGCCATCTTGCTTGCAATACCGGTGGTTTTGCCATCGCCGACAATCATCGCCTTGATGCCGTCCGGGTCTTTGGTTACCGCCGCATCGAGCGCCGTGGTGTCGGTTTTCAGCTTGCCGCTGGTCGGATCGGAGGTAATACCGATCTGCGACAGCGACTTGAAGGTCGAGGTGCTGGCGGTGTTGGTTAACATCTGCTTCATCTGCGACTGTATGTTGCGCAGGGTGCTGTCACCGAGCAGGGGGCCGTTGCTGCTGTCCTGGGTGGCGGTATTGGTTTTTACCGCGGTGTACTTGGTCAGGGTATTAAATGTGTCCAGCAGGGTGTTATAAGCCGTCGCCCAGTCGGCAATCGCCGTCGCGGTGGCGCTGCTGTCCTTGCTGATGGTCAGCGTCTGGTTACCGCTGGTCACGTCGCTAAGATTAAGGGTGATCCCTTCCAGCGCATCGCTGATATTGTTGCTGCTGCTCTCTATCTCAACGTTGTTTACCGACAGTTTGGCATTCTGCGCCGCAACGCTCTGCGTGAGGTTACTGCTGCCTGTGCCACTGTAGTTAAGCATACTCTGCAAGGTGCTATCGCCGCTGACGGACAGCGTCATGGCGTTGTCGGTGCCGGTTTTGGCCGAGGTCAGCGACAGACGATAGCTGCCGTCACCGGCTTTAATGATGCTGGCGTTGACGCCTGCGTTGGCCTTATTGATCGCGTCACGAATGCCGGTCAGAGAAGAGTCGGCGGCGCTAATGGAAACGTCCACCGTCTTATCGCTTCCCGCCAGTTTAATCGAGAGGGTGCTGTCGCCGCTGGCCAGCGCGGTGCTGCTGCTGGACTGAACGCCCGTGGTGAGCGTCTGCGCTTTGGCCAGTGAGGTCACGTTAATGCTGTAGCTGCCCGCAGCGGCGGCGGACGTGGTGGTCGCGCTAAAGGCGCCGGAGCTGCTGCTGGTCTTGCTGGCGCTAAACAGGTCGGCGCTGTTCAGCTTGCTGTTGGCGGTCTGAAAGGTTTCCAGCGCGCTTTTCATGGTGCTGTAGGCGCTCAGCTTTGCGGTATAGGCGGTCTGCTGGGTGGAGATCGGTTTTAACGCGTCTTTTTCCGCCGTCTGCAACTTGTCCAGAGTACTACTTAAATCGAGGCCGGAGCCGATACCGAGAGTAGAGATGCTAGCCATGATGTTTTCCTTTTTATCCTGCGCACGGAGTGTGAATACCGTGGTTATCGGCTATCAATGCACAAAGTTTACGATTATTTATCAGGCGGCAATAAAACGAATAGCGGCAGTAAAGAGGGGTATTTCGTGCGGTAGTGGCTGAGAAAAAAAAACGGCGTGAGGCTAAAAAAGTTCTAAAGGTTAGCGCAGGGCAGACGATAACAATTTTGACGGCGATGAAGCCGGGGGCGAATAACCCTAACCAACTTAACTGAAATGATTAAACAGGAAACTTTATCATGGCACAAGTTATCAATACCAACAGCCTCTCGCTGATCACCCAGAACAACATCAACAAAAACCAGTCTGCGCTGTCCTCTTCTATGGAGCGTCTGTCTTCCGGTTCACGTATCACCAGCTCTAAAGACGATGCGGCGGGTCAGGCGATTGCTAACCGCTTCACCTCTAACATCAAGGGTCTGACCCAGGCAGCGCGTAACGCTAACGACGGTATCTCTCTGGCGCAGACCACTGAAGGCGCACTGTCAGAAATCAACAACAACTTGCAGCGTGTACGTGAACTGACCGTTCAGTCTAAAAACGGCACTAACTCCGATTCTGACCTCTCTTCTATCCAGGACGAAATCAAATCCCGTCTGGACGAGATTGACCGCGTATCCGGTCAGACTCAGTTTAACGGCGTTAAAGTCCTGTCTCAGGACACCAGCATGAAAATTCAGGTCGGTGCTAACGATAACGAAACTATCGATATCAACCTGAAAAAAATCGACTCAACCACTCTGGGCCTCGATAAATTCACTGTAGCGACCAAAGAAGCCGATGGTACTACTGCGGTTACCCCTACCGCCGACCCACTGACTACCTTGGACAAAGCTATCGCCAGCGTAGATAAACTGCGTTCAGGCCTGGGTGCGGTACAGAACCGTCTGGATTCAGCGGTGACTAACCTGAACAACACCACCACCAACCTGTCTTCTGCACAGTCACGTATTCAGGATGCGGACTACGCAACTGAAGTGTCTAACATGTCTAAGGCACAGATCATTCAGCAGGCCGGTAACTCAGTGTTGGCGAAAGCGAACCAGGTTCCACAGCAGGTTCTGTCTCTGCTGCAGGGCTAACCGTCGCGTTAACCCCCTTACTGAAATCGTTAAACCCCGCGCTCGCGGGGTTTTTTTTCTCTGGAGTGTTTTATGCGCTTCAATTATGACCTAATCCCCGGGGAACTGCTGCCGTTTGAGGAGATAAACGACCGCTACGGTAAAAAGTATCCCGATGATAAATCGTTAACCGCGCTTGGCCTGCTCAGCCCGTCCACCTCCAGCAAAAACGGGACGATCCGCGCGGTGTTTGCCAGTAAAGACAGCCATATTGCCCAGGAAGACCTGCTGTTTATCAGCCAGGACAACGAGCGCAAAAACTATCTGGCGCGCTTTGAACACTATCTGTTAAGCCAGCAGCGCTTTCTCTATTTTCGTCGCCCGGTGACCCCGGCGCCGTGGAACACCTGGAAGGTGATGGGGGAAAGCCGGGTATTAGCCATGCTCGACCCGGCATCAATCATGGCGCAAAGCCTGCTGCAACAGCGCGGCTACACCCTGACGCTGCTGCGCACCGAAGAAGAGGAAGAGTACTGGCAGCTGTATGACCGCCTGTCGCAGCCCTGTTTTGAATACGCCCGCCAGCTACAGTTTATCGTGGTGCTGACCTCGCCGCTGCTGCCGCCCCCGTCCGGGGTGATGGCCGGAACCCAGGTCGGGCGGCGGGTGAAGGCGCGGCTGTGGCACCGTGCCAGCCATCATGAGTTTACCGCCGCGCTGCGTGAGCGCTACGGGGCCTGCGTGGTGACCGGCACGCGGCTGACCGATGAACAGGCGTGGCCGTGGGTGGAAGCCTGCCATATCGACACGCGCGAGAATGAACAGGGCTTTATGCTGGATAACAGCACGGATAACGGCCTGTTTTTGCGCAGCGATCTGCAACGGCTATTTGCCAGCCGCCGTATGACCATCGATCCTGTTCACGGCAGGGTGCATTTTCGCTGCACGTTACCGCAGGATAGCGCCCTGTTGCCGTTTTATCAGCAGCTGGAAGGTCAGATCTGTGCCCTGTGGGCGCAGGTGCCGCTGGCCACACGCCAGCGGTTGCAAAACAAAATATAACCTGACGGCCCCCCGCGCCAGCGATGCTGACCGCGTGGGGCCGTCGCTCAACAAAATGAAATAACCCGCCTTTTTACCGCTATTCCCCCAATCAAAATACCTACAGAAACCGATAATCGTGCCGATAACTTAATTAATCCAGGGTAGGTCAGAGTGAACGATCTGTATACCGCCAATGGCGTAATGGACAAACATTCGCTGTGGCAGCGCTACGTGCCGCTGGTGCGCCATGAAGCGCTGCGGCTACAGGTGCGCCTGCCGGCCAGCGTTGAACTTGACGATCTGCTCCAGGCGGGGGGGATCGGCCTGCTGAACGCGGTAGAACGTTACGACGCCATGCAGGGAACCGCCTTTACCACCTACGCCGTACAGCGTATCCGTGGGGCGATGCTTGATGAGCTGCGCAGCCGCGACTGGGCACCGCGCAGCGTGCGACGCAACGCGCGTGAAGTGGCCGGAGCCATGCACAGGGTCGAACAGGCGCTGGGCCGCTCGGCCAGCGAGCAGGAGGTGGCCGCCCAGCTGGACGTTTCGCTGGAGGAGTACCGACAAATCCTGCTGGACACCAATAACAGCCAGCTCTTCTCCTTTGACGAATACCGTGAAGAGCATGGCGACAGCGCGGAACTGGTGACGGAAGGCCATGAACAGGAGAACCCGCTGCATCAGTTGCTGGAAGGGGACCTTCGCGACCGGGTAATTGAGGCGATAGAGGCTCTGCCCGATCGCGAAAAAATGGTCCTGACGCTGTATTACCAGGAAGAACTGAATTTGAAAGAGATTGGCGCAGTGCTGGAGGTGGGGGAGTCCCGTGTCAGCCAGCTGCACAGTCAGGCGGTAAAACGCCTGCGCGCCCGGTTATCGGGTGCGCGCTGACAAAGTCAGTTTGCACTTTAAACTCGAACCGGGGAATCTCTTGTGGGATCGAAAACAACCACCAGGCCATTGAGCCGTTATCTAAAAGACTATAAACACAGCCAGAGCCATTGTTCCCACTGCGCAAAAGTACTGGACCGTATGGCGCTGGTATTTCGTGGTCAAATCATCAATAAAGAAGCCATCTCCCGAATGGACCAGCCTGTTGATGAACGGATTTGGTTAAAATTACAGCTTGAGCTTACCGCGCTGTGTCGATTTTGCAGTGATATTTACTGCAACACCCATCCAACCTATTTCGATATTATGAAGTTCAAACAGTACCTGTTTGAACAAACGGAAATGAGTCACAGCACCATTCGCGAATACGTGGTTCGCCTGCGCCGTCTGGACGGAATGCTGTCAGCGCGTAATTTCCCCTCAGAACGCCTTACCGGGCCGAGCTGGCATGAATGCCTGGAAAACGATCTGCCCGATGCCGGTAATAACAACTACCGCATCGCGTTGCGCAAATATGACCAGTTCCTCGGCTGGCAGCGTAATTAGTTATCGGCAGATGACCTGCGGGGAATGTTCTGCAACACTGTAGAGATAATTTAAGCGCCAGCTATGGAGGCCAGCTTGTCTTTACACAACATTGTTAACTTTCCCCGCCTTGAACTGTTGGGTTCGCCCACGCCCCTAGAGCATCTTCCTCGCCTGTCTGATTATTTGGGTCGCGATATTTTTATCAAACGTGACGACGTCACGCCGGTGGCATTCGGCGGCAACAAGCTGCGCAAGCTGGAGTTTCTGGCCGCCGACGCCCTGCGCGCCGGAGCCGACGTGCTGCTGACCGCCGGGGCTATCCAGTCTAACCATGTGCGCCAGACGGCGGCGGTGGCGGCGAAGCTGGGTTTAAAATGCGTGGCGCTGCTGGAAAATCCCATCGATGCGAAGAGCGAAAATTACCTGACTAACGGTAATCGTCTTCTGCTGGATTTGATGAGTACGGAAGTGATTATGGTGCCTGAGCTGCACGATCCGGTGGCACAGTTAGAGCAGCAGGCGACCCTGCTGGAAGCACAGGGATTTCGGCCTTACACCATTCCTGTCGGCGGTTCTGACGCGCTGGGCGCGTTGGGCTACGTCGAATGCGCCCAGGAGATTGCTCACCAGAGCGAAGGCGTGGTTGATTTTGCCGCCGTGGTGGTCGCTTCGGGAAGTGCGGGCACGCATGCCGGGCTGGCGGTCGGTCTGGAGCAGCTGCTGCCAGAATGTGAGCTGGTCGGCGTCACCGTCTCCCGGCGGTCGGCTGAGCAGCGGGTAAAAGTGGAGGCGATCCGTGGTCCGCTGTCACAATCCCTGTCGTTGGAGAGCCGCGCGCCGATCACCCTGTGGGATGACTATTATGCTCCGGGTTACGGTCATCCGAACGAAGAAGGGTTGGAGGCGATAAAACTGCTGGCTCGTCTGGAGGGAATATTCCTCGATCCGGTCTACACCGGCAAGGCGATGGCCGGGCTAATTGACGGCATTGCACAAAATCGATTTCGTCATCAGGGGCCGCTGCTGTTTGTCCATACCGGCGGTGCCCCGGCGCTGTTTGCTTATCATCCCTGATCAACAGATGGTCGCTGCTACCGCCAGCATGCTGGCGGTAGCACACTTGCAGTGAACATCACCAGTCGCAGATTATAATACGAATTTTAGGGACAATGCCTATTGGTCAGGAATATCTTAAAAATAGAAGATGAACAGTTTGATATCAGTGACGAATTTATCAATCGGACATAATATAACCTCAATAATCCCTTAGAATAACAATGCTTTCAGAGGATCCTCATAGTGATCCGTTATCTGCTAATAGATACTGCAAGGATAATATAACTTGATTAGGTTTTTTTTATTATGGCTGTTGCTGGCAAGCAAGAAGTTCTGTGGATTAATACGTTAAAGGGGGGGTGCATATTACTGGTGGTATTGCATCACACTATTATTACCACTTTTATTCCTTCCATACAGTATCTGGCTGCGGGCGTGATGCCAGCCGAGATATGGATAGCGTTTAATAAATATCTCTCACCGCTGCGTATGCCTGCGTTCTTTTTTGTTTCAGGACTGCTGGCGGCGAGTGCCATCAGTAAAAAGAGCTGGAGTGAAGTTTTTACCAAAAAGTTTGTCAATATTCTTTATCTGTATATTTTGTGGGGCGTGATCCAATGGTTGAGTATTTATAATATCTCCGCCAACTTGATTGGTCAGAAGCTTTCAAGCGCACAAAATGCCGCCTATGCCAGCTCCCCGCTGGAATTTGTCAAACTGCTGGCGCTGTCAATGACCAGCCTGTGGTATCTGTATGCTCTGGCATTTTATTTCCTCGCGGCAAAGCTGTTTTATCGTTATCGCGTGGCGTTGCTGGTAGCGGCAATTACGGTGAACTATGCTACCCAGTTCAATCTGGTGCCCGGCTGGGGACCGAACAGCGTGGTGCAGAATTATGTCTATTTTCTGCTGGGAGCCTTTTTCAGCTATCAGCTAATTGAACTAAGCCAGTTGTCGCGTCGTCATCTGGTGCTGTTAGGTGGAATGCTGCTGTTAGGAATGGCACACCACGCGGCCGGAATGATAAAAAACCCCTTCTATTGCATAGTGGCGATTGTGCTGGGTATCGTGCTGTGCAGGGCGCTGAATAACCGTTTTAATATGAGCTGGCTGAACTGGGTTGGTCGCAATACGCTGCAGATTTATGTGTTGCACCGCATCTTTATTGAAATTCTGGGTCTGACAATGCTGACGCTGGCGGTGAAATACAGCCTGTTTGCCAACCATGCCTTCTCACTCGGCTGGGCGCTGCTGCTTCCGCCTCTGGCGGTGAGTATAACCACCTGCATATCACTGCTGGTGTGGAAACTGCTTAATCGTGGCCCCGGTAAATTACTGTTTATCTATCCGGCGCTGTTGCGCAAAGATAAGCCCGCAGAGAAAGTGGCCAGTAACGGCTGAAAAATGAAAAATGGCCGATTCGTTCGGCCATTTTCTTATTGATGAAAACTCTGTATCCATAAATTATCCGCAGAAGTACGCCGTGCATTCACCGCCTGGCGGGGGACCTCTTTCGGTCACCCGCCAGGCGGATAATCAGCTGATGCTCATCAGGCTGGCGTTGCCGCCCGCTGCGGCGGTATTGACACTGAGTGAACGTTCCAGCAGCAGACGTTCCAGCAACAGATTAGTTTCACCGCGCGCATATCCCTGTACCGACACAATCGCGCCAGCACGTCCTGCTACGGCCTCACACAGGATCCGTAGCTGGTCGGCATCACCGTGATAAATCACCGCATCAAATTCGCCCTGTTCCAGTGGCTTGGCAGCAAAGTCGATGCGCTGGTGTACCCGCTCAGGCAACTGCCGCCACAGGTTGCGATGCAGCTCATCTTCGGTCCATAGCGCCCGGCTGCCAACGGCGGTAACGGCCGCCAGCTGGATCAGCGCATCCTGTTCGTTGTCCGCCAGGCACAGCACCTGTTCGCGAGGCAGCAGGGCGAAAGTATTGCGTTCCCCGGTCGGCCCCGGCAGCAGGCGCACGGTGCCTCCCTGGCCCAGTTCCGCGTAGCGCGCGCAGTAGGCGGCCAGTTCAGGGCGGTCTGCTGCCCATTCGCTCAGTGCCTGATGCGGCAGAAGCAGTGCCGGGCGCAGTAGCGCATCCACCGGACGCTCTTTATCCTGGCGATCCAGCGTCACGCGCAGCGCGTTGTCCGGGCGGTGCGATAGCAGACGGTACAGGTACAGCGGTCCGCCGGCTTTTGGCCCGGTGCCGGACAACCCTTCACCGCCGAACGGCTGCACGCCCACCACCGCACCCACGATATTACGGTTAACGTACAGATTGCCAACGTGTGCCTTCTGCGTCACCTGGGCGATAGTTTCATCAATACGCGTATGCACGCCCAGGGTTAGCCCATAGCCGGATGCGTTTATCTGTTCCACCAGCATCGGCAGGTCTTTACGCGCGAAGCGCACCACGTGCAGTACCGGGCCAAAAACCTCTTTGGTCAGGTCGGCGACGTTGTTCAGCTCAATCAGGGTTGGCAGCACGAAGGTGCCGCTCTGCCATTCATGGCGGTCCTGCGGTTGTTGAAGGGCCGCCTGGAATACGCTGAAACCTTTGCTTTGCATCGTCTGAATGTGCTGTTCGATACCGGCTTTGGCCTCCGCATCAATCACCGGGCCAATGTCGGTGGAGAAACGTTCCGGGTTGCCCATACGGCATTCGGCCATCGCACCCCGCAGCATCTGTAAAGTATGTTCCGCAACGTCTTCCTGGATGCACAGCAGACGCAGAGCGGAACAGCGCTGACCGGCACTGTCGAAAGCGGAGGCGACGATATCGGTAACCACCTGCTCGGTCAGGGCTGACGAGTCAACGATCATGGCATTCATCCCGCCGGTTTCAGCCACCAGCGGCGTTGGGCGGCCCTGCGGATCAAGGCGTCCGGCCAGGTTACGCTGTAGCAGGGTGGCAACGGCGGTGGAGCCGGTAAACATCACTCCACGTACGCGATCGTCCTGTACCAGCTGTGCGCCCACGGTTTCGCCGCTACCGGGCAACAGCTGCAATGCACCTGTTGGTACGCCGGCCTCATGCAGTATGGCAACCGCCCGGGCGGCAATCAGCGGCGTCTGTTCTGCCGGTTTGGCCAGCACGCTGTTGCCCGCCGCCAGCGCGGCGGCAATCTGCCCGCTGAAGATCGCCAGCGGGAAGTTCCACGGGCTGATGCACACCACCGGGCCCAGCGGACGGTGGGTTTCATTATCAAAGTCGTCGCGTACCTGACCGGCGTAATAGTGCAGGAAGTCCACCGCCTCACGCACTTCTGCAATGGCGTTGCTGAAGGTTTTACCCGCTTCGCGTACCAGAATGCCGATCAGATGCTGCATCTGGCCTTCCATCAATATGGCTGCGCGCTCCAGAATGGCGGCGCGCTCCTGTGGTGGAGTCGCAAACCAGATGGCACCTTCGCTGACGGCGGCTTCCAGCGCCGCAGAAACTTCTGCTGGCGTGGCGTGACGAACGTGGCCGACCACATCCATCGGCTCAGCCGGGTTGATCACCGGCAGCCGTTCTCCCGCTTCCAGCGGGCCATCAATCAGCGGCTGCGCCTGCCAATCCTGGCTGGCGCAGCTTAACAGGGCGCTGGACAGTGAAGCCAGACGATGTTCGTTTGCCAGATCCAGCCCAGCGGAGTTCTGACGGTGTTCTCCGTACAGATCGCGTGGCAGCGGGATTTTCGGATGCGGCAGGCCAACCGCGCCTTCGCCCTGCGCCAGCTTTTCCACCGCCGCAACCGGATCCGCAACCAGCTCGTCAAGCGGCAAGGTGGCATCGGCTATGCGGTTAACAAAAGAGGTATTGGCACCATTTTCCAGCAGACGACGCACCAGGTATGCCAGCAGCGTTTCATGTGTCCCCACCGGCGCATAGATGCGGCAGGGACGATTGAGTTTACCGTCGGCAACTTTGCCCACCACCTGTTCATACAGCGGTTCGCCCATGCCGTGCAGGCACTGAAATTCGTACTGGCCCGGATAATAGTTATTGCCGGCCAGCTGGTAAATGGCCGCCAGCGTATGGGCGTTATGGGTGGCGAACTGTGGGTAGACAAGGTTTGGCGCAGCCAGCAATTTGCGGGCGCAGGCGATGTAGGAGATATCGGTGTACACCTTGCGCGTATATACCGGATAGCCTTCCAGTCCGTCCATCTGGGCGCGCTTGATTTCGCTATCCCAGTACGCGCCTTTGACCAGACGGATCATCAGGCGGCGGCTGCTGCGCTGCGCCAGGTCGGTGAGAAAATCGATCAGCATCGGACAGCGTTTCTGATAGGCCTGGATCACGAAGCCAATGCCGTTCCAGCCTTCCAGTTCGGGTTCGAAGCACAGTTTTTCCAACAGGTCGAGCGACAGCTCAAGGCGGTCGGCCTCTTCGGCATCGATATTAATACCGATATCGTAAGAGCGGGCCAGCATCGTCAGAGATTTGAGCAGCGGGTACAGCTCTTCCATCACCCGTTCATGCTGGGCGCGGCTATAGCGCGGATGCAGGGCCGAAAGCTTGATTGAGATGCCCGGCCCTTCATAAATTCCTCGTCCGTTGGAGGCTTTACCAATGGCGTGGATCGCCTGCTGATAGGAGAGCAGATAAGCTTTGGCATCCTGCGCGGTCAGCGCGGCCTCGCCCAGCATATCGTAGGAGTAGCGGAAGCCTTTATCCTCCAGCTTACGCGCATTCGCCAGCGCCTCGGCGATGGTTTCACCAGTCACGAACTGCTCACCCATCAGGCGCATCGCCATGTCGACCCCTTTACGGATCAACGGCTCGCCGCTCTTACCGATAATACGATTGAGCGAGCGTGACAGATTGGCTTCGTTATGGGTGGAAACCAGGCGCCCGGTAAACAGCAGGCCCCAGGTGGCGGCATTGACAAACAGCGACGGGCTGCGTCCGAGGTGGGAGTGCCAGTTGCCGCTGCTAATTTTATCGCGTATCAGCGCATCGCGCGTTGGCTTATCGGGAATGCGCAGCAGCGCTTCCGCCAGGCACATCAAGGCAACGCCTTCCTGAGAGGAGAGTGAAAACTCCTGTAGCAGGTTTTGCACCATCCCGGCGCGCCCGCCTGCACCTTTCTGGTGCCTCAGCTTGTCGGCAAGCTGCCAGGCAAGACGATGCGTAGCCTGTGCCTTGTTGGCCGGTAAACGTGCCTGTTCCAGCATCATGGGCACCGCTTCCGTTTCCGGGCGTCGCCATGCGGAGGTAATGGCGGCGCGGGCTACCGACTGCGGCAGGATCTGCTCGGCAAAATCCAGGAACGGCTGGTGAACCTCTTCCGGCGGGCGCTCCTCACTTTCGGCCAGCGTCCCGTTAACCGGCAGTTCTGGCAGTACGCTGCCGTGTTCAATCTGTTGCAGATAATTGAAAATAGCCTGCTTGATTAGCCAGTGCGGCGTGCGGTCGATCTGCGCAGCCGCCTGTTTAATCCGATCGCGCGTGGCGTCGTCCAGTTTCACACCCATCGTGGTTGTGCCCATGCCTACAGCTCCTGAATCAGTAGATGACAAACGATATAGACTGCAATATCACTGATGTTGCAACTTTGTGCAACCTTGTTAAATGTGACCTCTGCCGCATTCCTGATATCCGATATGGCGATGACCAACGAAAAGCGGCATGAAAATTGCTGCAAAATCCCTGCCAGCTTGTGAGGCCTGGCTCAACCTGCTTTCAGCGGGCTGGCTAAGAGGTGCAACCGGGCTAACTGTGACACAGTGCAACCTGTGAGCATTTATAAGTAACTTCCAGGTGAAAAGAATGTGCATGCTGTGTTAAATCGTTTGTGCGTTGTTGCCGACTACGGCAGGATACCGCCCCCGACTTGAGTCTGTCGTCCGTTGCCTCGTTCCGGCAATTGACGAAAATGCTTATGGTCAGAGGATACTGATAATAAATGGAGAAGCTGAATGACTCTAAGTACACCAATGATGGTGACGTTTTGTATTTACATTCTCGGCATGGTGTTGATCGGGTTTATTGCCTACCGCTCAACGAAAAACTTTGACGACTACATTCTGGGTGGTCGCAGTTTGGGTAGTGTGGTCACCGCACTCTCTGCCGGAGCATCCGATATGAGCGGGTGGCTGCTGATGGGCCTGCCGGGAGCGATCTTCCTGTCGGGGATCTCTGAAAGCTGGATTGCCATCGGCCTGACGCTGGGGGCTTACCTTAACTGGAAAATTGTCGCCGGACGTTTGCGCGTGCAGACCGAACATCACGATAATGCCCTGACGCTGCCGGATTTCTTCTCCAGCCGCTTTGAGGACAGCAGCAAAATGCTACGGGTGATTTCGGCGCTGGTTATCCTGGTCTTCTTTACCATCTACTGTGCGTCCGGCGTGGTAGCCGGTGCGCGTCTGTTTGAAAGCACCTTCGGCATGAGCTACGAAACCGCCCTGTGGGCCGGTGCCGCCGCGACGATTATTTATACCTTCGTCGGGGGGTTCCTCGCGGTGAGCTGGACGGATACCGTGCAGGCCGGGCTGATGATTTTTGCGCTGATCCTAACGCCGGTCATGGTGATCGTTGCCGTGGGCGGTCTGGGCGATGCGATGCAGGTGATTGCCGTCAAAAGCACGCAAAATATGGATATGCTGAAGAATCTTAACTTTGTGGCGATCGTGTCGCTGCTGGGTTGGGGTCTTGGCTACTTTGGCCAGCCACATATTCTGGCGCGTTTTATGGCGGCAGACTCACACCGTTCAATTCGTACCGCGCGCCGTATCGGTATGATATGGATGATCCTGTGCCTGATGGGCGCGGTAGCGGTTGGCTTCTTTGGCATCGCTTATTTTGAGAACCACCCTGAACATGCAGGGGAAGTGTCGAAAAACGGTGAACGTATCTTTATCGAACTGACGCGTATTCTGTTCAATCCGTGGATTGCCGGGATCCTGCTGTCGGCCATCCTGGCCGCGGTGATGTCCACGCTGAGCTGTCAGCTTTTGGTGTGCTCCAGCGCACTGACTGAAGACCTGTACAAGAACTTCCTGCGTAAAGGCGCCAGTCAGCGTGAGCTGGTCTGGGTGGGTCGTTTTATGGTGTTGCTGGTGGCCGCGATTGCCATCTTGCTGGCGGCTAACCCGGAAAACCGCGTGCTGGGTCTGGTGAGCTACGCCTGGGCCGGGTTCGGGGCTGCCTTTGGACCGGTGGTACTGCTCTCGCTGATTTGGCAGCGTATGACGCGCAACGGTGCGCTGGCAGGAATGATTATCGGTGCTGCGACCGTGCTGATCTGGAAGCAGTACGGCTGGCTGGATCTCTACGAGATTATCCCAGGTTTCCTGTTCGCCAGCATCGGCATTGTGCTGTTCAGCCTGGTTGACAAAGCGCCATCGGCTGCTGCCCAGCAGCGTTTTGCTGCCGCTGAAGCCGAATATCAGGCCGACTAACCGGCCTTTTTGCGCTGATGCCGCCCGGCATCAGCGCATTAATTATCTCACCTCACCTCTTCCCGTCCGGTCTGTGACAGCATTTGCGCGATGAACAGCACGAAAAAATCGGCTTCTGACTTGTATTTCCCTTCCCGATAATGATAATCCATATCGTTCGCATTTTACTTTTCTTTACCCGTTTTGACGGAATCCCACACTATTGAGGTGTAAGGCATGTTTGTCCCGTTTCTTATTATGTTACGCGAAGGTCTGGAGGCCGCGCTGATTGTCAGCCTGATCGCCAGCTATCTGAAACGTACCGGACGTGGCCAGTGGTTTGTGGCTATGTGGACCGGTGTGTTTGTTGCCGCCGCCATGTGCCTTGGCCTCGGCTGGTTTATCAATGAGACGACCGGTGAATTTCCACAAAAACAGCAGGAGCTGTTCGAAGGCTTGGTCGCGGTGATTGCCGTGGTGATCCTCACCTGGATGGTGTTCTGGATGCGCAAAGTATCACGTAATGTCAAAGCACAGCTGGAAGATGCGGTGGATAACGCGTTACAAAAGGGCAGCGGCAGCGGCTGGGCGCTGATCCTGATGGTGTTCCTCGCCGTCGCGCGTGAGGGCCTTGAATCGGTGTTCTTTCTGTTGGCGGCCTTTCAGCAGGATTTGGGCTATGCGCCCCCGCTTGGGGCGATGCTGGGTCTGGGAACGGCCATCGTGCTGGGGATGCTGATCTACTGGGGCGGTGTGCGCCTGAACCTGGCCAGCTTCTTTAAATGGACCAGCCTGTTTATTATTTTTGTTGCCGCAGGGCTGGCAGCCGGTGCCGTGCGCGCTTTCCACGAAGCGGGGCTGTGGAACCATTTCCAGGACGTGGCCTTTGACTTCAGTCAAATCCTCTCCACCCATAGCGTATTTGGCACTTTGCTGGAAGGTCTGCTGGGTTATCAGGAAGCACCAAGCGTCAGTGAAGTGGCGATGTGGTTTATTTACCTTGTGCCTGCGCTGCTGCTGTTTTTCATGCCTGGGCGGACGTCATCTTCTGCGGCCCCCGCTGTACGCTGATTTTACCGGGCAGGTCACCGACCTGCCCGTTTACACTCTCTGACAGGAATGATTTTATGACCACACATTTTCGCCGTCAGGCGCTGAACATCGCCCTGCTGGCAGCGTTAACCTCCTCCAGCGCTGCCATGGCAGCGGATATCCCACAGGTTAAAGTCAGCGTAACCGATCGGCAGTGTGAGCCGATGACGCTGACGGTGACCGCTGGAAAAACGCAGTTTTTTATCCAGAATAACAGCCAGAAGGGGCTTGAGTGGGAGATCCTTAAAGGGGTGATGGTGGTCGAAGAGCGCGAAAATATCGCGCCAGGCTTCACGCAGAAGATGACCGCCAATCTGGAACCCGGGGAATATGATATGACCTGCGGTCTGTTGAGCAATCCGAAAGGCAAGCTGATTGTTAAAGACAGCGGCAGCCAGCGCAACGACGGCAAGCCGGATATCATGCAGCTGGTTGGGCCGATCGCCAACTACAAGCTGTATGTGACCCATGAGGTTGAGCAGCTGGTGGCAGGAACGAAAGCCTTCACCGATGCGGTGAAAGCGGATGATTTGACCAAAGCAAAAGCGCTCTACGCGTCGACTCGTCAGCATTATGAGCGTATTGAACCGATCGCCGAACTGTTTTCCGATCTGGACAGTGCGATTGACGCGCGCGAGGACGACTTCGAGAAGAAAGCAGAAGATCCGGCCTTTACCGGTTTCCATCGCCTGGAAAAAGCATTGTTTGGCGACAATAGCACCAAAGGGATGGATAAATTCGCCGATCAGCTTTACAAAAATGTGCTGGATCTACAGACGCGCATCAGCGAGCTGGCTTTCCCGCCGGGCAAAGTGGTAGGGGGTGCAGCCGCACTGGTCGAGGAAATTGCCGCCAGCAAAATTTCGGGTGAAGAAGACCGCTATAGTCGCACCGACCTGTGGGATTTCCAGGCCAACGTAGACGGTGCGCAGAAGATCGTCAACCTGCTGCGTCCGCTGGTGGAGAAGGCTGACCCGCAGCTGCTGGCAAAAGTGGACGGCAACTTCAACAAGGTCGATTCGATCCTGGCCAAGTACCGCACTAAAGACGGTTTTGAATCTTACGAAAAGTTAACCGATGCCGATCGCAAGGCGCTGAAAGGCCCTGTCACGGCACTGGCCGAAGACCTTTCTCTGCTGCGCGGCACCCTGGGCTTGGATTGATCGGAAATGGCAAAAAAAACTGACGAGGTGGCGTCAGCTTCACGCCGCCGTTTACTCAAGGGAGTGGGCATTCTTAGCGGTGCCCTGGCGGTAGCCGGCGGCTGCCCTGCACATGCTGCAACGTCCGGTCGTGACGACAAAAGCGCCTCACCGGGAACGCAGTCACCCGGCGCCCGTGAGGAGCGCCAGCCGTTTTATGGCGCGCATCAGGCCGGGATCACCACGCCGCAGCAGGCGGCGATGATGCTGGTGGCGTTTGATGTATTGGCCAGTGATAAGGCCGGTCTTGAACGTTTATTCCGGCTGCTGACCGCACGAATTGACTTTCTTACCACCGGTGGGAAAGCGCCGCCGGTCACTAATCCGCAGCTTCCACCGATGGATTCCGGCATTCTGGGCGAAGATATCTGGCCGGATAACCTGACCATGACCGTTTCTGTCGGCAGTTCGCTGTTTGATGAACGTTTCGGTTTGGAGGCGTTGAAACCGCTGAAGCTTCAGCCTATGACGCGCTTCCCGAACGATGCGCTGGATGCCAGCCTGTGTCACGGCGACCTGCTGCTGCAAATTTGCGCAAACACCAACGACACGGTAATCCATGCGCTGCGCGATATTATCAAGCATTCGCCGGATCTGCTTAGCGTACGCTGGCGACGTGAAGGATTCATTTCCAATCATGCGGCGCGCAGTAGGGGCAAAGAAACGCCGATTAATCTGTTGGGCTTTAAGGACGGCACCGCCAATCCTGACACGGCCGACGGCGGGTTAATGGATGATATTCTTTGGGTCAGTAAAGAGCAGGGCGAGCCCGCGTGGACGGTCGGCGGCAGCTATCAGGCCGCGCGTATCATTCAGTTCCGCGTCGAGTTCTGGGATCGTACCCCGCTGCGCGAACAGCAGACGATCTTTGGTCGCGAGAAGCACAGCGGGGCACCGTTAGGCATGCAGATGGAGCATGACGTGCCGGACTATGCCAGCGATCCCGCAGGGGATACCATTCCGCTGGATGCGCATATCCGTCTCGCAAATCCGCGTACCGCACAAACCCAGAGCAGCCTGCTGCTGCGCCGTGGATACAGCTATTCGCTCGGCGTGTCGAATTCCGGCCAGCTGGAAATGGGGCTGCTGTTTATCTGCTATCAGCATGATTTGGAAAAAGGCTTTATTGCGGTGCAGAAACGGTTAAATGGTGAAGCGCTGGAAGAGTATATCAAGCCTGTCGGCGGGGGCTATTTTTTTGCCCTGCCGGGAGTGGCCGATGACCAACATTATCTGGCGCAGGGACTGCTCTCATCCTGAATTAATGAGCGGATTACGGGTAATTCGCTCATCTACCGTCGACTCATACTTCTATAATTACCCGCCATTACTGGTTAAAATAACGCCATTCGGTGGGTGGGTACAGTCTGAAAATAATTATAATAAACTGATTTATAAGGTTTTATTGTTTTCGTTATATCAGTAATGAAAAAACGGTTGCATTTTTTCGCTATAATGCAGAATATGAATTTGCAGTTGTTATTCGCATAAGATATTTCATTTATGGAGAGAGCGGATGCAGAAGTCCTTTTGCGGACCACGAGTCAGATGGCGTTTCAACCCAATAGCCCGTGGGGAACCACTCTCCTCCCTCATTTTCACCTCTTTCAATATCCAACCACCATTCTGTTCTTATAGTCCTTTTCGGTGCATTGCAACGCTCCTTTGGCATGCATCTGTATCAACGGCCGTACAAGGCTTAAAAGGAAGCCACAACCTCTAAAGCGTTCACGTAATCGCGTCAATTCAATTGATGCGGGAAATGAAACCAACTGTAAGGTGCCACTATGGGAAGACAGAAAGCAGTGATCAAAGCGCGTCGTGAAGCTAAACGTGTCCTTCGTAGCGATTCACGCAGCCATCGTCAGCGCGAAGAAGAATCGGTCACCTCGCTGGTGCAGATGGGCGGGTTAGACTCAATCGGTATGGCGCGTGACAGTCGTGACCATTCGCCAATTGAAGCCAGAAACGACGCCCAGGCGCACTATCTTAACGCCATAGAAAGCAAGAAATTGATCTTCGCCACCGGCGAAGCAGGCTGTGGTAAAACCTGGATTAGCGCCGCAAAAGCCGCCGAGGCCCTGATACATAAGGACGTTGACAGGATCATCGTCACGCGTCCGGTCTTGCAGGCGGATGAGGATTTGGGATTCCTGCCGGGCGATATCTCCGAGAAATTTGCCCCTTACTTCCGACCCGTCTATGACGTCCTGGTCAAACGTCTGGGGTCTTCCTTTATGCAGTACTGCCTGCGTCCTGAAATCGGTAAGGTGGAAATTGCACCCTTTGCCTACATGCGCGGCCGCACTTTCGAAAACGCGGTGGTGATCCTTGATGAGGCGCAGAACGTGACCGCTGCGCAAATGAAAATGTTCTTGACCAGGCTGGGGGAGAACGTGACGGTGATTGTGAACGGCGATATTACCCAGTGTGATTTGCCTGCTCACGTCCAGTCCGGTCTTAATGATGCACTGGCGCGCTTCACCGAAGATGACATGGTGGGCGTGGTTCGTTTTAATAAACAGGACTGCGTGCGTTCCGAACTGTGCCAGCGGGCGCTGCTTGCCTACGATTAACCTGCTTGTCCGCTTCGGGGCAGCTGAACAGCTATCGCTCCCCTGACATTAAAAGCCCGGCAGTGCCGGGCTTCTTTGTTTTATTTGTTAACGCCAAACCCCTGTTTGAGGATCGCTGACTGTACTAGCGGGAAGTAGATATGTTGATAATAGCTGGCCGTATTGTTGCCCCAGTTTTCACCATCTTCACGTCCGTTTTGCTGCCAGTGACCCGTGAGCACGCGGTTGTAGGCCCTGATCACCTCCGGCAGCTGGCTCGCATCATAGCGCTCATCATGGCGGAAGCCCGCCAGCGACATGCGCGGCTTTTCCACCGCGGGGCTGTCGACATAGCCAAGCACCACGCCTGCTACCGGGAAGGTAAGCTCGGGCAGTTGCAGCAGTTCAATCATCGCTTCAGGATCGCGGCGGATGCCGCCAATCGGCACGATGCCAAGACCGTGTGAACGCGCGGCGGTCATTAGCGCACCCAGTGCGATACCCACATCGGTCGAGCCGGAGATCAGGCTTTCAATGCTTTCATGGGCAATCTGTTTTTTACCCTCAGCGGCAATGCCCTGCTGGCTTTTATACATGTCCAGTACCACGGTGATAAATACCGGGGCTTGTGCAATCCACGCCTGGCCACCCGCCAGCTCAGCAATGCGCGCGCGGGTTACCGCATCGCGTACCACTACCAGTGAAACCTGTTGTGAATTGACCGATGTCGGCGCGCGCCAGGCTGCTTCAATAATGTCATCCAGCACTGATTCAGGGACAGGTTTATCAAGATAGCTGCGGTCGCTGCGATGGCTTTTTAGTAATTGGGTTATTTCATTCATGGGATACCTGGATTGAGATGGTGGGTAGGGCTGTAGGGATAAGATAGTAAAAAATTTGCCAGAAAGGCTAGTCTGTTTGTGCGCGTCATCACTTTTTTCAGCCATCAACAAAAATGCCTGACCTTTCGCTCAGGCATTTCCTTAATCAGGGGAAGAAAAGAGGGGGGGGGGGCTCATGCAGTCCCTGTAGCAGCATCTTCATGAGCTGCTACAGGCACGGGTAGACGCCAGATTCAGCGCGCGTAAACGCTTTGCGCAGCCGGTTTCAGGGTAAAAAGGAAATTCAGCATGCCTCGTCGCCGCAACCAGCAAATTGCCAGCGGCAACAGCAGTGCACAGGCAAAAGCCGCAATAAATTTCAGGTCGTTAATGAACACATTTTTGCTGGTAAATTTCACGGCTTTCGCAAAGACCTGGATCGCAAGGTAGTGCGAGAGATAGAAAACAATCGAGTTCATGCCCACGAAGTGCACCAGCTTGAGATTGGCGTACAGCGCAACAAAGATAAACAGCGGGATTGAGCACAGAGCCAATGGAGCCAGCAGCTGCCAGGCTACATCTCTGTTCAATACCAAATTCAGCGAAGATAAGACAATAAAGCATGCCAGAGAGGGGAGCAGTACCGATTTTTTCCCGATAAACGCCGGAATATCGACCTGATGTTTTACCAGCATATCCCCGAGGTAGAAGAAGGTGAACAGGTAGAATGAACGGTTAATATGGTCGTTATCAAAGCCGGAGAATACGCTGCCTGTAGGAATGGCAGGCAGTAAAAAGCTGAAAGCCAGCGAAACCGGTATCACGATATAGAAAGGGACCTTACGCACCCAGGGGATAATCAGGAAAAAGATGAAAAGAGAATGCAGGAACCAGGTAATATCGCCACCACCGGTCAAGTGCGAAAGGATAATGTTTGTCGGTGACTGGGGGTTATTTGAGACAGAGCTAAATAATAGTTTTAGTCCGCCATAGATAGCCACCCAAATAATAAAAGGGTAGAGAATGCTTTTCACTTTATTTTTAACAAACAGGTTGAAGCCTTTTTTCAGGCCGCTCTCAACGAAGAGTCCTGAAACAAAGAACATCAAGCCCAGCCTGACCGGACTGAGCAGGTGGTTAACGGTTTCTGTTACGCCTGTGAGATGTCCTGCATTGCCATTAACTGCAATAGTGCTGTGTAAAAAAATAACGGCAAGCACACTCATCCCACGCAGGTTATCGACCCACGTCAGTCGGTTCATTATTTACCTCATTAAAATTTAAATTAAAAAAATCGCAGGCCATCCGCTGGCGTGGATTTAATTCCAATTATGAACAGGTTGCTAATATATTCTCATGATTATACATATTGCAGAGGGTAATAAAACGTATTTGAATAAAACCCAGGTAAATTGAGATTTTAGCTATGCTGTTGTTGATTTTTTACTGGGACTTTTCCCGTGTTAATATTATCTATCCGTTGTCTTATTATCACGTGGGGTGAATAGCCAATGGTACTGGAGCGCGGCATTCTGGCTGTCTGTTAAGAAATAAACGCGTCATTCTCACGCTCGGGAAAAGAGCAAAAAAATGCCCGAACTTTCGCTCAGGCATTTTTTTTAATAGGGTGAGAGGGGGGGATCACTCGCTGACTACTCGTCTCATCCATGAGACTCGCCCTTCGGGCCGACGCAAGCGTCGTTCAAAAACGTTCCCGACGTGTTTGTCCCTGTGCCCCGCCCTGGCGGGCAGCCTGCGGCTGTGCAAAACGGCCGTCCTGCCGTTTTGTCGAACCCTGCGAGGGTTCTTCACGCCCTCTCTCATCCGGGGAACAGGCACAAAAAAAGCCCGAACGTGAATTCGGGCTTTCTCTTTAAATAGGGTGGTGAGAGAGGGGGATCACGGGGCACATCCCTGTGCCCCGCCCTGGCGGGCAGCCTGCGGCTGTGTAAAACGGCCGTCCTGCCGTTTTGTCGACCCCTGGCGAGGGTTCTTCACGCCCTCTCTCATCCGGGGAACAGGCACAAAAAAGCCCGAACGTGAATTCGGGCTTTCTCTTTAAATAGGGTGGTGAGAGAGGGGGATCACGGGGCACATCCCTGTGCCCCGCCCTGGCGGGCAGCCTGCGGCTGTGCAAAACGGCCGTCCTGCCGTTTTGTCGAACCCTGCGAGGGTTCTTCACGCCCTCTCTCATCCGGGGAACAGGCACAAAAAAAGCCCGAACGTGAATTCGGGCTTTCTCTTTAAATATGGTGGTGAGAGAGGGGTTCGAACCCTCGATACGTTGCCGTATACACACTTTCCAGGCGTGCTCCTTCAGCCACTCGGACACCTCACCATATTGTTTCTGCCAACCGCTGGGGCTGACGGGGCGCTACTATAGGCAGTAGCGGCGAGCCGGTCAAGCAGTATTTTCCCCCCGGACGGGCGTTCGCCTAACTCCTAAGCAACCAGTCAGTCCGGCGGCGCGCGCGGCGCGTTGTCATTTTTTTGTCACTGGTCTGACACGTAAATGAAGCAGTTGTATCGCAGACTGACCCCCTGAAATATTTCGCAAAATTTATTCACGGAGATCGCTGATATGAAACAAAAAGTCTTTGCTCTTTCAATAATGACGTCATTGATCTGTTCTTCGGCCGTGGCCGATATCGCCACCTGGCACCGCGCCGCACAGGGTGATATTACCCAGCCGGGCGGCGCTCGTCGTCTTGACAGCGATCAGACCGCAGCGATTAAGGCCGCGCTGAGCAATAGCAGAGCAAAAAATGTCATTTTGTTGATTGGTGATGGCATGGGTGATTCGGAGATCACCGCCGCGCGTAACTATGCTGAAGGGGCCGGCGGCTTCTTTAAAGGTATCGACGCGCTGCCGCTCACGGGGCAGTACACCCATTATGCGCTGGATAAGAAAACCCACAAACCTGAGTACGTGACGGATTCCGCAGCATCGGCGACCGCCTGGGCGACCGGAGTGAAATCCTACAATGGGGCCATTGGGGTCGATGTCACTGGCAAGGATCATCCAACGCTGCTTGAGCTGGCGAAGGCAGCAGGCAGGGCAACCGGCAATGTGTCTACCGCCGAGCTGGAAGACGCCACGCCAGCGGCGCAGATTGCACATGTGACCTCACGTAAATGCTATGGCCCGGTGAAAACCAGCGAGTTGTGTCCAGGCAATGCGCTGGAGAAAGGCGGGAAGGGCTCGATAGCCGAGCAGCTGTTGAATGCGCGGGCAGACGTTACTTTTGGCGGCGGTGGAAAAACCTTCGCGGAGACGGCGCGCGGCGGAGAATGGCAGGGTAAGACCCTGGAAGAACAGGCGAAGCTGCGCGGCTATCAGCTGGTCAGCGACCTTGACGGGATGAATTCTTTAACTAACGCCAATAATGAAAAGCCGGTGCTTGGGCTGTTTGCCGACGGCAATATGCCGGTGCGTTGGAAAGGGCCGAAGGCCAGTTATCACGGTAATCTCGAGGGTAAGCCGGTCACCTGTGAAGTTAACGCCGAACGCCCGGCGTCTACGCCGACTCTCGCACAGATGACCGATAAAGCCATTACGCTATTGAGCAGCCATACGCAGGGCTTCTTCCTGCAGGTTGAGGGAGCCTCAATTGATAAGCAGGATCATGCGGCAAATCCGTGTGGGCAGATCGGCGAAACGGTCGATTTGGATGAGGCGGTGCAGAAGGCGCTGGAGTTTGCCCGTAAGGACGGTAATACCCTGGTGATCGTCACCGCCGACCATGCCCACTCCAGCCAGATTATTTCTAACGACAGCAAGGCTCCTGGCCTGACGCAAACGCTGATCACCAAAGATGGCAGCCCTATGACCATCAGCTATGGTAATTCGGAAGAAGAATCACAGGGACATACCGGCACGCAGCTAAGAATTGCTGCCTATGGCCCACACGCGGCGAATGTCGTGGGGCTGACTGATCAGACGGATCTGTTCTATACCATTAAAGCGGCGCTGGGGATCGAGTAACCGATATTTCCTGCCACAGAACAGACAAAAAAGCCCGAACGTGAATTCGGGCTTTCTCTTTAAATAGGGTGGTGAGAGAGGGGGATCACTCGCTGACTACTCGTCTCATCCATGAGACTCGCCCTTCGGGCCGACGCAAGCGTCGTTCAAAAACGTTCCCGACGTTTTTGTCCCTGTGCCCCGCCCTGGCGGGCAGCCTGCGGCTGTGCAAAACGGCCGTCCTGCCGTTTTGTCGACCCTGGCGAGGGTTCTTCACACCCTCTCTCATCCGGGGAACAGGCACAAAAAAAGCCCGAACGTGAATTCGGGCTTTCTCTTTGAATATGGTGGTGAGAGAGGGGGATCACGGGGCACGTCCCTGTGCCCCGCCCTGGCAGGCAGCCTGCGGCTGTGCAAAACGGCCGTCCTGCCGTTTTGTCGAACCCTGGCGAGGGTTCTTCACTCCCTCTCTCACCAGGAGAATATGCACAAAAAAAAGCCCGAACGTGAATTCGGGCTTTCTCTTTAAATATGGTGGTGAGAGAGGGGTTCGAACCCTCGATACGTTGCCGTATACACACTTTCCAGGCGTGCTCCTTCAGCCACTCGGACACCTCACCATATTGTTGCCGCAATCAGATTGCTGACGGGCGCTAATGTAAGGAAATCACCCGCGGCGGTCAACCATCATTGCAGAAAATCAGGTGCGTTTAGCCATTTTTACAGCAGTCTGCTGCTTTAAACATCAATAATGCAGGTTTATCCGAGGGTTAACACAAATCTGTCTCCACCACTGGGGCGAAAGGTGCATAATGACCGGCTTATTCTGGCAGGAAAATCGAGGTTAGCGGTGGATCATACCAACCAGGTATCCCAAAAACGGGCAATCACGGGAACCGGCGCGCTGTTCTTTATTCAAACCTTTGCCACCATGGGCTTTGCGGTGCTCTACTCCAGCCTGGTACTGTATGCCACCAAACGGCTCGGTTTCAGTGAGGGGCAGGCCAATACCATGATGGGGGTTTTTGGCGCATTTAACTACGGGCTGCACCTGTTCGGCGGTTATTTAGGCGGGCGCTTTCTTAGCAATCGGAACCTGTTTGTACTCGGCATGGCCTTACAAATTGCCGGCTGCTGGACGCTGTCGGGGCAGAGCGCGGAAGGGTTGTACTGGGGGCTGGCGATGTTCCTGACCGGCAGCGGCCTGAATGTGACCTGTATTAATATGATGCTGACCCAGCGCTTCTCTCCGCAGGATAACCGCCGCGAGAGCGCTTTCTTGTGGAACTACGCCGGGATGAACCTCGGTTTCTTTCTCGGTTTCACCGGCGCGGGGTATTTTCAGCTCAGCGAACACTACGAAGCGCTCTTCCTGTTTGCCACGACGGGCAATACGGTCGCCATTATCATCTCGTTGCTATGCTGGAAAATCCTTGCGGATATCAACACGCCGCTGTTGCAGGCCAGCCGCCGTCAGTTTCGCTGGCGTCTGCTTGGTGGCCTGGGGATTTTGCTGCTGCTGGTGCCAACCATTCGCCTGATGCTGCATCATGCCGAATTCACCGGCAGCTTTGTTCTGGTGCTGGGGGCGGCGATTTTCCTGATGCTGTGTCTGACCACGCTGCGCCATCGCCCGCGTGACGAGCAGCGCCGGATGAGCGCCTATTTATTGCTTTCGCTCGGCGCGCTGGTGTTCTGGACGCTGTACCAGCTGGCACCAATGGGCCTGATGCTGTTCACCGAACACAATATCAATCTTAACGTGTACGGCGTTCAGGTTGCCCCGCAGTGGGTGCAGAACACTAACACGCTGGTGATCGTCGTTGGCGGCCCGCTGCTGGCGCTCTCTTTCCAGCGTCTGCGCGAGCGCGGATGGCGTATCGACATCCCGTTACAGTTCGCCTGCTCGCTGTTCTTTATCGGGCTTGGCATGCTGGTGCTGCCGCTTGGCATCGCGCTGGCGGGCGGCGATGGCCTGGTGGCGTTTAAATGGATTGTCACCAGCTATGTGTTGCAGAGTATCGGTGAACTGCTGATCTCGCCCATTGGTTACGCGATGATTGGCAAGCTGGCACCGGTGCGCTATCAGGGCGTGATGATGGGCTGCTGGATGATGACCACCGGCGTAGCGTCCGTGCTGGCCGGGCATGTTTCGGCACTGATGCCGGAGAACAGCGGCAGCACGCCGCTGCTGACCAATCCGGGCTACGGTCATATCTTTAGCCTGCTAGGCTGGGGCAGCGTTGCGGTTGGCCTGATCCTGGTTTTCCTCAGTCCGCTGCTGCGCAGATTGATACAGCCGGGTGAACCGCGATAAACCTCTCCGGGGCAGCATACTGCCCCTATTTCGCTTGCCAGCTAGCGCATATTCGCGCAGCCTGAATAAAAAACAGGAGGAAAAACGTGGACATTATTTTCTATCATCCGTCGTTCAGCGCCGGAACCTGGATCGACGGATTACAGCAGCGCTTACCCGAGGCTCGTATCCGTCGGTGGCAGCCCGGTGACGATGCCCCGGCAGACTATGCGCTGGTGCGCCAGCCGCCGGTAGAGATGCTGAAAGGACGTCGGCTGAAGGGCGTTTTTGCTTTGGGCGCGGGCGTTGACGATATTCTCGGCCAGCTGCGTGAACATCCGGATATGCTGGCGGCTGGCGTCCCGCTGTTCCGGCTGGAAGACACCGGTATGGGCCGGCAGATGCAGGAGTATGCGGTGTATCACGTGCTTGGCTGGTTCCGCCGCTTTCCTGAATATCAAAAGCAGAAAAATGCCGCGTTGTGGCGCGATCTGCCGGGGCGTGGCCGCAGCGATTTCTCCATTGGTCTTCTCGGCGCGGGCGTGCTGGGCAGCAACGTGGCGCAAAGCCTGCTGGCATGGGGCTTTCCGGTAAGCAGCTGGAGCCGCACGCCGAAGCAAACTGACGGCGTGACCTGCTATCATGGGCCGCAGCAGCTCGGTGAGTTTTTGGCCACGACCCGGGTACTCATCAATCTGTTGCCCAATACGCCGCAAACCGTCGGCATTCTCAACCGTGCCCTGCTGAGCCAGCTTAAACCCGGCGCTTTTCTGATCAACCTTGCGCGTGGCGCCCATCTGGTTGAGACCGATCTGCTGGCGGCGCTGGAAGCCGGGGAAATCAGCGCTGCGGCACTGGATGTCTTTCATCAGGAACCGCTGCCCGCCGATCATCCTTTCTGGTCGCATGCGGATATTGCTATCACCCCGCATAATGCGGCCGTGACGCTGCCCGATGAGGCGATGGACTTTATTGCACGCTCAATACGGCAGTGTGAAAGTGGCGAAATGCCGTCGGGTCGTGTTGATATCAGCCGTGGCTATTGAGCTTAAACGGGGATGCGCATTGTGCTGTTTCAATGCCCCTCGCGGGGCTTGATTCTTTTTTTAGCGGCCCTCATACTTATGCGCATATCTCTGCGCACAGGAGCCAGCAGCATGCGTACAGTCACCTCTCCCCGTCACAGTACTAAAAGAAGCACTAACGTGTATCTGACGGCTTCGCTGGTTGATAAAGCCCGCAGTATGGATATGAACCTCTCGGCAACGCTGGATAATCTTTTGGCCCAGGCTATAGAAGCCAAAAAATATCAAAGTGAGCAAGAAAAAGAAGATATGCAGGCGATGAATGTATTGATGGCGGAAGCCGGAACGCTTACGGATGATGAGTTTTTCGGGAGTTTGTAATGCCGCAGCAGTTCGATGTATATCGCAATCCATCGGTCAAAACGAACAGGCTTTGGCCGCTTTATCTGATTATCCAGAATGATTATCTTGACGATCTCACCACAAGGATTGTTGTTCCTCTGGTATTGAAACGCGACATTAATCTCAACCAGAAACGTATCACTCCTCAGGTTGTCATTCATGGAGAAGCGTATTATGTCTTCACCCCGGCAATCACGTTTCTGGAAAAAAAGAAAATCGACAAATCAGATTTCGTATGCAGCCTGGCTTTATCGAAAAATGAAGTTATCTCGGCCCTTGACGCCATCATCACCAATACCTGATTTTCCCTGAAATACACTGCCGCCTTTGCCCTTTACGTGACGTTGTCATGAATACTCTTCTACGGAACCGAAAGACATGAATGAATTCTCCATTATCTGCCGCATACTGGGCTCGCTATACAACCGCCCTCCACAAGACCCGCTGCTGGCTCCGCTGTTTACGCTACTGCGCGAAGGCAAGCTCCAGCAGCACTGGCCGCTGGAGCAGGACGAGCTGTTAAATCGTCTACAGCAAAACTGTGAGCCGCAGTCGTTGGCGGATGATTATCAAGCACTCTTTGTTGGCAGCGAGTGCAAGGTGACGCCGTACGGTTCCCAGTGGGAAAAAGGGCCGCAGGAAGCCGAGGTACGTGCTTTCCTTAGCCAGCGCGGAATGCCGTTGAGCGATGTACCAACCGACCACATCGGCGCGCTGCTGCTGGCCGCTTCATGGCTTGAGGATCAATCCGAAGCGGACGAGTATCAGGCGCAAATCGCGCTGTTTGACAGCTATCTTCTGCCGTGGGTGGGCGCGTTTCTTGGCAAGGTGGAAGCTCATGCCGCGACCGCCTTCTATCGGACACTCGCGGCAATCAGCCGTGAAGCGATTCAGGCGATGCGCGACGAGCTGGCGGACGAAGCCGATGATGCCGGAGATAACTAAGCATCATCGATCGTTTTAACGGCGGCGCAGACGCGCGTGCATTTTCAGACTACGAAAATTAATCACCGCCATCGCCGTGCCGGCCACCACCAGCAGCGAACCAATAACCTTAAAAAGATTCATACTGTCACCTAACACGATGACCCCCATCAGCACTGCCAGCACCGGGGTCAACAGCGAATAGGGCATGATCAGATTCACGTTGTAGTGTTTCAACAGGCCGTACCACAGGGAATAGGCGACAACAGACGAGGCAATGGCGCTGAACAGAATGGCAAACCAGCCTCGCCACGAGGCGTTGAGCAGCAGCGTAAGCTGATGCGATTCGTTCAGCCATGAGGCGCACCCCACCAGCGGAATGGCAAACAGCGAGAGCCAGGCGGTCAGGGTTAACGGCGGCACCGACGGTGATATTTTCACAATCAAATTGCTGACCGCCCATCCGCATGCGCTCAGTAACAGCAGCAGTAACACTCCCCAGCCAGGGATGGTTGGGCTGCCCGACAGCACCACCACGCCGCTGAGTGAAATCGCAATGCCCAGCAGCTGTACCAGCCGCAGCTTTTCCTTAAGTACGACCATTGCCAGCAGCATGGCGATGGGCGTACCCAGCTGAACAATGACGGCGGCCGTTCCCGCATCGGTATAGTTCAGACCGACAAACAGCAGGGCGAAATGCAAAAAGCCGAAGGTGAACCCCAGGGCGGCCAGATAAGGAATTTGCTGACGGGTGACGCGAGTAAAGGGCACCAGAATAAGCGCCACAACCACAAAGCGCAGGGTTATCATCAGCAGAGGCGGCAGGTCGAGCAGCCCCCACTTTATCGCGATGTTATTAAATGCCCAGATGGACACGACCAAAAAAATTAGCAAGAAATGACGCAAAGCCACCGCAAAACCCCCCGTAAAACAAAGTTGTTCCCTTCATCCTGGCACGAAATGACATGAATGAAACGGCTAAGTCTGGAGTTTTTCGGCTATTTATCCTGCTTTTTAAAAAAAACGCTGCAGCGGATGGATATCCTTCGGAGCAATGATCCCGTGCGATGCCGGTGCTGGCGCGTCGGGCGGTTGATTGAAGCCGGACCTGTCTGGAGCAGCCGCTGCCGTTTTTATCGCCATATTTAACGGCGACAAAAAATCCGGCATCGGGCGCGAAACCCTCAAAATGATCCTTACCCCCGTGCGGTCATCACACCATCACAATTTCCTATGGCGATGCAAATTGCTGGCTGCGGCTATTTATGGCACTTTATTTTTTTTGGTTGTATAGACAAGATCGCTCCGCCGGTACAGGCAGGTCATCCTTACCCCCCTGCGCTGGGGTCCGATCCTTCAGAGAGGGAGTTAATGATGTCCGTCACTTCTGACTTGTCGTCGACCGCGAGGCCGTCACGGCGGCTGATTGAAAGCCGCACTATTGATTATATCCCCGATGCCGAGCGTCATGGCCGGGTGTTCAGTCAGTTCACCCTGTGGTTCGGCGGCAATTTGCAGATTACCGCCATCGTTACCGGCGCGCTGGCGGTGGTGTTGGGGGGCGACGTGGTGTGGTCGCTGGCAGGGCTGCTGGTGGGACAGCTTATCGGCGCGGCGATCATGGCGCTACATGCCGTTCAGGGGCCGCGTTTCGGGCTGCCGCAGATGATCACCTGCCGGGCTCAGTTTGGCATCTACGGCGCGGCGATCCCGCTGGTGCTGGTGTGCATTATGTACGTTGGCTTTTCCGCGAGCGGCACCGTGCTAGCCGGGCAGGCGCTTGCCCACATGATCAACGTTAGCGATCGCGGCGGGATGATGCTATTCGCACTGATCATTATTGTGGTCGCCACGTTGGGTTACCGCGTTATCCACGCGCTGGGGAAGGTCGCCAGCGTGGTCGGCATAGTGGCGTTTGTCTATCTGTTTACCCGCCTGCTGCTGGAGAACGATCTCGGCGGACTATGGGCTAACCGCCACTTTTCGCTGCCGATGTTCTTGCTGGCGGTGTCGCTCTCATCCTCCTGGCAGATCGCTTTCTGTCCCTATGTGTCGGACTATTCGCGCTATTTACCGCGTGAGGTTTCGGCACGCAGAACATTTCTGGCGGTCTTCAGCGGCAGCGTGCTGGGTACGCAGGCGTCAATGACGCTGGGCGTGATGGCCGCGGCGTTGGCCGGAAGCGCGTTTTCCGGTAATGAAGTGGGATATATCGTCGGGTTAGGTTCCAGCGGAGTGATGGCGCTGGTGCTTTATTTTGCTATCTGCTTCGGCAAAATCACCTTCACCACGCTTAATGCTTACGGCAGCTTTATGTCGCTGGCGACGATCGTTTGCGGCTTCCGCCAGCGGGTGGCGATTAGCGAATGGATGCGTATGTTGTTTATTGTTCTGATGGTGCTGCTCTCCTGCTGCATTGCCATGTTGAGCCAGCCTTCATTCCTTAAATCTTTCACCCATTTTCTGCTGTTCCTGCTGGTTTTCTTTGTTCCCTGGAGTGCCATCAACCTGACGGACTACTATTTTGTCACGCGCGGGCAGCTGGACGTGGCGGCGTTAAGCGATCCTGACGGCCGCTACGGGCGCTGGAACTGGGTGGGGATCAGTACCTACGCACTCGGCGTTCTGGTGCAGCTGCCGTTTATCGCGAACAGCTTCTATCAGGGGGCGCTGGTAGGCTGGTTTGCCGGAAATGATATCTCGTGGCTGATTGGCTGGGTATTTACCGCCTTGTGCTGGCTGGGCATGGGTCGTTTGCGCAGGGGAGCGGTGTGCCGCTCGATTGGTTAGCGGGCGCGTGACCTTGCTGCCCGTCACGCTCAGGTGCTGGAGCCATACGACTGCGGAAAGACATTGCGTGCGGTTGTATGGCTGATTAACGACCGGCTGATAAACGGCCCTTATTTTTTGACGATACGCCGCAGGCAGCGGCGGTCTGAAGCCGTCATTGACAGTCTGTTTTCTCTGCATTCAACGCTGCTTTTAACCTACGGTAGCCGTCTTGAAACAGGGGCTCGACTTTTGGCGCTAAATCGTCAC
Source organism: Erwinia tasmaniensis Et1/99 (assembly GCF_000026185.1). Lineage (NCBI taxonomy): Bacteria > Pseudomonadati > Pseudomonadota > Gammaproteobacteria > Enterobacterales > Erwiniaceae > Erwinia > Erwinia tasmaniensis. The sequence continues at coordinate 1,643,982 of NC_010694.1, forward strand.
ATTTTCTCCGGCGCGCTGCGCCAGCCTGACGTTATCTCAAAATATGAATTTTCTGACAGATTAATCCTGATGTTTACCCATGATCAGGTCATATTTAAGATAATTTTAATGTGATTATTTTATTTGGTGAGGAACGTCTGACACATCTACTTTTATTCATTAGCCCCCTTGCTTCATCATTTTTCTTTGTTGGCAGAAATGCCCGCGCCCAACGAACCGATCATGATTAATGATGGCTCAACCGATGATACGCTGGAACGGGTAAACAGTATTACGCGTGGGCAACACGGGTTCGTGTGATCGGTATTCCTAACGGGGGCGGCAGGACTGGCGCGGGATTACGGCGTTACCCTGGCAATGGGCCCGTTTATTTCCTTTTGTGATCCTGCTGGTGAACCTCAAAAGACAGGAGTAAAAGTAAAACACCCCAGGTTTGGTTTGAAATATATTCTTGTCGTCCATGAGGGGCATCAATATAGCCTTTGACTGACTCCTGTTAAGAAAACCACAAATAGACTTTAATTTGCTCAGGATCAGGCGCGACCTGCTGAAACCTGTCTCACCGGGCCGCCGACGTTCAGGCAGCCCGGTAATCAACGGGGATAAGGGAAGGGCTATTGGCGATTTCGGCGCGCCTGACGCCAGTTGAGCAGCGGAGTCACCGAGATGCCGTGTACCACTACGCTGGCGACGATCAGGGTGAAAGCCATATCGGCCATGCGGTTTGCGTCAACGCCCGCCAAGCCGTGGGTGTAGGCCCAGGCAATATAGTTAATACTGCCGATGCCGCGAATGCCCAACCAGCCGATGGTGGCACGCTGCAAGCCCGGCGTTTTCATGCCTGCCGTGGCAATCCATACCGACAGCGGGCGGATAACGATAAACAGCAGCGCCGCCAGCAGCAGCCCGTTCGGATCCCAGTGCTGTGCCAGGGTGATACCCAGTACAATAATAATGGCGGCGGCGAACAGGCGCTCAATGGTATCGCCGAAAGAGAGCGCATCGCTCACGACTAACCCGGCGGAGCTGGCAGGATTGGTGCCTTCAAACGCATGGCGGGCGTTGGGGTTAATCAGTTCCTCGGCCGGTGGATGCGGGTTGCCTTCCTGATAATCCTGGTAAGGGAAGCGCCGTACCACGCCAATTTCCGCACGTCGCAGGCCAATACCGGCGGCAAACGCCGCCAGAAAACCGGAAGCATCCAGCGACTGGGCCGCCGCATAGCTCAGGGCGATCAGCGCCAGCGCCAGAAAGTCGTTAGGCGCCACGTCCTGCTGGGTATGACGCAGATGCGTGGCGAACTGTCCGATCAGACGGCCGAGCACAAAACCGATCGCGCTTCCGCCGATCACCGCCCACAGCACATCAACCAGCGCCCAGTGACCAAAATAGGACCAAGATATGTCGCCATCACCGGTCAGCAGCGCCATCGCCAGCATCAGCAGCGGCAGGGCGGTGCCGTCATTCAGCCCGGCTTCACTGGACAGCGACACGCGCAGGTTATCGCTGTCGCTGGCATCATTAACCGAGATCAGGCTGGCGAGCACCGGATCGGTTGGCGCGACAATAGCGCCAAACGCCAGCGCCAGCGGCCAGGAAAACCCGGCCAGCAGATGTGCGGCCAGCGTAACGCCCGCCACCGTTAGTAACATGGCGGGAAACGCCAGCCGCAGCCCCATGCGCCAGCCCGGATCGTTAAGCGGCAGCCTTAATTTTAGCCCGGTAATAAACAGCGATGCGGCCATCGCGATTTCGGTCAGATTTTTGGCCAGCTCAGCATGGGCCGCAATATCAATGCGTAACAAATCCAGCAGCCACGGCCCGCAGACAATGCCGGCCAACAGATAGAGGGCAAAGCCCGTCACCGGGCCGCGGTTAATCCAGCCGGAGGCCAGTGAAATAAGTAACAGTAAGCCACCGGTAGCGGCTGTCCAGCCGATAAATTCCATCATCACTCCTGGGTCGATTTTTTATCAGCTCAGTATGGACGGAATATTGGAAAACGTTGCCGCCGTCTGCCGTTTTTTTTCGCGCAATCAGGGTTTAAACGCGTTGACCTGCGGCCAGCGCCAGCGCTTCCAGCTGGGCAGTCAGATGATGACGGGTGCTTTCGTCGCTAATCACACCGTTCACCACATCGATACGACTGCTGGCCTGACCGATGAAAATTTCCGGTTTGTTCAGCACGCGGGCGTTAAGAAACACCATGCTCTGACGCAGATGATACTGAGCGCGAGCGCCGCCGATTGCGCCCGGTGAGGCGGTCTGGATCGCGACCGGCTTATTGGCAAAAGGATTTTCCGGCAGGCGCGACAGCCAGTCGATGGCGTTTTTCAGCACGCCCGGCAGCGAATAGTTATATTCGGGCGTCACAATAATCACCCCATCGGCGGCGGCTATGGCATTCCCTATCGCCAGCACCGCAGCGGGGATACCCTCTGCCTCCGTATCGGCATTGTAGTGGGGGAAGTCGGCAATCGAACCCAGAGCGCTGATTTCAATCCCGGCCGGGGCCAGCGCGGGCAGGCTGTTGGCGATCACTGCATTAAATGAGGCCTGGCGCAGGCTGCCCAGCAGGGTGACAAAGTTAAGTGTTTTTTTCTCTGACATAAGGGGTTCCATTAATTAACAGAAAGTCGGTAAGGTGAGTGAAGTGCTATCTGCTGCTCCTTGCAGGAAAACCGCGTTACGGAACGCGTAACGTTACACATTCTGTGCCGCGAAGCGCGGCAGTGATTGCTGAAAGATTGTCATCGCGCATCCTGGGGTATACTGTTAGCACACTATTTATTTTTTATCATCTCCGGGCCGATATCCGGCGGATGATCCGCTAAAAACGAGGTTGTTTTGTCCAGCTACTCTCCCATTCAGCGTCCACGACGCCTGCGCCAGTCCGCTTCTCTTCGCTCTCTTTTTCAGGAAAACAGCCTCAGCCTGAACGATCTGGCGCTGCCGATCTTTGTCGAAGAAGGCCTTGACGACTATAAGCCCATTGCCGCCATGCCGGGCGTGATGCGCATTCCGGAAAAGCGCCTGGCCTATGAGATTGAGCGCATTGCCAAAGCGGGCGTGCGGTCGGTGATGACTTTTGGTATTTCCCATCACACCGACGCCGACGGCAGCGATACCTGGAATGAGAACGGGCTGGTGGCGCGTATGTCACGTATCTGCAAACAGACGGTGCCGGAAATGATCGTGATGTCCGATACCTGTTTTTGTGAATACACCAGCCATGGGCACTGCGGGGTACTGCATGACCATGGCGTGGACAACGACGCCACGCTAAAAAATCTCGGCAGGCAGGCGGTGGTGGCCGCCGCCGCCGGGGCTGATTTTATCGCGCCCTCGGCGGCAATGGATGGCCAAGTGGCGGCGATCCGCCACGCGCTGGACGCGGCGGGCTTTACCGATACCGCCATCATGTCCTATTCCACCAAGTTTGCCTCCTCCTTCTACGGCCCGTTCCGTGAAGCGGCAGGCACTTCGCTGAAAGGTGACCGCAAAACCTATCAGATGAACCCGATGAACCGCCGCGAAGCGATCCGCGAATCGCTGATCGACGAGGCGGAAGGGGCGGATGCGCTGATGGTTAAACCGGCGGGTGCCTATCTGGACATTCTGCGCGAAGTCCGCGACAGCACCCGGCTGCCGCTGGCGGCTTACCAGGTGAGCGGCGAGTACGCGATGATCAAATTTGGCGCGCAGGCCGGGGCCATCAGCGAAACCGAGGTGGTGCTGGAAAGCCTGGGAGCCATCAAACGTGCCGGTGCCGATATTATTTTCAGCTACTTTGCGCTCGATCTGGCCGAGAAAAATATTCTCTGACGTCCGTAACCGCGAACGACCTGCTATCGTTCTTGCACAGCCCCGGCAAGACTGACAGCAGTAGCGCGTATCGAGGCTGCCGTGCGGGGCTCAACGGGTTGATAGCGGTGAGCCTCTTTGCGGTAAACCGCAGCGACAATGTGGGTCATTTCGCCACGGGAAGGTCGGCATAGCGCGTGGTGTAGGCGGGCGAAAGCATCTCGCGCTTCATCGCCCAGGTATTATCCCCAGCCCATGTCAGATCCCGTTATATCGATGAATAATTTGATTCAGTGCGGTTGCCTGTTCATGCAATCGGCAGATTTTTGCACAAAGGGAGGCAGGTCAATTACGGTCGCTCTGCGGCTTTTAACCACTCTTCGACGCCATTAACGCCCAGTGAAAGTAGCCTGTCCTGTACGCCCACCACGCGTTGTAACATCACACCCTCATCAGACTCTTCCCGTTCCTCTGCTTCCGCAAACAGGCGGGTGATTAGCTGGGTGAGACTATCATCATCATTATGTAGGTATGATGTGCCATCACTGAAACAGGCCAGATAGATCTCTGCTGCGGTCAGGGCTTGATCTGGATCTTGTTGCGCCATCGCGTTAAGCCATTGATGAAACCCATAGAGGTGATGTTGTTCATCTCCCCAACGGCTATAGCTTTCAAATACTGAAAAACAGCGGCTGATAAGTTCTGTCGGCACAAAAATCACATCAGTGTTACCGTCGAAAATATGCGCTGTCTGCCTGGCGACTTCTAAGGCATGTGGGCCACCTGAATGTAAACCCGAGTTTATCCCTTCAAGACACTGTTCCCGATGCTGTCGGATATTTTCAGCGTTGGTCCACACGTTAGCCGCGCCACACCAGGCTTCAGTGCTATTCAACGCATTCAGGTCATCTGAAAATTCACCAAAGTTGACGTGTGGAGTCACGGCAGCTAACGCTGAAATGCGTCCCCAGGTTTCCAGATCTTTTCCGCTGCCCTCGTCGCGCAAGCGCGCCAGCAAAGGTCTCACTACCTCAAAATGATGGTGGTAGGAAGAGTAAAGGCATGGCTCGGCGATCTGCCAAAGCCCGGATGTATCCTGCATGGCGAGATGGAAAAGCTCCCAGCCCAGGTCGAAACATTTGCTTTGCAAACGGGGCAAACGACGTAACATCAAGGCGCGAACGGCAGGGTGTTTATCACTGGCAAAACGGCGCAGCGTGGGGACCAGTAACTCAGGAAATTCGTTGCCTTGCTCCAGAAAATTCTCTGTCAGGATCATCAAGGCATCGGCAACGTCCCCCTTGGCCATATTGATACCTATATCAATTAAATTTATGGAATCGCCCTCGATGGGATCGGCTTCATCCAGGCTGGCAAAGTCTGCGGCGATGAGAATTAGCCGCTCTGCCTCTTGCGAACTCTGTATGACATTTGCGCAGGCTTCAAGCGCGTTTGCCGTCGAGCGCCGGTGCCGCCATTCGGTCGGGTGTCTTTCAAGCTCATTGAGGATCTGGCTTGCCAGCCGTGAGGCATCAGGCTCTTCGACCGCCTGCCAGGTGCCGTGAGAATGCAGGTTGCCATAACGATAGGCAAGATAGTTGGCCGCGCCATTTATGATGTGATCACGAAAGCCATTAGGAATTTCCGTCCAGCGAACGGATAGTATGTTCAGGAATCGGGAAGGCTGCCGGGATGCGGCTTCCTGTAACTGCCCGCCAACTTCGCGTTCTCCGCCAATCAGAAAGTCCTCGCCATCCCGATGCGAATGACCCGCGTAGTGTGCGAGTAATCTCAACACCCAGCTATCGCTGATATCAAGAAATACCTCAAATGAAAAGGGCGCGCCAACTATGCCGCTTTGTACATGGATCCTCGGTTGACGGACGACTATCCCCGCTTTTTTCTCGCAGGCATCGACGACTGTCTGAACTTCAGCTGAACGCAGGTGGCAAGGAATCGCTATGATCAGCTCTGCTTGCGCTTTCATTACCCAGAGACCGGAGGTGGCGGTTCGCATGCTCAAAATACTCGCCATTACAGCATCTTGTGCTGGAGCTGCGAGGAGCCTGAAGGCTGACGCTATCAATTCACCTGATTCGAAGGAAAGTTCAGACGCCAGCATGGTTTTATCGCTCAACATGCGGCCTGTCAGGTCAATATTCGCTTCAGGCGATGCAGTGCAAGCCAGTATCGCGAAGTAGCGCAACGCACCCTCTGGATGGAAACAAAGACGTTCACGGTTTTTTTGCCACCAGTCTGAGTGTGTTTTTGCATGCTGGAGAACGGCAGCTTCAACGGCCTCAAGCAAAATGTTCATACTGCTCTTGTGGCCTGTGATTTTCTGGCTATGTGTATCTGAGTAAGAAGTTTCCTTTAAGAAACCATCCCGGTAGTCTGTGCAGGGGATGCCATAGCGGGGTGCGCGAGCATTGCTCCAATGTTCAATTGACCCCAGGGCTAAATCCAGCAAAGCGCTGGATTGCATCATACGCTGACGGAGAAAATGGTCATTCTGGTTCCCGAACTCATGAGCCATGCAACGCAGTTTGTTACCGAAGCTGAATTGCAGCATATCCTCGTCGCTGATCCCATCCACTGTGATATAACGCCAGAGCAGGGCGTCATCCACCACACCTGCTGCCACACAATTAGCGATAACGCGCCCAAGAGCACTCCGCTCAGGTAGCGGCATAGCAAGCAGCCGCTCCAGTAGTGGGGCAACCAGTATCAAATTTTCTGGCGTGATTGCAGACAGATAAATGCCCAGCCGGTATGCAATTCCATTGCCATCAAGCCATTCCAGTGACAGCACTTCCATCCAGAATGCAATGACGCCTGCGCAATCTTTATTGCTCCATTGCGCAATATGCCAGGCATGCGCCACCATTCCTTCCGCATCGCGCATTATTTTTAAATGGGGAACCAGATATTTAAGCCAGAAGCGATGCCACTCAATTTCACCGGCCGCAGTATAGATTATCTGAAAGACAGCACGGTGCTTTTCACGTAAATCACGTATCAATAACCAGTCTTCATCTTCGGGTAGCTGTCCGGCAAAGGATCCTGCGACCAGGCGTTTGATATGGAAGGGCGTACTACCCGCTAATACCGTTCTAAGCTGTTTTCTGAATTCGCGGCGCTCGCCCAGTGCCAGCTGCGCGACAAAACTACGGATGCTGGGGCGCACAAAAGGAACGGGCGGCAAGCTGTGTATAAACTCATCCAACGTGACGCCATTGCGCATGGCTCCGCTGATGACAAGCACATCCAGCAGAGTTTGATGTCCGAATGTCAGCTTTCCATCCTGGGTTTCCTGCAACACATTAAGACTGCACAGCTTGCGCTGAATATCCTGAGAGGCAGTGAAACGCTGATGTGGTATCACCAGACTGCGCGATTGCAGCATTTCCGCCGCGATCGTTTCTAACGCCACTATTGCCGTATTGCCCAATTCATTGTTGGCACGCACGATAGTGTCAAGATAGCGTTGTGCTAATGCCTGACTGGTCACGACGTTGAAGCTGCCGTCCCGTTGAGCCAGCTCGACAAACAGTGCCAGCTCGCGTGGGTTCCTAATCAGCTCTCGGGTGACAGCATCAATAGCGGCAGTCGCGATCCCCAGCGTATCAAGTAATGGCACTATTTCGCTATCCCAGTCCAGCGGTTGGCACGTTACTTCACTATCCCATTGCCTTGCGGCAATAAGATGGTCGTAATGCCTGTCAAAGTCACGGCAGGCAGTCACAACGGTGACATTGGGAATTGATAGCAGGCGCTCGATCTGGGCAAGAAAATACTGCAGTACCCGATGATCGCGGGCGATGGACAGCACATCCAGAGAATCGATCACCACAATTACCCGGGAGTCTTCAGCCAGCCGGGCGACGTTTTCCACCCATTGCGCAGCCAGACCCTGGGACTGACGCCCTTCAGATGTCGCCAGGTCGGCAAACTCGCGCGACTGGATAAACAGAGGAACGATATCCGAACGCGTTTTTGCCCGTTCTTCCAACGCCTCCTGCAACGCCAGCATCGCACAGGTTTTTCCCGAGCCAGGAAGCCCTGTGAGCAGGATGGATCTGTTTTGAGCGTCAATGGCCGCAAGCAGTTCATCCACGATCGACGCGGAAATACGCTGGCCCGCAATATCCCGCCGCCACGATCTGCCGATGGCAGAGGTGCTGGCAAAAGAGTGACGTATCTCAGCACTATCCATGGGTGGAGCCAGCATTGCACCAGCCTGCTGAATAATTGTCTGCAGGTCGCCTTTGGTCAGACGATGTTGCATAGCGACAGATAAGCTATCGTCATCCATGCGCCCGCCTAATTTATCAAGTTTCACCCACAGGGCATTGAATGCAGCCTCAGGATTGCTCACCAATTGTCGTAAGCGCTGGTGTAGATCTTCATTCATTCGATCCATGTCATCGGTGGCGACAAAATGGGTCCGGCACAAGAATGTAAAAGTGGAAAGGTTGGGGGTAACTTTAGCAAGCTGTGCAGACAAATCCTTATCTACCGCCTGTAGTTCTTTACCTAAACTTTGGCGGTAACTATTTTCATCATGCTGGGTTGAGCTGTGTTCTTTCAGTTTTGCCAGAGCGCCGAAGTTGTTGCGTGAATAGAAGCGGACTTTTACATTTTGATCGCTGGCCAGCAAATGGGCCGCTTTGTCCAATTCGTCTGCAAGATCGGCTATCGTCCAGGCCTTGAAATGGGGTTGATTTTTTTTGCATTGACAAGCGATTCGGGCACCGCCAACTTTGCCAATGACCACATCATCTACTGAGCTGTTTATCGAATCAATTTCAAGCCATTGATAATCTCTATCGGACAATACTTTCAATGCCCAATCAAATGCTACCAGCGTCTGATACCCATCACCACGGCTAGAGCGTATGCCTGCAATACCCATCAATTTTATCCTGTCGGATGGCCTCTATTCACTCATCCGCAATAACGTTAAGTTTTGATTATGATACTCACCTCTTATTGACCGCACCAGACCCTTGAACGATATAGCAGCAGTGACAATCCGGTATCATTTCGCCACGGGAAGGTCGGCATAGCGCGTGGTGTAGGCGGGGGACAGCATCTCCCGCTTCATCGCCCAGGCCTTTTCAATCCCCTGGCCGGCAAACCAAACCTTCCCTTTACCAGAGCGGTTTAAGCCGTCGATGGTTTGCATCAGCGCGGCGCTGTTGGCCCAGACGTGCCGTTCATCAAACAGGTTAAGCTGCGAAACGCCGTTACTGTAGAAATCGGCCAGCATCACGCCGGCTTTCATATAGCGATGGCCGTCTATCCAGATACGCTCCAGCGACTCGGTTGCGGCACGGATAATGTCGCGCGTGTCGTTTGACGGTGTCATCAACTGCGTCGACGCCTGGTTGCCGTAATACACTTCATTGTCTGCATGCGGGCTGGTGCGCACAAACACGCTGATAAAACGGCAGAACTGTCGTTCGCCGCGCAGCTTTTCCGCTGCCCGCTCGGCATAGGCGCAAACCGCCTGATGCACGTCTGAATATTGCGTCAGGCGGCTGCCAAATGAGCGGCTACAGACGATCTGCTGCTTGGTCGGGGCGAACTCTTCCATTTCCAGGCAAGGTTCACCACGCAGTTCACGCACGGTCCTTTCCAGCACCACGTTGAAATGTTTCCTGATCACCCATGGCGAGCTTTCTGCCAGATCGAGTGCGGTCGTTATGCCCATCAGATTAAGCTTTTTACTGATACGCCGGCCTACGCCCCAGACATCTTCCACCGCCACCAGCGCCAGCAGTTTGCGCTGCCGGTCAATATGGGATAAATCGACCACGCCGCCGGTAGCGCGCCATTTTTTTGCCGCGTGATTGGCCAGCTTCGCCAGCGTTTTGGTTTGCGCAATGCCCACGCCAACCGTCAGTCCGGTGTTTTTGAGCACCTGATTGCGCATCTGATGGCCAAAATCCGCCAGAGAAACGCAGTTGCTGACGCCGGACAGATTAACGAAGGCTTCATCGATGGAATAGATCTCAATGGCGGGGGCGATATCGGTCAGCGTTTGCATAACGCGTTCGCTGAGGTCGGCATAAAGTGCGTAATTAGAGCTGAATACGTGAACTTTAGCGGGATATACGGCGTTTTTTATTTTAAAAAAGGGCTCTGCCATTTTTATACCCAGCAACTTTGCCTCCGCAGAACGTGAAATGACACAGCCATCGTTGTTGGAGACCACCACCACCGCCTGTCCGCGCAGATCCGGGCGAAAAACCGTTTCGCAAGAGGTATAAAAGCTGTTCACATCGACCAGGGCAAACATGGTCATTTATGCGACTTAACCGAAAACGTCACCACGCCAAATATTTCCAATTCTTCAGCATTGTGAAACGTCATGGGCGAGTAGCTGTCATTATGCGGAACCAGCTGCAAACTGGGATGCGTGCGCAGTTCCTTGACCGTAAACTCGCCGGCCACGGCGGCAATGACGATATCGCCATGCCGGGCCGAGAGCGAGCGATCGACGACCAGTAAATCGCCGTCGCCAATTCCCGCCCCGGTCATCGACTCGCCGCTCACTTTGATAAAATAGGTGGCTCCGGGATGCGCTATCAACAGCGTATTGAGATCCAGCCTGTCTTCGACATAGTCCTGAGCGGGGCTGGGGAAACCGCAGGGTACGCGTTCCGTAAACAGGGGAAGCGTGCTGGAGTCGTCAATCTCTGTGGGATGAAAAAGCTGCATCATGGATAACCCAACGTTACTGTGTTTTTATACAGTATTACCGAATCTGACTGGCGTTCAACCCTTTTCTAAGAAAATTCTCTGAACCATTTGAAGTTGCGATGAATTTAGCGGTTTACCCTGTTGATGGTGTGAGCAAGACAATAATATGTGCTGGTGGGATGACTTTACAGATGAGTAAACCTTCAACGTTGCCATATCCAGATATATACCTGAAAAACAGATTGGGCAATATCGTCACCAACCACTCTGATCTTGTTTATATCGTGTGGATCACTGATGAATCTGGTCAGTAAAAGTATGGCTCTGACGGTGTCAGCAAGGGCACTCATCACGCCATACCTTAATGTTGTTATCTGACGCCAGCGGCCGCCGCTTCAATCAGGCCATCCAGCCATTCCTGATGGCCGTTGAGCATGGGGTTTGGACGAGTTTTTGCCAGCTGTTTCGCAGGGTTGCCGTTCTGGGTTTCCTGAGTCAGGATACGAACACGATGACCGCTAAGATCTTCCAACAACCACGCATGATGCACATCGAGACGTTCAGCGCTGTTCTCTTCGCCCGACCATCCATGCCACGCCAGACGAGCAGGCCGGCCTTCCGCAGGAGGAATACACTCTACAACCAGAGATTCAACGGGAAACCCGAACGTGCTGAAGTAGAAGCGCACCCCATGTTCCAGTTCGGGGCCTTTATTATCATAAAAGCGCACATCGGCTGAGTTTTTATAATAGTCCGGCCACAGGAATGGCTGACTTAGAAAAGGCCAGACATCATTGACACTCAGACCAGAGACGATCATTTCATTAGAGACAAAATTATCGGTAAAACCAGGAACAAAGCCTTCAGGCCAGTTAATGACGTTCATAAATATCCTCACTTGCGATGATTGATTGTGCTGGATGTGCAGCTACGGTCACAACATTCAACGTGCTGCAAAAATTATCAATCCAAACGAGGTATAAGGCGAATTGTCATTATTTATTATGATAATAAGTTAAGTTATATCACGGCGTGCTGCTGGCTGACTTCCAGGCACAACGTACGGATCCACTGATGAGCGGGATCGCGGTGAGTACGCTCATGCCAGGCCATGCTTTTGCTAAAACCGGGAACGTTCAGAGGCAAAGGGATGATGGCCATGTCGCTATCAGCCGGGACCATACGGCGGGGAACAACGGCAATCATATTGGTCAATCGCAAAATATCGGGTATCACCAGAAAACTATTGACCGACATACCAACTCGCCTTGTTAGCTTCAATTCCGCGAGTGCTTCATCCGTCACACCGCTAAATTTTCCTTCTGTGGAGACCAGAATATGTTCCTGCTCGCAGAACTGTTTTAGCGTAATGTTTTTAATCGCAGCCAGCGGATGGTGGCTGCGTGCCAGGCAGACATAATGTTCCTCATAGAGCGTTCTTCCATGCAGATCGTCGGGTGTCGTCTGCGGTGTTAGCAGAGCCAGATCGACTGCTCCCCGAGACAGCTGCTGATATATTCGCTCACTGTCTACAGACCGCACGGCGATTTTGACACGCGGCGCACGTTGTTTCAGCGCCGCCATCAGCGGTATAACAACGGCCTTAAGCGCATAATCCGTTGCTGCAATGGTATAAGTCAGTTCCGCTATTATCGGTTCAAAATCCAGTGGTTTAAGTAAAATAGCGATGTCCGTGAGGATTTGCTTTACCGGTAAAGCAAGTTCGCTGGCGCGCAGCGTGGCTACCATGCCATGGCTTGTCCGCACAAAAAGGGGATCTCCAAAGTAGTCACGCAAGCGGGTAAGCATTCCGCTGACCGCCGGTTGAGTCAGGGAAAGACGTTGAGCCGCCCGCGTCACGCTACCTTCATCCAGTAACGCATCCAGGGCTTTAAGAAGGTTAAGATCGAGGTTCCTGATATCATTTTTCATAATGTATTAGCCTTCCAGGTATAACAATTCTGATAAAAGCTAAAGTTTGATTAACGCGCTGTCTACAGGGTTTGCGTTTTTAGACAAATATCTCACTACAGCCAGCTGCACCCGTGGCGCACTGCAATACGGGATTTATATCTGTTCAGAAGACGGGATGAATTTAACCCCGGGGCCGGAGAGTGTATGGAAACATTTGACCCGGCGCGGAGTTTACCTTTTTACTGCGGGCCGCCTGACGATGGACCGCGGCGAAAGAAAAGGGGATGAGTCAATAACGCGCAATACGCACGGTCACCACAATTGAGCTGATGGCGATCAGCACCAGGAACCCGCCTACGGCGATCATTGAGCTGAAGCCAAACTGGTTGAATAACAGCAGGCCGGCAATACCTCCGGTCAGAAAGGAGGTAATCGTCACCAGATGAGTGACAAACTGCTGGCATTGGGGGGCCATTGGCTGCGAGCGGTCACGCTGGAACAGCGCGCTTAGCACCGAGCCGAGGGCAATGCCTGCATCCGTTAAGGTACCGGTGACGTGGGTTGAACGCACGCGGCCGTTGGAAAGCTGGGTCGATGTTGCATTATGTATTCCCATCAAAAACCCGAGGAAAACAATTACCTCACGGTTGTTTCTGGTGGCAAAAAAGAACGTTTCAAACGCCGACAGCATCATTAACATGATGCCTTCAGTCAGCAGAATAATGCTGAAGATGGTGCGTATCTTGTTTTTAATCCCCCACAGCCCGGTCAGGCGAGAGGTCACGCAGCCGATCACAAAAGCGGTAATAATCGCCAGCAGAAACATCAGCCCTTTAAAATCGACGCTAGAAACTTCGGAAGACAATTGCGATGTATTGCCGGTCATATGTGATGGGAAGATGCCGAAGGCCCCCAGCGCCATTGCATTCAGTAATCCGGCGCTGGTGGCCAGCACCAGGGCCAGGTAACGGTCTTCAGCGTGGGTGCGTTCACACTTTCTCTTGATCATCATACGCAGCATTATCATCTCTCTTTGTTGACGCCAGGCGTCGGCCGGGCCGGTGTCATTTTTTCAGGGCAATATAACGTATCTGAACGGGTTTAGTGGCCGGATGAGAGATTATTGCCGATATCTCGGACTGGTCTGAAAAAGAGCGCGGTTTTGTGCTTAAAAAATGCGCTTAAAGGCCGTTATTCAGCCGGGTTATTCGCGCTATTCATAGACAGTTTCGGCCGCTATGCGGACGCGCTTCATTCACGCCCGTCTTTGATGAGAAATTTGCGGAGACTGCGGCCACAGCGGGGTGGGGCCGTGCCGATGCGCGGCACGGAGAGGAGAAACGCGTACCCCGTTAGAGAGATCGACAGGGTAAAAATCCGCTGGGCGGGCCGTCTGATATCCCGCCAGCACGGCGTAGCCTCTGGTCAGGCGGCCCGTCTGGGCCGACCTGAAAACTGTTATACTGATGTGTCGCTGCAGAAAATATCCGTCCGGCACCATCACCGGTTCGTATGGCTGTCTTCGTCGTCTGGCGACAGACGCTGCGCTGTGCAGTATGCCCCGGCAATGTCATGCCCCTCCATTGTCTGCACAGCCTCTTTCCGAACGCTTAACCAGGAGAACGCTGTGCCGATACCAACAGATCCCGTTTCCCCGTTACAGGCGACGACGGCATATGCTTTTTTCTTTGATGTGGATGGCACCCTTGCGGCGATTCAGCCGCGGCCAGATGAGGTTTTTATCCCGGCCAGGGTGCTGGACGATTTGCAGTGGTTGGCGCACTACTGCGCCGGGGCCGTTGCTCTGATATCCGGTCGACCGATCGTTGAGCTGGACGCCCTTGCCGCACCGTTAATTCTGCCGCTGGCCGGCGTGCACGGTGCCGAGCGCCGTGATAGTGAAGGGAGGATAACGCGCGTCACGCTCGAACCCCTCACCGTCAGCGTGCTGCGGCGGGAGCTTGAGCAGGCTATCGCATCGCTGCCGGGCTGCCTGCTGGAAACTAAGGGAGCCGCGTTCGCTCTGCATTACCGACAGGCCCCGCACCATCAGCAGCAGATAGAGCAGCTGGCCGCCGCAATGGTGGCGCGCTTTCCCGAGCTGGCACAGCAGCCGGGGAAATGCGTGGTGGAACTGAAGCCGCAGGGCGTGAACAAGGGCGCTGCCATTACGCAGTTTATGCAGCGGCCGCCCTTTGCCGGTCGCGTACCGGTTTTCATCGGCGATGATCTGACCGACGAGGCCGGTTTTAAGACGGTAAATAGCCGCGGGGGTATCTCTATTAAGGTCGGTTCCGGCTCCAGTGAGGCGCGGGAGCATCTGGCCGATGTTAACGCCGTTTATCACTGGCTGGCTCAGGCGCGAAAACAACTGGACAACGGCGCAGAAGCGTCGTTAAGGAGTCAAAGTGATGAGTCGCTTAGTCGTCGTATCTAACCGTATTGCCATCCCGGATGGTAGCAAGGCCAGCGCAGGGGGCCTGACCGTGGGTATCGTCGATGCGCTGAAAACAACCGGTGGCATGTGGTACGGCTGGAACGGTGAGATCAATGAAATAGGTGAAGATGACGATGAACTGACTATTCTGGAACAGGATAATATTACCTATGCCTCTTTCGGTCTGAATCAGAATGATTACGATCTCTACTATCTGCAATTCTCCAACGCGGTGTTGTGGCCAGCCTTTCATTATCGCCTCGATCTGGTTAACTTCCAGCGCGAAGCCTGGGAGGGTTACCGCCGTGTGAATACGTTACTCGCTCATCGCCTGCAACCGCTGCTGAGACAGGATGATATTCTGTGGATCCACGACTATCATCTGCTGCCTTTCGCCGCCGAACTGCGTAAGCTGGGCATCACTAACCGTATTGGCTTTTTCCTGCATATCCCTTTTCCCACCCCGGAAATATTCACTGCGCTTCCGCCCCATGCCGATCTGTTGCAGATGATGAGTGAATACGATCTGTTGGGCTTCCAGACGGAAAGTGACCGCATCGCGTTTCTCGAATGCTTATCGTCAATAACCCCATTGCAGAGTGAGGGTAAACAGCACCGTGCTTTCGGCAATGGCTTTGTCACAGAGGTTTATCCTATTGGGATTGAGCCCGACAGCATTAAAGAGATGGCTGAAGGCCCGTTACCGCCAAAAATGGTGGCGATGAAGAAAGATCTCGGCGATGCGCAGAACATTATCGCCTGTGAGCGGCTGGATTACTCCAAAGGGTTACCAGAGCGCTTTCTCGCCTATGAGGCGCTGCTGGAGCATTACCCGCAGCATCACGGTAAAATCCGCTATTCACAGATTGCGCCCACCTCGCGCGGTGATGTGCAGGCCTACCAGGATATCCGGCACCAGCTGGAAACGGAAGCCGGCCGAATCAACGGGAAATATGGCACCCTGGGGTGGACGCCGCTCTACTATCTCAATCAGCATTTCGATCGCCGTCTGCTGATGAAAATCTTCCGTCTGACCGATATTGGTCTGGTAACGCCGCTGCGTGACGGGATGAATCTGGTCGCGAAAGAGTATGTTGCCGCGCAGGACCCGGACGATCCGGGAGTACTGGTGCTGTCGCGTTTTGCCGGGGCGGCGAACGAGCTGACCTCTGCGCTTATCGTCAATCCTTACGATCGGGATGACGTGGCCGCTGCTCTGCATCAGGCAATGACCATGTCACGAACTGAACGCATCTCGCGCTATAACGACATGATGACGGTACTGCGTCAAAACGATATCGCTCACTGGCGCAAAAGTTATCTGCAGGATCTGCGGACGTTAACGCCGTCACGCCGTGCGGCGGACAAAAAACAGTCTGCTTCGCGCTCAAACCCGGCCTGATTCGGGGGTGGATCTGAAACAGGTCCACCCTGATAACATGACCCCATCCTGTTTGTCCTGAACACTATTTTGCACTAACGTGCTTATTGACGTTACTTTACAAAATTGTCGGATAAAACGACAAATAATGGGCAATAAATGCAACGCAGTAAATAAAAATGGCTTTTTACTAAAGGTTCCAGTCCCTGTGCCGATACTGGTGCCGGCCGCCCCCGATCCCCTGCTGAATCATTCATATATCTTATGTAAACCCCATTGCATATGCAGCTATGGTTTAAACATAAGGTTTCTTCGTCTTACGAAACGCTATCAGTTCCTGCTTAAAATATGCGATATGTCACAATTTTGACATCTGAATATCGTTACTTACTCACCGTGATTTATCTTCATTTAAAAACTGCAATTTTCCTTTTTTTTTGGGTTTTATCTCTAGTTATTCCTTTTTTATTGATTTTTTTATCTTATCAATGGCTTGTTTATGGGTTTTAACTCTACCTGGATGTGTGGTTGTTTTTTGGTGTACGGTCATAAATATCTTTACGGATAAAACCTTCAAAAAAAGTCATAAATGATTAGTTAGTAAGCTAATCAACAGCAATGCTGATGGTTTTTTAGGAAATAGTTGAGTTAAAAGTGTGATCTGCGTCACACTTTATCTAAAATTGGCACTGTTCCACGTTGTATGTCGTGATCAGAGGGGATAGAGTTGCCTTGCTTTAAGAAAAGTCCTAATAGAATGTAACGGCGAGTTACAAAGGAATAAGTCAGGGAAGAAAGGCTCAGGAATAGCCGCTGGCAAAATGAGTGTATAATTATCCCTGGCTTGGTTTCTGCACGTATCTAAGAAAACAAGTCAGCTTTAACTCAGCTTTGGCTCCTGCCACTAATTTTTGCCATCTTTAGATCTACCAACCAGCAACCAGGTAGCGGTATCCACCGCACACATTTAAAGTCGCGTTAGTCAGGGTGGAAAAGATGGGTACATCAGAATTACTCAAACATATTTACGATATCAATTTGTCTTATTTGTTGCTTGCACAACGTATAATTAACCAGGAAAAAGTATCGGCGATGTTTCGCCTTGGTATTGATGAAGCGATGGCTGACGCCTTGGCGAGCCTGACATTGCCAGAGATGGTTAAGCTGGCCGAGACTAACCAGTTGGTTTGTCAGTTTCGTTTCAACGATCACCAATCAATCACCCGTTTGACCCAGGAATCACGGGTAGAGGATTTGCAGCAAATCCATACCGGTATCCTGCTATCCAGTCGTCTATTGCGCGACGTCTCGCAAGAGAATAAGACGCCGAAAAAAAGGGCGGTAAGCTGATGAGCGAGAAAAGCATTGTCCAGGAAGCGCGTGATATTCAACTGGCAATAGAGCTCATTACTCTGGGCGCACGCCTGCAAATGTTAGAGAGCGAAACTCAATTAAGCCGCGGCCGCTTAATTAAGTTGTATAAAGAGTTGCGTGGTAGCCCGCCCCCTAAAGGCATGCTGCCATTCTCTACCGACTGGTTTATGACCTGGGAGCAAAATATTCACGCTTCCATGTTTTGTAATGCCTGGCAATTTATGGTGAAGAGCGGTCTGTGTCGCGGCATAGAAGCGGTGATCAAAGCCTACCGGCTGTATCTTGAACAGTGCCCGCGGCAGGATGAAGGGCCGCTGTTGGCGCTGACCCGAGCCTGGACGCTGGTACGCTTTGTAGAAAGCGGCATGTTGGAGTTAACCGACTGTAAATGCTGTGGCGGAAGCTTCATCAGCCATGCACACCAGCCGCGTGGCAGCTTCACCTGTAGCCTTTGCCAGCCACCCTCTCGTGCGGTAAAAAGACGTAAACTTTCGCCTGAAACTGCCGATAACAACTCACAACTGCTGGATGAACAGGTTAAACAAGCCGTTTAAACATGTTCGCCACGAGGAGTGAATCCAGCAGCGGTCTTTGACCGCTGCTTTTTTTTGCCCCTCGCCCGGCGCACTGACCTGTCAGATATCTGGCTCATCTTTCACCCACGTGTTTACAGCGTAAGGATTTATCGTGCTGATTATATTGGGTTATATCATTGTCCTCGGATCGGTTTTGGGCGGCTACGCTATGGTAGGTGGCCACCTCGGCGCATTGTATCAGCCTTCGGAGGTGCTCATCATCGTGGGTGCTGGCGTGGGGGCTTTTATCGTCGGCAATAACGGTAAGGCGATTAAAGCAACGCTGAAATCATTGCCGTTGCTGATGCGCGGGTCGAAATACAACAAAGCCGTGTATATGGATCTGATGGCGCTACTGTATCGGCTGATGGCTAAATCGCGTCAGCAGGGGATGCTGTCTCTGGAGCGCGATATCGATAATCCACAGGAAAGTGAAATTTTCGCTAATTACCCGCGCATTATTGCCGATAAAAAACTGGTCGACTTTATTAGTGATTATTTGCGTCTGATGGTCAGTGGCAATATGAATGCCTTTGAAATCGAAGCGTTAATGGATGAAGAGATTGAAACCTATGAGCATGAGTGCGATGTGCCGGCCACGGCGCTGGGTACGATGGGTGACTCGCTTCCGGCGTTTGGTATCGTCGCCGCGGTGATGGGGATTATCCATACGCTTGCCGCCGCCGATCGCCCGGCTGCCGAACTCGGTGCGCTGATCGCCAACGCGATGGTGGGAACGTTCCTCGGTATTCTGCTGGCCTACGGTTTTATCTCGCCGCTGGCGGGCGTGCTGCGGCAGAAATGTGCGGAAAATATCAAGATGATGCAGTGTATCAAGGTCACGCTGCTCTCCAGCCTCAACGGTTATGCTCCGCAGATCGCCGTCGAATTTGGCCGTAAAACCCTGTATTCCACCGAGCGGCCGTCATTTAGCGAACTGGAAGAGCATGTGCGTAACGCTAAATCCCCACAACAGACCTCGGATCAGGACGCATGAAGCATAACGATCGCCCCATCGTGCTGGTAAAGCGAAAAAAAGCCAACAAGCACAGTGGCTCGCACGGCTCATGGAAAATTGCCTACGCCGATTTTATGACGGCAATGATGGCATTTTTTTTGGTGATGTGGCTGATTTCAATCTCAAGCCCTCAACAATTGGTGCAGATTGCCGATTACTTTAAGACGCCGCTAAAAGTGGCGATAACCGGGGGGCAGCGCAGCAGCGACAGCAGTAGCCCTATTCCTGGCGGTGGACAGGACCCGACGGAGAAAATCGGTGAGGTGCGCAAAGGGTTCGATATGAACGTGCAGAAACGTAAGCTGGATGAGGTGCGTCTTAACCGTCTGCGTGAAAACCTGGACCAGCTGATTGAAGCCGATCCGAAACTGCGCGCCCTGCGTCCTCACCTGATTATCAATATGGTTGAAGAGGGGCTGCGCATCCAGATTATTGACAGCCAGAATCGCCCAATGTTTAAAACCGGCAGCGCTGAGGTGGAGTCGTATATGCGCGATATTTTACGCGCCATTGCACCGATTCTGAACCAGATCCCCAACCGCATCAGCATGGCGGGTCATACCGACGACTTCCCCTATGCCGGGGGTGAGCGCGGCTACAGTAACTGGGAACTTTCCGCTGACCGGGCTAACGCGTCACGCCGTGAGCTGGTTGCCGGAGGGCTGAGCAGCGGCAAAATGCTGCGGGTGGTGGGGATGTCGGACACCATGAAATTGAAGAATCGCGGCGCTAACGATGCGGTAAATCGACGTATCAGTCTGCTGGTGTTGAACCATGACGCCGAGGAGCAGATAGAGCGTGAAAATGCGGAAAGTGACGCGGTAGATATTAAAGACAGCAGCAGCCTTAAAGAGATCGCGGCACCGGAGATGTCCTCCGCTGCCAGTAAAAACCAAGACCCTCAACAATTACGGGATGAGCCTGGTCGTGCCAATGCGCAAGTAACGCCGTTACCTGCGACGGTGGCGCCACCTGCCCAGACCGATCGCGACTCACAGCCGAGGTAATACCGTGAGCATGGATATCAGCGATTTTTACCAGACGTTCTTTGATGAAGCCGACGAGTTGTTGGCTGACATGGAACAACACCTGCTGGGGCTTGACCCGCAGGAACCCGATGCGGAACAGCTCAATGCTATCTTCCGTGCGGCTCATTCTATTAAAGGCGGAGCCGGAACGTTCGGTTTTTCTGTATTACAGGAAACCACGCATATTCTGGAGAACATTCTCGATGGTGCGCGCCGTGGCGAAATGCAGCTAAGCACCGATATCGTCAACCTGTTTTTGGAAACTAAAGATATTATGCAGGAACAGTTGGATGCTTATAAAACCAGCACCGAACCCGATGCTGCAGCCTACGAATATATTTGTCAGGCTCTGCGTCAGCTCGCGCTGGAAGTGAAGGGAGAAGCGCCGGGCGTGCCTGATGCGGATACGCCGGCGGCCGGGGGCGGAAACGCAGAGGCTGCCGTTGTCTCCAGCGGTATGCGTATTCAGCTGACCGGGCTGAAGGTGAATGAAGTCGACCTGATGCTGGAAGAGTTGGCTAACCTCGGTACGGTCTCTGCGGCGGTAAAAGGTGAGAACTCACTGGAAGCCACGCTGGATTCATCGGTCGGTAAAGACGATATCGTCGCGGTATTGTGCTTTGTTATCGACGAATCGCAGATCCACTTCCCGCAGACGGAGGCGGGGGAGCCTGTCGCGGCCACCGACGCCGTGGAGGAGGCTCCCGCCGCCGCGCCACAACCCGCTGCCGTCAGTGAAAGCGCCGCACCTAAGCGTGAAGTGGCGAAAAAAACGGCGAAAGCCAGCGAATCAACCAGCATACGCGTGGCGGTCGAAAAGGTCGATCAGCTGATCAACCTGGTCGGCGAGCTGGTGATCACCCAGTCGATGCTCGCCCAGCGCTCCAGCGCGCTAGACCCGGTGCATCACGGCGATCTGCTGAACAGCATGGGCCAGCTGGAGCGCAATGCCCGCGATCTGCAGGAGTCGGTGATGTCGATCCGCATGATGCCGATGGAGTATGTCTTTAGCCGCTTCCCGCGTCTGGTACGCGACCTTGCCAGCAAGCTGGGTAAAGAGGTTGAACTGACCTTATTAGGCAGCTCAACGGAGCTGGATAAGAGTCTGATCGAACGCATTATCGATCCGTTAACGCACCTGGTGCGTAACAGTCTCGATCACGGCATCGAATCGCCGGATAAACGTGTGGCAAACGGGAAACATGCCACGGGTAACCTGACGCTTTCCGCCGAACACCAGGGCGGTAATATCTGCATCGAAGTCAGTGATGACGGCGCGGGCCTGAATCGTGAGCGTATTCTGGCTAAGGCGCTCTCCTCAGGGCTGCCGGTCAGCGAGGCGATGAGCGACGAAGAGGTCGGCATGCTGATTTTCGCCCCCGGTTTCTCTACCGCCGAACAGGTGACCGACGTTTCCGGTCGAGGCGTCGGTATGGACGTGGTGAAACGTAATATCCAGGAGATGGGCGGGCACGTTGAAATCGCCTCTAAGCAAGGCAAAGGCACCACCATCCGCATCCTGCTGCCGCTGACGCTGGCCATCCTTGACGGCATGTCGGTTCGCGTGGCGGACGAGGTGTTTATTCTGCCGCTGAATGCGGTAATGGAATCACTGCAACCGCTGGCCGACGATTTGAAGGCGCTGGCGGGGGGCGAGCGCGTGCTGGAAGTGCGTGGCGAATATCTGCCGCTGGTCGAACTGTGGAAAGTGTTTGACGTGCAGGAGGCTAAAACCGAAGCGACGCAGGGCATTGTCGTTATCCTGCAAAGCGCCGGCAAACGCTACGCGCTGCTGGTCGATCAGCTGATTGGACAGCATCAGGTGGTGGTGAAAAACCTGGAAAGCAACTACCGCAAAGTGCCGGGCATCTCCGCCGCAACCATCCTGGGCGATGGCAGCGTGGCGCTGATTGTCGATGTCTCTGCATTGCAGTCTCTGAACCGTGAAAAGCGTGTGGCGGGAGCCGCAGCCTGACAATAACTGATTAAGGGTAGAAATATGACTGGAATGGCTACTGCCACCAAACTCGCCGGAGAAACCGAGGGACAGGAGTTTCTGGTGTTCACGCTGGGTGACGAAGAGTACGGGATTGATATCCTCAAGGTGCAGGAGATCCGCGGCTACGATCAGGTCACGCGCATTGCCAATACGCCGCCGTTTATCAAAGGGGTGACTAACCTGCGCGGCGTCATTGTACCGATCATCGATCTGCGTATTAAATTTGCCCAGCCTGATGTCGAATATAATGATAACACCGTGGTGATCGTGCTGAACCTTGAGCAGCGCGTGGTGGGCATCGTGGTGGATGGCGTATCGGACGTTCTGTCCCTGACGCAAGAGCAGATCCGTCCTTCACCGGAGTTTGCCGTCACCATGTCGACCGAGTACATGACCGGACTGGGTGCGCTGGGCGAGCGTATGCTGATTCTGGTCGATATTGAAAAGCTGCTAAGCAGCGAAGAAATGGCGCTGATGGATACGCTGCGCAGCGCATAAGCACTAACGCAGACGGGTTTCAATAGGGGCAGATCGCAGATCTGCCCTTTTTTATCGCAGAAATTTATTTGCTAACGAGCCCGCACCGAATTTTAACGCTGCGCCTCATAAAGATCGCCGTCTGATTACCGATACCCAGTGGTATACCCTCATTTCTTGCAAAGGTGTTTTATGTTCTCGCGTATCAAAGTCGTCACCAGCCTGATCCTCGTTTTAATGATTTTCGGCTTACTACAATTATTATCGGGCGGCTTGTTTATTAAAGCGCTGACGAAGGACAAAGAAAACTTCGCGTTATCACAAACGTCAAGTGACAATGTTACCCAGTTTACCGATGCGTGGATCACCCTCAACCAGACGCGCATTGTGTTGAACCGTGGCATGCTGCGCATCCAGAGTGAAGCCGCCAATGCGGGCACCAGCGCATCGCTCACGGTGCTAAGTAACCGGGCAAAACAGCTTCTCAACGAAGCGCAGGCCTTTCACGCAGCCTATAAAGCTACGCCAGACACGCCGGGAATTGACCCGAAGCTGTCAGAAGAGCTGGAACAGAATTATGAGCAGTTCAGTAGTGCCCTGCAAGAAATGACCCAGCAGATGGAAAACAAGCAGCTGGACGCGATGTTCGCGCAGAATATTGAACAGAAGCAGGTGGCGATGCAGGCGGTGTATACCAAGTGGCGTGGCCAGCAGAACCGGCTCATTGAGCAGGGAATCAAAGACAATCAGCAGGCCTATAATCATATGCTGTGGGCCGTTGCCGCAATGATAACGCTGGTTCTTGCACTGATCGTGCTGTGCTGGTTTGGTCTGCGCAGCATCCTGATCCGCCCGCTACAGGCAACGATTGGTCACATTAGCCGCATTGCTGAAGGCGATCTGACGCAGAACGTTGAGGTAAAAGGCCGTAATGAAATGGCCCAGCTGGCCGGCAGCGTGAAGAACATGCAGGAGGCGCTGGTCAAAACCGTCAGCGTGGTGCGCGATGGTTCCGATGCCATCTACACCGGTGCCAGCGAAATATCCTCAGGCAATAATGACCTCTCGGCGAGAACCGAACAGCAGGCCGCTTCACTGGAGCAGACCGCTGCCAGCATGGAAGAACTGACCGCCACGGTGAAACAGAACGCCGAAAACGCCCGTCAGGCATCAAAACTGGCGTTGACGGCGTCAGAAACGGCGCAGAAGGGCGGCAAAGTGGTCGATGGCGTGGTGAAAACCATGAGCGATATTGCCGGCAGCTCGAAGAAAATTGCGGACATTACCAGCGTCATCGACGGCATCGCCTTCCAGACCAATATCCTGGCGCTGAATGCGGCGGTCGAAGCGGCACGAGCGGGTGAGCAGGGACGCGGTTTTGCCGTGGTGGCAGGCGAGGTGCGTAACCTTGCGCAGCGCAGCGCCCAGGCGGCGAAAGAAATCAAAGGGTTGATTGAAGATTCCGTTGCGCGCGTAGACAGCGGCTCCGCGCTGGTGGGCACCGCCGGTGAAACCATGACCGATATCGTCAATGCGGTCACTCGCGTTACCGATATTATGGGCGAAATTGCCTCTGCTTCCGACGAGCAGAGCCGGGGCATTGATCAGGTGGGCGAAGCGGTCAACGAAATGGATCGCGTGACCCAGCAGAATGCGGCGCTGGTGGAGCAGTCGGCCTCCGCCTCGGCCTCGCTGGAAGAGCAGGCCAGCCGACTGACCCAGGCGGTAGCGGTGTTCCGCATTACTCAGCAGACGGTTGTTGCCGTGCGTGAACTTAAACGCCCAGTGCTGAAGCCGGCGGCAATGCCAGAACGCGCATCGTCATCGGTCAGTGACAGCAACTGGGAAACGTTCTGATTTTCGCCACTGGGCGGGGTTAACAGTAATTCGCTGTAGAATAAGGGAAAATACGGTCTCAGACGCTTAAACAACATAAAGATCCGTTACTGGTTGCCGATAACAGGAGCCTAAACAGGATAATGAGGAACATTATGTTTAAGCGTATGAAGGTTGTTACCAGCCTGATTCTGGTGCTGGTATTTTTTGGTTCATTACAGTTACTTACCGGCAGCCTGTTCTTCCAGGCCTTGAAAGGCGACAAAGACAATTTCGCCATCTCCCAGCAGTTGCGCTTGCAGCAGTCAGCCCTGAATCAGTCATGGATTTCACTGGTGCAAGCGCGAAATACCCTCAATCGCACCGGTATCCGCTATATGTTGGATGCCAACCGTATGGGCAGCGGCGACAGCGTTAAACAACTGCTGGCTGCGGCTCAGGATCAGCTGGCCGTCGCAGAAAAAAATTACCAGCTGTGGAATTCACATTTATCTGAAGCGGGTAAAACATCGGCCAACGTGCAGGCGGTACAGAAAAACTACGCCATCCTGCATGATGCACTAAGCGAACTTATCCCACTGATCGGCTCCGGTAAAATTACCGAATTTTTCGGCCAGCCAACCCAACGCTATCAGGACGATTTCAACGCGGCTTATGATATCTGGTTGGCGAAAAACGACACTCTCGCCGCACTGGGTGTGGCTGAAAACCAAACCGCTTTCCATCAGGCTATCTGGATAATCCTCCTGGGGCTGGTGGTCACCCTGTTGGTGATTGCTGGCGTTTGGATCGGCATGCGTCGCATCCTGCTGCGGCCGCTGCAAACCAGCATTGACCATATTCGCCGTATCGCCAGCGGTGATCTTACCGGTAAGATTACCGTCGAAGGGCAAAACGAAATGTCCAGCCTGGCCGCCAGCCTGCAACATATGCAGGATGAACTGATACAGACCGTGAGCGCGGTGCGTAACGGTTCTGATGCCATTTACAGCGGCGCCAGTGAAATTTCCTCCGGCAATAACGACCTGTCATCGCGTACCGAACAGCAGGCGGCCTCGCTGGAGCAGACCGCAGCCAGTATGGAAGAACTGACCGCCACGGTGAAGCAGAACGCCGAAAACGCCCGTCAGGCATCCCAGCTGGCGCTCAGCGCCTCGGAAACCGCGCTCAAAGGGGGCAAAGTGGTGGATGGCGTGGTGAAAACCATGAGTGAAATCTCCACAAGCTCAAAGCAAATCGCCGATATTATCAGCGTGATCGACGGTATTGCCTTCCAGACCAATATTCTGGCGCTGAACGCGGCGGTTGAAGCGGCGCGTGCCGGAGAGCAGGGGCGCGGCTTTGCGGTCGTGGCGGGAGAAGTCCGCAACCTGGCACAGCGCAGCGCCCAGGCCGCCAGAGAAATCAAAGGGCTGATTGAAAACTCCGTGGCACGGGTCGACACCGGGTCGGCACTGGTGGAGAGCGCCGGGGAAACGATGAGCGATATCGTTAACGCCGTCACGCGCGTCACCGACATTATGGGCGAAATCGCCTCTGCTTCCGACGAGCAAAGCCGGGGTATCGACCAGGTGGGCGAAGCGGTGACCGAAATGGATCGCGTCACGCAGCAGAATGCCGCGCTGGTGGAACAGTCCGCATCGGCGGCGGCATCGCTGGAGGATCAGGCCAGCCGACTGACGCAGGCCGTGGCGGTATTCCGCATTGCTTTGCAGCAGGCTGCGCCAACACCGGAGCTAAAGCGTCCGCAGCTGGGCGCGGCGCGATCCGCCAAATCGGTCGCGGTCACCCGCGGTGACGATCACTGGGAAACCTTCTGATATTCAGCCAGAGGCGAGCGAAAATAAACGCTCACCTCTGGCAAACATACCCGCCTTTTTCCCTCGCAATACTCTCGCTATTTATTTGAATAATCCCATAAAGATCCTTTCACAAATGCCGATAAAACAGAGTGGTAGCTATCTCACAGGGGAAAGAAATGTTTAAGCGCATGAAAGTGGTGACCAGCCTGGTGTTGGTTTTAGTGTTATTTGGCTCACTACAGCTTATTTCAGGTGGTCTGTTCTTTCATTCGTTGAATGGAGACAAGAAAAGCTTCACGTTGACGCAACAGATTCGCCAGGAGCAGGCAAATCTTACTTCTGCATGGATCGCGTTGGTACAAACGCGTAACACGCTCAACCGGGCCGCCACGCGTCACCTGCTGGATGAAAAAGGTCAGGGAACGGGATCATCCGTCGACGAGCTGGTCGCCCTGGCGAAAACCCAGCTGAACACGGCTGAACAGCAGTTTGCCGCCTACAGGCAGGAACTGCCGGCGGGAGTGGATAACCAGCCCCATGTTCAGGCGGTTAACGACCATTTCAATATTCTGCACAATGCGCTAAGCGAGCTGATGCGCATGTTGACCAGCGGTGATTTCAAAGGTTTTGTCGACCAGCCCACCACGGGTTTCCAGAATGGTTTTGAGCAGGCCTATGATAACTGGCTGCAACATACCGCCCAGCTGCTCAGCGCCGGTTCTGCCGAGAACGATCATGCCTATCAGCGCGCAATCTGGGTGCTGCTGTCGGTGCTGGTGGTAGTGCTGGCGCTCATCGCCGCGGCGTGGTCGGGCATCCATCACATCCTGCTGCGTCCGCTGAAACAAAACATCGAACATATTCGAGGGATCGCCCGCGGCGATCTCACTCAGGCGATCGAGGCGCAGGGGCATAACGAAATGTCGCAGCTGGCCGCCAGCCTGCAACATATGCAGGCGTCGCTGGTCACCACCGTTAGCGCGGTGCGCGATGGTTCAGAGGCCATCTATACCGGTGCCAGTGAAATTTCCTCCGGCAATAACGATCTGTCATCGCGTACCGAACAGCAGGCGGCCTCGCTGGAGCAGACCGCAGCCAGTATGGAAGAACTGACCGCCACGGTGAAGCAGAACGCCGAAAACGCCCGTCAGGCATCCCAGCTGGCGCTCAGCGCCTCGGAAACCGCGCTCAAAGGGGGCAAAGTGGTGGATGGCGTGGTGAAAACCATGAGTGAAATCTCCACAAGCTCAAAGCAAATCGCCGATATCATCAGCGTGATCGACGGTATTGCCTTCCAGACCAATATTCTGGCGCTGAACGCGGCGGTTGAAGCGGCGCGTGCCGGAGAGCAGGGGCGCGGCTTTGCGGTCGTGGCGGGAGAAGTCCGCAACCTGGCACAGCGCAGCGCCCAGGCCGCCAGAGAAATCAAAGGGCTGATTGAAAACTCCGTGGCACGGGTCGACACCGGGTCGGTACTGGTAGAGAGCGCCGGGGAAACGATGAGCGATATCGTTAACGCCGTCACGCGCGTCACCGACATTATGGGCGAAATCGCCTCTGCTTCCGACGAGCAGAGCCGGGGTATTGACCAGGTGAGCGAAGCGGTGACCGAAATGGATCGCGTCACGCAGCAGAATGCCGCGCTGGTGGAACAGTCCGCTTCGGCGGCGGCATCGCTGGAAGAACAGGCCAGCCGCCTGACGCAGGCCGTGGCGGTGTTCCAAATGCGTAAAGAAAATCGTATTGCTGCCGTTAATAACCTTGCCGCGCCGAAGACATCCAGTCTGTCGCCGCCTGCTACAGCGCATAAAGCCCTGCCGAAGGCGACAGGCTCTGACGAAAACTGGGAAACCTTTTAACAAGCATATCGACGCCGGCGCGAAAAGGCCCGGCGTGGGATCATTTTTAACTTTGCAGGCTATATCTCCGGGGAAATCGCAATGTTAGGTCGTTTACGTATTGCTGGCACGATTATTTGCCTGTTTGGCCTTTTCTGTCTAATGCAGATTGTTGCCAGCGGCTTGTCCTTCAACTCATTTCGCCTTGATGCCCACAACCTGAATCAGGTGGTGATCAGCGGCGGTCAGCGCGATGCGCTGGGAGAGAGCTGGGCGGCGCTGCTCAGCACGCGACTGACGTTGAGCCGGGCAAGTACCCGCGCTGCGATCAATCGCCCTCATGACCAGGTGGTCAGCCTGATGAGCAAGGCGCAGGCCGACATGGACGTGGCGAATAAAGCGTTTAACGATTTTCAGGCTATCCCGGCGGTGACGCCGGAAGGCGAAGTGTTGAAGCAGCAGATCGCCACGGCCTATGGCATCTATTACAACGAGCTGGCGCAGCTGGCCGAGTATTTACGTAACGATCAGCTACAGGCATTCCTCGACTCCCCGACACAGGGCAAACAGGATCAGTTCCTGCTTCAATACAACCTCTGGATGAAGCATATCGACACGCTACGCGATCATGCCGGTGATGCCAGTAAGGGCTTCTATTTCCAGTCGAAGGTGATTTTTGCTGCGTCCGTGGTGCTGTCACTGCTGTTGACGCTGGGGGCGCTTATCTGGGTCAAACGCGCCCTGATTGCGCCACTGGCACGTATGCGTAGCCACTTTGAACGCATTTCCCACGGCGATCTGAATGGTCAGATAGAAAAGTGGGGAAGCAATGAGCTGGGGCAGCTGTTTACCAGCCTGCAACATATGCAGCAGGCGCTGGCGTCGACGGTGCGAGATGTTCGCGACGGTAGCCGCAGTATGCAGAGCGGCATTCAGGAGATCGCGCTGGGTAATAACGATCTCTCAGCGCGTACCGAGCAGCAGGCAGCATCGCTGGCCCAGACCGCTGCCAGCATGGAACAGCTAACCGCCACGGTGGCGGCCAACGCCGATAATGCGCGCCGGGCTTCGGAGCTGGCGCGCTCGGCCTCAGGCACCGCGCATAAGGGCGGTACTCTGACCGATAACGTGGTGACCACCATGAACGGTATTGCCGACAGTTCGAAAAAGATTGCCGATATTACCAGCGTCATTGATGGCATTGCCTTCCAGACCAATATTCTGGCGCTGAACGCGGCGGTAGAAGCGGCGCGAGCCGGTGAGCAGGGGCGTGGCTTTGCCGTTGTCGCCGGCGAAGTGCGCAGCCTGGCGCAGCGCAGCGCCGGGGCGGCAAAAGAGATTAAAACGCTGATCGAGGAATCCGTTTCACGCGTTGACCAGGGGGCCGGGCTGGTGGCTTCTGCCGGGGACACGATGAGTGAGATTGTGCAAAGCGTTAACCGGGTCAGTGAGATTATGGGCGAGATCGCGGCGGCTAGTGATGAGCAGCGGCGTGGTATCGAACAGGTGGCGATGGCGGTGAGCCAGATGGATCAGGTTACCCAGCAGAATGCCGCGCTGGTTGAAGAAGGTGCCGCCGCTACCGGTGCACTGGAAGCACAGGCTGGACAGTTAACCGAAACGGTAAGCCGTTTCGCCCTGGATGCCCGGCATGATTAGGGACTGAACCGCAGGCTGAAAACGCCCGCAGGGCAGTCACATGATATGGATAACTTATCCGCGCTTGCGGGATGGCAATATGAAGAAAACGACGTTGTTAGCTCCACCGGAAAATGAATCGCTGCTGACGCAGATGGTTCAACGCCTGCCGTTATCCGATACGCATTTTAAGCGTATCAGTCAGTTGATTTATCAGCGGGCTGGCATCGTCCTTGCGGACCATAAGCGTGAAATGGTTTACAACCGCCTGGTACGCAGGCTGCGTACCCTGAACATTGACGACTTTGGTCGCTATCTCGCCCTGCTGGAAAAGGATGCCAATAGCGCCGAGTGGCAGGCCTTTATCAATGCGCTGACCACTAACCTGACGGCATTTTTCCGTGAGGCGCACCACTTCCCGATCCTGGCGCAACATCATGCTGCGCGCAGTTCGGGCAATTACAGCGTCTGGTGTGCGGCCGCTTCAACGGGAGAAGAGCCTTACTCCATCGCCATAACGTTGGCAGACGCGCCTGGCGGGGGGGCGGGGAAATTTCAGATCCATGCCAGCGACATTGATACTCAGGTTTTGGAAAAGGCGCAGGCGGGCGTATATCGTCAGGATGAGCTGCGAACGCTATCCCAGCAGCAGCTCCAGCGCTTCTTCCTGCGCGGCACCGGCCCCCATCAGGGCATGGTGCGGGTGCGGCCGGAGTTGACGAATCGGGTCAGCTTCTCCCAGCTCAATCTGCTGGGAAATGACTGGGCACTGCCCGGCACCTTTGATGCGATCTTTTGCCGCAACGTAATGATCTACTTCGATAAAGAGACACAGGAAAAGATTTTGCGGCGTTTTGTTCCTCTGCTTAAACCAGGCGGTCTGCTGTTTGCCGGTCACTCAGAAAACTTTAGCCAGATTAGTAAAGAATTTTATCTGCGTGGCCAGACGGTCTATGGACTGACTAAGGAAAGATAATGAGTAAAATCAAAGTATTGTGCGTTGATGATTCCTCTCTGATGCGCCAGATGATGACTGAAATTGTTAACAGCCATCCTGACATGGAGATGGTGGCTTCAGCCCCGGACCCGCTGGTGGCGCGGGAGTTAATCAAGCAATTCAATCCGGACGTGTTAACGCTGGACGTTGAGATGCCGCGAATGGACGGCCTCGACTTCCTGGAAAAACTGATGCGCCTGCGCCCGATGCCGGTCGTGATGGTGTCCTCACTGACCGGACAAGGCTCCGAAATCACTTTGCGTGCGCTGGAGCTGGGGGCAATAGACTTTGTCACCAAACCTTCTCTGGGGATACGTGAAGGGATGCTGGCCTATAGCCAGACCATCGCCGACAAGGTACGCGCCGCCTCACGCGCACGGCTACCCACGCGTGGCGCGCAGTCGGCACCGGTGATGCTGAAAGCAGGCCCGCTGCTGAGCAGTGAAAAGCTCATCGCTATCGGCGCCTCAACCGGAGGCACCGAGGCGATCCGCCACGTGCTGCAACCGCTACCCGCCACCAGCCCGGCTTTGCTGATCACTCAGCATATGCCGGCAGGGTTTACCCGGTCGTTTGCCGACCGTCTGAATAAGCTGTGTCAGATTACGGTGAAAGAAGCGGAGGACGGGGAGCGTATTCTGCCAGGGCATGCTTATATCGCTCCAGGGGCGATGCACCTTGAGCTGGCCCGTAGCGGCGCGAACTATCAGGTCAAATTGAATGATGGACCGCCGGTAAACCGCCATAAGCCGTCGGTTGATGTGCTGTTTAATTCCGTTGCGCGCTTTGCCGGTCGAAACGCCGTAGGCGTGATCCTGACCGGCATGGGTAACGATGGTGCAGCCGGGTTGCTGGCGATGAATCAGGCCGGCGCCTGGACAATCGCCCAGAATGAAGCCAGCTGCGTGGTCTTCGGCATGCCCCGTGAGGCGATAGCGCTCGGGGGGGCCAGTGAAGTGCTGGATCTTAACCAAATCAGCCAGCATATGCTGGCAAAAATTAGCGCTGGACAGGCGTTACGTATCTAGGACGTGTTGCACGGTCAGAATTGACGCGTGACGGTATGCGCGCGCGGATGCAACACAGCCTGACATGGTCCTCGTAGGGCTACAAAAAAACGGGAGTAGTTATGGTTGATAAAAACATGCGGTTTTTGGTGGTAGACGATTTCAATACGATGCGTCGTATCGTCAGAAACCTGTTGAAAGAGCTGGGCTTTAACAATGTTGAAGAGGCGGAAGATGGCGTCGACGCGCTGAACAAGCTGCGCGCCGGAGGTTTTGACTTCGTGGTGTCTGACTGGAACATGCCGAATATGGACGGCCTTGAGCTGCTGAAGACGATCCGTACCGACGGCGCGTTGAGCAAGTTACCGGTACTGATGGTGACGGCTGAAGCCAAGAAAGAGAACATTATTGCCGCCGCCCAGGCGGGCGCCAGTGGTTATGTGGTTAAACCCTTTACCGCAGCAACCCTGGAAGAGAAGTTAGGCAAAATCTTCGAAAAACTGGGTATGTAAGTCAGGAGCCGAGATGAGTACTATTCCGAAACCTAATGTTGATGCTGCTTCGGCACAGGACATTATCTCCAAAATTGGTTCACTGACGCGGATGCTGCGCGACAGCCTGCGTGAGCTGGGGCTGGATCATGCGATTGCCGAAGCGGCAGAAGCGATACCAGATGCCCGCGATCGCCTCGATTATGTGGTACAGATGACCGCGCAAGCGGCAGAGCGCGCGTTAAACGGCGTTGAAGCCTCACAGCCGCGTCAGACGCTGTTGGAAGAGGGAGCGAAGCGGCTTAAAGGGCGCTGGGATGAATGGTTTGAACATCCTGTCGAACTGGCAGATGCACGCTCTCTGGTTTCGGAGACCCGTGGCTATCTGGAAGCGGTGCCGGAGCATACGTCGTTCACCAACTCCCAGCTGATGGAAATCATGATGGCTCAGGATTTTCAGGATCTGACCGGCCAGGTGATTAAACGTATGATGGATGTGATCCAGGAAATTGAACGTCAGCTGCTGAACGTTCTGCTGGAAAATGTTCCGGAGCAAGGCCAGCGCAAGCCAAAAGAGACCGATAATCTGCTCAATGGCCCGCAGATTAATGCGACGGCACCGAACGTGGTGGCAAGCCAGGATCAGGTCGATGACCTGCTGGACAGTCTCGGTTTTTGATCGCAACGGCGGACGTTGTCCGCCGTTATCTTTCCCTCACGCCAACGCGCACCTTACGCTATTCCACAAATAACCCCCTATTTACCTGTTTACTCACGGCATTACCCCGGCGTGAATTTGGCATCCTAACGGCTGTCATTCCGTGCTGAAGGTCAGGGTTCGTGTCTCAGGATAGTGATCAGGAAAAAACAGAGTCACCCACGGCCCATCGTCTTGAAAAAGCGAGGGAAGAAGGACAGATCCCGCGTTCGCGTGAACTGACGTCTATCCTGATGCTGATTGCCGGTTTGAGCATCCTGTGGGGAGGCGGCGAGTGGATGGGGCGCAAACTGGGCGCGCTGCTGGCGGATGGCCTGGTGTTTAATCACTCGATGGTGAGCGATACCAGCCAGATGCTGCGCCAGATCGCTAATTTGTTGCAGCAGGCCGTGCTGGCGGTGCTGCCGATGATGTTTGGCCTGGTGGTGGTGGCGATTGCCGCACCCATGCTGCTCGGTGGCCTGGTGCTCAGCGGTAAGGCCATCAAATTTGACCTCGGAAAGATGAACCCCATCAAAGGATTGGCGAAGCTGGTCTCAGCACAATCCGCGGCAGAACTGCTGAAGGCGGTGCTGAAAGCCACGCTGGTCAGCATTGTTTGCGGGCTGTATATCTGGCACCACTGGGCCGAAATGCTGCGCCTGATGGCGGAGTCGCCGATCACCGCGCTGGCTGGCGCCATGAATATGATCGCCATGTGCTGCATTCTCGTGGTGCTCGGACTGTCACCGATGGTTGGCTTCGACGTCTTTTTCCAGCTGTTCAGCTATTTCAAAAATTTGCGTATGTCGCATCAGGATATTCGCGATGAGCACAAACAGCAGGAAGGTGACCCACATGTTAAAGGGCGAATACGCCAGCAGATGCGCGCCGCCGCGCGCCGCCGCATGATGGCCGATGTGCCGAAAGCCGATGTCATTGTGACCAACCCGACCCACTATTCGGTGGCCTTGCAGTATGACGAAAATAAAATGAGTGCGCCGAAGGTATTGGCGAAAGGTGCAGGGGAAATCGCCCTGCGCATCCGTGAGCTGGGGGCAGAGAACCGTATTCCCATCCTTGAGGCCCCGCCGCTGGCGCGTGCACTCTATCGCCACAGTGAAATTGGTCAGCATATCCCAGGCACGCTGTATGCGGCCGTGGCTGAAGTCCTGGCCTGGGTATGGCAGCTACGCCGCTGGAAGGCGGAAGGCGGCCTGATCCCGAAACGACCTGTTAAACTGCCGGTGCCGGAAGCGCTGGACTTTGCTGGAGAACAAAAATCTGATGGCTAATCTGGCCGCTTTACTACGCCTACCGGGCAGCATGAAAGAAACGCAGTGGAAGGTACTGGCCGGGCCGGTATTGATCCTGCTGATCCTGTCAATGATGGTGCTGCCGCTGCCGCCGTTCATTCTTGACCTGCTGTTCACATTCAATATCGCCCTATCGATTATGGTGCTGCTGGTGGCGATGTTTACCCAGCGTACCCTGGATTTCGCCGCTTTCCCCACCATCTTGCTGTTCTCAACCCTGTTACGCCTTGCGCTTAACGTTGCCTCGACGCGCGTCATTCTGATGGATGGCCACACCGGCGCGGGGGCTGCCGGACGGGTAGTTGAAGCCTTCGGGCACTTTTTAGTCGGCGGCAACTTCGCGATCGGTATCGTGGTATTTATCATTCTGGTGATCATTAACTTTATGGTGATCACCAAAGGCGCAGGACGTATTGCCGAGGTCGGCGCGCGTTTTGTGCTGGACGGGATGCCGGGCAAGCAGATGGCTATCGATGCCGATCTTAACGCCGGTTTGATTGGCGAAGAAGAGGCCAAAAAGCGTCGTAGCGACGTGACGCAGGAAGCCGATTTCTACGGTTCAATGGATGGTGCCAGTAAGTTTGTGCGCGGTGATGCCATTGCCGGGATCATGATCATGGTGATAAACGTCATCGGCGGCCTGCTGGTCGGCGTGATCCAGCACGGTATGGATGCAGGACATGCGGCGGAAACCTACACCCTGTTAACCATCGGTGACGGGCTGGTGGCGCAGATCCCAGCGCTGGTCATCTCGACCGCCGCAGGTGTGATCGTGACTCGTGTTGGCACCGACCAGGATGTCGGCGAGCAGATGGTCGGCCAGATGTTCAACAACCCGCGCGTCATGATGCTTAGCGCCGGCGTACTGGGTATGCTGGGCCTGGTGCCGGGTATGCCGAACTTCGTCTTTCTGCTGTTTACCGCCGGGCTGCTGGGGCTGGCATGGTGGGTGCGTGGCAAACAAATGACGCCGCAAGCCCCCGCCGTGGCGCAGTCATCCAGCATGCAGCCGGAAAATTCGGGCAGCATGGAAGCCACCTGGGGCGATGTTCAGCTGGAAGATTCGCTGGGTATGGAGGTCGGCTACCGGCTGATCCCGATGGTCGACAGTGCACAGGATGGCGAGCTGCTGGGACGTATTCGCAGCATCCGTAAAAAGTTTGCTCAGGAGATGGGCTTCCTGCCGCCGGTGGTGCATATCCGTGACAATATGGACCTGACACCCGCGCGCTACCGCATCTTGATGAAGGGCGTGGAAATTGGCAGCGGTGACGCCTTCCCTGGCCGTTGGATGGCGATTAATCCGGGCACGGCGGCCGGCACGCTGCCGGGTGAGAAGACCACCGATCCGGCATTTGGCCTTGAGGCAATCTGGATCGACAGTGCGCTCAAAGAACAGGCGCAGATCCAGGGATTCACCGTGGTGGAAGCCAGCACCGTGGTGGCCACCCATCTCAACCACCTGATTGGTCAGTATGCCAGCGAGCTGTTTGGCCGTCAGGAGGCGCAGCAGCTGCTTGATCGCGTCACCCAGGAGATGCCGAAACTGACGGAAGACCTGATCCCTGGCGTGATCACGCTCACCACCTTGCACAAAGTGTTGCAGAATCTGCTGTCTGAACGGGTGTCCATCCGCGATATGCGGACGATTATCGAAACGCTGGCGGAACATGCTGCCGTTCAGACCGATCCCCACGAGTTGACTTCCGTGGTGCGCGTCGCGCTGGGTCGAGCGATCACCCAGCAGTGGTTCCCCGGCGCGGGCGAAGTACAGGTTATCGGATTGGATACCACGCTGGAGCGTCTGTTGCTTCAGGCCCTACAGGGCGGCGGTGGGCTGGAGCCGGGGCTGGCAGACAGGCTGCTGACGCAGGCGCAAAGCGCGCTTCAGCACCAGGAAGGGCTGGGTGCTCCGCCAGTGCTGCTGGTTAACCATCCGCTGCGTGCGCTGTTGGCACGTTTCCTGCGCCGCAGCCTGCCGCAGCTGATCGTCATTTCCAATATGGAACTGACCGACAACCGACAAATTCGTATGACCTCAACCATTGGTAGCCAGTCATGAAGATCGTTTTTTGGTTGCTGCTCACCGTTCCCGCGCTGGCGGCGGCGGCTGACGGCGGATGGCAGGCCAGCGGTGCCGGGCCTGCGCTGTCGAATCGGGGCGTGCAGGTTTCATCCCAGCCGCTAAGGCCTGCTGCGCCGGTTGGCGGAACCATGACGGACGTTTACTGGCGCTATACGCTCAGTGCGCCAGCGCCGACCGGCCTGCAGGTGCGGCTGTGCTCTGAAAACCGTTGCGTTGCCATTGAAGGCGGCAGCGGAATGACGCGCGGTTTAACCAACGTGGCCGCCGGAGAAAGTTTGCGCTTTATTTGGCTGGCAGAGGGGAAAGGGCGGCTATTTCCGACGCTGCGCGTGGTCAGTCATGAGGTCATGGTGAACTACCATTAATGTTGATAGCGGAAAGCTGGCAGGGCGGAGGGGTTGAAACTAAGGCTAACCCGTTGATAAGCGGGCCGAGGTGATCCACGTCGGCCCGGCCAGATTTACATGCGTTCTACCGTTTCAATCCCTAAGGTATCCAGGCCCTGTTTCAGGGTTTTCGCCGTCAACAGCGCCAGACGCAGACGGCTCTGTTTGGTCGCTTCATCTTCCGCGTTGAGGATAGGGCAATGCTCGTAGAAGCCGGAGAACAGACCCGCCAGATCGTACAGATAGGCACACATCACATGCGGCATCCCGTCACGCGCCACCTGCGTGATCGTTTCTTCAAACTGCAACAGGCGCACGGCCAGCGCGGCTTCGCGGTCATCGACGATACGCGTCACGCCGCTGACGGCTTCAGCATCGATACCGGCTTTGCGGAATACCGACAGCACGCGAGTGTAGGCATACTGCATATAGGGCGCGGTATTGCCTTCAAACGCCAGCATATTGTCCCAGTCAAAAATATAGTCAGTGGTACGGCTTTTCGACAGGTCGGCGTATTTAACCGCGCCAATCCCGACGATGTTCGCCAGCGCGTTCAGCTCATCGGCAGGCATATCCGGATTTTTTTCCGCCACCAGCTTAGTGGCGCGATCCACCGCTTCATCCAGCAGGTCGGACAACTTAATCGTACCGCCAGCACGGGTTTTGAACGGCTTGCCGTCTTTACCCAGCATCATGCCGAACATATGGTGCTCTAACGGGATGCTGTCCGGGACGTAACCGGCTTTGCGCACGATAGTCCATGCCTGCATCAGGTGCTGATGCTGGCGCGAATCGATGTAATAGAGTACGCGATCCGCCTTCAGCGTTTCATAACGGTATTTGGCGCAGGCGATATCGGTCGTGGTGTAAAGATAGCCGCCATCCTTTTTCCGGATGATCACGCCCATCGGTTCACCTTCCTTGTTTTTATACTCATCAAGGAATACCACCGTGGCGCCTTCACTCTCTACCGCCAGCCCTTTAGCCTTCAGATCCGCCACGATGCCGGGCAGCATATCGTTGTACAGGCTTTCACCCATCACGTCGTCACGCGTCAGCGTGACGTTCATGCGGTCATAAATCAGCTGGTTCTGCGTCATGGTCACGTCAACCAGCTGCTTCCACATTTTGCGGCAGTACTCGTCGCCGCCCTGTAGCTTAACCACGTAACCGCGCGCACGCTCGGCGAACGCCGGATCTTCATCATAGGTGCGTTTCGCTTCACGGTAGAAGGCTTCAAGGTCAGCCAGCGCGATCGCCTCGTGGTGTTCGCTCTGCTGTTTTTCCAGGAAAGCGATCAGCATACCAAACTGGGTACCCCAGTCGCCGACGTGGTTGGCGCGGATCACCTTATGGCCGAGGAACTCCAGGGTACGCGCCGCCGCATCGCCGATGATGGTCGAGCGTACGTGACCCACGTGCATCTCTTTGGCCACGTTAGGGGCTGAGTAGTCAATCACCACCGTTTTGGGCGCAACGGGCGCAACGCCAAGCTTTGGCGCCGTTAATACGCCGTCGATTTGCGCAGACAGCCACTCCTGGGCAAGGAAAATATTGATAAAACCCGGCCCGGCGATTTCAACCTTAGCGGCAATGCCGCTAAGATCCAGCTGTTCCAGCACCTTTTCAGCCAGTTGTCGCGGAGGCATACCCATTTTTTTTGCCACGGCCATCATGCCGTTGGCCTGGTAATCACCAAACTGCGCTTTTGCCGACTGACGCACCTGGGGCTCGCAATCTGCCGGAGCGCCCACCGCGATCATCGCATGACTGACTTTTTCTGAAAGAAGGGCCTGAATATTCACCGAGTTACCTTAAATTTTCTTAGCCCACACGAGTAGGCAAGAGGTTGTCACCACGCCGCCACAAGCAGATAATCATCCGTTGCCAGCAGCGCTCAAAAAAGAAGGGGAAAAGTATACTGCATTTAGCGACAAGTTATCCAGGAACCTGACGCCGTGGCCAGGGTATGCCGCCGGTGACGAAACGTTTCGCCGCGCATCCCTCGCGGCGGGTAATTCAGGTTGTCCCCCTGGCCCGCAGCCCTCACGTGGCCGATAATGGCCTGATATTTTAGGGTAGAGTACTGAGCCATCCTGGGCCACTTAGCTGGGATCGATCTAGAAAAAAGGATTGTGTATGTCAGAGATGAAAAATGTGGAAGAGCTGGCCGATTTAGCCGCTGATTTGCCGCGTTTTACCCAATTGCTCACCCACCTGGCGCAGCGCTTAGCGCTGGATTTGCTCCCGCTGGAGGTTGACCATATAGCGTTACGTTGTCACCAGAACGCCACCGCAGAGCGCTGGAAGCAGGGGCTGTTACGCTGCGCCACGTTATTTTCACAAAAGGAGATTGCCGGACGGCCCATCGCTCTGTTTGAATTAGCCACGCCGCTCGACGTCGGGCCGTGGAAAATTAGCGTGGTCGAACTGCCGTGGCCGGGCCAGCGCCTCTATCGCCATGAAGGCTGGGAACATGTGGAGGTGGTATTACGTGGCGATGCGAGCACGTTGGGCACGCGCGCGCTGGCGCTGATGGCCGACGAAGGGCTGATGCAGCAGGGTATAGCGATTAAAACCAGCGCGCCGCAGGGAGCCGGTGAAAAGCTGCCGAATCCAACGCTGTCGGTAACCGATGGCCAGGTTACCATCAAGTTCCATCCGTGGAGCCTGAAGGAGATCGTCGCCAGCGAAAGTGAGGTTCAGTAACCGCTCGTCAGCGCCCGCGTCATACGCTGTAGCGCCTCTTCCAGCAGCTGACGCGGGCAGCCAAAGTTAAAACGAACAAAGCGGTCGTTGCCGAAGTCGCGTCCGGATGAGAAGCCAAGCCCATGCTTTTCAAAGAAAAGCGCCGGGTCGGCCACGCCGAGGCCGCTGGCATCGATCCAGCCGAGAAAGCTGGCCTCCGGCGTGACCATGCTCAGGCCGGGTAGCCTGTTGACGTGCTGCGCCAGCATATCCCGATTAGCGCGCAGATAATCCAACTGCGCGTCCAGCCAGGGCTGACCCTCGCGCCAGGCGGCGCTGGCGGCGACATAAGCCAGCACGTCGACATCCGGTACCATTCCTTTGCGCATGCGGTTAAAGCGCGCGCGCAGTTCAGGGTTGGGGATCACCGCCAGCGAAGCGCCCAGCCCGGCGATGTTGAAGCTTTTAGACGGCGACATCAGGGTTATCGAGCGCTGGGCCGCATCATCGCTCAGGCTGGCGAAGGGGATATGCTGCACGCCCGGCTCCAGCACCAGATCGCAGTGGATCTCATCCGAACAGACCAGCAGATCGTGGCGCTGCGCAAAGCGTAACTGCGCCTCAAGTTCCTTTCGGCGATATACGGTGCCGCCGGGATTATGTGGATTACACAGCAGCAGCAGCTTTTCGTTACCGCTCATCCGGTCCTCATGGCTGTCCAGATCCAGCACCCAGCGCTGCTGCTCCAGCCGTAGCGCCGCGCTCAGATGCTGCCGTCCGGCTAGTTTGGGTGCCAGGAAGAACGGCGGGTAAATGGGCGTTGCGGAGACGGTGCTTTGATGCGCTTCGGTAAAGGCGCGCACCGCGATATTAATACCGGTCACGACGCCGGGTAAAAACACCAGCCATTCAGGCTGAATTTTCCAGCCAAAGCGACTCTCCATGCGTTCAATGGCCACCTCTGCCAGCGCCTCAGAAGTGACGCCGTAACCGAATACACCCTGTTGGACGCGTTGCTGTAAAGCATCAATAATGCAGTCGGCAGCACGAAAATCGGTATCAGCAATCCATAGAGGAAGAATATCCCGGTCGGCGTACTTTTTCCATTTAAGGCTATCGCTGTGACGGCGGTCTATCCGCTGGTCGAAATTGAATGGCATGATATCGCTCTCCGTTAATTGAAGCACTAATCCAACGGTGCTAAGTATACATAAACAATCAGGCCAGCAGTGATACCGGAGGACAGGATGCGACAACTGGAAATATGCTGCTACGGAGTTGAATGTGCGGTCACGGCAGAACGTGCGGGTGCCGACCGTATCGAATTATGTTCTGCACCTGCGGAAGGCGGGTTGACTCCTTCGGCGGGCGCATTAGACAGCGCGCGCCGTCGGGTGAGTATCCCGGTTCACCCAATCGTGCGTCCAAGAGGAGGGGATTTTTGTTACAGCCCCAGTGAGTTTGAGCTGATGAAGTCCGATATTTCGTTTATCCGTGAGCAGGGATTTCCGGGACTGGTTATTGGCCTGTTGGATGTTGACGGTCACGTTGACCAGCGGCGTATGCGCCAGGTGATGCAACTGAGCCAGGGGATGGACGTCACCTTTCATCGTGCATTCGATCTGTGTCATAACCCGCTGCTTACGATGGCCCAGATTGCGGATTTAGGCGTGACGCGCATCCTGACGTCCGGCCAGCAGCAAAGTGCTGAAAGTGGCTTACCTTTGATCAGGGAACTTATTCGCCAATCCAATGGCCCGATGATTATGGCCGGAGCGGGAGTCCGTTTAAGCAACCTGCAAAAGTTTATTGATGCCGGCGTGATGGAACTCCACAGTTCCGCAAGCCAGCGCGTTTCCTCAACCATGCGTTACCGCAAAGCGGGCGTTTCAATGTGTTCGGAAACTGAAGTCGACGAGTTCAGCCGTACCTGTGTCGATGCCGACGTGGTCGCCGCGATGAAAAACGTGCTGATGGCGGCTTCACCGGGACGCGTGGCATGACAGGTTGAGATGCCGTTGACGTTTCCCCAGCGTCAAACGAGCAGCAGATTTTACCGCACAGCACGCCGAACCTTGACGTGATGTTTGCCAGTACCGGACCCCAGCACCTTTGCTGGGGTTTTTTTTGTCTATTGAGATAATGATATTGATCAGCAGGCTGATTGGCATGGCGACTTAGTTAACCAAGTGGTCAATCGGCGGTGCCTTATACCGCCGGGTATCCGCTGTAAACTCGATAATAAACGGCAATTAAGACCTCTCAAAATACGGGTTTAGTTTTTTTGATGGTTTTTTTAATCGGGCAGGGGTAAAAGTCTTAAGCCGTTGAGAAGAGAGCCGGCGAGAAAATTAATATTAATACAGGGATTGTGTGATGCCAGAATTAGCCATTAATACAGGGAATAGACTCTTCGAGACCAGACGTGCTAATACCAGTGCGGAATTTCCTGGGACGTTAAACAATCAAGACAAAGCTATCATCAGGGAGATTGTTAGGGTAGCAAATGCACCTTCCACCTTTCAGGTAAACA
This sequence comes from Erwinia tasmaniensis Et1/99, assembly GCF_000026185.1. Classification (NCBI taxonomy): domain Bacteria; kingdom Pseudomonadati; phylum Pseudomonadota; class Gammaproteobacteria; order Enterobacterales; family Erwiniaceae; genus Erwinia; species Erwinia tasmaniensis. Next base: position 1,686,012 of record NC_010694.1, read on the forward strand.
AAAATGAAAAAATTGCCCCGCTAATTCAGTTAACTGTTGAGAGTTTAGTTGAGTCAAGCCATGCCCATATCAAAGAACATCAATTTTTAATACAACAGGCGGCGGCTTACTCAGACCCCATACCAAAGCTGAAACCACTCGGGAATTATATTCACTCAACAACATTATGGCATGATCTAAAGAATATCTCGTTTGAACAGTACCCTGTTGCGGCTACCTGTATTGCCAGCGAACGGGCAAAATATCTTGAACCCACTAGTGATATCACACGCGATCATCAAATATTAGATTCATCCATAATAGAACAGTTTGAGATGATCGCTATCGATAAAAATGTAGGAGATCGTGTCTTCATATTGGGTTCTCCTGTTCACGAAGCTCTTTCCCGCCATGGACTGTCGTCAGCTGGGGCCAGGGAAAAGCTGGAGATCCTTGCCGCAGAAGGGCCAGTACGGAATCTTGTTGCCACGGGTGACCTCAACGTTGAAGAAGCGATGTTGAAGTTTGGCATTGTGTCACACAAGGCGAGGGAAGTGCTGGAGAATATTGCTGCAAAAGGGGCGGCAGGGGACGTTGCAGGCAAGAGCTTCCTCCACATTGAAGATGTGATGTTGAAGTTTGGCATTGTGTCAACTGGGGCGAGGGAAGTGCTGGAGGTTCGTGTTGCAGAAGGAGCGGCAGCAGAATGCGTTAGCAAGGGGTGGAACCTTGAATCCATTAAGGCAGAGTTCGGAATTGTGTCAGAGAAGGCAGTGGTGAAGCTTGAGGAAGCATTCGTCAAAGACAGGCTGGTGCCCCTCATTAATAATGATTTTTCTGCTTCTGCCGCTCTGTTGAAATATGGCATTAAGTCCGATAGCGCAAGAGACCTTCTTGAAGCTGAAACGGGACTAACGAGTGGAAAATATCGTGTTCTGAGAGGTGAGCCGTGGACTGAAGTGGTGAGAAAATGCGGGATCCGTGAAGATAGTTTAGCAGCGGATACGTTGAAAATCCTGGCTGATAAAGTGGCGAACGACCCGCATGAAATCACCAGACATCCTGTCTGGACTGGATGATAGCCGGGCCGAACGTCCTTACATTCGGCCCGGAGGATTGAGGTCAATACTTAGCATGGCGGGCTATCAGGGTTTCGTTGCTACCAGCACGGCGCGTAGCGGGGCGGGATAGCCTTCTATCGTTTTTGTCGGATCGTCAGGATCGAGGAATTCGGCCAATGACTCGCTGGTCATCCAGCTGGTGCGGCGCTGCTCGTCGGTGCTGGTGAAAGAATGGTCAACGATACGCACGTTGACGAAGCCGCATTTCTCCAGCCAGTTTTTCAGCGCTCCGGCCGAAGGAATAAAGTAGATATTGCGCATCTGAGCGTAGCGCTCGCCCGGAACAAGCACCTGCTGGTCGTCAGCATCTATCACTAAGGTCTCCAGCACCAGTTCACCGCCGCTGACCAGCTGGTTTTTTAACTGGTGCAGGTGGTCGAGCGGTGAACGGCGATGGTAGAGTACGCCCATGGAAAACACCGTGTCGAACGCCTTCAGCTCCGGCAGCTGTTCAATGCCCAGCGGCAGCAGGTGAGCGCGCTGGTCATTGCCCAGCAGTTTACGCAGGGCCTCAAACTGACACAAAAACAGCTGCATCGGGTCGATACCGACCACTAGCCGTGCTCCCGCGCCGAGCATGCGCCACATGTGATAGCCACTACCGCAGCCGACATCCAGCACGGTACGGCCGGCCAGCGATGAGATATGGGGCAGCACCCGATCCCACTTCCAGTCAGAACGCCATTCGGTATCGATATTCACACCGTACAGCGAGAAAGGGCCTTTGCGCCACGGCATCAGATTGCGCAGGAGTTTCTCAATTCCGTCACGCTGGCGCAGGGTGAGCTGGCTGCTGTCAGCCGTCACGCCATGCAGTAAATCCAGCGTTTCTGGCTCCAGCGCCGGCAGATATTCCACCGCGCGATCCCAGTTTTTGAAATGACCGTGCAGCGATTCGCGCTGCCAGCCAGCAAGCTGGGCGGGTAGGGTTTCCAGCCAGTGTGAGAGCGGGCTTTTAGCGATGAGTTGATAAAAGTTGGTAAAATCCATCAGGCGTGACCTGCTTTCAGAGCGACCAGAGAGCCAAAGTTAAAACACTGGAACCACAGTTCTGCATGTTGGAAACCGGCCAGCTTCAGGCGCTGCTTATGCGTTTCCACGCTGTCAGTGAGCATCACGTTTTCTAACATGCTGCGTTTCTGACTGATTTCCAGCTCGCTGTAACCGTTGGCGCGTTTAAAGTCGTGATGCATGTTGAATAACAGCTCGCCCACGTCCGCATCATTGAAGCTGAACTTCTCCGATAACACCAGCGCCCCCCCCGGCTTCAGGCCCTGCCAGATGGTATTCAACAGCTGCTGGCGTTCTTCCGGCCGCAGAAATTGCAGGGTAAAGTTCAGCACCACCAGTGAGGCATTTTCAATGGGCACCCGGCGGATATCGGCTTCGATCACCTCAACCGGCGTATCGGCACGAAAGGCATCAATATGGCGGCGGCAGCGTTCAACCATGGCCGGTGAGTTATCGACGGCAATGATCCTGCAACCGGATGCCTTGATATTGCGCCGCACCGAAAGGGTGGCAGCGCCCAGTGAACAACCGAGGTCGTAGACCTGAGAGTCTTCCTGTACAAAGCGCTCGGCTAACATCCCAATCATTGAAATGATATTTGCATAGCCGGGCACGGAACGCTGAATCATGTCGGGAAACACTTCAGCAACGCGCTCATCAAACGTCCAGTCGCCGAGATTGGCTACCGGCGTAGAGAACAGCGTATCGCGGTTAGACATAGTGGTAAGTCCGGGGAAGCTAACAGAAAGGGCGTATTCTGGCAGAAAGCGGCCCAGGCTGCATCTTTTCTGCCATTTAGCCGGGTTAATCCGCTGTCAGTATCAGATCCCAGGGCAGGAACATCAGATTGACGATGACCATCCCCAGCAGGGAAAGGAGCGTCAGGATCATGCCATTACGCCGCCACAGCAGTGTGCGGCTACGCAGGCCCCAGGCGTGTAACAGGCGACCAAAGAAGAAAAACAGGCCCAGCAGATGAAGCAGCCAGATACTGGCCCCGTTCATTTCCATCATCACCAGCAGCAGCAGGGCGATCGGAATATTTTCCACCGCATTACCGTGAATTCGGATGGCAAGCTGAATGTCAGAAACCCCGCCATCGCCAATGGATACGCGGTACTGGCGGCGCAGGCGCACAACGTCCAGCGAGAGTTTAATTATAAAGAGCGCGCCAAGCACTACGTAAAGAGCACTAACCATGCCATACCCCATCATGTAAGAAATATCCTGCTGACAGGGTAGCTAACAATTGTCAGGCTGTCGCCTTACATCCTGACAGGATAATTTCAAAACAATCTTTCCTGCTGCGGCCAGTCGGGCGCTTCACCCAGTTGTGGCAGCACTCGCTGTAGTTCGGGCCACAGGTGGCGTACCAGATCCGGCGCGAAGCCAACGTCCGGGGTGTGAATAAATAACCACGGCTGGCCCGCACGACTCCATTGCGGTAAACGATCCAGCCAGGATTGGAACCAGCGCAAATTGGCCTGTGCATCATCCCCGCCGATAAACCGGATCATCGGCGCATCAGACGTCATGACCGCGTGCACCGGTAGCTTTGGCTTTTTACGCTGGGCTTCAATGATGGCCGCGCTGGATGGCATGGCGCTGTGAACGCCACGCGTATCGAGGATAACCCGGTTGACGTTACGCTGGTGCAGCCCGCGGTTGAGCGCGCGCTCCGCCTCGCCTTTGGCAAAAAATTCAGGATGCCGTACCTCAACGCCATAGCGAAACTGCCGGGGCAGCGCGTCCAGAAACGCCCAAAGAGCGGGCAGGTCTGAAGGTGAAAAGGCGGAGGGAAGCTGTAGCCAGTACTGGCCGATGCGGTCTGCCAGCGGGTCCAGCAGGCTGAAAAATTCCGCACAGAGGTCGCCACACTGACGCAGCGCGGCCTGGTGACTGATGGTGGCGGGAAATTTGAAGCAGAAACGAAACTCGTCGTGCGTCATTGAACGCCAGCGCTGCACCACCTCAGGTTTCGGCAGAGCGTAAAGCGTGGTGTTGCCTTCAACACAGTTAAAGTGGCGCGCATAATCTTCCAGGGTCGTCATCCCCAGCTTCTTCCATTGCGGGTGCTGCCACTGCGGCAGGCCGAGGTAAAACGGCATCATAACGTTTCCTGTTAAGAGTGCTTGCCGCCGAATGTAACGTTTCCGGCGACGGTAGCGCAAGAAAGCATGAGGGGGCATCGCTGCATTGCGCCAACCGGCAGCGGATCACAGGGCGGCTATCACCTCATCACATTGGCGAACGCGGGCGATACGCGGGAAGATCCAGTTTACGCTGGCTTCATGCTGCTCGCGGCTGGCCGTGCTGCACATATCTTCGGCGACGATCAGATTAAAGCCCAGTTCCCAGGCATTACGCGCCGTGGATTCGACGCCCATGTTGGTGGCGATGCCGCCCAGCACCAGCGTGTCGACGCCGCGACGCCGCAGCTGCAGTTCCAGGTCGGTGCCGTAAAAAGCCCCCCACTGGCGTTTGGTCACGTTGATATCACCAGGCTGCACGCCTAAAGCGGCAGGAAAGTTCCACCAGTTTTCCGGCAGCGCCGCGCCGCCGTGCGCGGCATCAACCGGCTGCCGCAGCGCGTCAGTAAAATCGGGCGACCAGCCAACGCGCACCAGCACTACCGTTGACTGCGCTTCGCGAAACCGTTCCGCCAGCTTCGCGGAGCGTGTTATCACGTCATAGGCGTTGTGAGGGGCCTGGGCAAACGGCAGGATCCCTTCCTGCAGGTCAATCAGCACCAGCGCGGTGGTTTTGGGGTTCAGTTTCAACATAACTCTCTCTGATCGGGTAGCGAAAAAAGGTAAGAATACAAAGCAAAAGTTCCTTGTTACGATGAAATTAATGTTGTTAAAGCGACGAGTTGTGTTAGCGGGTATGTCATGCGGCTGCGGTTTTGTTAATCAGTTGACGGCAATGCGGTGATCCCGGATGTTTTTCTGGCGTTTTCCCACGCGGACAACACTTATCCTGTGAGCCGTTTTCCATTATAATGAACGCCATTTTTCGCGGCAGCAGCGCCACTCAGAGCCGGATATTGATTAAACATGCCGTGCCAGCAGCGCTGAAGTTAAAAGGATATCGTTATGCGTACCGAGTATTGTGGACAGATCAACCTGTCTCATGTAGGCCAGCAAGTGACATTGTGCGGTTGGGTTAACCGCCGCCGCGACCTCGGCAGCCTGATCTTTATTGATATGCGTGACCGTGAAGGTATCGTACAGGTGTTCTTCGACCCGGACCGCCAGGAAGCTTTCACGCTGGCTTCTGAACTGCGTAACGAGTTTTGCATTCAGATCGTTGGCACCGTGCGTGCACGCGACGAAAAAAATAAAAATGGCGACATGGCGACCGGTGAAATCGAAATTTTCGCCACCGAGCTGACCATCATCAACCGCTCTGAACCGCTGCCGCTGGATTCGAACCACATTAACAGTGAAGAAGCGCGGCTGAAATATCGCTATCTGGATCTGCGCCGTCCTGATATGGCGAACCGCCTGAAAACCCGTGCCAAAATTACCAGCTTCGTGCGGCGTTTTATGGACGATCAAGGTTTCCTCGACATTGAAACGCCGATGCTGACCAAAGCCACGCCGGAAGGCGCTCGTGACTATCTGGTACCAAGCCGCGTGCATAAAGGGAAGTTCTATGCACTGCCGCAGTCGCCACAGCTGTTTAAACAGCTGCTGATGATGTCGGGCTTCGATCGTTACTACCAGATTGTCAAATGTTTCCGTGATGAAGATCTGCGCGCCGATCGCCAGCCTGAATTTACCCAGATCGACGTGGAAACGTCATTTATGACCGCCCCGCAGGTGCGCGAAGTGATGGAGCGTCTGGTGCGCGAACTGTGGCAGGACGTCAAGTCGGTGGATCTCGGCGCATTCCCGAGCATGACTTTCGCCGAAGCGATGCGCCGTTATGGTTCGGATAAGCCGGACTTGCGCAATCCGATGGAGCTGGTGGATGTTGCCGACCTGCTGAAGAACGTTGAGTTTAAGGTGTTCTCCGGCCCGGCTAACGACGTGAAAGGGCGCGTGGCGGCGCTGCGGGTTCCGGGTGGGGCAGCACTTAGCCGTAAACAAATTGACGATTACGCCAAGTTTATTGAGACCTACGGTGCGAAAGGCCTGGCTTACATCAAGGTTAACGAACGTGCTAAGGGCATTGAGGGGATCACCAGTCCGGTGGCGAAATTCCTCAATGCAGAGATCGTTGAATCCATTCTACAGCGTACCGCAGCGGCCGATGGCGATCTGATCTTCTTCGGTGCCGACAGTGCGAAAGTGGTGGCCGATGCGCTGGGCGCGCTGCGCCTCAAGCTGGGGCGCGATCTGAACATCACCAACGGATCCGTCTGGGCTCCGCTGTGGGTGCTGGACTTCCCGATGTTTGAAGATGATGGTGAAGACGGGCTGACCGCCATGCACCATCCGTTTACCGCGCCAAAAGAGATGTCGCCAGAACAGTTGAAAAACGCGCCCGAAACGGCCATTGCCAACGCTTACGATATGGTGATCAACGGTTATGAGGTGGGCGGCGGCTCAGTGCGTATTCACAACGGTCAGATGCAGCAGACGGTGTTCGGCATTCTCGGCATTACCGAGCAGGAGCAGCGAGAAAAGTTTGGCTTCCTGCTGGACGCGCTGAAATTTGGCACGCCTCCGCACGCCGGCCTCGCCTTCGGCCTTGACAGGCTGGTGATGCTGCTGACCGGAACGGATAATATCCGCGACGTGATCGCCTTCCCTAAAACCACCGCTGCGGCCTGTCTGATGACGGAAGCGCCGAACTTCGCTAATCCGGCGTCGCTCACCGAGTTAGGTATCGAGGTGGTGAAAAAGGCTAAAGATCGTCCGTCAGAGAATGATTAATGGCCTTTAAGCACCCGGTTTCGGTTCTGGTCGTGATATATGCTCGCGACACCGGGCGGGTGCTGATGTTGCAGCGGCGTGACGATGTGGCTTTCTGGCAGTCGGTAACCGGCAGCCTGGAGCCGGGCGAAAGCCCGGCACAAACGGCCCGGCGCGAAGTGCAGGAAGAGACGGGGATTGACGTTGAGGGTGAGAGGCTGACGATCGTCGACTGCCAGCACCACATCGAATTTGAGATTTTTATGCACTTTCGCCATCGCTACGCGCCGGGCACCACCCATAATCGGGAACACTGGTTCACCCTGGCGTTGGCGAACGAACGAAATATCACCTTGAGTGAGCATCTGGCCTTTCGGTGGCTTGCGCCATCGGCCGCGGCTGCGCTCACCAAGTCCTGGAGTAATCGCCAGGCAATTGAAGAATTTGTCAGTTAATTTGGTTTATTTTTTCACTTAGCCAGCAAGATAGTCTGTGCAACAGGTAATACGGAGAGAATATTTAACATGGCGGGACATAGTAAATGGGCAAATACCAAGCACCGTAAGGCGGCTCAGGATGCCAAACGCGGTAAAATCTTCACCAAAGTTATCCGTGAACTGGTGACCGCTGCCAAACTGGGCGGTGGGGATGCCGGCTCAAACCCACGTCTGCGTGCGGCAATGGACAAAGCGCTGGCAAACAACATGACGCGTGACACCATGAACCGCGCTATCGCACGCGGTGTTGGCGGCGATGATGATTCCAATATGGAAACTATCATCTACGAAGGCTACGGCCCGGGCGGCACCGCCGTTATGGTTGAATGCCTGAGTGACAACCGCAACCGTACCGTTTCTGAAGTGCGTCATGCTTTCACCAAAACCGGTGGTAACCTCGGCACTGACGGATCTGTGGCCTACCTCTTCACCAAAAAGGGCGTGATCTCATACGCACCCGGCCTGGATGAAGACGCGGTGATGGATGCGGCGCTGGAAGCGGGCGCTGACGACGTGATGACCTATGACGACGGCGCGATAGACGTGTTTACCGCCTGGGAAAACATGGGCGCGGTGAAGGATGTGCTGGATGCAGCCGGACTTCAGGCAGACAGTGCTGAAGTGACGATGATCCCATCGACGAAAGCCGACATGGATGCAGAGACCGCGCCGAAACTGCTGCGTCTTATCGATATGCTGGAAGATTGCGACGACGTACAGGAAGTTTACCATAACGGTGAAATTTCTGACGAGGTGGCGGAGACGCTGTGAGGTTTAGCCGTTCGCCTGCCGGGAGTGCAGAATGGCAATAATTCTGGGGATTGACCCCGGTTCGCGCATCACCGGCTATGGCGTGATACGCCAGACGGGGCGGCAGTTAACTTATCTGGGCAGCGGCTGTATCCGCACCAGCGTCACCGACCTGCCGTCCCGCCTCAAGCTGATTTATGCCGGAGTGAGTGAAATTATCACCCAGTTTCAGCCGGAATATTTTGCGATTGAGCAGGTATTTATGGCGAAAAATGCCGATTCGGCGCTTAAGCTCGGGCAGGCGCGCGGCGCGGCCATCGTCGCCGCGGTGAATCAGGATCTGCCGGTATTTGAGTATGCGGCACGTCAGGTAAAGCAGACCGTGGTCGGGATTGGCAGCGCCGAGAAAAGCCAGGTGCAGCATATGGTGCGCACCTTGCTTAAACTGCCCGCCAACCCGCAGGCGGATGCGGCGGATGCGCTGGCCATTGCCATTACCCATTGCCACCTGAGCCAGAACGTCACCCGCCTGGGTGAGGGTAATCTCAACCTCGCACGCGGCCGTCTGCGTTAAAAGCTGGATATCTATCCAGCTTTTTTTATGCTATAAACTCCCTCAATACCGTTATCTGAAGGAAGCTATTGTGATAGGTCGTCTTAGAGGCATTATCCTGGAAAAACAGCCGCCGGTCGTGTTGATCGAAGCCAGCGGCGTCGGTTATGAGGTGCAGATGCCAATGACCTGTTTTTATGAGCTTCCTGATATTCAGCACGAAGCCATCATCTTCACCCATTTCGTGGTGCGTGAGGATGCCCAGCTGCTGTTCGGCTTCAACAGCAAGCCGGAACGCGCGCTGTTCCGCGAACTGATTAAGGTTAACGGCGTGGGTCCGAAGCTGGCGCTGGCTATCCTTTCCGGCATGTCGGCACAGCAGTTTGTCACCGCCGTCGAGCGTGAAGAAATTGCCGCACTGGTGAAACTGCCGGGCGTCGGTAAAAAAACCGCCGAGCGTCTGGTGGTCGAAATGAAAGACCGCTTCAAGGGAATGCATGGCGATCTGTTTGCCAGCGATGCACCGTTCGCGCTGACCAGCGAAATGCCTAAAGAGACGGCCAACGATGCCGAGGGTGAGGCCGTAGCGGCGCTGACCGCGCTGGGCTACAAGCCCCAGGAGGCCAGCAGAATGATCGTTAAGGTGGGTAAACCGGATGCTGACTGCGAAACATTAATTCGTGAAGCCCTGCGCGCCGCAATTTGAGGTAGAGCATGATAGAAGCCGATCGCCTGGTCTCCGCCGGGGTTATCAGCGAAGAGGAAGTCATTGACCGCGCCATTCGCCCCAAAATGCTGGCAGAGTATGTCGGTCAGCCGGTGGTGCGCGAACAGATGGAAATCTTCATTAAAGCCGCCATGATGCGCGGCGATGCGCTCGATCACCTGCTAATTTTCGGCCCTCCCGGTTTGGGAAAAACCACGCTGGCGAATATCGTTGCCAACGAGATGGGCGTCAATCTGCGCACCACTTCCGGGCCGGTGCTGGAGAAGGCTGGCGATCTTGCCGCGTTACTGACGAACCTTGAACCGCACGATGTGCTGTTTATTGATGAGATCCACCGCCTGTCGCCCGTGGTCGAGGAGGTGCTCTATCCGGCGATGGAAGATTATCAGCTGGATATCATGATCGGCGAAGGGCCGGCAGCGCGCTCAATCAAGCTCGATCTGCCGCCGTTTACCCTGATCGGTGCGACCACGCGAGCCGGTTCACTCACGTCGCCGCTGCGCGACCGTTTTGGCATCGTGCAGCGTCTGGAATTCTATCGCGTTGAGGACTTGCAGCATATCGTCGGGCGTAGCGCCGCCTGCCTCGGCCTGCCGCTTAGCGATGAAGGTGCCCTTGAAATCGCCCGCCGTGCGCGCGGTACGCCGCGTATCGCCAATCGGCTGTTGCGCCGCGTGCGTGACTTTGCCGAAGTGCGGGCGGGCGGAGAGATGAGTGGTGACGTGGCGTCGAGAGCGCTGGATATGCTCAGCGTCGATTCCGAAGGCTTTGACTATATGGACCGCAAACTGCTGCTGGCCATTATCGATAAATTTACGGGCGGGCCGGTCGGGCTGGATAACCTGGCGGCGGCGATTGGTGAAGAGCGCGAAACCATCGAGGACGTGCTGGAACCTTATCTGATCCAACAGGGATTTATTCAGCGTACGCCACGCGGTCGTATGGCGACTCAACATGCTTATAAGCACTTTGGTATCACGCGGGAAGGGTAATCTGCTCCAGTCCCTCGCGGCAACGCCGCAAGGGACTGACGTGATCACATCAGCGGTTTCTTTATCATACTTAGCATAAACATCAGCGATGCGCCCAGCACCACTGAGGGCCCGGCCGGAGTATCATAAAACGCCGAGAAGCTTAACCCGGTGGTGACCGCCAGCACGCCGACCAGGACGGCCAGCGCCGCCATCTGCTCCGGGGAGCGGGCGAAGCGGCGCGCGGTGGCTGCCGGGATGATCAGCAGGGAGGTAATGATCAGCGCACCCACGAACTTCATCGCCACGCCAATCGTCAGTGCGGTAATCAGCATCAGCATCATTTTTGTACGCTGTATATTAATGCCATCCACCTGTGCCAGCTCCGGGCTAATGGTCAGCGAGAGCAGGGCGCGCCACTGCCATGCCAGCAGCCCCAGCACCAGCGTAACCCCGGCCAGAATAGCCCACAGATCCCCCGGCGTCACCGCCAGCAGGTCGCCAAACAGGTAGGCCATCAGATCAACGCGTACGTCGGACATCAGGCTCACGACCACCATGCCTAACGACAGCGCGCTGTGCGCCATAATCCCCAGCAGGGTATCCAGCGCCAGATGCGGGCGGCGTTCCAGCCAGACTAAAACCAGTGATAACAGCAGCGTGACCGCGATCACCGCGTAGAAAGGGCTGACGTTAAGCAACAGGCCAAAAGCGACGCCGAGCAGGGAAGCATGAGCCAGGGTATCGCCAAAGTAGGACATGCGGCGCCAGACGACAAATGAGCCAAGCGGCCCGGCGGCCAGCGCCAGTAACACCCCAGCCAGCCAGCCGGGCAACAACAGTTCAATCATGACGGGTCAATCCCCTGCGCAAGATAATTCGTCCCTGGAGATCGTGACGGTGATTATGGTTGTGGCGATAAATCGCCAACTGTTCGGCACCGCGAGAGCCAAACATGGAGATAAATTCAGGGTGTTGTGACACCGCTTCCGGGGTACCGGAACAGCAGATATGGTGATTAAGACACAGCACCTCATCGGTTTTCGCCATCACCAGATGCAGGTCATGCGAGACCATCAAAACGCCACAGTTCAGCTCGCGGCGCAGCTGGTCGATAAGATCGTACAGTGCGACCTGGCCGTTGACGTCCACTCCCTGGGTCGGCTCATCAAGCACCAAAAGCTGTGGCTGGTTGAGGAGCGCCCGTGCCAGCAGCACGCGCTGCATTTCACCGCCGGAGAGCTTTTGTAACGGAAACTCCAGCAGGTGAGCCGCCTGAACACGTTTTAAGGCAGGCAAAATATCACTACGTTTTACGCCGGGGCGGAGCTGCATAAAACGTCCTACCGAGAGCGGCAGGGTGGCGTCGAGATGAATTTTTTGCGGAACGTAGCCAATACGCAGCTGCACAGGGCGCTGCACGATACCAGAAGTGGGGGCAGTCAGCCCCAGCACCACGCGAACCAGCGTGGATTTACCCGCGCCGTTCGGCCCGAGCAAAGTCAGAATGCGGCCAGGCTCCAGCGAAAGTGACACGTTGGAGAGCACCTGTCGCTGACCAAAGTTTACTGAAATTTTTTCAAGGGCGATCAAAGTGGTCATGTTAATTACAGTTTGCAGAAAATTTCAAATGTTATAATATCACAAAATACCCGCTCACCACGATGGAAGGAATCATTATGTTACATAAAAAATTGCGCACGATTTCAATGCTTGCCGGGGCTACCGTTGCCGCTGCGCTGGCGCTTCCGGCACAGGCGGCCGTGGTCGCCTCGGTCAAGCCCGTGGGCTTTATTGCTGCGGCCATCGCCGACGGCGTGACTCCGGTAGACATTCTGCTGCCAGATGGCGCATCAGAACATGATTATGCACTACGTCCATCTGACATCAAGCGCCTGCGGGATGCGGATTTAGTCGTCTGGGTTGGGCCAGAGATGGAGGCCTTTATGAGCAAGTCGGTGGCGACCCTGCCGGCTCAAAAAAATGTTGAAATGGGCCAGTTGCCGGGGGTGAAATCACTGCTATTGAAGGGCGCAGACGATGACGAAGATGAGCACCATGACGAGCACGCCGTGGCGTCAGCAGCGCACGCGCACGCGCACGAACACCATCATCACGGGGAGTATAATATGCACCTGTGGATGTCCCCGGAGATTTCAAGAAAAACGGCCATTGCAATCCACGCAAAATTGTTGGAACTTATGCCGGCTAGCAAGGACAAATTAGACGCTAACCTGCAGCATTTTGAAGCAGAGCTGGCGTCTACCGATGCTAAAATTAACAGCCAGCTTGCGCCGGTAAAACATGAAGGGTATTTCGTTTTTCATGATGCTTACACTTACTTTGAAAAGCACTACGGTCTGAACCCAACGGGTCATTTTACCGTAAACCCTGAAATTCAACCCGGCGCACAGCGTTTACATCAAATACGTACTCAATTGGTTGAGCAAAAGGCGGTTTGTGTCTTTGCTGAACCACAGTTCAGGCCGGCCGTGATTGAAGCTGTTGCCAGGGGTACCAAAGTGCGTTCGGGCACTCTGGACCCCCTCGGCACAGCCATCTCTCCAGGCAAAGACAGCTATGTTCAGTTTCTTACGCAGCTGTCCAGCCAGTATTCGAGCTGCCTGAAAGGAGATTAAAGGGAGTTGTAAGTGCAGCAAAAACTCAACGCTATCACCCTGGCGTTTAACAGTTTATCTCGCCCCCACCGCATCATGCTGGGGGCGCTCACCGTAGTGACACTGGCCGTTGCCGTGTGGCGGCCGTATGTCTATCATCCTGATAGTGAAAGTCCGATAGTGAAGCGGGTCGAGCTGGAGAAAGAACAGCTTCGCACCTTGCTGCCGGAAGCCAGCGAACCCATCGATGTAGACAGCCCCTCTCCGGAAGACGATCTCCCCAAAGATGAAATTGATGACGATGCCGCCAATGAAAGCGGCACCCATGACTATGTCATTTCGGGCGGAGACACGCTCAGCAGCGTGCTGAATCAGTACGGTATTGAAATGTCTGATATCAGCCAGCTGGCTAAGAGCGATAAAGAGCTTCGTAATTTGCAAATCGGGCAGCAGCTGTCATGGACGCTGAATGACGCCGGGCAGTTACAGCGCCTGACCTGGGAAGTGTCCCGGCGTGAAAGCCGTACCTACGATCGCACCGCAGACGGCTTTAAACTGTCGTCTGCGATGCAGAGTGGCGAATGGCAAAATCACGTGCTTAACGGGGTCGTCAACGGTAGCTTTGTTAACAGCGCGAAATCAGCCGGCTTGAGCAGCGGCGAAGTGAGCGCGGTGATCAAATCTTTGCAGTGGCAGATGGATTTTCGCAAGTTGCAGGATGGCGACAGGTTTGCGGTACTGACGTCGCGTGAAATGCTGGACGGTAAAAGTCAGCAAAGCCAACTGCTGGGAGTGCGGCTGAACAGCGGCGGTAAGGATTATTATGCTATTCGTGCCGAGGACGGCAAGTTTTACGATCGCAGTGGGTCGGGGTTGTCGAGCGGCTTCATGCGTTTCCCCACCGTTAAACAGTATCGTGTCTCTTCGAACTTTAATCCGCGCCGTACTAATCCGGTAACCGGCCGCATCGCCCCGCACAAAGGCGTAGATTTTGCGGTGCCTGTGGGCACGCCAGTGCTGGCCATCGGTGATGGCGAAGTCATCGTGTCCAAGCGCAGCGGTGCGGCTGGGAACTATGTGGCCATTCGTCATGGCCGCCAGTATATGACGCGCTACATGCATCTCAAAACGCTGCTGGTTAAGCCTGGTCAAAAGGTGAAGCGGGGCGATCGTATTGCCCTTTCGGGCAATACAGGGCGATCGACTGGCCCACACGTTCACTTTGAGGTTTGGATCAATAATCAGGCGGTAAATCCTCTGACCGCCCGTCTGCCGCGGATGGAAGGGCTGAACGGAAAAGATCGTCGTGACTATCTGGCCCAGGTGCGCGAAGTGATACCCCAGCTGCGCATCAAATAGTCCTTCCTCAGGATTACAGAGCCGATCGGCTATGCCGTTCGGCTTTTTTATTGGCGCTTTAGGAGCAATGGGTCGGTTATCATTGCAAAATTGCACGTCAGCACTATCATAAACCGGTTATTGTTTAGGACCCGTGCATGGAAAACAGAAAAAAAAGCAACGTCGAATTCATCCCCCTTTTTCAGAAGTCCTTTTTATTACCACGCTATTGGGGAAGTTGGTTAGGCGTTGGGGCCTTTGCTGCTCTGACGTTGATACCGCCACGCCTGCGCGATCCTTTGCTGGGCGCGTTGGGGCGTAAAGCCGGAAAACTGGCCCGTAGCGCACGCCGCCGCGCGCAGATCAACCTGCTATATTGTCTGCCTGAAAAATCGGAAGCAGAGCGCGAGCAGATCATCGACGACATGTTTGCCACCGCCCCGCAGTCAATGGCGATGATGGCCGAGCTGGCGCTGCGGCCCGAAGCGGCTAAGTCGCGTATCCGCTGGCATGGTCGTGAAATCGTCGATGCGCTACGCGACAGCGGGCAGAACGTCATCCTGCTGGTGCCGCACGGTTGGGCGGTTGATTTACCTGCAATGGCGTTGGCTTCTGAAGGGCAGCGGATGGCCGCCATGTTTCATAATCAGAGCAACGAGGTGATTGATTACGTCTGGAATCTGGTGCGTCGGCGTTTTGGTGGCCGTATGCATGCACGCAACGACGGCATCAAGCCGTTTATCAGCTCGATCCGTCAGGGGTACTGGGGCTATTACCTGCCCGATCAGGATCACGGTGCCGATCACAGCGAATTTGTCGATTTCTTTGCGACCTACAAAGCCACGCTGCCTGCCGTAGGGCGGATGATGAAAGTATGCCGTGCAAAAGTGGTGCCGCTGTTTCCGGTCTATGATAGCAAAACCCACTCACTGGATATCTATCTGCATGCGCCGATGGACGATCTGCCGGATACCGATGACGTCACCCAGGCGCGCCGTCTGAATGAAGAGGTCGAAGCGTTTGTTCGGCCACACCCGGAGCAGTATACCTGGATACTGAAACTGCTCAAGACGCGTAAGCCGGGCGAAACGGAACCCTACGATCGTAAAGAACTCTATCCGAAAAAGTAAGATAAACAATAATGGGGAGCAACGCTCCCCATTATTTTCGCTCGGACGGTCAGCCTGACTGATTACGCGATGTCGACTTTTTTCAGCGTAGAACGGCGCTTCCACTCCCGTAAAAATGCGCCTACCAGCACAAACCAAAGTACGCCGCAGGCCAGGTTTACAAGGCTAAAGCCTCGTGCTCCGATGCTAAAGTAAGCATATTTTGCCAGCTCAATGCCTGAAGCAAACACCAGAATACTCACCATGCCAAGCATCGCGGCCACGCTGCCTTTTCCCGCACTGCTGGAGAACAGCGTCAGGCGATAAAGCCCGGCGTTGACCAGCCCGGTACCAAACCCGTAGAGACTCAGCCCCGCGGTGAGCCACAGATAGCTGTGGTTGTCGATGGCAGACGCAAGAGCCGATACCGCCAGCCCCAGCAAGATAGGCCATGCGCCCAGCCGCAGTGGACGGTCGATAGCCACCCGTGAAGCCAGCTTGCCCAGCGTCAGATTACCGGCAATCATTGCCACAAACACCGGAAGTTGCAGTAACGCATAGTCCATTCGACTTAGCCCGGCGTCATGGATCAGGATCACCGGCGACAGCGCAACCCAGGCAAGGCAGGGGATGGTCACCAGGCCAATTGCCAGTGAACCGCTGATCACCTGGCGGTCTTTGACCAGCGCCAGATATCCTTTACCGAGCGATTTCAACGACACGGATATTTCTGGGTCGCCTGAAGTCTCCGGCATGGTGCGCCACAGCCCGAACAGGGCAACCGCGGTCACCAGGCCAAAAAGCCAGAACATGGTACGCCAGTCGCCTATCTCCAGAAATGCGGCACCGGCCAGCGGTCCTGCCAGCGGGGCGATCAGCGCCACGTTAGCCATCAGCGCCATGATACGCACGCTCAGCGCCTCGTTGAAGGCCTCCTGGATGGCGGCGTATCCCACGGCACCGATAAAGCACAGGCTGGTCCCCTGCAAGAATCGCAGCAGAATAAACTGTTCAATGCTCTGCACCCAGTGAGTCGCCAGACAGGTAAGCATAAAGAAAGCCACGCCGGACAGCAGCACCGGCCGCCTTCCAAGCTTGTCGGACAGCGGGCCGAGCAGCCATTGCAGCGTAATGCCACCGATCAGATAGGCGGTCAACGAGGCTGAGACCCATTCAGGACTGACCCGGAACTCCTCGGTGACCAGCAGCATGCCGGGCTGGATCATGTCATGAGCAATATAGGTGGCAAACTCAAACAGGACTAATGATAACGGGAAAATCAGATGTCGGCCGGTGAGCTTCGACAGAGGGATGTAAGACGCCATTCTGGCTCCTTCCAGGGTTGCATAAAAAGTATAAAAGCACAAAGGCTTAGCGACCGCGCTAACATACCGTATTTTTACCTGAAAATACTGCAAAATTATCACCAGATGGTAAAGCACATCTATCGGTTAAGCGGCAACGGCGTATAGCAGAGGAACAGCAGGAGGCAGGGGATGAAAAGCTATTGGGCCGGAACCCAATAGCCTGAGGCAGGATTAGTCAACGCGCAGCACGCGGCTGGTATTGGTTGTGCCGGTGGTGCCCATTACGTCGCCCTGAGTGACGATAACCAGATCGCCGGATATCAAAAAGCCTTTATCCCGCAGCAGGTTAATCGCATCGTGCGCCGCAGCCACACCCTCATTATTACTGTCGAAATAGACCGGCGTCACGCCACGGTACAGCGTGATAAGGTTTAGCGTGCGCTCATGTCGCGACATGGCAAAAATCGGCAGGCCTGAGGTGATACGAGAAGTCATCAGCGCGGTTCGGCCAGATTCCGTCATGGTGATAATCGCAGTAACGCCCTGTAAATGGTTAGCGGCATACATGGCTGACATGGCGATAGCTTCTTCGATATTGTCGAACTGAACGTCCAGACGATGCTTAGAAACGTTGATGCTGGGGATTTTTTCTGCACCCAGGCATACTTTGGCCATAGCCGACACGGTCTCTGCCGGATACTGACCCGCCGCTGTTTCTGCGGATAGCATCACTGCATCAGTACCATCCAATACGGCATTCGCCACGTCCATCACTTCAGCACGCGTGGGCATCGGATTGGTGATCATCGATTCCATCATTTGGGTGGCGGTGATCACCGAACGGTTCAGCTGACGTGCACGGCGAATAAGGGCTTTCTGGATACCGACCAGTTCAGGATCGCCAATTTCTACTCCCAAATCGCCTCGTGCGACCATTACCACGTCGGACGCAAGAATAATGTCATCCATTGCCTCCTGGCTGGCAACCGCTTCAGCACGCTCTACTTTGGAGACTATTTTTGCTTCGCAGCCTGCCTCGCGGGCCAGTCGGCGCGCATAGTTCAGGTCTTCCCCACAGCGCGGGAAGGAAACGGCCAAATAGTCAACGCCGATTTTGGCCGCGGTCAGGATATCCGCCTTATCTTTTTCAGTCAGTGCTTCTGCAGAAAGACCGCCACCCAGCTTGTTAATGCCCTTGTTGTTCGACAGCGGGCCACCAACGATGATTTCGGTGAAAACCTTCATGCCCTTAACTTCAAGAACCTTCAGCTGTACGCGGCCATCGTCCAGTAGCAGGATATCGCCGGGCACCACGTCAGAAGGCAGGCCTTTATAATCAATGCCCACTCTTTCCTTATCGCCTTCACCTTTGCCGAGGCTGGCATCAAGCAGAAAATGCTCACCCACGTTGAGGAAAACTTTTCCTTCCTTGAAGGTTGATACGCGGATTTTTGGCCCCTGCAGGTCACCAAGAATGGCCACATGGCGGCCCAGCTTCGCCGCAATTTCCCGCACTTTATTTGCGCGCATCTGATGATCGTCCGCGCTGCCGTGCGAGAAGTTCAGACGTACCACGTTGGCACCTGCAGAGATGATCTTCTCCAGATTGTTGTCACGGTCGGTAGCGGGCCCCAGCGTCGTGACAATCTTGGTTCTCCTCAGGCGGCGAGAAGGGTATTTAGGGTGAAGAAATGGAGATGATTGGTTATTCATTATGCATGACCTGAAGTGAATAGTTAGTCTATCTCGGTAGATTAAGGTGTGCTTATGCCCTGAACAGTCGGAGTCACTGAGGTAAGAAAAGGACACGCACATATAAAGTATCACCTCATGAGGTAAACTCAATAGGCTGGAGTCGGGTCAGATACCTCATTTTTTAATGAGATGACGGTAACACGCAAGAGGGAGGCGGGCACAGCTGCCATCATTTGTACGCGCCAACCCGGCCGCGGTGAGAAGCGGCGAGAGCGATCCGGGGGGACATTTCAGACTCATTCCGTCCGCCTGACGCTTAAATATGCTGAATAAATCCGATTTCTATAGTTTTTCGTGATATTTTTCAATGACATGATTACTCATACATTTCGTCGATTGCAGTCGAAGGAGAAATCAATGTCGTTTTGTAGAGAATAGAGCGGCAGCCTGTATGCAATAGTTGCGATAAAGCAGAGAAAATCCTGTTTTTGACTAAGGTTTTATCTGTGTCGTGTTGAGTGGGTTCGCCCGCCATCCGTAATAAGATAAATCAGGTATGAACTGGGGTGCCAATAAATTGAGTGCTGATGGATACATTGTGCCAAGCCTGCGTCACCAGGTTTACGTAGGCGGGGCAAATCAGTACATTGTACAGAAGCAAATAACAATTAGAGTCTGTCCAACGATGGAATTCCAGGACAGGCTCATCCTGCAACGAGGAGAATGAAATGGCGGTTACACAAACAGCCCAGGCTTGCGATCTGGTTATTTTCGGTGCCAAAGGCGATCTTGCACGCCGCAAACTGTTGCCCTCACTGTATCAGTTAGAAAAAGCCGGTCAGATCCATGAAGATTCACGCATCATTGGCGTTGGCCGTGCGGATTGGGATAAAAACGCCTACACCAAGGTCGTGCGTGAAGCGCTGGAAACCTTTATGAAGGAAAAAATCGATGAAGCGCTGTGGGATAAACTCAGCAGCCGGCTCGATTTTTGTAATCTGGACGTGACTGACAGCAGTCATTTCCCTCGACTGGGCAAAATGCTCGATCAGAAAAAACGTGTCACCATCAACTATTTTGCCATGCCGCCAAGCACCTTTGGTGCCATCTGCCAGGGGCTGGGTCAGGCTAAACTTAACGCCAAACCCGCGCGCGTGGTGATGGAAAAACCGCTGGGCACCTCTCTGGCCACCTCGCAAGAAATCAATAATCAGGTAGGCGAGTACTTCGACGAGAGCCAGGTCTTCCGTATCGACCACTATCTTGGTAAGGAGACCGTGCTTAACCTGCTGGCGCTGCGTTTTGCTAACTCGCTGTTTGCTGCAAACTGGGATAACCGCACCATTGACCACGTCCAGATCACCGTGGCGGAAGAGGTCGGTATTGAAGGTCGCTGGGGCTACTTTGACAAAGCGGGCCAGATGCGCGACATGATCCAGAACCACCTGTTGCAGGTGCTCACTATGATTGCGATGTCGCCTCCGGCAGACCTGTCCGCAGATCGTATCCGTGATGAAAAGGTTAAAGTGCTGCGTTCCCTGCGCCGCATCGACCATACCAACGTGCGTGAAAAAACCGTGCGCGGCCAGTACACCTCTGGTTTTGTGCAGGGGAAAAAAGTCCCTGGCTATCTGGAAGAAGAGGGCGCAGACAAATCGAGCAGTACCGAGACCTTCGTTTCTATTCGGGTTGATATCGACGACTGGCGTTGGGCAGGCGTACCGTTCTATCTGCGCACCGGCAAGCGTTTGCCGTCTAAATGTTCAGAAGTCGTGGTGTATTTCAAAAATCCGGCGCTCAACCTGTTCAAAGATAGCTGGCAGGAGCTGCCGCAAAACAAATTGACCATTCGTCTGCAGCCGGATGAAGGCGTGGATATCCAGATCCTCAACAAGGTGCCGGGGCTGGATCATAAACACAACCTGCAAACAACCAAACTGGATCTGAGCTTCTCCGAGACCTTTAACCAGTCTCATTTGGCCGATGCCTACGAGCGCCTGCTGCTGGAAAGCATGCGCGGTATTCAGGCCCTGTTTGTCCGCCGTGATGAGGTTGAAGAGGCCTGGAAGTGGGTTGACTCTATCATGGACGCCTGGTCTGCTGACAAAGAAGCGCCGAAGCCTTATCAGGCGGGGACCTGGGGGCCGGTAGCCTCAGTCGCGATGATCACCCGTGACGGCCGTTCATGGAATGAATTCGAGTAGGATCGCCGTATAACACAGCCCGCTTCGGTGGGCTTTTTTTTGATTTAAAATCAATAACTTCAGCGTATCAATCCGGACTGGAACGATAAGCGACAAACGCGAGAAATGGCCGAAGATGGGGTAGTTCAGGGACGAATGTGATCCGCCCCTGAGTGTTCTGGGCGATTAGCCAGACACTTTGACGCCGTTGGCAGCCGAGACGGCACGCTGCACCGCCTCGTCAATATCAAGGCCGGTTGCCAGCGCCACGCCTAAACGCCGCTTGCCCTGAATGTGTGGTTTACCAAACAGACGAAGCTGAAGACCCGCTCCCACGGCCGCCGAGAGGTTGGCATACTGCACGTTATCACTGTCCAGCTCTGGCAGGATCACAGCGGATGCCGCCGGGCCATACTGACGGATAGCGCCAACCGGCAGGCCGAGGAAAGCACGCACATGCAGCGCAAACTCAGAAACGTCCTGTGAAATCAGGGTGACCATGCCGGTATCGTGTGGTCGCGGTGAGACTTCGCTGAACACCACCTCATCACCACAGACAAACAGCTCTACGCCAAACAGCCCGTGGCCGCCGAGAGCCGTCACCACCTTTTCAGCGACCTGGCGGGCACGTTGCAGGGCCAGCTCGCTCATGTGCTGTGGCTGCCAGGATTCGCGATAATCTCCATCCTCCTGGCGATGGCCGATAGGCGCACAGAAATGAATGCCGTCCACCGCGCTGATGGTGAGCAGGGTTATTTCGAAATCAAATTTCACTACGCCTTCAACAATCACACGGCCAGCGCCCGCACGGCCACCCTGTTGAGCATATTCCCAGGCTGCCATCAGCTGTGAGGCTTCACGAATAAAGCTCTGGCCTTTGCCGGAAGAGCTCATGACCGGCTTGACGATGCACGGGAAGCCAATAGCTTCTGCGGCCGCCTGGAATGCGTCATAGCCGTCGGCGAATCGGTAGTCGGACGTAGGCACCCATAACTCTTCTGCCGCAAGGCGACGAATGCCTTCACGATCCATGGTCAGCTTGGCTGCGCGGGCGGTGGGAACCACATGCTGGCCCTGCTTCTCCAGTTCAACCAGCATATCAGTGGCGATGGCTTCAATTTCGGGTACAACGAAGTCCGGCTTCTCATCGGCTATCAGCGCTGCCAGGGCCGCACCGTCCAGCATATCAATAACATGACTGCGATGAGCAACCTGCATAGCGGGGGCATCGGCGTAGCGATCTACTGCAATCACCTCGACGCCTAAACGCTGGCACTCCAGC
Organism: Erwinia tasmaniensis Et1/99; assembly: GCF_000026185.1. Lineage (NCBI taxonomy): Bacteria > Pseudomonadati > Pseudomonadota > Gammaproteobacteria > Enterobacterales > Erwiniaceae > Erwinia > Erwinia tasmaniensis. Next base: position 1,708,015 of record NC_010694.1, read on the forward strand.
GCAACTTCTTTGCCCAGTTCACCCGATCCTAACAGCATGACGCGCGTCGCATTCGGACGCAGAGCGGTTCCAACAGTTGTCATAATCGCTACCTGAATAGATTGAAAAAAATCCGGCGCATTATAAACGAAAACGTTTGCGTATTCACCTGCAATACCGGGGTTGAGGCAAAAAGGCATCGCTGCTATACTGTATAAAAACACAGGTAAAAGAGGCATCATCATGGCTGTTGAAATCAAATACGTTGTCGTCAGAAAAGGTGAAGAAAAAATGACATTTGCCAGCAAAAAAGAGGCGGACGCCTTTGATAAAATGCTCGATATGGCCGAAGTGCTTTCCGGCTGGCTGGCTACCAGCCCGCTGGCAATGGATGAGCAGCAGAACGAGGCGCTGGGGCTGTTTATGGCGGAAAATAAGGACACTTTACAGCAGGTCCTGCGCACCGGCAGGCTGCCTGAAGAAAATGCCAGCGGGGAAAACGCCGACGCGGCCGAGAGCAAGCTGCGGGCGGTAGCGGGCTAAATTCCCGGCGCTTTGCTACATCATTTTGCGTAGTGCGGCCATGGCGGCTTTCGCCGTGAGATAAGGATCGGCCCCATGTCGCCGATCGTTAAACACTTCAAGCCCTATTGGCCCCCGGTATGCAATATCCTCCAGATGGTGTAACAGCGCCTCCAGCGGGTAATTGCCTTCTCCCGGCAGCAGGCGCTCATGACGGGCTACGTCTTTCAGCTGTTGCTCTTGCGGCTGGAAGTCCAGGTCCGAGAGCTGAACTAAAAATATCTTTTCTGCCGGGATGCCTTTCAGGTCTGCCAGCGTTCTTTGCCGAACGAAAATATGAAACGCGTCAACCACCAACCCCAGGTTTGGCGCATCAATGCGTTTTATCAGCCGCCATGCGGCGGCAGTGTCATTAATATGCTGGCTCCATGCCATCGCCTCATAGGCTATGCGCAGATTATGCTGCGCCGCCTGCTGTACCAGCCAGCGTAAATCCTCTTCTATTCTCTCTTGGCAACACAGGGGATGGGTTGATGCGGGAACCAGCAATGTTGTGGCTCCCAGCTGCCGTGCCGTTGAGATCATCTCCAGCGCCTGATCACGTTTATTCTCGCGCTGGTCGTCCGGCGCACCATCAAAATCCATCAACACCTGATAATCCGTCAGCGCCAGCGTCAGCCGTGAACAGAGATGAGCAAGGCTGGCCGCGCCGCCGGGGGCGGCCTCCACATCCTGCTGCCACAGCTCCACCTGCTGAAAACCTGCCGCGGCGGCCGCCTGCAATTTCTGTTCGCTACTGCCGCCCAGTAGAATGGTATTGATAAATAATGGGTTGTCCGAAAGAGACATTGCCGTTTTCCTTATTTGTTCTGCCTGCCTTCAATGTAGAAGCCAATAACGTGCTGCGCAAACGGCCCTGAAGAGGGTTCAAGCCGATGGGCTGAAAATTTTAGCGCCTTTTCACCCTTTGACATTTCCTGACGTGGCGTACCTTATTGTGGTGTTTTGAGCAAACGGAGAACGTTCTATGAGCAGCTGGTTCCAACAAATCCAGACCCTGTTAGGCCAATCGGGAAAATCCACTTCCGGCGGTGAAGGGTTAAGCAAAATGCTGGCGCCGGGCGCATTGGGAGGACTCGCAGGGCTTTTGGTCGCCAGCAAATCATCGCGCAAACTGCTGGCCAAATACGGCACAAATGCGCTGATCATCGGCGGAGGCGCCGTGGCGGGCAGCGTATTATGGAACAAATACAAGCAGCGCGTCAGGGAAACCCATCAGCAAAGCCCGCAGTTTGGTGAGCAAAGCACCCCGGTAGATCGCCGTGCTGAACGTCTGATTGAGGCGCTGGTGTTTGCCGCTAAAAGCGACGGGCATATTGATCATGACGAACGCCGCGCAATTGATGAGCATATCCTTCAATCCGGGCTGGGCACGCAGGCTGAACAGCTGGTTCAGCGTGCCATAGCCCAGCCGCTGGATCCGCACAGGCTTGCCGCGGATGTCAAAAACGAGGAAGAGGCGCTGGAAGTCTATTTTCTAAGTAACCTGGTGATTGACGTGGATCACTTCATGGAACGTAGCTATCTACAGGCGCTGGGTGATGCGTTGAAGATCCCGCAGGATGTACGCGAATCGATCGAACGGGATATCCGCAGTGAAAAGCAAAAGCTAACCGTCTGACGGAAAGGGTGGGCGATATCGCCAGCGCCCACCGATCCTTCACCCGCGATTTCGGCGGATCCTCATCAGATTTTCTTGGCAATCAGCTGGCTTGATGCCAACCTTATGTATTCACACATCAACTGCGAACCTGAAATGACTCCACCAAAAGCAAATAAAATACCTCATGTGATGAGCTTGCACGGTGAAACGCGCACCGATGATTATTACTGGCTGCGTGACGATCGGCGTGAAGATCCCGGTGTGCTGGCGCATTTACGTGCTGAAAACGATTTTTGTCAGCAGCAGCTTGAACCACAACAGGCGCTTCAGGCGCAGCTGTTGAAAGAAATGATCGAGCGTATCCCCGCGCGTGACCAGTCGGTTCCCTACGTGAAAAACGACTACCGCTATCTGAGCCGCTATGAAGAGGGCAACGAATATACCCTTTATACCCGTCAGCCGGCGGAGACCAGTACGCCGGACGTCTGGGATACCTTGCTGGATGGCAACCAGCGCGCCTCTGATAGCGAATTTTACACGCTCGGCGGCGTGGCCATCAGTCCGGATAATCAGACGATGGCGGTGGCAGAAGACTTTTTGTCACGCAGGGTATACGCCATTCGTCTGCGTAATTTAGACAGCGGCGAGTGGTATCCGGAGGTGCTTGAAGGCGTATCTTCGGGCATGGCGTGGGCGGGCGATTCGCGGACGCTCTATTACGTGTTGAAGGATACTCAGACGCTGCTGCCATACCAGGTCTGGCGGCATACGCTCGGCACACCACAACAGCAGGACCAGCTGGTTTATGAAGAGCAGGACGATGCGTTTTATGTCGGCCTCGATAAAACCACCTCCGAACAGTTTGTTGCCATCGTGCTGGGAAGCAGCACAACCACGGAGATTATGCTGCTGGATGCGCAACAGCCCAATGCACAGCCACAGCCGTTTTGCGCACGTCGTAAAGATCATGAGTACAGCGTCGATCACTATCAGGGCCATTTCTATATTCGCTCCAATCGCGACGGGAAAAACTTCGCTTTGTACCGCAGCGCAGAGGCCGATGAACAGCAGTGGCAGACGGTGATCCCGACACGTGACGACATCGTGCTGGAAGGGTTTTCCCTGTTCCGCGACTGGCTGGTGGTTGAAGAGCGCCAGGGCGGATTGACCAGGCTGCGCCAGATCCACCGGCAGAACGGCCAAAGCCGCGCCATTGCCTTTGACGACCCGGCTTATGTCACCTGGATAGGTTATAACCCCAGCCCGGAAAGCAGTAAGCTACGCTATGGCTATTCGTCAATGACCACTCCCGACACGCTGTATGAACTGGACCTTGACAGCGGCGAGCGGCAGATCTTGAAACAGACTGAGGTGAAGGGCTTCGACGCATCTCTTTACCGCAGTGAGCGCCACTGGCTGACCATGCGTGACGGTGTTGAAGTGCCGGTATCTCTGGTGTATCGCCTTGACTGCTATCAGCCGGGAAGCAACCCTCTGCTGGTTTACGGGTACGGCTCTTACGGCAGCAGTATGGATGCCGACTTCAGCGCCAGCCGCCTCAGCCTGCTTGACCGTGGGTTTGTTTATGCTCTGACCCATATTCGTGGTGGCGGAGAAATGGGACAGCAGTGGTACGACGACGGCCGTCTGTTGAACAAGATGAACAGTTTCCATGATTTCATTGATATCACCGATGAACTGGTGGCGAGAAAATACGGCGACGCACAAAAAGTTTATGCAATGGGCGGTAGCGCCGGTGGGCTGCTGATGGGGGCCGTGATCAATATGGTGCCTGACCGCTTCCACGGGGTCGTGGCGCAGGTGCCTTTTGTGGATGTGCTCACCACCATGCTGGACGAGTCCATACCCCTTACCACCGGAGAATATGACGAATGGGGAAATCCAGCGGAAGAACACTATTATGGCTACATCCGTCGTTACAGCCCGTACGACAACGTGGTGGCGCAGTCCTATCCGCACCTGCTGGTCACAGCCGGGCTACATGATTCCCAGGTACAGTACTGGGAGCCGGCAAAATGGGTGGCGAAGCTGCGCGAGCTCAAGACCGGAGACCATTTGCTGCTGCTGCACACCGATATGGACTCTGGTCACGGCGGTAAATCCGGTCGCTTCAAGGCTTATGAAGGCTTAGTGATGGAATACGCCTTTCTGATTGCGCTGTCGACGGGGCTGCTGGGGCGTCCGACGGCGGCTTAATCGGATTCGCTTAGCGCCCGCTCTATCGCGCTGCGCAGGTCAGGCTTTAAATCCGGGATTTTTTTCAGCATCCACTGTAAATAGCCCGGATCTTTTTTCGCAACGTCGTCAACTTTTTGACCACGATACTTGCCAAAGGGGAAACTGTTGGTGGAACCTTTGACCTGCATCCGCCGCAGCATTTCGGCGGCGTCCCAGCCGCTAAATGTCATTATACGCACCAGCAGCGCAGCGGTAACGTAGCAGTCGTACAGGGCACGGTGGGCATGAAGCTCGGGCGGGGGCGAGACGTCCAGTCGTAAAGCCTGACGTAGCGCCTCGTTGCCGTATTTCAGCCCGGGCCACAGGCGGCGAGCTAAGGTCATGGTACAAATCCACTCCCCGTTCATTTCGGGCAACATGCGGCGGTCGAAACTGGCGTTATGTGCCACGTAGTAAGGGCTGCCGTGATAACGACCAATGGCCTGTTCGATGGTCGGCTTCCCTCGCACCATCGCTTCGGTAATTTTATGCACGTCCATTGCCTGACGGCTGATGGGACGGTCGGGTGAGATAAGATCGCTCATCGGATTGGCAATCTGTCCGTTAATCACATCTACCGAAGCCACTTCGACGATCCCGCCCTGCAGGCCGCAGGTTTCCGTGTCTATAACCCTTAACATTGCTTCTCCCGATGATAAATTTGCTGTGCAGGTTAACGAAAAGGCCACCGCTTGCCAATGTTCATCCGCAACTCATACGGCAAAGATGTGCCAAACCCTCCGGCGCGATCTTTCCGGTGGATAACGAGCCCGACAGACGCGGCTATTTTTGCTTAGGTTCGTACGGCAATCGCGACAGCGACAGCGAAGCCTGGCGATAGTGCATCAGGCGCTGGCGAAACCAGTCACGGAGCGCCTCCGGCTGTTCGCGTTCGACGATTTCGGCAACAACAGGCATATTGTAACGCTCTTTGAAAGCCACCCCGGCGGCGGCCAGATCGACGTTAATCTTGTCTTTTTCTTCCTGTGGCAGCGTGGCCAGATTGCAGGTCATGGTGTTCTCCCGTAGTTTGTCGCAGAAAATAATGCACTGGGCTCGGATTAGCAAGTGTGCTGACGATGAGAGCGTCTGGTTACCTCGACACTGCTTTTTAAGCGGAGTATTCTTTCGCCCTCAGGCAGCAAACCGCCGCATCGCATCAAGGAGCATTGCGGCGGTTTGCGTCATTTCTTCAGCGTTTTCGGCCTCCTGTTCCTGGCCGCCGCGGTGCTGTTGCTCGTGGGCGGCCTGGACCGGTTCAAGCCGATAGACGGGCAGCAACAATGAATAATCTCTCAGAATTGAGCCATATCGTTTGAGGTACAGATCAAGATGAAAAAATTGGCATTAGTATGTCTGGCGCTGGGTATCAGCAGCAGCGCCACGGCTGGCATCGAAACCGTAAGTCGTTTTGATATGGGTAAGAACGACTGGCCCTTCACGCGCGAAGAGATGATGTTGAGCTGTGAGAAAGGCAACGTGCTGTTTGCCATCAATGACGGCACGCTGGTGCAGTATCCACTGAATGCCGCAGCAGAGGCCAAAGTGCAGGCGGGGCAAATGAAGGGAATGCCAATAACGAAAGTTCTGGCGGACGATCCAAATAACCCAGGTCAGAAAAAAAGCCTGGCACCGATCCTTGCGCGTGCCGAGAAGCTGTGTCACTGATACACATCGCGGGCGTGTCTTTGTCGACACGTCCGTTGAGGGCAATGCGGCGAGGTATTGGGCTTTCCGCCTCTTTTATGTCGACGCGATCACAATGTTAATCACAGCTTGCCTGATTATTTCTCCCCGGTTGGATTAACTCCCCGTCTGATACTATCTTTAAAGTACCGGGCGACAATGCCCTCAATAGACCTCATGTTTAGCGCACGGCTCTGCCAAGAGCCCTTTACCTGGACTGAAGACAGGATTTGTCTTCAGTCTTTTTTTGTAGCTAGTTATGACGTTAACTGGCTTTAAATTTACCGCCGTATTCCACCGAATTTCTTTTCCCTGCGATAGATTGCATTATCACTTTTTTTTGCACAGAGCGCCTAACTACGGCGATTGTGCTGTAAATTTGTGTCCGCGATGCAGTGTGACGTTGGCGGCTGAACTGCGGTTCAGGGGATACCTGCGCGTAGCAAGCTGAAAAATTTAGAATTAATTTAACCGATTCCAGGAAGAAACCGAATTGACATCTATACTGTAATCGCGAAATGCAGTTACTGATTGTTATATAAACCGGAGTGTAAAATGGAACTTAGAAACGAACTCGCAATGACAAAACGTGTTTCATGGGGCAGCATTATCGCTGGCGTGGTTACCGCAATAGCCGTATCGCTTCTGCTAACCACCCTGGGTACAAGTCTTGGCTTATCCATGCTGTCTCCGAAATCGGACGATATTGTTAATGGCGCAGATACGGCCGTACTGGCCTGGTCTGTTATTGGAGTGATCGTCAGCCTTGCCTGTGGTGGTTTTATTACGGGTCGACTGGCAGGCGCTGATGGCGCTATTCACGGTTTCCTGATTTGGGCGACTTCCCTGTTAGTTGCCACCATTCTTGGCTTCGCGGCCGTGGGTGGCGTGTTAAATACGGCGGGTAACGCGGTAGGCGGCATTGCTTCTGCAACCGGAAGTGTGGCGAGCGGGATCGGCAGCGCTGCGGGACATGCCGCGCAGGGCACGGCCAACATTGGCGAGAAGGTGTATAACCGTCTTGGTCTGGATACAAAATTACAGCCACAGGATGCTGACAAGCAGGTTATGGAAGCCTTGAAAAAAAGCGGCATCAAAGAGCTTCAGCCTGAATACCTGCAGTCGCAGCTGGAAGCGGCCGGAGACGACCTGGCTAACGCAGCGAAAGATCTGGCGATGAATCCAGAAAACAGCGATGCCATTACCGGTTCTCTGATGGATAAACTGAAAAATCGTGCTGAAACCGTCGGTAATGCCGTAGACAAAAATGACGTGAAAAAAGCCCTGGCGGAAAATACCTCTATGACGCCAGAGCAGGCAGACAAAGCGGTTGATAACTTCATTCAGACTCGTGATAAAGCGGTTGAGCAAGCTAAACAGCGTTTCGCACAGCTGGAAGACAATCTTAACCAGGCTAAGGCACAGTACGCTGAATTAAAGCAGCAGGCTAAAGAGAAAGCGGATGCAGCAGCCAAAGTGGGTGCTAAAGTTGCGCTGTGGTCATTCTTTGGTCTATTAATTGGTGCGATCGTCAGTACTCTGAGCGGCCTGTGGGGCGTAAATACCCTGCCTGGTCGTAAAAAAATTAAAGCCTAACGTTTTGCCAAAAAAAAGGCCCCATAATCGGGGCCTTTTTTTATCGGATCGGCACGGGCAAACCACTATCTGAATGACACGACGAGTTAAGTTGCGGCCGCTTGCCGGGGCATGATGCGGCGTTATTTACTTATCAGCATTGTGAGGTGATGACATCTCTTTATTAGGATGAGTCTGACTTTCTTCCATAAAGTCACTGTCAATCTTGTCAGTATTGCCTTTATGGTCTCTGCCAGAAAGCAGGTTCCAGCAGGAAATAAACAGTGCGGCAATCAGTGGCCCAATAACAAAGCCGTTAATGCCATAAATTTCCATGCCGCCCAGCGTCGAAATCAGGATCAGATAGTCGGGCATTTTGGTGTCTTTGCCGACCAGCAGCGGACGTAGTATATTATCCACCAGCCCAATGACCACCACGAAGAAGAATGTCAGCAACAATCCTTTGATCATTGCGCCAGAGAAGAAGAAATAAAGTACCACCGGTAGCCAGATAATCGCCGAACCCACGGCCGGGATCAGCGACAGGAACGCCATCAAAGAGCCCCACAAAATGCTGCCCTGAATGCCCGCAAACCAGAAAGCAATGCCGCCCAGCGTTCCCTGTACCACCGCCACCACGACAGTGCCTTTTACCGTGGCACGAGAAACCGCGGCGAACTTAACAAACAGATGATGTTTAACAAAGCGTGACAGCGGGATGGCATCCAGCGCCATACCGACCAGATAAGCGCCATCTTTCAGCAGGAAGAACAGCAGATAGAGCATAATGCCGAAGCCGATGGTGAAACTGAAGGTGCTTTTTCCTATCATCATCAGGCTACCGGCAAAAAACTGCCCGCCTTTCATCGCCACGCCCGAAAGCTTTTGCTGAATAGCACTGGCGTCATTCAGATTGTTCTCGGCAAGGAAATGGCGCAGCCAGTCAGGCAGATGGTTGACGACGCTTGCCGCGACGGTCGTCAGTTCCGTTTGGTCGCCCTGGATACGGCTATACAGCGCGTTGAACTCAATTGCCAGTGAGGAGGCAACCACGGCCAGCGGGATAAACACAATCAGGCAGATGATGAATAACGTAATCAGTGATGCCAGGCCGTTTTTATCGCGGCAGTATTTCCTGATTTTGCTTTTCAGCGGGTGGAAAATGATCGCCAGAATAGCGGCCCAGAGAATGGCGGAAAAATAAGGCCCCAGTATATGAAAAAACCCCAGCGTGGTTGCCGCCAGAATAAAAATAAAAAATCCCTTACTTATGCCCTGAATGATCATTTTATCGTCTCTGCAATTAACTAATACTTTCCGTGCGCTAAAAGTAGACCACGGGTTAGCCGCCAGCAACAGTAACTGACCTTAAGCCAGTATAAATGTGGTGACTGTTCAGAAAATAGGCGCGCCCGGCCAGCGGCTAATTTTTTGTGCCACCGGGGTAAAATCGCTGGCGAAATCCGCCTCGCACTCTTTCATCATCCGTTTCAGCTGGTGCAATGGGTAGGGGCAGGGCGACCTGCTGGCGAAGATCACCACGTTACCGCTGGGCGCGACGGTGTAAAAAAGGCTGCTGAAAATATCCAGCAGCGCGCGCGAGAAGGTGGGGTCCTGCGACGGCAGGTGGGGGTGGTTCAGCACCAACCAGCCGCCGGGTCGCAGGCGGGCGGCACAGTCGCGCAGAAATGTCGCCGTAGACTGGATGGGAGCAAGGGCGTTGGCATTATACAGGTCGGAGAAGATCAGGTGATAGTTGCGCTGACCACGATCATCGGCGATAAAGCGTGCGGCATCGTCAATGACATAGCGAATATTGTCACTTTGTGGCAGGTAAAAATAGTCCTGCGCCACGCACATAACGGCCTGACTCAGCTCGACGACGTCCACGGAAATGCCCGTATCGCGTGCGAAGAGCGCTCGCAGCAGGCTGCCGCCGCCCAGGCCCAGCAGCAGGATATCTTGCGCCTCAGTCAAGGTGACCGCCATGAGCATAGCGCGGATATAGTGATGGACGGGGAGTGACGGCTGATTTTTCAGCATTTTGCTCTGCTCAAAAACCCGGTCAAAACTCATACTGCGGAAATCGCGATGATCAATCACCGACACGGGGCCATATTCATCCTGTTGTGAAGCCACCAGGTTTCCACGGAGCTGAAATAATGGAGAGGAATTAAAATCAACATCGGACATAGTATACTCCTGAAGCGACCAGACGGTGGACGGTACCGCGGTCGGCGCGGGTTTTCTCCTTTTATCGCAGCGGTCTATTCTGCATTCCCGGTTGATTGCGGGCAATGACTATCTCTGCTTGTGCATATAGGTCTGGCGTTCTACGATAGATAATGGCCCATCGCAGTGGATACCCGTTGCGATGAAAACTGGCCAGGAGCCCGTTGCATGAGAAGCGAGAAAGAAATTTCCATAGACCAGTTTACCGCAGACGAAAAAATTTTGGTGGAGCAGCGGGTAAAGGCCCTGACCGGCAAACTCAGTCATCTTGCCAGCAAAAAAGAAGAAAAAGAGATCCTCAAGGAAGCAAAGCGCTTGGTGATGAAAGAACGGGTTGTGCGCGAAAGCAGCAAAGCGGTGATGGCAAAAAGGCCGCGTAAGCCTTCGGCAGCGAAAGAAAGTGAAATTAAAGATTTTAGCTGGACCGCATCGCTGCGTAAAAACCCTCGCGCATTAAAGTAATTTTCCGGCATGGCCGTAACGGCCTGGTTGCATCAGCGCGGCCCACAACGGGCCGCTCCGGGTTTACAGGGTAAATAACTTGCCGTCGCGCACCAACTCGCGCGGGTAGTTATTTTTGATACGGCTTCCCACCTTCTTAGCGATACCTATCGGCCGCTGCTGGTAGCAGATAATCAGCTCGCTGGCGGGCAGGTCGCGCTCCGGGTAGATATCGCGCCCGCGATACCACTCCTCTGCTTCGTTGCTGTTCAGCTCAAACGCGTTGGCGCTAGCGGCATCAGCAAGCGCCACGGCGGCATGGTGCTGCCAGCGAAAGCCTTTAGGGAACGTTTCCGCCAGCTTCAGACCAATACGCGAGAAACGAACGCGCCCCAACAGCGGCTCTATCTCCGAAGGGAACAGCCACAGCTCTTTATCTCGCTGCCACAGCTTAAGCTCCGTGTCCCAACGCAGGCCAACGCTGGCCGCTGCGGCAATGACTTCCTGCTGCTGCACCCGGTTCAGCGGCGTGAAAGGGGGCTTGCCCACTTTGTAACCCGGTTGCGGCATTGGCGGCACGCTCGCGACCTTACGCAGGCGGGCAACGAAGAAACCTTCGCTATCGAAAATATGAGGAAACACATGGAGATAACCCTCTGCGGTAGTGGCCCGTTCAGCCCCCATGAACAGCGTGTCTAAGGGCTCGACTTTCACCGCATCCGGATATTGCTCAAGCAACCCGTTGACCACCTGCTGGTTCTCGCGGGTATTGAGCGTACAGGTCGAATAGACCAGCGTACCGCCGGGGCGCAGGGCATGGAACGCGCTGTTGATGAGCGCTTGCTGGGTGGCGGCAATCTCTTCCGTGCTGCTCTGTGACCAGTTACGCAGGGCATCTGCATCTTTACGCACCACCCCTTCGCCTGAGCAGGGCGCGTCGAGAAGCACCGCATCAAAGCATTCCGGCAGTGCCGGGCCGAATACCCGGCCGTCAAAATGGGTCATGGCGGTATTACTGACGCCGCAGCGGCTGAGATTAGCATGCAATACTTTTACCCGGCTGGCCGAATACTCATTAGCGAGGATGGCACCACGATTGCCCATATGCGCGGCTATCTGCGTGGTCTTCGATCCTGGAGCTGCCGCCATATCCATGACCCGCTGCGGCATATCCCCGCCGTCAAACAGCGCGCTGACCGGCAGCATTGAGCTGGCTTCCTGAATATAGAACAGCCCGGCAAGATGTTCGGCAGTGCTGCCAAGCGGCAGCGTGTCGGCGTCGTCTCGGCTGATCCAGAAGCCCTCCTGGCACCAGGGGATCGGCGTTAACGCCCACTGATAAGGCTCAACCAGCGTGAGAAAATCATCGACGCTGATTTTCAGCGTGTTGACACGCAGACTGCGGCGCAACGGTAGCTGGCTGCTGGTGATAAAACGCTGAAACTCATCGGCGTCGGGCAGCAGCTGCTGCATCTGTTCAACAAAGGCGGGCGGGAAAAATACGCGGGAAGTGTGAGACACAGGCTGGATCCACTAGACACTAAAAAAAGTGGGGTTAGTTTAGCACAATTGTCCTGCCGGGCCGCTATCCCTGATATGACGCGGCCGCAAAGCAGGGGGATATGCAGCGGGGTGTTGCCCCGCCGCAGAGTGTTACCGTGGCAGGGCGGTTCCCCATTGACGCCAGCCCGCCGGTTCCTCTTGCTCTAACAGGTAGTGTTTGCCGGAGGAGGCTTGCGGTGCCAGCGGCACGGTAGGGGGCGTGGCAAAGGCAATGCCGCCCTGAATAAACTGCTGGAAAGTACCGGTTTTCACCACGCCGCCCGTCAGGCCAAACTTCAGGTTATAGCCTGAAGCTAACCAGAACACGGTGTTATTACGGACCAGGTGCTGATACTTTTTGCTGATGCGCAGGGTGATCTGAACGCGATCCGCCATGGAACCCAGAGCCGTTCCGGTTACCGTGCCGACCTCGACGCCACGGAAGAGTACCGGCGTACCTACTGACAGTGAGCCGCCTTCCGGCGCATCCACCACCACGTTCAGCCCGTCCAGATACCGGGCGTCGGTGATCGTTGATTCCTGAAGTTCAAAGCTGCGCACCGCGCCACCCTTACCGGGATCGACGTTGATATAGGGCTGTAACAGGGTATCCAGATGATTCACCCCGGCGGCAGATATCTGCGGAGAAACCACCGAGAAGCGCGAGCCGGAGCGGGCAAAATCCTGCACGTATTCCGGGTATAGCACCGCTTTCGCTATCACCTGATTATTGCCTTCTCCCAATGCCAGCGACTCAAGCTGACCAATATTAATACCCAGATAGCGGATAGGCATACCCGATGACAGTTTGCTGGCATCAAAGGTGCGCAGCGTGATTTGGCTACCCACGGCGCGTGCGGCGGTCTGTGACTCATATAGCACACGCTTATCCCGTTGGTTTAAGCCAACGCCAGCACCATTAAGATTATCGAAGCTGATGGCGCCTTTTAACGCGCGATTGAGCGGGGAAGCCTGAACGGTCAGCCCGCTGCCGTTTAACTGGACGCGAGCTCCGCCCTCTGCCCAGAACACGCTTCCCGGCGTGAGCAGGCGACGATATTCAGGTTTAATATGCACGTTCACATCAAACGAATCAGCGCGTGGCGTGACGCTGACGATCTCCCCGACCTGAAATTTGCGAAACAGCACCACTGAACCGCTTTGAATATCGGGTAGGCTGTTGGCCGTCAGGGTAAGAGTGGTTGGAAGGCGATCGCCAACCACCCCTTCTGCGGCCTTTTCGGCATTAGCATACAGCGGATAGCTGCCCTTAAAGGCCCCCGTACTGCCGGGATCAAGGCGTATTCCCCCATCCACCCATTCCCTGGCGCTGGCTCCCAGTACTTCCACACCATCAATGCCCAACTTCACATCCAGACGACTATTGATAATGAATTTACTGTCACCGTGCACCAGATGACGATAGTCGGCAGCGACCACCACTTTGAACGCGACCCCTTTTTCAGTCAGAGTGCGGCTGATAACCTGGCCAACACGCATGCCGTGCAGCACGATCGGTTGACCGGCATCAATGCCATAGCTTTCAGGGGCGGTCAAAGAGAGTGCCAGCGCGTTGGGCTGCTGGAGCAGAGACTCATTGTCGGGCAGCACTACAAAGTGCGTCTGCGCTTCACCTTCTCCTGGAATGAGCTCAAGCGTATTGCCGGTTAACAGGCTGCTCAGGCTGGTGTCAGTGAAGCTGATTTTTGGAGCGCGCATTTCTATGCGCGTGCCTGCCCGCATCAGGTTGGTAACAGAGGGATCGAGAGTCAGTTCGCCACTGACTTTGCCACCGGGCAGCAGGGTAATTTTAGTCAGGGTGCCGACTTCCAGCCCCTGATACATTAGCGGCGTGCTGCCTTCCGTCAGATTTTTGCCATCCGGCAGGTCGAGTGAGATCGTCACGCCTCGTTGGCTCTGCGCCAGATCGGGGTAGAGCTGATAACTATCGTCGGAGCTTGCGGGCTGTGAATCGTTGGGAGAGTCAAACGCAATCGCACCATTGACCAGCGCAGGCAGGCTTTCCAGTTCGACCTTCGCCCCACCGATCCCGACATTCGCCTTGATACCGGAAACATTCCAGAAACGGCTCTCTTTTTTAACCAGGTTGGTAAAGCGCCGTTCGATAAGCACATCAACCGTCACGCCTTTGTTGCCGGGGTTAATGCTGTAATCATAGACACGCCCAACCGGTATCTTACGAAAGTAGACCAGTGAACCGCTGCTCAACGCCGCCAGATCCGGGGTATTCAGATGGATAAGCATCTCGCCTGAATTCACGCGATATTTGGGCTGGGTGTCAAGCGCCACGAAGTTTTCCTGCGGCTGACCTTTGCCCGGCATCATGCCGATATAGTTTCCGCCAACCAACGCATCCAGCCCGGAAACGCCGGCTAACGAGGCCTTCGGCGTTACCAGCCAGAATTGGGTATGTTCACGCAGCGCCTCTCGCATATCGCTTTTAATGCTGGCTTTGATTTTAATGGTGCGGAGATCGTCCGTCATGCTGATCCCCTCCACCAGGCCCACTTCCACACCCTGGTAGCGCACCGGGGTACGTCCCGGTACAATACCGTCCGCCGTGGCGAAATCAATGGTAATGGTTGTGCCGCGCTGCTGATAATTGCTCCAGATCAGCCAGCCGGCAATCATTAAAGCGATAAATGGCAGCAGCCAAAACGGCGATATTCTGCGCCGATTTTTTAGGCGAGCGCTAGTCGGTGTAGTCGGCGTTTCCTGTTGCATGAGCATCCCAAAGTAGACGGCTATCCAGCCACTCAACGGCAAGAATAGTCAGTACGACCGCGCTGCCAAAATAGAAAGCGGCGGGTCCCATCGTAAAGGCCAGTAGCTGATCGCGATTGACCAGCGACATGGTTAATGAAATCACAAAAAGATCGAGCATTGACCAGCGTCCAACCCATTTCACCAGCCGCAGCAGGCGAATGCGGGTTTTAAGGCCCTGTTCACAGTTAAAATGAATGCTGAGCAGCAGAGTGGTCAGCACGATAACCTTAGTGAAAGGCACCAGAATACTGGCGATAAAGACGACCAGCGCAATCGGAATATTCTCTGAACCCAGTGACAGTACCCCCGACAGGATGGTGTCTTCTTTACGCGCCCCGTTTAGCCAGATCACCGAAATCGGCAGCAGATTAGCCGGGATAAGAAAAATAATCGATGCAATCAGTGCAGACCATGATTTTTGCAGGCTGAGTGGGCTGCGTGCCGGTAGCGACGTATGGCAGCGCGGGCAGCGCCCGTTTTCGTCCGGCGTACCGGTATGGTGGCAGCTGAGGCAGACCCGAAGCTTATCCAGCGCCACACGAGGAGCAGGCTGTGGATAGAAACGGTGCCATAACTGCTCGACGTTGAGATGGATAAGCGTCAGCAGGCTAAGAAGCGTTAGCGCGATAAATGCCGTCAGCCCGATCCCTGGAGTGATAGCGGCATAGTCCTGAACTTTAATAGAGGCAATGGCGATGCCAACCAGATAAATATCCAGCATGATCCACTCTTTCAGCCGGTCAAGCATGAGCAATAACGGGCGAACGTTCATCTTCAATTTATTGCCAAGAAAGAGCCCGCCGATTGCGGCGACCAGAGAGACCGGTGCGCCTATGGTGCAAAATGCGACCATCGCTGCGGTAATCACGTCACCCTGTTGCGCCATCTGCAGAATTCCCCCCGTCAGACTGGCGTAAATATTGGTCCCCAACAGCCGGATAGACATCATCGGCGCGTTAAATGCGAACGGCATCAGTAACACCATCGTGACCGCCATGGCGGTTAAACGCGTCATTGACCAGTCGCGCCCGTTGAGTATGCGCGCATCGCACCGTGGGCAGTGTGCGGACTGGTTGGACTTCACATCAGGTAAGTAAAAAAGGGTATCGCATTCGTGACATCGCTGATAACGTGCCTGCGGCAGAGCATGACGGATGGCGTGTATTTTCATATTACCGATCGAACTTAGCCCATGGCAGGGCAGGATTAGGCAGATTAATGCCATACGGAGCAGGACTGACTGATGCCATGCTTTCCTGTGCAGGTCAATCTAAGCTTATATTAAATAAAAAGAAACTCCACCTTGCCCGTAAAGCTTTTCATACCTGATATTATCAGGTGATGCAAAAGGCGGCATCGCCACATTTTCAATTATGGTTAAACAATGACTAAAGCAGAATTTTATACTGACCTCAACCGAGATATGAATGCGCTATTGAGCGGTGAAACCAGCTTTTTGGCGGTGATGAGCAATTGTAGCGCGCTTTTGTATAAACGTCTTGACGGCGTTAACTGGGCTGGCTTTTATCTGTTAACGGAAGAGAAAACGCTGGTACTGGGGCCTTTTCAGGGAAGGATAGCCTGTGTGCGTATCCCCGTTGGGCGCGGCGTGTGCGGAACTGCGGTGTCGGAGAATCGCGTACAGCGCGTAGACGATGTCCATGCGTTTCCGGGGCATATCGCCTGCGATGCGGCCAGTAATGCCGAAATTGTGTTGCCGCTGACGGTAAATGGCCATGTCATTGGCGTGCTGGATATCGACAGCGTTGAATATAACCGCTTTGATGATGAGGATGAAAAAGGGTTGAAAGCGTTGACTGACGGGCTTTGCGCAGTACTTTCCGGGTCGGATGTGGAAAAATTTATTCACATGAATCGCACCTAAAGTGGTTGATCACGTAGCAATTGCTGAAGGGGGCATTATAATGTCGCCTGTTCATGCCTGCGCTGATTGGCAAACCCGTTGTAATCAGGAAATTTCATGGAAAATCAACCCAAGTTGAATAGCACTAAAGAAGTCATCGCCTTTCTGGCAGAGCGTTTCCCGCTATGTTTTAGCGCCGAAGGCGAAGCACGCCCACTGAAGATCGGAATTTTTCAGGATTTAGTCGAACGCGTGCAGGGCGAAATGAGCCTGAGTAAAACCCAGCTCCGCTCGGCACTCCGTCTTTATACCTCCAGCTGGCGCTATTTATATGGCATCAAGGCTGGGGCGATTCGTGTTGACCTTGATGGCAATGCCTGTGGTCAACTGGACGAGCAGCATGTTGAGCATGCGCGCAAACAGCTTGAAGAAGCAAAGGCACGCGTGCAGGCCCAGCGCGAGCAGCATCAGGCGAAAAAGCGTGAAGCCGGTGAAGCCACCGCACCTCGTCGCCCGCGTAAGCCGGCGCGTAAACCTGCGGCTGAAGGTGAACAGTCACGTTCCGTTTCTGGCAAACCTTCTCGTCCACAGGCAGCACGTCCTGCTTCCGCACCGCGTGCAGAATCGCGAGTGGAACAACGTAAGCCAGTTACTGACACCACGGCACTGCAGGTGGGTCAAAGCATCAAAGTCACCGCTGGCAAAAACGCGATGGATGCCACCATTCTTGAGATCTCCAAAGATGGTGTCCGGGTTCAGCTTGCTTCCGGCCTGGCAATGATAGTACGCGCAGAACACTTGCAGTTCTGATACGGAGGCTAATCAGGGCATGAACACTCTTTTTAAAAGTACTCTCTTGGCGGGTCTGCTGTTGGCAGGCAATGTTTTCGCAGCTGAATTGATTACCCGCGCCGATCAGATCCCTCAATTGCATCAGGAAGCGCAGCACGCGACCGTGAGTGAACGCGTGACCTCGCGTTTTACCCGTTCACATTACCGCCAGTTCGATCTCAACCAAGAATTCTCCGTTAAGATATTTGAACGTTATCTTAATCTGCTCGACTACAGCCACAATGTGTTACTGGAATCGGACATTGCACAATTTGCCGATAAGAAAGCCACGTTGGGCGATGGTCTGAAAAACGGACAGCTGTCGGTGTTTTACGATCTGTATAACCTGTCGCAGAAGCGCCGTTTTGAACGTTATCAGTATGCGCTGTCCGTACTGAGCAAGCCGATGGACTTCACCGGCAATGACACTATCGATATCGATCGCAGTAAATCGCCATGGCCCAAAACCATCGAAGAGCTTAATGCGCTCTGGGATGCAAAAGTCAAATTTGACGAGCTCAGTCTTAAGCTGACCGGTAAAGATCAAAAAGAGATACGTGAAGTTCTCACCAAGCGCTACCAGTTTGCCGAACGTCGACTGGCGCAAAGTAACAGTGAAGACGTATTCCAGCTGGCGATGACGGCATTCGCGCACGAAATCGATCCGCATACCAACTACCTTTCGCCACGTAATACCGAGCAGTTTAACACCGAGATGAGCCTGTCTCTGGAAGGCATTGGTGCCGTGCTGCAAATGGATGACGACTACACCACAATCAACTCAATGGTGGCCGGTGGTCCGGCAGCGAAAAGTAAAAGCATTACCGTTGGCGATCGCATTGTTGGCGTAGGCCAGCCGGGTAAACCGGTGGTTGACGTGATTGGTTGGCGCCTGGATGACGTCGTTGCGCAGATCAAAGGTCCGAAGGGCAGCAAGGTACGCCTTGAGATCCTTCCCGCCGGCAAAGGCACCAAACCCCGCACCGTTACCCTGACACGTGAAAAAATTCGTCTCGAAGATCGTGCGGTGAAAATGAGCGTGCACAACGTCGGCAAACAAAAGGTTGGCGTGCTTGATATCCCTGGCTTCTACGTGGGTTTGACGGATGACGTAAAAGTTCAGCTGCAGAAGTTGCAAAAGGAAAACGTTGACAGCGTAGTTATCGATCTGCGCACCAACGGCGGCGGTGCCCTCACCGAGGCGGTTTCCTTGTCCGGCCTGTTTATTCCCGGCGGCCCCGTGGTTCAGGTGCGTGATAACAATGGCAAAGTGCGTCAGGACAGCGATAACGACGGGGTGGCCTATTATAAAGGCCCGCTGGTGGTGTTAGTTGACCGCTTCAGCGCGTCGGCTTCGGAAATTTTTGCCGCGGCTATGCAGGACTATGGACGTGCATTGATTGTCGGCGAGCCAACCTTCGGCAAGGGCACCGTGCAGCAATATCGCTCGCTGAACCGCATCTATGACCAGATGCTGCGCCCCGAGTGGCCAGCACTGGGGTCTGTGCAATATACCATCCAAAAATTCTACCGCATCAACGGTGGCAGTACCCAACGCGAAGGCGTCACGCCAGACCTGTTAATGCCTACCGGTGTGGAAGCGGTGGAAACCGGCGAGAAGTTTGAGGACAATGCGCTGCCCTGGGACAGCGTAAATGCGGCCTCCTATGCGAAAACCGGCGACCTGAAGCCTTTCGAAGCTGAACTCCTGAAAGATCACCAGCAACGCATCGCTAAAAACGCCGAGTTTCAGTACATCATCGGGGATATTGCCCGTTTTAACGCCAGTAAGGATAAGCGTAACATCATTTCACTTAACCTCGCCAATCGTGAGAAAGAGAATAATGAAGATGACGCACGGCGGCTGGAGCGGGTTAATGCGCGCCTGAAGGCCGCGGGCAAAAAAACGCTGGCGAAACTTGACGATCTGCCAAAAGATTATCAGGGGCCTGACCCGTATCTAGACGAAACGGTGCAGATCGCTAATGACCTGGCGAGACTGGAAAAGAAATAAACTCTAGCGTTCTGCAAGCTCATTCAGCTTAAAGGCACGGCGTTTGCTGTGTCTTTTTTTTATCTGCGGCAGTACTCGCCCGAGAAGGTGAAAAAAGTGACATTAGTGTAAAGTTATGTTTTTTTAGACACTTAAAGATTAAGTGTGCTTGAAAAGCGGCGGATTGACCTTACGATGGTAGAACGCCAACAGCGAATAACTGAGGAAGATTAAATTTTATGATGCGTATTGCTCTTTTCCTGTTAACCAACCTGGGTGTTATGGTGGTTTTCGGGCTGATCCTCAGCCTGACAGGGATCCAGTCAAGCAGTGTTATGGGCCTGATGATTATGGCGGGTCTGTTTGGCTTCGGCGGTGCGTTTGTTTCACTGCTGATGTCGAAGTGGATGGCGCTCCGCTCCGTCGGCGGTGAGGTGATTGAACAACCGCGCAACGAAACCGAACGCTGGCTGCTGGACACCATAGCAAAACAGTCACAGCAGGCGGGCATCGCCATGCCGCAGGTGGCTATCTATCACGCGCCGGATATCAATGCGTTCGCCACCGGCGCACGGCGTGACGCCTCTCTGGTAGCCGTATCGACCGGGCTGCTGCAAAATATGAGCCGTGATGAAGCGGAGGCGGTGCTGGCACACGAAGTCAGCCATATCGCTAATGGCGATATGGTCACGATGACCTTGATTCAGGGTATTGTGAACACCTTTGTGATCTTCATCTCCCGCATTCTGGCCCAGTTAGCCGCAGGCTTTATGTCGGGTGACCGGGAAGAGGAAGGGAACAGCAACGGTAACCCGATGGTTTATTTCGTGGTTTCCATGGTGCTTGAGCTGGTGTTTGGTATCGTTGCCAGCACGATCACCATGTGGTTTTCGCGTCACCGCGAATTCCATGCGGATGCCGGTGCTGCTCGTCTTGCCGGGTCTGAAAAGATGATTGCCGCCCTGCAACGCCTGAAAACCAGCTACGAACCCCAGGAGGCCAGTAGCATGATGGCCCTGTGCATCAACGGTAAATCGAAATCGATCAGTGAGCTGTTTATGTCACACCCACCGTTGGATAAACGTATTGAGGCGCTGCGCAGCGGTC
Source organism: Erwinia tasmaniensis Et1/99 (assembly GCF_000026185.1). Taxonomy (NCBI): domain Bacteria; kingdom Pseudomonadati; phylum Pseudomonadota; class Gammaproteobacteria; order Enterobacterales; family Erwiniaceae; genus Erwinia; species Erwinia tasmaniensis. The sequence continues at coordinate 1,728,475 of NC_010694.1, forward strand.
AATACGCCAGGTAATGCCGTTTAAATAAAGTAAAAACCCGCCGACGGCGGGTTTTTTTTCGGGGCTTAAGCCCGCAGGCTATGCTGTTGAAGCGGTCAAAGGCGTAACGCCGTTTATCAGACGGGGCGTCAGCGTGTCGACCACCGCTTGATTAATTATCTACCACTTCACTGCTTTTTCGTAATACCGGGCAGTCAGTTACGCCGATAACTCCGCTGTCGGTATGCAGATACTGCGCAATGACGATCCCACGCGCCGTCAGGTACTTACACTGCAGGCCGACCCCGGCGATATTTTTATTACTTCCCGTTAATACTCCGTAACCGGTCAAGAGCATGGCAAGCCAGATAATGACCAGTAATGCGACAAGGCGTAGTAAAAATTTCATTCTTTTCTCCTTAAAGTCTCGGCAGGCATCTTCGGCTCTGCGTTCAGCATGGCAGAATGCTGTTAACCAGCGGTTTAATCGATAAGAGTATGCTGAATTACCTCACAAAGTTCTCTGCCGATCAACCGACTGGTGCTGCAACCCCACTGTTAATTAACGTTTGAACAGGTAAAATCATATTCACGGCGTTGCCAGTATCAGGCAATGCAAATTTAGTTTCGAGGCAGAAATGAACGAATTGATAAACGGCGCGATGAGCGTTGTGTCGACTGGGGTTATTGTCGTGACGCTGGTGATGAGCTTGATAGCGTGGTTTTTTGTCAACAGAATAAACGTCAGATCCAGTCAGCAGATCCAGCTACTGGAATCGCTGTTGGTTGAGCAAAAACGTCAGAATCAGCTGCTGCAGCGGCTAACAGATCGCTTAACCGGCGAAGAACGGCCTGCTGACGAGGCAGTGAGCCAGGACTATACCCGTCTGATACCTGAACGTTAATCTATCGATAAGGAGCTTTTATGGCCTGGAAAAACCCCTGGTACGATCCTTCGCTGAGTCATCACACGCCGGAGGGGTTTCGTAATCTGGAGCCGACCGCTCAACAGAAGGGTGATTTGCAACGTTGGCGGCGCGAACGTAAGGCTCAGGGTAACCCACGGCCCCCGGCGCAGGGCTATGAACATTTTATCCAGCGGTGGTGGCAGGCTGCCGACCTTAGCGGTGATAAGGACTGTGTCTGGTGGCTGGGACACGCCTGCCTGCTGCTGCGTAATGCCGGACGTTATACGCTTATCGATCCCGCACTCTCTTCGCGCGCTTCGCCGTTAAGTTTCTATGGACCGCGACGAAAAACCCCCCCTGCGTTAGTGATAGAAGACCTGCCATCGCTTGATGTCGTGCTGATTTCGCACAATCATTACGATCACCTTGACCGCCGCACCATCAAAAAAATAGTGGCGCGTTTTCCAAAAGTGACCTTTGTCGTCCCGCTCGGGCTGAAAAAGTGGTTTCGGCGACACGGCGTGCAGCGGGTCGTGCAGCTGGACTGGTGGCAGCAAACCCATACCGACGGACTCTCCATTTATGCCGTGCCTGCACGTCACTGGAGCATGAGAACGCTTTGGGATCGCAACCGCTCTCTATGGTGTGGCTGGGTGATTAAAGTCGGAAAGCTTAACCTGTGGTTTAGTGGTGATAGCGGCTATTCGGATAATCTGCTGGAAATTGCGCGCCGCCTCGGCCCCTTTAATCTGGCGGCGCTGCCGGTCGGTGCATATGCACCAAAATGGTTCATGCATGGTCAACATATGGACCCGGATCAGGCGGTCTCTTTACACCATGCGCTAGGCCAACCGGTGACAATGGCAATACACTGGGGGGTATTTGAGTTAGCGGATGAACCTTTAGACGAGCCTCCGGGGGCACTGGAAGGGGCGATGCAGGCGGCAGGATTGGATGCGGGCCTTTTTAAAACGTGGAAAATCGGTGGAAAAATGCTGCTGGAGAATATCATCGATGAAGATTCCTAAACTCGCTATATTATAACCCGCTGGTAATAATAAATAATCTGCTTTATTTCAGTACCAGGTTGATAATATAAACTTTAATTAAATGCCGCCAGTCAACGCTTTTAAATGGGGCATCTGGTGAGCCAGGCTCCTGATTTTGGTGCGAAGGGTATACACGACTGCATCAGCGATGTTTTTTTGTACAGAAAATGGGCTGAATTATTTACTAATGGGATAATCCCAATGACTTCTATTGAATTAGCTTTGCCATTTTATGAAATATTGTCGGACAAAAATAATAGCGTCAAGAATGACCGTCGCTGTAGCTAATGCCGTTTAACGCCTATGGGGCGGCAGTCAAGCCATTTGTCGGAGAGGGCGATATGCCCTGTGCGGTGGGGCAAACTCGGCGATTTAGTAAACATCGTTTCAAATGTGTGCGACAAATCTTTACCCCATTAAAAATGACTTGCCATTAATTTGCGAATATGTGATAAACATTCGGGTAAAACGAGGTACAGTTCTGTTTATGTATGGCATCTTCAGTAAAGAAGTTCCGAGTAAAGACGTTGACGTTGAATACCGCTTCCTTGCCGAGCCTTAATTAATGCCTCATGCAGTAATGTCTCTGGTTTTTCTGAATATTAAGCCCACGGGCGAATAAACTCTCTAAGGAATTTGCAAAATGGCAAAGATTAAAGGTCAGGTTAAGTGGTTCAACGAGTCTAAAGGTTTTGGTTTCATCACTCCTGCTGACGGCAGCAAAGACGTGTTCGTACACTTCTCTGCAATCCAGGGTAATGGCTTCAAAACTCTGGCTGAAGGCCAGAACGTTGAGTTCGAAATTCAGGACGGCCAGAAAGGTCCAGCGGCTGTGAACGTCACCGCTATCTGATTTCGATCTGAGCTTGATATTACCGCGTTGCGTGTAATCCAGGCCACTATCTGAATATTTAAGCCCTGTCAGAAATGACGGGGCTTTTTTATTGTATTCACAGAGCCGGTCAGTGGGATTTTGCCATCGCTTTACAGTACACTGCCACGTCTTATGATTATGGAGTGTTGTTATGTCGTACCAGTGTCCTCTTTGCCAGCATCCGCTGACCCTCGATCGGCATACCTGGCGCTGTGAGAATCAGCACCAGTTTGACCAGGCTAAAGAGGGGTATGTCAATCTGCTGCCGGTACAGCATAAGCGTTCAAAGCAGCCGGGAGACAGTGCGGATATGATGCAGGCCCGGCGTAATTTCCTCGACGCAGGACATTATCAGCCGCTGCAGCAGCGGGTGGGTGACTGGTTAATTCAGCTTTTTCCGGATGCTCCGGTCAACCTGCTGGATATTGGCTGTGGGGAAGGGTACTACACTCATCATGTTGCCAGTCGCCTTCAGGCGCGGGGTGTGGCACAGGTTTATGGGTTGGACGTGGCAAAAATAGCGGTTCGCGCGGGTGCCCGGCGTTATCGTAACGTTGATTTCTGCGTGGCCTCCAGCCATCGCCTGCCGTTTAGCCATCATCAGTTTGATGCCATATTACGCATTTATGCGCCGTGTAAGGCAGCAGAGCTGGCGCGGGTCGTAAAGCCACAGGGCTATGTGCTGACCGTTTCGCCCGGCCCCCGGCATCTGTTGCAGTTTAAAGCACTGATTTATCAGGATGTCCAGCTGCATGACAACACCCCTGAAGACATGCCGGGCTTCACCCTTGTTGAACAGCAGCAGCTATGTTATGCCATGACGCTGAACAGCGAAGAGTCGGCAGCCCTATTGCAGATGACCCCGTTCGCCTGGCGTGCCCGACCTGAAGTGTGGGGTATTTTGGCTACCAGCGAACGGTTTGACTGTGAAACGGACTTTACCCTGCGTTTGTGGCAGAAAAACGACTAGTTCCTGTTCGAAACGGACTGCGCAATAGTCGAATGTTGCGCAGTGTAAGAAATTATTTTGACCTGCATGTGGCAACTGATAGAGTAGGGATCCTTTTTCATACAGGAGTAACGGGCCTCAACCCTCTCTATGGACTGTCACCGAAGTCGCTTAACCATGCAACCGGGCTACCCGGGATCTCTATCAACGTCCCCTGACGTGACTCTTAACACTACCCTTTGCCACATTCGTTGCAGGTTCAACCGAACGCTTGCTGCGCTTTCCCGTTCCTTTTTCCGGAGTCTTTCATGGAATTTCTCTTAGACCCCTCAATCTGGGTCGGTCTGCTGACACTGATCGTTCTTGAGATCGTACTGGGTATCGATAACCTGGTATTTATTGCCATACTGGCTGACAAGCTTCCGCCCAAGCAGCGTGATAAAGCACGCCTGATCGGATTGTCGCTGGCCATGGTGATGCGTTTAGGACTGTTGTCACTGATATCGTGGATAGTCACTCTGACGCGACCGCTGTTCAGCATTGGCGCTTTCAGCTTCTCAGGGCGTGACCTCATCCTGCTGCTGGGGGGGCTGTTTCTGTTGTTCAAGGCCACGATGGAGCTTCACGAGCGGTTGGAAAACCGCGATATGCATGGTGTAAGTAATAAAGGCTACGCCAGTTTCTGGTCGGTAGTGGTACAAATCGTTATTCTTGATGCCGTGTTTTCACTCGATGCCGTGATCACCGCGATAGGTATGGTGAACAACCTGCCCGTGATGATGACGGCGGTCGTGATAGCGATGGGCGTGATGTTGCTGGCTTCAAAACCGCTGACCAATTTTGTTAACGCCCATCCAACGGTGGTCGTACTGTGTCTTAGCTTCCTGCTGATGATTGGTCTTAGCCTGGTCGCAGAGGGCTTTGGTTTCCATATTCCGAAAGGCTACCTGTATGCGGCAATCGGCTTCTCAATCTTAATTGAGTTGTTTAACCAGATAGCGCGGCGTAATTTTGTGCGTCATCAGGAGCGTCGGCCAATGCGTGAGCGTACCGCCGAAGCGATCCAGCGCTTAATGGGCGGTCGTCGTCAGAACGAAAGCAATAATAGCGAAAGCAACGAAGTCGTCGCCGCTATGCCACAAGAAGCGTTCAAAGACGAAGAGCGCTACATGATTAACGGTGTACTCACCCTGGCTGCGCGTTCGGTGCGCAGCATCATGACGCCGCGTGGTGAGATCTCCTGGGTTGATGCTACCCTTCCGGTTGATGAAATTCGTATTCAACTGCTGGACACGCCGCACAGCCTGTTCCCGGTCTGCAAAGGCGAGCTGGATGAGATTGTGGGTGTAGTACGTGCTAAGGAGCTGCTGGTCGCGTTGGATCACGGGGTTGAGGTTGCCACATTCGCCGCCGCTACGCCGGCGATCATCGTGCCGGAGACCCTCGACCCGCTGAATCTTTTAGGGGTGCTGCGCCGTGCTAAGGGCAGTTTTGTCGTGGTGACCAGTGAGTTTGGCGTGGTACAAGGCCTGATCACGCCGCTGGATGTGCTGGAAGCCATTGCCGGGGAGTTCCCGGACGAAGACGAAACGCCGGATATTATTGTCGATGGTGATGGTTGGTTGGTGAAAGGCGGCACGGACCTACACTCATTACAGCATTTGCTCGATAATCAGGATCTTGTCAAGCCGGAAGACGATCACGCCTCATTGGCGGGGCTGTTGATTGAACAAAAAGGTCAATTGCCAAAGCCTGGGGATGTGATCGAGATAGCGCCGTTGCGCTTCCAGATTGTTGAAGCTACCGACTACCGTGTGGACCTTGTGCGAGTCACCAGGCAGCACGATGAGGAAGAGCATTAATTGACTCTTAAAAAAACCGGGGAAATCCCCGGTTTTTTTTATCATTCGTTAATCACACTGTACTTTTATTGCCAGCCCACCACGGGATGTCTCGCGGTATTTGGCATTCATGTCCTTACCGGTTTCGTACATGGTTTCGATTACCTTATCCAGCGACACACGGGCTTCGCTGGTGCGGCGCATCGCCATACGCGCAGAGTTGATCGCCTTGACCGAGGCAATGGCATTACGCTCAATGCAGGGAACCTGCACCTGACCCGCTACCGGGTCACAGGTTAGCCCAAGATTGTGCTCCATGCCGATTTCAGCCGCTACGCACACCTGTTCAGGACTGGCTCCCAGCAGCTCCGCCAATCCGGCTGCGGCCATCGAGCAGGCAACGCCGACCTCTCCCTGACAGCCTACTTCAGCGCCAGAGATAGAAGCATTCATTTTATACAGAATGCCGATAGCCCCTGCCGCCATAAAATAGCGGGTGAAAATATCCGGGCTGACGGATTCAATAAAGTGATCGTAGTAGGCTAATACCGCCGGAACAATGCCACAGGCACCGTTGGTCGGGGCCGTCACCACGCGTCCACCGGCGGCATTTTCTTCATTGACCGCCAGCGCAAACATATTGACCCAATCGATGACGTTCATCGGGTCGCTGGAAAGTTTGTCGGAAGAGACCAGCAGACGGCGCAGGGCGGAGGCACGACGCGGCACGCGCAGCGGGCCGGGCAGGACGCCTTCGGTATTTAAGCCGCGATCGATACAGTCGCGCATGGTTTGCCACACATCGGCAAAATAGCGTTCAATGTCTGCACGGCTCTGGTGGATAGCAAGTTCGTTTTTCATCACCATGCCGGACAATGACAGTCCGGTCATGTGGCAATGCGCCAGCATCTCTTTCGCGGAGTGGAAAGGATAGGGCACGGACACCTCATCCAGTGCCGTCTGGCCAAAATGCTCCTCATCGACGATAAAGCCCCCACCGACCGAATAATACGTCTTGCTGTAGATTTTCAAATCGCCAGCAAAAGCATGGATGCTCATGCCGTTTTCATGCAGGGAGAGGTTGTCGCTGCGAAACACCATGCCGCCTTCACGCGGAAAATCGACTTCGTGAGCGCCATCGGCCAGCAGCAGACGTTGACGCTGTTCAACATCGCGAATAAATCCGGGTATGGCGTCAATATCAACGCTCTGCGGCAAAGCGCCAGACAGGCCCATAATAATGGCGATATCGGTGTGATGACCTTTACCCGTCAGAGACAGCGAGCCGTAAACATCAACCGCAATACGCGTCACCGAGGAGAGCTGGTGATTGTTCACCAGATCGTCGACGAACTGTTTGCCGGCTTTCATTGGGCCTACCGTATGTGAACTCGACGGGCCTATGCCGATCTTAAACATGTCGAAAACGCTAATCACGCTAAATGCTCCTTAAAGGATTTAATTGTTCTGGTGAAGGGGATAGTTAACGCTCACCAACTCTGCGAGGAATATAAATGAAATCCAGATATATTGCAGTGATTAGGATCGATAGAAAGCCATATTTTGGTGAAAAATAATGTAAAGAACGTTCAGCTCAGCATATGGCGGCGATCTGGCTGTCTTATCGGGGGATTGATGTTTGCAGACTGAGCTGACGGATGATATTGGCAGTCATGCCCCAGATAAAGTAGTCGTCAAACCAGGATAGCCACACGCGGTGAAGGTGACCGGCACGCTGGATATCCAGCGGCGAATAGCGACTCAGACGCAGCGCCTCCTCTAGCGGCATTTCAAATACCGACTCAACTTCTGCTGGATTTGCCTGCCAGCGAATTCCGGCAGGCAAAATGCCGACGACCGGAGTGACCTGAAAACCGGTACTGCTGGTTACCGGGGGCAGAATGCCGATCACATTCACCGCATCGGGGGGAATAGCCACTTCCTCCTGCGCCTCCCGCAGAGCGGTCGCGATGGGAAAAATATCGTTATCGTCTTTCACGCCACCGGGGAAGGCCACCTGACCAGCATGCTTGCGTAGCGTGCCGGCGCGGCGCGTCAACAGCAGGGTCGGCGTGGGGCGTGCAACAATAGGAACCAGCACCGCCGCCTGACGTTGGGGTAAACCTCCGCCATTCCCGGAGGGCGGTTGCAGCAGAAAGCGCGACAGGAACCGCTCCAGCGCAGGCTGACTAGGGCTCATTTTGATGTGATTCCAGGGAAGGCAGTATGCGGTTCACCTTATCAAACGTTTCCTGATATTCTGCCGCCTCATCGCTGTCGGCGACGATCCCGCCTCCGGCCGCACAATACAGGGTACCACGCTCGGCGATCAGCGTGCGGATAGTAATGCTGGTGTCCATACGCCCGCAGACGCTGAGATAGCCGATACTGCCACACCATGCGTTGCGGCGCTGCGGCTCCAGAGCTTCGATAATTTCCATCGATCTGACTTTAGGTGCGCCGGTAATCGAGCCGCCGGGGAAGCAGGCGCGCAGAAGATCGCAGGCGGATAGCCCGGGTTTCAGCGTGGCGGTGATGGTGCTCACCAGGTGATGCACGGCCGGGAATGGCTCGACCACGAAAAGCTGCGGCACCGCCACGCTACCCGGCGTGGCAACGCGACCAATATCATTACGCAACAGGTCAACTATCATCAGATTTTCACTGCGGTCTTTGGGCGACCGCGCCAGCTTCTCACCCTGTAGACGATCGGCAGCGGGATCGGCGAGGCGCGGCAGGGTTCCTTTGATCGGTCTGGTTTCAATCTGTTGCTGTTCAAGCTTGATGAAGCGTTCGGGGGACAGACTGATAATGACGCTGTCAGGCAGACGCAGAAAGGCGCTGAAAGGCGCGCGATTAGTCTCGCACAGCCTGCAAAACGCCTGCCACTCATCTCCGAGGTAGCTGGCAGCAAACCGCTGTGCCAGATTCACCTGATAACAGTCGCCAGACAGCAGCCACTGCTGAACCTGACGGAATTTCTCGCCATACTCTGCGCGTGACATATTCGCCTGCCAGCGGCTGGTAAGCCTGAAGGGTTCAGACGGTGTCGGACTGTGTTCCTCCAGCCATTTCAGCCTGCTGCTAACATTGCCGTGCACGACCAGGGTCAACGTTTGCCGATGGTGGTCGGCGACAAGCGCCCAGTCGTAGATGCCGACGGCCATATCCGGCGTGGTGAGCTGTTGCTCGGCGAGCTGGGGCAATTTCTCAAAGCGACGGCCGAGATCGTATCCGAACAGGCCGAGTGCGCCGCCCTGAAAGGGCAGATCGTCGTGATGCTGTGCCTGTAAACCACAGTCGTCAAGCTGCTGCTGGAGTAGCCGCAGAGGATCGGCGCTGCTGGACATCAATTGTCCCTGTGACGCAATTTCAGTTTGCTCTCCGCGCGTTATTAACGTTACAAGCGGCTCGGCCACCAGCATATCGAAACGGTTGTCGCTGTGATCGGCAAATCCGGAATGCAGCAACATAGCCCAGGGTAAATGGGAGAGAGCAGCGAACTGATGCTGAACGGCCTCGGGCGTGTAGGGGAGAGAATGATAAACAGGTGACATGGTTTTCAGCAGTCGCGATCGTTACGGTTACGGGGAGTTAAGCGTGACATATTTTTATCCCGCTGGCATCTCTTTGTCACCCGTGAAATAATCTTCGCCGCTAAAACACCGAGGAGTGACTTATGTTCACAGGATTACCCGCGCTGTCATATGAACAGCAGCAACAGGCGGTAGAGCGCATACAGCAGCTGATGGCCGAGGGAATGAGCAGCGGTCAGGCGATCGGCATGGTGGCGGCAGAGATCCGTGAGAACCATACCGGCGGTCATGTTGCCGTGATGTTCGACGAAGACGAAGAAGACTACATGGGCGACAACAATCACGACGAAGAAGAGCCGGAAGAAGAATAAATCGCCAAACCCCTGCCGGATAAGGCAGGGGGAACAGACTATTTAGCCGCAATAATTTTAATTTCCACCCGATACTTTTCATTCATCAGATTTGCCTGCACGGTGCAGCGTACCGGCGCATGACCCGGCGACACCCACGCATCCCATGCACGATTCATTGCGGCAAAATCCTCTTTGTGAACCAGAAACAGGGTCGCATCCAAAATCTTGCTTTTATCGGAGCCAATGCGGGTGAGCAGCCTGTCGATGGTGGCAAGTGCATTTGCCGTCTGCGCCTCTGCGTCGTCATCCAGATTATCCGGCACGCTGGTGTAATATATCGTGCCGTTATGGATAACGGCTTCAGACATGCGGTGTTCAGGATCGATACGTTCAATGGTCATACTGGTTCCTTTTTATCTCGACTAAAAACCGCATCAGACTGGCACAGATTGGTGTGACCTGTCACCTGAAGGGTGGAGTGTGCAGGCAGATACTGACATAATCACGGTCGTTTCTACCGCCCGTGAGGATATGTGACAGACGATTTTGCAGCAGATGGCGCCCTGGCGCAGGCGATACCCGGCTTCAGGCCGCGAGAACCTCAGCGCGAAATGGCCGCTGCGGTGGCACGAGCCATCGACAGCAAGACTGAGCTGGTGGTTGAAGCAGGCACCGGCACCGGTAAAACCTACGCCTATCTCGCCCCCGCTTTACGCTCCGGTAAGAAGGTGATTGTTTCCACCGGTTCCAAAGCGTTGCAGGACCAGCTCTACAGCCGCGATCTGCCAACGGTGGCAAAAGCCCTGAAGTTCAAGGGCAACTTGGCGCTGCTGAAAGGGCGTTCCAACTATCTCTGCCTTGAGCGTCTGGAGCAGCAATCCATGGCGGGAGGCGAGCTGGCGGTGCAGGCGATGAGCGATCTGGTTCATCTGCACGGCTGGTCAAATGAAACCGTCGACGGGGATATCAGCACCTGCGGCGGCGTGGCCGAAGACAGCGTGATCTGGCCGCTGGTCACCAGCACCAATGATAATTGCCTCGGCAGCGACTGCCCGCAATATAAGGACTGCTTTGTGGTCAAGGCGCGCCGCAAGGCGATGGATGCCGACGTGGTGGTGGTCAATCATCATCTTTTTCTTGCCGACATGGTGGTAAAAGAAGGAGGATTTGCCGAGCTTATCCCGGACGCGGATGTGATGATTTTCGACGAAGCCCACCAGGTGCCGGATATCGCCAGCCAGTATTTTGGCCAGCAGTTATCCAGCCGTCAGCTACTCGATTTGGCGAAAGATATTACTATCGCCTACCGCACGGAAATACGCGATGTCCAGCAGCTGCAGAAAGCTGCCGATCGTTTGGCGCAAAGCGCCCAGGACTTCCGCCTGTCATTAGGCGATCCCGGCTTTCGCGGAAATCTTCGTGAACTGTTAAACGATGCGAAAATCCAGCGGGCGCTGCTGCTACTCGATGACGCGCTGGAGCTGTGCTACGACGTGGCAAAACTCTCACTTGGCCGCTCCGCGCTGCTTGATGCGGCGTTTGAACGCGCCGCGCTCTATCGTGGGCGGCTAAAGCGGCTGAAGGACGTCAGCCAGCCAGGCTTCAGCTATTGGTATGAATGCAACTCGCGCCATTTTGTGCTGGCGCTCACGCCTCTGTCGGTATCCGACCGCTTTCGTGAAGTCATGGATGAGCGTCCGGCCACCTGGATTTTCACCTCGGCAACGCTGGCGGTCAATGAACAGATGACTCACTTTGTCGAGCGTCTTGGCGTTGGGCAGGCAGAAACGCTGATCCTCTCCAGCCCGTTCGATTTTTCCAGCCAGGCGTTGCTGTGTGTGCCGCGTTATCTGCCGTCCCCTAATCAGCCGGGCGGCGCACGCCAGCTGGCGCGCATGTTACGTCCGCTGATTGAAGCCAACAACGGCCGCTGTTTTTTCCTCTGCACATCGCACCAGGTGATGCGAGATTTGGCGGCGGAATTCCGTGCCACCCTGACCCTGCCGGTACTGTTACAGGGAGAAACCAGCAAAGGTCAGCTGCTTAAGCAGTTTGTGACGGCAGGCAATGCCTTGCTGGTCGCCACCAGCAGCTTTTGGGAGGGGGTTGACGTGCGTGGTGATGCGCTGTCACTGGTCATTATCGATAAGCTGCCGTTCACTTCCCCCGAAGACCCGCTGCTGAAGGCTCGTATGGAGGATTGCAGAGTGCGGGGCGGCGATCCTTTCGCGGATGTTCAACTGCCGGACGCGGTGATCACCCTGAAGCAGGGAGTCGGTCGTCTAATCCGCGACGTGAACGACCGGGGGGTATTGGTGATTTGCGACAATCGCCTGGTGATGCGCCCTTACGGCGAGGTGTTTGTTAACAGTCTGCCACCGACACCGCGAACCCGCGATTTGCAAAAAGCCGTGGCATTTCTCGCAGCTGGCGCGCAGCAGTAATGAATAAGCCGGCAATATGATATGCTACGCCCCCGAATTTTCTTACCCCTGAGGTGGCAATGTCCACGCGACTATTAGCGATTGATACGGCGACTGAAGCCTGTTCGGTTGCACTACTGAATAATGAGCGTCAGTTGGCCCATTTTGAACTTTGTGCGCGTGAGCATACGCAGCGAATTCTTCCGCTGGTACAGCAGCTGTTGCAGGAGGGCGGGGTGGCGCTGAAAGAACTGGATGCGCTGGCCTTTGGCCGTGGACCCGGCAGCTTTACCGGCGTGCGCATTGGTATCGGTATCGCTCAAGGCCTGGCGCTGGGAGCGGGCCTGCCGTTAATCGGTATTTCCACGTTGAAAACGATGGCGCAGGGCGCCTGGCGGCTAAATGGGGCCAGCCGGGTGCTGGCAGCCATTGATGCGCGCATGGGCGAAGTCTACTGGGCTGAATATCAGCGTGACGAAAATGGCTACTGGCACGGGGAGCGGAGTGAAGCCGTACTGAAACCAGAAGCCGCGTTGCAGCGTATGGCGGCGCTGAGTGGGCAGTGGGCCTGCGTGGGAACGGGCTGGAAAGCCTGGCCGCAGCTGGCAGAGTTTGGCCCGCTCGATCTGGTGATGACGGAGGTTGAGCTTCCGCGCGCTGAAGATATGCTTCCGCTGGCGCAGCAGGCGCTGGCAGAGGGATCAACGGTCGCGCCTGAACATGCCGAACCCACTTACTTACGTAATGAAGTCGCATGGAAAAAATTACCGGGACGTGAGTAAGCGTCAGCAACTATTTAACAAGGACGCAGTCAAACTAGCATAATCAAGGGGGAGCCTATGCGTACAACAAAGTTTTGGCAGTTCAGTGGTTTGTTATTTGTTTCGCTGCTGTTGAGCGGTTGCATATCGGTGCCGGATGCGATCAAAGGCACGTCTGCCACCCCGCAACAGGACCTGGTGCGGGTGCTTAACGCACCACAGCTGTATATCGGACAGGAATCGCGCTTTGGCGGTAAAGTAATTAAGGTGGTTAACAGCAACGGTAAGACCCGTCTGGAAATCGCTGCCATGCCGCTGGATGAGGGCGCTACGCCGATCCTCGGCGCATCGTCCATCGGACGTATCTACGCCGACGTGATGGGATTTATTGACCCGGTAGACTTCAATGATCAGATGGTCACCGTGGTTGGCCCCATCAGCGGCGTCGAAAAAGGGAAAATAGGCGAGGCCCAGTACAGCTTCCTGGTTGTTAACGTCACCGGCTATCAGCGCTGGCACCGCAGCCAGCAGATTATCGCGCCTGCGCCTATCGATCCCTGGATCTGGTACGGTCCCGGCAATGGTCATCATCGTGGCGGTTATTGGGGGCCAGCACCCTGGGGCTACAATCCAGGTCCGGCACGGGTACAAACTATTCTTACCGAATAGCAGAATCAGACGCCATTAACATCACTGCATATCCGCACGATGGGATATGCAGTTTTTTATTGTATAGAGTCAAAATTTTAGTGATGGGCTTCGCAACCCCGTAAGCAGGTACGGGGGAAACTGGTATGATGAGTTAAAATAATGTTAACAGATACTGGCCTGTTGAGACTGTCATGACGAAAAATATTGAGTTTCGAGGTACTTCCTTGCATAAGGTTTGGTTAAATCGTTATCCCACCAGTGTGCCGCCAGAGATCAGTCCCGATCGCTACGGCTCGTTAATCGACTTGTTTGAACATGCTGCACTGCGCTATGCCGGGCAAACGGCGTTTATCAATATGGGGCAGAGCCTCTCTTTCCAGCAATTAGAGACCCGCAGCCGGGCCTTTGCGGCATACCTTCAGCAGGGGCTGGGCCTGAAGAAGGGCGATCGCGTTGCGCTGATGATGCCTAATCTGTTGCAGTATCCGATCGCCCTGTTTGGCGTGCTGCGTGCGGGTATGATTGTCGTTAATGTTAACCCGCTTTATACCCCACGAGAACTGGAGCACCAGCTGAAGGACAGCGGTGCCAAAGCCATCGTTATCGTTGCCAACTTTGCCCATACGCTGGAAACGGTGATGGATAATACCGAAGTGAAACACGTTATCCTGACTCATCTCGGCGATCAGCTGTCGATGATCAAAGGAACGCTGGTCAACTTCGTGGTTAAGCATATAAAGAAAATGGTACCAGCGTATCATCTTCCCGGGGCGATCTCTTTTCGTCAGGTGATGCAATCCGGGTTGCGGATGAAGTATGTCAAGCCGCATATCGTTAACGACGACCTGGCATTTTTGCAGTACACCGGGGGAACAACGGGCGTTGCGAAGGGGGCTATGCTGACCCATCGCAATATGCAGGCCAACCTCGAACAAACCAAAGCGACCTATGGTTCCCTGTTGAAAGCGGGTAAAGAAACCGTGGTTACCGCATTGCCGCTCTACCACATATTTGCCCTGACGGTGAACTGCCTGCTGTTTATCGAATTAGGGGGAGCAAACCTGCTGATCACCAATCCGCGCGACATTCCGGGCCTGGTCAAAGAGCTAAGCAAATGCCGGTTTACCGCCATTACCGGCGTCAACACCCTGTTTAACGCGTTACTGAATGATAAAGGCTTTAACCGGCTGGATTTCTCCTCGCTAAGCCTTTCCGCCGGTGGCGGCATGGCAATCCAAAAGGCGGTGGCGGAACGCTGGGAGAAGCTGACCGGTCACTATCTGCTTGAAGGTTATGGAATGACGGAGTGCTCACCGCTGGTTTCGGTCAATCCTTATGATATCGCGTGCCATAATGGCAGCATCGGTTTACCTGTGCCTTCTACTGATATTATGCTGGTTGATGATGCTGGAGATGAAACGGCGCCTGGAGAGCCGGGAGAGCTGTGCATTAAAGGCCCTCAGGTTATGCTGGGATACTGGCAGCGCCAGGATGCGACGGATGAAGTGCTAAAAAATGGATGGCTTCGCAGTGGCGATATTGTTACCGTTGATGACGAGGGCTTCCTGCGCATCGTCGATCGTAAAAAAGATATGATCCTGGTCTCAGGTTTCAACGTCTATCCTAATGAAATCGAAGACGTACTGATGCTTAATGCGAAAGTGGGTGAGGCGGCAGCCATCGGTGTTCCTGGTGATGCCGCCGGTGAAACGGTGAAAATATACGTCGTGAAGAAAGATGCTTCGCTAACCGCGGATGAACTGATCGCCCACTGTAAAAAGCATCTGACAGGATATAAAATCCCCAAAATTGTTGAGTTCCGCGCAGAATTGCCAAAGACTAACGTGGGCAAGATCCTGCGGCGCCAACTGCGCGAAGAAGCGATCGGCTCGTCGCAGCCGTCAGGCTAATGGCGCAAGATGTCCGTCGCGATACAGCATGCCGGGCTGCCGGCATTTTTTTTAAGCCCCTACCATTGACCACGGCGACTCATCGGCCGCTGGCGAGAGAACGTTAACTTGAATTACACCATGATCACCACTAACGCCGCGTTGTCCGAAGCCTGCCAGCGCGCCCGCCAGGTGCCGGCCCTGGCGCTGGACACTGAATTTGTGCGCACTCGCACTTACTATCCTCGTCTGGGGCTGATTCAGCTGTACGATGGTGAAACTATCTCCCTGATTGACCCACTCCCCATTACCGACTGGACGCCTTTCAGCGAACTCCTTCAGGATCAGAAAGTCATCAAATACCTGCATGCCGGCAGTGAAGATCTGGAGGTGTTCTGCCATGAGTTTGGCGTGTTGCCTCAGCCGATGATTGATACGCAGATCCTTGCCGCGTTTAGCGGACGTCCGCTATCCTGTGGTTTTGCCACCGTTGTAGAATCCTTTACCGGGATCGCCCTGGATAAGAGCGAATCACGTACCGACTGGCTGGCTCGCCCATTAAGCGAAAAGCAGTGCCAGTATGCGGCGGCGGATGTGTTCTATTTACTGCCGATTGCCGGCAAGCTGGTGGCTGAGGCGGAATCGGCAGGCCAGATGGCCGCAGCGCTCGACGAGTGCCGTCTGCTCTGTCAGCGCCGCACCACCGTGCTGGACCCACAGGAAGCCTACCGGGAGATCGCCAACGCCTGGCAGCTGCGCCCTCGTCAGCTGGCCGCATTACGCCTGATGGCCGCATGGCGACTGGAAACAGCGCGAGAAAAAGATATGGCGGTCAACTTTGTTGTGCGTGAGGAAAATCTGTGGAAGGTCGCACGCTTTATGCCTGGCTCACTGGGTGAGCTGGATCATTTAGGGCTATCAGGGCAGGAAATTCGTTTCCACGGCAAGATGCTGTTGGCCAAGATCGCCGAGGCGGAAGCATTGAATGAGGAGCAGTTACCGCAGCCGGTAGCTAATCTTATTGATTATCCACAGTATAAGCAGGTATTTAAAAGCCTGAAAGGCCTGGTGGCTGAAGCGGCGGAAGAGCATGGGGTCAGCCAGGAATTGTTGGCATCGAGGCGTCAGATTAATCAGCTACTAAGCTGGCACTGGCAGCTGAAACCCCAGCGGGGTAAGCCCGAACTGGTCGACGGCTGGCGTGGCGCGCTGCTGGGCTCAGGTATCGCAGAGATCCTGGCGACACACTGATTCAGCGAAATTTCCCCTGCTGAGGCAGGGGAATATCATGAGCAGGAAGAGATCATTTATGCACTTCTTCCGCTTCTGATTCAGGCAGCGTAACGTTCAGCTCAAGAATAGAGATGTCGTCGTCTTTTTGATCCAGCTTAACGCTCAGCATTTCTGGGTCAATTTTTACATATTTACAGATCACTTCCAAAATATCCCTTTTCAGCTGTGGCAGATAGTGGGGCTCACAGTCACCCCTTCTGCGTTCCGCCACAATAATCTGTAGCCGCTCCTTGGCTATATTGGCTGTGCTCTTTTTACGGGATAAAAAGAAATCGAGTAAGGCCATGGTTTATCCCCCAAACAGGCGTTTCAGGAAACCCTTCTTCTCTTCTTCAATGAAGCGGAAGGGACGTTCTTCTCCAAGAAGACGGTCGACGGTATCAGAATAGGCTTTACCTGCATCTGACTCAGCATCAAGGATAACCGGCTCACCCTGGTTTGATGCGCGTAACACGGACTGATCTTCTGGAATAACACCGGCCAGAGGAATACGCAGTATTTCCAGCACGTCTTCCATGCTGAGCATGTCACCACGATTAACACGTCCCGGGTTGTAACGGGTCAGTAACAGATGCTCTTTAATCGCATCCTGACCGTTTTCTGCCCGGCGAGACTTAGAAGAGAGAATGCCAAGAATGCGGTCAGAGTCACGTACGGAAGAGACTTCCGGGTTGGTAGTAATAATGGCTTCATCGGCGAAGTACAACGCCATCAACGCACCGGTTTCAATGCCCGCCGGCGAGTCGCAAACGATGAAGTCAAACTCCATCTTGTTCAGGTCCTCTAATACTTTCTCTACGCCATCACGCGTTAAAGCGTCTTTGTCACGCGTTTGTGAGGCAGGAAGAATAAAAAGATTCTCGGTGCGCTTGTCTTTGATCAGCGCCTGATTCAGGGTGGCATCACCCTGGATGACGTTAACAAAGTCATAAACGACACGGCGCTCACAGCCCATGATCAGATCAAGATTACGCAGACCGATATCGAAATCGATAACAACGGTCTTTTTACCTTTCTGAGCAAGACCGGTAGCGATGGCCGCGCTGGACGTAGTTTTACCCACGCCTCCCTTACCCGATGTAACAACAATTATGCGTGCCATATAGTGATTTCCTTAAAAAAGAAAAAGCTGGTGAGCATGGCTCAGTTCAATGCCTGGATTGTCAATGCGCCATCTTGAAGACAAAGACGCGACGCTTTTCCAAAAAATTCTGCCGGGATCTGATCCATAATCCAGTAATTACCGGCAATGGACACCAGCTCCGCGGATAGGCTGGTACAAAAAATCTGGCAGTTCTTATCGCCATTTGCTCCAGCAAGTGCACGGCCGCGCATCATCCCATAGATATGGATGTTACCGTCGGCGATCAGTTCAGCGCCGGCACTGACACTGCTGGTAATGATCAGATCGCAATCTTTGGCGTAAATTTGCTGGCCAGAACGCACCGGCGTAGAAATAAGCCGTGTTTTAGCTGTCGTTTGTACAGGCAAAGCAGCAATAGGGGGTGTGTCGGCACTGTTTTTCTGCTCTTTGCCTTCATTCAGCACGGGCAAGCCGGAACGCGCGATGGTCTGTTTTAACCGCTCATCTTTACAACCGCTAACGCCGACGATATGAAGACCGGTCGCCAGTATAGCCTGCTGCATTTGCCGCCAGTTTATCTCGCGGCTGAGGGCGGCAACATTGATAACAACGGGCGCATTTTTCAGAAAAGCAGGTGCCTGACTGACCTTTTCCTCAAGCGCATTTCGCACGATGGCAGGATCCGTGTGATGTAAATGAATAACCGACAGCGTAAAACTGCTGCCCTTCAACTCGATTGGCGATTGTGACATCTGTCCCGCTCTGTCCTGTTATTTCTCATCACGGATAAATATGCCATTACGGCGTCCCATCCGGACAGGTAATATTAAGAAGTTCTGCAAGCATGTTATAGTTACTGTTATATTCAGGCAAGCTACCAACTGGTTAATTCGAGTAAAAACATGTTTTGTGTGATCTACAGAAGTCCTCAGCGCGACCAAACCTATCTTTATGTTGAAAAAAAAGACGATTTCTCGCGCGTACCTGAAGCTCTCCTTAAAGGATTTGGCAAACCTAAGCTGGCGATGATACTGCCGCTGGACGGCAGCAAAAAGCTGGTAGGGGCCGACATTAAAAAAGTGAAAACCGCGTTGCGGGAAGAGGGGTTTTATTTGCAGCTGCCGCCACCGTTGGAAAGTTTGCTTAAGATACATCTTAGTGATGCCAATAAGGTTTAATCGGTTATTTTCAGCCCCCCTTTCTCATCGGCAGACAGCTGCGCGCTTAATTTTAAATCTGGCAGGGGCTAGCCCCTGAACGGCTGATCGTCACTCACCGAAAATAACGCTAAATGGCGTTATTTTCAGAATATTCGTCAAGTACGCGCCGGCAGCGTGCCGGCCAACGTCATCAATCAGACAGGGGAACAGCATGTATCAGCACCATAACTGGCAAGGCGCACTGTTGGATTTTCCGGTAAGTAAGGTGGTATGCGTAGGCAGTAATTATGCCCAGCATATTAAAGAGATGGGCAGTGCCACTCCGGCGGAGCCGGTACTGTTTATCAAACCGGAAACGGCGATGTGCGATCTCCGCCAGCCTCTGTCAATTCCGGATGACTTTGGTGCCGTACATCATGAGATCGAACTGGCGGTGCTGATTGGCTCTACGCTTAAACAGGCCAGCGAACGGCATGTTGAGCAGGCTATCGCCGGTTATGGCGTTGCGCTCGATCTCACGCTCCGTGAGGTGCAGACCGGATGTAAGCAGGCCGGGCAGCCGTGGGAAAAAGCCAAAGGTTTTGATAACTCTTGTCCGTTGTCGGGCTTTATACCGGCGAACGAATTTACTCACGATCCCCAGAGCGTAGCGCTTCAGCTGAAGGTTAACGGCGAAGTTCGTCAGCACGGCAGTACCGCCGATATGATCCACAAGATCCTGCCGCTAATTGCCTATATGAGTCGCTATTTCACCCTGCGGGCCGGGGACGTTATCCTGACCGGCACTCCGGCGGGCGTTGGCCCGATGCTGTCTGGCGATAAACTGCAGCTTTCACTAGGCGAACGTAGCATTTCAACGCGGGTGCTGTAGGGCTTGCATCTTATGCCCAAACCCCTTATAAGGTGCGGGTTTTTAATTTTACCGGATGCTACCATGACTGATAAACCTTTCTGGCAACATAAAACGCTGGAGAAAATGAGCGACGAGGAGTGGGAATCCTTATGTGATGGTTGTGGTCAATGTTGTCTGAATAAGTTGCAGGACGCCGATACGGATGAGATCTATTTCACCAACGTGGCCTGTAATCAGCTCAATATTAAGACCTGTCAATGCCGCAACTATGAGCAGCGATTTGAATTAGAAGAAGATTGCATTAAGCTCACCCGTGAAAATTTGCCGGGTTTCCAGTGGCTGCCGCCAAGCTGTGCTTATCGCGTTCTCGCCGAAGGGAAAACCCTGCCACCCTGGCATCCCTTGCGTAGTGGGTCGCGTGCGGCCATGCACGCCGCACGCATTTCCGTGCGCCATATCGCGGTGCCTGAAAGTGAGGTGGTTGACTGGGAAGAGCATATTATCAACCGCCCACGCTGGTACGGAAAATAACTCTACGTCAGGCTTGGCGTAATGCCTTAAAGCGGCGGTTGCTGGGGCCGGGCATCGATCGGCCCCAGCGGGCATTTAGCGCGAGAACAGATCGCGCTTTTTAGTGACAAATGCCTGAGCGATCAGTATCAGTACGGCAACCGCGAGGTAGGCCGCGAAGATGCCCGCCATCCACTGTGGCATCGAAAGCGTGAGGAACGACCAGGATTTCACCGCGCAGTCGCCACTGGCCACAAACACCGAGGGTAACCATTTATCCAGGGGTAACCAGGACGGGAAGCGAGCAGCAAAATCACAGGTAACGAAAGGGGAAGGGTGCAGCTGCATCATCGTGTGTTCCCATGAAAGGCGCAGTCCTTCCCAGGCACCGTAAAGCCACAGCAAAATAGCGGCCCAGCGTAGCGGTGTTTTTGGCGCAATGGCACCAACGATGCCCGCGCCCATCACGCCAAACAGGGCGCAGCGCTCATAAATACACATTACGCAGGGAGGGAGCTGCATAACGTGTTGAAAAAAGAGTGCGCTCATTTCCAACGCAAAAGCGGTCAGTGCTAACAAAAGCCAGGCTCCCCGGCCTTTAGAACAGCGATTAAGATATCTCAACATGAGTCAGTCCGTTATAAGAGGCGTTTACCCGGCAGTTTAAACCAAAAGCGGCGGCGTGCCATCCTACCTGAATCAAATTTAAGTCTCAAATAAACTTAAATAAATTGATATCCGGGTTCCTGCGCGGTTTATTTCGTCATTGGGCGCATGCGTTTCGCGCAGGGTAACCGCACCGGAAGAGATAAAATATCTGAATTTTGTCAGCGATCTCCTTTTGGCCGAATGGCTGGTTAGGTGATGCCGGGGGCCTCTGTTATGATGAAGGCAATTTTCAAGTTATAAACGTAACGGAAAGAGAACGCTATGGTCATTAAGGCGCAGAGCCCGGCGGGGTTCGCGGAAGAGTATATTATTGAAAGTATCTGGAACAGTCGCTTCCCTCCGGGATCGATTCTGCCCGCAGAACGTGAACTCTCCGAACTGATAGGCGTTACCCGGACAACCTTACGTGAAGTTTTGCAGCGACTCGCGCGTGACGGCTGGCTGACGATACAACACGGCAAGCCAACGAAGGTGAACAACTTCTGGGAAACGTCCGGGCTGAGTATCCTTGAAACGCTGGCACGCCTTGACCACGACAGCGTACCGCAGCTGATCGATAATCTGCTGTCCGTACGCACCAACATCTCTTCAATCTTTATCCGCCGCGCTATCCGAACCTATCCTGATAAAGCGCGCGAGGTGCTGGAAACGGCAAACGAGGTTGAGGATCAAGCTGAAGCCTATACGCGCCTTGACTACAGTATTTTCCGCGGGCTGGCATTTGCTTCAGGTAACCCTATTTATGGTCTGATCCTTAACGGGTTGAAAGGGCTCTATACCCGGGTGGGTCGTCACTACTTCTCGAATCCCGAGGCGCGCCGCCTTGCTCAAGGTTTTTATCAGCAGCTTCTGAATATTCTGCATACCAAACAGTACGAACTGATCGTTGACAGCGTTCGTGACTACGGCCGCCGAAGCGGTGAGATCTGGCACGGCATGCAGGTCAGTATGCCAACCGAGCTGCTCCCAGCCCGCTAATGGCTTAACGGCTGTGAGATGAGTCCGCGCTACTCATCTCACAGAGTTAGTGGATTTACGCTTTAAATGCCCAGCGTCGCACCCGGCCGGGGTGGACAACGGTCGAGACTCTCAACGCTGCCATCCTCATTCTGCTGTTCAAGTTTAATATCAAAGCCCCACAGTCGATGCACGTGTTTCAGCACTTCACGTCGACTGTTATCCAGCGGCGTGCGCTTGTGAGGGACATAGCGCAGCGTTAAAGAGCGGTCACCGCGTAAATCCACGTCATATACCTGAATGTTAGGTTCCAGATTACTCAAATTATACTGAGCGGACAGCTGTTGGCGAACGGCGCGATAACCGGCCTCATCATGAATGGCGGAAATTTCCAGATAATTATTGCGGTCATCATCCATGACGGTAAACAGCCGCAGGTCACGCATGACTTTCGGCGACAGAAACTGGCTGATGAAACTTTCATCTTTAAATTCGCGCATGGCGAAGTGCAGGGTATCCAGCCAGTTCGAGCCCGCAATATCAGGGAACCAGTGGCGATCTTCTTCAGTAGGCTGCTGACAAATTCGCTTAATGTCCTGGAACATGGCGAACCCAAGTGCATAAGGATTAATCCCGTTATACCACTGGCTGTTATAGGGGGGCTGAAATATCACGTTGGTATGGCTGTGTAAAAACTCCAGCATAAAGCGCTCCGTCACTTTCCCTTCATCATAAAGATGGTTGAGGATTGTGTAATGCCAGAATGTCGCCCAGCCCTCATTCATAACCTGGGTTTGCTTCTGCGGATAGAAATACTGGCTTACTTTTCGCACAATGCGCAGGCATTCTCGCTGCCAGGGTTCCAGCAGGGGAGCATTTTTTTCCATGAAATAAAGCAGGTTTTCCTGCGGCTCGGCCGGGTAACGTGCGCTGGCATGCGGCGTTTCTTCATGCTCACGGCGCGGGAGGGTGCGCCACAGCATATTGACCTGGCTTTGCAGATACTCCTCACGGCTTTGCTGGCGCGCCTTCTCTTCCAGCAGTGAAATTTTTTGCGGACGTTTATAGCGGTCAACGCCGTAGTTCATCAGCGCGTGGCAGGAATCAAGCAGACGTTCCACCTGCTCGATGCCATACCGCTCCTCACACTGAGAAATATAGTTACGTGCGAAGATAAGGTAATCAACAATTGAACCGGCATCGGTCCAGCTGCGAAACAGATAATTATTTTTGAAGAAAGAGTTGTGGCCGTAACAGGCGTGCGCCATCACCAGCGCCTGCATCGTCATGGTATTTTCTTCCATCAGATAAGCGATACAGGGATTGGAGTTAATGACAATTTCATATGCCAGGCCCTGCTGCCCATGCTTATAGCGCTGCTCTGTTTCAATAAATTTTTTGCCGAAGGACCAGTGGGCATAGTTTATTGGCATACCCACGCTGGAATAGGCATCCATCATTTGTTCAGAGGTGATCAGCTCAATCTGATGGGGGTAGGTTTCCAGCCGATAGAGTTTTGCTACACGGTCGATCTCTTTAAGGTAAACGTCAAGCAGGTCAAAGGTCCAGTCTGGTCCATCATTGAGTCGTTGATTGTCCTTAACAGGAAGGTCAAAAATCGTAGTCATAGCGCACTCCTTTTTACAAATCCGGACCGGCGGGCAAGAAAAGGTCCGTTTGCAGAACGACCAGCCAGCCCGTTATCGCAGCGCTAACTTAGCCTTGAAGTAAACCCATTGTCTCAATATTAGTTCACTGTCTCTTATCCCTCTCGTGAAAACAACGGAAATTTCCGATAAAAAATGCAGCTGTGAGAAAAAAAAGATCACCGCATAAGGTTAGAGGCAGTTTTAGCCTTATGTTTCAGGATAATATCCTGTTTTATCGCTCTTTTATGATTTAAGAGAGAATATGCTGACGCCTGGGAATATAGACTTTTTGTAAAACATTCTATGCTGCAAAACACCTTAATTGAGTATTTACGACTTAATTGACGGGCCAATGTTGTTTTCACGTCGCTTTAATGTGAAGAATACTTGAAAAATATCAGCTGCTTTGAGCCTTTCACTTTGGTGTATTTATCCATCTCTTGGTGAGAATCTCAGCAGATTATTCTATCTTGAACCTGATGAGGTCGGTATGCGTGTTGTCATTCTGGGTAGTGGAGTGGTTGGCGTTGCAAGCGCCTGGTATCTGGCTCAGGCTGGCCATGAAGTCACGGTGATTGACCGTCAGCCCGCTCCGGCGCTGGAAACCAGCGCCGGAAATGCCGGACAAATATCTCCTGGCTATGCCGCCCCCTGGGCTGCGCCCGGCGTGCCGCTCAAGGCTGTGAAATGGATGTTCCAGCGCCATGCACCGTTAGCAATCCGTCTTGACGGAAGCCGTTACCAGCTGGAATGGATGTGGCAGATGCTACGAAACTGCGATATGCGCCACTATCAGCAAAATAAAAGTCGTATGGTGCGTATTGCAGAATACAGTCGCGATTGCCTTAAAGCGTTACGCGAGCAGACCGGTATTGCTTATGAAGGTCGCCAGGGGGGAACGCTGCAGCTGTTCCGCACTGCGCAGCAGTTCGAAAGCGCCGCGAAAGACATCGCGGTATTGCGCGAAGCGGGAGTTCCATACCAGCTGCTCGAGGCGGCGCAGCTGATCGAGGCGGAGCCTGCGCTGGCCGCTTCGCAGCACAAACTGAGCGGAGGGTTACGCTTACCTAACGATGAAACCGGAGACTGCCAGCTTTTCACTCAACGACTGGCAGAAATGGCGATGGCTGCCGGGGTACACTTTCGTTTCAACACGCCGGTTGATGCGCTGTTACAGGACGCCAACCAAATATGCGGCGTACAATGCGGCAGCGAACGGGTGACCGCCGATGCCTATGTTGTGGCGTTAGGTTCATTCTCTACCGAATTGCTCAATCATATTGTTAAAATCCCGGTCTACCCTCTGAAGGGCTACTCGCTGACCATCCCGATTACCGATGAAAAGGCCGCGCCGCTGTCGACCGTGCTTGATGAGACCTATAAAGTGGCCATCACTCGTTTTGACAACCGCATTCGCGTTGGGGGCATGGCAGAAATTGTCGGTTTCAACACGCAGCTGTTGCCCGCACGCCGCAAAACGCTGGAGATGGTCGTTCGCGATCTCTATCCGCACGGAGGAGATATCGGCCGGGCAACGTTCTGGAGCGGCCTGCGCCCGATGACCCCGGATGGCACGCCCGTGGTTGGCCGTACCCCGTTGAAAAATCTGTACCTTAATACCGGTCATGGTACTCTTGGCTGGACTATGGCCTGTGGTTCTGGTCAGCTGCTGGCAGACATTATCTCCGGGCGTACTCCGGCTATTTCTGCTGACGACCTGTCGGTTATACGCTATCTGCCGGGATTTTATCCGGCCCCCGTACGTGCGCTTCACGGTGTCAACGTTGGTTAACTCATCGCAAAACTCTACAAGGAGAGGGTATGTCTCGTCCGATTGTCGCAACGATAAACCGCGCCGCGTTGCGGCAAAACCTGGCAATAGCGCGGCAGGCCGCCGGCGGTTCACGCCTGTGGTCGGTGGTCAAAGCTAACGCTTATGGTCATGGTATTGACCGCGTGTGGCAAAGCCTGGCTGAAACCGATGGTTTTGCCTTGCTCAACCTTGAAGAAGCGATACTGCTGCGTGAGCGCGGCTGGAAAAAACCCATTCTTTTACTGGAAGGTTTTTTCCACCCGGCCGATCTGGAGATCCTCGACCGTTATCGTCTGACAACCAGCGTGCACAGCAACTGGCAGATCAAGGCGTTGGCAGAGGCAAAGCTTTCGGCACCGTTAGATATTTATCTCAAGATGAACAGCGGCATGAACCGGCTTGGTTTCCAGCCCGAACAGGTTAATAACGCCTGGCAGAAGCTGCGCTCGCTGAAAAATGTTGGCGAGCTGACGCTGATGGCACACTTTGCTGACGCTGAAAGCACGGAAGGCGTTGCCGAACCGCTGAAGCGGATTGAACAGGCAGCAGAAGGGCTTGAATGCCCTCGTTCGCTGGCTAACTCGGCCGCCACGCTATGGCATCCACAGACGCATCATGACTGGGTTCGTCCCGGTATTATTTTGTATGGCGCTTCCCCCAGCGGCAGGTGGCAGGATATTGCCGGGAGTGGGCTGCAGCCGGTCATGACCCTCACCAGCGAAATCATCGGCGTACAGCAGCTCGCTGCCGGTTCCTGCGTGGGCTACGGCAGCCGCTATCGCGCGAGCGGCAGTCAGCGTATTGGCGTGGTGGCGTGCGGCTATGCCGACGGCTATCCGCGTCATGCTCCCACCGGCACCCCAATCAGGGTTGATGGGGAAATGACCCAGGTTGTGGGGGCTGTTTCAATGGATATGATAACGGTTGATTTGACGCCGTGCCCGCAGGCGGGCATTGGCAGTCAGGTTGAGCTTTGGGGGAACAGCGTCAAAATTGATGACGTGGCGTCAGCATCCGGCACCGTGGGCTATGAGCTGATGTGTGCGCTCGCCCAGAGGGTGCCGGTGCAGACAGAGTAGGCTAGAGCGAGGTCAGCGTACCGCGTACCGATTGACTCACGCGCCAGGCGACCAGCGCCAGCAGCGCCCCGACGACCATCACCAGTCCGAGGGCTGATTTTTCCGCCACGGGAAGTGTCATCGCTATCAAACCTGCCGATGCGCCTCCCGCCATTTGAATACAGCCAGCCAGCGCGGAAGCAACACCTGCCTGCTGCTGGTACGGCTCCAGGGCATAGCTGGTGGCCGGACCGACGATAAATGCCAGACCGGCCACGGCGATAGCGACCGGCAGCATATAAAGCAGCCAATGTGTCTGCCAGCTTCCGGGTAGCAGTAGCACCCCGGCCATCAGCACGACGGCACCCGTTGTCATGGCCACTGCGCCCGTCGCCAGGCAGAATGGGCGGCCCACACGACGAATAATTTTATTGACCAGCACGCTGACCAGCATGATCCAGAAGCCGTTGGCCCCAAAAACCATCGAAAATTGCAGGGCGCTGAGCTGACCTTCGGTCATCAGCACATGCGGGGCCAGGGAGACATAGGTCAGTACCATACCGAGCGCCCCGGCATTGGCAAAGGCAAAGGCGAGGAATCGCGGCTGCCGTAGGATATTCCAGTACTGCGCTAAGGGCAGACCCTTAACCTTTTGCGTATCAAGAGGGCGCGTTTCCGGCAGGAAGAGCGCTATCAGAGCGGCGATAAACACGGCGTAGGCCGCCAGAAACCAGAAATTTGCCCGCCAGCCAAACGCATCAGCCAGAACCCCGCCCAGCATGGGTGCCAGCGCAGGAACGATATTCAACGCCCCATTCAGGAAGCCATAGGCACGCGCCGCGTCATCACCGTCCAGCCTATCGCGGACGCCGCTGAAGGCAACCACGGCGGTGCAGCACACGGCACAACCCTGAATGATGCGCGCACAAAGAAATTGCGGCCAGCCGCTGGCGGTCGCAGCCAGCGCGCTTCCGGCAACGTAAAGCAGCAGGCCGATCAGCGCGATGGGTTTGCGACCGAAATTATCGACCAGCGGGCCAGAAATAATTTGTCCCAGGCCCATCACCAGCAGGAAAAGTGGAATGGTGGTCTGGATGGTGGTGACCGGCGTGTTCAGCCCGAGGGCGATATCAGGCAACGTGGGCAGATAGAGATCGATTCCCAGCGGAGCAAGCAGGATCAGGCTGAGCAGTAGCAGAGTAAAGTTTCGCATGGCAAAGGTCGTGTCCGGATTAAAGCAAGCCTGACAGGGTAGAGTTAACTGATGAAAAAGAAAAGCGGGAATTTAGGATAGTGGCTGCATACAGCAGCGGTTATGCCTGGCGTGAAGGCATAACCGTGGGTCGTTGTGTGCAGGATAATTTAGTAAGCCCCGTCGCGGCGCAGTACCACGCCAACGGTTTTAAATAAAATGGCGATATCGGTCCACAGCGCCCAGTTTTTTACATACCAGGAATCAAAATAGACGCGCGTGTCGTAGTCGATATCGTTGCGCCCACTCACCTGCCATAGCCCCGTCATGCCAGGCTTCGCCATCAAATAATAATCGACATCCCCGGCATAACGCTCCAGCTCGGCTTCGATCACCGGACGTGGACCCACCAGGCTCATGTCTCCGCGGATCACATTCCACAGCTGCGGCAGTTCATCCAGGCTGGTTTTGCGCATTAGCGCGCCGATTTTCGTGACGCGCGGATCGTTTTTCAGCTTGAAGTCTTTATCCCATTCTTTACGCGCCTCCTCGTCCGTCGCCAGGAGATTTTCCAGTACCTCCGAGGCGTTCATCACCATTGAGCGGAACTTCAGGCATTTGAATTTCTTCCCATCCTGCCCAATTCGCTCATGGCCATATATCGGGCTGCCTCGATCGCGGCTGACCAACCAACAGATGACCCCAAAGACCGGAGCAAGAAAGAGCAGCAGCAGGGAGGCAACGATAATATCGAAGGTACGCTTCAGAAAGCGCGAGGAGCGCTTTGCCAGGTTATTACTGACGCGTAGCAACATCACTTCATGGCTGAAGACAAACGACATGTCCGTGCCATAAAGCGGTACGCCGCGCAGTGTGGGAACCACGGAAACAGAACGGCACTTCTTACTGGAGAGCAGCTTTAACCATCGGTCGCGCATGGCACGCTGTTCGTTTTCGACCGCTACAATAAACTGGGTATTATCAAGATCAACCGTTTCCCAGAGTATATCCTGGTGGCCAATGACCGGGATGCCGTTAAAGCTGTCCCCAATCGCCGCACTGTCCGCCGGCGCGACAAACGCCTTGACGTCATAACCGAGCAGTTCTTCACTTTGCAATGCCGCGAAAGCCTCATGGGCATTTCTGCCGCAGCCAATGATAATGGTATGTTTCTGCCAGTGGCCGATTTTAAGGATAGTGTTTTTGACGCACGAACGCAGAAGCGGCACGAGGATCAGCGCGTACATCCAGGTAAAGCTCCACAGCGTGCGTGAGAAGTCCCATTTTGAAAACGCAATCAGTGCCAAATCTAATAAAGAAAAGATAACGAGCGTTTTGATAATTTCTTTTAATTCAAACCAAAAGGGTTTGCGATAAGTATAGTGACGTAGCCGTATCCAGAACCAGGAAATACATAACAGGGACATGGCGGCTTGAGTAATAAAGCGGATTTCTATTTGCTGGTCTGGAATGAATATATCCAGCTTTCCCCAGATTACTTTGACGGTGACGACGGAGAGGAAGAGGGCTAAATTGATTGAGAACAAATCTGATAAACTTAGCGCGACTTTGGCAATGACATTTTTTTGCGAGCCGCTTAATGTTCGGCGGCTGTCTTTTATTACCAGAGTACTTGTCATAATCTATGCTCTCTTTGATGAAGGAACATCGGGCTGTGTAAGATAATGTATGGGTCGGAAGCCGTTATATTACATCCTCGGATTGACGAACCGGTCTTGAGAGGCGCGTTTTGCCAAAGGTCGAAAATTGACAAGGCTAAAATAGCCGGGTCATTTATTGTTTTGCCACATTATAAAGAGGCCAGTATGCAGCAGTAGACAGTTTTCGTTAATACAGGAAATTCCTAAAAGAACGCAAGGCGTTAATTAAAGATAAATCTCTGTTAAATAATTAAAGGCTGCGTTAAATGAGTAGTAAAATAAGCTTCTTTGACAATAAGATAAAAGAAAAAAACCGCCGGAAAAATGGGCGGTTTCAGAGGGCGGCTTGTTAATAATATGAGGAAATAGAGTACGGTTTAAGGGCTACTCTTCCTGTACCTTGACGCCGATCTTGATGATTTCATTAGCTTCCTTTTCGGCTACCGTCCACAGCATATTTTTCCACTCCACCTGGTCGCCCACCACCGGCGCACCGCCGATAATGCCGGAAACCAGTTGGCCGAGCGTTTGCCGGAGATCCGTGCCTTCATCCAGCTCAATGCCGTATATTTGTGAAACATCCTGTAGTAGGGCATCCGCCTGCAGAATAAAGTCACCAAAGAAACGCTGGTCTAATGACACCGGAGGCGACTGGCTAAACAGTTTACCCAGCGCGGCAAGATCGCACTCCCGACCAATGACGCACAGCACATCATTTTCTTTCAGGCGAGTGCTGCCGGTCGGATGGAGCAGCAGGTTATCGCGAAACAGGGCGGCGATCCGCGTTTCACGCGGCATACGCAGGTCGCGCAGGGCCGCGCCAATGCACCACTTATCCGCGCTGAGCTGGTACACAAACTGCTCCCAGGGATTTTCGGGGTGAATATCCAGCCCGATACGAGATATGGGTGAAGCCAGTGGGGGAACCACCACTCGAGCCTTATGCGCAGCCCATCCGAGCGACGTTCCCTGGACCATCAGTGAAACCAGTACGATGAAGAAGGCGATGTTGAAAAACAGTGACGCATGCGGCAAGCCCGCCATCATCGGAAAGACCGCGAGGATAATGGGTAAGGCTCCACGCAGCCCCACCCAGCTGATGAAAAGGCGTTCGCGAATATTAAATCCACGGAAGGGTAACAGCCCGATGATAACGGAAAGCGGGCGAGCCACCAGGATCAGGCAGAGCGAAAGCAGGGTGGCAGGCAGCGCGATATTCCACAGGTCGGCAGGGTTAACCAGCAGGCCCAGCACCAGAAACATACCGATTTGACTCAACCACGCCATGCCATCAAACGTTTGCAGGATCCCATGCCGGTTACGGATGGGGCGGTTGCCCAGAATAAAACCACACAGGTAGACGGCAAGAATACCGCTGCCTTCCAGCACTGTGGTGAGTGAGAAAACCAGAATGCCGCCGCTGACGGCCAGCAAAGGGTAGAGGCCGCTGGCTAAGGATACGCGGTTAATGACCTGTAGCAGCGCCCAGCCGCCGCCCAGGCCAAGCACAATTCCTAGTCCGAACTGCTGTACCAGATGAACGACGAACATCCAGCTAAGCCCGGTTTGCCCCTGCTGGATCATCTCAATAAGGGTAATGGTAAGAAAGACCGCCATCGGATCGTTGCTGCCTGATTCAATTTCCAGCGTGGCGCTGACGCGCTCATTAAGGCCCTTTCCGCCCAGCAGTGAGAATACGGCCGCGGCGTCGGTAGAGCCAATGATAGCACCGACCAGGAAACCATTGAGCAGATTGAGGTCGAACAGCCACGCGGCGGCCAGCCCGGTCAGTCCGGCGGTGATCAGCACGCCTACTGTCGCCAGGGAGAGCGCGGGGCCTAACGCTACGCGAAAAGAACTGGCCTGGGTGCGCATCCCGCCGTCAAGCAGGATCACGGCCAGGGCCAGATTGCTGATCAGGTATGCTGCGGGATAATTATCAAAGGCGATGCCGCCGATACCGTCAACGCCAGCCAGCATGCCAAGTGCGAGGAAAATAACCAGTATGGGGATCCCAAGCTTCGACGAAAAGGAGCTAAGCAGTATGCTCGCGGCGACCAGCACTGAACCAATGATGAAGAGACTGTAGATCGCGCTGGCTTCCAATGGGCTTTTCTCCTGTTAAAAATAAGAACGGATTTACAGTGTGTTGTAAGACAACGTTAATTGTCAAAAACGGCAGATGAATCAAGCGAATTTTGTCCACTATATGAGTGCCTCGCTATAATAGCGTAAAACGCAGAGGAATATATGCCTCTCATTGCACCAGAAAAGGCCATCGACTGGCGAATGGCCAGCAGGATGAGCGCCAACAAAAATATAACAAGTGCAGGCTTTACCGCCGTTGCATTTCCCGGTCGTCGGATGATGGCGATAAAAGTATTGAAGCGGCTTGAAGTGATGAATTTAGGGCATCAATCTCGTTGAATAAAAAGGGGGGGAGTGCAATCATTCATTCTTCAGGGTAGGAAATAGGGTATCCACCCTCAGCCATGAGAATGTCAGCGAACCCTGTCATGCCTGAATGCATGCCTGCAACGACCAGTTTTCCCTGACAGCCTGTTCCAGGATTGTTTTCCGCGTTTCTTCGGCCAGAACGGGATCGACGTCAAACACAATGGAAACCGATGGGTAGGCTGACTAGACGTGTGGGAAGCGGTCGGTATCTCCCCATATCAGAAGGCATCGATCGCCCGAATTGATTCGGTATCCCGTATGGCCCGGTAACCAAATAGCGGTAATGCCTTCAGCTATTGGGGTTTCATCAATAAAAGTTTGACCGAACTGGAGTGACGGGCGGGCTGTTTTTACGTGTTTTAATGACATCCAGTGCGGCATAATCCTTTATGCCGACAGTGCTTTATCGATTACCTTGACGCCTGTTGCAGTGCAAGATCGGCACGCGTTGCGGCATCATTTTCACCGTGTTCACGCAAAACCTGTACCAGCTGGCGCAGCTGCCCGTGCGTCAGCCCGACCCGCAGACTGCCGCGCATATGCGACAGCAGCTGCGCCTCCACGCCCGACGTAGCGGCTAAAGCCCCCACCGTTGCCAGTTCACGGCTCTGCCAGTCGAGGTTATCACGCGCAAAAATATCGCCGAAAAGGTGCGTTTGTAAAAACTGATTAATCACCGGGGCAAATTCAAACAGAGGCCCTTTTACCGCAGTACCCGCAATTTTTGTCTGGTTCGCCAGGCCAACGCGTCTTAGCTCATCACCCACCGGAACAAGGGCGGCAGGCTCCTTACCCTGTTCGTCCCGTATGCCGCGCTGTTGACGAGAGTCGATAACCTTCATCAGTTCGGTGAGAGCATTGAGACTACGTGGGAAGCCGGTATAGGCGTAGAGCTGTACCAGAATTTCTTTGATTTCATTAACCGTCAGTCCGGCATCAAGCCCCTGATTGAGAGCCGTATTGAGCTTGTCCATCCTGCTGCTTGCCATGTAGCAGGCTATCAGTGGAATAAACTGCTGCCGTGCTGAAAGCCTGTCGCTCACCTTTTGCTGAGCATGACTATCGGTACCCTCCGGCCGGAGGGTGGCTGCATCCGACGTTGAATAACTGCTCATCAGGGTGAGCGCCGCCGCCGCCGCCGTTTTAACGCGCGTGATATTGTTCATCTGTCACCTTTTCCATCCAATTAACGCTGTGTCCATTGACTACGCCGGTGACCGCCAGATGCGTCATGGCACTGCCGGGCGCAGCGCCGTGCCAGTGCCTGACGCCCGGCGGACAGAAAATCACGTCACCAGGGTGAATAACCTGCACGGGCTGCCCCTCCTGCTGAGTAAGGCCTGTGCCGGAGGTGACGATCAGCCGCTGGCCAGCCGGATGCGTATGCCATGCTGAGCGGGCTCCCGGTGCGAAAGTGACGCAGGCGGCAGAGACGCTGATATCGCGGTCTGCCTTGAATAACGCATCAACGCGAACGCGCCCGGTAAAATGGTCGGGCGAGCCATAAACCGCACTGCGGGTAACGGCTGGATTGACGGGTATGCAGTCGTTGCGCTGTTCTGCCCATGAGGAAAAGGTATTAAGAGACAGTAACAGCCCGAAACAGATCCTCTTTCTTTGCATTGAAAGCGCCTTTTTTAGCCGGTTAATAGGCGGGACCCCTGTCAGGATCACAGCTCTTTGTTATAGAAGCCTGTCAGATCGGCAGAAATTTGATTGACGTAGGGCTGCTTCCAATAGGTTTCGATATGGCTTGCTCCCTTTATTTTCAGCAACTTTTTATTTTGCGTGCCGGTGGCTTTTCCAAATGCCTGTTCGGTCATATACAGGGTGTCAGCCTCGGAACCGGCAATCATTAATAAAGGTTGCTGAATAAGATCAATATGATCGGTGGCGTCAAACGCCATCAAATCCATCAGGCTGCTGGTGGTATAGCGGGGCGTTGAATTAGGGTGGTAGTGCGTTTTCCCATAATACTCGAAACCTTCACGGTATAAGCCTGCCGGCATCTTAGCGATGTCCTCACTGGACAAATTTTTCAAATCGACATCGGCGCTATACTTCACATCGCCCTTGAACTCTGATGTCCGAGCCGCGCTGGCCTCCTGTAAACGTTGTTGGATGGTGGCGATTTGGCTGTCCTGCATCCCGTTACGGCGGACCAGCCCGCTGTTGAACATACTCACCGTGGCAACGGCTTTGACACGTTTATCACTCTGTACGGCGGCGAGGGTATAGCCCCCTCCGCCACAAATGCCCAATGCGCCAATGCGCGTATTATCTGCACCGGGATAAGTTTGAATAAAATCAACCATGCCATGAATATCGTTAATACGATTGAACGGTTTATCCGTGTTATGCGGCTGCCCGCCGCTGGCTCCCTGATAGGCGGCGTCGGCCGCTACAACAAGATATCCTTGCTCCGCCAGGCGCTGGGCATACAAGCCTGCCACCTGTTCCTTTACACCGCCGTTAGGATGCGCCACAACGATTGCCGGATATTTTTTTTCAGCATTATAGTTGGCGGGGGTATAGACATTCGCAGCAATATCAATGCCGTTAACTTTATAATGGACGGTGTGGATATTGACCTTACCCGCTTCATTTTTTGTAATAGCACCGTCGTAGGCCAGAGTGAAGGGATTTTTTTTATAATCAGCGGCAATAGCATCGGCCGTCATAGCTACGGCAGTCGATAAAATAAGGGTTGAAATAATACTTTTTGAATTCATGAGTCCGCCTTGAGTTAATGAACATCTGCACGGCAGAGCGCCTCACAACAATCAGTGATGCCGCAACGGTGCACAGTCATTATTGCAATAAATAATAGGAAGAAGAGGTCGTTAATATTGGCTAAAGATCAGCGTTCGCTTTCAGGATAATCAGCGCTCTGAGATAAATCGGCCCACTGCTCAAATTCGCCGCCCAGCGCGGCGAGTTTTTCCCGCACCATATCCAGCCCCGGTTTGCCGAGTACTAAATGTAGCGGTGGTGTGGGATCGTTGAGCGCGGTGACGATCGCTTTTGCCGCACGGGCCGGATCTCCGGGCTGTTGACCACTGTTCAGATTCATATCGCTAACACGATCGTGCACGGTTTTTTTGTAGGCGGCGATAGGGTGCCTGGCCATCTGAAGAGAACGACCGGCCCAGTCGGTACGGAACGGCCCCGGCAGGACGACGGTCACCCCCAGTCCAAGAGGCGAAACTTCTTTGAACAGGGATTCGGAGAAACCGATCAGGGCAAATTTGGTTGCGGCATAGTAGCCTGAACCGGGGTTACCTATCATTCCACCCACGGAGGAGATGTTGACGATATGTCCGGAACCTCTTTTCCTCATGCCCGGCAGCAGCGCACGGGTCAGCGCAACAGGAGCAAAAACGTTCGTTTCAAATAATTTTCGGTAGTCATCCTCTTCGGCTTCTTCAACCGCGGCGATATATCCGTAGCCGGCATTATTGACCAGCACGTCGACCCCACCGCGCTGCTCGACGAATTTAACGACAGCCTGAATATCCTCCTTACGGTTCACATCCAGCGTTAGCGCACAGGCGTTATCGTGACCTTCGGTAAGCTTATGCAGGCTGTCTGCATTTCTTGCCGTTGCAAAGACCTGTTCGCCGCTGCCGATCAGATACTCGGCCAGAGCATATCCCAGTCCCGTAGAACATCCCGTTATTAACCAGCTGCGTTGTTTTTGCTTCATAAGCATGTCCCCTTGCTGATATTGTTTGTTTTATCACCATTTGGTGATGCCCTTAAACTATAATTGATTAATGATGCAATACAATGAGCATAATGATTGATGCTGTGTTGAACAATATTCAATAATAAGTGTAAGCTGGGCCCCGTCGCCAACTTGCAAGAGGCCTCCCTTCGATGTCACGGATTACCTTACCGGAGCTGAGTGTATTTATCTCACTGGCCAGGCAGCTCAATTTCAGTGCGACGGCGCGTGAACTCGGGGTGTCAACCTCGGCCTTAAGCCATTCGATTCGTAAACTTGAAGCGCGGATGGGTATGCAGTTATTTACCCGCACCACCCGATCCGTGGCGCTGACGGAGGCGGGCGCGCAGCTTTTCAGACGCGCAGCGCCAGCCATTAACGAGTTGGAACAGGCTATCCATGAAGTCAATTCCTCCAGGGATCGGCCCTCAGGAACGATCAGGATCAGCGCAGCAGAAGCCGGTGCAAGGCCACTTATTCAGAATATGCTGCCTGATTTTTTCAAAACCTATCCGGATATCCATGTTGAGTTTGTTGTCGATACGCGTTATGTCGATATCGTGGCGGATGGATTTAATGCCGGCATTCGCCTGCTGGAGGATGTTCCGCTGGATATGGTGGCGATCCCCTTTGGCCCGGAAACGATCCGCATTGCTGCCGTAGCGTCACCGGATTACCTGGCAAAGCACGGTTGCCCGGCATCGCCGGATGACCTCAGAAATCATCAATGTATACGCTTTCGCTTTCTTAGCGGAGCGCTTTATCATTGGGACTTGGAGTATCGCGGGCGCAGCACGAATGTGAACGTCAACGGCCCCATGACGTTAGGAAACACGAATTTGATGGTGGATGCCGCGCTGGCGGGGATCGGGATCGCTTGGGTGCCCGACTACCACGTTCATGGGCATCTTCGCGATGGTCGCCTGATTCAGGTGCTTCCCGAGTGGAGCCCGTCAGTAAGTCGAATCTGTCTCTATTACCCGGTTAACCACCATCAGCCGCTGGCGCTTAAGCTCTTCTGTGACGCCCTCAGGGAGTGGGCAAAAGCAGAGTCAGTCAATCCGGGCCAGAGTAGCGCCCCAGCCGGCAGAGCGCCGACCGAGGCAGGGTAGTCTAATAATTTTCCTCGGCCTGTTTTTTGAACAACTCGCGGAATACCGGATAAATATCCTCCGGTTCGCGAATGTGCTGTATGGCAAAATTATCAAAGGTGGCCTGCAGATGTTCATACTCGCGCCACAGGCTTTGATGGGCGCGGCGGGTGATCTCAATATAGCTGTAGTAGCGCACTACCGGCAGGATCTGCCTGGACAGAATGTCATGGCACAGCGGAGAGTCATCCGCCCAGTTATCGCCGTCCGAGGCCTGTGCCGCATAGATGTTCCATTGCGCCGGGTCGTAACGTTCCTTCACCACCTCATCCATAAGTTTTAGCGCGCTGGATACGATAGTCCCCCCCGTTTCCTGTGAGTAGAAGAACTCCTGCTCATCGACTTCCTTCGCCTGGGTATGATGGCGTATGTACACCACGTCGACATTTTTATAGGTTCTGCTTAAGAACAGATAGAGCAGAATATAAAAACGTTTGGCCATGTCCTTGGTCGGCTGATCCATCGAACCCGACACGTCCATCAGGCAGAACATCACTGCCTGGCTGGAGGGTTCGGCGCGCTTTTCAAAGTTTTTGTAACGCAAATCGAAAGTATCAATAAAAGGTACGCGCTTGATGCGCGCGCGCAGGTCGGCGATGTCATTACGCAAACGCTGCTCTTCGAGAAGTTGGGCAGGTTCGCTGTTTTCCACCCGCAGCAGATTTTCTTCCAGTTCAGCCAGACGGCGGCGTTTACCTGACGTCATGGCCGTGCGCCGCGCCAGCGAATTCTGCAATGAGCGAACCACGCTGATATTGGCCGGCACGCCGTTGGCGGTGTAGCCTGCGCGATGCGTCTTATACTCATTAAGTTGCCGGTGCTGGTTTTTCTTCAGATGCGGCAGCGCTAAATCTTCGAACAGCAGGTCGAGATACTCGTCTTTAGAAATATTGAAAACGAACTCATCCTGTCCTTCACCGTCCTTGCCTGCGTTACCCTGGCCGCTGCCGCCAGCGCCGCCTCCCTGGGGGCGATCGACCCGGTCATTTTGAACAAAATGATCGTTGCCTGGATGCACGCGATAGCGCTCGCCGCCGCGCCCCTGGTGAAAGCTGGGTTCGTTGATATCTTCAATGGGTATTGAGACCGATTCACCGCTCTCAACGTCGGTAACCGAACGCTTATTGATGGCCTCGGAGATCGACTGCTTAATTTGCGACTTGTAACGGCGCAAAAAACGCTGGCGATTGACCGCGCTTTTATTTTTGCCGTTGAGACGCCGATCGATAAAATAGGCCATAGCTCCCCCAAACATGGTTGCAGGCCGGGAAAGGCTCACCGCCTTTAACCCGGCCGGATGCGACTGTCAGCATCAGGACGATTTTCTTACGCGCAAATACCATTCGCACAGCAGGCGAACCTGTTTGCGGGTATAACCTTTCTCCATCATTCGATCGACGAAATCATCGTGCTTTTTCTGCTCGTCGCTGGACGTCTTGGCGTTAAATGAGATGACGGGCAGCAGCTCCTCCGTATTGGAAAACATTTTTTTCTCAATCACGGTGCGTAGCTTCTCATAACTGGTCCAGTTCGGATTACGTCCGCTGTTATGAGCGCGTGCGCGCAACACAAAGTTAACGATCTCATTGCGGAAGTCTTTTGGATTGCTGATCCCAGCCGGTTTTTCTATTTTTTCCAGCTCTGCGTTCAGCGCTTCGCGGTCAAACAGCTGGCCGGTATCCGGATCGCGATACTCCTGATCCTGGATCCAGAAATCAGCATAGGAAACATAACGGTCGAAAATGTTTTGTCCATATTCTGAATAGGACTCAAGATAGGCCGTCTGAATTTCCTTACCGATGAACTCGGCATATTTGGGGATCAGATAGCCTTTCAGGAATTCAAGATATTTTTCAGCCTGCTCCTGTGGGAACTGCTCGCGATCGATCTGCTGTTCCAGCACGTAAAAGAGATGGACCGGGTTCGCGGCGACTTCGGCGTGGTCAAAATTAAACACGCGCGAAAGGATTTTGAAGGCAAAACGCGTGGACAGCCCGTTCATGCCCTCGTCGACGCCAGCATAGTCGCGATACTCCTGATAGGATTTCGATTTAGGATCGGTATCCTTCAGGCTTTCACCGTCATAGACGCGC
The DNA here is from genome assembly GCF_000026185.1 of Erwinia tasmaniensis Et1/99. NCBI lineage: Bacteria > Pseudomonadati > Pseudomonadota > Gammaproteobacteria > Enterobacterales > Erwiniaceae > Erwinia > Erwinia tasmaniensis. The sequence goes on from NC_010694.1 coordinate 1,767,015, forward strand.
ATTTTTGAATACGTGCTGGAGTTTTCCGGCTCTTTTAGGCGTGAAAGGATGGTGAAGCGAGCCAGCGTTTCCAGCGTGCCGGGTGCGCAGGGTGCATGCGCCAGCTCGCTGTTGACCAGCAGTTTTTCATAGATTTTCATCTCTTCAGAAACGCGCAGGCAGTAAGGCACCTTGACAATGTAAACACGGTCAAGGAAGGCCTCATTATTTTTGTTATTACGGAAAGTAACCCATTCTGATTCATTTGAGTGCGCCAGAATAATCCCGTTGAAAGGCAGAGCAGAGATGCCTTCTGTGCCGTTATAGTTCCCTTCCTGGGTGGCGGTAAGCAGCGGATGCAGCACCTTGATCGGGGCTTTGAACATCTCGACGAATTCCATAATCCCCTGGTTTGCCCGGCACAGCGCGCCAGAATAGCCATAAGCATCAGGGTCGTTCTGCGCGTGATCCTCCAGCTTACGAATATCGATTTTACCCACCAGCGCCGAGATGTCCTGGTTATTTTCATCGCCAGGTTCCGTTTTGGCGATGGCAACCTGTTCCAGTATCGACGGCCAGACCTTCACCACCTTAAAGCGCGTGATATCTCCACCGAACTCATTCAGTCGTTTGGCGGCCCAGGGTGACATAATGGTGCCAAGATAACGGCGGGGCACACCGTATTCCTTGTCGAGAATATGGGCATCTTCATGAGGATTAAACAGACACAGGGGGTGGTCATTCACCGGGCTCCGCTCGCCATTGGCGGTGAGCATATAAATCGGCACGCGCTGCATCAGTGATTTCAGCCGTTCAGCAAGAGAGGATTTACCTCCACCCACCGGTCCCAGCAGGTAGAGAATTTGCTTCTTCTCTTCAAGCCCCTGCGCAGCGTGTTTAAGGTAAGAAACGATCTGCTCGATAGCGTCTTCCATGCCATAAAATTCTTCAAACGCCGGGTAGCGTGCGACTACGCGGTTAGAGAAAAGACGCGAAAGGCGAGGCTCAAGAGCGGTATCAACCATCACCGGTTCACCAATAGCCATTAACAGTCGTTCCGCCGCATTGGCGTAGGCACTGCGATCCTGGCGACAAATAGTCAGGAACTCCTGCAGTGTGAACTCTTCGTCCTTGGCAGCCTCATAACGCTGACGATAGTGATCGAATATATTCATGGCGATGCCCGTCCTTTCGTTTTTATACCGTTCATACTCCGTGCTACAGGGGGCGGTTGTGGTCACCCGGAGTTGGCCTATCGGGCTTCACTCGTTATCTGCCTTGCTGTAACTCGAAAGACTTGGGTATAGCACTGGTAGCAGGAGCTTAAGAGACAACGACTCCTGAAGAATTTATATCTGAGTACAGCAACCCTTATGCCAACCTGGCGTAATTTATCGACCCGCTTTAAAAATTGTGGCTGCTGTGCCCGATAAACTGGAAAGTACATGAATAAGCTTAGAGTGCATTCAGAAAATTTCCTAATGTAGTTACTGCTTTCAAAGAAATTTCAATAACAAAGTGAAAAGGTAGCTAAGTGGCAGGTCCTGCCGTCGTGGCGTTCAGCTATCCGTTGCCCACATTCTGCACTTTTATCTCCTCCGATTTGCTCAAGATTGATTATGAGTGCTACAGTTTGTGTGGTTTTGTGACATACAAAACACTTCTTGTTTAGAATGTCAGGCTGATTGTTATATTTATAAGTTGAGCAAATTGTGAACTATTTCAAAGTTACCGCGCTTTCTGCATTTTTACCCTGTTGTTTTGTCGCTTTAGCGGCACAGGCCAATCCCTTAACGTTAGGAGCGGGCCTGATTTATAGTCAAAGCCCGTATAAAAGCGGACAGGATCGCTATTATCCCTTTCCTGTCATCAACTATGAGGGTGACAGCTTCTATGTTCGCAGTCTGCAGGCGGGGTACTACCTGTGGAAAGACCATCAGGATGAGCTGTCGCTGACCGTGTTAGGTTCACCGCAAAATTTTGACCCCGATGACGTCGACAGCGGCGATATGAAATCGCTGAATAAGCGCCGGATGACGATGATGGGCGGTCTTGCCTACCGTCATACTGCCGACTGGGGCATCGTGCGCACCGCGCTGGTGGGCGACGTGCTGAATAACAGCAACGGCATCATTTGGGATGTCACCTATCTTTATCGCTTTGAGTTTGGCCAGTTCAGCCTGACGCCGGGTATTGGTGCATTGTGGAACAGCGCAAATCAAAACCGCTATTATTACGGCATCAGCTCCGATGAATCCCGCCGCAGCGGCCTCAACAGTTACGACCCTAAAAGCAGCTGGAGCCCTTATCTTGAGCTGACCGCGGGCTGGAAGATCGATGACAACTGGAACGCGATGCTGTCCGGTCGCTATTCAAGGCTTGGCGGAGATATTAAAGACAGTCCGATGGTCGATAATAATGCACAAATGCTGCTAATGACCGGGGTGAGTTATTCGTTCTAACCCGACGCCTGCGCCCTGATTCAGGGCATTTTCCCTGGTTTGCACTTTCGTTATGCCCTGAAAAGGGGCGGGATGGTCCGATGAGCCGAACTGTCGTCTTTTCTGATGGCACCACCGTACCCGCCATTGGCCAGGGAACCTGGTTTATGGGCGAAGATGCCGCACGGCGCCGGTATGAGGTCGCCGCGTTACAGGCGGGCTTGGAGTCAGGTCTGACGCTTATCGATACGGCGGAGATGTATGCTGATGGCGGTGCTGAACGTGTGGTCGGTGACGCGCTGGACGGTCGCCGAGACCGGGCGTTTCTGGTCTCGAAAGTTTACCCATGGCACGCCGGGGAGCCAGATGCCATTGCCGCATGCGAACGCAGCCTGCGGCGTCTTAAAACCGATTATCTCGATCTTTATCTGCTGCACTGGCGCGGCAATATCCCTCTGGAAGAGACGCTCAGGGCGATGGATACTCTGCAACAGCAGGGAAAAATTCGCCGCTGGGGCGTTTCAAACTTCGATTGCGATGACCTGCAAGAGCTGCTGGCAGAAGAGGGCGGCAGGGGCTGCGCCAGCAATCAGGTGCTCTACCATCTGGCTTCACGCGGAATTGAACACGATCTGTTGCCCGAATGTCAACAGCTGGGCATGCCAGTGATGGCTTACTGTCCTCTGGCCCAGGCCGGGAGACTGCGCGGCGCGTTGATGACCCATCCCTTGCTGCATCAGCTGGCACAACAAAAGAGCATCAGCGTTGCTCAGCTTCTACTGGCCTGGGTTATTCGCCAGGACGGCGCGATCGCTATTCCAAAAGCCAGCAGCATTGCGCATATTAAGGAGAACACCGCGGCGCTGAACATCGCTTTCAGCTCTGACGAATTAGCCATGATTAATCAGGCATTTCCGCCGCCGATGTCCAGAGTGCCCCTGGACATGGTCTGAACAGCATCAGGCGGGAATAAGGTTTATCTCGCATTCAGAGGGCGCAACCGGAATGACGGGGCGCATTTTTCATGCAGTAAACGCCCCGCTGAAACTCACTTTTTGCTGCGGACCAGCAGCGTGGTTGCCAGACGGGCAGGCCGGTCGTCGGTGCTGAGCATGGGTTGACTGATGTGCGCAGTTTCCACGCACACCATCGTTTTGTAACCCTCGTTGGCCATATCTCCCATACTGCAAGATAGCTCGGCACCCGGATTCCACGTGACAACGTCACTATGGTGGTGGTGATGCACTTCTATAACTCGCTGCCCTGCCTTATCGTCAATCACGCTACAATCGGTGGGCTGGGTAAAAATACGATCCGTCCGCTGTGAGTAGGTCTGCGTACCGTCCACGGATACCCCCTCGACGCCGCCGTTGACTTTATCGATATAGCCCGGCCCCAGGCCGCTGACGGTGACGCCTGCGATATCAGCCACGGCAAAGTAGCTGTGTAGCGCGGCTGTTGCTTCAAATTCACCGTGTGCTTCCAGCTCAACTTCACAGCGTTCGCCGAAGCGGAAACGGGCAAACAGGGTGAAGTCATGCGGCCATAACTTCCTGGTTTTCTCATTGCTTTCCAGTACCAGCGTCAGCATGACGCAGCGCTCGTTCTCATCGTGCGCGGAGAGCTTCCACGGCAGATTACGGGCGAAGCCATGCGCAGGTTCGCCAGCCGGGCCAAACCAGGGCCAACAAACGGGTATGCCGCCGCGAATCGCTTTACCCTCGGTCCAGGGCGTTTTATCACTGACCCAAATGACGGGTTTTTCCCCGGCGGGCTGCCAGGCGACCAGTTGAGCCCCCTGCAACGTGACGGCTGCGCGCACCTTCGGGTGAGCGATGACAATAACCGGCAGCTCACCCATCTGACGCTGCGAGAGCCAGGGGGTTAACTGGTGGATCACCGGCAGGTTGAAGAGATTCTCGTTCACAGGTTTGCCTCTTGAAAATGAGCGATAAAAAAAGGGCGACCTGCGTCGCCCTCCGATTCGTTTCACATCCCGCCTACGAGACTGCCTGAAGCAGTTACCGCGTTGCGGCAGAGCGCTTATTTAGCGATGTGAGCAACCAGGTCCAGAACCTTGTTGGAGTAGCCTGTTTCGTTGTCGTACCAGGATACCAGCTTCACGAAGTTGTCGTTCAGCGCAATACCGGCTTTCGCGTCGAAGATAGAAGTCAGAGTTTCACCGTTGAAATCGGTAGAAACCACTTCGTCTTCAGTGTAGCCCAGAACGCCTTTCATCTCACCTTCAGCAGCGGCTTTGATCGCTGCACAAATTTCTTTGTAAGAAGCCGGTTTTTCCAGGCGAGCAGTCAGATCGACAACAGAAACGTTAGGGGTAGGAACGCGGAACGCCATACCGGTCAGTTTGCCGTTCAGCTCTGGGATCACTTTACCTACCGCTTTAGCAGCACCGGTAGAGGATGGGATGATGTTCTGGGACGCGCCACGGCCGCCGCGCCAGTCTTTGTGTGACGGGCCATCGACGGTCTTCTGGGTCGCTGTAGTCGCGTGAACGGTGGTCATCAGTGCTTCAACGATGCCGAACTTGTCGTTGATCACTTTTGCCAGCGGTGCCAGGCAGTTGGTGGTGCAAGATGCGTTAGAAACGATATCCTGACCGTCGTAAGACTTGTGGTTTACGCCCATGACGAACATTGGGGTATCATCTTTAGATGGGCCAGTCAGTACAACCTTCTTCGCGCCTGCTTCGATGTGTTTACGAGCAGTTTCGTCGGTCAGGAAGATACCGGTTGCTTCAGCAACAACATCAACACCCGCTTCGTTCCACTTCAGGTTTGCCGGATCGCGCTCAGCGGTAACACGAATGGTTTTACCGTTGACAACCAGATGGCCGTCTTTGACTTCTACGGTGCCGTTAAAACGGCCGTGAGTTGAGTCGTACTTCAGCATGTAAGCCATGTACTCTGCGTCGAGCAGATCGTTGATAGCAACGATTTCTACATCAGAACGTTCCTGAGCAGCACGGAAAACGATGCGACCGATACGGCCAAAACCGTTGATACCTACTTTGATAGTCATATATTCCACCAGCTTGTTGATAGTGAATAAAAGGTTGGTTGTAAAATTACAAAAACCTTACCAGGCGTCAAGCGGAATCGTGTCAATAGTTGCGACAAATCAATCCTCGAACAGGAATTATTCAATATAAATCCGGCTCCGTGACGCGCGGTAATATCCATTTTGGGGCAGTTTATCCTAATCTAAAGGGGGTGATGCTCGGAATGGTGATCTGCGTCACAATTTTAACCCTGACTGCGGAAGGTTATCTGACGAATGGGAAAATTTTCCCTGATGTTGTTAAGTGTTTGTTAGAATAGATGCAGTTATTAACACGTCAATCCTGCCAGAGAGTCCAAATATGGCTAAACAAGATAATTCCTCATCCCACGAAAACACCCTGACGGAAATGCAGCGCTACGTGACGCAGGAGCACGGCACTGAACCTCCCTATTCAGGTAAGCTGCTGCATAACAAGGACGAGGGCATTTACCACTGCCTGATTTGTCGTGCGCCGTTGTTTTTGTCCGACTCTAAATACGATTCCGGCTGCGGTTGGCCCAGTTTTTATCAGCCTTTCAGCCCTGAGGCTATCCGCTATCTTGAGGATGACAGCCACGGTATGCAGCGCGTCGAAATACGCTGCGGCAGCTGTGATGCGCACCTGGGGCACGTATTTCCGGATGGCCCACAGCCGACCGGCGAACGGTTTTGTGTCAATTCAGCCTCACTAAGTTTTACCGATGATAACGGCAATAAAACGTTGGGCTAAAGGAGACAGGATGCAACTGGATGAGATGATTGCCGGCATGACGCAGGAGGTCTACCAGCGTCTGGTCACCGCCGTAGAAACCGGTAAGTGGGCCGATGGCGTCGCGCTGACCCCGGAGCAGAAAGAGCACAGCCTACAGCTGGTGCTGCTGTGGCAGGCGCACAACAACGACGATCCGCAGCATATGAGCGTGGCAAAGGGGGGAGAGATAGTGATGAAGAGTAAAAAACAGCTGAAAGAGGAGTTCGGCATCCGCGATGAAGCCGTCACGCGGATCCGGCTACGGTAGATTATTCCTCCAGGAATAATTTGCGCTAACCATAACGGGATCGGCTGACGCGACCCCGTATGGTGCTTACATCAGGCTGGCACCTGCCTGAACCATGTCTGTTAGGGCGTTCCGACTGTCGTCTGGGTGCAGATTGACCCCGCGACAGCCCTCGGCCACCACGGTGACCTGATAACCCAGCGCCAGGGCGTCCAGCACGCTAAATTTAACGCAGTAGTCGGTAGCCAGACCCATTATCGTGAGTGCCGTCACGCCGTGCTCCTTCAGCCAGCCGTCCAGCACGGTTTGTTGGCGATGGCCATTATCATAAAACGCACTGTAGCTATCGATTTCCGCATTCTCACCTTTGTGTACCAGCAGGTCGATCGCCGCACGATCCAGTGCCGGGTGCAGCTGCGCGCCGTCGCTGTGTTGTACGCAGTGGTCCGGCCACCATATCTGCGGCAAACCGTGCAGTTGGCCAAGGGTGCCCGGCGTTGTTCCGGCACTGGAGGCGAAACTGCCGTGCCCCGCAGGGTGCCAGTCGAGCGTGGCTATCACCGTTTCGCCGCGCTGCTGAAACTCTGCGGCAAGGCGGTTAGCTACGGCAATGGTCTGTTCTCCCTCACGCACCGCCAGCGCACCGCCGGAACAAAAGTCATTTTGCAGGTCGATTAACAACAGCGCCTGGCGTCCACGCATCGTCATATTATTTCCTCAGTCAGGGGTTAACTCGCCGCGCAGATTTTGCTTCATCAACTGGCGGATTTCATCGCTGGTCAAATCCTGGCTCAGCAGATAATGCAGCTTGGTCAGCGTAGCTTCGACGGTTAAATCGGCTCCGCTCACCACGCCCGCATGCGCCAGCGCATTCCCGGTGGCGTAGCCTCCCATATTGACCTTACCGGACATACACTGGGTGAGATTGACCACCACAATGCCGCGTTCGTTAGCGGCCTTCAGCTCCTGAAGAAACGCTTTGTTCTGCGGCGCATTGCCAACGCCATAAGAGCGCAGGATCAACGCTTTTACCGGCTGTTGCAGGAAATTTCGCACCACTTCGGCTGAAATTCCCGGATAGAGCGTGACCACGCCGATTGGCTGCGGAGTAATGTGATGAACCACAAGCTCACCCCCACCCGTTGGGGCAGGAGCGGTGTTCAGGCGGCGGATATGGATCCCTGCTTCCAGCAGCGGTGCAAGATTGGGCGAGGCGAAAGCATTAAAGCCGTCGGCATGAGCCTTAGTGGTACGATTACCGCGGTATAGTGTGTTATTGAAAAACAGCGTCACTTCGTTGATCGGATAGTTAGCGGCGACGAACAGTGAATTTAACAAATTCTGCTGTCCATCGGAGCGAAGCTGCTCAAGCGGGATTTGTGACCCTGTCACAATCACCGGCTTGGCCAGGTTTTCCAGCATAAACGAGAGCGCTGAGGCGGTGAATGCCATCGTGTCGGTGCCGTGCAGGATAACAAACCCATCGTAACGATCGTAATTTTGCCGTATATCGTCGGCGATGATCTGCCAGTCCTGCGGCGTCATATCCGAAGAATCAATCAGGGGCTGATATTCATGGATGGTGAAATCAGGCATTTCTGGCCGATGAAATTCCGGCATGTTGGCGAGCTGGTGCTGAAGATGGCCGGAAACCGGAACAAAGCCATGCTCGGAGCGCTGCATGCCGATAGTGCCGCCCGTGTAGGCAACGTAAATGGATTTCTTTTGCATTGATCAACTCGGTCATAACTAAAAGGGCGCAGTATAAGGGGAAAGTATAAGGAAAGCAGCCCGACCAGTGGCGGTCGGGCTTAATTGACGTCACACAATTGACTATTGCGTGACGCAGCTGATTATTTCACGTCACCGCAATTCAGGCAGAGAGCATAGCGGTTCTGCGGATCGTTAAGGTTATCCATCAGGCCGGGCTGTTTCTGCATCGCTGACATCACATCTATCACCGGCGCGGGGAAATATGCCTTCAGGGTTGCCGGCAGTGCTGCATGAACAGAAACCTGCATCTGGTTGAACAGCATGTCCAGCAGGCTTGGATCATCCTGATACCAGCTCAACTGAGGCTTGCTCAACTTTGCCAGCTCTGCTGCTTTGGCTACCGCATCATCGAAATCACCCAGCGCATCGACCAGGCCATTAGCTTTAGCATCATTGCCGGTCCAGACGTGTCCCTGGGCTATCCGATCGATCTCCACAGGCGTTTTATTACGTGATTTTGCAACCAGACCAATAAAGTTCTGATAGCCCTTATCGATACTCAGCTGCATCATCTGCTGTACTTCCGACGGCAGGGCCTTAGTGCTGGCAACGTCCGCCAGCGGCGACGTCGCCACGCCGTCAGTATGGACACCAATGGCATCCAGCGAGTTCTCCACGGTGTTAATCACGCCGAAGATACCGATAGAGCCGGTTAACGTCGCCGGGCTGGCAATCACATAATTGGCGGGCGTGGATACCCAATAGCCGCCGGAGGCAGCCATACCGCCCATAGAAACGACCACCGGCTTGCCGGCGTCTTTCGCCGCCGCCAGCTCTTCACGAATGGTTTCGGACGCCGTTACGCTGCCCCCAGGGCTGTTAACGCGGAAGACAATGGCTTTAATCTTTGGATCAAGACGCGCCGAGCGGATTTCCAGGGCCGTGGTATCTGCGCCAACGCTGCCGGGGGCTTCTTCCCCATCCATGATCGCTCCGCTGGCCAGGATCACCGCCACATTACCGTCGACGGTGTTGGCATCTTTCATCCGATAGTCATAGATGCTGGTGCCACGATAGTTCTTCGCCTCTTTATCCCAGCCGAAGGTTTTAACCAGATCGCGTTCGACCAGAGAGGAAGAAGCCAGCTGGTCAACCAGTTTGTTGTCCTTCGCATACTGAGCGGTATCGCCCCCTAACTTTTTCAGGGAGTCAAGTACGCCCTGTGCGCCAGGGAAGACCTGATTTGGCGTAATCTGGCGGTTTGCGGCCAGCGTGTTCAGGTAGTTTTCCCACAGTTCACCCACCCAGCGGCCGTCGGCATCGCGTGCTGCCGGAGACATATCGTCACGCAGGAAAGGCTCTACCGCCGACTTATACGTACCGACGCGGAAGACGTGAGAGCTGATCTTTAGCTTGTCAATCAGCGTCTTGTAATACAGGCTGTTAGTGGCAAAACCATGAAGATCAACGTTACCCTGCGGTGAGAGATAAATTTTGTTGGCGAAACTTGCCAGGTAGTACTGCGCCTGGCTGTAGCTTTCTCCGGTGGCGAAGATCGGCTTACCGCTATCACGGAATTCACGCAGCGTCTTGCCTATGTACTGCAACGATGGCTGATCGGCCCCGCCGAAATTCCGCAGGTCGAGCACCATGCCGGTGATATTGTCATCGCCTTTTGCCTGACGAATCGCATCTACGATATCAAATAGCGAGTTTTCCTTCAGTGGATCGTTGCCGGCGCCCAGCAGCTGGCGACTGATCCTGCTCATTTTGTTACTGACGGTGGGCTTATCGACCACCACACCACTCAGATCGACAATCAGTGCGCCTTTCTGCGTATCCGCTGCCGTGCTGGCGCTGTGAAACTGGAACCAGATCCCCGCAGCGACAACAATCAGCAGGACCAGGAATAGGTTAAGAATACATTCGCGCACAAAATTCAGTACCCGCCATGACCACTTAAAGATAGTAGCGATAATTCGCCATAATACGTGCATAGTCTCTCCATAATGGCAATCAAATGCCCGGTAGGGGAATGCTTTGTCGCATGGCACTCACAAAACCGGGCCGTAATGCTTCACATCCTAATTAGCAGGGGCGGAATTGTCAGCAGGAAAAAGCGCAATGCTGTAACAAAACATCATCCTGTGCTAGTTTCTGCCGTGGACAAATCGTTAACAGGAGGACTCAATGGATGCTCTGGAATTATTGATCAACCGCCGCTCTGCATCCCGACTGGCTGAGCCCGCGCCCTCTGGCGAGGCCCTGCAGAACATTTTACGTGCAGGTTTGCGGGCACCCGATCACGGCACGCTCAAGCCCTGGCGTTTTACCATTATAGAAAAAGAGGGGCGCGACCGTTTTAGCGCGTTGCTGGAGAAGCTGGCGCGCGACGAGCAGCAGGACGAGAAAGCCATAGAGAAAGCGCAGCGTGCGCCTTATCGGGCTCCGATGATCATTACCGTGGTGGCTCATTGTGAAGATCACCCAAAAGTACCGCGCTGGGAACAGCTGGTTTCCGCAGGATGTGCGGTGATGGCAATGCAAATGGCGGCCGCCGCGCAGGGATTTAACGGGATCTGGCGCAGCGGTGCATGGACTGAAGCACAGCCGGTGCGTGAGGCGTTTAACTGCCGCGCCCAGGATGCGATAGTCGGTTTCCTCTATCTGGGAACGCCGCAGCTCAAATCGTCAGCCAGTGTCGTGCCGCCGCCTGACGGCTCCTCCCTGATCGACTATTTTTAAATGATATTTACGGTCTGTAAACGATGTGCCTGTCGCCTGAAACGCGCACGGGCATGGCCAGCGCCGATATCCGTTGCGCTGGCCGGAAAAGCCACTATTCATACCAAACACTGAGCAGGAAGTTCCCCCCGGATGCGTTTGTTTATTGCCGAAAAACCCAGTCTTGCCCGCGCCATTGCGGATGTCCTGCCGAAACCCCACCGCCGTGGTGACGGATATATTGCCTGTGGCGGCGATCAGGTCGTCACCTGGTGCGTCGGCCACCTGCTGGAGCAGGCGCAGCCCGACAGCTATAACAGCCGTTTTGCGCGCTGGTCATTAGCGGACTTGCCGATTGTGCCGGAAAAATGGCGCTTGCAGCCTCGCCCCTCGGTGGCAAAACAGCTCAACGTGATCAAAGGGCTGCTTGAGCAGGCCAGCGTGGTGGTTCATGCGGGAGACCCGGACCGCGAAGGTCAGCTGCTGGTCGATGAAGTGCTTGACTACCTGACGTTACCGGCCGAAAAGCGGGCGCAGGTGCAGCGCTGCCTGATCAATGACCTCAATCCCCAGGCGGTGGAAAGGGCGATCGGGCGGCTGCGTGAAAATCGCGAGTTTATTCCGCTGTGCGTTTCTGCCCTGGCGCGCGCGCGTGCCGACTGGCTGTACGGCATCAATATGACGCGAGCCTACACGTTGTTAGGGCGCAATGCCGGATATGATGGCGTGCTCTCCGTTGGGCGCGTTCAGACTCCGGTGCTGGGGCTGGTAGTGCGCCGCGATGAAGATATCGAAAACTTCGTAGCGAAGGACTTCTTTGAAGTGAGGGCGCATATCGTCACGCCCGCGGATGAGCGCTTTGTTGCCCTCTGGCAGCCGAGCGACTCCTGCGAGCCTTATCAGGATGAAGAAGGGCGTTTGTTGCATCGTCCGCTGGCCGAGCACGTGGTGGCACGGATTAACGGGCAGCCCGCGCATGTCACCAGCTACAATGATAAGCGCGAAAATGATACGCCGCCTTTGCCGTTCTCACTCTCTGCTCTACAGATTGAGGCGGGCAAACGCTTTGGGCTCAGCGCGCAGACGGTGCTGGATACCTGCCAGCGCCTGTACGAAACCCATAAGCTGATTACCTATCCGCGTTCAGACAGTCGCTACCTGCCCGATGAACACTTTGCCGGGCGTCATGCGGTGCTGAATGCGATCAATCTGCATCAGCCGGACCTGTCAGCACCGACCGATTTTAACAGCGACCAAAAAAACCGCTGTTGGGATGACAAAAAGGTCGATGCACACCATGCGATTATCCCGACCGCGCGCAGCGGTCAGGTCAGGCTGACGGATAATGAAGGGCAGATCTATCGCCTGATCGCCACCCAGTATCTGATGCAGTTCTGCCCTGATGCGGTTTATCGCAAATGTGTTATCGAGCTGGATATTGCCGGGGGGAAATTCCTTGCCAAAGCGCGCTTCCTGGCAGAGGCCGGCTGGCGTGCGCTGCTTGGCAGCAAGGAGCGTGATGAAGAAAATGACGGCACGCCACTGCCGGTGGTGGCAAAAGGGGATGCGCTGTTATGCGAGCGCGGAGAAGTGCTGGAAAAACAAACCCAGCCACCGCGCCCCTTCACCGACGCTACGCTGCTGTCGGCCATGACCGGGATAGCACGATTTGTGCAGGATAAAGATCTCAAGAAAGTGCTGCGTGCGACCGATGGTTTAGGCACGGAGGCAACGCGCGCCGGGATTATTGAACTGTTATTTAAGAGAACGTTTCTCTTTAAGAAGGGGCGTTACATTCACTCCAGCCCGGCCGGGCGCGCGTTGATCCACTCTTTGCCAGAGATGGCGGCCCGTCCGGATATGACCGCGCAGTGGGAATCCACCCTGACAAAAATCAGCGAGAAGCAGTGTCGTTATCAGGACTTTATGTCACCTCTGGTAGAAACGTTGCACAGCCTGATCCATCAGGCCCGGCAGCAGCCCGCCGCCCATGCGTTTCGCGGACTGCCGCCTCCGGCATCGGACAAAGTGAAAAAGACCCGTCGTAAAACGACGAAAAAGAAGGAAAGTGAAGCATGAAACGGCATCTGACGTGGATATTTTTGCTGGGTATAAGTGCGCCGGTACTGGCCGAGCATTATGTCGGTAGCGGGGGGGGAAATACCGATGTGGTGGTGAATATGCCGCCTGAGGTCTGGTCGCGGGGAGAGAGTAACCCACGGCCGCCATGCCAGCGCTGCTGCATCTATGACAACCGTAATTACACCGAAGGGGCGGTACTGAAAAGTGAAGGCGTATTGTTACAGTGCGTGCGCGATGAAGATTCACTGGGCACCGATAACCTTATCTGGCGTAGGGTGAAATAATCACGGCATGCCGCCGGATGCGGGAGTGCAGGCCTATACGCCTGCATCCGTATCCGGCATTGTTTACCCGTTACCGGGAAATTACAGGCTGAACTGCGCCCAGATAGGGGCATGGTCCGAGGGCTTTTCCATCGCGCGAATGTCGTAATCAATTCCGGTCGCGACACAGCGACCGGCCAGCGGTCTGCTGGCCAGTATCAGGTCAATGCGCAGCCCGCGATTGTCATCAAAGCCCTTTGATCGATAATCGAACCAGGAAAAACGATCGTTTACTTCCGCATTCTGCGCGCGCCAGGTATCGACTAATCCCCAGTTCATCAGGCGATCCATCCACTCGCGCTCCTCCGGCAGAAATGAACATTTCCCGGTACGAAGCCAGCGTTTGCGATTGACTTCACCGATGCCAATATCCAGGTCACTGCTGCTGATATTCATATCCCCCATAATCACTACCTGATTATCGGCTTTCTGCTGCTGCTCGAGGTAACTTTGCAGATCGCGGTAGAATTTCTCCTTTGCCGGGAATTTTGTCGGATGGTCACGGCTTTCTCCCTGAGGGAAGTAGCCGTTGAGCACCGTGATCACCCCGTCAGAAGTCGGGATATCGGCCATGATAATGCGGCGCTGCGCGTCTTCATCGTCGCCTTCAAAGCCACGTCGCACGGCAATCGGCTGCTGTTTGCATAACATCGCTACGCCGTAATGGCCCTTTTGGCCGTGATAGAAGACGTGATAGCCAAGACTGGCCACCTCTTCCAGGGGAAACATATCGTCATGGACTTTTGTTTCCTGAAGGCCAATAACATCCGGCTGATGCTGTTCAACAATCGCCTGCAGCTGATGAGGGCGGGCACGCAGCCCATTGATATTAAAAGAAACAAATTTCATAGTACGGGCCGTTTTGCCGGGTAAAAGATGGCCAAATGGTAGCAGAATATCGCCTGATAAAGAAATGCTCCCGTTCCACGGTGAGAAGATCCTCGGTGGTTTTGCCCCAGAGCCGGAGCAGGGTGGGATCGGTGTGTATTATCCCACTGCCAGAATTTTCTTTGTAAATGTTATGTAAATGAGAATTTTAGTTTCATTTATCAAATAAATTTAAGATATTACTTCTGGTTTTGTCCTCGCATCTTGATAGTTATCATGTCCATAGGTATTGTCTTAATCTTAAGTTGCTCTATGTGTATGAACATAATCATTTTTATTTTTTTAATTAAGTTTACCTGTCGGGTGAATGATTAGATTTCTCCATGGGTAGAAAACAATAACAAAAACATTTTTAATGTGAATTAGGGTTAAGGAAAGCTGTGTGAAGAATGAACTTATACTGTCAAGAGCCGATCAAATTCGTGGGGTGCTTCCTGTACCCATAGATGATTTCCGAAAGCGACTTGATGACGAATGCTATATTATATGGAAGTTGCCGCAGTTCAACGCAGAAGAAATCACCGAAACACCGGTGGTTCCCTCCTATGCAAATTATATCGAGTCCAAAAATACCGACTTACATGGCGCTTATCTCTCTGCACATTTAGAAGCGGGTCTATGGCCGGTGGTCTATCAGGGTGAAAACGATGGGCACCTGATCCGCCATGTTTGTCCGATGATGCAGGCAGAGGATAAAATCAGCTCGCAGGGGGCCAAATATGATTTTTATCCGCATGTCGATAATCCCGATCTTGTCATAAGCGGAGAGGCAGCTTCCCAGACGCTAGGCGGTTGTCCTGATACCTTAACCCTGCTGTGTTTACGCAAACAACAGGGTGTAAACACCAGCTTGCTGAAACTTGACCAGGTTCTTTCCGCGCTTCCCGCCGATGTCAAAAATACGCTGTCAAAACCCCTTTTTAAGATCAAAAGGCCGGCAAGTTTTGCCGAAGAGGCTTTGATTGAGGGCGTTCCGGTCATCGTAAAAGATAAGGGTGTCTGGTACTCTCGTTTTGACTGGCATAATACTATCGGCATGACGCTTGAAGCGGAATCAGCGCTGGAAAAAATGCGCTTTGTCACGCTAGAACGCGATCTCTGGTTTACCGTTCCCCTCGAGCCCGGCGATGCCGTGACCTTCTTAAATCAAAGAACGATGCACACACGTAATGCTTTTGAACCCCGTTTTGATGGTACGGACCGATGGCTTCTGCGTGTTTTTTGTATGAAAACACGGCCGACGGAAACACAGCTGCTCGAACCTTCTCATTGCCTCCACCATTTACGCACACTATAACGGTATATATTCATGTTTGATTTAATTGACTCCTCAATGTTTATTGAGGGAAGCATTATCGCGAAATATTTAATTCTTGGAGTATTTCTGTTAGTGATTGCCTCGTTTGTCGCCGGATATATAGATGCCATCGCCGGCGGAGCGGGGCTGATCTTAATACCTGCGTTTATTCTGACCGGTTTACCGCCACAGCTGGCGTTAGGTCAGGAAAAACTTGTAAGCACCATTGGCACCGTCGCAGCTATCAAAAACTTTGTAAAAAACAAATCGGTGATCTGGTCAGTCGTACCGGCCGGGCTCATCTCTGCGCTGGCGGGGGCCTACGTCGGTGCCAAGGTGATCCTGCTGCTCCCCGCAGAAACGCTCTCTATGGTTATCGTTGGGTTGCTGCCCGTTGGGCTGATCGCGGCGACGGTCAAAGGGAAAATCAAAAAATCTGCGGAAAATCAGGTGAAAACCAATTTTCTGGCGATCTTTGTTGTCTGTTTTATCGTCGGTTTTTATGACGGTTTTTTTGGACCGGGCACGGGGAGTCTTTTTATTATTGCACTGGCGTTAATCAATAAATTCGGTTTGCTACAGGCTTCTGCCACAAGTAAAATTTTTAATTTCTCATCAAATATTGGTGCCTTCGTCGCTTTTGCTATAGCCGGAAAAATGGCGTATCTGATAGGTATTCCCATGATCTTCGGTAGCCTTTTGGGTAACCATATCGGGAGTATTCACGCCATAAAAACCAATGGCGAAATAATCCGCAAAGTTCTGTTTTTCACGGTTGGCATAATGATGGTGACGCTATCAGTTAAATATTTTACCGGGGCCTAGTCATGAAAATGAAAATTGAAGATATTGATGTCCGCCTCGCGACAAGCAGCGATATTCCTGGGGTAAAACAACTGCTTGAGCGCTACCATGTAAAGAATCTGGAGGGTGAAAAGCGGGCAGATGGTTTTGTCACTACGGATATGACGGAACAGCAGCTGAATGAACTGTGCGCCACTGAGCAGGGTGTGGTTATTGCCGAGGACAGGGCGAATGAAAAAATCGTTGGGCTGCTGCTGGGGGCATCATGGCAGTTTTTAAAACCGTGGCCGATGTTCGATTTTATGGCATCGATACTGAATGACTATACTTTTCAGGGTAAGAGGCTGGATGCTAAAACCTCTTATCAGTACGGTCCGATTTGTGTCGCAGAGGAATATCGTGGCTATGGAATCGGTGAGTTAATATTAGCCCACCAACGGCAGGTTTTTGCGGCGCGCTATTCGGTCATTGTCACATTTGTAAATGTGCTAAACCCCCGCTCTTACGCTTTCCATCTGCGCAATAAATTTGAGGATGTTGGGTTCTTTAACTTCAATGGTAACAAGTACCATATGATGGCATTACCCACTTTGGCCTGACGACTTTAAGCCCAGGGATCATCACTGGGCTCTTATGCCACTCTTGATTATCCAGTCGACTCAAACCTTCGGGTCGACGCTTCTCATCCTTCTCCATGGGGAGTATCAAGGTATGCAGTGGATTTGGATCTTGGAGGATATCTGAAATGGTGGTGGGGGAAGGATAACGCGTCACTGCGTTCCTCGCCCTGCGGGCCGCCATTGCATGGCGTTGTCTCACTGCGTTCGACTCAAACCTTCGGGTCGACGCTTCTCATCCTTCCCCATGGGGAGTATCAAGGTATGCAGTGGATTTTAATCTAGGAGGATATCTGAAATGGTGGTGGGGGAAGGATAACACGTCACTGCGTTCCTCGCCCTGCGGGCCGCCATTGCATGGCGTTGTCTCACTGCGTTCGACTCAAACCTTCGGGTCGAAGCTTCTCATCCTTCCCCATGGGGAATATCAAGGTATGCAGTGGATTTGAATCTTGGAGGATATCTGAAATGGTGGTGGGGGAAGGATTCGAACCTTCGAAGTCGATGACGGCAGATTTACAGTCTGCTCCCTTTGGCCGCTCGGGAACCCCACCACTGGCCTTGCTTGCTGTGCTTGTTAAGCGGGGTGCATCATATCAAATGATGACACCCTGTAAAGCCCGATATGAGGCATCGCGGTGCGTTTGCCGTTTTTTTACCCATGATGCTGTTTTGTCAGACAAAACAGCATCGTCAGCATCAAAGAATGATAGTGCGGTTGCCGTAAACAAATACGCGCTGGGCCAGAACCTGATACAGAGCACGGCTTAACGCATTCTTCTCAACGTCACGACCGGCCAGCATCATATCCTCCGCCGAATAGGTGTGATCGACATGAATGACGTCCTGCATAATGATCGGGCCTTCATCAAGATTATCATTCACGTAGTGCGCGGTGGCGCCAATGATCTTCACCCCCCGCTCGTATGCCTGGTGATAAGGGCGCGCGCCGATAAATGCCGGGAGGAAAGAGTGGTGAATGTTGATGATCTGGTTTGGGTAGCGCTGCACAAATGCCGGCGTTAATACACGCATATATTTTGCCAGCACGACATAATCCGGCTGGTAACGGTCAATCTCGGCCGCCATATTATTGTCATGTTCTTCACGCGTTAGCCCTTCATGGCTGGCGAGAATGAAGGGAACGTCAAAGCGCTCAACCAGTTTGCGCAGCGTTTCGTGATTGCCAATGACCGCAGCAATTTCCACGTCCAGGCCGCCATAGGCGCTTTTCATCAGCAGGTCGCCCAGACAATGCGCCTCTTTGGTGACCAGAATGACGATCCGGCGGCGGCCGGCAGGGTGCAGTTCACGCACTGAACCCGCGGGCAAGGCCCCGTCGAGATCGGTCAGTAGCGTACCGTCATTGAAAATGCCTTCCAGCTCGGTTCGCATAAAGAAGCGGCCGGTTCGGTGATCGACAAATTCATTGTTTTGCACGATGTTCAGCTCGTGTTTGTAACAGATGTTGGTGATTTTAGCGATCAGCCCTTTAGCGTCCGGGCAGATGGTGCGTAGAACTTTTCGTTGCGGTATTTGCGCTTGCATTGCGATGGTGATCCTGTCGATACAAAGGGAAATCAGGGTCAATGTTGACCACAGCACTTCTTATATTTTTTTCCAGAGCCGCAAGGACACCGGTCATTGCGTCCCGTAGGCGGAAAGGTTCCGTCAATATAATACCAGCGTTGCTCCTCTCGAAGAAAGCGCGAACGCTCGTGAAGAAAACTTTGCTGCTTATTTTCAGAGAAGCGGGCAAAAAACGTGACATATCCCGTGTCCTGATCGGAAAGGACTTCGGTGGATATCACTCTGAGCCCGTGCCAGCGCGTGTTGGAAAAACTCTCTTCCAGGCTGGCGGCAAAATTTTGCGCATTGCAGGAAGGGTGCCAGCTCGCAATCAAATAAGGTAAATTCTGTTGGGCATAGGCGCAGTAGCGTGAGCGCATTAAGGCTTCAGGCGTATCGGGATACGCGCCTCCCCTTAGATACGGTCCGCAACATACGCTATACTGCAATTCGCTACCGCAAGGACAATTTTCAGACACGTTGACTCCGGAAGTTTAAAAAAATGCCTTACATTCAGTTTTCATGGTACCCGAGCACGCCCGGTGATGCCATTTTGTTCGTTAAAATCATCACCACAGCGCAATGATACGGGATAAAAACGGTGGGCCGCGGGTGAGGGGTGCTGCTAAAAGAGGTGCTCCCGCATCGCCCCAAAACCCAGTCCACGCCGAGATGAACCTGAGCAGGCGGTCAGGTTCATCGTTGATCCACATGGGGCCTGAACTAACGTGCCGGTGTTGGATAACTCATAATAAAATTCGGTCTGTAAAGCATGCAGTTTAGCGTTATGCGAAGAGGCGAAAAGCCCGTTTATAGACCACTATTGATGTATCTTTTATGCAGGGGGAAACAATGGAAAAACCACTAACGGGCAAACGAATCCTCATCGTTGAGGACGAGGCCGTTTTCCGTTCCCTTCTGGAAAATTTCGTCAGCGAGCTGGGCGCGCAGGTGACTCTCGCAGACGATGGTCTGCATGCCATTCAGTGTATGTCACGTTCGGCCCCGGATCTGATCATTTGCGATCTGGCGATGCCGCGCATGAACGGCATTAAAATGGTTGAGCATATACGCAGCACGGGAAACACCGTCCCGATCCTGGTTATTTCTGCTACTAACAATATGGCGGATATTGCTCATATATTGCGTCTGGGCGTGCAGGATGTGCTGCTAAAGCCGATTAAAGATCTTGCCCGTCTGCGGGAAGCAATCTTCGAATGCCTTTATCCCTCAATGTTTACTTCAAAAGTGGAAGAAGATGAGCAGCTTTTTCAAGACTGGGGTGCGCTGGTTAACGATCCGCAGGCCGCGGCCAAATTACTGAAACAGCTTCAGCCTCCGGTCCAACAAACGATTGCCAACTGCCGCATCAACTATCGCCAGCTAACAATGGCCGAGCAGCCCGGGCTGGTCCTGGATATCGCTGCGCTTTCTGATAAAGACCTGGCCTTTTATTGTCTGGATGTGACGCGAGCGGGTGATAATGGCGTGCTCGCCGCCTTGCTGCTGCGCGCGCTGTTTAACGGCCTACTCCAGGAACAGTTGTCGGGACAGGGGCAGCGTTTGCCAGAATTGGGCGGTTTGTTAAATCAGGTTAATCTGCTGTTGCGTCAGGCTAATCTCCAGGGGCAGTTCCCGCTGCTGGTGGGTTATTACCATCAGGGGTTAAAAAACCTGATCCTGGTCTCCGCTGGGCTGAATGCCACGCTCAATATCCATAGCCATCAAATCAAACTAAGCAACGGGGTGCCTCTTGGTACGCTCGGCAGCACGCATTTCAATCAGATCAGTCAGCATAGCGATGACTGGCAGTGTCAGGTCTGGGGTGCTGGCGGACGTTTACGCCTCATGTTGTCTACGAAATAAACATATACCCACATTTTTTTAGCGGCGTGCGCAGACAGGGCCAGTTATAAGCTTTAAAATTGGGCAATAGTCTTAAATTACTATTAATTGCTCTAACCAGGATAAATCCGCGTGGGTTCAACTGGTATACTCACTTCGTTTTTTAAATCGACATATCAAGTAAGAACTTGAACGGTCTATAAAGAGAGGTATTTTGATGTCTGCCTATAACTCAAAAGTAAAAAAAGCGGTTATCCCTGTTGCTGGTTTAGGAACGCGTATGTTGCCTGCAACAAAAGCGATTCCTAAAGAAATGTTACCGTTGGTTGATAAGCCGTTAATTCAGTATGTCGTTAACGAATGTATTGCCGCGGGCATTAATGAAATTGTGCTGGTTACGCACTCCTCTAAAAACTCAATTGAAAACCATTTCGATACCAGCTTTGAGCTCGAAGCCATGCTGGAAAAACGCGTTAAGCGCCAGCTGCTGGAAGAGATCCAGTCTATTTGTCCTCCACACGTGACCATTATGCAGGTTCGTCAGGGGTTGGCAAAAGGTCTGGGCCACGCGGTCATGTGTGCATGGCCTGTCATTGGTAACGAGCCGGTTGCCGTGATTTTGCCGGACGTGATCCTTGATGAATATGAATCCGATCTGTCAAAAGACAATCTGGCAGAGATGATCAAACGCTTTGATGAAACTGGCCACAGTCAGATTATGGTTGAACCGGTTGCAGACGTGACCGCTTACGGTGTTGTTGACTGCCAGGGCGCTCAGCTGAACCCCGGTGAAAGTGCACCCATGGTCGGCGTAGTAGAAAAACCCAAAGCGGATCAAGCGCCTTCTAATCTGGCCGTCGTCGGCCGCTACGTGCTGTCTGCTGATATCTGGCCACTGCTGGCGAAAACCCCTCCCGGTGCTGGCGACGAAATTCAGCTGACCGACTCGATCGCGATGCTGATGGAAAAAGAGACTGTGGAAGCCTATCACCTGAAGGGCATAAGCCATGATTGTGGTAACAAGCTGGGCTACATGCAGGCTTTCGTTGAATATGGTGTGCGTCATGAGACGCTGGGCAGCGATTTCAGAGCCTGGCTGGAAAGCGCAGTGGGTAATAAAAAGTAAGTTTCATTTCTAACCGGGACAATTCAATGAAAGTCACCGTATTTGGTATCGGCTATGTGGGCCTGGTTCAGGCTGCCGTTCTGGCTGAAGTAGGGCATGACGTGCTTTGCATCGATATCGACGAAAACAAAGTCGAAAATCTGAAAAAAGGCATCATTCCAATTTTTGAACCGGGGCTAACGCCGCTGGTTATGCAGAACTATGAAGCCGGCCGTCTTAAGTTCTCTACCAACGCTGAAGAGGGCGTTAATCACGGCGTCATGCAGTTCATTGCCGTTGGGACACCGCCGGATGAAGACGGATCTGCGGATCTGAAATATGTGACGGCCGTGGCGCGTACCATTGCTCAACACATGCAAGGCCATAAGGTGGTGCTTGATAAATCCACCGTTCCGGTAGGCACCGCCGACCGCGTACGTCAGGTGATGGAAGAAACGCTTTCCGGGCGCGGCGTTAAGCTCACTTTTGACGTTGTCTCCAATCCTGAGTTTCTGAAAGAGGGTGCGGCAGTCAGTGACTGCATGCGTCCAGAGCGGATTGTGATCGGCACGGATAATGATGATGTGGTCGAACTGCTGCGGGAATTATATGAGCCGTTTAACCGCAATCATGATCGTATGATCCTGATGGATATCCGCAGTGCCGAGCTGACCAAGTATGCTGCAAACTGTATGCTGGCGACCAAAATCAGCTTTATGAATGAAATATCCAATCTGGCCGAGCGTCTTGGCGCGGATATTGAAAAAGTCCGTCAGGGGATTGGTTCTGATTCGCGTATCGGCTACTCATTTATTTACCCTGGCTGCGGCTACGGCGGTTCCTGCTTCCCGAAAGATGTGCAGGCGCTTATCCGTACTGCGGAACAGATTGGCTACCAGCCACGCCTGTTGCAGGCCGTTGAAGACGTCAACGATTCGCAAAAACACAAGTTGCCGACCTTTATCAAACGTCACTTTGGCGAAAATCTCAAAGGCAAAACCTTTGCGTTGTGGGGGCTGTCATTTAAGCCAAATACGGATGATATGCGTGAAGCCTCAAGCCGGGTATTGATGGAAGCTCTGTGGGAGGCGGGTGCCGCCGTGCAGGCGTTCGATCCGGAAGCGATGGACGAAGCGCAGCGTGTCTACGGTCACCGCAACGACATGAAGCTGATGGGAACCAAAGAAGCGGCGTTACAGGGGGCCGATGGACTGGTTATCTGCACCGAGTGGCAGAACTTCCGCGCACCTGATTTCGACGTCATTAAAAACGCGCTCAAAGAACCCGTGATTTTTGATGGTCGAAACCTGTATGATCCAGAAAGGATCGGCAAGCGCGGTTTTGTTTATTATGCAATCGGCCGCGGAGCATCTCTGAACATTGCATAATTAATGAGGGTAGTATGAAATATCTGGTCACCGGCGCAGCGGGTTTTATTGGCTTCCATGTCATCCAACGCCTGCTTGATGCCGGTCACCAGGTTGTCGGTCTCGACAACCTGAATGACTATTACGATGTCAACCTTAAAACGTCACGGCTGGCGCTTATCGCCGATCGTTCCGGTTTTACCTTTGTTAAAGATGATCTTGCCAACAGGGAAGGTATGGCTGAACTCTTTCGCAGCCATCGCTTTCAACGTGTGATACATCTTGGTGGACAGGCCGGAGTGCGTTATTCGCTTGAAAACCCGTTGTCTTATGCAGACGCTAACCTGGTGGGCCACCTTAATATCCTTGAAGGCTGCCGTCACAATCAGGTTGAACACCTGTTATACGCCTCCTCCAGCTCTGTGTATGGCCTCAATCGCAAAATGCCGTTCTCCACAGATGATGCCGTCGATCATCCTGTCTCTCTCTATGCGGCAACGAAAAAAGCCAATGAGCTTATGGCCCATAGCTATTCTCATTTATATGGGATACCGACTACCGGGCTGCGCTTCTTTACCGTCTATGGTCCGTGGGGGCGTCCGGATATGGCGCTGTTTAAATTCACCCGCGCGATGATGGCCGGGGAAAAAATTGACGTGTATAACCATGGTCAGATGCGGCGCGACTTTACCTATATCGACGATATTGTTGAATCCATCATCCGTTTGCAGGACGTAATACCGCAGCCTGATGCAGACTGGACGGTTGAAAAAGGCAGCCCGGCCGCCAGCTCTGCACCTTACCGGGTTTATAATATCGGTAACAGTCATCCCGTCACGTTAATGGCCTATATTGAAGCGTTAGAGGGGGCGTTAGGGATGAAGGCGGACAAGAACATGTTGCCGATGCAATCCGGTGATGTGGCAGAAACCAGCGCAGATACCCGTGCTCTTTTTGAGGTTATCGGCTTCAGGCCGCAAACTTCAGTAGAAGAGGGCGTGGCGCGCTTTGTGGACTGGTACAGGGCCTTTTATCAGAAGTAAATCGGAAGGTTTATAACAGAGAAAGGAAGCCCGGTGGGCTTCCTTTTTTATCCTTGGTGGCAACGACTAAAAGTGATCGTGGCAAAAGGTCAATATTTAAACTGCCAGAAAGGGACTTTGAGCAGAATTACAGCAGGAAGTCTTCCAGCTTTTTGCCTTTCTCTTCGATTGCAGCTTTAATCACGGCTGGAGTACGGCCCTGGCCGGTCCAGGTTTTGTTTTCGCCATTTTCATCGACATAAGAATACTTCGCTGGACGAGCGGCGCGCTTGGCTTTACCCGGCGTTTTTACCGCAGCCAGGGTAGAAAGCAATTCGTTAGGATCAATGCCATCGGCAATCAGCATGTCACGGTATTGCTGAAGTTTACGCGTACGCTCTTCCACTTCTGCCTGCGCCTGGCTTTCTTCTTCGCGGCGCTCATTAACCACCACTTCCAGCTTTTCCAACATCTCTTCGAGAGTTTCTAAAGTACATTCTCTTGCCTGCGCACGCAGTGTACGGATGTTGTTCAAAATTTTAAGTGCTTCGCTCATAGTCCGATTCTCTAAATTATATTGATAGGGATGATTCTGCCTAATAATAGTGTTGGCGATGGGGAACTGCAATAGTTAATTTCCTCACAGGTACGTTCAGGCTAATAATTGCTTAACAGAATGGCAAAAGTGATGGTCGATAATAGGTCGGACAGTTTTATAATGCGGAGTTAGAGGGGGTTTTTCATCCAGCAATGACGTGGATATAGCATTTATTAATAGTAAAAAGTTTCGCCAATGTGCTTGGAGTTCCACGATCCTGCGCTTTCTTTGCACTGTGCCAGGCCATTCCTTTCCGTGGCGTATGATATACTTTCACCCTCTTTAGTGAATGGGGGAGTAGGGGCCGATGGCTCAACTTTATTTCTATTACTCGGCAATGAATGCCGGGAAATCTACGGCTTTGTTACAATCTTCCTATAATTACCATGAGAGGGGGATGCGAACCTTAGTGTATACCGCCGAAATCGATAATCGCTTCGGCGAAGCTAAAGTGAGTTCGCGCATCGGGCTTTCATCCCCTGCTAACCTGTATAATAGCAGTACGTTGCTATTTGATGAGATCCATACGGCACACCAGCGCGAAGCGGTCCATTGTGTACTGGTGGATGAAAGTCAGTTCCTGACGCGTGAACAGGTTAAATCATTATCCGAAGTTGTTGATATATTAGATATACCTGTACTCTGTTATGGATTGCGTACAGACTTTCGCGGTGAGTTATTTACGGGCAGTCAGTATTTATTAGCCTGGTCTGATAAGCTGGTTGAATTAAAAACTATCTGCCACTGCGGTAGAAAGGCGAGTAGGGTTCTACGTGTTGATCAGCAAGGTCAACCGTTCAAAGAGGGTGAACAGGTACAAATAGGTGGCAACGAGCGTTATGTTTCCGTTTGTCGCAAACATTACTCAGAAGCGATAACTACGGGTTCTTTACAGGCTATTTATGGCAATCAGCACCCGGGCCAAGATTAAAATGAGTCTTTTTATTAATGTCTGTTAACCCACGGGCGAAGCTGATTCGTCCATAAGTATTACTTAACGTTTCCCGGGAGATATACTCCGCGCGGCTTTCATCGTCTAATTTGACGCTGCGTGCCACGGTTGTTCTGTTAACGAATCTTGCCATTTGAATAATGCTCTGGTCATGATGATCGGGGCATTTTTATCTTTTCCCCCTTCAGATTACCCTTAAAAACGGTTGTTCTCATCTTGTTACCGTTAGGTAATTATTTAATTACCGTCAATGACATTAGCTGCAAAAGGGCTTGCGATGTCATTATGCTGTGTCACGCACTCAACGTTGTGACTTTGGGTATAACGAGGTAGCGAAGCTAGCCGTGCAGATTTGCGCAACGCTTAAACATTTTGCTTGTGGCTTTTCATCATCATTGCGGTAAATTCGCTGGCGGGTCATCAAGATGAAATAACCCGCAGCGCGGTACGCTGCAGGTTATGCCGGATCATGCCTGATTCAATCCCTTGAGATTTTTGTCCCCTTTTTTTGCCACAACGCGAAGGGTCGCGGCCTCTGGCGGATTAACCCGGTTTTCGTAAAAGTCGCGGCCATAGAAGCTGTCCAGTAACACCTGTTTCAGCTCGCTAATCAATGGGAAACGCGGATTCGCGCCGGTGCACTGGTCGTCGAGAGCATCTTCGGTAAGCTTATCTAATTTTGCCAGGAAATCGGCTTCCTGTACGCCCGCCTCGCGAATCGATGCCGGAATACCCAGCTCGGTTTTCAGGCTTTCCAGCCATGCCAGCAGCTTTTCAATTTTCTGCGCGGTGCGGTCGGATGTCGCGCTCAGATGCAGATGGTCAGCAATTTCCGCGTAGCGACGGCGCGCCTGCGGGCGATCGTACTGACTAAAAGCGGTCTGCTTGGTGGGGTTGTCATTGGCGTTATAGCGGATCACGTTACCTATCAGCAGCGCGTTGGCCAGGCCGTGCGGCAGATGGAACTCCGATCCCAGTTTATGCGCCATCGAGTGACATACGCCGAGGAACGCATTGGCGAAGGCAATACCGGCAATAGTGGCGGCATTATGCACACGTTCACGCGCCAGCGGGTTTTTCGCCCCCTGACTGTAGCTGGACGGAAGGTTTTCCTTTAGCAGTTTCAGCGCCTGTAGAGCCTGACCATCCGAATATTCATTAGCCAGCACGGAAACATAGGCCTCCAGCGCGTGGGTGATCGCGTCCATTCCCCCAAAGGCGCAGAGAGATTTTGGCATATCCATCACCAGGTTGGCATCCACAATGGCCATGTCCGGCGTCAGAGCATAGTCTGCCAGCGGATATTTCTGGCCGGTCGCATCATCGGTAACCACGGCGAACGGCGTAACCTCAGAACCGGTGCCGGAGGTGGTGGTGACGGCAACCAGTTTCGCCTTAATGCCCATTTTCGGGAAGCGGTAGATACGTTTGCGGATGTCCATAAAACGCAATGCCAGGTCAGCGAAATGGGTTTCAGGATGTTCGTATAGAACCCACATGATTTTTGCCGCATCCATCGGTGAACCACCGCCCAGAGCGATAATGACATCGGGCTTAAACGAGTGCATCTTCTCTGCGCCCTGACGCACGATGCTTAGCGTCGGATCGGCGGCCACCTCGGAAAATACTTCTGTTTCTACCCCACGGGCTTTGAGCACCTTAATAATCTGGTCAGCATAGCCCTGGTTGAACAGAAAACGATCGGTGACAATAAACGCGCGCTTCGCACCTTCATCGGCGACCTCTTCCAGAGCAATGGGCAATGCGCCTCGACGGAAGTAGATTGACTTAGGAAGTTTATGCCACAACATGTTTTCTGCCCGTTTAGCGACGGTTTTCTTGTTGATCAGATGTTTGGGGCCGACATTCTCGGAAATCGAGTTTCCCCCCCAGGAACCGCAGCCAAGCGTAAGCGAAGGCGCGAGCTTAAAGTTATACAGGTCGCCGATCCCACCCTGAGATGCCGGGGTATTAATCAGAATACGCGCCGTTTTCATCCTGGATCCGAAGGCATGCACGCGATCCTGCTGATTATCCTGGTCGGTATAGAGACACGAGGTATGCCCGATACCGCCCATGGCTACCAGCTTTTCCGCTTTCATCAGCGCGTCGGAAAAATCTTTTGCCCGATACATTGCCAGCATCGGTGACAATTTTTCATGAGCAAAAGGCTCCGACTCATCGGTGCGCTGCACTTCACCGATCAGGATTTTAGTCCTTTCAGGAACGTCAATCCCGGCCAGTTCAGCAATTTTTGCCGCCGGCTGGCCAACAATAGCGGCATTTAGCGCCCCGTTTTTCAGGATAACGTCCTGCACCGCCTGGAGTTCTCTACCCTGCAACACATAGCCGCCGTGAGTGGCAAAACGTTCGCGTACCGCATCATAGATGCTTTCAACGACAATGACCGACTGCTCGGACGCACAGATGACGCCGTTATCGAAGGTTTTCGACATCAGGATTGAGGCCACGGCGCGCTTGATATCCGCGTACTCATCAATGACCACCGGCGTGTTGCCTGCGCCAACGCCAATGGCCGGCTTTCCTGAACTGTACGCCGCCTTAACCATGCCAGGCCCGCCGGTGGCAAGGATCAGATTAATATCCGGGTGGTGCATCAGCTGGTTTGACAGCTCGACGGAAGGCTGGTCAATCCAGCCAATAATATCCGCAGGTGCCCCGGCTTCAATCGCGGCCTGGAGCACAATTTTCGCCGCCTGATTAGTGGCATCCTTTGCCCGCGGGTGCGGAGAAAAGATCACCGCGTTGCGGGTTTTCAGAGCGATCAGTGCTTTAAAAATAGCCGTTGAGGTGGGGTTAGTGGTGGGAACGATAGCGCAGATAAGGCCAACGGGTTCGGCGATGGTGATGGTGCCGAAAGTATCATCGCTCTCCAGGATGCCGCAGGTTTTTTCATCTTTGTACGCATTATAGATATATTCAGAGGCGAAATGGTTTTTAATCACTTTATCTTCAACGATACCCATGCCTGATTCTGCCACCGCCATTTTGGCCAGCGGAATACGGGCATCGGCCGCTGCCAGTGCCGCAGAGCGAAAAATCTTATCGACCTGCTCTTGGGTGAAGCCAGCGTAGATGCGCTGTGCCTGTTTAACACGTTCCACCAGCGCGTTGAGTTCAGCAACATTCGTTACGGTCATTATGCTCTCCTGAAAAATTAAACTTTTTTAGTAAACCCGTCAGAAAATTTCCTGTACAGGGATGCACCCCAACCAAACTGGCGACCGGGCGTTCATTTTCTCAAAGGCTTACTGAAAGAGTCTGCTTAACCGCGTATTGCCTGGGGCTTTACCCGATAACCCGACATGGGATGTTATTGAGCATAGCGGCAGCGCTGCGAAGGAAAGATGACCCAGATCATCAATCGTGCAGGCTGACACCCTTCAGCCTGGAGGGGGAAGGAGGGCGACAGGCGGGGGGAAGTATGACTGCGGTGCTTTCGGAGCTGGCAGGCGCGGATAAAGCGGCAATACGGCCCTGTTCTCGCCGACTGGGGATAGTCACTCGCGTTGATATGAATTACATTAGCCGCCACCCATCTGTCCTCGCCCACGGAGCGTGCTGTGAACACTGCGCTGTTAGACCTTTCTGTTTATATTAAATTCTTTGTTGGCCTGTTCGCCCTGGTGAATCCGATTGGCATTATTCCGGTGTTTATCAGCATGACGCGCGACCAGATCCCGGCAGCACGCCACAAAACTAACCTCACGGCCAATCTGTCGGTGGCGATTATTTTGTGGACCGCGCTATTTCTCGGTGATGGCATTCTGCACATTTTCGGTATCTCAATAGATTCATTCCGCATTGCTGGCGGCATCCTGGTGGTGACCATTGCGATGTCGATGATCAGCGGAAAACTGGGTGAAGATAAACAGAACAAGCAGGAAAAGTCAGAAACCGCTATTCGCGAAAGTATCGGCGTTGTCCCTCTGGCGCTGCCGCTGATGGCCGGACCGGGGGCGATCAGTTCCACCATTGTCTGGAGCACGCGCTACAACAGCTGGCAGAATCTGTTGGGCTTCAGCCTGGCCATAGCCCTGTTCGCCAGCTGCTGCTGGCTACTGTTCCGTGCTGCGCCGCTGTTAGTGAGAGCTCTGGGGCAGACCGGCATCAACGTGGTGACGCGTATCATGGGTCTGTTGCTGATGGCGTTAGGGATCGAGTTTATGGTGACCGGCATCCGTGCTTTGTTTCCGGGGTTAGTCAGCTAATTAGTTTTTAATGCTATCTGAACGAATATTAAGCGCATTTAATGCGCTTTTTTTTTGCTTAAAATTGGCTTTTTGAACTAAATGGGTGCAAAGCACCGTAATGGCGCACCATGTAAGTGCATTTATTCATTGATCTTAATTGGAAAGTACAATTATTAATGTAATTACTGCAAAAGCACATTATTACCGAAGTGCAGAAGAATATGTCATTTGAACGGCATGATACGTTTCAGCTTTAATAGGCGAAAACCCAGTTTTTAACGCTTTTTGACGGGTTTATTTTGGCGAAGATGAACGTATTTGAAGGTGTAATGAGCGTTTTGTTCAAACAATACGCTTTATGTGGTTTCTTATTGCACAATTCACGGTTAATTTTTCTATATTTGTAATTTTATCATAAGCTTAAGCGTTTTTTCTCGATGATAAATAATGAAGTAACCCTGTCATTCGTCCTGTTAAAAGAGAAGTGCTTAACATTTCCGTAACATGGCGTTAGGTGAATAAAGAAGATTCTGATAATTTTTAACCGATTGGGAAAATTGGCATCAGATGTGCAAGTTTCTATTAGTGTTTTTGGGTCAAACTTTGCCGCTTCGTTCAGCTGGCTTCCACCATAAGAGGTTAATCACTGATGAGAGAGGCGAAATCATGGCACCGGACAGCAGTAAGTGCGGGAGTGCTGCTCTTTACGCTGGCTATGCCGGTCTTTGCTGCCGATATCCCGGCAGGGATTAAACTGAGCGACAGCCAAAAACTGGTGATTAACAACGGCACTGAACCCTCCTCACTGGATCCACACAAAAGTGAAGGCGTGCCGGAAACCGACATCATTCTGAACCTGCTGGAAGGACTGGTTACCACCGATAATGACGGCAGGCTGGTGCCTGGCGTCGCGCAAAGCTGGGAAAATCAGCAGGGCAAGGTGTGGATCTTTACCCTGCGTCCCGACGCGCGCTGGAGCAACGGCGAGCCGGTGACCGCCGCGGATTTTGTTTACAGCTGGCAACGGCTGGTCAGTGCTGACACCGCGTCACCTTATTCAAGCTTTGCGCAGGCGGCGCATTTGCTTAATGCGGATAAAATTCTCACGCACCAACTCCCGCCAGGCGCGCTCGGCGTCAGGGCGCTGGATGCGCATCGTCTTGAAGTCACGCTCAGTGAACCCGTGCCGTATTTCCTCGCCATGGTCGCCCATACCGCCTTTAAGCCTGTGAATCGTCACGCCATCGAAACCTGGGGTGAGAAGTGGACACAGCCCGCTCACTACGTAGGGAACGGAGCGTACACGCTCGATGACTGGGTCATTAACGAAAAAATTGTGCTGAAGCGCAGCCCGCAGTACTGGAATAACGGCAAAACGGCGATCGGGCAGGTGACCTTTTTGCCGATTGCATCGGAAACCAGCGACGTTAACCGCTACCGTAGCGGAGAGATTGATATCACCGGGGGCGCACTGCCGCCCGATCGCTTTAAGCAGCTTAAACAGCAGCTGGGCGCGCAGGTCCACGTCAGTCCCTACCTCTGCACCTTTTATTACGAGTTGAATAACCGTCGCCCACCGTTTGACGATGCACGGGTGCGCACGGCGGTGAAACTGACGCTCGATCGCACCATTATTGCGGAGAAAATCATGGGGCAGGGACAGATCCCGGCCTACAGCCTGACGCCACCCTATACCGGCGGCGCTGCGTTAACGCCTCCAGCCTGGTTTACCCTTAGCCAGGCGCAACGTAACCAGCAGGCCAAAGCGCTGCTAGCGGCGGCGGGTTACGGTGCGGCAAATCCGCTGCGCTTTTCGCTGCTGTATAACACTTCTGACGTCAATAAACAGCAGGCGATAGCCGCTGCATCAATGTGGAGCAAAAACCTCGGGGCGCAGGTGACGTTACAGAATCAGGAGTGGAAAACCCTGCTCGATACGCGTCACCAGGGCAACTACGACGTGGCGCGCGCGACCTGGTGCTCCGACTATAACGAGCCGTCTACCTTCCTCAACATGATGATCGGTAATGCCTCAACCAACACCGCATTTTACCGCAGCGCGGCCTTTGACGACCTGATGAAACGGTCGCTCACCGTTGCCGACGACGCGCAGCGGGCGCAGCTTTATCAGCAGGCCGAAGAGCAGCTGGATAAGGATTCAGCCCTGGTCCCGGTCTACTATCGTGTCAGCGCCCGCCTGATAAAACCCTGGGTGGGCGGCTACAGTGGAAAGGACCCGCAGGATCTGATGGACGTAAAGTATTTCTATATAACCGAACACTAAGCCTCTGGCGGATGCCAGAGGCAGTATGGTGATAGCAAGTAAAAGCGCATGATAGCGCTTATAAAAAACAAACCGGGCAGACACGTTCCGTTGCCCGGCTAAGTTTTCCCGACAGGGGACAGCCACGGTGCTAGCACACGTTGGTAAAAATAAAACAGGAGTCGCTCAATAATGAAACATATCATCAAGACAACGCTGATAGCCGCTGGCGTTTTGGCCGCGCTGAACGGCACCCTTGCATGGGCCGCTGAGGTTCCGGCGGGCGTGCAGCTGGCGGATAAGCAGGAGTTGGTCAGGGGCAACGGCGCGGAGCCCCAGTCGCTCGATCCGCACAAGATCGAAGGCGTAACGGAATCCAATATCAATCGCGATATTCTGGAAGGCCTGGCAATCACCGATGCCAGCGGCAAAGTGATCCCCGGCGTGGCGGAAAGCTGGGAAAGCAAAGAGGGTGGCAAGGTATGGATTTTCCATCTGCGTGACGCGGCGAAATGGTCAAACGGCGAGCCGGTCACCGCGCAGGACTTCGTTTACAGCTGGCAGCGGCTTGTCGAACCCAAAACCGCGTCGCCTTATGCCAGCTATCTGCAATATGGCCACCTGCTGAACGTCGATGACATTATTGCTGGCAAAAAGTCGCCGGATACTCTCGGCGTCAAGGCCATTGACCCCCATACATTACAGGTTACGCTGAGTGATGCCGTACCGTATTTTTATAAGCTGCTGATCCACCCTGCGATGTCACCGGTTTATCAGCCGGCGGTTGAGAAATTCGGTGAAAAGTGGACCCAACCGGCCAATTTTGTTGGTAACGGCGCGTATAAGCCCGCAGAGTGGGTGGTAAACGAACGTATCGTGCTGGAGCGCAACCCGCAGTATTGGGATAATGCGCATACCGTGCTGAACAAGGTCACTTTCCTGCCTATCTCATCGGAAGTGACCGATACTAACCGCTATCGCAGCGGCAGCAGCGATATGACCTTCAACTATTTGCCGATCGAACTGTATCAAAAGCTGAAAAAAGAGATCCCGGCTGAAATTCACGCTGAACCCTATCTCTGCACCTACTATTACGAGATCAACAACCAGAAGCCGCCGTTTAACGACGCGCGCGTGCGTACCGCGCTAAAACTGGGGCTGGATCGCGATATCCTGGTGAATAAGGTCAAGGCGCAGGGTGAAGACCCGGCCTACAGCTTCACTCCTCCTTATACCGACGGCATTAAGCTGGCCCCGCCGGAGTGGTTCAGCTGGTCCCAGGACAAGCGTAATGAAGAGGCGAAAAAACTGCTGGCCGCAGCCGGCTATACTGCCGACAAGCCGCTAACTTTCGACCTGCTGTACAACACCTCCGATCTGCATAAAAAGCTGGCGATTGCCGCTGCCTCCATCTGGAAAAAGAACCTTGGGGTGAACGTTAAGCTGCAAAACCAGGAGTGGAAGACCTACATCGATACCCGCCATCAGGGCAACTTTGACGTAGCGCGGGCGGCCTGGTGTGCAGACTATAATGAACCCAGCAGTTTCGTGAATATGCTGTTGTCGGACAGCAGCAATAACACCTCTCATTATAAGAGCGCGGCATTTGACCAGGCCGTTAAGGCGACGCTACAGGCTAGCGATGAAGGCAAACGTGCCGCCGACTATGCCGCAGCTGAAAAAGTCCTCGACGGTGATTCAGGCATCGTTCCGGTTTATTATTATAAAAACCTGCGCCTGGTAAAACCCTGGGTTGGCGGTTATAACGGAAAAGATCCGTTGGATAATATCCACGACAAAGATCTGTATATTATTAAACATTAAGCAGGTTGGGCAGCGTGCTGCCCGTTTAACGCAATGTCACCGCAGCGGTTATGCCGCTGCGGCTTAACGCCAGCAGGTACGGGCAATGTTAAAATTTATTCTGCGTCGTTTTCTTGAAGCGATCCCAACGCTCTTTATTCTGATCACCATCTCTTTCTTTATGATGCGGCTGGCACCCGGCAGTCCGTTTACCAGCGAGCGCGCGCTAACGCCGGAGGTGATGGCTAATATTGAAGCCAAATACCACTTCAATGACCCAATGTGGAAACAGTATTTCAGCTACCTCCAGCAGCTGGCGCACGGGGATTTTGGCCCCTCTTTCAAATATAAAGATTACTCGGTTAACGATCTGGTCGCGGGTTCTTTCCCGGTCTCCGCCAAGCTGGGCGCGGCGGCATTTCTCTTTGCGCTGGTGTTTGGCGTCAGCGCCGGGGTCATCGCTGCGCTGAAGCAAAATAGCAAATGGGATTATGTGGTGATGGGGGTGGCGATGACCGGCATTGTTATCCCGAGCTTTGTGGTGGCTCCGCTGCTGGTGCTGCTGTTCTCTATTATTCTCAAGTGGTTGCCGGGCGGCGGCTGGAACGGCGGGGCGTTGAAATACATGATCCTGCCGATGGTAGCGCTGTCGCTGGCTTATATTGCCAGTATCGCGCGCATCACCCGTGGCTCAATGATTGAAGTCCTGCACTCCAACTTTATCCGCACCGCCCGCGCCAAAGGCCTGCCGATGCATCGCATCGTGCTGCGGCACGCGCTGAAACCCGCGCTGCTGCCGGTCCTCTCCTACCTCGGCCCGGCTTTTGTCGGCATTATTACCGGCTCTATGGTGATTGAAACCATTTATGGTCTGCCCGGCATCGGACAGCTGTTTGTTAACGGAGCGCTTAACCGCGACTATTCGCTGGTGTTAAGCCTGACCATTCTGGTCGGTGCATTAACCATTTTGTTTAACGCGATTGTTGACGTGCTGTATGCCGTTATCGATCCGAAAATTCGTTACTGATTCTGGAGCTGGCATGATGTTAAGTAATAAAAACAGCGAAGCCCTGGATAACTTCAGTGAAAAGCTTGAAATAGAAGGGCGCAGCCTGTGGCAGGATGCACGCCGCCGCTTTATCCATAACCGCGCGGCGCTGGCCAGCCTGTTTGTACTGCTGCTGGTGACGCTGTTCGTGGTGCTGGCGCCGATGCTGTCGCCGTTTGCCTACGATGATACCGACTGGGCGATGATGTCGGCCGCACCTGACCTGGCCTCCGGCCATTATATGGGTACGGATTCCTCCGGGCGCGATCTGCTGGTGCGCGTGGCGTTTGGCGGGCGTATTTCGCTGATGGTAGGCGTTGCCGCCGCGCTGGTGGCGGTGGTGCTGGGTACGCTGTACGGCACCCTGGCGGGATATCTCGGGGGCAAAACCGACTCGATAATGATGCGCCTGCTGGAGATCCTCAATTCATTCCCGTTTATGTTCTTCGTTATCCTGCTGGTGACGCTCTTTGGACAAAACATCCTGCTGATATTTGTTGCTATCGGCATGGTCTCCTGGCTGGATATGGCGCGTATCGTGCGCGGTCAGACACTGAGCCTGAAGCGTAAAGAGTTTATTGAGGCCGCTGAGGTCGGGGGCGTTTCAACCTTTAATATCGTTCTGCGCCATATCGTACCAAACGTACTTGGGGTGGTGGTGGTGTACGCCTCGCTGCTGGTGCCGAGTATGATCCTGTTTGAGTCGTTCCTTAGCTTCCTTGGCCTGGGTACCCAGGAGCCGTTGAGCAGCTGGGGCGCGCTACTGAGTGATGGGGCTAATTCAATGGAGGTCTCGCCTTGGCTGTTGCTTTATCCGGCTGCGTTCCTCGTGATTACCCTGTTCTGTTTTAACTTTATTGGCGATGGTTTACGTGATGCCCTCGACCCGAAAGATCGTTAAGGAGTTTCCCTATGAGCGAATGTGAACTACAGCCGGCGACGGCGAAAAACCAGGGAAGCGAACCTCTGTTGGATGTGAAAGATCTGCGCGTCACCTTCAGCACCCCGGATGGTGATGTGACGGCGGTCAACGACCTGAATTTCAGCCTGCGCGCCGGAGAAACGCTCGGTATCGTCGGTGAGTCCGGTTCCGGCAAGTCACAGACCGCCTTTGCCCTGATGGGGCTGCTGGCCAGCAACGGGCGCATTGGCGGATCGGCGCGTTTCAACGGGGCAGAGATCCTTAACCTGCCGGAAAAACAGCTTAATAAACTGCGTGCCGAGCAGATAGCCATGATCTTCCAGGACCCGATGACCTCGCTTAATCCTTACATGCGCGTGGGGGAGCAGCTGATGGAGGTACTGCAACTGCATAAAGGGCTGAACGGTTCTCAGGCGTTTGAAGAGTCGGTACGCATGCTCGATGCGGTTAAGATGCCCGAAGCGCGTAAGCGGATGAAAATGTTCCCGCACGAATTTTCCGGCGGCATGCGTCAGCGCGTGATGATCGCGATGGCGCTGCTGTGCCGGCCTAAATTACTGATTGCCGATGAGCCAACCACCGCGCTCGACGTGACCGTTCAGGCACAAATCATGACCTTGCTGAATGAACTGAAGCGCGAGTTTAATACCGCAATCATCATGATCACCCACGATCTCGGCGTCGTGGCGGGCATCTGCGACCGCGTGCTGGTGATGTATGCCGGGCGCACGATGGAATACGGCGATGCGCGCCATATCTTCTATCAGCCTACGCACCCATACTCAATTGGCCTGCTTAACGCGGTGCCGCGTCTTGATGCACAGGACGGGGAGTCGCTGATTACCATCCCTGGCAATCCGCCGAACCTGCTGCGTCTGCCGAAAGGCTGTCCGTTCCAGCCACGCTGCCCACATGCGATGGCGATCTGCGCAACGGCTCCGCCGCTTGAGGTCTTTGAGCCGGGCCGCATGCGCGCCTGCTTCAAACCTGTGGAGGCGTTGGTATGAATAGCGTGGCAGAAAAAAAGGTCCTGCTGGAAATTGCCGATCTGAAGGTGCATTTCGATATTAAAGACGGCCGGCAGTGGTTCTGGCAGGCACCAAAAACCCTGAAGGCGGTGGACGGCATCAGCCTGCGGTTATATGAAGGCGAAACGCTGGGCATCGTTGGCGAGTCAGGCTGTGGCAAATCCACGCTGGCGCGCGCGATTATCGGACTGGTAAAAGCCACCGACGGGCGCGTGGCGTGGCTGGGGCGTGATTTGATTGGTCAGAGCGCCGAACAGTGGCGCGCCGCACGCAGTGACATTCAGATGATATTCCAGGATCCGCTGGCTTCACTCAATCCGCGTATGACCATTGGGGATATTATCGCAGAGCCCTTACGTACCTATCACCCGAAGATGGATCGTGAGGAGGTAAAAGAGCGCGTGAAAGCGATGATGATGAAGGTGGGATTACTGCCAAATCTGATTAACCGCTATCCGCACGAGTTCTCTGGCGGTCAGTGCCAGCGCATCGGTATCGCACGCGCTCTGATTCTGGAACCTAAACTGATTATCTGCGATGAGCCGGTTTCGGCACTGGACGTGTCGATTCAGGCGCAGGTGGTTAATCTGTTGCAGAGCTTACAGCGTGAGATGGGGCTGTCACTGATCTTTATCGCGCACGACCTGGCGGTGGTCAAGCATATTTCTGACCGCGTGCTGGTAATGTATCTCGGTCATCCGGTGGAGCTTGGCACCTATGACGAAGTGTACCAGAACCCGCAGCACCCCTATACCCGTGCGCTGATGTCGGCGGTGCCAATCCCCGACCCCGACCTGGAGAAAAATAAGACTATCGAGTTATTGGAAGGGGAGTTGCCATCACCGATCGATCCCCCGTCCGGCTGCGTTTTTCGCACCCGCTGTCCGATTGCCGGACCGGAATGTGCTAAAACGCGCCCGCTGCTCGAAGGTAGCTTCCGCCATGCGGTTTCCTGCCTGAGGGTCGATCCGCTCTGATACGTCGCTCACCGAGCCTGATTTGGCCTTGCAGAAAAGCCTGGCCAAATCATTCCGGCAGTGTCACTCATTGCCCGGCATGTCGGTCCGACTTAACTCGCCGAATAACCTACTCTTTCCATAGAATATGGCACAGCTTGTGGTCTTTCTCACGGCAGATCAGCACGCGGGCAAACACGTCGGTTATCGGCTCTCCGTCTGCTTCGCCAAGACCGATAAGCACCTCTGCGAAAAAGTCTGGATTAAGATCGAAGTCGACGTGTTCTGCCCAGTCTTCGGCAGGATCGTGCAGTTCAGCACCGCCGCGCTCCTCAAACTGAAGATTGAACAGGATGACATCGGCGGGGTCGAGATTATCCACGGCCAACTCAAGGAAAATATCGTAAGCCTGTTCCAGCGTTTCGTCTTCGCTCAGTCGGTTGTTCAAATCCATAATCGTTCCTGTATGGCCCGTGGGGCCGCTGCTGTGCATTTCGGCTCGTTTTACAGTAATGGGCTGAAGAAGTAAAACAGTCGTTCAACAATACGTTGCCAGTAGGCGCGGTGCGCCCAACGTTTAGCATCGACCAGACGCGAGCGGGCAATATAATCCTCCTGAACCCGTGCCAGATCGCTGCCGAATCCGTCATCATCTATCACCAGCGTGATCTCAAAGTTGAGCCACAGGCTGCGCATATCAAGATTGACGGTGCCGACCAGGCTTAGCTGACCGTCAACTAAAATACTTTTGCTGTGCAGCAGGCCGCCCTCAAACTGATAAATTTTCACGCCGGCAGCCAGCAGCTCGCCAAAGAAGGCTCTGCTCGCCCAGCGCACCAGCATCGAATCGATATGGCGCGGGACGATAATGCTCACCTCAACGCCGCGATAAGCCGCCGTGCAGATGGCATGCAGCAGATCGTCGCTGGGCACTAAGTAGGGCGTGGTCATAATCAGCTGCTCACGCGCCGAATAGACCGCCGTTAGCAACGCCTGGTGGATCATGTCCTCCGGGAAGCCGGGGCCGGAGGCGATCACCTGGATCGTATGGCCACTCTCCTGCTCAAACGGCATCACGTTGTCATCGGGCGGAGGAGGCAAAATGCGCCTGCCGGTTTCAATTTCCCAGTCGCAGGAATAAATAATCCCCATGGTGGTTGCCACCGGGCCTTCCATACGGGCCATCAGGTCGACCCACTGACCTACACCGGCATTCTGTTTGAAAAAACGTGGATCTACCAGATTCATGCTGCCGGTATAGGCGATGTAATTATCAATCAGCACCACTTTGCGGTGCTGGCGTAAATCCATGCGGCGCAGGAAGACGCGTAGCAGGCTGACGCGCAGCGCTTCAACCACGTCAACCCCGGCATTGCGCATCATCGCCGGCCAGGGGCTGCGGAAAAAGGTGACGCTGCCGGCAGAGTCGAGCAGCAGACGACAGTGCACGCCGCGCCGTGCGGCCGCCATCAGCGCCTCTGCGACATCATCAGCGTGACCGCCGGGTTGCCAGATATAAAAAACCATCTCAATGTTATGGCGTGCCAGCTCAATATCTCGCACCAGCGTGCTTAACGTTTCATCAGTACTGGTTAGCAGCTGCAGCTGGTTACCCTTGACGCCAGCAATGCCCTGGCGCTTTTCACACAGCTGGAATAGCGCCTGGGCAACGTCGCTGTTCTCTTTGGCAAAGATATGATGACTGGATTTCAAATCGTTCAGCCAGCGGGCGGTAGAAGGCCACATGGTGCGGGCCCGCTCGGCCCGTCGCTTGCCCAGATGCAGCTCACCAAGCGAGAGGTAAGCGATGATCCCCACCAGCGGCAGAATATAGATAATCAGCAGCCATGCCATTGCAGAGGGCACCGCACGCCGCTTCATCAGGATGCGCAGGGTGACGCCGGCAATCAATAACCAGTAACCGAATACCAACAGCCAGCTCATCACGGTGTAAAAAGTGGTCATTAAGTGAATAGTCCCGTTCACACATAAGTGTTGTGAGTTTACGTGCAGATCACCGCGCTGAAAACCTTAAAGCACTCAACGGCTGAAAGAGATCGGACCTGATGAAGAGCAGGGGAGATCTATCATGCGCCGTGAGTTTCCTTATCAATAAAATATTCAGACAGAGGGTGCCATGAGGCGAGGCACAGCAGAAGTGGCGCGTTGGCGAATGATACGTCAGGCCCAGCGCCGCCGGGCGCGCTGGTTAGAGGGACAGTCACGTCGCTATGGACGCATGCACGGGTTCCGACATCAGCCCGGTCAGCAGCAGCGCCGCTCAATTCTGTTTATCACCCAGGTGCCTTAACCGCCTGAACAACGGAGGGTCAGAAGGTGCGCTTAAAGGGTTTTACCGTGACCTGTTTGTAGACCCCCGCGGCAACGTATGGATCGTCCTTTGCCCACACCTGTGCGGCTTCCAGCGAAGTGAATTCGGCAATGATGGTTGAACCACTAAACCCCGCGATACCCGGTTCGTTGCTGTCTACCGCTGGCATCGGCCCGGCGATGATAAGACGCCCTTCGTCACGCAGTACCTGCAGGCGGGCAACGTGCGCGGGGCGCACGACAGCGCGTTTTTCCAGAGAGTCTGTATTATCTTCAGCGTAAATTACGTACAGCACTTAAGAACTCCTGTCGGGGGGTGAGATTCGGGTTCACGTTAAGCGATCGTCAACATGAGTGCAAACTAAAGATTATACGGCGGCAATTAAGGGCGGTTTGATAAACTTTAAGGCGTTAACCCGCGATTATCCTGGCGCGTTTGTTGAAATTGATTGCTATTTGCATTTAAAATCGTCCCTTCACATTTTGACCAGAAAGATTATGACGACGCTGATAAACGATTTACCCCGCCGCTCACCGTTGCCGCTGCTTGGCTCGATCCTACTGCATGGAGCGGTCATTGGGGCCATGCTGTATGCCTCCTTCCATCAGGTCGTGGACATGCCCAAAGCTTCTCAGCCAATCAGCGTATCGATGGTGGCACCTGAAATGCAGCCGGAGCCACAGGCAGCGCCGACAGATTTAGTGCCCGAACCGGAAGCCGCACCTGAACCCGAACCCGTACCGGAACCTCCCGTAACGGAGCCGGTGGCCATCCCGAAACCAGAACCAAAGCCTGAGCCCAAGCCAGAACCTAAACCTGAGCCTAAGCCCAAGCCGAAACCGGTGAAGAAGGAGGTGGTGAAGCCGAAGCCTCAGGTTAAGCCGCACCCGTCCGCGCCGCTTGAGACCCGGCCAGCCGAACAGACTAAACCGTCAACCGCCCCGAAAAGTTCACCCTCACCGTCCAATGCAGTATCCGCCGGGCCGCGTGCGTTGAACGTAGGTAAGCCGTCTTATCCTGCCCGTGCGTTTGCACTGCGTATAGAAGGAAAGGTACGCGTGCAGTTTGACGTTGACGGAGCGGGGCAGGTAGACAACATCCGCATATTGTCCGCGGAACCGCGCAATATGTTTGAGCGTGAGGTGAAGCAGGCAATGCGCAAGTGGCGTTATGAAGCGGGGAAACCCGGAAAAGACCTCACCATGAACATCCAGTTTAAGATTAACGGTGGGTCCAGCATCGAGTAAAAATAAGACCGTGACACGCGGCATCCTGGTAAGCTCCGGGCGCAAATGTTTATCAGCGCCCGGAGATAAACGTCAGGAAATTATTTTTGCGGCTCCAGATCCTGGTGGTCTTTCCCCTGCGGCAACGGGCGGGGTTTTCCTTCCTTATCGACCGCAACGTAGATAAATACCGCTTCGGTGGTGCAGTAGCGTTGACCAATCGGTTCCGATGACACCTTTTTGATCCACACCTCAATATTGATCGTGATAGAGCTAGTGCCTGTACGAATGCAGCGCGCGTGGCAGGAAACCACATCACCCACCGCAACCGGTTTCAAAAAGGTCATACCGTCAGCCCGTACGGTTACCACACGTCCTCCGGCCATTTCCTTGGCCAAAATAGCCCCGCCCATGTCCATTTGTGACATCAGCCAGCCGCCAAAAATATCGCCGTTCGCATTGGTATCAGCCGGCATGGCGAGCGTGCGCAGCACCATTTCGCCCTGCGGGGTTCTCTGTGATTCGCTCATGATATGCTCTTTGAATGAGTTGCAGGTGTTGTCTTATTTTATCCGCCCGGCAAGAGGTTTGCCGGGCGACCCTCGGTTACTTTTCGTCTTGTGGCATCAGGCGATAAATATAGATGCCGCTCAACAGGGTAAACAGCAGCGTCAGGCCGCTTAAGCCAAAGACTTTAAAGTTCATCCACGTATCCTGGGAAAGCCAGAACGCCACGTAAATATTGGCTAATCCGCAGGCCAGGAAAAACAGTGCCCAGGCTATGTTCAGGCGGCGCCAGGCGGTCGTCGGCAGCCTGATCTCTTTACCCAGCATCTTCTGGATCAACGGCTGCTGCATAAACCAGTGGCTGAACAGCAGGGCGAGAGTGAACAGCCCGTAAATAATGGTCACCTTCCATTTTATAAAATCAGGATTGTGCAGGGCTATCGTCAGGGTGCCGAAGATGGCAACCAGGGCAAAGGTGAATAGCGCCATTTTTTCCACTTTGCGATAGAGCAGCCAGCTGACGGCGAGCGCGATAGCGGAAGCAACGATCAGCGCGCCGGACGCAACGAAAATGTCGTAGAGCTTGTAAAAAATAAAAAATACCACGAGGGGGAGAAAGTCGAGCAACTGCTTCATAGCGGCTTCCAGTAACAGGCGAATGCGAAAATATCATTATGCAATGAAATGCCTCAGTCGAGGCATTCACTGTTCATTAACGTAACAGCATATACAGACGAGACAAATAAATAATTATTATGGCTGAAAGCAGGTTGCTCAGCGCATTGATCACCACGGATGCCACGTCCGGTGGCAGCACCAGCAGCGCAGAGGCCAGCAGCAGCAGGAGCAGTTTTGCCACGATCCAAAGCATAACCGCGGGAGCGATGGTTTTCATGTGGCTCCAGCCGAGGCGAACGCTGGTGCGCATCGCCGCGAAGACGCCGACCTTCTCCGTGGTCATAATCATCGGTGACAGTGCCAGAGTGATCGCCAGCAGGACGCCCGGAACCACCAGAACCATAAAGCCGAGCTGTATCACCAGCGTCATCAGGAAGGTCAGCAGCAGCAGACGTGCCAGATA
Source organism: Erwinia tasmaniensis Et1/99 (assembly GCF_000026185.1). Lineage (NCBI taxonomy): Bacteria > Pseudomonadati > Pseudomonadota > Gammaproteobacteria > Enterobacterales > Erwiniaceae > Erwinia > Erwinia tasmaniensis. The sequence continues at coordinate 1,809,779 of NC_010694.1, forward strand.
AGGCGCGGATGCGCCAATAGCGCGAAGTGCGCTGACCCGCTGCCCGGACGAGACCATCGGGATCAGGCTTAGCATACCGCCCAGCAGCAGCACATTCCCAACCAGAGAGGCAAAAGTCCCGGCGGCAGACGCGTGTAGCAGCACCTGCTGCTGCTCTGGCGACATGCCGCGCACTATCTCCATCAGGCTGCTGGCAGAATCCGCCATTCCATCACCGAGGATCTGCATCTGATCGGCGCCTGGCGTCAACGCCTTGCCGATAAGCATGGTGATAAATGAAGTCAGCAACGCCATCAATACGATGGTGACCAGCTGGTGGCGGAAAAAATTTCCCGTGTCACGGTATAGCGAACCCGCCGTGATTGACATGTACTCTCCTTGATAAGGCCGGTTTAAAGACCCGGAGATTGTACATGCTCTAAAGGGGTACTGGCACCTTGATTGACATAACTTTCGTTTAGAAAGGCAATTAGCCAGGGAGAGCGCCTTAACGCTGCGTAACGTCAGCGTATCGTCACGGTGAGCGACAGGTATATAAGGGCCAATGACTGGCCTTTGGAATGGGATCCGGCGGCCCAGACCGTTGCCGAAATTGATCTAAATCAACTCTTTGTTTTATATCGACTTTATTGTCATCGATTCGCATGATCTTTGGCGTTAATCGGGGTAAAAATGTGTCGCCTGATTTTGCTAAAGGCCCCTACGCGGGTCATATCAGGACAATACGATAAAAATTTAAAGCAGAGGAGTGGTGATGAAGTTGAGAGCACTCGCACTGGCGGTCATCGCCGTGCTTCCGGTCGTCGCGTCGGCCCATCAGGCCGGGGATTTCTTTATGCGAGCAGGGTCGGCGACCGTGCGTCCAACCAGCGGATCTGATGATGTGCTGGGACTGGGTGAATTCAGCGTTGATAATAACACCCAGCTTGGCCTGACCTTGACCTGGATGGCAACCGATCATATTGGTATTGAATTACTGGGAGCCACGCCGTTTCGCCACAAAGTGGGGCTTGGTCCAACCGGTACGCTGGCGACGGTGCGCCAGCTGCCGCCGACGCTGATGGCGCAGTGGTACTTTATGGATGATGCCAGTAAATGGCAGCCGTATGCGGGGATCGGCGTCAACTACACGATGTTCTACCATACCGACTTCAACCAGACGGGGCGCGATGCGGGGCTGAGCGATCTGAGCGTAAAAAACAGCTGGGGAGTGGCCGGGCAGGTGGGCATGGACTACCAGCTGACGCCTGAATGGATGCTGAACGCCTCGCTGTGGTACATGAACATCGACACTAAGGTGAGCTTCAACGCCGGGGACAGCCGACAGAGCATTGATACCCGCATCAATCCCTGGGTATTCTTTATCGGTGCGGGTTACCGCTTCTAACGGAATTAAAAAAGGCGCGAGAGTCGCGCCTTATTGAAGAGTGTTACTGATTACTTAATCTGCATATTATTGACAACAGATTTCACACCGGCTACGCCACGGGTAACCTGCACCGCACGATTTGCTGCCTGAGGTGAGATAACAAAGCCACTCAGCTGAACACGGCCTTTAAACGTCTCGACGTTGATTTCGGTCGACTTGAGTGATTTATCGCCCAGCAGCGCCGTTTTAACCTTAGTGGTGACTACCGTATCATCAATATAACCGCCGGTACCTTCTTTCGTCGCGGTGGGTGCACAGGCACTGACAGATAACGCGACAACGGCGGCAATGACCATACCGGACAAGACTTTAAACCATTTCATTGCATCACTCCCTGTTATTACATTTTTTTAGGTTATAACCGACAAAAGGCGGTCTTCGATAAGCTTTGTCTACAACCGCAATAAATGCAAATTTTCAGTGGTGATAAACAGAAAGAAAATAACGCCTTACCGCGAAGATAAGGCATCTTACTGGATTAGCTCCGGGTCGCTGCCTTCAGGCTGGCGGCAAAGGCGGTCAGCTCCGACAGCATCAGCGCAGGGTCGTTCAGGTGCTTCTCGATGATCCTGACCACCGCTGAGCCTGAAATAGCGCCTGCCGCCCCGGCGGAAATCGCCTGCTGCACCTGTGAAGCTTCAGAAATACCAAAGCCCTGCAGTGCCGGGGCAGCGTGATATTCGCGCAGTTTATCCACCAGATGTTTAAGCGGCAGGCTGGCGCGGGTTTCTGAACCGGTCACCCCGGCACGGGACAGCAGATAGGTATAACCCCGACCGTGAGAGGAAATTTCACGCAGCAAATCGTCACCGGCGTTTGGCGGGCAGATGAAAATTGGCGCAACGTTGTGTCGCATCGCTGCCTGGCGGAAAGGCGCAGACTCTTCAACCGGCACATCGGCCACCAGCACCGAATCCACGCCAACCTGCTGGCAACGGGCATAGAAGCTATCAATGCCGTTGGAAAACACCAGGTTAGCGTACATCAGCAGGCCAATCGGCATGTCCGGGTATTTCTGGCGGATAGCCGCCAGCATGTCAAAACAGTGCTCTGGCGTGACGCCGGCCGCGAAGGCGCGCAGGTTTGCATTCTGGATGGTGGGGCCATCCGCCAGCGGATCGGAGAAAGGGATACCCAGCTCAAGGGCATCGGCACCGCCCGCCACCAGCGCGTCGATAATCTGCAACGACAGCTCCGGCGTTGGGTCGCCGAGGGTGACGAAGGGAACAAACGCGCCCTCCTGTTTTTCGGCCAGGCGTTTGAAACAGAGATCGTAACGCTCCATCAGATTTCTCCCTTAGCGGTAAGGATGTCGTGCACGGTGAAAATATCTTTGTCACCCCGTCCGGAAAGATTAACCACCAGCAGCTGCTCTTTTTCCGGGGCCTCGCGCATCATCTTCAGCGCATGGGCCAGCGCGTGCGAAGACTCCAGCGCCGGGATGATCCCTTCGCTACGGCACAGCGCTTTGAAGGCGTCCAGCGCTTCTTCATCGGTGATCGACACGTAGTTCGCCCGGCCGATACTGTTAAGATGCGCATGCTGCGGCCCGACGGAAGGGAAGTCGAGACCGGCTGAAATAGAATAAGATTCTTCGATCTGCCCGTCTGCGGTTTGCATCATCGGCGACTTCATACCGAAATAAATACCCACGCGTCCGTGCTTGAGCGGAGCGCCATGTTCGCCGCTTTCAATACCGTGACCGCCTGGCTCCACGCCAATCAGCTCGACGCCCGGCTCATCGATAAAGTCGGCAAACATGCCGATGGCGTTCGAACCCCCGCCGACGCAGGCTATCACGGCATCGGGCAGGCGACCTTCCTGTTGCAGGATCTGGGCTTTGGTCTCTTCACCAATCATGCGCTGGAATTCGCGCACGATGGTCGGGAACGGATGCGGGCCTGCTGCGGTGCCCAGCATATAGTGAGCGGTTTCATAGCTGCCGGACCAGTCGCGCAGCGCTTCATTGCAGGCATCTTTCAGGGTGGCGGAACCGCTGTGCACCGGGATCACTTCTGCGCCCATCAGACGCATACGGAACAAATTAGGCGACTGGCGTTCAATGTCCTTCGCGCCCATATAAATACGGCATTTCAGGCCAAGCAGCGCGCAGGCCAGCGCCGAGGCAACGCCGTGCTGACCGGCTCCCGTTTCGGCAATAATTTCTTTTTTGCCCATGCGTTTTGCCAGCAACGCCTGGCCAAGGACCTGGTTAGTCTTGTGCGCGCCGCCGTGCAGTAGGTCTTCACGCTTGAGATAAAGGCGCGTTTTGCTGCCTTTGGTCAGGTTCAGACATCGCGTCAGCGCGGTAGGACGTCCGGCATAATTTTTCAGCAGGTCGGTAAATTCGGCTTGGAATGCCGGGTCGCTCTGCGCGCTGATAAAGGCATCTTCCAGCTGCAGCAGGGCAGGCATCAGGATCTGCGGCACATACATACCGCCAAACTCACCAAAATAAGGATTTAAACGTGTCATGTTGTCTCTCTTAATCAGTAGGCTTTCAGCGTCTGGAACACGGAAGCCATTTTTGCCGCATCTTTGATGCCGGGTTCGCTTTCCAGGCCGGAATTAAAGTCCAGACCGGCACAGCCCTGCTGGGCGGCCAGCACGCAGTTATCCGCACCCAGGCCACCGGCCAGCAGGACGTTATCCAGCTTCTCATCCTTTAACAGCGACCAGTCAAAGGCTTTACCGCTGCCGCCATTTCCCTGGTCGAATACGTAGCGATCGACGTGCGGCCAGTCGCGCGCGGGCAGGCTGGTGCTGATGCTAAAGGCTTTCCAGATCTGCACATTGGCCGGCAGGTCGGCGCGCAGCCGGCTGATATACTCACGGTCTTCATCGCCGTGCAGCTGTACCGCATGCAGGTTAAGCCGCTGCGCCATAGTGACAACGTCACTTGTGCTGTTATTGCGGAACACGCCAACATACTTCAGTGCGGCGGCGGCGATCACTTCCTGGGCCCGTGTTACGTCAATCTGACGCGGCGAGCCGGCGGCAAAGATCAGCCCACCGTAAATAGCCCCGCACTCCAGCGCGCTCTGCGCATCCTGTGGCCGGGTTAGCCCACATACCTTGTTGTCGCCAACGATCACCCGCCGTACGGCAGCGGCGAGGTTATCTTCAGACATCAGCGCCGAACCTATCAGGAAGCCGTTGGCAAAATGGCTCAGCTCGCGCACCTGGGCATAGCTGTTGATACCAGACTCACTGATGACCGTGACGCCATGGGCCACTTTGGGTGCCAGGCGGCGGGTGCGATCCAGGTCGATAGACAGATCGCGCAGATCGCGATTGTTAATGCCGACCACTTTAGCGCCCAGCGCGGTGGCGCGCTCAAGTTCTTCATCGCTGATGGCTTCCGTCAGTACGCCCATATTCAGGCTGTGCGCTACGGCCGCCAGCTGGCGATACTGCTCGTCGTTCACGACCGATAGCATCAGCAGAATGGCGTCAGCCTGAGAGTAGCGCGCCAGATAGATCTGATACGGGTCGATAATAAAGTCTTTGCACAGCACCGGCTGACTGACGGCGGCACTGACGATGGGGAGAAAGTCGAAGCTCCCCTGGAAATACTTCTCGTCGGTCAATACGGATATCGCCGAGGCATAATCCCGATACACTCCGGCAATGACCGCCGGGTCAAAGTCCTTACGGATCATCCCTTTGGACGGAGAGGCCTTTTTGCATTCGAGAATAAATGCGGTACGCGTGCCCTTCAGGGCGTCGTAGAAACTGCGCGTAGACGGCACAACATCATTTTGAAATGATGCCAGCGGCTGCTGCTGCTGGCGTGCCGCAAGCCAGACGGCTTTATCGCGTACAATTTGGTCAAGTACGGTTTCCTGCATAATTATCCTCTTTCTGCCAGTGCGGCCACATGCTGCCAGGCTTTGCCGCTACGAATGGTTGCCAGCGCCCGTTGAGCATTGTCCCGTAAATCTTCATGGCCAAACATTTTCAGCAGCAGGGCGACGTTTGCCGCCACGGCTTCTTCGTGAGCCAGCTGGCCTTTACCCTGGAGTAATCGCGTCAGAATGTCACGGTTTTCTTCCGGCGAACCCCCGGCCAGCGCCTCCTGCGGGTGACTGCTCAAACCGAAGTCGTCCGGCGTCAGCTGATAACGGGTTATCTCGCCGTCGCGCAGTTCAGCCACCTGTGTGGCACTGTGCAGCGCGACTTCATCCATTCCGCCGCCGTGTACTACCGCCGCACGCTGATAACCCAGCATCTTCAGCGTTTCGGCAATCGGCAGAACCAGCTGCGGACTGTAGACGCCGATCACCGCCAGCGGTGGACGCGCCGGGTTTATCAACGGCCCGAGCACATTGAAAATAGTGCGAGTTTTCAGCTCTTTGCGTACCGGCATCGCGTGGCGGAAACCGCTGTGATACTGCGGGGCAAACAGGAAACAGACGTTCAGCTCATCCAGCGCCTGGCGCGCCTGTTCCGCCGGTAAATCGAGGCTGATGCCAAAGGCCGCGAGCAAATCTGACGAGCCGGACTGGCTGGAGACGCTGCGATTGCCGTGTTTCGCCACCTTTACGCCACAAGCCGCCGCGACAAAGGCGCTGGAGGTGGAGATATTGATGCTGTTACTGCCATCGCCGCCGGTGCCTACGATATCGGCAAAGGGATAATCCGGGCGCGGGAAGGGTTTGGCGTCGGCCAGCAGGGCGGTCGCCGCCCCGGCAATCTCCTGCGGCGTTTCGCCGCGCACCTTCATGGCTATCAGCGCGGCAGCCAGCTGGGTCGGGGCCAGCTGCCCGGTAATAATCGCGGTGAACAGCTGCTGGCTTTCGACCTGCGTCAGGACCTCTGACTGATATAATTTTTCCAGGATAGTATTCATCAATGGCTCCTTGATTACGCCAGCGCCCAGGCGAGGGTTTGTTCCAGCAGTCGTGCCCCCTGGCTGGTCAGAATGGATTCCGGATGGAACTGGAAGCCGCATACGCGGTTAGCGTCATCGCGCACCGCCATCACCATATCGTTAAAGGTGGCATTGACGGTCAGTCCGGCGGGAATATTGCTGCCGACCAGAGAGTGATAGCGCGCTACCGGCAGCGGGTTGCTCAGTCCGGCAAACATCCCCCGATCGTCATGAGTGATGGCGGAGGCCTTACCATGCAGGATTTCCCCGGCCTGGCCCACGTGGCCGCCGTAAGCTTCGACTATCGCCTGATGTCCCAGGCAGATGCCCACTATCGGCAGGCGGCCGCGCAGCTGCCGGAGTAGCTCTGGCATACAGCCCGCTTGCGAAGGAGCACCGGGGCCGGGCGACAGCACCAGCACCGGATTTTCCATCTTTTCCAGGCGAGCAATCAGGGTCTCTGCCGGCACGTTATTACGGTAGATCGTCACCTGATGGCCGAAGGTACGCAGCTGGTCAACGAGGTTGTAGGTGAATGAGTCAAAGTTATCAAGCAGCAGAATATCGGCCATCAGAAAATCTCCTGGCAATGATGAGCGGTAGCGATGGCGCGCAGAACCGCACGCGCTTTATTGCGGCTTTCATCCGCTTCCGCCTGCGGATTAGAGTCCAGTACGACGCCGGCACCGGCCTGTACCGTTGCCATGCCGTCTTCTACGTACGCAGAGCGGATGACGATACAGGTGTCGAGATCGCCGCTGGCGGTGAAGTAACCCACCGCGCCGCCGTAGCTGCCGCGCCTTGTGCCTTCGGCTTTGGCAATCAGCTGCATGGCACGCACTTTTGGCGCACCGCTCAGCGTGCCCATGTTCATACAGGCGCGATAGGCGTGGAGTACGTCGATATCGTTGCGCAGCTGGCCGACAACGCGAGAGACCAGGTGCATCACGAAGGTGTAGCGATCGACTTTGGTCAGGTCGGCAACATATCGCGTGCCGGGCTGACAGATACGCGCCAGATCGTTACGCGCCAGGTCGACTAGCATCAGATGTTCGGCCATCTCTTTATGATCTGTGCGCATCTCCAGCTCGATACGGCTGTCAAGATCGCGGTCAAGCGAGCCGTCCGCGTGACGTCCACGCGGGCGCGTGCCGGCAATCGGGTAGATTTCGATTTGATTGCTGGCGGCTTCGTATTTCAGCGAGCTCTCCGGCGAGGCGCCAAACAGGCTGAAGTCACGATCCTGCATAAAGAACATATACGGGCTGGGATTGCTGTTTTTCAACGTGTCATAAGCGGCCAGCGGTGACGGGCACGGCAGGGAAAAGCGGCGAGAGGGCACAACCTGAAAAATTTCTCCTATGCGGATGGCCTCCTGCATTTGGCGCACCACGGCGCAGTATTCCTCATCGCTCTGGCTGACGCTAAGCCGCATGCTGTCGACCTTTTGCACCGGTAAAGCGTCTGCGGGATTTGTCATCTGGTCATGCAGCTGTTTTATGCGGCTTTGCAGGCGCAGGAACTCAGACGCTTCGGAAGTAAACAGGCTGGCCTGCAGGCGGGCAGTCTGCGTTTGATGATCGATAACCAGCAGGGTTTCCGCCAGATAGAAGCAGTAGTCCGGGCAGCGCTGCTGGTTGTTGAGTTCAGGCAGCTTTTCAAAACCGGCGACCAGATCGTAGGCAAACAGCCCGCCAAACAGCATGGCCTCGCGCTCTTCCTGCGGAGACTGAACCAGCGTGGGGATCAGGCGTAGCGCATCAAACACTGACAGGGTGCGCAGATTAGCATCTTCATCCTGGAGCTCGTCATTGAGGGGGAAGACCAGCTCACGGCCGTCAGGATGCACACGGTTGGTCACCGAAGAAGGCAATACGGCGTCCAGCAGGGGCAGCAGCGCTCGACCGTTGGCCGACAGTGCCGCGATCTGCACGCGATTATCCAGCGCGCTGATGCGCAGCGCACTGTCAACAATCAGCAGGCTTTTCAGATTGCATTTACTGTCAACATCGGCAGACTCCAGCAGCAGCGTTTCTGAACGCGCCGCGCAGAGCTGATGGAAAACCGCAGCCGGATCTTCACGATAGGGGGCGCTGGCGGTAATCAACTTCACTGTTGGTTTGACATTTTGCATAAGATGTTCTCTGTATTTTGCTCAAAAAAAAGCCCGCGTTATGCGGGCCTGAGTATCTGCACATCGTGATAACCGTGCATGACAGCTTCGCCCGTCAGGGAGAAGTGCGCCACCAGCCAGTCATTAAAGTGAATACGTATGCCATGAGACAGATACCCTGTTTGTGAACTTGCGTACTAGTTAACTAGTTCGAGGTAAAAAAGTCAATACTCTTTTTTACTTAGGGAGATTCAGGCTATCATGATGCACTGTGTTCCCGCATGCCCGGAGTTGTTTTGACAGCCGTTACTACCCCAGTCAGTGCTTTCCCTATCTACGATCTCCATAGCCACACGCGCGCCTCCGATGGTTTACTGACGCCGGAGCAGCTGGTACTGCGCGCCGTAGAGCAGCGCGTGGGGGTGCTGGCGATCACTGACCATGATACGACCGATGGCATTATCCCGGCACGCGAGGCCATTGCGCGCCATCAGCTGCCGCTACGGCTAATAAGCGGTGTTGAAATCTCCACGCTGTGGGAAAACCATGAAATTCATATCGTCGGACTGGGGATCGACATCGCCCATCCGGGGATGATCGCGTTCCTCGCCGGGCAGGCCGGGCGGCGGCTGGCGCGGGCGCAGCTTATCGCCGAACGGCTGGAGAAAGCGCATATCCCGGGGGCGTTGGCCGGGGCGCTGGCGCTGGCTGAAGGGGGCGCCGTGACGCGCGGGCATTTTGCGCGTTTCCTTATTGCAGCGGGCAAAGCCGATAATATGCAGCAGGTATTCAAAAATTATCTCGCGCGTGGCAAAACCGGCTATGTGCCGCCGCAGTGGTGTACCATTGAGCAAGCCATTGATGCTATTCATCAATCCGGCGGAAGGGCGATCGTGGCCCATCCGGGGCGCTACGGCCTGTCTGCCAAATGGCTGAAGCGCCTGCTGGCGCATTTCAGCGAATTGGGTGGCGACGCGATGGAAGTTGCCCAGTGTCAGCAGGCACCCAATGAACGCCAGCAGCTGGCGCGCTACGCCCAGGATTATCAGCTGGCCGCCTCGCAGGGGTCTGACTTCCATCAGGCATGCCCGTGGATTGAGCTGGGCAAAAAATTGTGGCTGCCCGGCGGCGTAGAGTCCGTCTGGCAGCGGTTCCCTGATATTACAGAATCCGTTTGTAGCCAGGAATCTTCGATAAGAGGTGAGTGATGAGTCAGTTTTTTTATATCCACCCGGATAATCCCCAGCCGCGTCTGATCAAGCAGGCGGTAGAGATGTTAAATAAGGGCAGCGTGATCGTCTACCCTACCGATTCCGGCTATGCCCTGGGCTGTAAGCTGGAAGATAAAAACGCTCTTGAGCGTATTTGCCGCATCCGTAAACTGGACGGCAACCACAACTTTACCCTGATGTGCCGCGATCTCTCCGAGCTGTCTACCTACGCCTACGTCGACAATACCGCCTTTCGTCTGATCAAAAACAATACGCCGGGCAACTACACCTTTATTCTCAAGGCGACCAAAGAGGTGCCGCGCCGTCTGATGAGTGAAAAACGCAAAACCATCGGCCTGCGCGTTCCTTCAAATCCGATCGCGCTTGCGCTGCTGGAAGCGCTTAACGAGCCGATGATGTCAACATCGCTGATATTGCCGGGCAATGACTTTACCGAGTCCGACCCCGAAGCGATTCAGGATGAGCTTGGCAAGCTGGTGGACTTAATTATCCACGGCGGTTATCTCGGCCAGCAGCCAACCACGGTGATTGATTTAACCGAGGATGCGCCGGAAGTGGTGCGTGAAGGCGTGGGTGACGTTCAGCCGTTCCGATGATGAGTCTGCGGTCCTTTGCCGCAACGCAGTAGCGCCCTTTTTATGGATTAATACCACTGCGACCGTGCGTGATAACAAGGCCCGCATCCTGTTGCCAGTGAAACCCGAACACGCGGATGTATGATATCTCTCATTCTGATCCTGACGAGTTGGTTTCAACTGAATTCTCGTTTGGCGTTGATAAAAAAGGGGATATTCATTTAGGGAATACATTTAACTTTGTCGCGCACTGGCACCAGCGTCAACGTACTGAGATATGAATTTTTTCTACATTAGCAGATAAGAGGTTCCGCTAAAGTGGCGGACGTATATTGACGGGTATTAAAGAAAAGGGAGCCTTTTGGCTTCCTTGCTACTTTTTCTTAGACTGATAGCGATGGCATATCTTTGAGATGATTGTCATCATTATGAATGTTACGATCAGCATCAAAATACCCACCACCCAAAGGAATGAGGGGTCAGACTCACCGTCTGCAAATCCCAGCCCGGTCTTGTTTAAGAAATCATTACCGATCTGGGAAAGGTTATCTACCAACGCGCCCAACGGAAACAGAACAATGAAAAATGAAGCCACTAAGCACAGCAAGCCAATCAGAATATTAGTTCTTAACCTGACATGACGCATAATCAGTCCTCCCTGTTACATCTATACGCCCGTATGCCGTTAAACCTTTACCACCAGGAACCCTGACTTTCTTGCGTTTGAGTAGGGAATTTCTGACTAACTGAAAATCGGAAATATTGTAGAACGTAATACATCCCCAGGACTCACCCTCACCATTTGGGCGCAAGGGGTGAAGGCGAAATGAACCTCTGTCGACGCCATTAACGAACACGTGATCGCTCATTGTTCTGGCGTTATACAGGCCGAACCATTCAGAGTGATTTGTACCGTTCTTAAAATCTTTTATAAATCGCTCAACCCTGTTGGCAAAACTTCCCTCAGGCGCATCGACTATCCAGTATGTCCCGACGGGTAGTGCTGCATTCCTTATAAAGGCGCATTCGGCTATGTTGGTGACAGGCTCAATACCTGAAAACACCGAAAATGTTCCCACCCCGTAGACATGCAGCTTAAGTCTTTTACGGTCTGGTGACGCATCGTTGTAGTCCATCATGCAAATTTGCATAACTTAACTCCCTGTTTGGTTGCAACTTATGTTAATACGGATTAATGGGGTGATCCAGTTTGACCCTGTCATTTCAGAAAACAGGAAGTCGCTTTAAACCGGCGGCAATTCCTGACCTGCTACCGCCTCCCGAAGCTAAATTGGATGAACCAATTTGTACAAGAGCAGAGGATGTGCTTGGCAAGCTGGTGGACTTGATTATTCATGGCGGCTATCTCGGCCAGCAGCCAACCACGGTGATCGATCTAACCGAGGATGCGCCGGAAGTGGTGCGTGAAGGCGTGGGTGACGTTCAGCCGTTCCGTTGATGACAAAAAAAATCGTCGTGGGAAAGCTTTTCAAGGCGGTGATCCTTTAAAAAATATCTCTTTTGCTGGTGCAGTTTTCTCTCATGACCGTACAACGCTATTGCACAATAAAACAGGGTTACACCGTTGATGAAAGGCTGTATAATAGCAGCGCAATTTCAAGTTAAATTATTGAAAATAAAAGAAATTATTTATCATGACGCCTGGGAAGGCGACACAGAGGTAGCTCCATGAGCGAAAAGTTACAGAAAGTGTTAGCACGCGCCGGGCACGGTTCCCGTCGTGAAATCGAAACCATGATCTCCGCCGGACGCGTCAGCGTGGACGGCAAGCTGGCCACGCTGGGCGACCGCGTTGAGCCAAGCGTATCCTTGAAAATCCGCATTGATGGCCATGTTGTGCCGGTCAGTGAATCTATCAGCGAAGTGTGCCGCGTCCTGGCTTATTACAAGCCGGAAGGTGAGCTCTGCACGCGTAATGACCCGGAAGGGCGGCCAACGGTGTTTGATCGTCTGCCGAAACTGCGCGGCGCACGCTGGGTAGCGGTAGGGCGTCTGGATGTGAACACCTGTGGTCTGCTGCTGTTCACCACCGACGGTGAGCTGGCAAATCGCCTGATGCACCCCAGTCGTGAAGTTGAGCGTGAATATGCCGTGCGCGTATTTGGTGCGGTAGATGATGAGAAAATTAAACAGCTGAGTCGTGGCGTTCAGCTGGAAGATGGCCCGGCGGCGTTTAAAACCCTCAAGTTTACCGGGGGGGAAGGCATCAACCAGTGGTACAACGTGACGCTGACAGAAGGGCGTAACCGCGAGGTTCGTCGTCTGTGGGAAGCGGTTGGTGTGCAGGTCAGCCGCCTGATCCGCGTACGCTACGGCGATATTGATTTGCCGAAAGGTTTACCGCGCGGCGGTTGGACCGAGCTGGATCTGGCACCGACTAACTATTTGCGCGAACTGGTCGGACTGGCGCCTGAAACCGTGAGTAAAGTACCGGTTGAAAAAGATCGCCGTCGCACCAAGACGAATCAAATCCGCCGTGCGGTAAAACGCCATACCACCACCAAGGTGAGTAAGCCAGGCAGCGGTCGACGTTCGTCGAAGCGCCAGCAGGGTTAACTGCCCGCATACCTGTCAGGGGCCTTTCGGCCCCTTTTTTTCGCGAGGCCGATACGCGGGAAGTGAAACCCGCGGGTCACGCGTTTTCGCGCCCCGGGGCTGTTCCCGTCCCGCTACATCTCTTTTCATCGTTTATTCTGCTGCTCCCGGTTCTCGCTCCGGCTGAGCATCGAAACTGATCCCGCTGCTATTTATGCTGTCATCACCCATTAGCCAAAGATAAAGAGGCATGATGTCGGCAGGGGTTTTCAGTTTTGTCGGCTCTTCATCAGGGAAGGCACTGGCGCGCATTTTGGTGCGCGTGCCGCCAGGGTTGATGCAGTTGACGCGCAGCCGAAGCGGATCGTATTCCTGCGCCAGAACCTGCATCATGCCTTCGGTGGCGAATTTAGACACGGAATAAGCGCCCCAGCCGGCACGGCCCTTGCGGCCTACGCTGGAGGAGGTGAAGACCAGAGAAGCGGACGGCGATTTCAGCAGCAGCGGCAGAAGGGCCTGGGTCAAAAAGAAGGTGGCGTCAATATTCACACGCATCACCCGCTGCCAGATAGCCGGGTCCTGTTGCTCCATTGGCAGGACGTCACCCAGCAGTCCCGCATTGTGCAACACTCCATCAAGGTGCGGAATTTGCTCTTCCAGGGAGTGCGCCAGCTGCCGGCATTCTTCCGCCGTTGCCTGTTCCAAATCAAGTGAAAACCAGACCGCCGGCCGTTTTGTTGGACTACAGGCGGCGACTTCTTTACTGACCTGTAGCAGCTTTTCTGCGTTGCGGGCTAAAAGTATCACCTGGGCACCGTAACGGGCATAGGTCAGAGCCGCCTCGCGCCCGATGCCGTCGCTGGCACCTGTTACCAGAATGATGCGGTTATTTAGCAGGTCGTTTTTAGGTTGATAATGCATGTCAATTTCCTTAGCAATGGGCCTGTATGGCGCTATCCCACCGCATTATTTGCTGTAAACCCTCGCAGGTACTGGAGATAGTGAGTTATGCCTGAAATAAGCGATTCGTTCAATAATTTTGGACGCCTGTTCATCTTTAGTTAACGGGTTACAGGCGACGCCAGACGATGACTCAGCTACACTGACCCTATCTCTAACATAATGTAATCTAAGGTGGATTGAGTGGAGCTACTCTCTTATTACGGACTTTTCCTCGCGAAAACGGTCACCGTGGTGGTGGCGATTGCGGCTATCGCGCTGATCATGACTCATCTTGCGTTAAGAAAGCGCGGCGGTGCCGGACAGCTTAATCTTACCCGACTGGATGAGAATTATACGGACATGCAGGACAGAATGCGCCTGGCAAAGATGAAACCCACACAGCAGAAGCTGTGGAATAAAGAGCAGAAAAAAAAGGACAAGCACGAGGCAAAGGTTGCCAAACAACGGGCGAAGTCTGGACAGGTGTTGGAAGACGAGAGGTCAACGCTCTACGTTATTGATTTTAAAGGCAGCATGGATGCCAGCGAGGTCTCATCCCTGCGCGAGGAAGTGTCTGCGGTAATGGCGGTAGCCGAAAAGGGTGATGAAGTTCTGTTGCGCCTCGAGAGCCCGGGTGGCGTGGTACACGGCTATGGTCTGGCGGCTTCGCAGCTACAGCGTCTGCGTGATAAAGGTATTACGCTTACGGTGGCCGTGGACAAGGTAGCGGCCAGCGGAGGTTATATGATGGCCTGCGTGGCTGACCGTATCGTTGCCGCGCCGTTCTCTATTATTGGCTCCATCGGGGTTGTGGCACAGATCCCAAACTTTAACCGCCTGCTGAAACGCAATGAAATCGACGTTGAGATGCACACGGCCGGGGAATACAAGCGAACCCTGACGCTGTTTGGTGAGAATACCGAGCAGGGGCGTGAGAAGTTCCGTGAGGATCTGAATGAAACCCATCTGTTGTTTAAGCAGTTTGTTCATCAAATGCGGCCCGCTTTGGATATTGACAGCGTCGCCACGGGCGAGCACTGGTATGGTACCCAGGCGCTGGAAAAAGGCCTGGTGGATGCCATCAGCACCAGCGACGATTTGATTATCGATAAGATGGCAAAGCACCAGGTGATAGGGATACGCTACGCCCGACGCAAGGGCTTGATGGATCGCTTTACCCATAGCGCTTCCTCCAGTCTGGAGCGCCTGCTGCTACGTCTCTGGCAGCGAGGCAATAAACCCCTGCTGTAGCGGGTAACAGGCCCGCTGCCGCGGGCCTCTGACTGAGGATTTGGCCGATGGCGAGAGATAAGGGCGTACCGATAACAGCCCGTCAGGCCAAAGATAAAGCCGCCAAGACACTTCTCACATTGTGAGCCTCTCTCATTTATCACGTTCGCATGTGGAATGCCTTTTTTCTCCAGGATAAAAGCGAAAATCTGGGGTTAAGTTGTAAATTGCGTCTTTTTTTGGCTTCCTTTTCTGGCGTAAATTGCGCCTTAATGCTAATTAAGTTGCGTAACAGATTTTATCAGGTAGAGTGTGGGCGTTTCGGGTTCCGGGCGTAAAACAGACTTTACGCTTTGTTAGATATGCGCTTAACAGGCGGTAAAAAAGGCCGTTAATCAATACGTTGTATCGATACTTTGCGTACCGATATTGATGAAAGGTTGTACGGGTTGAGTTCGTTTCCCCGATAACTTTATGTCTTTGGTGCGCGGCGAGACTTCAGGAAGACGGTACAAATTACTCTCGGATGTTTTAATCAGGTAAAGGTAACTATGGGAAAAGCTCTCGTAATAGTTGAGTCCCCGGCAAAAGCCAAAACGATCAATAAATATCTCGGTAATGACTACGTGGTGAAATCCAGCGTGGGTCACATCCGCGATTTGCCGATAAGTGGATCAACAGTTAAAAAGAGCACTGACTCTACAACCAGTAAAACCACTAAAAAGGTCAAAAAGGACGCGAAGACGGCGCTCGTCAGCCGAATGGGCGTTGACCCTTTTCATCACTGGGAAGCAAATTACCAGATCCTCCCCGGTAAAGAAAAAGTCGTTGCTGAACTAAAAGCGTTGGCGGAAAAAGCTGACCATATCTATCTCGCTACCGACCTTGACCGCGAAGGGGAAGCCATCGCATGGCACCTGCGGGAAGTGATCGGCGGTGATGAGTCGCGCTACAGCCGCGTGGTGTTTAATGAAATCACCAAGAATGCCATTCATCAGGCCTTTGATAAGCCTGGTGAACTGAATATCGATCGTGTCAATGCACAGCAGGCACGGCGTTTTATGGACCGCGTCGTTGGCTATATGGTCTCACCACTTCTGTGGAAGAAGGTGGCGCGTGGACTTTCCGCCGGACGCGTGCAGTCGGTAGCGGTGCGTCTGGTTGTTGAGCGTGAACGCGAAATTAAAGCTTTCGTGCCCGAAGAGTATTGGGATCTGAATGCCGACCTGACCACACCAAAGGGCATCGACCTGCCGATGCAGGTGACGCACCAGCATGATAAGCCTTTCCGCCCGGTGAATCGTGACCAAACCTATGCGGCCGTCAGCGTGTTGGAAAATGCGCGCTTCACGGTGGTCGATCGCGAAGATAAACCGACCAGCAGTAAGCCCGGCGCACCTTATATCACCTCGACCCTACAGCAGGCCGCCAGCACGCGCCTCGGATTCGGGGTGAAAAAGACCATGATGATGGCACAACGCCTGTACGAGGCGGGTCATATTACCTATATGCGTACTGACTCCACCAACCTGAGTCAG
This sequence comes from Erwinia tasmaniensis Et1/99, assembly GCF_000026185.1. NCBI lineage: Bacteria > Pseudomonadati > Pseudomonadota > Gammaproteobacteria > Enterobacterales > Erwiniaceae > Erwinia > Erwinia tasmaniensis. The sequence goes on from NC_010694.1 coordinate 1,826,267, forward strand.
GATGCGGTAAGCATGGTGCGCGGTTACGTCGAAGATGAATTTGGTGCGAAATATCTGCCTAAAACCGCCAACATTTACAGCAGCAAAGAGAATTCACAGGAAGCGCACGAAGCCATCCGCCCTTCAGATGTGAAGATACAGTCTGAGCAGCTGAAAGATATGGAAGCGGACGCACAAAAGCTTTATCAGCTGATTTGGCGTCAGTTCGTCGCCTGCCAGATGATGCCGGCGCAGTACGACTCGACCACACTGACCGTCGAAGCCGCCGATTTTAAACTCAAGGCGAAAGGGCGTACGCTGCGCTTTGATGGCTGGACGCGCGTGATGCCCGCGCTACGCAAGGGTGACGATGAACGTACGCTGCCCGCGGTAGAGGTGGGCAGCGAGCTGAGTCTGCAACAGCTGCTGCCAAGCCAACACTTTACCAAGCCGCCCGCCCGTTTCAGTGAAGCATCACTGGTGCGAGAACTGGAAAAGCGCGGTATTGGCCGTCCATCCACCTACGCCTCTATTATTTCGACTATCCAGGATCGTGGCTACGTAAAGGTCGAAAGCCGTCGTTTTTACGCGGAAAAAATGGGGGAGATCGTGACCGATCGCCTTGAAGAGAACTTCCGCGAGTTGATGAATTATGACTTCACCGCGCACATGGAAGATAACCTTGATAAGGTGGCGAATAACGAAGCGCAGTGGAAAACGGTGCTTGATAAATTCTTTGGCGAGTTCAGCCAGCAGCTGGAACAGGCTGAAAAAGACCCGGAAGAGGGCGGCATGCAGCCCAACCAGATGGTGCTGACGTCTATCGAATGCCCGACCTGTAGCCGCCAGATGGGGATCCGCACCGCGAGTACCGGGGTTTTCCTTGGCTGCTCCGGTTATGCTCTGCCACCTAAAGAGCGCTGTAAACAGACCATCAACCTGATCCCCGAGAATGAAGTGCTTAACATTCTTGAAGGTGATGATGCGGAAACTAACGCGCTGCGCGCGCGCCGTCGCTGTGATAAATGCGGTACCGCGATGGATAGCTACCTGATTGATAATCAGCGTAAGCTGCATGTTTGTGGTAACAACCCCGAGTGCGATGGCTATGAAATCGAACAGGGCGAGTTCCGTATCAAAGGCTATGACGGCCCGATAGTAGAATGCGAGAAGTGTGGTTCTGAAATGCATCTGAAGATGGGGCGTTTTGGTAAATACATGGCCTGCACCAACGAAGATTGCAAAAACACGCGAAAAATTCTGCGTAACGGTGACGTAGCGCCGCCGAAAGAAGATCCGGTGCCGCTACCCGAGCTGGTCTGCGAAAAGTCAGATGCGTACTTCGTACTGCGTGACGGTGCGGCTGGCGTGTTCCTTGCGGCGAACACGTTTCCTAAGTCGCGTGAGACGCGCGCGCCACAGGTAGAAGAACTTCAGCGCTTCCGCGATCGCCTGCCAGAAAAATTGCGCTATCTGGCTGACGCGCCTGCTGAAGACGCTGATGGCAACAAATCGGTAGTGCGTTTTAGCCGCAAAACTAAACAGCAGTACGTTAGTACGGAGAAAGACGGCAAAGCCACCGGCTGGTCGGCCTTCTTTGTCGACGGTAAATGGGAAGTGGCTGCGAAGAAATAAGTTTGCCAGGTTTCCGCGGGGGCAGCTTAGAGCATGCTGCCCCCGTTTATTGTTCCCTCCAGGTTTCCCCGAGTGATGCTATACATATCTGCCACATTTGATATAGTTGTTATAGATATGTCTTTTCTTATTATTTTATTGCATTAGGCCGGTACTGAATCCTCCCTCCGGTTTCTCTTCGCCTTGCCCCACCCTGGATGGAATACTAAATGAAATTGCAGCAGCTGCGTTACATCGTTGAAGTGGTGAATCATAATCTCAATGTCTCTTCGACGGCCGAAGGTCTCTATACTTCTCAACCCGGTATCAGTAAGCAGGTGCGTATGCTGGAGGATGAGTTAGGTATTCAGATTTTTGCCCGGAGTGGCAAGCATCTGACTCAGGTCACTCCGGCAGGGCAGGAGATCATCCGCATCGCACGTGAAGTGCTGTCGAAGGTTGATGCGATAAAATCCGTTGCAGGTGAACATACCTGGCCGGATAAAGGTTCGCTTTATGTCGCAACAACCCACACCCAGGCACGTTATGCTCTACCCAATGTGATCAAAGGCTTTATTGAACGTTACCCCCGCGTTTCCCTGCATATGCACCAGGGGTCGCCAACACAGATTGCTGAAGCCGTGTCGAAAGGCAACGCCGACTTCGCCATCGCAACCGAAGCTCTGCATTTGTACGACGATTTGATCATGCTACCCTGCTACCACTGGAATCGGGCCATCGTGGTTACTCCCGATCATCCACTGGCGGGCAAAAGCAAAGTATCGATTGAAGAGCTGGCAGAATATCCGCTGGTGACCTATACCTTTGGCTTCACGGGTCGTTCGGAGCTTGATACCGCTTTCAATCGTGCCGGCCTGACGCCGCATATCGTTTTTACTGCCACTGATGCAGATGTTATCAAGACTTACGTCAGACTTGGGCTGGGGGTGGGGGTCATTGCAAGCATGGCGGTTGATCCAGTTTCCGATCCTGATTTAGTCAGAATTGAAGCTACCGACGTATTTACCTACAGCACCACGAAAATAGGCTTTCGCCGCAGTACCTTCCTGCGCAGCTATATGTATGATTTTATCCAACGTTTCGCGCCTCACCTGACGCGCGATGTTGTCGATACCGCCGTAGCCTTACGCTCAAATGATGATATTGAAGCGATGTTTAAAGATATCAAACTACCCTTGAAATAGTAATCCACATAATAAGCAATGTTTTTATCGGGCCTGTTCAGGGCCCTTTTTTTTTAATTGAAGTTACCTATTAATCTAAACGGTAATATTGTGAATAAAATATTCTGCTAAATGAATCATTGATCACACCCTGTTTCCTTTTTATTTTTTAGATTAGATGTACGCGCTTTCTTTTAGCAGGTGTGCAGCCCAAATGAGAATTGCTTTCATTCGCATAAGTTATACTTTGAATTGATTCTTCTTAAGCTTAAATAAATATTAACTGACATTTTAAAATTAAATAACTCTGGATTTTGCAGTGCTAAATGTTTAGGATTAATCCTGAAATTTCCATGCATTCATTAACGAGGTGGTTGTCAACATTATGGCTACAAGAGTCTCTGCCCAACCCGAATTCGGGGGTAAGGTTATCATTGCTAAGCGTTCAGGTAACGTGAAACGTAGAGCCTGGATAACCGTATTTGCTGCCAGCGCGCTGTTTTGGCTAGTGGTGGCGCTATCTGTTTGGTGTCTCTGGGAGTAACTATGTACGTCACTCAGCGCCAGGCCGGAGAAGTCAGCATGTCACATGAAGGCTTCTGTCAAACGGTTAAAGAGAGTCACAATGACCCTCTGGTGAAAATCCCGTCATCATGGGATATCAGTAAATTGCAACGTAATTTTATACAGTCAATGCTCGAAGATAAAAACGCAAAATAACTAAGTACGTGACTATTTTCCCAGTAACCAGGTGAGTACTATTTACAAATAGTTAAACTATTTCCTTTCTCCGGTGAAGTTATCTGGCTGTGATAGTTCAGCCGTTGATTAAGTAAGATGCCCGATCTGACTTTTCTTGTGTCACCAGTATGAAGAAAGATAATATTTCCTTAACACAAATAAATAGGGCAGCCGGCTGAAAACTTCAGTTTAGTTAGCTCGCAGCGTGCCTGGAGCGGAAGAAAAGCTCAAGCGTGCGCTTATGAGAATCACCCAAGCGTCATAATATTAACGCCTCGCCGTTCCCCACGGCGAGGCGTTTTTTTTATCTCTTTTTGTATCAGCCGTTATCTCATCGCGGTGCCGCTGAGGTGCGGCCTCCAGCTTGTGCTATGTTTATAGCTAACCCTGTGCTTTCTATGGTTATGTCAAATATATAACAAGAATGGAGGAGCCATGCCGTTAACCCTACGACAACTCAGTCAGGATATACTGAACGTTAAACAACAGCAGTATCACTATTTTAGTCTTAGCAAGGCGGCCGCTGAACTGGGCGACATTTCGCGCTTGCCTAAATCACTGAAAGTGCTGCTGGAAAATCTACTGCGCTGGCAGGATGACGATTCCGTTACCACAGAAGATATTCGCGCCCTGGCGGCATGGTTAAAACATGGGCACGCTGATCGTGAAATTGCCTACCGCCCGGCCAGGGTGCTGATGCAAGACTTTACCGGCGTTCCGGCCGTAGTGGATTTGGCCGCCATGCGTGAGGCCGTACAGCGTCTGGGCGGCGATGTGGCAAAAGTGAACCCCTTATCGCCCGTTGACCTGGTGATAGACCATTCGGTGACGGTCGATCGTTTCGGTAACGATGACGCGTTTGAAGAAAACGTTCGCCTTGAAATGGAACGCAACCATGAACGCTATGCCTTCCTGCGGTGGGGACAAAAAGCCTTCAACCGCTTTAGCGTTGTTCCACCGGGAACCGGGATTTGCCATCAGGTCAATCTTGAATACCTCGGCCAGTCCGTCTGGCATGAAACCCTCGATGATGGTGAGGTGGCATACCCAGATACGCTGGTCGGCACGGATTCGCATACCACGATGATCAATGCGCTTGGCGTGCTGGGCTGGGGTGTGGGGGGAATCGAAGCGGAAGCGGCCATGTTGGGGCAACCCGTATCAATGCTCATCCCGGACGTTGTGGGCTTCAAATTAAGCGGTAAGCTACAGGCCGGGATAACCGCGACTGACCTTGTGCTGACGGTGACCCAGATGTTGCGTCAGCACGGCGTGGTGGGCAAGTTTGTTGAATTCTATGGCGATGGCCTGGACGACCTGCCGCTGGCTGACCGTGCGACCATTGCCAATATGGCACCTGAATACGGTGCTACCTGCGGTTTTTTCCCCGTCGATGACGTGACCTTAAGCTACATGGAACTCACAGGGCGCAGTCATGAGCAGGTGGCGCTGGTCGAAGCCTATGCCAGAGCACAAGGATTATGGCGTAACAGCGGCGATGAACCTGTCTTTACCAGCACGCTGGCGCTGGATATGAGCAGCGTAGAGTCGAGCGTGGCCGGGCCTAAGCGTCCACAGGACCGGGTATCATTGAGGGATGTTCCCGCCGCTTTCCTTGCCAGCAACGAGCTGGCGCTTAATCAGGCCCAAAAGCCGTGTAAAGCGGTTAGCTACCGGGACAGCCGTTCAGGCCAACAGTACCAACTGGAAGAGGGTGCCGTCGTTATTGCCGCGATCACCTCCTGTACGAATACCTCAAATCCCAGCGTGCTGATGGCGGCCGGGCTGTTGGCAAAAAAAGCCGTGATGCTGGGATTGAAACCGAAGCCGTGGGTCAAGGCTTCACTTGCGCCGGGTTCTAAGGTGGTTTCCGGCTATTTAGCCAGCGCCGGCCTGACGCCCTACCTTGACAAGCTCGGCTTTAATCTGGTGGGTTATGGCTGCACCACCTGTATTGGTAATTCTGGCCCGTTGCCTGATGAAATCGAAAAGGCTATCAGACAGGGCGATCTGACGGTTGGAGCCGTGCTTTCCGGTAACCGTAATTTCGAAGGGCGAATTCATCCTTTTGTTAAAACCAACTGGCTGGCCTCGCCGCCGTTGGTGGTGGCTTACGCGCTGGCCGGGAACATGAAGCTTAATCTGGACAGTGACCCCATTGGTGACGATATTGACGGCAATGCTGTATATCTGAAAGATATCTGGCCAGGCCCGGCAGAAATTGCCGCGGCGGTGCAGCTGGTCTCCACCGACATGTTTCACAAAGAGTATGCTGAGGTGTTTGCCGGCACGCCAGAATGGCAGCAGATTGAGGTCCGTGAGGCGGCAACCTACAACTGGGATATCCACTCGACGTATATCCGCCTTTCACCCTTTTTTGACGGCATGGATAAAGAACCGCAGCCCGTGCCGGATATCCTCAAGGCACGTGTTCTGGCCATACTCGGAGACTCCGTGACAACAGACCATATTTCGCCAGCCGGGAGTATTAAGGCAGACAGCCCTGCGGGGCGGTATCTGCTGGAACGCGGCGTTGAGCGCGCGGATTTCAACTCCTATGGGTCAAGGCGCGGTAACCATGAGGTGATGATGCGCGGCACCTTTGCCAATATCAGGATCCGCAATGAGATGGTTCCCGGCGTTGAGGGGGGGATCACGCGTTATATTCCAGGTAATGAACAGATGGCGATTTATGATGCGGCAATGCGCTATAAGCAGGCCGGTATCCCGCTGGTGGTCATTGCGGGTAAAGAGTACGGGTCGGGGTCCAGCCGTGACTGGGCGGCTAAAGGTCCGCGGTTGCAGGGGGTTCGCGTCGTTATCGCTGAATCTTTTGAGCGTATTCACCGTTCAAACCTGATCGGCATGGGAATATTACCGTTGGAGTTTCCAAAGGGCGTAACGCGCAAAACGTTAGGACTTACCGGAGATGAGCAGATAGACGTGGTAAATCTTAACCAGCTCAAGCCGGGTGGAACGGTATCCGTTACCGTGACAAGAGAGGACGGTAGCGCAGAGGTGCTGTCCGCTCATTGCCGTATCGACACCGGCAACGAGCTGAAGTATTACAAGAATGACGGCATTCTGCATTACGTTATCAGGAATATGCTGCGATAACCCGGTCCCGGTTGCGGCCACGCTGCAGGCAATAACTGGCCTGCCTCCTGCGTGGCCTCTGTCTGAATGGCCGATTATTTACTCAACAGGTGGCCCAGTTTCGCTGCCTTGGTATCAAGATAATGTGCGTTACTGGGATTGCGCCCTACGATCAGCGGCACGCGTTCTACGATATTGATTCCGGCCTCGGTCAGGATCTCAACTTTACGCGGGTTGTTGGTCAGCAGACGAACTTCATTAACGCCCAGCAGTTTGAACATATCTGCACAGAGGGTGAAGTCACGCTCATCGGCGGCAAAGCCCAGTTGATGATTTGCCTCAACCGTATCGTAGCCTTTGTCCTGCAGTGCATAAGCTCTTATCTTGTTCAGCAGGCCGATATTGCGCCCTTCCTGACGATGATAGAGCAGGATCCCGCGGCCCTGTTTCGCAATCTGCGTCAGCGCAGCCTCCAGCTGGAAGCCGCAGTCACAGCGCAGACTGAATAGCGCATCCCCCGTAAGGCACTCTGAATGAACGCGCGCCAGCACCGGCTCACTGCCAGAAATATCGCCGTAGACCAGTGCGACATGGTCCTGCCCGGTTGCAATCTCTTCAAAACCAACCATGAGGAAATCTCCCCTGGGCGTGGGTAGATTGGCCTCAGCCACCCGTTTAAGTTGCATCTTAATCTCCAATAAAATTCTGGTGTTGCGCCGGCGTAAACGGCGTTTTGTCAACGATCCGGCGTAAACGATGCTACTATTTTGCCACAACATTTACGGCGTTGGGTAATACCCTGTAGCGATTGTTGTAATACAGCACAATTATCAACACAACGACAGTTATGTTATTATTTTTAAAGATATTCTTATAACAAGCCCGTATATCGAGTCTCGACAAGGAATAAAAATGACCGGAATCCTTAAACGCACAATCTCTGGTACGCTGTTATTACTGGTGATGCCGCTGGCCGTGATGCTGTCAGGCTGGCGATGGCAGCCGGTGGAAATGGGGTGGGGCCATAAAATAGTGTTCTGGTTTACCGAAACTGTCACCAGCCCCTGGGGGGCACTGACAAGCGTTATTCTTTGCGGGTGGTTTCTCTGGTGCATGCGCCTGAGCCTGAAATCCGCGGTGATTTTGCTGGCGATCATTACTCCGACGCTGCTTATCGGACAATATACCAAGAGTATGGTTAAGGATTACGTGCAGGAACCGCGTCCCTATGTGACGTGGCTCGGTGAAAATCAGGGTATCGATCAGCGGCAGTTCTATGCCGAAAAACGTTCACAACGTAGTGAAATTGTACGCGAAGCGGTAAGGGATAATAACCAAATCCCGGACTGGCTAAAGCAGCACTGGGCATTTGAAACCGGATTTTCCTTTCCTTCGGGGCATACCATGTTTGCCGCTACCTGGGCATTGCTGGGGATGGCGTTGCTCTGGCCGCGCCGTTGTTACACCAGCGTTGTGCTACTCATGGGCTGGGCAATGATGGTGATGGGAAGCCGTCTGCTGTTGGGTATGCACTGGCCGCGTGACCTCATTGTTTCCACGTTAATCAGTGGAGTACTGGTGACGCTGGCCGCGCTGATGGTACAGCGTTTTTGCGGCCCGCACTCCTCGTTACCACGAAAACATTGCGACCGCACCCGCGCCGAACGTTAAGATTACCGATTGTAAAGTGGTTCTTCGGCCCCATATCGTGTGTTTGCCTTGAAGTCAGGCGGGTACCGTCGCTGCAAACCGTGAAATAGCTCGCGTGCTGCAGCTGATGCACATCCAGGCAAGCATCTAAGCGATTTTTTTGGCATAATTCATCTGGTTAACTCCAGCTTAAGGGATGAACAGTGAAATACTTGCTTATTTTTTTAGTCGTTCTGGTCATTTTTGTCATTTCCGTCACCCTGGGCGCGCATAACGATCGGGTCGTGACGTTTAATTATCTGCTGGCGCAGGGAGAGTTCAGCATTTCGACACTGCTGGCATCATTGTTCGCCGTGGGCTTTTTGCTGGGGTGGGCTATCTGCGGGCTGTTCTGGCTGCGGGTGCGCATTTCGTTGTCTCATGCGCAACGTAAAGTTAAGCGCTTACAGCATCAGCTGGGGCAGACAGATACCAATGTGACAACGTCACAGAAATCTGTCGCTAAGGAATAACCGCATATGTTGGAATTGCTGTTCCTGTTACTTCCCGTTGCCGCCGCCTATGGCTGGTACATGGGGCGCAGAAGTGCACAACAGAACAAGCAACAGGAAGCGAACCGCCTGTCGCGTGACTACGTGGCGGGCGTGAACTTTCTGCTTTCTAATCAACAGGACAAAGCCGTCGATCTGTTTCTGGATATGCTGAAAGAAGACAGCGGCACCGTTGAAGCCCATCTGACCCTCGGCAATCTGTTCCGCTCCCGTGGTGAAGTCGACCGCGCGATCCGCATACATCAGGCCCTGATGGAAAGCGCTTCTCTGACCTATGACCAGCGGCTGCTGGCGGTACAGCAGCTCGGGCGCGACTATATGGCTGCCGGGTTTTACGATCGTGCAGAACAGATGTTTGGTCAACTGGTCGACGAAACTGATTTTCGCGTCGGCGCCTTGCAGCAACTGTTAATTATCCACCAGGCGACCAGCGACTGGCTCAACGCAATAGAAACCGCCGAGCGTCTGGTCAAACTCGGGAAAGATCGTCTGAAGATGGAAATCGCGCACTTTTACTGTGAGCTGGCGCTGCAGGCAATGGGCAGTGACGACCTGGAAAGGGCGATGGGCCTGCTTAAAAAAGGTGAGTCGGCGGACAAAAATAGCGCGCGTGTCTCGATTATGATGGGCCGCATTTATATGGCCAAAGCTGAATACGCGAAGGCGGTGCAGCATCTACAGCGGGTGATAGAGCAGGATAAACAACTGGTCAGTGAAACCCTCGAGATGCTGGAGTGTTGCTATCAGCATTTGCATGGCTCGCCAGAATGGGTTAGCTATCTTGAACGCTGCGTTGAAGAAGACACGGGTGCCGCTGCCGAGCTTTATCTTGCTGACATCATCGACCGCCAGCAGGGGGCAGAGGCGGCACAGACGTATATCACGCGTCAGCTGCAGGGTCACCCAACCATGCGTGTTTTCCATCGCCTGATGGATTTCAATCTGCAGGAAGCGGAGGATGGGCGTGCAAAAGAGAGTCTGGTGGTACTGCGCGATATGGTGGGCGAACAAATTCGCACCAAGCCACGCTATCGCTGCCATAAATGTGGCTTTACCGCCCATGCGCTTTACTGGCACTGTCCTTCATGCCGCGCCTGGTCTTCCGTGAAGCCAATACGTGGACTTGACGGACAATAGTCTGGCGCAATCGACCAGACTAAATGCGCTACTTTAGTTACAACATACTAGTGATTGGAATGGGTGTTCCCATCGACAACGGCATATGTGTTTGAAAACAGATTAAGCAACAATACAGGGCAAGACAGGAGGGATTATTCTGTGAATTTTGCACCTGGCCGGGTAAAATGCAGGCCGTTTATCGTTTGCGCCTTGTGGTGCTTCATCTAAAGAGGGCCTTTTAATGCATTCACCTCAGGTTACCGATTCACCGATCGTAGTCGCACTGGATTATGCCGATCTCAATCGCGCATTAGCCTTTGTCGATCGGATCGAGCCCGGCAGTTGCCGTCTTAAGGTCGGCAAAGAGATGTTTACCCTGTTTGGCCCGCAGCTGGTGCGCGACCTTCAGCAGCGCGGTTTTGAGATATTCCTCGACCTCAAGTTTCACGATATTCCTAATACAACGGCGCACGCGGTTGCGGCAGCTGCCGATCTCGGCGTGTGGATGGTCAACGTCCATGCCAGCGGCGGGGCGCGCATGATGAGCGCCGCACGCGATGCGCTGTTGCCTTTTGGCAAGGATGCGCCGCTATTGATCGCCGTAACGGTTCTGACCAGTATGGATGCCAGCGATTTACAAGGGCTCGGGATTGAGCTGACGCCTGCGGAACACGCGGAACGCCTGGCACGTCTGACTCAAGAGTGTGGGCTGAATGGTGTTGTCTGCTCGGCGCACGAAGCCAGCCGCTTTAAGCAGGTGCTGGGATCGGACTTCCGGCTGGTCACTCCGGGTATTCGGCCAGCGGGCAGTGACGCAGGCGATCAGCGGCGTATCATGACGCCACGGCAGGCGCAGCAGGCCGGGGTGGATTATATGGTGATCGGCCGTCCCATTACCCAATCTGACGATCCGGCGGCGACCCTCCACGCCATCCTTGATTCTCTACAGGGGGCATGATGGCCGATCAAAACAGTCGTCTGGTCTATTCCACCGATACCGGACGTATTCATGAACCTGAAACGGTCATTCAACGGCCTAAAGGTGATGGGATTGTACGTATCCAGCGCCAGACCAGCGGTCGCAAAGGAAAAGGTGTCTGCCTGGTCAGCGGTATCGACCTTGATGATGCAGAACTGAATAAATTGGCTGCCGAGTTAAAGAAGAAGTGCGGCTGTGGTGGCGCGGTAAAAGAGGGCATTATTGAAATTCAGGGCGACAAACGCGACCTGCTGAAAACTCTGTTAGAGGGCAAAGGTTTCAAGGTGAAGCTGTCCGGAGGGTAATATGTAGTGATGTAATAACCATTGATGATGGTATAAATGGAACGCACCTGCAGTCGAACATATAATTTATAAGGAAAGTAAGTTATGTATAAGGCGCTGTTACTGTCACTGACAATGGTTTTTTCGTGTACTTACTCTATTACGGCGAATGCAGTTATCATCTGTTTTCCAAGCGGTATTTGTCTCGATATAGGAGACATTGGAATCCACCCATGATGGACTAAATCGGGGCATCCGCTTGTGCCCCGAACTTAAAAACCTCGGACTTCAGCCGCAACGGCAGCTTTTGCCCAATCGGTAAGAGCATCAAACCTTATTTCCCCCTTATTGCTGATGAACCTGATGACCAATAATGCCACCCACGGCCGCGCCGCCAAGGGTTCCCAGACCGCTTCCGTTTGTCAGGATAGAACCGCCAATGGCACCCGCACCGGCTCCAATCGCCGTGTTACGATCGCGCTTAGACCAGTTTGAGCATGCCCCCAGGGAAATGATTAAAACTGCTGCCAATGTGACGGTGGTTAGACGTTTTGCGGTAAATAACATAACTATTCCTCCTGGCAATGATGAACCTCTATTTCAGTATAGAATACGCGCTGCCTGGCCGATCCTCACGACGTCATTCTTTAGTGATCTTTGTCACTGAACGTAAAAAGTAGCTTCAAGGAGGCTGACGTTCAGTGGAACAAAACTCACGTTAAAAACGTTTTCTGCTTTTGACACCTCTTTTACTGGTCACTGTTGTTTTTGGTTACCAGTTCTGTCAGCGAGAAAGAATAATGGGCGGATATATTGATATGTCCTTGGCAATGCGGGAGAGAGGCGTGCGATATCTTCATCAGTCAATATTTCATCCTGTGGCCGGAGATGACCCAGGGCTGCCTGCCCATAACACGATGGCGTGAGTGATCAGAACCAGAGCATCAAATTGACCCACCTGACCATCGATATATCGCTTTTTTGTCTCACCTTTATAACCGTGACAGATGGCTCTGGTCACTGCATGGCGGCTTTCTCCCCGACAAGTGGAGACAGTATCAGCAGAAGTAGCGCGGGGAGAAAAGACGCTTTCGTAAACGAGGTGTCATGCCTATTTCTCCATAATGTGGGATGCAGAAAATCCGGGCGAGTCACGCCCGGTTCCGGTTATCCTTGATGTCAGTCTGCGTGAAGAAGGGTCATCCTACAAAACTGATGAGGGAGTTCACGGTAGCCGTTGATCCGCCGCAGACAATGACCAGCACGTTCTTATAGCTTTCAATATTTAGTTTATTACCGTACAGCGGTGCCAGAGACGCACCGCAGGCAGGCTCAATAAGCATATGGTGATCGTCCAGAAAGGACAGGCAGGCGTCCACCGCCTCATGATCGGAAACGATTACCGGGGTGATTGTGCGTTTTTTGCTTAAATCAAAGGCTTGCTGGCAGACCTGACGCGCACCGAGAGAGGTGGCGACACCTGTCAGCGTTGGCACCTCAACGGGTTTACCGGCCTTCAGCGCAGCGTTGAATGACGCCATACCCTGTGTCTCAACGGCGAAGATCGGAACATTATCAAGACCATTGCGACGCAGACCTTCATCGACACCAGCTAATAATCCGCCACCGCCAACAGAGAGGATCACCGCGTCCGGATTCACTCCCTCAGCAACAACCTCGTCAATCATGGAGGCGTGTCCCTGCCACAAAAGCGGATCGTCAAACGGATGCAGGAAGGCATCCTGTTCAGTAAGCAGGGACAAAGCCCGTTGATTCGCCTCTGACCACATTTCGCCATGGACAACTACCTGCGCACCTTCCAGTTGCAGCAGGTTACGTGCCCGTTCGGAGGTGGTCTCCGGTACGACAACGATAACGGGAATATTAAGCTTTCGACCCGCATAAGCGACGGCCAGCCCCGCATTGCCACCGGAGGAAGAGATAAAGCGACGGGCCCCCTGACCATAGTGGTGCTCGCAGGCATAACCGATCCCGCGAATTTTGAAGGAGCCGGAAGGCTGTGCGGCTTCCATCTTCATCCAGATACGCGTTCCGTTCAGCCGTCCTAGTGGCAGGGACTCGATCAGAGGGGTTTTAATACTCAGTGACATTTGTTAGCTCCGGTTAAAAATCTGAATCAGGCCAGAGCCTGCACTTCCAGTTCCACATCTAGGCCAAAAGCCAGCTGGCTGACGACGGTTGAGCGGGCCGGAAAGCCATCAGAGAAATAGGTACGGTAGACTTCATTGAACGCACTGAAATGCGCCATATCAGAAATCCATACGGTGACCTTAACGAGGCGATCAAGGGACGAGTCGCAGGCCTCAAGTGTATCGGTGATATTCTGCATAATAAGACGGGTCTGCTCTTCAACAGATCCCGGCACGGGTTCACCCTGTGCATTCATGGCCAGCTGACCGGACAGAAACAAAAAGCCGTTGGCTTCGACTGCCCTGGCAAACGGATAGGGCATGGCGCTGTTGTATTTCTTCATGAGGCCTCCTGGTACTGGCGACAGCAATCAGCAGCCAATGTTTTTTAGTTCATCGAGATAGTTATAAACGGTATAACGGGTTACGCCGAGTGCATCAGCCGCTTTTTCGACACCGCCTTTCATCAGGAAAATACCGCGCTCCTGCATCTTTTTTACGGCCAGTATTTTGACTTTTTTTGCATCTGCGCGGCGGTTTCCGGGGCTGAGTGCAGTCGCATCACTGATGATTTCTTTCATCAAATCTTCAATGCTTTCATGAGGCAGGTCAGTATCAGTGGGCTCTGTTGCCGGAATTTTTGCTTTAAACGTCATACCGGATAAGTTTTGCAGCAGCGTCAATGCCTGTTCGATGCCGTTGTTATCCACGTTGACACACAGGGCGGCAAAAGGCTTTCCGTTACGGCCACGGTAAATCGCCGTACTGCTGCGCAGCGGCGACCCATCGCGCGAAAACGTTTCATACTCCGGAAAAAGCGTGACTAGCTCTTGGCTCTCCTCAAGCGCGTTGATAAACGCCTTGTCTGTTCTCAAGCCAGCTAAAACGGAATCTCCCTTTCTGCGTCCAGTAACGTGCGCATTGGAAATTTCAGCGATGGAAAATTCCGGATTACGGAGATCGTGAAGGACAATTTCGGCATTCCCCGGTAATACGCTGCCAATAGCGCGAACGGCAGCGGCCAGCATCTTCAGCAACTCCTGCTCAAAAACAATTTCGTCGGGTATTACTGTCATAGAAAGCTCCGGTTATTTAATTCAACTTATTGTTGATAATAGTAGCAGGGCAGGGGATTAAACTTCAACATACTGTTGATCTTGTATTTGAATTCAGAAGGACAGACTGCATGTTACTGGGGGCGGATGCTGGCTGGAGATACAATACGATAGGACGTGCGCATAACTAAGCAACGGCATCTGCGGCAGTACCGCTCACATAAGTTTTCGTTCCGCTGAACGTCACACCCTACAAAAGGCAGTCCAGACCAGCGCAGACCAGCAAAGCCGGCTTTGTCGATGGTATATAGCGGTACAGCGAATTTGGCCATGACGCCATCGTCTGATTACAAACGGGTGGCGACTAACGTCATCTCAGCCCTCAATTCAGACTTGAGGCTACCAATTACAAGACGGGCGAGTTCTCAATGGCAGACTGCAAAGAAATGGCCATCGTTAGCTGGTTATTGCCCTCGATCCAGCCAATCTCTCCATACCCGATTGAGCTGGCACCCACGACAATGGTCACATGTCATAACGGGGAGAACATCATGCTGGAACAACTGAAACAGCAGGTACTGGAAGCGAATCTGGCCTTGCCGCGCCACGGGCTGGTCACTTTCACCTGGGGCAATGTAAGTGCGATAGATCGCCAGCAGGAATTAATGGTGATTAAACCTTCCGGCGTGAGTTATGAAACGATGCAGCGTGACGATATGGTGGTGGTGGCGCTGGGCAGCGGGGAGGTGATTGAAGGCGCTAAACGGCCTTCTTCCGACACGGCAACGCACCGCGCACTCTATCTTGCATGGCCAGAGATTGGCGGGATTGTGCATACCCATTCGCGGCATGCCACCGTCTGGGCGCAGTCTGGCAAAGATCTTCCGGCATGGGGCACGACTCATGCCGATGATTTTTACGGCGATATCCCCTGTACACGTCAAATGCGCAGCGAAGAAATCGTGGAGTGTTACGAGTGGCAAACCGGGCAGGTCATCATTGAAACGCTACGGCAGCGGGACATCGATCCGCTGGCTATTCCGGCAGTGCTGGTTAACGCTCACGGACCATTTACCTGGGGGCGTAGTGCACAGGAAGCGGTACAGAGTGCGGTGGTTTTGGAGGAGGTGGCCTACATGGGGATTTTCAGTCAGTATTTAACGCCCAGTCTTCCCGCCATAAATCAGACGCTGCTGGATAAGCATCATCAGCGTAAACACGGCAAGCATGCGTGGTATGGACAGGGTTGATCGTCGTCACGGCCAGATAATACGAGGGAACTCATCAGAAATAATCAGGCGGGATAGCGAAAGCTATCCCGCTAATCTGCTATCAGGCTACGGGCCGCGCCACGATACTGCGGGTTTCCATGCGCACTTCAGCAATGGTTACCTCAATCAGATCGGTTACGCGATACGCCACTTCACCCTTAATTTGTACGCTGCCGTTTTCATTACTGCACACCATTTCATCACGCACCGCATGAATGAACGGGGCGGGAATAAAAGCCACGGCGCCGTTTTCCTGGAGGCGGACACGCATGCCGCCACGAGAAACGTCAATCACTTCAGCACTGAAACGCTGCTCGCTGCCGGCCGCTTTCTGCAGGAAACGTGAATACAGCCAGTCGCCAACATCGCGCTCCGCCATACGGTTCTGACGACGGCGTTCAGCCATCTTCAGCGACAGTTCATCGGCAGGGCGTGCACTCTGTTCGCCTTTGATAATCGCTTTCAGCAGGCGGTGGTTAACCATGTCGCCATACTTACGGATTGGCGACGTCCAGGTCGCATATGCCTCCAGGCCGAGACCAAAGTGCGGGCCTGGCGTGGTGCTGACTTCCGCAAATGACTGGAAGCGGCGGATACGGCTGTCGAGGAACTGTGTTGGCAGGGCATCGAGTTCGCGACGCAGATTGCGGAAACCCTCCAGCGTGGCAATCGCCAGCGGATCGGCGGTAACGCCGTGATTGGCCAGTACTGCCGCGGCCTGCTCGGCGTTGGCTTCGTCGAAGCCGAGGTGAACGTTATAGATGCCGAAGCCCAGCCTGTCGCGCAGCACGGTGGCAGCGCAAATGTTGGCGAGGATCATCGATTCTTCAACAATGCGGTTAGCAATGCGGCGATGTTCGGCAATAATATCCAGCACTTCGCCTTTCTCACCCAGCAGGAAGCGGAAGTCAGGGCGATCTTTGAACACCAAGGCATGCGCCTGACGCCACTCGCTGCGCGCCAGACAGAGGCGATTCAGCAGGCGGATCTGGTTGGCAATGGCCTCATTCTCCGGCTGCCATGCGCTGGAACCACCGGTTTCCAGCCAGTCGGAGACGTCGTTATAGGCCAGCTTCGCGTGCGATTCGATCCACGCGGCGAAGAACTGCACGTCGTCAGCGGGCGTACCGTCTGCGGCGAGGGTGATGCGGCAGGCCAGTACCGGACGGCGCTCATGTGGGCGCAGAGAGCAAATATCATCCGACAGCTGGCGGGGCAGCATCGGGATATTGAAGCCCGGCAGGTAGTTAGTGAAGGCGCGTTCAGCGGCCACGGCATCCAGCTTGCTGCCCACCGGCACGTAGGCGGTAGGATCGGCGATAGCGACGATCAGTTTCAGCGCACCGTTACCCGCGTCTTCCACATACAGCGCATCGTCCATATCTTCAGTGCTGGCACTGTCGATGGTGACAAACGGCAGAGAAGTGAGGTCTTCACGTTCCAGCTGTTCATCCAGCATTGATTGTGGCGTGGTGACATCCGGCGCTTCACGCTCCAGATTATGGCGTGACAACGTCACCCACCACGGCGCAAGGTGGTCTTCTGCCGTAGTAATAAATTCGGTCAGCTCGGCATAAAAGGTGCGATCGCCTTTCAGCGGATGGCGGCGCATTTCAGCCACTGCCCAATCGCCAGCCTGGAAGTCATGCTTCACGCTGCGCTCGGGGCGGCACTGAATGGCATCTTTCAACAGGGGATGGTCGGGAATAATCGACAGGCGATCGTCTTTCTTCTGCACGCGGCCGACAAAGCGCGTCAGGAACGGTTCAATCAGCGTTTCCGGATCGGCAACTTCGCGATCCTTATCGCTTTGAATAACCGCACTCACACGGTCACCGTGCATGACTTTTTTCATGAACGGTGGGGGAATAAAGTAACTTTTCTGCGCATCGACTTCTAAGAAGCCGAAACCTTTTTCAGTACCTTTTACCACACCCTCAACGCGCGGCGTCTGGGAGTGGAGCTTCTCTTTGAGCTGCGCGAGCAGCGGGTTATCCTGGAACATAATTTCAACAATTTTCGTGGCCTAAGAGCGGCAGACAGTTTTACGCGATTAACCGCTCCACGGCAAGTAAAAAGCCCGGCATCATCAGGCGATGCGTAGCCCGTCCACGACCGGCGACAGGGTGATTTTAACCGGGATCGATTTTGACGTCGGCGTGCCGCTGCCGTCGCCAAAGCTGGAGAGGGGAACCAGCGGATTTGTCTCCGGATAATAGGCGGCAAGATTACCGCGCGGAATGGCGTAAGGAACCAGCTTAAAGCCGCTAACCTTACGGGTAATACCATCATTCCACAGGGTTTCGATATCAACATCATCCCCGGCGGCGTATCCCAGTTCCGCTAAATCTTCCGGGTTGATAAACAACACCTCGCGCTGGCCATAGACTCCGCGATAGCGATCGTCCAACCCGTAAATCGTGGTGTTGTACTGATCGTGCGAGCGTAGGGTTTGCAGGGTGAAGGGAACGTCAACGTCCAGCTGCGGGAAAAGGGTCGCGGGCAGGGCGGGCGCGCTAAACTGCGCCTTCTCATTCAGGGTGTTGAAGCGCAGATCGGCGGCGGCATTGCCCAGATAGAAGCCGCCTTTAATATCGCAGCGGGTATTAAAATCGCTGAAGCCTGGGATGGTCGCGGCAATGTGATCGCGAATTTTATTGTAGTCATCCGCCAGCCCGAGCCAGTCAACTTTCTCGCTGCCCAGCACCGCATGAGCAATTCCGGCCACGATCCAGGTTTCAGAACGCTGGGTAGTGGCGATGGGCTTACCAACGCCTTCCGAAGCGTGCACCATGCTGAAAGAGTCTTCGACGGTGATAAACTGCGGACCGCTGGCCTGAATATCCTGCTCCGTGCGTCCAAGCGTCGGCAGGATAAGGGCATCCTGATTTCCGGGGCAAAGGTGGCTGCGGTTCAGCTTGGTACTGATTTGCACCGTCAGGCCGCAGCGCTTCAGCGCTTCTTCGGTGCGCGGGCTGTCCGGTGCGGCTGCCGCAAGATTGCCGCCAAGTGCAATAAGAACCTTGATCTCATCACGCAGCATCGCCTCCAGCGCCTGCACGGTGTTGTGACCGATTTCACGCGGGGGAGTAAAGGAGAAGTGCTCCCCGAGACTGTCAAGAAACGCCTTAGAGGGCTTTTCGTCAATCCCCATAGTGCGGTTGCCCTGCACATTACTGTGGCCGCGAACTGGACAGAGGCCCGCGCCTTTTTTTCCCAGTTGGCCAAACAGCAGCTGTAGGTTAACGATTTCGCGTACGGTATCGACGGAGTGCTTATGCTGGGTAATACCCATTGCCCAGGTACAAATCACCCGATCCGCGCTCTGATAAATCGCCGCCGCTTCGCGGATCTGTTCCTCGCTCAGGCCGGACTGTTTAACAATCTGCGGCCAGCCGGTGGCGTCAACCATTGCAAGATAGGCATCTACACCTTCGGTATTGGCCTGGATAAAGGCTTCATCGAAAAGCCCCTTTTCACCAGCAGCGATACGTGCGTGATGATTTTCAGCCAGCACTTTCACCATGCCGCGCACCGCCGCCATATCTCCGCCCAGATTAGGCTGGTAATAACTCGAACTGATAGTCCCCGATTTGCTGGTGACCACTTCCAGCGGCTTTTGCGGATCGGCGAAACGTTCAAGTCCACGTTCGCGCAGCGTATTAAAGGTGACGATTTTTGCTCCGTGATCGGCGGCATGACGCAGGCTGTGCAGCATACGTGGGTGGTTAGTGCCGGGATTCTGGCCGAAGACAAAAATAGCGTTGGCATGATCGAAATCATCAAGGCGGATC
Source organism: Erwinia tasmaniensis Et1/99 (assembly GCF_000026185.1). Lineage (NCBI taxonomy): Bacteria > Pseudomonadati > Pseudomonadota > Gammaproteobacteria > Enterobacterales > Erwiniaceae > Erwinia > Erwinia tasmaniensis. The sequence goes on from NC_010694.1 coordinate 1,845,734, forward strand.
GTTCCTTTTCCCACTCCGATGCTGCGTTTCAGACCCGTGCCGCTGGCCTCGTGACACATGTTGGAGCAGTCGGGGAAGTTGTTACTGCCGTTCATACGGCCAAACAGCTGGTACAGCCATGACGCTTCATTACTGGCGCGGCCGGAGGTGTAAAGCTCCATTTGGTCAGGATTATCCATCGCTTTAATATGAGAAGCGATGAGCTCGAATGCCTCCTGCCAGCCGATGGGCTCATAGCGATCGGTTGCGCGGTTATAGCGCAGCGGCTCGGTCAGGCGGCCCTGATATTCCAGGAAATAGTCGCTTTGTTGATAGAGAGCCGATACGCTGTACTGAGCAAAAAATTCCGCACCGATATGGCGACGGGTTGCTTCCCAGGTCACCGCTTTTGCACCGTTTTCGCAGAAGCTGAAGGTACTTTTATTATCGTCACCCCACGCACAGCCGGGGCAGTCAAAACCTTTGGCTTTATTCATGCGCATCAGGTTACGCATGTTTTTTAACACTTCTTTGCTGTCGAAAACGAAACGGGTGGTGGCTTCCAACGAACCCCAGCCGCCCGCAGCGGCCTGGTAAGGCTTAATGGCTTGTTTAAATTTCATAATCTCGCAGGCTTATATTTATTTTTTTGTTAAAAAAATTAGTATTATTTTTTGCAATTCTGCGGTGTAAAAGGGGCATTGTCTAATTGATAGCGGAGATGGTGCGATAAGTTACGTTTATCGCGAAATGGGAAACGCCGGATGCGATGTAAAATCAACATCAGTAAATCAGACCTTCGTTGCTACCGCATTTGGTATACTGGATATCATGCGCGTAACGTGTCTCCCCCCTTAATTGGCCGACAGAAATATAATCACTATGGATATTAAACAGCTGATCTATCTGTGTAATTTAGAGCGTGAACGCCATTTTGGCCGCGCTGCCGAGGCCAGTTTTGTCAGTCAGCCTACGCTGTCCATGCGTTTAAAAAATCTTGAACGTGAATTAGGACTGTCGTTAATCAACCGCAGTAACAACTTTGCCGGTTTCACCCCGGAAGGTGAAAGAGTCCTGTCATGGGCACGTGAGATAGTTTCTGTCTATCAGGGGCTTAAGTTAGAGGTTGAATCACTCAAACATGGGGCCGGCGGTACGCTGCGTATCGGCGTTGTGCCCCAATGCAGTATTTCCCTGCCGGTTCTTCTTAAAGCGGTCAGTGAACGCTATTCACAGCTCGACTACCGCGTAGCGGTGCTCAGTGCCGACCAGCTGCTGGAAGCGCTTAACAGTCACACTGTCGATGTTGGCATCGGTTATTTTGAACCGGCAACCCTGCGCGAGCTGCACTTCCAGGCCGAGATGCTGGCGGATAGGGGGGTGGAACTGCTATACCATCCCTACTATTTTCCGCAGCTGGCGGGTGAAGCCTCTCTGGAACTGGTGGATATTGCCAGGCTACCGCTGTGTCTCGCTGAACAAACGCGCTATTTTCGTCGCTACATTGACAGCCATTTCCGTGATGCAGGCCTCAGCCTTCGAGTGGTGCTGGAAACGACCTCCGTGTTTCAGCTGTTGCAGGGTGTTCAGGTCGGGCTTGGCTGTCTGATCTCGCCGGTCGGCCATTTGCCGGAGCGGGTGCCCGGTGATTTACAACGCTGCCGCGTGGTGATACCGCCGATGTCAAGGCAGGGCGCCGTAGTGATCGCTGAACCGGGGCGCGCTACGCCACTGGCGCAGCATTTCTTCGATGAGGTACGCCGTTGGCTGACGGGCTAGCTAATGGTGATTGCTGGTGCCCAGCCCCTGCATCAGACGATTGCACCAGCTGCTCGCCGCCACGCTCAGGATAATACCGAAGACGTCCGCCAGCTTCAGCCCCGCATCCCTCAACGACTGAATATGTGCAGGGCTGACGCGTTCCGGTGTTCGCGTAAGATGAACGGCGAACTGAATGACCTCCTGCTGTTGCTTGTCGGCAGCGCCCAGTGCGCACTGAACGCTCTCCTTTAACGCATCGCGCAATCCTCCAGGTGAATACCGATTAAAGCAGATGCTGCTGCCGTTAATACGCGCGGTGACGGCTGCCGCTAAAGCAAGCTGTGGGTGATGGCCCTCGTCGGCCAGGCTGTCCAGAAGATGGCTCCATCCGGACAGTGTTTTCCCATCGTGTGCGAACAGCCGCGCAGCGACCTGCAGTTCGTTAAGCGGCTGACAGTGGGCAAGGGCATCCAGCTGGTCGGGCGCGGCATAGCGCATTTCCAGCGGGCTAATCAGCGGCTGCCAGTCGCCGTTGGAGGCAAAAATGCTGCTGTCGGCATCGGGAGGCACGCTCGCGCCCGGCATCCAGCGCACCGGTAGCGCCAGCAGGGCGTGGATACCCGCCACCACCCGCGCCTGGTAGCTGACAAAGCCGACAACCTGGCTCAAGCTGATAATATCGGGCGCGCTCAGACCAACATTGTCCAGACGCTGCACCGTTGCTGCATGGATGAGCGTTGGCTGGGTGGCCAGCTGGCGTACAAATTCGGTGATCTGCGTCAGGCGATGATTGCTCTCGCGGGAGGAATCAGGCCCCGGCAACGGATGAAGCCTGGCGGCATAGTGATTGCACAAGCGCTGTACGCCGGTGACCTGGGCTACCGTTAATGCACTGCTAAGGCGATCGTATAGCGTCAGCGTGTGGCTAAGCGTTGTCGGCAGAAAAGCAGGGAACAGCAGCTGATAAAGATGTCGGGAAGCCTGAAGGGCAGTCTGGTTTTGCAGCAGAATAGATTTGACTTCCCCTTCGACTCTCTCGGCCAGGCCAAGCAGAAAACGGTCTTCAATCGTCGCAGCTTCGGGAACCAGCGGGGCGCGCTGTGCGGGCAGGCTGGTCTGCGTTTCGTGATACCAGCAACTATTACCGGTAAAGCGGCGCTGTTCCATAAGCTTTCCTTTTCGAGTTAACGTGCACGCCGCGTGCTGGCTTTGCGAGGCGTATCTGATAAGCGGCCCTTATTGGCTGAATTATCCTGACGCAAGCCGTCGGCTGAAAGAAATAATCATCGGTACTATCAAATAGCTGGAAGGTATAAGCGGCGAAGTGTTCAGCGCGCATGGCTGACCGCCTGGCAGAGGAAATAAAAGCCGACGCCGGAGAGGATCAAGGTTGCCCCCTGCGGTGGCAACTCCCCAGAGTTACCCGGCTGGCGGCCGGGGGGGCCGCGGCAAAAAATAGCCGGGGGTAAGGTTTATTGATGTATTTGCCTGTTTAATGTCCGGCTACAGGGTTCAACGATTCGCCAAAATGGCTTGAAACCAGACGTTTAGTCAGTTCGTGTTGCGGCGAGGCGAGAACCGTGGCCGTGGCACCGCGCTCTACCACTTCGCCATGGTGCATCACCAGCACCTGGTCGCTGATATGTTTCATCATGCCCAGATGCTGGGTGACATAGACATAGGCTATGCCGTGCTTTTCCTGCAATTCCAGCATCAAGTTGATCAGCTGAGAGCGCATTGACATATCCAGCGCGGCCAGCGCTTCATCGGCCACAATCACCTTCGGTTGTAATATCAGCGCACGCGCCAGGCCGATGCGCTGTTTCTGGCCTGGTGCCAGCATGTGCGGATAGTAGGAGGCGTGGTCGGGCAGCAGGCCGACCTGGCGCAGGGTGGCGATAATGCGTTTTTCACGCGCCTCGCTTTCCAGTTCGGTATTAAGACGTAGCGGAAAATCAAGAATTTGGCTGATACGCTGCCGGGGATTGAGTGATGTCGAGGGGTCCTGAAAGATCATGCGGATACGCTGGCTACGCCAGGCGTAATCACCAAATTCCAGCTGACGACCGTCAATAGCTATGTTGCCATCAGACGGGGCGATCATGCCGCTGAGCATTTTTGCCAGCGTAGACTTGCCTGAACCATTTTCTCCGATAATAGCCAGCGTCTGGCGCGCCCCCAGGGTGAAACTGACGTTTTTTACCGCTTCGACATGCTGGCGTCGAAACAGCCCGGTACGGTAGCGAAAGGTTTTGCTCAGATTATTCACTTCCAGCAGCGTTTCACCCATTATTGGCTCTCCATATTGAGCGGAAAGTGACAGGCATAAAGATGATTTTTGGAGCCCGTCAGACGCGGCGTTTCGATACAGGTTTTCTGGGCATAGGGGCAACGCGGGCCAAGACGACATCCAATCGGCAAATGCTCCAGCGATGGGATCGCGCCCGGTAAGGTGTTCAGGCGGCTTTTGTGCGCCAGCGAGCGGCCAAAGTCGGGCATCGCGCGGATCAAAGCCTGGGTGTAAGGATGATGAGGTGCATTAATCAGCTCGTCGCTGAATGCGGTTTCTACCGTTTGCCCGCAATACATGACGTTAATCCTGTCTGCCCACTGGCTAAGCATTTGCAAATCGTGGCTTATCAACAAAATGGTGGTGTTATTATTCTGGTTCAGGCGCGCCAGCAGGCGAAAAATCTGTGCCTGGGTAGTGGGCTCCATCGCGTTGGTCGGCTCATCGGCGATCAGCAGCCGGGGCTGATTTGCCAGCGCCATAGCAATCATCACCTTTTGACACTCCCCATCGGTTAACTCGTAGGGATAACTGCTCATGATATCTTTATGATCTTTAATCCCCACCCGGTGCAGAAGCTCTATCGCCCGCCGATGACGCCAGTGAACGCGCTGATACCAGCGGCCTTTCCACGTCCATCCTGGAATAGCCTGTTTCAACTGGGTGCCGATACTCTCTGAAGGATCGAGGCATGACTGCGGCTCCTGAAAAATCATCGAGACATTGTGTCCGACGATTTTTCGTCGTTCGCGCGCCGAAAGATGCAGCAGATCGATATCGTTAAAGCGCATCCGGTCGGCGGTAATGCGCCAGTTATCTTTGGTAACGCCGCAGATAGCCTTAGCGATCAGGCTTTTGCCCGAACCGGACTCCCCGACCAGCCCCCTCACTTCCCCTTCGGTAAGCGTGATGCTCACGCGATCCACCACCTTAACCGGCCCGTCGGAGGTGATAATTTCGATCGTCAGGTTGCGAATATCAAGTAGCGGCATTATTCAACTCCAGCAACGATAGCGCGCCGGACCCCATCACCCAGCAGATTGACAATAAGTACGCTGAGCATAATAGCGGCACCCGGCAACATCACGGTCCAGGGCGCGACATAGATCAGCTCAAGAGAGTCGCCGAGCATCGCACCCCATTCGGGGGAGGGTAGCTGCGCGCCGAGATCGAGAAAACCGAGAGCGGCAATGTCCAGGATGGCTATCGACAACGCGCGGGTGAACTCGGTGACCAGCAGTGCAAGGATATTCGGTAAAATGGCATAGCGCAGGATCTGAAAGCTGCTGGCTCCGTCAAGACGAGCCGCCACCACATACTCCTTTTCCTGCTCATCGTGTACCGCCGTATAAATAGCGCGAACCAGGCGAGGCAGCAGGCCGAGGAACACGGCCAGCATGGCATGCTCCAGCTTTGGCCCTAAAAATGCCACAACAATGATGGCCAACAGCAGGGAAGGTATCGATAGCAGGGTGTCCAGCACATGGTTGAGCAGCGCCGACCGCAGTCCACGTGTCAGTCCGGCCATGACGCCGATCAGCATGGCGCAGCAGGCAGAAACTAGCGTAACGATAATCGCCGAACCTACCGTTGGTGCCGCTCCGCTTAACAGCCGGCTAAGCAGGTCGCGGCCCAGATCGTCAGTGCCGAGAAAAAAAGAAACGTCGCCATAACGTGACCATGAAGGCGGGAGCAGCTGGTAGCCGAGAAACTGCTGATCGATACCGTAAGGGGACAGCAAAGCCCCGAAAACGGCCAGAATCAGCAGGGCCGCAAAGGCGTAAAAGGCCACCATCGAGAGGGTATTGCGATAGAACAGCCCCCAGGTATGGCGAAATGGGCTGGGTGGTCGGCGCTCTGAATAGATATTATCGGATGGCATACAGTTCCTTATGCTTCAGGGGGTTCGTCATGGCACCCAAAATATCGGACAGCACGTTGACGGCGATGACCAGCCCACCCACCACCATCACCCCGGCAGAAATCGCGGCATAATCCTGCTGGCGGATGGCGTTAATCAGCCAGCGTCCCAGCCCCGGCCAGCTGAACACCATCTCGGTGATCATCGCCAACGTCAGCATGGTGGAAAACTGTAAGCCCAGGCGGGGGATCACCGGGGGCAGTGCATTATGCAGCACGTGACGGCGAATAATGGTCATTAACGACAGCCCGCGCGTTGCTGCTGCCTTCACATAGTTTTGCTGCATGACATCACGCGTACTGAGGCGCAGCAGTCGAATCACCTCGGTGGTCGGTGCCACCGCCAGCGCGATGACCGGCAGCACCATGTGCTGCAATGCGCTGATAACCATTTCGCGGCGCCACGGCGAATCAGAGAACCACGCGTCGATGAGCGCAAACCCGGTTACATGCTTCACTGGATATAACAGGTCAAAACGCCCGGAAACCGGTAACCAGCCGAGATTGAGCGAGAAAAACAGGGTTAACAGCAGCGCCAGCCAAAAAACCGGTAACGAAAAACCTAACAGCGCCAGTGCGCTGATGGCCGTGTCCTGCCATTTGTTACGCATCACTCCTGCGGTAATGCCCAGCGGGATCCCGATCGCCATGGCCAGCGTGAAGGCCATCAGACAAAGCTCCAGCGTGGCCGGAAACACTTCCCGAAGCTGTTGGTTGATAGACTGACCGTTAATGCTCGACACGCCAAAATCGAGCTGCAAAATGCCCTTATACCAGAACAGCAGGGCATCCGGCAGGGAGGCGCCCTGCAAGGGTGCATGCGGGGTGAAGTAACTCAGGCTGAAGCCGAGCAGCGTCAACATAAATAACGTGATAACGAACAGCACCAGGCGGCGCAGACTATAGATGATCACCGTGATTTCTCCTCGCCGTCATCGCGATAAACGCCGGCAAATGACGCGTTTCCAAACGGGCTGAGCACCAGGCCTTTTATATCATAGCGGTAAGCCTGTAGACGCAAGGAGTAGGCGAGCGGCAGTACCGGTAACTCCTGTGCCAGCAGCATTTGCGCCTGGTCATAATAGTCGATGCGTTTTGCCAGCTGCTGTGACAGGAGCGCTTTGTGCAGCAGTCCATCAAAGCCGGGATGGCACCAGTGGGCATAGTTCGTCTGAGAAGCGATCGCCGCGCAGCTGAGCAGAGGGCGGAAAAAGCTGTCCGGGTCATTGCTGTCGGTGGCCCAACCGGTTAGCGTCAGATCATGGTTCATCTCCATCAGTCTCGCCTCCTGAAAACGGCCTTCAACCTGCACGATGGTAACCGTGACGCCAATTTGTGCCAGGTCTGCCTGGATAAGCTCTGCCGTTTTCAGCGGGCTGGGGTTCCAGGCTTGCGAAGCGGAGGGGACCCACAGCGTCAGGTTCAGGTCGTTAACCCCCAGCGCCTCTAGCTCCTGACGCGCCTGTGCCGGATTATAAGAGGTGACGTGCGCTTCGGTATCATAAGCCCAGGATGCACGAGGTAAAATCGATGCGGCCGTTTCCGCCGTGCCGTAATAAATCGATGTCATTAAACGTTCGTTGTTGATCGCCAGCGCCAGCGCCTGACGTACCTTAGGGTTGTCGAGGGGGGCCTTGCGGGTATTAAATGCCAGATAGGCGATATTCATTCCGGGCCGCAAGGTCAGGCGCAGACGCGGGTCGTCGCGCAGGATCGAGAGCTGGCTTGCCGCCGGATAAGCCAGCACATCACACTCCCCGGTAAGCAGTTTTGATAACCGGCCCGTACCGCCTGCACTGATATCAACCACCACCTGTGACATACGCGGCTGGCCTTTCCAATAGCCGTCGTGACGTTGCAAACGGATATACTGCCCGCCCCGGTAGTCATTAAGCATAAACGGGCCGGTCCCTACCGGCTGGCGGTCGATCAGTTCCGGATGGTCCACCTTGCTTAATCGTTCGGCGTATTCTTGCGACAGCACGGGAGCGTAGTGCGTAGCGAGATGCCAGAGAAAAGAGGCGTCGGGGCTGTTAAGGCGGATCTCCACGGTGCTGTTATTCAGCTTTTTGACGCTCTGTACCGCATCGACAAACTGCAGGCTGTCAAAGTAGGGGTAGTTACCGCCATTCACATTATGCCAGGGATGATGACGGTCAAAGACCCGTGCGAAGCTGAACACCACATCGTCAGCGTTCATCGGCCGCGTGGGGGCAAACCACGGAGTGTGTTGGAAAGAAACGTGCTGACGCAGATAAAAGCGGTAGGTTGCGCCATCATCGAGGACTTCCCAGCTTTCCGCCAGCTCCGGGATCAGGCGATAGGTGTAAGGATCGACGTCAAGCAGCCGGTCGTAGAGTTGCGCTGCCAGCGTATCGACCACCAGTCCACCGCTGGCCAGCTGCGGATTAAACGTATTGATTACGCCGTTTACGCAATACACGAAGCCGCTCTGGCGAATATCGCCGGGCGAGGTAGACCAGGCCGGGGTGCTTAGCGCACACAGGGCGAAAAGCAATAGAGGGAATAATTTGCGCATAACTCTTCTGATATTTCAGACAATAAACCTAGTGTAACTCACTCAATGCCCGCACCCAAAGTTTGCAGACGCAAATGCCTTTTTTTCCTTTGGTCGGTGGGGGGGGATCGGGCCAATAGACTCACAGTGGCTACGGGAATGAGAAGAATTCTCAATAAACTGCTTTACAAGCAGTATTGAGAATGATTATTATTCCGTTGCTGCGTATCGGTGGCTCTACCGCTAAACAGCACGACATTGCTCACATTGCTTCCAGTATTTTTAGCCCGCCTTGCGCGGGCTTTTTTTCGATATGCCGGTTCAATTTATTGGGATCATCGGCCGAAAATGACAGTCGCTGATGGACCTCATTTATCCAGATAAAACACCTTGACCCTGGTCGGGACACGATGATATTAGTGGTTGCGTAACGTGACTAATTTTAATATTGACCTTGCCCACCGAAAAATTAAAGTCTCACTATGGATAAAAGGAAATGAACCCTGTTTTTTTTAAAAAATCATCTGCCATATTAAGTTTGCCGCTAACAATATTATCTGTCTCTTTTTCATCGATGCGAATCATTGGCGAGCATAACTCCCTTGTTGACGTTTTTTTATCAGTAATAATTTTCCTTGGTTTTATAGGTTTATTCAAAATAATAATAAGCCTGACATGCTGGTTCAACGGAAAGAGCAGTTAATATCTTATTCTAAAAAGGAATTTTAAATGAAAGCATTAACACAAGTAGAAATACTCTCTGTTTACGGTGGGGATGGTGGGGCTCCAGCAACTCCCGCCAACGCCGTTGGAACCGCAGTGATCATTGGCGCTATGAGTACAATCGCTTTAGGTGCTGCCACAGGTTCCCCTGTGGGCCCTGTTGGTATGATTATAGGCGGCGTTACTGCCGGCATATTAACTGCCGTTGGTTCAAATATTGGCGGCGGTGGTCGACAGTGCCGAATCCATGCTGGATATCAGTTCTGTGATTGATAATTTGTATTAAAAGGTTGGACGATCGCACTGCTAATGGCCCAACCATTTTTAGCATCTGAAAAAGGGCTAATAATCTTCAGGTTATTAATCATCACCTATCTAAAGTCTCATATTATCGTTCAAGTCAATCTTCTGTTTTCACTTGTGGCGGTGATATTCTCTAAAACCGAAACGCGGTACATGCCGCTGCATGCATGATGGCGAATTCAGTCACTATCGCTGCGGATCGCCTCACCTGGCTACTCCTCATCAAACTGAATGTGATGCTTCTTAAGCATTGCCCTTAGCTGATGATAGGTCACGCCCAACAGTTCTGCGGCCCGGCGTTGATTAAAGCGCGCCTGGGTCAGCGCTTGCTCAACCAACCTCTTTTCCTGCTGGTACTGCCAGTGGCGCAGATCGAGCGGCAAAACAGGTATAGCGTCGGCATCCGGTGGCGTTGGCGGCTCAATACTGCTGCGTTGGAAAGGATCGATAATGATGGTATTCAAAGCCTCTTCGCTGTCCGCATGGCGATAGACTGAACGTTCCACCACATTTTTCAGCTCACGGACGTTTCCCGGCCAGCCGTATTCCAGCAGCTGTTTCTCTGCGGTGGGGGAGAACCCCGTAAACAGTGGCAGCCCCAGCTCTCTGCACATCTGAATAGCAAAATGCTGCGCCATCACCAGGATATCGCTCCGGCGTTCGCGTAATGGAGGGAGCTGGACAACATCAAACGCCAGGCGGTCCAGCAGATCGGCGCGGAACCGACCTTCCTGCGCCAATTTGGGTAAATCGGCGTTGGTGGCGCAAACCAGTCGGACGCTAACCTGCAAAGGCTGGCTACCACCAACCCGTTCAAGGTGGCCGTATTCAATTACCCGCAGCAGCTTTTCCTGCACCAGCATCGGCGCGGTTGCCAGCTCGTCGAGAAAGAGCGTGCCGCCATCGGCGCGCTCAAAGCGCCCCAGATGACGTTTCTGCGCGCCGGTAAATGCGCCGGCTTCATGACCAAAAAGCTCGGAATCCAGCAGGTTTTCATTCAGGGCGGCACAATTTAAGGAGATAAAGGGTCCCTGCCAGCGCTCCGACAGATAGTGTAAACGACTGGCGATTAACTCTTTACCGGTTCCGCGTTCGCCAATCACCAACACCGGCTTAGTAAGCCGCGCCAGCCTCGAGACCTGCTCCAGCACCTCAATAAAATTATTTGATTCACCAATCAGATTATCCACGTTCTCTACTGTCATCAAATTCACCAAATTTTAGTGATAATAACCATCTTATTCACTTCCGAAACGGTTGTAAAGTTGATCTATGGTTGAAAATCAATGAGATAAAAACTGGCACGCTATTTGTATTATCTCTTTAGCCAAAAGGCACATTGCCTGACACCAGACTAAAAGAGGATTTTAATTATGGGTATATTTTCCCGTTTTGCCGACATCGTTAATGCCAACATCAACTCTCTGCTGGAGAAAGCGGAAGATCCGCAGAAGCTGGTTCGACTGATGATCCAGGAAATGGAAGACACGCTGGTTGAGCTGCGCTCCACTTCTGCACGAGCGCTGGCGGAGAAAAAGCAGCTGCTGCGTCGAACCGGACAGGCCGAAAGCCAGCAGTCCGAATGGCAGCATAAGGCCGAACTGGCGTTGTACAAAGAGAAAGAAGATCTGGCGCGTGCTGCTTTGATGGAAAAACAGAAACTGACTGACCTGATCGCCGCTTTGCAGCAGGAAGCCAGCCAGGTAGAAGAGAGCCTGACACGTCTTAAAGGTGAAATCGGTGAGCTGGAAAATAAGCTGGCTGAGACAAGGGCACGCCAGCAGGCGCTGACGCTTCGCCACCAGGCGGCCTCGACCTCACGGGATGTGCGCCGTCAGCTTGACAGTGGCAAACTGGATGAGGCCATGGCACGCTTCGAGTCTTTCGAGCGCCGTATCGATCATATGGAAGCAGAAGCCGAGAGCCAAAGCTTTGGCAAACAAAAAAATCTCGATCGGCAGTTTGCAGAATTGCAGGCGGATGATGAAATCAGTAAACAGCTTGCCGCACTGAAAGCGAAGCTGAATCGTAACGACAGTGAGTAATTATTAGGCAGGGCATCCGTCGAGATGCCCGTGAACTTAAGCCAGCTAATTCAAGGAGAGTGAATGAGCGCGTTATTTCTTGCCATACCTTTAACCATCTTTGTGCTGTTTGTTGCGCCGATCTGGTTATGGTTGCACTACACTAACCGACACAATGGCGGCGCTGAGCTGTCGCAAAATGAACTGCAACGTCTGCAGCAGCTGACCGTTGATGCGCGTAAAATGCGTGAACGCATTCAGGCGCTGGAAGCTATACTTGATGCCGAGCATCCGAGCTGGAGGCAGCCATGAGTCAGAAGAAGCTTTACCGTATTCCGCAGCAGGGTAAGGTAAAAGGAGTCTGCGCGGGGATCGCCGATTATCTGAATATCCCGGTGCGGCTGGTGCGGGTTATCGTGGTGCTGTCGATGATATTCGGACTGTTTGTTTTTACGCTGGTGGCTTACTTCGCACTGGCGATGGTTCTGGATGAGAAGCCATTCGGCGAGCAGGGTGAGGATCAATCGCCCAGCGCTCACCAGCTACTAGACCAGTTAAGTTATGAACTTAACGGCGGGGAGCAGCAGCTGCGGCAGGTTGAGCGCTACGTGACTTCCGAAACGTTCAGCGTACGCAGTCGCTTCAGCCAGCTTTAACCTTAAGGGGTAATAAGATGCGTAACATAAAACGACATGCGCCGGCGCTCAAAAAAGCCGGTAAATTTATTCTGATCAACGCCATTACCTACGGCCCGGCGGGGCTAAGCGGCTGGGCGGTGAAGTCGGTTGCTCGTAAGCCGCTCAAAATCGTTCTGGCCTGGGCGCTGGAACCGCTTATTCGCCGCGTGATCAAAGGAGCCAGCTCTCGCTGGGTCAAACCCTGATCGATTGACGACATCACCCGATAAGGCATCATCGCCACCGATGAAAAGACTACAAAATGAATTGCTGTCTCTGGTCAATCGCGGCGTGGATCGCCATCTGCGTTTAGCGGTTACCGGACTGAGCCGTAGCGGCAAAACCGCTTTTATCACTTCGCTGGTTAACCAACTGCTTAATGTCAATACCGGCGCGCGCCTGCCGCTGTTCTCGGCCGCGCGTGAACAGCGCCTGCTCGGCGTTAAACGCGTTGCCCAGCGCGATCTTGGCCTGACTCGCTTTACCTATGATGAAGGGCTGGCACAGCTGTACGGCACGCCGCCAAACTGGCCAACGCCAACGCGCGGCGTCAGTGAAATGCGTCTTGAGCTGCGCTATCGCTCGCGTGATTCGCTGCTGCGTCACTTTAAAGACACCTCAACGCTCTATCTTGAAATCGTCGACTATCCGGGAGAATGGCTGCTGGACCTGCCCATGCTGGCGCAGGATTACCTCAGCTGGTCACGCCAGATGACCGGACTTTTGCAGGGGGATCGTGCCGTCTGGGCGCAGCGCTGGCAGCAGCTGTGCGCCGGGCTGGATCCGTTTGCTCCCGCTGACGAAAATCGGCTGGCTGAGATCGCCGCCGCCTGGACGGAATATTTACAGCAGTGTAAGCAGGAAGGTTTACATTTTATTCAGCCGGGGCGGTTCGTGCTGCCCGGAGAGATGGCGGGCGCACCGGCCCTGCAATTTTTCCCGTGGCCAACGGTAGAAGAGGGGGCGGAAACGCGGTTAATGCAGACTGACGCCTCGAGCAATATCGGCACGCTTCGCGCGCGCTACCAATACTATTGTCAACACGTTGTGAAGGGCTTTTATAAAAACCACTTCCTGCGTTTTGATCGACAAATCGTGCTTGTCGACTGCCTGCAACCTCTCAACGGCGGGCCGCAGGCGTTTAACGATATGCGTCTGGCGCTGACGCAACTGATGCAGAGCTTCTCATACGGCCAGCGTACCCTGTTTCGCCGTCTTTTTTCACCGGTTATCGACAAGCTGATGTTTGCCGCGACTAAAAGTGACCATGTCACCTCCGATCAGCACGCCAACCTGGTTTCATTGCTACAACAGCTGGTGCAGGATGCCTGGCAAAACGCCGCTTTTGAAGGGATCAGCATGGATTGCGTGGGCCTGGCCTCGGTGCAGGCCACACAGAGCGGTCGGGTCGATCATCAGGGAGAGAGTATCCCGGCGCTGCGTGGTCACCGGCTGGCGGATAATCATGAGCTGACGGTTTATCCGGGTGAAGTTCCTGCCCGCCTGCCCGGCAGCGCATTCTGGCAAGAACAGGGTTTTCATTTTGAACAGTTTCGCCCGCAGGATGTCGATATCGATCGTCCTTTGCCGCATATCCGTATGGACGCCGCGCTGGAATTTTTACTGGGAGATAAGCTGCGATGAACGCACCGATTAAACCACGCATCGATTTTGCCCAGCCGCTCAAGGAAGAGCAGGCAGCGGCCATGCGCCCGCCGCAGGCGTTTGTCGACCGGCAGGATCGTTTTATTGCCGCAGATCCCGAGCTGGAAGCCGCACCTGAAGGTGCTGGCGAGCAGGCCGTGGAAGCCGCTCTGCGGCCGAAACGCAGCCCGTGGCGTAAAATGGTTACCGCTGGACTGGGCCTGTTTGCCGTCAGCGTTATTGCCCAGGGCGTGCAGGGGGTCTATCACGCCTGGCTAGCGCAAGACTGGATTGCGCTGGGAGGCGGTGCGGCTGGCGTACTGATCGTGGCCGCCGGGGCCGGGTCATTGATAAGCGAATGGCGTCGCCTGTACCGTCTGCGCGCGCGCGCTGAAGAGCGTGATGTGGCGCGTGAGCTACTGGCCAGTCACAGTATCGGCAAGGGTCGTGCCTTCTGTGAGAAGCTGGCGCAGCAGGCGGAGCTGGAAGCGGGACATCCGGCGCTGCAACGCTGGAAGGCATCCCTGCATGAAACCCATAACGATCGTGAAGTGGTCGCGCTGTATGCGCAGCTGGTACAGCCGGCGCTGGACGCTCAGGCACGACGTGAGATCAGTCGTTACGCCGCAGAGTCAACGCTGATGATTGCCGTCAGTCCGCTCGCGCTGGTGGATATGGCGTTTATCGCCTGGCGCAACCTGCGGCTGGTCAATCGTATTGCCGCGCTATACGGCATAGAACTTGGCTATTTTAGCCGTATCAGGCTTTTCCGCATGGTGTTATTGAACATGGCCTTTGCCGGCGCGTCAGAGCTGGTCAGTGAAGTGGGTATGGACTGGATGTCACAAGATATTGCCGCCCGACTCTCAACCCGTGCGGCGCAGGGAATAGGTGCCGGTCTGTTAACCGCCCGGCTCGGCATTAAGGCGATGGAGCTGTGCCGGCCGCTGCCGTGGCTGGAAGGAGACAAACCACGGCTTGGAGACTTCCGACGTGAACTGATGGCCCAGCTGAAGGAAAGCCTGCAACGTAACGATAAAAAAGCGCAGTAGACGAACTGTCAACTTTCCATGACAGAGTGCTTCTGGCCCGGCGAGGGATAGCGTATTATCTGCGGATACGTTCTGCACTGTGATAAAAAGGGTTAACACGCATGCGTCTTGAAGTTTTTTGCCAGGACCGAATTGGCCTGACCCGCGAACTGCTGGACCTGCTGGTCGAACGCAGCATCGATCTACGCGGCATTGAAATTTCCGCCATGGGTCGCATCTATCTCAACTTTTCTAATCTTGGTTTTGACTCGTTCAGCCAGCTGATGGCGGAGATCCGTCGTATTGCCGGCGTGACCGACGTTCGCACCGTCTCCTATCTGCCTTCGGAACGTGAACATCGAGCGCTGAGCGCGCTGCTGGTCGCCCTGCCGGAGCCGGTTTTTTCAATCGATCTGAAAAGTAAGATTGAGCTCGCTAATCCTGCCGCGCAGGCGCTGTTTGCCCTTAACGAAGAAAAAATGCGCAATCATAACGCCGGCTCGCTGATTTCCAGCTTCAACTTCCAGCGCTGGCTGGAGAGTGAACGCATCGAGCCGCAGGCCCACCACGTGGTGCTTCAGGGGCGAGATTTTCTGATGGAGGTGACGCCCGTCTATGCGCAGGATGAAGGGGAGGCTGCCCCGAATCCGGTGGGTGGCGTGGTGCTGCTCAAGTCAACGGCGCGCATGGGTCAGCAGTTGCAAAAGCTGGCGGTCAACGATGACTCAGATTTTCAGCATATCGTCGCGGTTAGCCCGAAGATGCGCCAGGTCGTCGACCAGGCCCGTAAGCTGGCGATGCTGGATGCCCCGCTGCTGATCGTCGGGGATACCGGCACGGGGAAAGATATGCTGGCGGCGGCCTGCCATATGCGCAGCGCACGGGGTAAAAAGCCGTTCCTTGCCCTCAACTGCGCCTCACTGCCTGATGATGTTGCGGAAAGTGAGCTGTTTGGCCACGCGGCGGGAGCCTATCCCAATGCCCTACAGGGGAAAAAAGGCTTTTTCGAGCAGGCGAGCGGAGGTTCGGTGCTGCTGGATGAAATTGGCGAAATGTCCCCACGCATGCAGACCAAACTGCTGCGCTTTCTTAATGACGGCACTTTCAGGCGCGTAGGCGAAGAGCATGAGGTGCACGTTGACGTTCGCGTGATCTGCGCTACGCAGAAGAATCTGCTGGAACTGGTTCAACGCGGTGACTTCCGTGAAGACCTGTTTTATCGACTGAACGTGCTGACGCTTACGTTGCCGCCGCTGCGCGATCGACCGCAGGATATTTTGCCGCTCACGGAAATGCTGGTAGCGCGCTTTGCTGATGAGTTGGGGGTGGCGCGGCCTAAACTGTCTTCACAGCTGAATGCGTTTCTCACTCGCTACACCTGGCCTGGCAACGTGCGGCAGCTGAAGAACTCGCTTTATCGGGCGTTAACCCAGCTTGAAGGCACTGAACTGCGGCCGCAGGATATAGTGTTGCCGGACCACGTCATGGCGCTGACTTCAGGAGATGAGGCGATCGAGGGCTCGCTGGATGAAATCACCAGCCGGTTTGAGTGCTCGATATTGACCCGGCTTTATCTCTCCTATCCCAGCACGCGTAAATTGGCAAAACGGTTGGGCGTGTCCCACACTGCCATTGCCAATAAGCTGCGTGAGTATGGCATCAGCCAAAAGAAAAGCCGCGAAGACTAGAACACCGGTTGTGCCGAAGAGGCTGATAAAGGGCGACCATCATCACGGTCGCCTCCCGATATGAACTACTTCAGGCTTGCCAGCGCTGCGTCATAATCCGGCTCACTGGAAATTTCATCAACCAGCTGGCTGTAAATCACCCGATCGTTCTCGTCAAGCACCACGACGGCGCGTGCGGCAAGGCCATTGAGTGGGCCGTCGATGATCGCCACGCCGTAATCTTTAAGGAAAGCGTTGCCGCGCAGGGTAGAAAGGGTCACGACGTTGCTCAAACCATCCGAACCGCAGAAACGTGACTGCGCAAAGGGCAGATCGGCAGAGATGCACAGTACCACGGTATTGGTGAGCTCACTGGCCAGCTGGTTAAATTTACGCACTGAGGTCGCGCACACGCCGGTATCAACGCTTGGGAAGATATTCAGTACCTTACGTTTTCCCGCATAATGCGCAAGTGAGACATCCGAGAGGTCTTTAGCGACCAGGGTGAAAGGCCGTGCCGTCTGGCCAGAGGTTGGCAACTGGCCATCGACGGAAACCGGATTGCCCTGAAGATGTACGGTCTGAGACATAATCTATCCTTTTATTGTTTATGATGTTTTATCGTCTTCAGTGTCAGTCACACTAAAAGCATGAACCCGTAAAATACCATTAGAGCAGCTTAAAGCGAACTGTTAAGGAACTCGGTTATGAGAACAGTGAGGATCTATCCGGAAAACTGGCCGTTGCACAGTGCATTTGTTATCTCGCGCGGTGCGCGGCTTGAGGCGGGGGTTGTTGTAGTGGAACTGGAGGAAAACGGCGTCAAGGGGATTGGCGAATGTACGCCTTATGCACGATATGGCGAAACTGAAGCATCGGTGCTGGCACAAATCGCGCCGCTGATCCCAGAAATTGAACGCGGATTAACCCGCGCCGCGCTGCAACAGCGCTTACCGGCCGGTGCGGCGCGTAATGCTATCGACAGCGCACTTTGGGATCTGGAGGTGCATTCTGCTGCGCAGAGCCTGTGGCAATTGACCCATACAACGGCCCCGGTACAGATTGAAACTGCGCAAACCGTCTGTATCGATGTGCCGGAAATGATGGCCAGCAGCGCGCTGGCGCTGTGGGAAAATGGCGCAAGGCTGATAAAAATTAAGCTGGATGACCATCTAATTGCTGAACGTCTGGTGGCGATCCGCAGCGCGGTTCCGCAGGCGACGCTAATTGTTGATGCCAACGAGTCCTGGCACGGTGATGGACTGGCGTCGCGCTGCCAGCTGCTGGCCGATCTTAATGTCGCCATGCTGGAACAACCCTTGCCCGCCGGGGATGACGCGGCGCTTGAAAACTTTGTGCATCCACTGCCAATCTGTGCTGATGAAAGCTGCCACACCGTTGACAGCCTGCCCGCACTGCACGGTCGCTATGAGATGGTCAACATCAAACTGGATAAAACCGGCGGGCTGACCGCGGCGCTAGAATTGGCAGATGTTGCCCAACGGCAGGGGTTGTCTATTATGCTGGGCTGTATGCTGTGTACTTCCCGCGCTATCCGGGCGGCGCTGCCGCTGGTGCCTGCCGCGCGCTTTATCGATTTTGATGGTCCAACCTGGCTGGCCATTGACGCCGAACCGGCGCTGGCATTTCACCGTGGACATATTGCGCTTGCATAGAGGCCGGCGCGTTTCATCCTGGTTCAGTGCGTCAGGGTGGCCGACACTAATCACTGGCGCAGAGAGTAAAAACGCTATTTCACGGTGAATAATTTGCGTTAAAGTGCGCGCAGCAAAGCGTCATTCACCTTATATCAAACGACTCAGACAGGTAAGGATATCGTTTATGAGCGAGGCATCACCCATTGCGTTGGCCGTTTTGGCCATGATTTTCACCCCAGCAGCGCACGCTGCTGAGGTGCCTGCGGGAACCCAGCTGGCGCAGCGTCAGGAAATTGTGCGGCACATCAAGGACGAACCGGCTTCGCTCGACCCGGCGAAAGCGGTGGGCCTGCCGGAAATTCCGGTGATCCGTGACCTGTTCGAAGGCTTGACCAATCAGGATGCCGGCGGTAACACCGTTCCCGGCGTTGCAAGCAGTTGGCAGACGCAAGACAACCTCACCTGGGTGTTTACGCTGCGGAAAGAGGCGCGTTGGTCTAACGGTGACCCTGTCACAGCCGAAGATTTTGTTTACGGCTGGCGTCGCCTGGTCGATCCCAAAACTGGCTCTACCTTTGCCTGGTTTGCAGGTTTGGCAGGGATCGCAAATGCAGAAGCGATTGTTAAAGGCCAGATGCCTGCTGATAAGCTGGGCGTCAATGCCGTGGATGCCACCCATTTGGAAGTCACGCTGGATAAACCACTGCCCTGGTTTGTCAGCCTGACCTCCCACTTCAGCCTGTTCCCGGTGCCGCAAAAAGTGATTGCACAATACGGGGAGCAGTGGACGCGCCCCGGTAATTTAGTGGGCAACGGCGCTTATGAATTACAGAGTCGGGTGGTGAACGAAAAGCTGGAACTGGTGCAGAACCCGAACTACTGGGATAACGCCCGAACGGTTCTGACCAAAGTGACCTTTGTTCCGATCAGCGAAGAGTCGAGCGCGACCAAGCGTTACAGGGCAGGGGATATCGATATCACCGAGTCATTCCCGAAAGAGCTGTACGGCCTGTTGAAAAAGCAGCTCAATGGAGAGATCTATACGCCGGATCAGCTCGGAACCTACTACTATGCGTTCAATACCCAGAAGGGCCCGACCGCAGACGTGCGCGTACGCAAGGCGTTGTCATGGACGATTGACCGCCAGGTGATTGCTGATAAGGTTTTGGGAACAGGGGAAAAACCGGCCTGGCATTTTACTCCGGATGTCACCGCCGGTTTTCACCCGCAGCAAAGCTTTATTCAGCAGCACGGTCAGGAAGCGCTGAATACCCAGGCTAAATCGCTGCTGACCGCGGCGGGCTATGGCCCCGGTCGCCCGCTCGATTTGACGCTGCTGTATAACACTTCCGAAAATAATAAGAAGCTGGCTATCGCGGTGGCGTCAATGTGGAAGAAAAACCTCGGCGTCAACGTCAGGTTGCAAAACCAGGAGTGGAAGACCTATATCGATAGCCGCAACAGCGGAAATTTTGACGTCATTCGTGCATCCTGGGTAGGCGACTACAATGAACCGTCGAGCTTTCTCAGCCTGCTGACCTCTACGCACAGCGGCAATATTTCCCGTTTCAACAGCAGTGAGTATGACGGTTTGTTGGCTAAGGCCAGCCGTGAGGCCGACGCCAAACTGCGCAATGACGACTATAACCGCGCCGAGCAGATTATCGCCGAGTCGGTGCCGATCGCCCCAGTCTATCAATTTACCAACGCCAGGCTGATTAAACCGTACGTCAAGGGTTATCCCATAACCAACCCGGAAGACGTCGCCTACAGCCGCACCCTGTACATCCTGAAGCACTAGTCCTCTCGCGCAGTAAGCCAGTCCTTTGGCTTACTGCGATTTTATCCCGCTGCCAAACCGAGCGCGGTGCATGGGAACCCCTAGTCAATCAGCGTCAGCGTCAGCTGCGAGCCACTGCGCTGCGTGCTGCTCACCCGCACATCGTCTTCTCCCAAAACAGGCTGTATCTCCAGACGCGCAGACAGCATTTTTCCCTTTACCACTTGCCCAGCGGAAACGGTGACCAGCTGCTGGTTTACAGCCAATGGTAACGCTTCAGCGGTCGCTTCTGCCGGGGAGCCATCCGGTGACTGTGGGCGTAGCTCTACCGCATTACCGTCGAGCATGGCGTTCAACAAGCGGAATTCGGTATAGCCATGTTCACCATAGCGCAGATGACCCGTTTCGTTGACCTCTCCCTGCACCAGCAGCTTTATTGCCCGGGGGTCTGGGCAGACCACGTTCACCATCGTCGAGCGTATGCCTGGGGTAACCTGTCCGTTTGGACGATCCTGTAGCTGCCATCGCGACATCACGCCGTAGTCGACAAACGGGCTACTGACCGAGATGGTGCAGCGACCGTCAGGCACCTGCGGTGGCGTGCCGAGGCCAGGTTCGGCGGCGCTGAGACCGCTGGCGATCGTCAGCAAAGGCAGTACCCACGTTCCGTTGAATATTTTCATTCAGTATCCTTTCTGGCAGGTTGCCGTTGCGTTTTCGTACAGTCGGGACGATTCGGTTTTCTTTGGTAATGAGAGATGTATTGTGCAAAGCGTTTTACCCGCATTTTGTACTTCCATTGTCATATCAGCCGCGGCGTCCGGAACAAAAAACGATCCGTCATCAGCCACAATCGTCACCATACGTCCACCGCTATCAAACAGGGTTGCCCCCCGGGGCAGTCGGCTACCATCCGTCATTTGCGCAGTGACCAGAACTCGGCGGGTATGCAGCACATCAAAACTTATTTTTCCGACGGCTCCGTGAGCCAGGTCGGTTTCTTTCGACGCATTGGCGATGTCGACATTCTTTTTCAGGGTACGGGTATCGACCTGAACGCTGGAGCGGCGGTAACCGTGCAGCACAGGCAGCACGGCATAGCCGCGCCAGTCGGTCCAGACCGGCCCTGCTGGCGTATCCATACGTACGCCCGACTCTTCACCTACCTGAGCAACGCCAAAGGTATCGGAAACCTGGTGGGGGGAAAACGTTAATCCCTCGGCATGCAGCACCGCCGCGCCGCTGGCCTGCGTCGACCAGCTGGTGTAATTATCGCTGTTATGATTGATGCTGGCGCCAAGCTGGCTGACGCGCGTTAACGTACTGAGACTCCCGCTTACCGAAGTGCGGTCGTTACGCAAGTTGCGGTCACTGGCGAGACTCCAGCTAAGATCCTGGTTGGCCCTGTCGCTGTAGCGAGCGCCACCGCGCGCACTGTACTTTGTCGTATTTATGAAGCTGGTGATATCGCGTTTGTCACCTAACGGCATGCTAAGAGAGGCATACAGACGATCGTCATTGCGACCACTCTGGGTACCGGTGTCATGTTCCAGGCTGAGCCCCAGCCAGGCACGACCCAACCGGTAGCTCCAGTCCGTGCGCAGAAAATCGCTTTGCGCGCCAGCGAATGTGATGGTGCGGCCCCACGATAGAGAGAGAGTGCCCAGCACGTTCGTTGACCAGCCGAGGCCGCTCCCCCATTGATAGCGACTACGGCCAGAGCGGTTGGCGTTATCGTACCTTGTGCTTAGCAGCGCATCACTCAGCTCACGATAGCCTGACGTTTGCTGACGCCCATTCGCGCTTAAACTCAGGCGTTCGGTCAGCCTGTGGCTGACGAGGGCAGATATCGAGGTTCCGGCAGCCGCATGTTTTGCGTCATGAGCGACCGTACCCTGCAGGTTAAGTCGGGTAGCGGCAAACGGCTGGCTGTCCAGGTTGAGTGCGCCGGCCCTCCAGGGAGATGACCCGATAAGTCCCGCGAACAGTCCGGTATACGGGGTCAGTTGCCAGCCTGTGGCGAAGGTGCCGACCAGCGGTTTGATACCGTCCTGCTGTTCAATACGTCCGGCGCCAAAAGAGAAGCCCGGCGCTACCAGCGGTGCGTAAAAAAGCATGGAGGCGGGTACGGTAAACTGCCGCGTCTGGCCGTTACTGCCGGTCAGGGTGACGTCCAGATCCGAGCGTGTATTGAGCAGAGAAAATCCCTGTAGTCGAAAGGGGCCTGCGGGAACGAGAGTGTTATAGACCAGTATGCCTGACTGCCTGACTTCAACCACTGACGGCGAATCGGCTACCCCATCAACCAGACCGGGTCCTGGCTGTTCGTTAAGTGCAGATTCAGGAAATATCTGAAATCCCTGCACCTGTCCGGCACCAAATAATGAGTTGGCAAGACTGACCTGACCGACCTGTAGCACTTTTTTGATGCCCGAAAAACTTCGCTGCGCATAGGTAGCCTGATGATTGAGATTGCTATCCCCATTAAAACGGCTGAAGGTCTGACGGCTACGCAATATCCAGTCACTGACGTTGAGCCCGATCTCGCTGCCGATTTGGCCGAAACTGACTCCGCCTGACGAGTTCATATAGCTGGCGTCATAATTGAGCATGCCGGCATTGCCACCATGCTGCCACCTGCCGCTATTATGACCAGGTTTAGCGACAGCGACAGGAGGAAGCACCAGGTTAACCTTGCTTTCACCCTGTTCCGTTTGCACCACGGCCTGAGGCCACGCCCGCCGGAGATCGAAGCAAGGAATATCGTCAGAATAGTTGGGGGGGAGAACAAGGCCAGCCTGCTGCTGGAAGAGACGGTCGGCGCAGAGCGTGCCGGCATCATCAAATCTTACCTTGACGCGCCCTTGCGTTATCCCATTTACCGTTAATATAGCCGAAGATACACCGGGCATAAAACGTGACCGATGGCGAAAAAGTTCAGCTATTTTAGGGTCTACCCCGCGTTCTTTCAGGATTTCAGTATCGAAGGTGATGTTGTCGTTTACAGCGTTAGCAGACTCCGCATCGGCAGTAGAAACGTAGCCAATGACGGACAGCAGGGTGAAGGTTAGCCACAATCCAGGCTGCCGTATCGTGTTTAAGTTCGCATTCATCATTATTCCGTCACCACCAGCGGGGCATCATAACTTTCTACGGCGAAGCCCCAGGTCGTGGCCGGTGAAATACGTACTTTCCCTGCTCCAGCATTTACCCGGCTATCTTTACCGGACAGCGTTAACCGTTGACCTGGCAAAATCCAGGCGTGAGGAAGTGACCAGTCAGCACCTTGCGGAAGGAGGGTAACGGTCTCTCCGAGTCTGACGACATAGGGCGAGGGATTGCTGACGCTGAGTTTGCCTGCTTTATGCGTCCATACCAGGCGTTTCCAGGGCTTTTCGTCACGTTCAAGACCGGCGGGCCGGACAATGACCGGCAAATTTTGCCGCACCGTCATGCGCACCTTACTGCTACCCTTCTCTTGAGGGGGAACGCCTTCGAACGCTACCCGCAGCAGGCGTTCGGTCTTCAGAGGTGATGTCCCAGTAAGAATGAAACGTACCCGCTGCGTCTTGCCCGGCTCTACTCGCGCTGCGGGTGGCGTAACGGTTAACAGCCTGCCTGTTTCTGACTCAACATCTTGCAGGTTAGTCAGTAGCAACACGGGAAAGGCGTCGGTGTTTTTAAGATTAATAACGCCTTCACCCTCTTTTTCTTCAACGATCACAACTGATGTTTCGGGTAAAATCCCCGTAGCATATGCGCCGGCCGCAATAAACCATAACGCCGGGGCTATCACCCAATGAATGGCGATAAATTTCATATTTCAATCGTCCATGTTTGAAGGATATAGAAAGAGTGGATACGGTTTTTGAAAATAACCGGGCGCACCGGCCCGGTTTGACAACCGGTTACAGGTAGACCAGTTCAATGGTAGTCTGACCGTCAAGTGTAATCGGCTGGCTGATATCAAGTTCAGAGGTTTTATTAATATAGGCACGAACATTGATCGTGCCGGTCATATTGGTAAAGATAACCGGAGTGTTCCCGCTGGGCTTGGACCATGAGATCAACGCTTCCTCTTTAAGATAGAAAGGAAGGTAGAGCATTTTATCCCACGAGGATGAACCGGAAGATAATAATTTGTGGAGATAATTAACCGGATTATCGTCGGCGTAGATACGGTCCATCATAATATTGTATCCACCTATTTTTTTATCTCTACTCTTGCCCAGTCCAACAACTGCCTTACCATTTTCCACGGAAATTCCCATAGGCGTAAAGCCGCCAAAGGGACCGTCCTCATCACCCCTTGCATCGGCAGCCGTGCCCGGACGACCGTTAATCGTTTTCAGGGCCAACCTAGTCGGGGCATCGCAGGTGATTGAAAACGTCAGCTGCTTGTTCTCCAGTTGGGTTAGTGAATCCGTGCTTAATGTAGCAGTGGAAATAATGCCATAGTCAATATTTCCACCATTAGATATAACGGGGGTGCATGCCGAGGGTTTTATCGTTCCAATGACTTGCACGCCAACACTTTCAGATATTGCCGTGCCGGAGATCGTTGCCAACACGGCAATGACACAGGTCTTTAATAAAAATTTCATCTTTAATTACTCTTCAGGTTGGTAGGCTTTTCGGGTAATAGTTTTATGCCAGAAATAGCGGCATCGGGGATACCTTATCCGTTTTTAATAGAAGGGGGGTAGTTCTTAATTAACGTGAGCGAAAAATAGATAGATATATCGCCAGTTATCTTGGAGGGTATCATAAAGATCGAATATCAATTTTATCAAGTGATGTTTGTCATGATAATGCTGTTTCTTACGTTTTAATTTCAAAATAAAACAATAAGGCATAACGGTTTTTATTAATAAAGAGAGGGGTGATGCCGTTATTTGTTATTTTCATTTTATTCATTGGTTATATATCAATAGATATCACCCTTTTCTTTAGAATGGCATAAAAGCGATGTTCGTAAGCCGCCATACGCAGACCCCGTAGAATGAACATCTTGATACATAGGCATAATTTGCAACAAAGCTGTCACGGGTTAGACTGTCTTACAATAAATATCATCGAGGTGGAACCCATATGGACGCTATTGCAGGAAAATCACTCCAGGTATCAGATGCAATTATCTCATGCCAGTTAGATGGTAAGGGCGGAATGACCCCCATCAACGGTGCTGAAGTATTCGACAACGACCGTCCATGCTGGCTGCATCTTAATTACGCCCATCATGAAAGTGCTGACTGGTTGAGGCTGACGCCGCTGCTACCTGATGCGGTGCGCGATGCTCTCGGCGGCGACAGTATGCGCCCGCGCGTCAGTCGATTGGGTGATGGCACCATGATCACCTTACGCAGCGTCAATCTGAACACCGAGTCACGCCCAGAGCAGCTGGTGGTGATGCGGGTATTTATCAATGACAGGCTGATTATTTCCACCCGTCGGCGCAAAGTCTATGCGGTTGACGAAGTCCTTAGCGACCTCAAAAATGGCAATGGCCCGGTCAGCGGCGGTGGCTGGTTGGTGGACGTCTGTGATGTGTTAACTGACCATGCCAGTGAGTTTATTGAGCAGCTGCACGACAAAATTATCGAGCTGGAAGATGCCGTGGTCGATCAGCAGGTGCCGCCGCGCGGCGAGCTGGCGATGATCCGTAAACAGTTAATCATCATGCGCCGCTACATGGCGCCGCAACGCGACGTCTACTCACGGCTCGCTAGCGAGCGTCTGCCCTGGATGACCGATGACGATCGCCGCCGTATGCAGGATATCTCCGATCGTTTGGGAAGGGGGCTGGACGATCTCGATGCCAGCGTGGCACGTACTGGGGTCCTGTCTGATGAAATCGGAACCGTGATGGCGGAAGCGATGAATCGCCGCACCTATAGGATGTCATTAATGGCGGTTGTCTTTCTGCCGACCACTTTTCTGACCGGCCTTTTTGGCGTGAACCTGGGAGGGATCCCCGGCGGCGGATGGCGCTATGGGTTTGGCGCATTCTGTCTGCTGTTGGTCTTTCTGGTGCTGGGCGTTGCCTGGTGGCTAAGAAAGCGCAAATGGCTCTGAGTAGCGACAATAATGATTAGCATAGCTAATCGTTAAAAAAGACCTAATACTGATCGATGTCAATAAAGGAGGTCGCGCTCCAGGGCAAACTCTCTTCCGCAGGTGAATGCAACGTCAAGCGATGGGCGTTGTGCTCCAATTTGTCCTTCTTCCTTTTTTGAATTGATGCATAGCAAATTTGATTCCTACGACACCGGCTTTTAGCCGGTTTTTTTTGCTCCTGTTAACACGATATAAAGCCTTACATGATGCGCTCAGACTCATAGGCCCGTGTGTAATAAGAGTAAGAATGACGATCAAACCAGGGAAAATTCTAGCCGTTTAACGATGAATTCCTCATGGAGAAAAGTTTGATGTCACGTTGCCTACTCAATATCGCTACGGCGTTATTACTTACGTTTTTGCTGTCTGCTTCTTTAGGTCAGGCGGTGGCCGGTAAAGCAGATATTACAACAACCGCAGAGATGCAGAAGTCTGATGATCTACCCATATGGTGGAAACAGGCGGTATTTTATCAGGTTTACCCACGATCTTTTAAGGATACAAATGATGATGGCGTCGGCGACCTGCAAGGAATTATTGAAAAGCTCGACTATCTGAAGCATCTGGGTATTGATGCTATCTGGATCAATCCACATTACGACTCACCCAACACCGATAACGGCTATGATATCAGCGACTACCGCAAAATCATGAAAGAATACGGTACGATGGAAGACTTCGATCGTCTTATTGCGGAGATGAATAAACGTGATATGCGATTGATGATTGATGTCGTGATTAATCATACCAGCGATCGGCACAACTGGTTTGTGCAAAGTAAAAGCGGCAAAGATAACCCGTATCGGGATTATTATTTCTGGCGTGATGGAAAGCAGGGCAAACCGCCTAATAACTATCCCTCATTCTTCGGCGGTTCAGCGTGGGAGAAAGACGATAAATCTGACCAGTATTACCTGCATTATTTTGCAAAGCAGCAGCCAGACCTGAACTGGGATAATCCCAAAGTGCGTGAAGAACTCTACGAGATGTTACGCTTTTGGTTAGATAAGGGCGTGTCCGGCCTGCGGTTTGATACGGTCGCCACCTATTCAAAGATTGCGGGCTTCCCGGATCTCACTCCTCAGCAACGCCAGAATTTCGCACAAGCCTACACGGAAGGACCTGATATTCATCGCTATATCAAAGAAATGAATCAGAAGGTATTTTCGCAATATGACGTTGCCACCGCCGGCGAGATATTTGGTGTTCCTTTAGATAAAGCCGTTAACTATTTCAGCAGCCGGCGTGAAGAGCTGAATATTGCCTTTACCTTTGACCTAATCCGTCTCGATCGCGGGGTAGAGGAGCGGTGGCGCCAGAAAGCATGGAGCTTGACGGAGTTTCGCCAAACCATTGGCAGAGTTGACCGCTCAACGGGAAAATATGGCTGGAATGCTTTCTTCCTTGATAATCACGACAACCCGCGTGCCGTATCGCATTTTGGTGACGATCGGCCCCGATGGAGAGTGTTATCTGCTAAAGCGCTGGCAACCTTGATTATCACCCAGCGTGCAACGCCTTTTATTTATCAAGGCTCTGAACTTGGCATGACAAATTATCCGTTCAAGAGCATCAGCGACTTCGACGATATTGAAGTTAAAGGTTTTTGGCAGGATTACGTGGCGAGCGGTAAGGTTGATGCCAATGATTTTTTACATAACGTACGCATGACCAGCCGTGATAACAGCCGCACGCCATTTCAGTGGAATACCACTAAAAATGCCGGTTTTACCTCCGGGACACCCTGGTTCAAAATCAATCCCAACTTTACTCAGATAAATGCTGCCGATCAGATCGATGATCCTGATTCGGTGTTCAACTATTATCGCAAGCTGATCGGCCTGCGGCATGCTATTCCGGCACTAACTTACGGCGAGTACAGCGACCTGGACCCCAACAATGATACGGTTTACGCCTATACGCGCACTGACGGAGATGAACGCTATTTAGTGGTGATCAATTTCAAGGAACAGAAAGTTAACTTTCGACTGCCGGAAAATATGACCATCAAAAAAGTCGTGATGGAGAGTCATGCTAAAGAAGCCGTTGCCATGAATGCCACTGTGCTTGAGTTACAGCCGTGGCAATCGGGCATTTACCGGCTTAATTAAAAAGCATTAGGGCCAGAAAACGCGAGATCTCCGTGCTCTGGCCGCTATGACTGGCGGTGCGAACCGTTGCTCTATGGTCGGCGGTATCCCGGCAGAGTCAGTTATTCGCCCGACTAACGAATTTGTACCACGTCCAGACGGGCAGGCGTGGCTTCGTCTTCCTCCGGCTGCCAGGCAGACGGCTGAAGAGGCAGGGTTTCGCGGTCAAAGGCTAAATCGCCCCCGTCTATCACCTCGCTACCGTGACGGATCTGTTTAAAGTCGAAAAGATCGGCATCGGCAAGATGCGAAGGCACCACGTTCTGCATTGCGGTGAACATCGTTTCGATACGCCCGGGATAGCGCTTATCCCAGTCGCGTAGCATATCGCCAATCACCTGACGCTGAAGGTTAGGCTGCGAGCCGCACAGGTTACATGGGATGATCGGGTACTGACGAGCGATAGCAAAACGCTCTATGTCTTTTTCGCGGCAGTAGGCCAGTGGGCGAATAACGATATGCTGGCCATCGTCACTCATCAGTTTCGGCGGCATTCCCTTCATTTTTCCACCGTAAAACATATTCAGAAACAGCGTTTGCAGGATGTCATCACGATGGTGACCGAGAGCGATTTTAGTACAGCCCAGCTCGCTGGCCGTGCGGTAAAGAATGCCACGGCGCAGGCGCGAGCAGAGAGAGCAGGTTGTTTTTCCTTCCGGGATCTTCTCTTTGACAATGCTGTAAGTGTCTTCGTCGACAATCTTATATTCCACGCCCTGTTGTTCAAGGTATTCAGGCAGGATATGCGCCGGGAAACCCGGTTGTTTCTGATCGAGGTTTACCGCCACCAGTGAGAAAGAAATCGGCGCGCTTTGCTGCAAATTGCGTAAAATTTCCAGCATGGTGTAGCTGTCTTTACCGCCTGACAGGCAAACCATAATGCGGTCGCCTTCTTCGATCATATTGAAATCAGCAATCGCTTCACCCACGTTACGGCGCAGGCGCTTTTGAAGCTTGTTCAGATTGTATTGACCTTTTTTGCTATTTTCTTGATTTGATTGCATTTTATAGACTTTCTCATATCGCAGGATTGGTGAAGAACACCCGCAGGCCAGGCTTATAAAGCAGATTGCCGTGTATGGTACGGATTCCGCCGGGGAATTCCAGCAGGTTTTGCGGGCGTACTGATGTCACGAGCAATTTTGTACTGCGGCACGCAAATCTCGACTAAGCTTGATAAAACAGATCGAAAGGAGAGTGTCATGTCGCAACCTGAACGTCACGATGAAACGCATCCCGCTAAAGATGAGCCAAAAGAACACGGCGAAGTGCCGCGCAGTCCGGACAGCAGTGAAGACGATAAAAAAGATCCGTACCGATCCCGTTGAGCCGCGGTAATCTGTTACAATCTCCCTCAATAACCCCTCCGATTTCCAGAGAACTTCGTCGTGACTGCTTTTTCTACCCTGACACAACTGCCAGCCAGCCAGATCGATAACCTTAACGAACTGGGCTACCTTGCCATGACCCCGGTACAGGCGGCGTCGCTGCCCGCAATATTAGAGGGACGTGACGTCCGCGCCCAGGCCAAAACCGGCAGTGGGAAAACCGCCGCATTTGGTTTGGGCGTCATGCACCGCGTTGATGCCAGCCAGTATGTCACTCAGGCGCTGGTGCTCTGTCCTACGCGTGAACTTGCCGACCAGGTGACGAAAGAGTTACGTCGTCTGGCGCGCTTTACCGCCAATATTAAGATCCTCACCCTGTGCGGTGGTCAGCCCGTTGGCGCACAGCGTGACTCCCTGCTGCACGCGCCGCATATCGTGGTCGGAACGCCGGGACGTATTCTGGATCATCTTAAACGCGAAACGCTGAAGCTCGACGCGATCACCACCCTGGTGTTGGATGAAGCCGACCGCATGCTGGAAATGGGCTTCCGTGAAGATATCGATATGATTATCAGCCACAGCCCGCAGCAGCGTCAGACCCTGCTATTTTCCGCCACCTGGCCGCAGGCGATTGCTCATATCAGTCAGAAAATCCAGCGTGATCCGCTGACGGTTGAAACCGGCGATGTTTCTGACCTGCCGGCGATTGAGCAAACCTTCTATGAAGCCGGGGCGCGTGAAAAGCTGACGGCATTGATCGGACTGCTCAGCGAACGCCAGCCTGCTTCCTGCGTGGTGTTCTGCAATACCAAACGCGAATGTGATGATATCGCCTATGCGTTGGAGAATGCCCAGATCAGCGCACAGCCGCTGCATGGCGATCTTGAGCAGCGCGATCGCGATCAGATGCTGATACGTTTTGCCAACGGCAGCTGCCGAGTGCTGGTGGCAACCGACGTGGCGGCACGCGGGCTGGACATTAAAGCGCTGTCGATGGTGGTGAATTATCAGCTCTCATTTGACCCTGAAGTGCACGTACACCGTATTGGTCGAACCGCTCGTGCAGGGCAGGAGGGTTGCGCCGTGAGTTTGGTGGCGCCTGATGAAATGATACGTGCGCATGCGCTCGAGGACTATTTACAGCAAAAGCTGGCCTGGAGCCCGGTTTCCACGTTGAAATCAGCGGTCAGCAAGCCGCTGCCGGCTGAAATGGTGACGGTAAGCCTGGACGGCGGACGTAAGGCCAAAATTCGCCCCGGCGACATCCTGGGTGCATTGACCGGTGAGGGGGGACTACGGGGCGATCAGGTCGGCAAAATCGATATTGGCCCGACCCTGGCCTATGTGGCTATCCCCCGCGAGCTGGTGCGCAAGGTGATGCAGCAGCTACAGCAGGTAAAGATTAAGGGTAAAACCTGTCGGGCGCGGCTGCTGAAATAACGTCACCAGGCAGCCGGAGTAAAACAGTTCCGGCTGCCTGATACGCTTAGATTTTATTAATTAACGGGGCTTCAGCCAGCAGCGGGCCGGCTTCTTTAAGTAAGGTTAAGAAGTGGGGCTGGGCTTCATGCAGGTCTACGGCTGCCGCGTTCTTCCAAGTTTCATGGAACAGGAAGCTGTCACTGTTTTCAACACTACGATATAAATCATAATGCACGTTACCCTGTTCAAGTCGACTTGGTGGCACGCAGCGCTGTAAAACTTCATAAAGTTCATCACCTTTACCCGGTTTGGCGATCATGCTGGCGATAATCAAAATGGGTTTGTCAGACATCTTTATCTCCTTAAAGAATCATCAATCGTGTTAACGAATATGCCGCAGCAGGGCGAAATAGGTCTGTTAGACTGGCACGGCTCGCCCCATTTGCCATAAGCATTTCTGGCTCTTAAGCATTAAGCCTACCCCATGCACGATTCAGTCCCGTGATAATTCAGACTTTGTCTGTTGAAGTTCTCTGAACGTTGTTTTGTAAAAAAGCGTGACAACTATCGACCTGATGTGAAACGTGGCCTATGCTGATCTTCCCGTCTAAGCACATTCCGAACCGGAGCCCGTTTGATGAAAGCAGCAACATTGTTGTGGGTGGTGGCAGCGTCTTTATTACTGTCCGCCTGCAGTAGCGACCGTGATGATGAACCTCCGCAGCAGGCCACGGCGGCTCATGTTCCTGCCAGAGTTGAGATGGCAGACCTGGCGGCAAATCATTGCCTGAACGCCGGAGGAACCCTGGCTCTTTCTCGTCAGCTGGATGGAAGCGCGGTAGGGATGTGTCAACTGAAGAATGGCCGTCGCTGCTCGGAAAGTGCCTTGCTCAACGGAAGCTGTGCCCGATAACCGTCATCCTATGCGGCACGGGTAACTATCCCGGTCACCGACGGGTTCCGGCTTCCGGGATCTCTTCTCTCAAAATTATGGGGTCAACAGGTTATCGCAAGGTTCGCCCTTTTCTAACTGCCGCAGATTCTCCAGCGTAGTGTGTGAAATATTGGTTAATGCTTCAGCGGTAAGGAACGCCTGGTGGCCGGTGAACAGCACGTTATGGCAGGCCGACAGACGACGGAAAATATCGTCCTGGATCACGTCATTCGATTTATCCTCAAAGAACAAATCGCGCTCGTTCTCATAGACATCCATCCCTAACGAACCAATTTTCTGCTGCTTAAGCGCGTCTATTGCCGCCTGTGAGTCGATCAGTCCGCCACGGCTGGTATTTATCACCATTACCCCTTGTTTCATCTTGGCAAAAGCGCTCTGATCGAGCAGGTGGTGGTTCTCCTCCGTAAGCGGGCAGTGCAGGGTAATCACATCAGACTGGCTGAACAGGGTTTGAATATCGACATATTCTACGCCCAGCGCCAGAGCATCCGGACTCTGCCAGGGATCAACGGCCAGCAGGCGCATGCCAAAACCTTTCAGAATACGCAGTACGGCAATCCCGATTTTACCCGTGCCCACCACCCCGGCGGTGCGGCCGTGCATATTAAAACCAATCAAGCCTTCCAGCGAAAAGTTGGCGTCGCGCGTGCGCTGGTATGCCCGATGAATACGGCGGTTAAGGGTCATCATCATGCCCACCGCGTGCTCCGCTACCGCCTCCGGCGAGTAGGCCGGAACCCGAACGACTTTCATACCCAAGTCAGCGGCGGCATCAAGGTCAACATTATTGAAACCCGCGCAGCGCAGAGCGATAAATTTGACGCCCTGTTTCGCCAGCGCTTCCAACACCACCCGGCTGCCATCGTCATTAACGAAGATGCAAACCCCTTCACAGCCCTCGGCATTTTTCGCCGTCGCTTCGCTCAACAGAAAATCGAAAAACTCAAATTCAAATCCGTAGTCCGCATTGACCTGCTCGAGGTATTTCCTGTCGTACTGCTTATTGCTGTAAACCGCAATTTTCATGGTTTCTCTCCTTTGTGCGCGCATGATTGACCGTGTAGCAGTGTAACAATTAATGCACGATCGGTAGACTGGTCGGAACAAAAAGGTAGCATATCGGCCCTATTGCCGCGAAATACTTCACCCTTGTGGCATTCCGTGCCATCATTTACTCAATAATCACGGACTGAACAGGATTAGCCGCCATGAAACAGGGCTTGATGAGAACTTTAGCTGCGCTGATGGCAGCGATCTTGCTACTGACCGGGCTGCTTTTTACCGTGAAGGAATGGCTACCGCGACTGGCCGGGGTGTGGCTACCGGAAAACACCGCTCTCGTTCTCGACAGCAATCCGCGCTGGCAGCAGGGCGCATTACGGCTGGCCGGTGTCCGCTATCGCGTTGGCGACTGTGAGATGGCGGCAGCAAGTGCCGTGGCGCTCTCTTATCGTCAGTCACGCTGGCAGCTGTCTGCCGATGCCGTGTCAATTGACAGCGCCTGTGCGGCGAAGATCCCGGCATCTGACGATAGCCAACAGGCGCCACGTTCGCTGGCTGAATGGCAGAAGATGCTGCCGCATGCCGATGTGAGCATTGGCCAGTTGGCCGTTGCCCCCTGGCAGAACTGGAGCGGGGGGCTGACGTTCCACACGGATGCCCAGCGCCAGCGCCTGGAATACCGCGGCAAGAATTTGAGGCTACAGGCTGAACTGGATGGCCGGGATCTGGCGATAAAGACCTTTGAGCTTAAGGCTCCCGGTATGGCGCAGCCGGTTGTGCTTAACGGTACGCTGAATCTGCCCGTCATCCCCGACGGTTTGCCCGAGTCCGGCGCGTTACACAGCAATCTCAGGCTAGATGGCATACCCGACCCGATCGCCATGGAGCTTAAATGGCAACAGAACAGCGGAAAGCTGCTCGTCCACAGTGAGGCGCACGCCACCCCGTTGCTGACACTGCCGTGGCATATCACGCCACAGCAGATTGACATCAGTCAGGGGCAGTGGAACTGGCCGTGGGCCTCTCAACCCCTTGCAGGCTCCGTCGCGTTAAGTGCCAAAAACTGGCAGCAGGGGCTGGGCGCGACGGAAATAGCCGGTCGCCTTAATCTTCTGACCCAGGGGCGCGGTGGAAAAGGTAACGTGGTGCTTAATCTCGGGCCAGGGCGGCTTGATTTTCAGAACAGCCAGTTACCGTTGCGGCTCACCGGCGATGCAAAGTTGATGAAGCTACAGTTTTATGCCGGACTGCCCGCCATGTTACGCGGCTCGTTAATCGATCCGCAGCTGGAACTGCTGCCCGGGGCGTTGCTGCGCATGAAAGGACAGCTGCTATCAACGCTGGAAGTGGATGAAGCGCGCTGGCCTCTGGCTGGCGTGGTCGTTTCATCCGCAGGGATCAGCGGCCGTTTACAGGCTATTCTTAGCGCTCATAACGGGGAGATGGGGCGCTTCCGACTACACCTTGATGGCCGGGCCAGCAACTTCTGGCCGGATAAAGGGCAGTGGATGTGGCGCTACTGGGGTAATGGCTATCTTGCACCGCTGGCAGCAAAGTGGGACGTGAACGGTCGTGGCCGCTGGCAGGACACCGTGATTGAACTGGATTCGCTGTCCACCGGCTTTAACCGCCTGCGGTATGCCGGCACGACGATGACAGCCCCCCGCCTGACGCTGGCTAAACCCTTGCTCTGGCAGCGAGACCCGGCACGCCCTTCTTTAGACGGTCAGTTCATCCTGAAAGCCAGAGAAACGCGCCTTAATAGCGGGGGATATCTGCCGCCTTCGACCTTAACCTTCGGGGTGAAAGGCCGCGATCCGGCAGGGTTCCTTTATAACGGCAGCCTTAAGGCGGGTGACATCGGCCCGGTGCAGTTGCGAGGGCGCTGGGATGGCGATCGGCTGCGCGGGCAGTTGTGGTGGCCGCAACAGGCGCTGCGCGTTTTCCAGCCGCTGATCGCCCCGGATCTGAAAATAACTATTCAGCAAGGGCAGTTAAAAGCACAGGTTGCTTTCTCCGCCGCTGCCGATCAGGGGCTGAAAGCCGGTGGGCACTGGCTGGTCACCAACGGCGGCGTGTCGATGCCCGATAATGCGTTGACGGGCATCGATTTCTCATTGCCCTTCCGTCTGGAGGCGCAGCGCTGGTATTTTGGCGCTCACGGCCCGGTGGCGCTGCGTATAAAAGAGATTTCCAACCAGTTTTCCCTGCAAAATATTACCGCTGATTTACAGGGGTGGTATCCGTGGAGCAGTGCCAGGCCGCTCCGGCTCTCCAACGTCAATATTGATGTGCTGGGGGGGAAAGTGAGCATGGAGAGTGTGCAAATGCCGCAAACTCAGGCGGCCAGCGTGCTGATAAAGCACATTGATATTTCTGAACTGGTGACCGCGATGAAGTTAAAGCAGCTCGCTATGTCCGGAAAAATTGACGGGGCGCTGCCGCTTTGGCTGAACAATTCACGGTGGCTGGTCAAAGAAGGATGGATTGCCAACAGCGGGCCGTTGACGTTGCGTATGGATAAGGACATGGCGGATGCTATCAGCAGTAATAATTTCGCCGCCGGCGCCGCCATAGATTGGCTGCGCTATATGGAGATATCCCGCAGCTGGGCGACTGTCGATCTCGATAACCTCGGCTGGATGGCAATGACGGCGAAAGTCGAGGGTTCCAGCCGTTTCAGTAACCGAAATCAGCAGGTCTCGCTGAATTACACCCACCGCGAAAACCTGTTTCAACTTTGGCGCAGCCTGCGCTTTGGCGATAATCTGCAGTCCTGGGTTGAAGAGAATGCTACCCTGCCGTCGCATAAGGAAAAAAGTGATGAAAGCCCTGACTAGTTTAGCAATAGCGAGCTATATATTGTTGTTAACCGGCTGCGTTCCACGTATTGAGGTGGCCGCGCCGAAAGAGCCGATTACTATCAATATGAATGTAAAAATCGAACATGAGATCCATATTCAGGTGGATAAAGACGTGGAAAAGTTACTCAAAAATAATAGCAGCCTGTTTTGAAGGAATACCCATGAAGAAACTGTACCGGGGATTACTGTTGGGCTGTCTGCTGCTGTCTCCGGCAGCAATGGCCTTAACGCTTGACGAAGCGCGTCAACAGGGAAGGGTAGGCGAAACGCTGAACGGTTTTATCGCGCCCATCCAACAGGATGGTGAAACCCTGGAGCTGGTCAGGCAGGTCAATGCAGGGCGTACTGAACAGTATCAGCTGCTGGCACAGCAAAATAACCTGTCTACGCGAGAAGTCGCCGACATCGCCGGACAAAAATTGGTTGAGCGGGCAAAGCCCGGTGAGTATGTACGCGGCATTAACGGGCAGTGGCTGAAGAAATAGTCACGCTGCCTGTCGTGGCTGCGTGACCTGGGCCTGAACGATTAGCTACTTACGCGCGTCCAACAGCTGTTGTGCGTTTGCCGCGGTCACCGTGGTCCACGGGACAAAATAGTGTTTTTGTGTGCCGTCTTCCCACTTCAGATCTTTCGCGTACTGTTGCCAGATATCAGACTGCGGTTGATAGCCTTTGCCCTTTACCGCGCGTAACGCCACGTCGATAGCCCCCTGCATCTGCCCTTTGGCATCCTGTAGGATGGAAACCATCTCGCCAGCCTGAACGGCATGGATCGCATCCGAAACGCCATCCACGCCTGCAATGGCGAAGTCCTTGACGTCAAGCCCCGCGCCTTTTATCGCTTCAATTGCACCCAGCGCCATTTCGTCATTCTGGCCAATCACGCCATTGATTTTGCCGCGATGTTTTTGCAGCCAGTTTTCTACCAGGGGCTGCGCCTCGGCGCGCGACCAGTTAGCGGTTTTGCGTTCCAGCACGTTGACCTGGCCCGCGCCGCATTCTGCGATGGCCTTGTCGTTACCTTTACCCCGCTGGATTTCACCGCTGCCGCCTTTTGGCCCCTCAATGATCACCACGTTGACCTTATGTTTTTTACAGTCGAGTTTATCCAACACCGCTTTAGCCTCCAGATAACCGCCCAGCTCATCATTGGAGATAACTTCAGAGGTCATTGCGTCAGTATTCAATCGGGCGTTGGCCACCACGACCGGTATACCGGCCTGGTTAGCATGAGTCACAATATCGATATTGGCTTCAAAATCCATTGGGTTGACGATGATCGCGTCGGTCTTTGTCTGTATGGCGGTCGCGGCCTGGTCGTTTTGTATTGATGCATCATAGCGGCCGTCATAAAACGTCAGCGACACTTCGCCGCTTTTCACTCCCGGATAGTCTTTTGCATATTTCTCCATAAGCTGGACAAATTCGGCTTTGTTGCCATACATCAGTACCGCAATTTTTACCGGCGTGGCCTGAGCCATTGCCATATTTCCCATCATCACCGCCGAGGCGAACCAGACAATTTGCGTTAACTTCATTCGTTTTCTCCTGCCAGGATAATTTCAGTGGTATTAATCGCGCTGATTTTTACGCGAAGGGTCGAGCAACACGGCGACGACAATCAACACGCCTTTGATAATCTGCTGGTAATAGGACTGTACGCCGAGCAGATCGAGGCCATTGTTCATCACGCCGATAATTAATACGCCAAACAGGGTGCCTTGCAGCGTGCCAACGCCGCCAGCCATGCTGGTTCCACCAATCACCACGGCGGCGATGGCATCCAGCTCATAGCCCGCGCCAGCGTTGGTTTGCGCCGACCCGGTGCGCGCCGTCAGGATCAGGCCAGCAATGCCCGCCAGAGCGGCACAGAGTGTGTACACCAGAACTTTAATGCGGATGACGTTGATCCCAGAGGTGCGGGCGCTTTTTGCATTCCCCCCCACCGCGTAAACGTAGCGACCAAAGATGGTTTTATTCAGCAGTAGCCAGGCAAGGCCAAACAGTGCGATGAAAATAATGACCGGCACCGGAACCGCCGCGACATAGCCGTTTCCTAACCAGCGGAAATCGTTGTTCAGCTGTGAAACCGGGTTGCCGCCGGTGGTCAACAGAGCCAGGCCGCGCGCCGCCGACAGCATGCCCATAGTGACAATAAAAGGCTGGAGGCGATAACGCGCCAGAACCGTTCCATTGATCAGCCCGCAAACAATGCCGATGCCAAGAGCGACAATAAGCGGTGTGAGCACCGCCGTGGCCGTGTCGCCAATCGCCATCCCCGCGTTATTAGTAGCAAAACGCGCCGCGACAATGCCGCTCAGTGCCAGCACCGAACCCACTGAAAGGTCCACGCCTGCGGTGATAATGACAAAGGTCATACCGATAGCAAGAATGCCGTTTATCGAGACCTGGCGTAGCACAATCAGCATGTTAGCGTCGCTGAAAAAATAGTTATCGCTCCATGCCCCTTGAGAAACCTGGTATTCACCGACCAGCGCCACAATCAAACACAGCGCGAAGAAAGCAATGACAATACCGTACTTATGCAAACGCTTTTGATGACGGCCGAAGAAAGAAATCCCGGATGAGGTGGAGTGGGTAGGGTTCATGGTTTTATCTCTCAGTTACACAGCCAGCTTCATCAGTTCAGTTTGGGTTGCGTTTGCCGCTAACAGCTCTCCCGCTAATTGCCCGTCACGGAACACCAGAATACGATCGCTCATACCAATAATTTCCGACAGCTCAGACGAAACCATTACGATCCCCTTATTTTTCAATGCAAACTCCGACATAAAGCGATAGATCTCTTT
This sequence comes from Erwinia tasmaniensis Et1/99, assembly GCF_000026185.1. NCBI lineage: Bacteria > Pseudomonadati > Pseudomonadota > Gammaproteobacteria > Enterobacterales > Erwiniaceae > Erwinia > Erwinia tasmaniensis. The sequence continues at coordinate 1,884,357 of NC_010694.1, forward strand.
CTTGGCGCCCACGTCAATTCCTCTGGTGGGTTCATCCAGCAGCAGCACGTCCGGGTCGAGTAACGCCCAACGTCCCAGAACCACTTTTTGCTGGTTGCCGCCGCTGAGATTGCCGACGACCTGCTCACCGTCGCTTGTTTTAACGTTGAAGCGTTTGATCATTTCGCGGGTGCGCTGCTTTTCCTGCTTTTTGTTGATAAAACCGGCGCGGCTGATGTCGCTAAACGAGGAGATATTGATGTTTTCGCTGACTGAACGGCACAGCACCAGCCCGGAATCTTTACGATCTTCGGTGACATAGGCGATGCTGCTGTCGATGGCCTCTTTGGGTGAGTGACGGGCCAGCAGTTTATCCCCCACGCGAATGGTGCCGCTGTCCGCATGCTGTATGCCGAAAATCAAATCCAGAAATTCGCTGCGCCCGGAGCCTACCAGACCATAAATGCCCAAGATCTCGCCGTGCTTCAACTGCAAACTGATGTCGTTGATGGTATTGCCCCAACGCAGGTTTTCCACCTCCATCAGCACGCTGTCGCCGGGTTGATTGAACTTGGCAAACTCACTGTCATACTCGCCGCCAATAATGTATTCAATTAACTGCTCGCGGGTGATGTCGGCGATGAAACCTTCATGCACGTAGGTACCGTCGCGGAAAATGGTATAGCTGTCGGCGATCTGAAAAATCTCCGACAGCCGATGCGAAACATAGATGATGCCTTTGCCTTTCTCCGCCAGACGTTTGAGGGTTTGGAAGATTTTTTGCGCATCCTCCTCCCCGATCGCCGAGGTGGGTTCATCCATGATGATAATGTCGGCATCGGCATGCGACAGCGCCTTAGCAATCTCGACCAGCTGCTGTTCAGCCACGCTCAGGTTGCGCATTTTTTCCGTCACCGCGATATTAAAATCCAATTCCTGTAGCAGGATGGCGGTTTGACGGTTCAGTTTCTGAAAGTCAACAAAGCCGAAGCGCGTCGGTTCACGGCCAAGCCAGATATTTTCAGCTACCGTTAAATCGGGAATGGCGCTTAACTCCTGCTGCACGATGGCGATCCCGGCTTCTAAGGCTTCCCGCGGATGATGAAATGCGCAGCGGACACCGTTAATGAAAATGTCGCCGCCATCCGGCTGAATAAATCCCATCAGGATGCTAAGAAAAGTCGACTTTCCCGCGCCATTGCCGCCACATAAGGCATGAATCGACCCACGCCGCAGGCAGAATTCGGCATTTTTCAGCGCCACAACGCTGCCGAAGGATTTTTTCACCCCGGTCACTTCCAGTAGATAAGCGGGCTGTTGAACGGCCATATCGTGCGTCACAAGGTCACCTCCGGATAAGTTTGTTGCAGGCGTTGCAAATAGCGCTGATAAAGCCCTTCGTACTGAACCTGACGCTCAGCATCGGGCCGGGTGCAGGTGGATTGATCCAGAGAGACGAATCGTTGGCAGAGTTCAGCCAGCAAAGCAGTGGCATCCTGTTGCGGTTCCTGCGCCAGCGCCGTTGCCCACATGGCCTGGATCGCGGCCCCCAACGCCGCCGTTTCTTTAACGCTCAGGCAGACAACGGGGCAGGCCATTACGTCAGCAACGATCTGCCGCCAGCATGCGCTGCGCGAGCCTCCGCCGGTAAGGCGGATCTCCCTGACGCCAATACCCTGCCGGCGAAACAGGTCTATACCGTAGCGCAGCCCATAGGTGGCGCTTTCCACGGTGGCCATGCACAGATTGGCGCGTGTGAAGTTATCGCTGTTGAGGTTATGCAGGCTGGCATGAGCATGCGGCAGCTGCGGCACGCGTTCACCGTTGAAAAACGGCAGCATCTCGATCCCGCCAGCGCCGGGTGATGACTGCGCCAGCAGCGAATTAAAACCGGCAACATCCTCCTTGAGCAGCTGCTGAACCGACAGCGTGGCTGAAGTGACGTTCATCGTGCAGATCAGGGGTAACCAGCCGTTATTGCTGGAACAGAATCCGGCAATCGTCGCCGATTGTGACTCAACGGGTTCTCCCGACCAGGCAAACAGGGTGCCAGAGGTGCCCAGGCTCATCGTGACCTTGCCCGCGCTGATATTCCCGGAGCCGATGGCCGCCATCATATTATCGCCACCGCCGGTCGATACCCGCGTTGACGATGACAACCCTAGCGTGGCCGCGGCTTGAGCATTTAACGTGCCGATGCAGCTTTCGGCATTTTGCAACCGCGGCAGCGCATTCCATAACCGCCCGCTGTTATCAATCAGTTCCACGGTACGTCGGTCCCATTGACGCGTTCGCACGTTGAACAGCCCGGTGCCTGACGCATCGCCATATTCGGCAACGCGTTCACCGGTCAGCCAAAAGTTGAGGTAGTCATGGGGCAGTAAAACGCTATGCAGGCGCGGCCACAGTTCAGGATGATGCTTTTTAAACCAGAGGATTTTCGAGGCGGTGTACCCCGTCGCAGGCAGTAAGCCCAGTTGTTCAACCGCGCCTTTAGCACCACCCAGCTGTTGTATCAGGAAATCGTTCTCCTGCTGGGTTTCCGTGTCGCACCAAAGTTTAACGGGGTAAAGCACCTTGCCTTGTTCATCCAGCGGCACAAAACCGTGCTGCTGACCAGAAACGCCCAACGCTTGTATATCCAGCGGGTTAACCTGCGCCTGTGATATCGCCAGCCGAAAAGCCTCGATCAGGGCCGCTACCCACCACTCAGCCAGCTGCTCACGACGACCGCTGGCATCGCTTATCAGGCGGTGCGCGGCATGGCCTTCACCAAGAATATCCCCCCGGTCGCCATCGACGATCACCACTTTAGTGCCCTGTGTACCGCAATCGATGCCTGCATAGAGCGCCATAGCGTTACTCCATTTCCAGCATAATTTTGATGTCAGAGGGATAACCGGCAGCCGCGCGCTCAAAGGCGGTCACGCCGTCGGCAAATTTATAGGTTTGGCTGATTAGCGGCTGCACATGCAGTTTACCGCTGCTCAAAAGACGTAAGGTACGCGGATACATATTGGCGTAACGGAATATCGTCTTGAAGGTGATCTCTTTTGCCTGGGCGGCAACAATATCCATGGGGGCAACGTCAACCGGCATGCCAACCAGCACGGCGGTAGCACCGGGCGCAGCATGTTGTGCCACCGCAGCAATAGCCGGTTTGGCACCGCTACACTCGAAGACAATATCCGCTCCGTTACCGCTGGTCAGTACGTTAACCTTAGCGGCCAGATCGCCGGTTTTAATGTTGACCGCATGCAGACCTTCATAGTCATTTGCCACCGCCAGCTTTTCGTCAAACAGATCGCAGATAATGACGTCGGAGCAGCCGCCCGCCAGCGCGGCCAGGGCCGTGACCACACCAATGGGGCCAGCGCCGATAACCAGCGCGATATCTCCCGGCTTGATGCCCGCTTTCGTAGCGGCATGCATACCGATGGCCAGTGGTTCGACCATCGCACCTTCGGCAAAACTGACGTTGTCCGGCAACTTGAAGGTGAATGCCGCCGGGTGGATCACGGTTTCACGCAGGCAGCCATGAACCGGAGGGGTCGCCCAGAAGCGCACTTCGGGGTCGAGATTGTAGATGCCTGCACGGGTTTGGGCTGAATTGACGTTTGGGATGCCCGGCTCCATACATACGCGGTCGTCGACCTTAACATGTGTCACGTTTTTCCCGGTTGCGATCACGATGCCAGAAGCTTCATGACCGAGCACCATCGGCGCTTCAACGACAAATGGTCCGATGCGCCCGTGTTGGTAATAGTGAACGTCACTGCCGCAAATACCCACGGAGTGGATCTTAATCTGGACATCATTGTCACCGAGCACTTCGTCAAAGTCGCGATCTTCCAGGACAATTTTACCTATATCGGCTAAAACTAATGCTTTCATAAAAACCTCATAAGTATCATTTTTGATGGTATCGATATCATTGTGGTGCGCTCATCCTGTATCAACCGGCGCATAAAATCTGTGATGCTGATTAAATTCCTGCATCGCAACGCGTCATCTATGGATAACGTCGACTCCTTTGGCGACAGCGATCACAGTATCAGGCAGCGAGAGGCGGGTTAAATAGAGGCGAGAATCTGATATACCCAGAGGGCGGGAGAGCATGAAGACACTGAGTGAAGCCAGGCTGCGCACGTTAGTACTGCTGGAGCAGGCAGGGATTATTCTGACCGAAGCGGAAAAAAAACGTATAGAAATCGCGACATTTGGCCTGGCGGATTATCCGGTTTCTGGCCTACAGCTGCTGACCTATATCAACGCGCCCGGTTACTGCGCAAAAGAGCTGGTGCTGTTCCCACGGCAAACCTGCCCGGAACATTTGCACCCGCCATTTGCCGATTCTTCAGGTAAACAGGAGACGTTTCGTTGCCGCTGGGGGGAGGTGTATTTATTTGTTGACGATGAAAGCTTGCCAGCCGATGACGTTGACGATAAGCCGGTCTGCTTCGTTCCTGAAGACGGAAATAAATGGTATACCTGTCACCGCCATATCCTGCTGCGACCGGGCTATCAATACACCATTGCACCCAATACCCGTCACTGGTTTCAGGCCGGTGAGCGCGGTGCCGTCGTTTCAGAATTTTCTTCAACAAGCCGCGATGAGCTGGATATTTTTACCGATCCGCGCGTCGATCGCTTAGCGGGAATAACCTGAATTAACGATATAGTAAAACAACATAAATGATACTAAAATGATTCAAAATCATCATAGGTGCTAAGGAGCTGCTTTTGGCTGTTATTCGGGGAGGGAAAGTGACGCTGGCAAGCGTCGCTGCTCAGGCGAACGTGAGTAAAATTACCGCATCACGCGCATTTTCACAGCCGGATAAAGTCCATCCGCAAACGCGACAACGTATTCTTGAAACGGCGGAACACTTAGGCTACGTGGTTAACGTCGCCGCACGTAATCTCCGTGCAAAAACCAGCAAGACCATCGGCATTGTTAATCCAAATATGGCTAATCCCTATTTTGGTGGCCTGACGCGCCTGATGACGCTGGAAGCCGAAAAATTGGGCTACGACACGCTGGTCTTCGATTCCTATGAATCGCAGGAGGCGGAAAACCACATCATCGACAAACTGATTGGTTACAATGTTGACGCCATTATTTTGTCCGTGCTGTCAAACGATCGCCATTATCATCCCTCCTGGCTCAAGCGCCTGGAAACGCTGGGAATTCCGCTAGTGCTGGTCGATCGCGAACTGGATAATGCCCACTGTAGCGGGGTGTATATCGATAACCTTGATTGTGGTTTGCAGGCCGGGCGCTGGTTGCTGCAACAGCAGGCGCAGCGGATCGTGGTGGTTTCTGGTCCGGAAAACTCCAGCGTCGCACGTGACAGGGTCACCGGGCTACAGGCGGCGTTACAGGGGAGGGTGGCGACATTTGAAATACTGCACGCCGATTTCTTTATGGACGTCGCGTGGCAAGAGACCCGCCGCTGGCTGGCCCATCACCGCGCGCCGGACTTCTTTGTTGGCTGTAATAATCAGATTTCGCTGGGGATCGTTAAAGCCTGCATCGAACATAAATTACAGTTAATGAAAGATGTGTCGCTGTTCAGCATTGACGACGTCCCTCACGCCGAAATTTATGGATTCGAGTTTCCCTGCATCTGGCATGACCTGCAGGAAATCGCGTGGCAGGCGCTTAATCTGGCCGTGCGCCGCGCTAACGATCCTGATAGCAAACCGGGAAAGGTGGTAGTTCGGGGGAAACTGGTCGCCTGATTGTTGGCATGACAGGTTTATCGGATGCTGCCAGATTGGTGAGCAATTAACCGTCATCACAGGAGCTAAACGTCATATTTAGCTCCTGTCAGCGGCGCTAGCCTCAGGCCGTCACAATCTGCGAAATGACGTCTTTTGCCGCGCTGGTGGCTTTCTCCGCCACTTCCGGGCCATAGGCAATCCCTTCAGCAAAGACAAACTGCACATCGCTCATACCCAGGAAGCCAAGGAACAGGGTCAGGTACGGGGTGAGCAAATCGCTTGGGGTATCTTTGTGAATACCGCCACGGCTGGACAGCACCACCACTTTTTTACCCTGAATAAGACCTTCAGGTCCCTTTTCGGTATAGCGGAAGGTTACGCCTGCACGAGCAACCAGATCGAAATAGTTTTTCAGCTGCGTAGGGATGTTGAAGTTGTACATCGGTGCGGCTATCACGATAGTGTCGTGCGCCTGCAACTCGGCGATCAGTGTATCGGACAGTTCCAGCGCTTCCTGCTGACGCGGTGTTAACGCCGCATTAGAAGGACGCAGTGCGCCGACCAGCTCACCGTCCAGCACCGGTATCGGGTTGGCGGCCAGGTCACGCTCGGTCACTTCATCGCCAGGGTGGGCGGCCTTCCACTCGGAAATCAGGTAGTCGGCCAGCTGGCCAGACTGAGAATAACCGGCAAGAATACTGGATTTCAGGACTAATACTTTGCTCATGGTTTTTTTCCTGTGCTGTCATACGGAATATTCCGCTCGATGCAGAACACTTTACGGATAATTGAGCGCCAGTGTAAGTGCGAGTTTTCGATAACTATGTTCGAAAAGTTTGAATAACTTCTCGCTGCGCATTTAAAACGCTAAGTGCCTGTCTGTGTTACACTACGTACCATTCTTACCCCCTGATTAATCCCTGTTGCCCTTGCAGGCGCAACGAAGCGAGCACTATTACCATGTCTGACACCTCACAATCTATCCTCACAGCGCTGTATTCCCGGTTGGATGCGCTGATGCTGCGTGACCGCCAGCGTCTGCTACGCCGCCTGCAGGGTGCCAAAAAGATCAGAAGCTCAACGCTACCGGAAGCGCTGGTAGCAGAGCTGAGCGCCGAAATCACCGTTGCCGAACAGCGGATAGCCGCACGGCGGGCGGCGACCCCGACGATACGCTATCCGGAAAATTTACCGGTCAGCCAAAAGAAGCAGGAGATAGCCGATGCCATCAGCGCCAATCAGGTGGTGATTGTTGCGGGTGAAACCGGCTCGGGCAAAACCACCCAGCTGCCGAAAATTTGTCTGGAGCTGGGGCGCGGTATTCGCGGGCTGATTGGCCACACGCAGCCGCGCCGGCTGGCCGCCCGTACCGTGGCGGAACGCATCGCCGCTGAACTGGAGATTTCGCTCGGCGGCAGCGTGGGCTACAAGGTGCGGTTTAACGACCGGGTGGGTGACACCACGCAGGTGAAGCTGATGACCGACGGTATCCTGCTGGCGGAAATTCAGCAGGATCGCCTGCTGATGCAGTATGACACCATCATTATTGACGAAGCGCACGAACGCAGTCTGAACATTGATTTTATTCTCGGCTATCTGCGTGAGCTGCTGCCTAAGCGCCCCGACCTTAAGGTGATCATTACCTCGGCCACCATCGATCCGCAGCGCTTCTCACGCCATTTCAACAATGCGCCGGTGATTGAAGTCTCGGGGCGTACCTATCCGGTAGAGGTGCGCTACCGCCCGGTAGTGGAAGAGGCGGATGACGGCGATCGCGATCAGCTACAGGCGATATTTGATGCGGTTGATGAGCTGGGTCGCGAGAGCCGCGGTGATATTCTGATCTTTATGAGCGGCGAGCGCGAAATACGCGACACCGCCGACGCGTTAAGTAAACGCGATCTGCCGCACACGGAAATACTGCCGTTATATGCCCGTCTGTCAAATGCCGAGCAGAACCGCGTTTTCCAGTCACATGCCGGGCGACGCATCGTGTTAGCGACCAACGTAGCGGAAACCTCATTGACGGTGCCGGGCATAAAATATGTTATTGACCCCGGCACGGCGCGTATCAGCCGCTACAGTTTCCGCACCAAAGTGCAGCGTCTGCCGATTGAAGCGATTTCCCAGGCATCCGCCAACCAGCGTAAAGGGCGCTGCGGCCGCGTTTCCGAAGGCATTTGTATTCGCCTGTATGCGGAAGATGATTTCCTTAGTCGTCCGGCCTTTACCGACCCGGAAATTCTGCGTACTAACCTGGCATCGGTGATCCTGCAAATGACCGCGCTGGGCCTCGGCGATATCTCGGCCTTTCCGTTCGTCGAAGCGCCGGATCGGCGCAATATTCAGGATGGCGTTCGCCTGCTGGAGGAGCTGGGGGCAATTACCCTTGCGGATAATCAGCACTATCGCCTGACGCCTTCCGGGCGGGCGCTGGCTCAGCTGCCTGTCGATCCGCGTCTGGCAAAAATGGTGTTGGAAGCGCAGAAGTACGGCTGCGTGCGTGAAGTGATGATCATTACCGCCGCGCTGTCGATTCAGGACCCGCGTGAGCGTCCTGCCGACAAAAAGCAGGCATCGGACGAGAAGCATCAGCGGTTCGCCGATAAAGATTCTGACTTTATCGCTTTCGTTAATCTTTGGAACTGGCTGCAAGAGCAGCAAAAGGCGCTATCATCCAGCCAGTTCCGCCGCCAGTGTAAAACGGACTATCTCAACTATCTGCGCGTGCGCGAGTGGCAGGATATCTATACCCAGCTGCGTCAGGTGGTGCGTGAGCTGGGGCTGCCGGTGAATACTGAACCGGCAGAGCTGCGGGAGATCCATACCGCACTGCTCACCGGGCTGCTGTCGCATATCGGCCAGAAGGACAGCGACAAACAGGAATTCACCGGGGCGCGCAACGCCCGTTTCGCCATTTTTCCCGGCTCCGGGCTGTTTAAGAAGCCGCCAAAGTGGACGATGGTGGCAGAACTGGTGGAAACCAGCCGTCTTTGGGGACGCATCGCCGCACGCATTGAACCAGAATGGATCGAGCCTGTTGCACAACACCTGATAAAACGCAGCTACAGTGAACCGCACTGGGAGAAAGCGCAGGGCGCGGTGATGGCCAGTGAAAAAGTCACGCTGTACGGTCTACCGATTGTGGCTGCGCGTAAAGTGAACTATGCCCCGATCGATCCGGTGCTGTCGCGTGAGCTGTTTATCCGTCATGCTCTGGTGGAGGGCGACTGGCAGACGCGGCACGCCTTCTTTAAAGCGAACCTCAAGCTGCGCGCCGAGGTTGAGGAACTGGAACATAAATCGCGTCGCCGCGATATTCTGGTGGACGATGAAACGCTGTTTGCTTTCTATGACCAGCGCATCTCTCATGAGGTGGTCTCCGCGCGTCATTTTGACAACTGGTGGAAAGTCGTCAGCCGCGATGAGCCGGATCGCCTGAACTTTGCTAAAGAGATGCTGATCAAGCAGGGCGCAGATAAAGTCAGCCAACTGGACTATCCGAACTTTTGGCATCAGGGCAACATCAAGCTGCGTTTAAGCTATCAGTTTGAGCCGGGTGCGGATGCCGATGGCGTGACGGTATTTATCCCGCTACCCGTGCTGAATCAGGTAGAGGAGAGTGGTTTTGAGTGGCAAATTCCAGGCGTGCGCCGCGAGCTGGTGATTGCCTTAATCAAATCGCTGCCGAAGCCGTTACGCCGTAACTTTGTCCCCGCTCCCAACTATGCCGATGCGGTTCTCGCTCGGGTGACGGCGCTTGACGCGCCGCTGCTGGATTCGCTGGAGCGGGAGTTTCGCCGTATGTCGGGCGTTACGCTGGAACGCGAGTCCTGGCAGTGGGATCAGGTGCCCGATCATCTCAAAATCACCTTCCGCATTGTCGATGAACATAACCGCAGGCTGGCAGAAGGCAAAGACCTGGCCGCGTTAAAAGTGCAGCTCAAGGGCAAAGTGCAGGAAACGCTGTCGCATGTGGCGGATGACGGTCTGGAACAGCGCGGCCTGCATATCTGGAGCTTTGGCGACTTGCCCGACCATTTCGAGCAAAAGCGCGGCAGCTACCGTGTAAAAGCCTGGCCCGCACTGGTTGATGAAAAAGACAGCGTGGCGATCCGTCTGTTCGATTCACAGCATGAGCAACAGAAGGCCATGTGGCGCGGCCAGCGGCGTCTGCTGCTGCTGAATATCCCGTCGCCGATTAAGTATCTGCACGAGAAACTGCCGAATAAAGCCAAGCTGGGGCTTTACTTCAATCCCTACGGCAAGGTGCTGGACCTGATCGATGACTGTATCGCCTGTGGGGTCGACAGGTTGATAGCCGAGTTCGGAGGTCCCACTTGGCAGCAGCAGGGCTTCGAGCAGCTCCACGACAAGGTACGCGCGGATCTCAATGAAGCGGTGGTGGATATTGCGAAAAAGGTCGAGCAGATCCTCACCGCTGTGTTCAATATCAACAAACGGCTGAAGGGGCGCGTCGACATGACGATGGCGCTGGCGCTATCAGATATCAAAGCGCAAATGGGCGGGCTGGTGTATCGCGGTTTCGTTACGGGCAATGGCTGGAAGCGACTGGGGGATACGCTGCGTTATTTACAGGCCATCGAACGTCGCCTGGAAAAGGTGGCGGTCGATCCTCACAGCGATCGCGCCCGCATGCTGAAAGTGGAGTCCGTGCAGCAGGCCTGGAACACCTGGTTAAACAAGCTGCCGCCGCAGCGCAAGGATGACGATGAGGTACAGGCAATCCGCTGGATGATAGAGGAGCTGCGCGTCAGCCTGTTTGCTCAACAGCTGGGAACGCCGTACCCGATTTCGGAAAAACGTATTCTACAGGCGATGGAGCAGATCCCGATGTAGTGCCCTTGCCAGCCCGTCAGGGCTGGCAATCTCCATGTGCGTCTCAAAGCCCCGTGTCGTTTTCCTGACGCAACATTTTGTTGGCCGTACGATATTTCGCAACCAGCGCAGCAGCAATCGCTTCAGTTTCCGCATCGGCTGTGCCAGTGAAGTTGGTGGGTCGAAAATGCATCTGAAACGCGCTGATAACCTTGCGTGTCTGGCTGTCGTCGATGCCGGTTTGCGGAATGGTGAAGCCGTAGCGGGCGAGATCGGCCTGAATTTTGCTGACGGAGCCCGCGGCATAAGCTGAGCGCCCGGCAAGATAATGCTGAACCAGATCGCTATCCGGCCAGGCCCCAATGCCCTGTTCTGCCAGCTGTTGCCACGGGAAAAGTGGGCCGGGATCAAACTTACGCCCTGGCGCTATGTCGCTATGGGCAACCACGTTATCCGGGGTGATGGCATAACGCTGAATAATGTCTTTCGCCAGGCTGGCAACCAGGCCGATCTGACGGTCATTCCAGGGATACCAGTGCCTTCCGCTGGGAGTATCGGTAAAGCCGGGATGAACAATTTCAATGCCGATCGAGCTGTCGTTGAGGTTGCTACGCCCATTCCAGTGACTGACTCCCGCGTGCCAGGCGCGCTTATCCTCTGCTACCAGTTGGTAGACGGTGTTTTGCCTCATCAAAGGATCGGCCGCCGATGGCACAAGGTAATGAGCGCTTACGCCGCTTTGGGTCAATAAGCGCAGCGATTCGGCATCATCGGCAGCGGTATAGTGCAGAACCAGAAAGCGTACGCGCTCATTCTGACTTTCAGAGGGATACTGAGTATTAAGCCGATATTCAGTCGACAGGCCCGTTCGAGGGAGCGGGCTAGAACAGCCGGCGATGAAAAGAGCAAGGGCTGCCAGGGTGAGTTTTTTCATGACGTCTTCCTTGATTACTGTCAGGTCCGGCGACATTGTCATTCAATCGCCGGGCGCTGGGAATCCCTTTATTTACGATAAATATTCTGTTACTGCGCCAGCGCATCCAGGCTGTCACGGAAAGCGGTCACAGCAATCGCACGATTATCAGCAAGATAACGATCCTTGGCGGCAGGTGCCGAACTCTGCACGCCGATCAACTGCCATTCACCGTTGACCTTCAGCAGCAGTGGAGAACCACTGTCACCCGGCAGCGTATCGCACTGATGAGAAAGCACGGCTTTCTGCGCCCACCCGGTCACCAGGCAGTCACTGTGCGAATAAAGCGTATCTAGGTGATCTTCCGGATAGCCGGCTTGGGTGATACGACGCCCGGTTTCCTTCAAGGAGGAAGTTAGCGCCTGTCGCGAACCGGAAAACAGAGGCAGAGGAGTAATCCCTGAAGGGGGGTTGCGCAGTACAATCAGACCGAAATCATAAGGTGCTGCTGAAGAGGGCACTATCCAACCATCACCGTCCGCTTTTAATTTTTTGCCTAATGCCGGATCCACCCGCGCTTCGATATCATGGATCTCATAACGCCAGCCTTTATCATTGGCGATAAAACGCAGTGCCACGGCTTTGTCCAGTTTACCCGGAGGGGAGAGCAGGCAGTGTCCTGCGGTCAGAGCGAGGTTAGGGGCGATCAGCGTGGCGCTGCAAAGATTGCCGCTGGCCGTCTCCAGTTGACCAATCGCATCCCAGGGCGCTTGAGCGGTATCGTTGACCGGCTGACGATTGTCTTTACCAAAAAACAGCGTGGTTGTTTCTGCCTCATTGCGGGCATCATTATCGGCATGAGTATAAAATGAACAGGCAAGGCAACCCATTAATAACACAGCGGTCAGGCGCATATTTTTCTCAGGCTAAAGGCGCGTTGGTATCAGTGATTAAGTTCGTGCAGTAACTATAGTCGCACGGCACTAAAAGTGGGAGATTAATTTGGAATATCAGTGCACTAGTCATGTTCACCAATAAAAACTGGCGGCGATTATCCCACAGGCAATCATGACAACCAGAATGATTTCGAATAAATAGCGACGTACCATCATCCGAAACTCCTTAAAAAAACACCCGGCATAACCGGGTGTTGTGTTAACTGTTTTGCGTGGGGTGTCTGATACCCCGACCGTAGAAATTACGCTTTAGGGGCGGTTTTCTTTACAGCTTTATGATGTTTTTTAGCAGCCTGAGCTTTCTGCGCTACTGGCTTAGCCACTTTATGGTGTTTTTTAGCAGCCTGCGCTTTCTGCGCTACTGGCTTAGCCACTTTATGGTGTTTTTTAGCAGCCTGCGCTTTCTGCGCTACTGGCTTAGCCACTTTGTGGTGTTTTTTAGCGGCCTGCGCCTTCTGGGCTGCTGGCTTAGCGGCCTTGTGGTGTTTTTTAGCCGCCTGGGCTTTTTGTTCAGCGGCTTTCTTATGCTTCTTCACATGCTTGGCAGGTGCTTTAGCTGGCGCAGCAGCGGCGGCAGGCGCTGTTGCAGTGGTAGCAGGTGCTGTTGCAGTGGTAGCAGGTGCTGTTGCGGCTGGTGCAGCGGCGGTTTCAGCAGCGAAGGCAACTGAAGACAGACCCATTGTTGCGGCAACGACCAGAGCTAATAATTTTTTCATTGTAAAACCCTCAAGTGTTTTAGTTCATCTGTCAGCCCACTGCGGGGCCGGTGAAAAGACTATATGTGAATGAAAGAAGGCTTTCCGTGAGTGTTTGGTATCGGCGTGTAACCGTTTGTACAAAGAGGGAGGGGCAGTGACGCTGGCGTTCTGTTACAGGAGCGACGGTAACAACTTTGTGAACCGGGTTATGCGGTCTGTTCAACAGGCTCATTGTGTGCGGAGAGGCATCATGCCAGCCTGACCAGCAGCCGAGACTCATTCAGACATCTCAACTGCCTGTCCGGCCAGAAGAGGGGATCACTTCAGATAGCGGCGTTCCAGGTGCTGGCGGAAATAGCGCGCGTTTAAATCTTCTCCCGTAGCGTTTTCAATCAGCTGACGGGTAGTAAAACGGCTGCCGTGCTGCCAGATGTTCTGCTGCAACCAGTCAAACACAGGCTGCAAATCGCCCCTGAGGATATTTTCTTCTACCTGCGGGATTGCACGCTGCAAAGCATGGAACAGCTGTGCGGCATACATCGCGCCCAGCGTATAGGTTGGGAAATAGCCGAAAGCACCGTCGGTCCAGTGAATATCCTGCATGCAGCCGTCGCGATAGTTGCCGCCCGTATCAAGACCAAGCCATGACTGCATTTTCTCATTCCACAGTGCCGGGATATCGTCGACTTCGATCTCTGCGGCAATCAGCGCCCGTTCGATTTCATAGCGCAGGATCACGTGAGCTGGATAGCTGACTTCATCGGCGTCGACGCGGATGAGTCCCGGTTTTACCCGCTGGTTAAGCGCAATAAAATTATCGACATCCATCCCTGGCCGTTCCCCGAGATGTTCGATGACCCGCGGATGGATCAGGCTGAGGAATTGCGGACTACGGCCAAGCTGTTTTTCAAAAAACAGGCTTTGCGACTCGTGGATTGCCGTAGAGCGCGCCAGAGCCACCGGCCGATCGGCCCACTGCTGGGGTAAATTTTGTTCGTAACGTGCATGCCCTGTCTCGTGGATCACCCCCATCATCGCGCTGATAAATTCCGTCTCGCTATAGCGGGTGGTGATGCGTACATCCTGTGGAACGCCGCCGCAAAACGGGTGGGCGCTGATATCCAGGCGACCCGCAGTAAAGTCAAAACCCAGCTGCTGCATAATCGCCAACCCCAGCTGCCGTTGGCTGGCCTGCGGGAAGGGGCCAGAAGGGCGAACGATGCTCTCGCGAGATTGCTGCTCTACAATCTGTTGCAGCAGGTCGGGTAACCATTGTTTCAGGTCGCCAAAGGTTTTATCCAGCTTAGTGCTGGTCATTCCCGGCTCAAAAAGGTCCAGCAGGGCATCGTAACGGGAGCAGCCGTTGGCCTGCGAGCGGATCTCCGCCTCCTCACGGCTGAGCTTAACCACCTCTTTTAAATTAGCGGCAAACCCCTGCCAGTCATTAGCCGGCCGCTGCTCACGCCAGGCATGTTCGCAGCGCGATCCGGCAATGGATTTCGCTTCAACCAGTGAGGCGGGTAACAGCGATGCCTGCTGCCAGGCGCGCTGCATCTCATAAAGATCGGCCTGCGCCACGTCATCCAGACTCTCTTGCTGCGCCTGCTGTAACCATTCGCCCACCTGTTTAGCGGTCAAAATTTCATGGCGCAGCACGCTCAACTCCGCCAGAGCCTCACCGCGCGCGCGGCTTCCTCCGGGGGCATCATCGTCTGCATGTCCCATCCGGCTATGGCCGACAGGTGGCCGAAACGGGAAAGGCGCTGGAAAGTGCGTGTCAGATTAGCGTAGGCAGAAGACATAGCGTTCCTTAATGATTTTAGGTTAAGCGTGCAGGCCAGCAACAGCGTATGCTGGCGCCGCCCAGCGGGCTGCTGTCGATGGTGACATAGCCGCCAAAGGCCTGGGCAATGGAATGGACGATGGCCAGCCCGAGGCCGCAGCCGCCGGTAGCGCGATCGCGGCTGGGGTCAAGGCGCACAAAGGGCTCAAAGACCCGTTCGCGTTCATCAAGCGGAATACCCGGCCCGTCATCTTCAACCTGAAGACAAACCGTCTCGCCGTCAAACCACAGCCCGACCCGCAACCGCCTGTCGGCATAACGCAACGCGTTGTTCACCAGATTATCCAGCACCCGCTCCATGAGCCGGGTATCAGCAACACCCAGATTTTCACGCTGGGGCGTATCCAACTCAATGTCGTATTGTGGGTGCAGCGTGCGGATATCATGCAACCGCTCGTGGAGCCACAGGGCGAGATCGAGACTTTGCAGGTTCAGACTGACTTCGGGGCGGTCGAGACGCGCATAGGTAAGCAGTTCTTCAATCAGCGACTCCAGTTGACCAATGTCGCGATTGAGCGCCGCTGACTCCGACTCTGTCAGATTGTCACTCATCTCCAGCCGGTAACGCAGGCGCACCAGGGGAGTACGCAGCTCATGGGCGATGCCGTCAATCAGCTGTTTTTTACTGGCAACCAGCGTATTAATGTTATCCGCCATCTGATTGAACGCCACGCCGAGACGCAACAGGCTGGAAGCGTTGTCGAAATGTATTCGCTCATCCAGATGGCCCTGGCCCAGCCGCTGTGCGGCGTTTTCCAGCTTGAGCATGTCTTGCCAGTGTGGACGCATCCAGATAAACACCGGAAAGGCGAGAGAAATACCGATGATTGCCAGTAGCGCAATATCAAGGATGCGCATCTCATGCAGGAAGAACAGGTAGGGAATAGGGCCAACTGCGAGCACATAGTGGCTGCGTGGGATATGCTGCAGAAACGTGTATTCGTCATCCAGCGCGACAATTTCTCCTGAACGCAGTCGGCGCAGGGTGTTTGGATCGAGCTGATACTTGCTCATTGGTTCAATATGCAATTTGAATGAAAGGTTCAAATCGAGATTATCAATGGTTTTGTTCCAGTCACGCGGCGGGATTTCGCGTAGCTCACTGCGCATCAGATAAAGTGAGCTTTTCATCAGGTCATTCATTGACTCACGGCCGGCACGCTCGGCGGTAAATTTGTAAACCAATCCGACCAGCATCGCCATCACCAGAAAGCACACGAACAACAGCAGGTAAAACTGAATAAACAGCTTTTTCATGACGCATCCCAGGCATGGGGTGCAAACAGATAGCCTTTGTTTCGGATCGTTTTGATGCGGTAGGGCTCGGTCGCGCTATCAAGCAGCTTTTTACGCAGGCGCGAAATAGCGACATCAATACTGCGATCCATGCCATCGTAGCTGACCCCGCGCAGAGTCTTCAGAAGAGCATCGCGGTTGAGAATCGAGCCTGCATGGGTGGCGAGTTCCCACAGAAGGTCAAAATCTGCCGTGGAAAGGGCCACCGTTTCATCTGAAAGCGTCACCTGACGGTTGATCGGATCAATACTCAAAGTACCAAAGCGGAGGGCTTTTTGCCCGGCGATGCCTGGTGAAATCTCGTCAGACTGGTTGCCAGCCCGAGACTGGCGCAAATGCAGGCGAAGGCGCGCCAGAAGAACGGCGGGTGGCGTGGTTTTGAGAATGTAGTCGTTAGCCCCCATCTCCAGCGACAGAATATGATTCATATCGCTGTCAAGTGAGGTCAGCAGCACGATCGGGCCTTGCCAGGCATCGCTGCTGCTCAGGTCACGACAAAGCGTCATGCCATCTTTACCCGGCAGCATGATATCCAACATCACCAGGTCCGGGTTAGTGGCAGCGATAGTGGCTTCAGCCCTGTCACCCCGGTTTTCAACGATGACATCAATATCGTGCCGGCCGAGATAGGCAGCAATCAGTTCGCCAACATCTTTGTCGTCTTCGACGAAAACAATTTTGTTCATAGAGCCAAATGTCTGGGTTGGTAATACGCTAGCTTATCCTTTCCCGCACTCCACGACTATGTGTTGGCATAAATTATGTATCTGCATTGACCCATGCAGGTACACTCTTCGCTTATTGCGTGACGCAGGCCTAATTATTTAGAGTATGTCTGGTATAATCGAGGGCGGTTATGTCATCATAAACGCCGGAATTGTTAAGGCAAATTTATAAGGAGACAACAGCGTTGGACAAGAAACAGGCTTCAGCTGACTGTAGTTCGCCCATCTGCTTGAACTATATAGATTTCCTTTCCGCCTCATGCAAGAAACAATGGCGCTTTGTTGATGCCATTTACGGCGTTATTCCTTTTTTCGGTATGATCACCAGAAAGCCCGCCAACATGCCGCAGCCTTCCGCTGAACAGCTGAAAGCGCTGGCGCTCCAAATCATCTCTACCCAAGTCAGCGATGAAATTAATATCGCACGACTCATCACCCTTGCATGCCAACAGCAGATAGAACAATTTGATATCCTGCTGCCTTATTTCCTTTCAGAACAGCAGCTGGACGGCATTCGTCATGAATACGCCAGGCCGCTCGATATTGAGCAGCATGACGACCGTCTTAGCGTCAGCATCCTGCCGGTCGCCCATTAATTATTCACCGATCAACATCCACATCGCGGGTATTGCTGCCAGCATAAGCATAGCCATCAGGGTCTTTTCTGCCAGATGAAGCGGTTGGCTTGCTTTACCACCTCGCCGTGCATAAAGAAACAGCAGTATTCCCGGTACATACAGCACGACCGAAAGCAGCAGATGCAGCGGCCCAGAGGCATACAGCAACCACAAACCATAAGCGCTGGCCCCAATCGACACCAGCGTTACCGTTGGTTTTTTTAATCCGCGCGCTAATTTAAAAAGATACGCACCCACCAGTAAATAGGGCACCAGGATCATTTCAGAAGCGATGGTCAGCAACGTGCTGTAGTCGGAGCCGGTCAGCCAAATCAGGATCAAACAGACCTGAACGCAGCCGTTGGTCAACCATAATGAGGCCGCCGGTGCACCGCGATCGTTTTGGCGGCTCAGGCTGCGCGGAAAAGCGCCGTGTTTTGCAGCAATCAGGGGAACTTCAGCGGCCATAATCGTCCAGCTCAGGTACGCGCCGCATACGGAAACAATCAGCCCGGCAACGATCGCCAGATCCCCCCAGGGGCCAATCAGGGTTGTCATAAGTCCTGCCATCGAGGGGTTGCGCATTTCTGCCAGCTCGGCCCTGGGAACGATGCCCAGTGACAGCAGGGTGACCAGCAGATAGACACCCAGTGCGGCGATGACGGCCATCAGCGTGGCGCGGCCAATATCACGTTTATCGCGCGCGCGCGAAGACACTACCACCGCGCCCTCAACACCAATGAACACCCATAATGTGATCAGCATGGTGTCCTTTACCTGCTGCCACACCGGTTTGCCTAGCGAAAGGCCGGTAAAATCAAAGTGGAAACGTTCAAATTGGAAAGCGGCAATCGCCAGCACGACAAACAGCCCCAGCGGCAAAAGTTTACCCAGTGTTGCCACCAGATTGATACTGGCCGCAGTCTGCACGCCGCGCAGCACCAATGCGTGCACCAGCCACAATAGCAGGGAAGCCCCAAGCATCGACTGCCAGGTGCTACCGTTCCCCAATATCACCTTTTCTGGAGAGTCGGTGAAAAAACTCATGGCGGAAAAAACGATCACCAGATAGGAAACATTGGCGATCACCGCACATAACCAGTATCCCCAGGCAGAACAGAAACCAATTAATTCACCAAAGCCCGCCTGGGCATAACTAAAAATCCCGCCGTCAAGTTCAGGTTTGAGCCTGCTCAACAGCAGCATGGCCAGCGCCAGCAGCACGATCCCCACGCCGGTAATCGCCCAACCAATCAGCAGCGCTGCCGGGCTGGCGACTGCGGCCATATTTTGCGGCAGACTGAACACCCCGGCTCCCAGCATCGAACTCAGTACCAGCGCCGTAAGCGCGCTCAGGCCTAACTTTTTGTCCAAAAAATACCCCAGATTCAGAATAAAATGCCAGTTAATAAGATGAGTGCAGGTTTAACTTAGTCGGTAAGGCAACAATAAACAAAGAAACCTCTAAATTGGCGGGCGATTTTACGGAGAGAGGAGGCAGGATGCAATGACTTACTATGCAAAAACGGGCGGGAATTATTCAAAGGGGGAGATGGGTTATCTCCCCCGAGGGCCAGGATTACTTGAACAGATCGGCAGAAACGGTCAAATTGCCGCCGCTCTGATTCGACCACTGACGGGTAACGTGGTAGTACTTGGCACCTTTAGCAATTGCCCGGCGTCCAACCTCTTCTGACACCTCAGTAGGGGTACTGTAGTGGCCGGTGAAGGTGATGCTGTCAAAAGGCTGCATTTGGGCTGCCGTGACAATATTCACTTCCTGCACGCTCTTACCATTCGGCAAAGTGACAGTGTAACGCTTGCCGGTTGAGCTTTGGGTTTCGAAGAAACGTCCTACCTTGCTGCTTGGCGTTTCGGCAGAAGCAACTCCGGGAATTTCAACCTTTTTCGCCGCAGCGCCGCCGGCCGCGAGGGCCGCTTTACCGGCTTCAGAGTCGGCAGGCACAAGGTTTGGCGACTGAACCTTACGTTGAGGCGCGTCCGATTTATAGATATAGGCAGTGATAATCTGGTTGCCGCCGCTATTTGTGTCAATTTGACGAATAATGAAGAAGGACGCCGCCCCTTTTCTTTTCGCCGAGCGGGTAATGGCGTCATTGACGTCAGGCTGGCTGCGGAAAAAGCCACTTGCGCTCACGGTATCGTATGGCTCGAGCGCATAGGCTTCTTCTTTGGTTAGCTCACGCACACCATTGATGATGCGGTCTTTGTTCTTTGGGGCCGCAGGGGCATCGGTATGATACAGATCGGCGGTGACATTCCAGTTACCGCCGTTCCCGTTGGTATCATTGATGCCCTGTATATAATAGGAGTCAGCGCCCAGCGCATCCGCACGCTTTGATACTGCATCGCTTGCTTCGTAGATGGCGACGAAACGCCCACTGAGGGTGATCCTGTCGAACGGTTTCAACGATGCTGCTTTTTCCGGTGTCAGTTCCTGTGCTGCCTGGGCGGACAATGCTGTGATCGATAGCAGCGCTGATGCCAGAATAGTGTATTTCAGCTTCATAAAATTAATCCTTCGCCTTACGCAAGAAATGAGGACATAAACCTGCTGGACATCTTGATGTGTGACCTATTAGCCGTTGATTATTACATGTAATAATGTTCCCTGTCTCAGCGATTTTGTAGGGATTTTGCCTGCGATTCACCTCATCATGCGACTTCTTTTCCTGCGTCAGAGCAGGCAGACGCCGCTGGCATGGATTTTCTCAAAGGCATTTTATAAGGGAAGGCGCGTTTTAATATGAAAGGACTTTTGGATGGGGCGCTGTCCGCAGGAGAATTGACTTTGCGCGGACAATTTTACAGGAGTTTAAATCGACTATCGCAAGCTTATGGCCGTTTACCCGGCGGAGACAGACAGACAAGACCGGCCCGGTATAAACCGGGCCGGTTAACGCTAATCGCGCGTTATGCGGGTATGCTTCGAGCCATGACGCCTCTCACATGCCGATCAGGACTGACTTTCCGAAGGCTGTTCGCCGATAAAGAAATACCAAAGCGGAATGGACAGCAGCAGGGTGAATACCGAGCTGTAGATCAGGATCATAAAGAACTCAGAGACATACAACTCAACCGGCCAGGTAGAGAAGGGCATATTGTATTCGTTTATCGCGCCACCAATGATCGCTTTAGTCATCACCAGCGCGGTGCAAATCAGCACGCAGAGCTGGGCGATAAAGAAATTCCGGCGCTTTTTGCCGGGGGGAAACATTGCCATGATTTGTACTCCTGTACGTTTTATCAGAATTTAGCGTTGACTTTCGCCCACCAGGTGCGGCCGGGCTCATTGACCGGGCTGACCCCGGAATAACCAAAGGCACTATTGCCCGCCAGGTTCAAATGTTCGCTGTAAGTACGGTTAAAGATGTTATCCACTCCGGCACTGACCTTGATGTCGTCGGTCAACGCGTAGGCTGCATTGCCAGAGAAGATAGCAAATCCGTTACTGCGGCCAAAATCTTTGCCCACGACGTTACCGTTGTTGATTGCCACCCGGTGCTGATGGCTCACTAAACGCAGCAGGCCGGTGGTGCTCCAGTTGCCTTCATGCCACGTCAGGCCAAGCCGGCTATCCAGCGGTGGCATCTGCGGCAGCGGACGTTTATCAGAGCTGTTCTGACCCCATGAGTAGGCCAGGCTGGCATCGGCATTCAGGTTATCGGTCAGTTTATAGTTCAGGCCTGCTTCGCCGCCCATAATAGCGGCAGCAACATTGCTGACTCGCTTAGTGCCGCCGTTGGCCTCATCGTAATTAAACAGAATGAAATCGCTTACGCGACCCGCGTAAGCGGAAACCCAGCCGTCAAATTTTTCACCGCTGTATTTTGCCCCAATATCCAGTTGACGGGTCTTTTCAGGGGCTACCGAATCGAACGTGCTGGAGTGGCCATCGGCAGCCGTAGTTTTGGAAAACAGCTCCCAGAAGTCAGGAAAACGTTCGGTGTATCCAAACCCGGCATACAGCATCACCGGCAGGTTCTCCAGCGTATGTTCCAGTCGGACAAATCCGGCTGGCATGATATCGTTTCTGGTCGCCTGACCGGTAGAGGTAAAGTTATCCACCCAGGTCCTGTCAATACGCGCCCCGGTGACCAGCTTATTTTGATCGTTCGCCGCCCAACTCAGTTCACTAAACACGCCAACATTATGGAAGCGGGCATCTTTCACCCACTGGTCAACGGCATACTTGCGGTAGCTGCTGGTTTGCATATCCATACCGCCCTGAAGTTCAACGTCAGACCAGAGCCAAGTCCCCATCATTCGGCCATTGACCGACCGCGTATCACGCCGTGAGGTTTTTTTGGGCACAACGCTCATCCCTTGCATCATGGCCTGCGGGTCGCGCAGGCTGTGATTGTCCATCACATGATTGGCGTAATTGTAATGGATTTTAGCTTCAAACTTATCGAATACCTCACCAATATTTGATTTTTCGAAGCTGGCTCCCAGACTTTGACGCTTGAACTGCGCTCCATCCATCGCCCGGCCGGCGTAGCTCGCTTCACCATCGCCGGTGCCCGCCGTCAGTTCCAGCAGCGTATCGTTGTCCGGCGTCCACCCCAGTGCCATATCGGCGTTCCACTTATCCCAGCGCGAAGGGATGCGGGCACCACTGCCGTCTTTGTAGTCACCGGCGCGAGATTTATTGCCCATCAGCCGCAAATAGCCGTCTTCATTGCCCATTGTGAAATTAGCGTTTTCATCCCAGCGGCGATGGGAAGCCGTATGCAGACCGACATCGCCTTTGACGTCGGCCTGCTCAAAATGCGTGGGCGCGCGGTCGAAGCGCACGGTGCCGGCCGAGTTCCCTGGCCCCCACAATACGGTTTGCGGGCCTTTAACAATGCTCAGCAGGTCGAAACTTTCCGGGGAAATGTATGAGCTGGGCGCATCCATACGGCCAGGGCAGGCCCCTAATATTTCACCGCCATCCGTAAGGATACGCAGGCGTGAGCCAAACATGCCGCGCAGTACCGGATCGCCATTCGTGCCGCCGTTACGAATTTGGGAAAATCCAGGCATTGTCTTTAAATGTTCGGAGGCATCACTGGCAGACGGGTCCGTTGTTTTGGTTGACGTGACTGACGTCAGTGGCGAGGTGAGCTGGGCGGAAACGACCATCACCGGATCTTGATTACCAGAGGTTGATTGCGTCGCCGATACATGGCTGGCGGTCATCATCGCAACGCTTAAAACCGATAAGCGAAAAGGGCGGTATTGCATGGTTAAATCCTTACGTACTTTATCTGTCAATATTGCTATACGCAGATGGCTGCGAGTGAAAAATAGATCGGGTCGCGCCCGCGAGATTGATATTCGCTATCAGGCAACCATTAATTTATTTTATTCGTGACGCATCCTGCGCATTGCGCATATCAGTTATTGAGCGGTTTCATTCATGAAAAACTCAAAATATCTTTTATCTGTTGCGTAAATTAAATGACAGGTGGTGCGCGCGGCTGGGAAAGTCCGGGGAAGAACGTAAAGTGATAAGGGGAAAACTTAAGCGGAGGTGGAGTGATTGTCGACAGCAGTAACAGGCGGATAATAACGATAAAAATTGCCAGCAACAGCGGTAAATGTACCAGAAGCTGGCAATAGCCACAGGCGAAATGATCCACCACAGTGCCGCTGATACGCTTGTGATGCTGTGTATTGTCGGACGTTACGGGTGGTGTCGTGTTGCAGTGGTTATGACCTGCGGGCATCGGCATATCATCCATCATGCCGTGCTGTGCCATTTTGTTTAAGCCACTTGGGGGATGTTCCGCAGTTATCTCATAATGTTCTGCGCTGCGCCGTTGCTCAAGAAAAGTCGACACGTCGGGCGCGATAAATAGCATCAATATCGCCATAATGGCGATTAATGCGGGCAAGCGGCGCTGCGACAGTCGGGAAAACGAAAACACTCTGTAATCCATAACAGAATAAAAAAGAGGTGTAATTCTAGCGGCTTTTATTCTCTTTGTTAACGGAATAATGCCTTAAACTCTATTAGCAGGCGCAATTCTTGACTAATAGTGTCACAAAGGCGGCTGGGTTGATTAAAATGCCGCCTTTCAGTAACGCTGGGAGAAATTAGTCGTGCTCGTCGTCATCCACGGTAACCGGCGAGACAAACCCATCTGGTTTAATCGCCAGCAGGTCGCAGCGTAGTCTATCGATGACCTGCTCTGCGGTGTTGCCGAGAAACGCCGCAGAAAGTCCGGTTCGCCCAATAGTTCCCAAAACCACAACGCCAGCATCAAGATATTCAGCCAGATCTGGAATAACCTCTTCCGGCAGGCCTTTTTCGACGTGGGTGAGACTGGCATCGATAGAGAAGGGCTGACGCAGCGCTTTCATGGCCAGCAAATGCTGACCACGGATAGCATCGTTATAAACGCTGGGGTCGAAATCCGGCAGCTCAATGGCGATATTAATCGGGGTGACCGGGTAAGCGCCCACAAGGTGCACTTCGGTATGATTTATGCGCTCGGCAAGTGCCAGCGTTTCTTTTACCAGTTTGGCGTTCAGCGGGTCGTGATGCGGTTCTTCACTGGCAAGATTCACCGCCACCAGCGCTTTCCCCTCTACCGGCCAGGGCTGGTCTTTAACCATCCAGACCGGACAAGGACATTTGCGTAACAGATGCCAATCGGTTGGGGTAAATACCACCGCCTGAAGGCGATCGTGCTGATGAGCCATTTTTATCACCAGGTCATGATGATTGTTCAGCACTTCCTGAATAACCGCTTCAAAAGGACGATTGTGCCAGACGACCTTGATATTTATCTGCACGCCGGCAGCTAGATAGGCGCGTGCCTGCTCGCGTATCCATTCCGTGCGTTGACTTACGACGCCTTTGCGCATGGTGATGCGTTCATCAGGCGAGAGCAGGGTCGTCATCTCATAGGAGAAGTCATAGATGGGTAGGAAGCAGGTGATCTTGCCGCCAAGACGTTGATTAAGATAAACAGCGCGCCGAAGTGCAGGCTGGTCATCCTGCTCGGGATCGATTACCACCAGAATATTGTGATACAGGGCCATAACGTTTCTCCTCAAGCAGGGCGTATTAGCTTAAAGATAGTCTAATGACGATAAAGGGTGAAAGAGAAAAGTTGCCGCCGGATCAATATACTAACAAATACCGATCCGGCAGCGATCAGGCTATTGCGCGGCAATGACCTGCCAGGTGAGCCAGGGTCTCATGATCTTCGACGGTGATATATTTCCCTTTAACGGCCAGCATACCGCTTTTTTGAAAACGGCCCAGCAGACGGCTAATCGTTTCCACGGTAAGGCCGAGATAATTACCGATATCGCTACGCGTCATCGTGAGTCGAAACTCACGCTGTGAGAAACCGCGCTGGCCAAAACGCTGTGAGAGACCGTAGATAAAGGCCGCCAGACGCTCTTCCGCATTCTTTTTCGACAAGAGCAGGATCATGTCCTGATCGTCCTTAATCTCGCCGCTCATCAGGCGCATCATTTGCTGACGCAGACTGGGCATTTTTCCTGAGAGGTCATCCAGGGTTTCAAAAGGGATCTCGCAGACCATCGCGGTTTCTAAAGCTTGGGCAAAACCAGGGTGCTGACTGCCGCTGATGGCATCAAAACCAACCAGATCGCCCGCAAGATGGAACCCGGTGATCTGCTCGTCACCCTGTTCAGTAATGGTGAAGCTTTTGATTGTTCCTGAACGGATGGCATATAAAGACTTCAGTTCATCACCCGCTTTAAACAGCGTCTGGCCCTTTTGTATGGGCTTTTTGCGCTCGATGATATTGTCGAGCTGATCCAGCTCGTGTTCGTTAAGCGTGAAGGGAATACAAAGCTGACTGATGCTGCAATCCTGGCAGTGTATGGCGCATCCGCCCGATTGTATGCGTTTGGTGAGAATTCGCTTTTGCGGGGTCATAATCTACGCTCGATGAAAATTGACTCTCGTCAATTTACATTTTTTAATGACTAAAAGGAACATTTGTTGGCCGATAAGCACATAAAAAATAGGGTTGCTATCATCTATAGGCCATTCCTTAACACTCGTATAAAAATAAGTCTAGCGATACTTTTCATTATAAGAGTTTATTTTTTCAGTGTTTAATATCACTTAAATCTACAGTTATCAGCGATCGTGCTAATGCTGGCGCGTGAACCGAGACCGTTTTTTGCTAAACTCTGGCATTAAGCCAGACACTTAACTACGCAGCTTGCGTCTATTGACCGGAGGCACGAGATGACGGAACAAAATCTGTTTAGAGAGGCAATGGGGGATGTCAAACCATTGAAAGACAGCGCCAGTACCCTGTGGCATAAGCCTCCTGTCGTTAAAGTATCGCGCATTCAGGATGACCAGCTGGATAATCCTCTTACCTGCGGGCATCTGGACATTGTTCCACTGACCATCCCTCTTGAATACAGGGCAGAAGGCATTCAGCAGGGGGTACTGGATAAACTTCGGCAGGGAAAATATACGGTTCAGGCAACCCTCAACCTGGTTCGACAGCCGGTAGAACAGTGCCGTCAGGCGCTTTATCTTTTTATGCTACAGGCCGCACGCCATAATCTACGTAATGTGCTGATCGTTCATGGCAAAGGGAGAAACGATCGCGCCCATGCCAATATTATACGTAGCTATCTGATGCGTTGGTTGCCTCAGTTTGCTGAAGTACAGGCTTTTTGCTACGCACAGAACTCAGATGGTGGCAGCGGTGCCTGCTATGTTGGCTTGCGCAAAAGCGAATCTGCCCGTCTGGAAAATCGTGAACGGCATGCCAGGCGCTGTCGCTGACGGCATCACTGTGTTTATGGCGAAAATAACCGCTAATAAATGAATTGCAGGTGTGTAAAGCCCGTAGCCTTAAGTGCGGCTGGTTGTCGCCGGTGGGAAAATAAAAAAAATCACGTACAGAATATAAAATAACATCATCAAAACATAATAAAAGCTTATACTTCACGTGCTAAAGGGGCTTTGCTATTGCATGGTGAAATACATTACCCGTGCCAGCAAAGCGTACAAAACCTTTCATCTATTTTTATTCTGTGGAAATATCTTAAAAATACCCACGAGCGTGTGTTGGATTTTTAACTATTTTCTACCACCTATCAAAAGGCAAAGGAATGCGTGTATTAAGCATAGATTTACTAAAGATAATTTCTATCTTTTTCGTAGTACTCTCCCACGTCACTCTGTTTTTCTTATCCAACAATGGTAATGATGTTTATTTATATTTTTTCAGGCAGTCAGGCCAGCTGGGTGTCGTACTTTTCTTTATGTGTAGTGGCTACTTCCTGCTTAATAACACGCGTGAAAATCAGGTTGGCTATATCCTTGGTAAAATAAAAGGGATATTAAGCGTACTGCTTTTTTGGCTGTGCTTTTACTATCTCTATGATGCTTTCTTCATCAGTCGCTTCACGGCGGTTGATGATGTCAGCTTTCTTACATATTTTAACGTCAGTCATCATCTTTCCGATGCCACGCACCTCTGGTTTATATTCTCAATCATCGGGCTTTATATCTTAACGCCATTCATTCGCTGCGTTTTCAGGGAAGCCAATGCAGAAGGGATAATGAAAATGCTCATTATCATGGTTTTCGTGTCCAACCTGACCCTGGTCAATGCGCTGACGGATTATGCGTTCTCATTTAAATCCATCCCAGACAATCTCTTGCTACCTTTTCAGACCGAAGGCCTAATCAGTTTCCTGGTGGGAGGGTATCTGGGTTTAACCCGACCGAAGGTAGAATCCTTTTCGTTTCCACATATCATGCTGTTAGTTTTAGCGGTTGTTTCATTCTCTGTGCTGTCAATCATTTCGTCCTGCACGGGTATCGCCTTCTTCTATGGCAAATTCTACAATATACTTCTGCAAACCTCATCGCTTTGCACTTTTCTGTTTATGATGAATATCAACATGAATAGTTACCCCCCGATAATTGATGACATTAGCAAAAGCGTGCTGGGGATCTATCTCGTTCATAATATATTTGTTGTGGAGGTGCACAGCGAGTTCATTCATAATATGATATTGAGAGCGACTGGTGAAATAAATACCTATCTCCACATCATCATTTATTCTACCCTGGCATTTATCCTTTCATATCTTTTCTGTCGTGGGCTGCGTAAATCAAAAATTACTGAGAAAATTATCACTCTTTAATACGTTCATGATTCTAATCAAATAGAGGGCTTCAGGGTCTTCACTACGTGAAGGGTTGGGCGCTGTCACCAGGGATATTCCCACTGAGATAATTTTTATTATCAAACCTTATGCGGCTATTTTTTCAAGAGAAATCGATAACAATCCGTTATGATGGCGGCTAATTTTCTCGTCAGTCTCGCTCATCGGCCAAGCTGAGCGAGACAACACTGGCCTGTTATGGAGTGCGAAGTGGACAGTACCGCAGCCATTGATATCCGAGCGTTAATTAACCAACAGGCGCTGAGCCGCTATCAGAAAAGAATCATCGCCTTAAGCTTTGCCGTTGTGGCTATGGACGGAATGGACATCGCCCTGATGGGCTTTATTGCCCCTGCGCTTAAAAGTACGTGGGGAGTCACCAACCATCAGCTGGGCGCGGTTATCAGCGCCGCGCTGATCGGCCTCGCTCTCGGCGCCATGTTTGCCGGGCCGCTGGCCGACCGTTTTGGTCGCCGCGTTATCATTATCTTTAGCGTGTTCTTTTTCGGCCTGTGCACGCTGGCGACCGCATTCTCACAGAATCTTGATCAGATGATGATACTGCGATTCCTGACCGGCCTGGGGCTGGGTGCGGCTATGCCTAACGTCGGCACTCTGGTTGCCGAATACTCCCCGGAACGTAAACGCGCATTTCTTATTACCGTGGTCTTCTGTGGTTTCACCTTTGGAGCCGCCAGCGGCGGCTTTGCGGCATCGTGGCTGATCCCCAACCTGGGCTGGCATGCACTGCTGGTGGTCGGCGGCGTTTTACCGCTGCTGCTGGTGCCGCTGTTGCTGCGCTATTTGCCAGAATCCGTGCGCTTTATGATAGCCCGCAATGCACCAGCCTCGCAGATCCGCCAGATTGTTGAAAAAATGCATCCGGGCACCGTCTGCCAATCCGCGGTGTTTAGCCGTAATGAACTGGCGGCGGGAGAAGGGGCGATCAAGGTCGTGCTCTCACGCCGCTATTTCTTCGGCAGTATCATGCTATGGGGGAGCTATTTTATGGGGCTGTTTCTGGTTTATCTGATTGGCTCCTGGCTACCGTCGCTGGTTAAAGACGTCGGGTTGACCGTCAGTCAGGCGGCACTGGTTACCGCTATCTATCAGGCGGGGGGAACCGTGGGCTCTCTGTTCGCCGGCTGGATGATGGACCGTTTCAATGCGAATCTCGCGTTGGCCGCTATCTATTTTAGCGGAGCGATAGCGACCGTGTGTATTGGCTATGCGCCAGCAGACACAATGACGCTGAGTATCATCGCCTTTTGCAGCGGGTTCTGTCTGAATGGTGCCAATACCGGAATGAATGCGCTTTCTGCCAGTTATTATCCGACGCACGCGCGCGCTACCGGCTCCAGCTGGATGCACGGCGTGGGCCGCGTAGGGGCCATTTTAAGTGCCTTTGCCGGTGCGCAAATGTTGTCATTGGGCTGGAGCATAACCGATGTGTTCTCATTTCTCGCTATTCCAGCGGTACTGACCACGCTGATGCTGATCGCCAAGTATCGCTTCGGTTTTCAGCGCGAACGGGCTTGAGGTAAAGCTGCTTGCAGCCATAACAAAGCCGCTGGCGTGCGCCGTATATCCTTCCTTTTGGTAAGGAATTCCGCTGATAATCCACTTATGCCGATGTAGACAAGCAAATGAGAAACGATCGACTATTACGTGTTATGACCGCCGAAGGCCTGCTGCGCGGAACAATGGATAAGGATATATTTGTTTTCAAGGGCATCCCCTATGCGGCCCCGCCAACGGGCGCTTTGCGCTGGAAAGCCCCTCGGCCGGTTACCCCCTGGACTGGGGAAAAGGACGCCACTGCGTGGGGAGCCGCCAGCTGGCAAAACCGCGATGACTGTCTGGCAATGGGCGGGGGTGATCCTGGCAAGTTAAGTGAAGACTGCCTTTATCTCAACGTCTGGACGCCGGACGTTGCCCCCGAAGAACCCCTCCCGGTGATGGTGTGGATCCACGGCGGTGGTTACGCCATCGGATCGGGTGGCCTGACTCCCTACGGCGGCATGCCGTTAGCCCGACGCGGCGCGGTGGTTGTCACTCTTAATTATCGTCTTGGCC
This sequence comes from Erwinia tasmaniensis Et1/99, assembly GCF_000026185.1. Classification (NCBI taxonomy): domain Bacteria; kingdom Pseudomonadati; phylum Pseudomonadota; class Gammaproteobacteria; order Enterobacterales; family Erwiniaceae; genus Erwinia; species Erwinia tasmaniensis. The sequence goes on from NC_010694.1 coordinate 1,914,220, forward strand.
AACTCGGCTTTTTTGCCCATCCGGCGCTGGATAGCGAGTATCCTGAAGGGCTACCGATCAATAACTTCGCTCTGCTCGATCAAATAGCCGCCCTGCAATGGGTACAGCGCAATATCCATGCCTTTGGTGGGAATGCACGGAATATCACCCTGATGGGCGAATCTTCAGGTGCACGTAGCGTGCTTTCACTGTGTGCCTCACCGCTGGCAGACGGGTTATTTCATAAAGGTATTGTGCAGAGTGCCTACACGCTCCCTGACGTGACGCGCGCCGGCGCGCTGGATAAAGGACAAAGGCTGGCGCGCCACTTCAATCTACCGGATGCGACAGCGGAGCAGTTGCGTCAACTTCCCGCTGAGGCGTTCTGGGCACTTGATAGCAGCATGAGCTGCGGGCCGGTGGCTATTTCCGGCGATCGGGTGTTGCCGCAGCCGATGCTGAGCGTATTCGCCTCTGCCGCCCAGCATCCATTGCCGCTAATGATAGGTAGCAACAGTGATGAAGCCAGCGTATTAGAATATTTCGGCGTCAATGCGGCACAGGCGATCGCAGAAATGCGTAGAAAACATCCGCTTGGACTGCGGCTGATCACATGGTTGTATCGCGGTATTAAGGACGATGCCGAGCTGGGGCGACGGGTCGCTCGCGATATGGCCTTTACCACCCTCGGCTATATTGTCAGTCGCGCCCAGCTGCGCATTGGCGTGCCCGGCTGGCGCTACTACTTCGATTACGTTTCTGAAAACGCCCGCGATATTTACCTTCATGGCACCCGGCACGGTAATGAAATTCCCTATGTACTTAACACGCTGGGGCAGCTGACGGCGGTAGATAATGAGCGGCCGTTTACCTTGGGCGATAGTGCCTTCGCCGGTCGCGTCAGTGAATACTGGTTCAACTTTGCTCGCGATATAACGCCGCTATCTCGCAGTATCAAAGGCGAAATGGCCTGGCCCGTCTGGCAGACCGACCGCGACGTGACCCTGCGGTTTGGTCGTGGCGGTAGCGCGGAAATCACGCTAGAGAAACGTTTTATGCGCCGCAGGATGCAGTTATTCCGCCTGCTCATGAAAACATTTGTTCATTTAAGACGCTAAAATAAAAGAATTTTTTTCAAGAATGCGCTTGCCTGGTGACGCCTTCGTCTTTTTTGTTTGCTAAATAATTCACTGTTCCCCAGCGGTCTGCCGATAACAGCTTCTGAAAGACTAAAAATAACAAAGCATTATTGACGGCTTCACCAGGCCAGGAGCAATTATGAATTTTCTAAAAAACTACACGATCCGCGCTATTCTGCTGTGGATTTTGGGGATCTTCTGTTTCATGTGGGGGGCGGTGGGCATATACAGCCTTAGCTCACTAAGCCAGCTTAGCAAAGGGGATGCGGTGGGGCGTGAGCTGATCGACCAGATGACCATCCTGAGTAAAGGCAACGACCAGTATTTCCGCGTGATTACCCGCCTGGCTCGCGCAACAGATTCTAAAAAGCCGCAGGATATGGATGCGGCAAAGCAATCTTTGGAAAATATGACCGCACTGCTGGCGGAGTTTAAGGCGCATACGCCAGGCCCGTTGGATAGGCAGTATGCCACAGCGGCAACGGAACGCTGGCAGAAGCTGCTGGAAGAGGGCGTCATTCCCCAGGTGCGGCTGGCACAGCAGCCCGCGCTTGACGACTACCGCCTTCATGCCCGTACCGTCACCCCGGCCTTGAGCCGCGAATTTGGCGCAAGCGTGGAGAAATTCAACACCGCTGCGGCGGCTAAACTCGATCAAACGCGGATAAACGGCGAGCACCTTATCAGCACCACCAAGACCGTACTGATGCTGGCCATGGTGCTCGGGATTGCTATTTTGCTGTTAACCGACCGCTATTTAGTCGCAATGCTGGTTCGACCACTGAATAACCTGCGTGAACATTTCCGCCTGATTACCGAAGGCGATCTCACCCATCCTTTACATGATTTAAACCGCAATTGCGTCGGCCGTTTGGTGCCACTGGTGCGGGAAATGCAGGACAGTCTGCGCGAAGCCGTCAGCTCCATTCGCAGCGGAACCGATAATATTCATCGTGGTGCGGCTGAGATCTCGTCTGGCAACAACGATCTCTCATCGCGTACCGAACAGCAGGCATCCGCGCTGGAGCAGACCGCCGCCAGCATGGAACAATTAACGGCAACGGTAAAACTTAACGCCGATCACGCCCGTCAGGCCAGTACGCTGGCGGATAATGCCTCCCTGACGGCAGGAAAGGGCGGCGATCTGGTGACAAACGTGATCACAACGATGGAAGGGATCTCTGACAGTTCGAAGAAAATTGCCGATATTACCTCCGTTATAAACAGCATTGCGTTTCAGACCAATATCCTGGCACTGAATGCCGCGGTAGAAGCCGCGCGTGCCGGTGAACAGGGGCGTGGTTTCGCCGTGGTGGCCAGTGAGGTGCGCAGTCTCGCCCAGCGCAGTGCGGGCGCGGCGAAGGAGATTGAGACCCTGATCGCCGATTCAGTATCGCGCGTAAATAACGGCTCAAAACTGGTGGCCCAGGCGGGTAGCAACATGAAGGATATCGTGCAATCGGTGAATGAGGTCACAGAGATTATGAAGCAAATCTCCTGCGCCTCGGAGGAACAAAGCAAGGGTATCGATCAGGTGGCGACGGCGGTTTCAGAAATGGATAGCGTCACCCAGCAAAATGCCTCACTGGTTGAAGAAGTCTCCTCGGCCGCCAGCGCGTTAGAACGCCAGACCGTTGAACTGACTCTGTCAGTTTCCAGATTCCGTCTGCCTGAAAGTTCTGAATCTGCATTGAGGTCAACGCCAGCCGTTGCTAAGCCAGCGGCGGCGAAAGGTGCTGCTGGGTCAGGTGACGACTGGGTAGCCTTCTAATCAATCTGACTTAGCCAGCTTACCAGCCTCGCTTCGTGGCTGGCTGTTTATACGGGTGACGAAACAAAACCGCGCCCGTTTCTTATACTGAGCCTCTCCGGTATCTGCCTCTGACAACATTATCCAAACGGAATAAATTGCATGATGATATATCCGGCGTTTTCAGCGTCATAAGGAGCGGCTATTCTAAAAAAAATGTCTACCAATACGATGGCGCAGTAGCATAGCCACGCGGGTAGAATAGAAAATGTATTAATGTGAACGAATGCTTTTCTATTGATGCTCTGGCCAAACGATAGAAAGTGAGGGGTCGTTGCCAGAAACATTTAAGTGATCACAATATCTGGCTAGTCTCAATAATATTTAATATGGCGGAAATAATAATTATACGTTATCCGGTCCTGGCTGGTAATACGTATCACCCCGATTATCCCCTTTATTGAAAGAAACTCCCTCTTATATTTAGTACAACATGGTCTCTTATTAAATCCATGGTGGATATGAATTATGCAAGGAATCATCTTAACGAGATATTCTCAATACGCCAGCCAGGTGGCGAGACAGGTTGAAATAGCATCAGATTCGGAGTCAGACATCTGGTTCGATGCCAGAGAACTTGTGGAAATTCAGCAAGAATGGTTTGATGCCGAGGACCAATGGCCTCCAGTATCATGTGATAACACAGAAGCATATCAGACTCCGCTTAGTGAAGATTTCTACCGCTGTTTTAGTCAGCTCTCCAGGATCTTGGCTGATGCGAAGCAAACAGAAATACTTTCGGTTGGACTTGGAAAATTGCTGCCGGGGCTGCCTATCAATATATTGAGCGCAGCGCAGAGCATATATATCGCCGCCGTTGAAAGAAAAGACATTGATATTGCGGTATTACAGGCACTCGGATTGGCGTCTGCCTGTCTTCCCGATAACATCAACATCATCTCCCACCTGGCATCTTTTATTCGTCATACGATAGCGGGCTATGCTGAACCGTGGGAAGCCGATCCACTGTCTGTTGAAGATAGCAGCAGCCTGGCTGGAACGCTGTACACCATGCTTGCGCTAAGCGCCGTTGTCGCCCGGCACTGGGTGAACGATGCCGATCTCCCGCAGCGCGGATTATTGAGAGTGCCTGGCTTTATGGCCAACCTACTGGTAAGGACTCGCGTTTACTGGACTGCTCTCGACAATTTGGCCCGGTCGCTGTGCACAACCGGCTGGAAGCCGGGCTTTACCATCGATACTCAGATAGAAGTTACCCATATTCCAGCTAAAGCAGGCAACGGCACAAACCGGTTTATCAGTGCATTTTCAGCAAATTCAACGGCAAATCCCGAGTTCTATACCGGGGTCACAATAGACAACCTACGGCAGGTCGCACTACCGCCGGGAAATAGACCCGCGGCCAGCGCTCATGCGGCCGCGGTGACGTGGCTGAAAAGAGCAAGCGGCATCTCAGTTTTGCAAAATTGTCATACTGTCGAAAAGCAAATCAGCCAACGCAAAAACGGGCTGGCCGTTGTTACCCGTACACATTTTAATACCCGATGCGATGCGACGCGCACGCGCACGTGACCACACTTTCAGGGAAAAACGGTCGCGCAGTGAGTCCGCCGGGGCCGCCAGATACAATACGACAAGCAGCAAGAAACAATCTATCGTCAGGCGTGCAAGCATCAGCCAGCAAAAAAAACTCTGGGGCAGGTGACCTGAATTCATTATCGGGAATGCTGAAATATGCCGAACGGTTATTTATCCAGTTCGACCCGCTAAAATTTCCCGGCGCAGACGCCTTATCATCGGGCAGGCAGACTACATTGATATTAAACCAAACGGATACGGTGGGAAATAATCAGCACAAACATCGTTTCCACCTTCCCAAAACAACCAGGAAAGCCAATGAGAAAGTTATTCAATTTTTTCGTCGGGAAAACATTCTGCTGACCGATCACGCCAGTAAAGAACTGCTGGTATCAACCGTTGCGGGGTATCTGTTTGCCAGAGATTCAGAAAATACGCCTGGCCGCGTTTCTGAAACAGAATTGTTAGCCAGAGAGATCCTTGATGCTGTAGAACTCTACGGGGGGATGGAACAGGATGTTATGTCTATATTTCAGGCAGAGTCCACCGTACGTCATTGGATTTTTTCGAATGTTCTGAGCGTATCCCTCGATGAATATATCGCCTCACATATTGCGGCGGACGAATACCCGGAACGTTTTAACGTTGATGATATCCATATTTTATTATCACCCATGCGGCTGCATGAGAATAATCTGCTGAATATGAATAAAATCCCGAATGAAAAGCGCAAGGACTTTATCAGCATGTGGCTATCCTTCTTGAAAAAGGAGATGCCATTTCTTAGATACGAAGAAAGCGCCTGTAAACTGACCTCTCTGGCCGATTTTGATTTCGCCTCACTCTACACCGGGTCACGAATTCTTGATGGTCTGGGGTTAGAACACTATTTTAAGCAAGATGCTATTTTTATAGGGGAAAAAATGTGGGAAATGGCCGCTGCAGAGGGTGTTAAGGAAGATCAGATTCCGTTTTTTCGTGCGCCTTCGCTGTTCTTTTTAGCCTTATTTAAGCCGGATGCGATTAATCGAAAAAGGCACATCCGCAGCATCAGTCTGAAAGCCATCGATCGCTATGCCCAATACAGGATGACGACTGGTGAACTGCATAAAAATATAAAACTGAAGTATGAAAACTATCAGAATGCCGTCAGCCAGTGGTTAAGCAAAGAGAAACTGGCCGATAAGATCGTTTCCCAATGTGGCGAAAATGGAATACCTCAATATCCTGATATTCAAGAAACCGATCGTCTTGACTTAAGGCGCGGCAGAGACCCAAAATATTATGCAGTGCAGAATTATCTTAATGGCTGGGCTAAACCCTGCCAGGGAGCGCCAGATAACCTTAATGATGAGTATTTGCAACTGACATCAAATGTAGCTGAAAAATTCTATCATATTGATACTATTCTCGTTCAATGCGCACTGGCCACTCTGCCAGAAAATGAGAAGAAATTCCTCTTTTCGCCGGCTGCATCAATACACGCTGTAAACTTCAGTATGAGATCCTTCATGGATTCTCGTGATCTACGCGGTTTGCCTCTCCACGATGATATTCGCGTGTTGGTAAAAAATACCGATCTGGTAGCGGTAAAGCGGGAGAGTGAAGAGAGGATTTACGCGTTAAAAAGAACGTATGATGCCGGCGATAGCGCCTATCGTTTTTTTTGTGTAGACAGAGATATCAATAAATATATCGCTAACGACCTGCTTAGCTACCAAAAATTTGGTGAGGGCTACAGAGTCCTGGGTAATAAAATATACGCATACGCAGTCAAATTTATCTATGCTATTGCTTCTGACACAAAAGAACTGATAGTTGGCGCAGATAAAGCGAAAAAATTGGTCGGTTATTTAGGCAGTATCCACAGCAACCATCTTTATAGTGCTCTTTTTCAGTCGGGTAACGATCGGTCAGATTTGCAAAAAATATGGAGTATTGTAAAAAACTTCATCCCTTTTTATAACTGTATTGAAGGAGTCCTTGAGAAGGATGCGCTCAAGGCCATACCCTCGTGCCTGATAGACGCCTTTAGCTTTATGTCCGTTTTTATCAAGGCGGCAAGTTTAAGCGCAAGGTTTGCAGTCGGAGTCGTCGGTGGCCTGCGTCAAGGCATTTCGATTTATGGCAAGTACTCGCTTAAGTCAGGAATACGATCGGGGCTCAATGTTATCACCCTCCCGACAACCGCCGAACTGTCGGCACTGAGTTTACAAGCGCTTAAAGCGCTCGATCCGGGAATTGATTTTTTGACCGGGCTGAGCAAAAGTTATATTGAGAAACTCATCGTTCGATTAAGTAAAGATGAAAAGACGGCATACCTTGCCAGGAAAATTCTCACCTCAAAAGAGTTTACGCAGCTCCCTTCATTTTCAACAGGCATGACTAAAGTGGCGTTACTGCCTTTTTCAAACCTGAAAGTTCCCATCATGTCTTCTGGAATGGTCGACGGGAAGATCACTTACACGCTTTTTAACCCCGAAACCGGGCAGGCATTTGGAAAACGCTTTCTTCTGGCGAACGACCGACTTATTCCCTTCGAGAGAAATCAAGATAGACTGGCATACGATAAGCATAATGACTGTTTCTTCCGATTGAAGCGAGGTGCCTCTTTAACCAAAAGCTGTTTTAGCCGTAATAGTGTGAAAAGTGTAGATCTCTCTGAATCGATACATCTCACCTCATTAAGAGAAGATCAGAGCATTAAAAATGAACTCGAACGTATAACTGAAAAAGTCCGACTGGGCAAAAATCCAACAGCAGAAGAATTACAACGCGCCGTTGATACGCTTGAGTACCTGTCTCAGGAAATGACAGACAGCCCGGCATTGGCAGACTTTACCGAGGCGGGTAATGAGGGCATTAACCAGTATTTAAGATATGCAAAGGGCGACTATTCGAGTCAAGTGGCCGAGCTCATGAACGAATACGAAAAACTAAAAGATTATGAAGGATTTTCCTATCGTGTAATGACAATGCCAGCAGCGAGAATAGAATTACTGACTGTTGGAAATATCGTGTTGGATAAAGGCTTTGCCAGCTCATCCGCGATTTTTAATAACGCAAAAGAGTGGTTGGCCGATAAGTACATTAGAAAGAGCAAAAGAAACAAATATATCGTTATTGTTTATGGTAAAGAAATTAGGAAGAAAATAGCGGGAACCAGCCTCCTCACCGACCATATTTTGATCTCTCCCGGAGAGAAACTTAACATATGCGCTAAATCAGAGGTTGATGGGGTGACCTATTTAGGCGTATCACGCTACCGCGGCCCCGATCGCCCTACAGACATCTATACGGGTAATGTCGTGGGTTGATGTCTCTGACGGTATGAGTAGCCTGCTCAAAGCAGGCTACTTGCTTTCTATAGCTAAGGCTTCAGGTTTTTTCCGCGGCCAGCAGGCAGATTCTTTCTGCCAGCTGATAAGATTTTATAAAGGAAGAGATAGGCAGAAACTCGAATTTTGAGTGGAAGTTATGCGCCCCGGTAAAAAAGTTCGGTGTGAAGAGCCCTTTGGCTGACAGTGCCGCGCCGTCGGTGCCGCCACGCATCGGTATGACCTTGGGTTCAATGCCCAGCTGCGACATGGCGTCAATTATCAGCTCAACCGGTCGCCGATCCTCACCGATAGCATTGCTGATATTGCTATAAATATCGCTGATTTTTACTTCTATCTTACCGGTTGAATAGGCCAGCCGTATTTTATTTGCCACCTCCTCAATTTGCCGTTTGCGATGGGCGAATTGTGTGAGATCGAAATCGCGAATGCTGGCTTTAAGATGGGCCGTACTGGCATTGGCCTGAATATCGTTAAACCAGATGTATCCCTCTCGTCCGGCGGTATGCTCCGGCGTCTGGCGGCGGTCAAAGTGACTGATAAAGTCGCAGGCCATCAGCAGCGGATTAACCAGCACGCCTTTACCCGACATCGGGTGAGCAGGCACCCCGGTCAGGGTAATTTCCGCCGCTGCCGCATTAAAGTTTTCAAAGACAACTTCTCCCAACTCACAGCAGTCAATGGTGTAGGCAAAGTCGACATCAAAGCGGGCCTTTAGATCCAGCGCCTTTGCACCGCGCAGCCCAATCTCCTCGTCCGGTACAAACGCCACCACGATATCGCCGTGCGCCTGCCGAGTGGACAGATTTTCCATCAGCGTCATCACCACCGTCACCGCCGCCTTATTATCCGCACCCAGCACGCTGGTGCCGTCGCTAAAAATAATATCCTGGCCCTGATAGGCGTTAATTTCAGGATGTTCCTGCTGACGCAACCAGATATTTTCCGTGGCGTTCAGGCACAAATCTTTACCCTCATAGCGCAGGATCTGCGGGTGAATATGCGGTGAAAGTCCGACATCGACCGTATCGATATGGGTAATAAACCCGATACGCGGCGCGCCGGGGCAAGTACCGGGTTTCACCGCGGTGACGGTAGCGTATTCGTCAATCACCACATCCTCCATGCCAAACTGCTGCAACTCTTTCGCCAGCAGTTGCGCCATTTCATATTGACCCGGCGTGCTGGGCAATGTTGCTGACGCAGCATCACTTTGGCTGCTAACGGCAAGGTAGCGATAAAAACGTTGGGTCAACTGGCGGGCCAGGAGGTCGGTCATAACGGTTCCTTATTTGTCGCAGACTAAAACAGTACGGTAATGTGGCAAACTGGGTTATTCATTCCTCTCGCTATTTGGTCAGCCTGACCTTGTGACAGGCTGACTGGCGTCAGGCGCTCGATCGCGATCGGGAATTCGACCTTCAATGGTTTACGCAGCCCGCGAATAATGTCAAATAAAAGCGAGGATAAAGATGAACAAAAAAACGCGATTACATGCGTTGCTGGCGGCACTGACGTTGAGTATAACCAGCGCTGCGTTGGCGAAAACGCTGGTGTACTGCTCGGAAGGTTCCCCGGAAAACTTCAATCCGCAGCTCTATACTTCCGGTACAAGCGTTGACGCCAGCGCGGTGCCCATTTACAACCGGCTGGTCGACTTTAAGCCTGGCACCACCCAGCTTATCCCCAGTCTGGCGGAGCGCTGGGATATCAGCCCGGACGGCAAAATCTATACCTTTTATCTGCGCAACGACGTTAAGTTTCATAGCAACAAATATTTTCAGCCCTCGCGTGATTTTAACGCCGATGACGTTATCTTTTCATTTATGCGTCAGAAGGACCCGGCTAATCCGTATCATCGGGTATCGAACGGCACCTACGCAAACTTCAACAGTCTTGAGTTTGGCCAGCTGTTGCAAAAGATAGAAAAGGTGGATGAGCATACCGTACGTTTTACCCTCGCACATGCGGAGGCACCGTTTCTTGCCGATCTCGGCTGGTATTTCGCCTCTGTCCTGTCAGCGGAGTATGCCAGCGCTATGTTAAAAGCCGGCACGCCGGAAAAGGTAGATCGTGAGCCGATTGGCACCGGGCCTTTCGAACTGGTGCAGTATCAGAAGGACTCACGGATCCTGTTCCGCGCTTTCCCACAGTACTGGCAGGGCAAGGCGAAGCTGGATCGATTGATTTACAGCATCACGCCGGACGCATCCGTACGCGCCGCCAGGCTGGAGAAAAATGAATGTCAGGTTATACCGTTCCCAAACCCGGCCGATCTGCCCCGGCTCCGTGCGAACCCCAATATTACCGTGATGGAGAAGGCCGGCCTTAATACCGGCTATCTGGCTTTCAACAGCCAAAAAGCACCGCTGGATAATGTCAGGGTGCGTCAGGCCTTGAGTATGGCGATCAATAAGCCGGCGATTATTGAGGCGGTGTTCCAGGGAACCGGCGTTGCCGCGAAAAATCTGCTTCCCCCCGGCGAGTGGAGTGCGGATAACGACCTGAAGGACTATGACTATGCGCCGGAACAGGCGAAAGCGCTGCTGAAAGAGGCGGGCGTAGCCCCTGGAACCACGGTAGATCTGTGGGCAATGCCCGTGCAGCGCCCCTACAATCCGAACGCACGCCGCATGGCGGAGATGATTCAGGAGGACTGGGCGAAGGTGGGCATAAAAGCCAATATCGTCAGCTTTGAGTGGGGCGAGTATCTCTCACGCATCAAACAGGGTGAACACCAGGCGGCGTTGATGGGCTGGACGACCGCTACGGGCGATCCGGATAACTTCTTCAGCCCGCTGTTCAGCTGCACGGCGGCGAACGGTGGATCTAATGCGGCCAGGTGGTGCTATGCGCCGTTTGAGCGTCTGATTAGCCAGGCGCGCAGCGAGCAGGACAGGCAACGGCGCGTCACTCTTTATCGTGAGGCGCAGCAGATCATGCACGATCAGGCTCCGGCGGTGATGATAGCCCACTCGACAATCTTTGAACCGGTGCGTAAAGAGGTCAGTGGCTATCAGGTTGACCCATTTGGCAAACACGTTTTTTATCAGGTCGACATAAAATAATCGTCCTTTGCGGCCCGCACGGGGGCCGCAAATTCAAGAAATAGTGGTAAGTCTGAATTCGCAAAAAAAATCGCTGTAGGTATCTAATGTTCAACTTTTTTTCATCAGACCTAAAATATTATCCACGCACCTTTATATATATATAGAATAAAACGCCCGCGAATTCTCACCCATAGACTATTTCCAGAATGGCGGCCACGATAAACGATCCCTTAATTATTCAACGTTAGCGCTACACGGACTGCTGCTCGCCTGAACAGCTGACTCATTTCCGACAGCTGTGCCACTGATTGGGGTAGGATGTCGTTCCTTATCAGTACGACTACGCCCGTATCCTGTCATTTGTTATGCTGTCAGACGAGGCGGTTTCGATAATGAACGATTGTAGCCAGTCACAAAAAGCAGGAAGCGAACCCGACACTCAAAAATGATACGGATTATTTATGGAAAGACAGGGTGTAAAATGAGTGCCACACTGACAGATATGTACCACCAGGCCGAAAACTATTTCTTTGAAGGCATCGCGGTAAAATGCGTTGTTCTGAATGAGGGATGCAGGGCCTATATGACCGGCGACGCTGGGCTAAACTTTATTTACCTCAGGAAAGAGGCAGAGAATATTGATGATGTTCTCGTCAGGGGACGTCAGTTTTTCGAACAATACGATCTCTCTTTTGACGTTATCATTGCGCAAGATTTATGCTGCGCTCAAGTGATGGATGTGCTCAATGCTATGGGCTTTGTGCAGAGCGACAAATCCGTTTCAATGGTTTTAGATTTAGACACATTCGAGATTGATAAAGCGGTTAGTTCAGATGTTTCAACCACGATCGGGGCGCATGACGATTGTTTAAGCGACTGGATTAGCCCATTGGTAAGCGCATTTGAATCGACGCATGAGGCGTGTTCAAGCTATGCAGCCAGACATGAAAACGCCTCAAAGAAGAATATTAACTTCTCCCATTACAGCCTGTATGAAAATGAGAAAATCGTCGCTTCCATGACCCTGTCGCTAAATAAGGGCATTGCGAGGATCGATGATGTGGGAACCTTACCCGAGCATCAAGGGAAGGGGTATGCAACACATCTTATAAACTACGCGCTGTCCGTGGCAAAAGGAGCAGGCGCGCATCACTGTTTCCTCGAAGCATCCGATGACGGACTGAGTGTTTATCACAAACTTGGGTTTGAACCTTTATTCATAGATAAGATTTTTTCGACAGAAGCGTGAGCCGTGCGCGGGTTGTTAACGTGATGAAGAAATTCAGACAGCTTAAAGTAAAGAGATACTTTCACGCTGCGTAGGTACAAACCGTTGTCCCGGCTCCTGATGCGATCAAGAGCCGGGGTCTTAACCCACTATCCGTTCAGGCGCAGCTGCGGATGACGCTTCATACTCCACGCACACCACAACAGGGAAAGTATCCCAATCGCGCCGCCGACATAGCCCACGCTGGCCATATTGAGATGCAGGCTCACCTGGCCACCGAGCAGCGCTCCGGCACCAATACCGATATTGTAAATACCAGACAGCAGTGACATCGCCACGTCAGTGGCATCCGGGGCGAGCGCCAGCACGCGCACCTGAACCGCCAGGCCCATCACCATGACCGCAATTCCCCATATCACGCAGAGTGTGGAAACCGCCAGCGTATGTGTCGCCGAGACGTACAGGCACATCATCGACAGGGTGATCAGGCCAATTGCCGCAAGCAAAAAGGTTGCAGGGAACTTATTACCATAGATGCTGAACAGCACGCTGCCGACGATACCCGCCGCGCCGAAAATCAGCAGCAGGAAAGTGGTGAAGCCGCCGCTAAGACCCGCAACGCTTTGAATAAACGGCTCAATATAGCTGTAGGCGGTATAATGAGCGGTGACGGTAATGGCAATAAGCAGATACAGCGCCACCAGCGCCGGGCGGCGGAACAGCATAGGCACGCTTTTCAGCGAGCCGGTGTGTTCGCTCGGCAACTTGGGTAACAGCTTCAGTAGCAGCAGCATGGTGACAAACGCGACCGCGCCAATCACCGCAAAGGTGATCCGCCAGCCAAGCAGCTGTCCGATCATACGCCCGATGGGCAGTCCGAGCACCATTGCCAGCGCCGTACCGGTCGCCATCATGCTCAGTGCCTGGGTCTTTTTACCCTGGGGCGCCACGCGGATCGCCAGTGAGGCGGTGATCGACCAGAAAATAGCATGGGATAACGCAATGCCAATACGTGAGATCAGCAGAGTGGTGAAGTCCCACGCCACGGACGAGAGCGCATGGCTGGCAACGAACATCACAAATATTATCATCAGCAGCATACGCCGCTCGACATTGCGCGTCAGCAGCATCATGGGCAGTGACATCAGCGCCACGACCCAGGCGTAAATGGTCAGCATCAGCCCCACCTGCGCCGTCTGCATGGAGAAGCTGCTGCCAATGTCCGACAACAGGCCCACCGGCACAAATTCAGTGGTGTTGAATATAAAAGCGGCAATAGCGAGCATCAGCACGCGTAGCCATGCGGTTTTACGAGAAACAGGAGTTGTTTGCATGAAAAGTCAGCGCTGTGTTGAGATAAGATTAGCCCTAAGGCAGATTTTGAGAATAATTCCCGCATATTGTCTTTTATTTATTGGTGAGATGAAATAAAAAAATCAATAATTTTGTAAATCGGAATATAAGTAATAAGGGTTATATCTGACCGTGACAAACGCCTCTTTATCGACTATGCGCAGCATTTGACGTAATGGCAGCAAGGCGGCAGAATTGCGCCGAAAATGAGAGATCAACATCTGCTAAAACAGGAAGGGTCACAGTGAGCGCTCTGGATAATACATTGTTGGAAGATATTCTCCGGCAGGCACGGCCATTAATCGGGCAGGGCAAGGTCGCAAACTATATTCCAGCCCTGGCTGATGTTCCTGCTGAGCGACTGGGAATAGCCGTCTGCACCCTGGATGGCACCGTTTATCAGGCGGGAGATGCAGAAGAACGTTTTTCCATACAGTCTATTTCAAAAGTACTCTCACTGACGCTGGCCATGACGCGTTACCACGAAAGCGAACTGTGGCAGCGGGTAGGAAAAGAGCCGTCTGGCCAACCGTTTAACTCCCTGTTACAGCTTGAACTGGAGCAGGGGAAACCGCGCAATCCGTTTATTAACGCAGGGGCGCTGGTGGTGTGCGATATGTTGGAAACGCGTCTTACCGCACCGCGTCAGCGTATGCTGGAAGTGGTTCGTAGCCTGACGCAGCAGCCGGAAATCAATTACGACCGTCACGTGGCGCGTTCTGAATTTGACCACTCCGCGCGTAATGCGGCCATTGCCTGGCTGATGAAATCATTTGGTAACTTTGCCAACGATGTACCAAAAGTATTGCAAACCTATTTTCACTACTGCTCGATGACGATGAGCTGTGTTGAACTGGCGCGCTGCTTTCTTTATCTCGCTAATCATGGGCGCAGCCTTGGCCAGGAAGCGGCGGTGCTAACCCCGAAGCAGACCCGACAGATTAACGCCTTAATGGTGACCAGCGGGATGTATGATGGTGCCGGTGAGTTTGCATGGCGGGTAGGGATGCCGGGAAAATCGGGCGTTGGCGGCGGTATTATTGCCGTAGTGCCTGGAGAGATGAGTATCGCCGTGTGGTCTCCAGAGCTGGATGGTTCCGGCAATTCGCTGGCCGGCACGGCGGCGTTGGAACTGCTGGCTGAGCGTATCGGGCGCTCAATTTTTTGATCAAACGCCTGCGATGAACGGTAGTTACTGGAGATGATATGAACAATAGCCCGTATCGCTTAGCGCATCACTTCTAAAGTGCAACAATATTTGTTATATTATCGACTCGTAATTCTTATAGTTCACTGATTTTCAATGCTTTTGTATTCCAGTGGTTCATTCTGTAATGAACAGCAAAAAGCAAGGATCTCAACATGCTTGATATTCGTTTTCCTACCGCCATGCAAATGGTTTTATGTATAGCCAGAGCACAAAGCGAAGGCCTGCGCTGCACCAGCAAAATTCTTGCAGATGGTCTGAAGGCTAATCCAAGTTTTGTGCGCAAAATGATGGTGCCGCTAACGCGTGACGGTATCATTGTTTCAACGTTGGGCCGCAGCGGTTCTATTCGACTGGGGCGTCCGGCACAGCAAATTACACTGTGCGATATTTATCTGTCGGTGATTGAAGATAAGCCTTTAATGGCAGGACGTCCTGAAGTCGAACCGTGCTGTGTGGTCAGCGCCAACGCCTGCTGGTACTTCAAGGAGCTGGCAAAAGAAGCCGAGCAGGCTTCACTTGACGTTCTGGCAAAACGTACCGTCGCCGAAGCGCTGCACGATATTCTACAGCGCGGCAATCATGAACCCGATCGTCAGCAGAACTGCATATCCTGAACACGGTCTCCCCACGTGCAGGGGAGACCGCTTGCCATTATTTCCCTGCCTCGAACCTTCAACAACAGCGCCAGCGAAAAATCAATTAATGTAACAATAACACTTGCATTATAAGCGTGACTGGCATACCGTTACTAAATGCACCCGTTAAAGTTGCTTTTTAAATCGAATGGTAAATGGCGGGGCGGCCGAACCAGCAGGCATAAACCAGTATGCCTACACAACAGAGGGTCACACCGATGAGTCACGATGATTTTATTAGCGATCTTGTTAAGTGGATCGAGAACCACATTGAAGGGAAGATGGATCTGGATACGGTGGCAGATCGTGCGGGCTACTCAAAATGGCACCTGCAACGTATGTTTAAACAGCATACCGGCTATGCGCTGGGTGAATACATCCGCGAGCGCCGTCTGAAAAAATCCGCTGAACGCCTCGCTCGGGGTGGTGAGCCGATTCTGGACGTGGCAATCAGCTTTGGCTTCGATTCCCAGCAGTCGTTTAATCGCAGTTTTAAACGCCAGTTTGGCCAGTCTCCCGGTGCATGGCGCCGTCAGGTTCAGGTCTCTGCGCACGCCTGAACATTCCGGGGACGACGTGTCTTAACGTTCGTCCCGGTTCATTTTCCTTTCGCCCTTGCGAAACGCGATCTATTTCCCCTCTGACATCTCCGGCTACGCTGCCCAACGCGATAAGCTGAGACCAATAAATTGATAAAAAAGAGTATACTGTCTGAACAGACTCCATTTATTCCTAACAGACAGGATCCGTCATGCACATAAGGAACTTTGATCGTGTAATGCTTTGTCAGACAGCCAGTTATCTGCTGGTATTTTGTGCGCTATTTGCCATCTTCCCGCTACGTTTGCTGCCTTGTTTCCTCGCGGGTTTTATCGTCTACGAAACTATTCTGGCGCTGACGCCGCTGGTGGAACGTCTGGTGAAGGGGCCAATAGCCCGCTGGATCAGCATTATGTTCCTCAGCGTGGCGCTGATCCTTGCGCTGGTGACGGGCATCACTAAGCTGATTAGCTTTCTGCTGCACGACTTCCAAAATCCTGCCGCTTTTCATGCCACCGCCAGCAAACTGTTGGAAGATGCTCAGCATACGCTTTCCCCGGTCATTACCCGCTATCTGCCGTCAGACATTGATGAATTACAGAATCAGGTGATGGGCTGGCTGCGTGAGCATCTGGTGGTGGTGCAAACCTTTGGCCGTAACGCCGCGCATACCTCTGCCACTATGCTGATCGGCATGCTGCTGGGGGCCATTATCTCTCTGCGCATCAGCACCGGCAAACGCACGGATGCGCCATTGAAAGAGGCATTGCTTGACCGTCTGACCAACCTGGCCGCCGCCTTTCATAATGTAGTATTTGCCCAGATCAAGGTGTCTCTGGTCAATACCGTTCTGACCGGGGCTTTTCTGTTTGGCATACTGCCGCTCTTCGGGCTGCATTTCCCCTTTGCTAAAACCGTTGTGGTGGTGACGTTTATCGCCGGGCTGCTGCCGATTATTGGCAACCTGATATCCAACACGGTTATCGTGCTGATTGGGCTTTCAATCTCTCTTGAAGCCGCGCTGATTGCGCTGATCTATCTGGTCTTGATCCACAAACTGGAATACTTTATCAATGCGCGTATTTTTGGCAGCCGTATCAGTGCAAAAACGTGGGAAATTCTGTTGGCGATGCTGGTGTTTGAATCTGCCTTTGGTCTCGCAGGCGTGATAGCCGCCCCGGTCTACTATGCTTATCTCAAGGCGGAACTGCGCGCCGCCGATCTGATTTAACCAGACCCATTTTTCAATTCGCAGAAATTCAGGATTTTTCAGACTGCCCACATGAATAAAAAATTTATTATTGCGGCCATTCTGGTGATTATCGCCAGCTATGCCGGACTCCATAAACAGGGCGCGCACACGGCGAATGGTCCTGGTCAGCACACACAGACTGGCGCAGTGCGTACAGAAAGCAGGGATATCAGCGTACTGACCCAGCAGCAAAGGGTCGCCGACTATCTTCAACAGCATCAGCAGCTGCCTGATTACTATATCCGTAAGGGTGAGGCACGCCGTCAGGGTTGGGATCCGGCAAAGGGCAACCTGTGCAGCGCATTGCCCGGCAGGGCGATTGGCGGTGACCGCTTTAGCAATCGTGAAGGTGGATTACCCGACAAGGCCGGTCGGCGCTGGTTTGAAGCCGATGTCAACTATCAGTGTGGCCGACGCGGCACGGATCGTATGCTGTACTCAAGCGATGGGCTGATCTTTGTCACAAAAGACCATTATCGCCATTTCGAGCAGGTGAAATAAGATGCTGCAGGTAAGTTTTGATCTACGGCGGATAAAGGACAGCACCGACTTCTACCGCCAGTTTGCACTTAAATTCGAGCTGGTTTTTTTTGGCGACAATCTGGACGCGCTTTGGGATACGCTCACCGCGGGCGTACCGTTGCCGCTGCGCATCACTTTACGCCATCTGCACGGACATCCGCACCAGAATGACCTGGCGCGGATTGTGGCCGTTATGAAAGAGGCGGAGCAGGAAACTGAGGGGGCGTTCAGCGTCCGCGTCAGCGAAAAAGCGTGACGCAAACGGTACGGGCCTGTGACAATGGCGGCCTGACATCAGCGGGCTGCACCGCCTATTGGCGGATCAACGCTAATATCTGCGCCAGCTTTTCCCGCTGTTCTCCGCTAATTTCGCCAGAGGCTGCATATCCGGCATTCTGCACAATCGTTTCGTTCAGGCCTACCAGCCAGTCGTAGATATAGAAGGCGGCATGGTTGTTCGGCTTTAGTGCCAGACGGCTCAAACGCTGCCCGGGGCCGAGATCCACGGTCTGCGCTTCCGGTTTGGCAAAAATTTTCTGTCCACGATTGATCCGGCTTTCGGGGCGCTGCTCCTCTGGCCGCTGCTGAAAACCAAGCCAGGCAACAAAATCGCCCAACACGCTTAGCGCACGCGAAACCTGACGGTCGGCGATCTGTTCGGCGGGTAACCCCTGGGTGTCGTCGTCGGCCAACATCTTTATCAGCGCATTTTCCAATTCCAGACGAACGCTGGCGGTAATCAGCTCCTCGGTCAGCATCTCCAGCGTCGGTTTACTGACGCCCAGCAACTCCAGCAGCGCACCGTGGTCCGGCAGCAGGCGCAGCTGGTTGATCCAGTGGCGATAGACGGTTTGCGCAAACTCGGCTTCTGGGTTTGTCTGGGGCGCGCTTTGGTAACTGGTTTGCACCGCCGTGAGCGGCTGGTCGCTAAGGAGATCGATGGTCATGCCGATACCAAACGGATCGGCTTCACTAAGACTGTATTCATCTGCCGTGGTGCGATGTTGAAGATGCTGGCGTTGCAGAAAAAGATGACGCAAGGTGTCGCGATCCGGAACCAGCCGTTCCAGCAGTTCACCGTGGACGCCTGTACGCGTCTGCAAGGCTTTCAGCAGCGTTTCAGCAATGCGTATCCGCTGCGCCGGATCTTCGCCCTCTGCCGCCTGATACCAGCGGCCCAGCAGATTTTCTCTTAGCTCACGCTGGATCTCCGTTCGCTGACTGGCAATGCGTTGCAGTTTGCCCTCAAGACGCACCTCATTGACCAGGTAGCCAGCCATGCGCTGCACGCCTTTCGCATCCATCGCCAGCATCGCGCCCCAGGCGTCGCCCGGATTGCCGACAAAACGCTGCACTGCCGCATCACAATGATGGCCATGAGTAATGCGCTGGTCGAACGGTGTCATGGCCCAGATTAGCCCCGGCTTGCGCCCGTTGCGTAGTGCACTGGTTTCTCCCTGGGTCTGTTTAACCCAGAAGTCCAGCAAGCGCCCTACGGGGCGGATCTCATCTCGCCGTGCCGCGGCACTGCACACCAGCAGATGAGTGATATCCTGCTGCTGTGCGGCGCGCTGAAGCAGGAACGGACGTCGCGCCTGTAAAAAATCCAGCGCCAGGGCATGCTGTTCATCGTCCGGCAGTACCGCAGATGCGTCAAATCCCGGATAATCAAGGAGATCGACTTCGCTAAACAAATCTTCACGCGGCGCGCTGTACAAGGGCAACAGGATCTCCCGGCTCAACAGCGTGAGTTCTGCCAACGCTACGCTGACGGCGGGTAGCGCGCGCCCGTTGTGGCGCGGCTGTACCTGTAATGTCAGGTCTGACGAGGCGTTAAACTGACTGACGCCGGAACGGTAGAGCAGGCTGTAACAGGGTTCATCCACTATGCTCAGCGGAGCACGCACCTGACCCACGCAGGAAAGATGATGCAACACGTGCGCCAGCTGGCGGTATAGCGCGGTGAGCTGGCGATCTTCGCCCCACAGCAGAGAAAACAGACGGGCGCGGTCATCCACGCCCAGCTGCGGGGCCAGCTCGACCGCCTGCGGCCAGAAGTGGCTCTCCAGCGCCGCGCGAGTTGGCAAGCTCTGGTGAAGGGTATCCCACAGCGCGACCATTTGAGCACGGTCGATACCGTCGATCCCCTCTGGCTGGCGATACATCGCCACGTTTTTTAGCTTATCTTCAAGCTGATGTTCGTCAAGCGCCGCTTTTTCTTCAACACGTTGACCGCTAGTCTGATGATATTGCAGCGCCAGAACCGCCACCAGTTCGCATTCGGTGAGCAGCTCCAGCTGAACCGGCCAACCGCTGTCGCCGACGTGTTGCTGCCCACTGAAGCGCAGAACCAGGTTAGCCGTTTGCTGCTGTGGGTTAAGCTGTCCGGCGTAGTCGAGTACGCTGTTGCCCAGTGCACACTCGACGCGCCCTTTGTCGCTGGCTGCCAGCGCGCCAATAAGATAAGACTTGCCGGCCTGCGCCAGGCCAAACAGGCCAATGGCGCAAGGAAGTTCGGCCTGGCGAGTCAGCACGCTGGCGCGGTTGTGCTGGCGCACCAGCTTGATTGCCAGACGGTCTGCTTCGCGATCCAGACGGCGTGACTGCTGGCGAGTGACCTCCAGCCATTCCAGCGCTTTGCCAATGCCTCTGTTAAGGGCATCACGTCGGTTATTCACCTGCGCGGAAAGAATATTATGAAGAGATTTCATTTTTTGTAGACGCTCCCGCTGTCAATCCAGTAATGCGTCGTGCCCGAACCGCTGCCGGCCAGCGTATTGAGCTTCAGATGCAGGTGTTCCAGCGGAACCTGGCTACCGTCATCCAGAGTGGCATCGGCAATCGCAAAACGTTCCGGGCCGAAGTCGCCGAACGGACGGCTTACCGCCAGCTTGATACGCAGTACCTTATCGCCAGCCACGCTACGTGCCAGCTGCGGGTCGATAATCGTCAGTGTATACAGTGGCGACGCGGGCCAGCGGTCATTATCCAGCTGGCGGAAACCGAGCGTTAGCGCGCCACGTACCTGAAAGCGGCTGCGCACATCCAGATTAAAATGCTGTTGGTCGAGATCAATATCGCTGTACCAGACGTTATCTGCCGTCAGCGCGCCCGTTCCATCAAGCATACCCAGATAGCGAATGGTGGAATAGGGCTGGAAATCACCGGCCTTAAACCAAAAGTTGCCAAGACGCAGATCCAGCGAAAGCAGGCACAGCATTGCCCCAACCGCCGCGGTAGATTTCGGATTTTCGATTTTTCCCTGTTTGTTAAACGGATACCAGTCGTTAGTGTGATAGCCATCCAGAGATAAAATACGGCTAACCGGCAGCGGCTGCAAATGACGGAACAGCGCCTGTACGCCGGGAAAACGAGAGGGGCGGCCGGTTAACAGCAGCACGTCACAGTCATAAACGGCCACGACTTCAGACATCGAACGCAGGCTGTGGGTGATATTCATGCGCGGCGACAGGAATTCCGCATGCAGCTTACTGAGCCGAACGATCAGCACAACGTCCAGAATGTTAAACGCCGGCGAATCGCCGGGCAGCTCGCCCTGTATTTCTCGATTAATATAATCGAGCAGCTTTTCGGTCGGTGCCTGTGCCAGTAATTCCCCCAGACGTGCATCAATTTCTGCATTGATATCGAGCGGATCGAAATTTTCGTAGGCGGCAAGGATGGCCTGGCCCAATGGCATAAACAGCTGCAACGTAACCTGCTGGCGCAGCGTAGAGTGACCGTCCATATAGCCTTCATGACCAAAAAGGCGGGTCATCACGGCTTCCGGATTAACCATTCCGGCCTGTTTAAACGCGGCCTGTAACGCGGGGAGCACGTACAGCTGGATCACGTCCAGCAGGATATCATCTCCCGCCAGCTTGAAGCCTTCGCGAAACAGCAGGCGTGGTGAAATCTTCACGTTGTTACCCACGCCGTCGTCCAGCCGATACTGGGTGATGGCTAAATCGGTGGTGCCGCCGCCAATATCGATTGAGGCGATGCGCAGCGTTTTACCTGCGGGTTCATCGGCCGATCGGGCGCGGTCAGGGCGCGCCATGCTGGCAAAGAAAGCCTCCGCACGACCGCCAAAGTTGACCTGTGTTTCGTTATAGAGATACACCATTTGGCCACAGGTGGCCTCATCCCATTCCATCTGCACCTGAGGAACGGGCACGCTGCTTTTTGCCTGGTCCTGCATATGGGTAAAATCATCGTCCTGTGGGTGCCAGCCCATCGCTTTCCATACCAGCGCAATCGCTTCCTGCATACGGCGACGGAATATTTCGCGTTCGGGTTTGGGCATCGCCGAAGGCAGGGTGAGGATAATATTGCGCAGCTGGCGCGGCGCGCTGCTGTGCAGCATTTTGTGACGTTGTAACGGACTGTTCATCTGTAGCAGCGCCTGCGCCAACAGTTCGGACAGCATCAGGCTCATCAGCGAGCTGCGGCTGTAATGCGCGGCAAATACCGGAAGACGATCCTCCAGCGCGATGCGGTACAGCGGCTGCCCCTCGTCGTTAATCAAATTGGTGAGCGGCGCGGCGATGGCGAGCGATTCCTGCATCAGCTTGCCCGGCATACGGCTAAAGCGCCAACCCGGCGTATAGCTCTCCTCATCCCACAGATAGCGGCGCGGACTGGAGAGGCCGGTTGCGCCCTCAGTACCGAGGCGCTGTAGCGCCAGCTGAGCGGCTTCGCGGCCTACGCGCGTGATTGACGGCCAGATAAACGCATCATCGCGCCCGCTTTCCAGCGAGAAATTTTGTTTACCGAAACTGGCCTGGGCGAACTCAACGCGGCTTTCAAACAGTTCGTTATACAGTTGATGCGGATGGCTGAGGTTACGCATCTGTAGTTCATAGGTGTGCCTGAGCCCCTGATGATCGTCCGTATGATCTTCAACCATGATGCCGCACGTATGCGAGTTCCCAACATCAAGGATCAGATCGACGCTTATTGCCGGTTGTTGCAACGTGGCGGTGCTGATTTTTAATTCAGGCAGCGGCAGCTGGTGGGCGAGAAGATGCAGGATATTCAGATAGTGCGCCTGATACTCAAATTCGCGCAGGGCCGTTTTGATATTGACCTGCGGGCGCTGTTCCAGCAGAGAAGCGCTTTCACTGAAGGCTTCACGCAGCCAGCCATCCACCCAGGTGTGATCGAGAAATTCGGCCAGGTCGTTGCTGTGGTGCGCCAGCGAAAAACTGACGCCATTCTTCACGTCATTTTCATTAAGCGCCAGCGATTCGTCTTCGCCATCGGGCCAGACTTTGGTATCAAACGCCAGCACAACCTGATGCGTATTGCCGCCAGCATCCGCCTCATCCAACGCGACGATCTGCACACGTGCCCAGTTATCCGGGCCGCCAATAAAGGTACAGGGTGGATTAAAACGGAAAAAGGGTAACGGCAGCCACTGGCCGTTAAGCAGCGTCAGCGACTGCTCCAGTGGAAAGCTAAACTCCGGCTTAACCACTTCTTCTGGCGTACCCGCAGCCTGAGGCAACAGGTACTTGCCGCTTTGCGGATGGTAGTTAAGCCGAAGCAGCGGGCCGTTTGCCGTCTGGCGCACAAACTTTCCCGGCCAGTCTGCGGCCAGGTCCGGCGTCAAAGCAAAGTCGAGAAACTGAATGCCACTATCCTGTATCAGCGTCATATTGGGCTTAAAGTCTGTCATTTTCGCCAGCATCATTATTTATTCTCACGCTTCATGGTCATTGGCAGCACCGTGTCATCGTTGTAGCGGCCGCTGCACTCGGCAGCGCCGATCGCATCCTGTTTGCAGACCAGCTCCGGCATCTGATAGCGAGAACCGTCGCTACAGCGCGCTTTGTTACGGCTGTTAATGACCAGATTACCCGACTTCATCAGCCCGGCGAACACCTCAACCCGACAGCTGACGCCATCACCCTGAGTCATACGCGCGCTGCCTTTACCATTTTGCAGCTGGTATCTGAGCATGGGCGGCGTACCGGTTAACGGAACCTTCATCTGCACCTTCACGCGCCAGCTGCCGTTGAGGAACTTGACCGAACCATTCTTGATGGAATCTTGCGGCATGACCAAATCGTCTTTCTGTGCCGGACGTACCTCCGCCGTCGCCACGGGAGCCGGCGCGGGTTCAGCAACGCGAACAGGCTGAGAAGGGGGGGCAACGGTGGCCGCCGCCAGCGGCAGTTTTATTTCCGCCAGGCTAATCACAGGCGTGACGGGGACTGACGCGGTAGGCTGCACGGACTGAGAGGGAGGTGCCGTCGCGGCATCGTTTTCGCCACAGCCTTTTAGCTGTACGCCAGCCGTGAACATCAACACGGCAGCCGGGACCAGCCAGCCGTAGCGCAACCAGGCTGCGGCGGGGGATTTTACAGGCGCGGCCGGAGGAGCGGCATCGCCGACAGGTTGAGTAGGCACTTCGCGTTTTTCACTCGTCTGCTCTGGCACAGGGACGATCGCCGGGGCGGCGCTCAACTGTGGTTCAACAGCAGCGGCAGGACGACTTGCCGCTGGTGCAGTGACCGGCGCCAGACGCGACAGGGCAAGCGGCGGGTCAACCTCATCGGGAGTCAAACAGTCGAAAGCATCCTGACGGAACTTTTTATCCAATGAGACAAAGCCCCAAAAGGTGATGACCGGCTTGCCATCGACAAGATAAACATAATTTTGATCGGGAAACTGAAGCGCCTTAGCGAGCAGGGCACCGAATAGCTTCTGGCTTGGCTTATCCGAGTTCAGGGCGCGTTTTCCGATCTCCGAAAAAGCACTCTGGCAAATTAGCAGCTGATTCAGTGCGGCGCTGCGTGCGCTGTTGCTGGCGGCGGCCCAGGTGGTCACCTTACCAGCCAGCGGAGAGTACCAGTCGATGCGGTCGCCAGCGTCGTTCAGCTGGGGGATCGCCAGGCAGTCAGCAATCTGTGACTGTTTTCTCAGGCGCAGGGTTTCGCGCAGCTGCAAAGCGGAGAGGTAAACCGGTTGTCCGTTTTCACCAAGAGCAAGAAGCGCATTAAGATTTCCACTGCGTAAGAAGATTTTTGCCACGCAAAATGCCTTATAGTCGGGTTTGAAGGTTACAGACGGGTCATAGCAGGCTACTTTAGTGCCGTTCGACTTAAACCAAATGAGCAAACAAACCCTAAATTAGTCCGCTACTTCGGGCATAGAACCGAGGTGGGCAAGGACAGTCCATCGTTATCGCTTATTCGCTCGTGGGAAAGGCCAGCCTGTTCAGTCGTTACAAACCGTTGTGCGGCGCATTCTGACTGATGCGGCGGCCCTAAAAGAAATATTCAGAGGAGACCTTTGATGAGAAAATTAAATCCAGAGGCTTTCCACATGAGGAAAGTATTCTGTTTTTGATGAAATAAACCGCCGCCCGTTAAAAGATAGTATCTTATTCTTATTCAAATACTTAAGTCAGAAAGCATCGATAAAAACCCCTCAAAAATAAAAATCGTACAATCAACAAATTTTCTTAAGAAAAGCGCCAAAAAACGCGCTGCTAGCAGCCGCAGGTAAGGCATAAATATAGGGGAAAATTAGCACATACAAAGATGCGCTAATTTTCCCCTATGCGCGCTAACATATCTCGTGTTACGGCATCAATAAGCTCTGGCTGGCCCAGCAATGTGTAAAGTTGCCGTAAATTCGGAACAAGCCTAAGCGGGAAACGCTGTTTTTATCAGGCTGGGGCGCTATGATATCAGGCTGAAACCACGCCGAGGAAATACCCGCATTATGTTGTATCGTTCGACTCTCGCCACTGTCGCCGTCACCCTGGCGCTTACCGGCTGTAGCCATAAAGCGGCAGAAGCTCCTGCTGCCGTAGAGATCAGCGCCGCCGAACCCACTCCTGCCGTATCTGAATTTGCCGCAGGGCCAACGCAGATCGATGTCTCGCACGTCATCACTCGCGCCGATGATGGCTCAACGGTGATCCTGACTATTGATGATAAAGAGGCGGGAACGCTGGGTCGTGGAGACAGCAAATCGCTGTTTGTTCCTGCTGGCAAACATAAGGTCGGAGGCTACGTGCAAACGTTGTTCGGCCTCGGGCGCGTAAGTATTCCGTCTGTCGACGTCACAACAGAAGCGGATCAGGCGGTCCACGTTGCCTATTCAGTCACCAAAAACAAACCCGCCTTTGCGCTAACAAACACCAAGGCCGGCTAATAGCGACTTATCACTCCCGTTAGTGCCTGAATTGGGCCAGCAACGTTTTTTCCCATAAAAAAAGCCCGGTGATTATCACCGGGCTTTTGCCGTTAAATCAGCTGATATTACAGCGCCATATCATGCTGCGCGCTTTCAGCACGTTTTTCATGCTGTTCTGGTGCGTTGATGGCTTTACCCGTTTTGCTGTCAATCACCGGTGGCTTGGTGAGTTGCAGCGTGGCGGCGGTATCATCCCAAACTTGCTGGGTCAACGACACGTTACCGTTCAGCTGCTGGCCATAGCTTGGCACGATAGCATGGATTTTGCTCTGCCACTCTGGAGAGTTGAACTCCTGCGGGAACAGCTTCTTAATGACATTAAGCGCGATAGGAGCCGCGGTTGATGCGCCTGGCGATGCGCCCAGCAGGGCCGCGATGGTTTTCTGCTCATCGGTAACAATTTCGGTGCCCAGTTTCAGCACGCCGCCCTTGTCGGCATCTTTCTTGATGATCTGCACACGCTGGCCAGCCTGAATCAGTTTCCAGTCTTCTTTACGCGCATTCGGATAGTACTCTTTCAGCGCAGCGAAGCGGTCGTCATCGGTCAGCATGACCTGGCCAACCAGATATTTAACCAGATCAAAGTTATCCATGCCAACATGGGTCATCGGCATAAAGTTGCTGGCAGTCGTGGTGCTGAGTAGATCAAACAGGGAGCCATTTTTCAAGAACTTAGTTGAGAAGGTCGCAAATGGGCCAAACAGCACCACACGCTTACCGTCAATAAAGCGGGCGTCCAGGTGCGGTACGGACATTGGCGGAGCGCCAACCGAAGCCTGACCATACACTTTTTCCGTATGCTGGCTGGTCACTTCAGGGTTTTCACTCACCAGGAATGAACCTCCCACCGGGAAGCCTGCATAGTTATCCGCCTCCGGGATACCGGTTTTTTGCAGCAGTTTCAACGCGCCGCCGCCAGCACCGATAAACACGTATTTTGCATCAACGCTGTGCTCTTTACCGCTTTTGACATCAGAGATAGTAACGTGCCATGAGTTATCAGCATTACGTTTGAATTCAGTGGCTTCGGCAGAGGTTTCCAGCGTAAAGTTTTTGTCTTTCTTCAGGCTTCCGATGAGCTGACGGGTGATCTCGCCGTAGTTCACATCGGTGCCTACCGGCGTCCAGGTCGCCGCTACCTTCTGCTGCGGGTCGCGGCCTTCAATGATCAGCGGTGACCATTGCTTGATCTGGTTTTGATCGGTAGAGAACTTCATCCCCTGGAACAGGGTAGTCTGCTGCAAAGCTTCGTAGCGCTTGGTGAGGTAGTTGACGTTGTCATCACCCCAGACAAAGCTCATATGCGGCGTGGAGTTAATAAAAGAATGCGGATTGTTAAGAATGCCGCGCTTCACCTGAGAGGTCCAGAACTGGCGGGAAATCATGAACTGCTCGTTAATATCCAGCGCTTTACTGAAATCAATAGAGCCGTCTGCACGCTGAGGCGTGTAGTTCAGTTCCATGTTTGCCGAATGTCCTGTACCGGCATTATTCCAGCCGTTAGAAGATTCCAGCGCCACGCCGTCGAGTTTTTCCACCATCAGTTGCTTCCAGCCCGGCTGTAATTCCTGAAGCCAGGTCCCCAGGGAAGCACTCATTATGCCGCCACCAATCAGGAGTACATCCGTTTTTTCAGTGGCAGGAGTTTCAGCCCAGCTGCTGGAGCAAACCAGTAAAGCGGACAAAGAGAGAAGGGGGATCGTTTTTCTGATGTTAGACATATAGAATATCAATATTAGTTAAAGAAATGAGAAAATATTTTAACGCAATTCACCCTTAAGTTAAGAACTATTTTCACATCTTAAGTGAAATCTCAATCTTTTTTAGTTATTGACCAATTACTTTAATTGCTTTTGTGGTTTATTTAATTTAATAAGTGATGTGAGATATTGTCGAATTAGTCAAAAAAATATGTTTTTTTCTATTTAATTCAGCTATTCCATAAAAAAAACAGGGTTAAAACACCTGTAAAACCTTACATAAAATAAGTGTATATCTTCTGATACGCAACTTCAGATATAAAAAACGCACAGAATGCCACCTAACGGCTTAACGTTCCCCGCCTATACGGCGCTACTCGTCCGGGAAAGCGTTGAGAAGGCCTCTTTCTATCTGGTAACGTTTTCGCTTTTGATGTGCCAGGATTAAGTGAGATGCCACCTAAGGAGCAGGCCGTGATGAAGGAATTTGATTACCAGCTGGATTTTGAGAACACTGATTTTCGCCAGCATCCTGAAAAGTACCGGGTGGGCCGCGGAGAGCAGGGGGTTTTAACCGTCGAGCCCTATAAAAGTGAGATCCTTCCTTACTGGCGTTTCAAAACTGCCGCTATGGCTGACATTTCAGCCAAAAAAATCATGCAGCTATTTGAATCCTACCGCGATGATGATGACTTTGTCGGCATGGATATGGCGCGCAAATTCATCCAGATGGGGTATACGAGAGCACGCCGATATGCGAATCATCCTGGTGGGAGAAAATATGATGCGCAACGTAAGATCCTGCCTTTTCAGCTTGACGAAGAGAAAGCCGAAGCTGCCGCTATTTTCAAGGCCAGCTGGGATCTGATACGTGCGGATAAAGACTATCTGACACGTAAGAAAAAACATCAGCAGCAGTTCGGTTAGGCGAGACAGGGCGCATGTTTACCTTAAATATACCGTTGATGGCGTAAGATGGGGCATCCGTGCCACCAAGATTACTCGAAATGAACCTGTGGATTATCAGACAGCAGAACGAACTTTTTGCTGTCTTTATCCAGCGCACGGATCGCACCGCTTTCAATATCATATACCCAGCCATGCAGACGCAGCGCGTTGTTGCGCAGGCCAACGGCAACAGAAGGGTGCGTTTTGATATTGTTCAGCTGAGCAATAACGTTTTCCTGCACCATCGCATTGACTTTATCTTCTTCAGTGTCGTAGTTTTTTTTCTCAACTACCGCTTTAGCGGCATCCGCATAGCGCAGCCAGTGTTCCACCGCAGGCATGGGGGCCAGGCACTGGCAGGTTGCGATAGCCTTCATGGCACCGCAGTTTGAATGACCACAAATCACGATATCACTGACGCCCAGCGCCACGACGGCATACTCGATCGTGGCAGACACACCGCCGGGTTCAGGGCCAAAGGAAGGCACGATATTTCCGGCATTACGGATAACAAATAGCTGTCCCGGGTCTTGCTGGGTAACCAGCTCTGGCACCAGCCGGCTATCTGAACATGAGATAAACAGCGCTTTGGGATTCTGGCTAGAGGCAAGGCTGCGGAACAGCTCTTTTTGCTCCGGGAAAATATCTTTCTGGAAGTTCAGGAAACCTTCAACAATGTGTTGCATAGCAATCTCTTTTTCTGGTGAGCGTTTGATTAAGGTGACATTTTGCATTTTATTGAGTGCAGCGACAACCGCCAGCGGTATAAGGGTAGCTCACGAGGATGAAATCAGAGCGATAAGGCATCAGATTTCATCATTGATAGGGTCGAGAGTTTATGTCACTCAACGCCCGAATGTACTTTAATTCATAGAGGGATATATGAAAATCATTGCGGCTTCATTCATGCTGGTTGCGCTTTTGGTCGCCATTTCTTCGTCTACTGCTGCTGGATCGAGTTGTTGGAAAGATCCTGATACAGGTTACCTATGCTGTCCGCATCCCTGGGGGGGGATTTACTGTGACCCGGCAACCGGACCAGACTAACAGCCTCACGCAAAGCAGCCGTTCAGGCTGCTTTTTAAGTCATACATAGTGATTTGGTATTCCAGTATGGGCTCAATATCGAACCGGATAGGGGCTGTCTAGATAAGGTCATGACAAGGCCAGCAAAGCCAGATTTCACGTACCGCTATCTTGGTGCGTATAATGTATATTATGTTAAATTGCATATTATGAGTACTTAGTTGATATACCTTTCGCAGACGGTGCTCAAACTACTGACCTCCCCCATATCATTTCGCTGCTCAGCGTTGTCTTCTTTTTGTGAACTGCTTTCGTTGAACAGCTTGCAATCCTGTGGTCGAACCCTGTTTTTGAATTTCTTCAATTATTGCTAATGATCGATTATCGAAGAAGGTTTTTCATTTTCGGGTGACCAATAGCCGCCGCTTCCATGATAGGTTTCTGCTCCCAGGACGAATTGGGTTTCGCAACGATTGCATGCAAAGTGATAATCGACGATGTCACCCCATACCATCTTTTCAGCGCACTCATTGAAGCTGTATTGGTTCCAGTTATCGGCCGTGTGAATTTCGGACAACGTCTTATCACTAAGCGCGGCTTTAGCGACACGAATGGCCTTTCGTAATTGATCCGGTGTCCTGATAATGTATTTAACACATAGCTCCTGGCAGTGCTGACAGCTCATTGAGTTGTGCCTCGTGTTATTGATAAATACTCGATAATTTCAATCAGCATTGTTCATCCCGCTTTCGCAGGCAAGCTCTGCGTGATGAAGACGCCTGAACTTTTCCCACCTGGCACGGAGATTTTCGGGATTGATAAAGGTTTTTAGCGCGTCCTTGTTCAAAATTCTTACGGTTAAATCAGCCGTGTTCAGGCAGCCTCTCGCCGCTTTAGTGAAGTACAGCCTTAGCGTATCTGGATTGATGGCGAATTCGTGACTGTCAAACAGTGCGTGGATATCCCTGCGCAGCAAAAGTCCATTGGTTTTTTCGGGAATTCCCCGATCACAGTGTGGCGTGAGATGTGCCGCTTCGGTAATACAACGCAGGCTGGCACCCGTAACAACACAGCGATGGTGACAGTTTTCTCTTACTTCGTTGGCGAACGGCGACTGGTCAGGACGAGTCATCGAGGTTGTCTTCACTCCCTCTCTATATGCGCGGTGTTGAGATTGTTGCTTCGGTAAATCAATATACGTCACCCCTCCCCGTTTTGCCGTTAAATTGCTTGGGGATCGCCCAGGAAACTCCGGCCAACGTAACATGATCCATCAAGACGATTTTCCGCGTACTGCTTTTAGCGCTTTTTGGGCCGTTAATAAACCTGTATAGACCAGATAGCTACCGTCCTGTTGTTTAATGCGCAGAACGACACGGTCGATTTTTCTTTTCGCATCCAATTTCCAATAGCCTGTACAACCGGAGCCTTTTTCTAAATCCAAAGTTGTTTTGCCTGTAACCCCATCTGTGGTGATTGAAAGGAGCAGCCCATGCAGGTTGAGGTCATAGATACTGCTTATTTCGGTAAGAGCAGTGGTCAAAAGAGTCATTTAACGCTCTGAATGTAGTGTGTATCGCAAGGATAATATCGGTGAAACCGGCTTCGGTGGGATACGGTTCTGCAAAAAGTGATTTTAGCATAGCGACTCCCTGGTAAATTTATCAGTATGCCTGAAGATTTCTAAAAGTGAATGGCGATATTATACGGGAATGGTAACAGCTTCAGCAGACATTAAATTATAAATAATTATTATATAACTCACTGGTGATAAAAGCGCGAAGCAACGAAGCCTTCCATTCATTTTTACCAAAATCCTTGACCCTTCTGATATATTGACGAATTAATATAGTCTTGACTTCTTCGTTAGACACAACCCCTTTAAATGATGATATGTCATCAATAATTTCTTTCAGTTTTGCTGGGCTATGATCATTATAAAGCTTTATAATCCCCAGTCTCTTATAATGCTTTATAATGGTAGGGTGGTGCGTCAGCTTGTCTTCAAATATCTTCCAAATGGCTTTTGGTTTGTTATTGCTGAATGTTATTTCACAATTAATAAATCTGAATTTAGGTATTTTATCAGTGTAGAAATTTATAATACCACCACATCCGCCTTCTCTCCAGTATTCTAATTTCCTTTCGTTACATGTTCCACAGATCCATATTAAATTTTTTGAGAGCAGAACAAAGTCAGGATGTTCATTTTTAGGTATGTAGTGATCAACTGTGTCAGACGGGAGTAAGCCGCAATTGGGACAAATGTATTGAAGATGCTCATCCTGGTTTTTTCTTACATCCTCTCTTAATTTTTTAACACCTTTGCTTTGACTGTCAAAAAGATAAATTAATGCGGATTTTTCATCCGAACTGATAGTTGAGTTGGAAATGTTTATTAATTGTTTTTTACCATATAGACTTTCGTATTCAGTGTACCTTTTTGAAATTGAACTTTTGATTCCATTAAGGGTTTCTTTTTTTTAAGATGGCACGCCTTTATATGTATCCTTCATGGCGGATACACAACTTTCAAAAATCAATACGTCATTAAATTGATTTGTTTTTCTACTTTTCATTGTTTCCTAAACTCTCAAGGTAAAGCTGTGCGCCGAGACCAAGCCTGTCACTAAAAATTTTATTCGTTTCGTCAGCGCCATAACGTGAGTGAAGCGATTTTAATATTTTTTTATATTCCGGTTCTTCCTGTATAGTCCTGAATACATTTGATGTTATAGAGTCCAGGTTCTCACCCAGCGTTTCTATCTCAAGTATCCTTGACTGCACCCGCCCACTGCTTGTGTCAAACACCCTGGTG
This sequence comes from Erwinia tasmaniensis Et1/99, assembly GCF_000026185.1. NCBI lineage: Bacteria > Pseudomonadati > Pseudomonadota > Gammaproteobacteria > Enterobacterales > Erwiniaceae > Erwinia > Erwinia tasmaniensis. The sequence continues at coordinate 1,946,518 of NC_010694.1, forward strand.
TATTTCGACGGTATTTGTTGAAGTATGATTGGCGAGTGGGTTGCTATAATGGCATAGGAGTCTAGATACTTCAGAAGCTCATTAATAGCAGGGATTAGCTTTGATATTGCCTGTGGGTGAAGGTGCAGCTCAGGCTCATCAAATAAAATCAAAGAATCCTTATTTGCCTCTGCTATAATTTGAGTGAAGGAATATATAATTATGCTTTCCCCCGAGCTTAGGAACGAATCATTGATTATGTTAGAGTATACTTTGTCAGTGAAAAAATAACCCTTAATGATATCCAACTTGTCTTTTTTGATAAAATGACTTAACGCCTCCTCCCAGTGAAAAATCATGTCTTTATTTATAATTTTGTCACAGCTGGCTTTATACACCTCTAACATTCTTGTCCGACTCATAAAGCCATCTTTATCTCGGAGTCCACAATATTTATAACTAAAACTCTTTTTTTTCTTTGGGGATTTCGAAGGTATCGAATGCACTAAATGAAACTGCTATTATTTTACTAAAGGGAGGCCTGGATGGTGAGAGCTCACCTCGATTTTCACGCCCGCTCATGCTAAGAGCCAGATCGGCCAGATACGTTGTTTTCCCTGTGCCATTTTCACCAATTATCACATTAACCCTTGAGTGAATCGGTTTTTGACTATCGAAATCAAAATTACATTTTGTTTTAATACCATCATCTCCATTCTGAAATGCAAATGAAAACGAACCGGTATAAGTTGATTTATTGATTATAAAATACCCTGACTTTACGGCTCGCTCGGCATCACTAAATCTGATTAAAGAGCTTTTGAAAATGTCTAATGATTCAAATTGATCTCTTAAACCAAAATATATCGATAAATCGTTCATAGTGCCAGTATATCTTCTGCTTTATCATCAAACTTGTTTAGAAACCTGCTGTAAAACTCATCTGACTGCCCAAGTGATGCACAATTATCTGGGATTTTTTTAAACTCACCGGAAAGGGTAAGGAATCCATTTTCGTCGTAACCTGTAGAGTCTATGGATATTATTTTAACCTCTCCAAAGTTTGTGTTTCTTTCTCCATTCACATCATAATAGTATACAGAATAGGTTGTTTTAAACCCGTAATCATCCCATTTACTCTGAATAAATAAAAGACACTCTCCTTCTGGCTTATCAATAATTCTGTTTGAGTAGGGTGAAATAAATATTTTCATACTGGTCTCATAAGTTAGCTTTTGAGATTACCGCACGGTAAATGCAGTTATCGAAAGACATGGTTTGTTCGACAGGGAAAGTACATGAATTTTTGAGGTTACTTCCGAATTAAATAAGCTACCGCCCTCAGATGCGTCAGCCCCGATCGGTAGGGGCTAAATATTAACAAAATTTATCATTTATTCAATAAGGAGATGAGCTAACGATTGAAAAATCGCCCTCAGGCCCCTACTCACTCAGTGAGCATAGCTCCGTAACAGTTGGCCTATCCCGGTGAGCATTTTCCCCAGCATCCTTTCCCCGGTACATACTGACCACCTCTCCGATAATCAGTAATGCCGGGGCTTCCACCTTATTATCTGTCACCAGCTGCGCTAACTCATCAAGCCGCCCGGCGACCGTCCGCTGATCGGGACGAGTTCCTCGCTCAATAACGGCGGCTGGCGTCGCTTTACGTAAGCCATGAGCGATTAACTGCTGGCTAATTTGACTTATATTGGCAATGCCCATGTAAAACACCAGCGTTTGACGGCTTTCCACCAGTGTTGACCAGTCAGGCTCCGATCCACCCTGGGCACTGTGGCCGGTAATAAATCTCACCGACTGCGCCAATCCACGATGTGTTAGGGAAATACCGCTGGCGGCGGCACAACCCATTGCCGCAGTGATGCCGGGCACGATATGGCATACCACGTTATGCTGCTGGCAATGGATCATTTCTTCACCACCGCGACCAAAAATAAACGGATCGCCTCCTTTAAGACGCACCACGCGATGGCCGCTCTGCGCCAGACTGACCAGCAGCTGATTGATTTCCTCCTGCCCTAACGTATGGTTTTGCATCGATTTCCCCACGTCAATGCGCTGCGCATTCTTGGGAACCAGCGCCATAATCGGGTCGGATACCAGCCGGTCAAAGACGACGACATCAGCCTGTTGGATCACCCGCAACGCTTTTAAGGTCAACAGCTCGACGTCTCCCGGCCCGGCCCCAACCAGCCAGACTTCACCATAACAAACCGGATCCTTCTGGTTTGCCACGGTTATGATTTGCGCAAAAGTGTGGGTCCATTGCGGTATTGCCAGAGGTTGCTTAAGCCTGTTCATCGGTTATCTCCCACCGCCAGCGTGTTGAGCTGTCGGGTAATCAGTTTTTTTAGTTCAGGAACGCATGAACCACAGTGAGTTCCACACTTCAGTTTGCCCCCCAGCTGTTGCACGCTGTGACATCCCTGCTTTACCGCATCGCCGATGGCTATTTCATCTATCGCAAAACAGCTACAGATTATCGCGCCACGGGCCGCTTTCCCTTCCCCTGCGCGTCCTCCCAGCAGGGCCAGCCGCCGTTGCGCGCCGCCCGGCGGGCTGGAGAATGCCGAGATAACCGCCTGGCGGTCGGGTACTGGCCGGTCACGGTGAGCGTAAAAGGCCAGTTGCAGCTCACCGTTTTTCCATGCCAACAGGTTAAAACCGTGCTCACCTAAACGCGCCGTCTGACTCTGCCATTTTTCGATGGCAAACCGTTGGTTGAGCCAGTCATACCAGTCTGTCGGTTTTGCTGAGTCAGCCAACGTAAAGTGCGTCACGCCCTGCTGCGTTATCCTGCTCCAGTAGGCCGTTGCCGGGGGCATGGCATGCTGGTCACGCAAAAAAATCTCGCCCTGCCACGCCGCATTCCAGCGCTGAATACGCACGGGCATCTGCTTACTCTCCGGCTGTCCGGAAAGCGGATCGGTGCAGGCGGCGATAAGAGAATCTACGCGGGCCTGCTGGCTGAACTGATTATTCCAGTGCATCGGCACAAAGACACTCCCGCGCGCTTGCAGGCTGTCCGGCTGGGCACGCAGCAGCAGCCAGCCGTAGGCAGAGGAAACGCGCAGCACATCGCCCTGCTGCGCAGTGGGACAGTCGTCAGGATGATACTGGCAAAAAGGCTCGCTGATGTGCTGCATCAGGCGTGCTGATTTACCCGTCCGGGTCATGGTATGCCACTGATCGCGCACCCTGCCGGTGTTCATCACCAGCGGGTAGAATATCGTCGGCAGGTTTACCGGCAGCCGTGGCGTAATGGGGATCAGTCGTGCCTTGCCGTCAGGGTGATAGAATTTACCATCGCTGAACAGGCGCAACGTTCCCAGCGGCGCGTTGGCATTCACCGGCCACTGGATCGGGCGCATCTCGTGCCACTGCTGGTTGGATAGCTGTGCCAGCCCACTGATATCAAAAGCGCGCGTTCCTTCATTTTCATACCCTGACAGCCGCGCGTGTTCGCGAAAAATATCGGCGGGATGCTGATAGGAAAATGCTTCTTCGAATCCAAGACGCTGCGCGACCTGACTGATTATCCACCAGTCCGGTTTTGCTTCACCGGGCGGCGGCAAAAAAGCCCGCTGGCGCGAAATGCAGCGCTCGGAGTTTGTCACCGTGCCGCTCTTTTCACCCCATCCCAGCGCGGGCAGGCAAATATGCGCAACCTGCGTGGTGTCGGTATCGCGCACGATATCGGAGACAATCACCAGCGGGCAGCGGGCCAATGCCGTGCGCACGCGGTCGGCATCGGGAAGCGACACTACGGGGTTAGTACCCATAATCCATATCGCTTTTATTTGCCCTTCTTCGATAGCACGGAACATGTCCACGGCATTCAGCCCCGGCGCGGTGGCAACGCGGTTGCTCCCCCAAAAACGGCCCACGCGCTCAACGTCCTCTGGCAAGAAACCCATATGTGCCGCCAACTGATTGGCCAGTCCTCCAACTTCCCTTCCCCCCATCGCGTTTGGCTGACCGGTTATCGAAAACGGCCCACAGCCTTCGCGCCCTATCCTGCCGCTGGCCAGATGGAGATTAATGATTGCATTGCACTTATCCACACCGGAGCTGGACTGGTTAATGCCCATCGAAAAGAGCGTGATCAGGCGTTCGCATGCCAAAATTATCTGATAAAAAGCCTGTAGCCGTTCCACCGACAGCCCGCAAAAATCTGCGGTCGCCGCCAGGGTCCAGCGTTGTGCCGCTGATAGCGTGTCTTCTGCCCCCTGGGTATGCTGCTGCAAAAAATCGCTATCGATTTTGTTATGCTCTCTCATGGCATTCAGCGCGCCGCAAAACAGTGCCGCATCGCTGCCGGGGCGCAGCGGAAGATGCAGATCGGCAATATCACAGGTGGCGGTGTGCCGGGGATCGATAACGATTATCTGCATCTCCGGCCGCTCTTTTTTCGCCTGAGCGATGCGCTGATACACGACCGGATGCGCCCAGGCGGTATTGGAGCCGGTGATAATCACGCAATCGGCCTTATCAAGATCCTGATAGCAGCAAGGTACAGCATCGGCACCAAAGGCACGTTTATACCCGACGACCGCAGAAGCCATACACAGCCGCGAGTTGGTATCCATGTTTCCGCTACCGATAAATCCTTTCATCAGTTTATTAGCGACATAATAATCTTCCGTCAGCAGTTGACCGGAACCATAGAAGGCAACGGACTGCGGGCCATGTTGGCGAATGGTATCCTGTAGCCCCTGCGCCACGGCATCCAGCGCCTGTGACCAGCTCACCGGCACGCGCCGGATTTCTGGCTGCAACAGACGCCCGGTCAGGTTCAGGGTTTCCCCCAGGGCTGCGCCTTTAACGCACAGTTTTCCCAGATTGGCAGGGTGTGACATCTCGCCGCTGGCCGTGAAGCCTTCAGCCTGTGGCTGCATCCTGACACCGCACCCCACGCCGCAGTAAGCGCAGGTGGTTGAAACCGCAGTTGGATAACATCTCATAAGCTGACCGTCTGAATGATAGTCGCGGTATTATCGGCCTTCGCTACCGGCCCTTTCCCCACCCAAACGCGGCCATTGTCGATTTTTACCGGCCAAACACGCAATGCGGTATCGGCATCATCGATGCTGCAACCGTCCTCCAGGCGAAAGCGCCGTTTGTAGAGCGGAGAAATGACCACCGGCTCGCCTTTTACATCGCCGACTAATCCGCGTGCTAATACGTTAGCGTCGCTGCCAGGCTCATGGTTACTCAGGGCGAATACCCGCTGAGGGTGGTCAGGCAGGTGAAACAGTGCAATCTGCTGGCCGGCCAGACGCGCCGCCACGCCGGCGTTTGCGGGGATACGGCTAAGTTCGCAGACGTCTACCCAACCTTCACCAACATCCTGTGGCTGTACCGCTGCCGCCGGTGAAAATGCCTGACGTTCCTCATAAGTCGCCGGGCGGATCTGCTGCCGCTCTGACACCATCACTACTGACTCATCCGGCTGGTCGCTGTTGACAAAGGGTTTGAAAAACGCCAGACGATCGGGGTCGGCGAGGGTCGTTTGCCACTCACACTGGTAGGTGTCGACGACCAGGTTCATCTCGCTTTCCAGTTCGGCGGCGATGTGAAGGCTGTCTTCCAGCACCACCTGACGCAAATAGTCCATGCCGCCTTCCAGATTATCCCTCCACGTGCTGGTGCGTTGCAGTCGATCGGCGGTGCGGATGTAAAACATAAGGAAGCGATCGACCGTGCGAATGACCTCATCGGTGCTCATGTCCTGTGCCAGAAGATCGCCATGACGTGGTTTCATCCCACCGTTGCCGCAGACATACAGGTTCCATCCTTTATCGGTCGCTATCACGCCGACATCTTTACTTTGTGCCTCGGCGCATTCGCGCGTGCATCCAGAGACCGCCATCTTTATTTTGTGTGGTGCGCGCAGCCCCTTGTAACGGTTCTCCAGTATCAGCGCCAGCGAGGTCGAGTCCTGTACGCCGTAGCGACACCAGCTGGAGCCGACGCAGGATTTCACCGTCCGCAGTGATTTACCGTAGGCGTGGCCGGTTTCAAACCCGGCCTCAACCAGCTGCTGCCAGATTTCCGGCAGCTGTTCAAGACGAGCGCCGAACAGATCCACGCGCTGCCCGCCGGTGATTTTGCTGTAAAGGTTGTAGCGCCGGGCGACCCGGCCGATGGCGATTAATCCATCCGGGGTAATTTCTCCGGCGGGAACGCGCGGCACGACGGAGTAAGTTCCGTCTTTCTGAATGTTGGCAAAATAGCGGTCGTTAGTATCCTGTAGCGGCAGGTGCTGCGGTTTAAGCAGATATTCATTCCAACATGAGGCGAGGATCGACCCAACCAGCGGCTTGCAGATCTCGCAACCCTGCCCCTGCCCGTGTTTGCCCAGAAGCTCTTCCCAGCTACGAATATTGCCGATGCGTACCAGATGATAAAGTTCTTGCCGTGAATAGGCGTAGTGCTCGCAGATATCCTTTTTCACCTCAACGCCCAGTCCGGCGAGCGCGAACTCCATCACCTGTTTCGTCAGCGCCGCGCAGCCACCACAGCCGGTCGCCGCCTGGGTGCAGGCCTTTATCGCCGCCATATCCGCGTTACCTTCCTTCACCGCATTGCAGATATCGGCCTTGCTGACATGATGACAAGAGCATATTTGTGCTCCGTCCGGCAGCGCGGCAACCCCCAGGCCCGGTGATGCCGTGCCTGCCGCGACAGGTAGAATCAACCCTTCGGGACTGGCAGGGAGCGGCATATCGTTAAGCATCATCTGTAGCAGCGCACTGTATTCACGGCTATCCCCAACCAGCACCGCACCGAGCAAGCGCTTGCGATCCTGTGAGACAACGATTTTTTTGTACACGCCTTCCGGGCCATTGTTCCAGCTGTAGCTTTGGCTGCCGGCAGCACGACCGTGCGCATCGCCGATCGAGGCGACCTCGACGCCCAGCAGCTTCAGTTTGGTGCTCATATCAGCCCCTCTGAAAGTGACCTCGCTTCCAGATAAGGTGTCTGCCAGCGTGCGTGCCATCTGATATCCTGGCGCGACCAGACCGAAAGTCTGACCGTTCCACAGCGCGCATTCGCCGATGGCAAACACGGCAGGATCGGATGTCTGACAGCGATCGTTAATCACTATACCGCCGCGAGGCCCGACCTCCAGCCCGCTCTCTCTAGCCAACCGGTCGTTGGGGCGGATCCCCGCCGAGAACAGCACCAGGTCAGTGTCAAGATGGCCACCATCGGCAAACTCCATCCGGTAACCGGACGTTTCACCCGCCACAATGCGCCGCGTTTCCTTCCCGGTATGTACCTGCACGCCCAGCGCCTCGATTTTTCGGCGCAGCATGCCTGCCCCCTCCTCATCAAGCTGCACGCCCATGAGCCGGGGCGCAAATTCAACAACGTGCGTTTGCAATCCAAGATGCTTAAGCGCGTTAGCGGCCTCCAGCCCCAGCAGACCACCGCCGACCACTACCCCCACCTTGCCTTGTTGAGCGCAGGCTTTAATCGAGGCCAAATCGTCGAGCGTGCGGTATACCAGGCAGCCCGGGGCATCGTTACCCGGAATGGCGGGAACAAACGGATAAGAGCCCGTCGCCAGCACCAGCAGGTCATAGGCGGTTTGATGGCCGAACCTGTCGACCACAAAACGATGTCGGGTATCCACGCGGTCGACGCCGCGCCCCAGCCGCAGTTCAATGCCGTTCGACTCAAAGAAGCCGTCTTCAACCATCGACAGCGATTGGGCACTGCGCCCGGAGAACAGTTCTGAGAGATGAACGCGGTCGTAGGCCGGTGACGTTTCTTCTGCAAATACGATCACCTGATACTGCAAATGCAGTTCACGTTTGACCAGCTGCTGGAGGAAATGATGACCGACCATACCGTGTCCGGCCATCACTAATACGGGTTTTGACATTACGAGACTCCTCGTCACCTTGATGGGTAACTGTTCTGGGGTAACAGGCTGACGCTGTGAGGGGACTGGCTCTTCAACAGGGCTAAATACGCTGACCCGAGCGGGGTCGGTGTGGCCAGGGCCTAAAGACGATAAATAGCGCGGGCCATCGCCGATATCTCCCCACAGCAGCACGCCCGCCAGCTGGTTTTTGCGAAACAGCAGACGACGATAATCGCCGTTTACAGGATCAAACGTGCTGTGGATCTGGATGTCGTCATTGCCATTCAGCTCCCCGGCGCAGAATAAATTGAGGCCGGTCACCTTGAGCCGCAGCGGCACGATGCCACCGTCAGGAGGAACGGTCACCACACCCGCAAGCCGGGCGGCGAGCGCCCCGGCCTGCTGCCAGCACGGTGCCAGCAGGCCAAAGGTCGTTTCCCCCAGCTGACAACATTCACCAATGGCCGAAATATACGGGTCGGAAGTCTGCATCTCGCCATTAACCCTGATCCCGCGTTCGCACCGCAATCCGGCGGCCCTGGCCAGCGCGATATTAGGACGCACGCCGACGGCAATCACCACCCGTTGGGCACGAATTTCACGTCCATCGTCTAACCTAACCGCCTGCACGTTGCCTGCCGCATCCCCGACATATCCGGCGGTTTTTGCCTGCAATAAGATGTTGATGCCGCGTGCCAACAGGCTGCTAAGCAACAGTTCCGCGGCCTGGGGGTCGAGCTGCCGATCCATTAAATACGTTCCCTGGTGCAGCAACGTCACCGCCATGCCGCGCAGCGCCAGCGCTGCTGCGGCTTCAATCCCCAACACGCCGCCGCCGATCACCACGGTCGGCTGCCCGCGATAATGCTGATGAAGAATGCGCTCTACGTCCTGCTGAGTACGAAAACCATGAATACCGGCTAAGTTGTCACCCGGCAGTGGTGGCATAAAAGGGAGTGACCCCGTGGCAATCAGCAGATGGTCGTACGATAGCGTTTTATCTCCCGCCCTGACGGTGCGCTCCTCACGGCAAATTTCTGCCACCAGCGTATCCGCGATAAACGTTACGTTATGCTGCTGATACCACGAAGGCTCGTGCGTGACGATCTCGGCAAAAGATTTCTCCCCCGAGAGCACCGGCGTTAACAGGATACGGTTATAGGCTCCCTGCGGCTCATCACCAATAATCTGAATGCGATAGCGTTCAGGGGCCAGCTCGCACAGCCTTTCAACCAGCCTTATTCCCGCCATCCCATTGCCAATCACAATCAAAGTGGGTTTATCCATCGCACATTTCCCGCCGGGTATGTCAGGCGACCGCCTGATGTTTTTCATACAGGAATTGCAGTACCTGCTGACGATATTGGTGAAATAGTGGGTCGTTCGCCAGCGCTAACCTGGAGCGTGGGCGCACCAGGTCAACCTGTAAAATCTCGCCAACCTTCGCCGCAGGGCCGTTGGTCATCATCATGACCCGATCTGATAGCAGCACGGCTTCATCGACGTCATGGGTGATAAGCAGAATGGTTGTCTTAAGACGCATCTGGATATTCATCACCGCATCCTGCAAATGGGCACGGGTCAAAGCGTCTAATGCGCCAAAGGGTTCATCCATCAACAGCACTTTCGGCTTCATCGCTAACGCGCGGGCTATACCTACCCGCTGCTTCATGCCGCCCGAAATCTCGCCGGGGCGCTTGTCCAGCGCGTGGCCCATATGCACCAGTTCCAGGTTGTGTACTATCCAGTCATGCATTTCACTTTTGCTCATCACCCCCTTAAAGACCTGGTTGACGGCCAGTGCAACGTTGTTGTAGGTCGATAGCCAGGGCAGCAGCGAGTGATTCTGAAAGACCACGCCGCGTTCAGGACCAGGATCGGTAATTTCCCGATTGTCGCAAAGCAGCACCCCCTCACTCGGACGACTTAGCCCGGCTATCAGGTTTAGTAAGGTGGATTTCCCGCAGCCAGAATGACCGATAAGGCTGACGGTCTCGCCTTCAGCGATAGAAAAACTCACATTGTCGAGTGCCAGAAATGGCCCTTTTGCCGTGCTGAAGCTCTGACTGACGTTTTCAACGCGAATAATGGATTTTATATTTGTCATATCCGGCTTTTCCTAGCGGTTGTCGTAACTAAAACGGCGGGCAATAGCCATAAGCCCCTGCTCAAGCACCATGCCCACTACGCCAATGAGTACAATGGCAATAATGATGTTTTCCACATTGAGGTTGTTCCATTCGTTCCAGATCCAGAAACCAATCCCCACGCCGCCGGTCAGCATTTCTGCCGCGACGATAACTAGCCATGCAATACCGATGGACAGGCGCACCCCGGTGAGGATGTAAGGTAATACCGCCGGGAAAAGAATTTTGCGCATCACGGTGAATTCGCTGAGGTTCAGCACCCGTGCCACGTTGAGATAATCTTGCGGGATGCGTTTGACGCCCTCAGCGGTATTAAGGATCATCGGCCAGATTGAGCAGATGAAAATGGTCCACGCCGACGCGGGTTCTGCGCGCTGGAACAACAGAAGACCGATAGGCAGCCACGCCAACGGACTCACCGGGCGCAGCAGCGAAATGATCGGATTAAACATATTGGCGATAAAATGAAAGCGGCCGATAAGGAAACCGGCAGGAATACCCACCATCGCCGCTAATCCGAAGCCGGTGGCCACGCGCCTCAGTGACGCCAACAGGTTCCAGCCAATCCCCATGTCGTTAGGCCCGGCAATGTAAAACGGATCGGCAAAAATGACCTTCGCCGCTGCCAGGCTTTTCAGCGGAGTGGGAAAACCCTTACTGCTTAGCGCCGCAATCTGCCAAATGGCTAACAGCACCACCAACCCCAGTATTGCCGGAATGATTCTCTGCCCAATGCGGCGTATAAGTTGACGGTTCAGGAAACGGTAGGCGTTTTTTCCCGGCTTAGCGGGCGCGGTTTTGAGCACCACGACCTCTGCGTGCACAGGCTCGGTCATTTCAACGACATTGCTTTTTGAGTTTATAGACATCTCTGGCCTCACTTAGCGTTTCATGGCAAAACTGTTGGCATACTCAGCGGGATTGCTGCCATCCCAGACCTTCCCATCAATCAGGGTGCTGCTGCGCATATCGTGTGCGGGCAGGTTGATACCGCCCACCGCCGTAGCGGCCTGTTTGTAGATTTCGATACGATTGATTTTTTGTGCAACGGCCAGATAATCAGGGTCTGTGTTGAGTAACCCCCAGCGTTTGTGTTGAGTGAGAAACCACATGCCGTCAGAGTAATAGGGATAGTTGACCGCCCCGTCGTTGAAGAAGCGCATGGCGTGGGCGTCTTTCCATTTTTTCCCCAAACCATTTTCATAATCGCCCAACATCCGCCCCTGAATGGTTTCAACCGAGGTGTTGACATAGGCACGCGCCGCGACGACCTGCGCCGTTTCGATCCGGTTAGCATTCGAGGTGTCTATCCAGCGCGAGGCATCAAGCACCGCAGCCGTCAGCGCGCGGGCAGAATGGGGATTTTCCGCAACCCATGAGGAGGTTGTGCCAAGAATTTTTTCGGGATGATCTGGCCAGATCTCCTGTGTGGTGGCGACGGTATAGCCAATATCATCGAGAATGGCCCGCTGGTTCCATGGCTCGCCCACGCAGTAGCCGTTCATATTGCCGGTCTTCATATTCACCACCATTTGCGGCGGCGGTACGACAACGTTACGCACATCGTTAAACGGATGAATACCGGCGTTTGCCAGCCAGTAATAAAGCCACATGGCGTGCGTACCCGTTGGGAACGTCTGCGCAAAGGTATAGGTTCCCTTAGCGCTGGCATCGATCCGCTTTTTCAACGCCGCGGCGTCCGTCACCCCGGCGGCTTTTAACTGATTTGACAGGGTGATCGCCTGCCCGTTTTGATTGAGCGTCATCAGCATCGCCATATCGTGCTGCGGCCCGGAGACGCCGAGCTGTAGCCCATAGACCAGCCCGTACAGGACGTGTGCGGCATCCAGCTCACCCGACACCAGTTTGTCTCGCACTGATGCCCAGCTTGACTCCTTGCACAGTGTGATTTTGATACCATATTTCTCATCAAACTTTTTCACTGCCGCCATCACCACAGAAGAGCAGTCGGTCAGAGGAATAAAGCCGACCCGAATCTCTTTCTTCTCTGGTGCATCCGATCCGGCGGCCCAAACGCTGTTCATAAAGCCCGGCATTATCATGCTGGTGCCCAGCGCTGCGCTTCCTGCTATAAACCGGCGGCGAGTCAGCGACCTTTCAGGTGTTCTATCGTTTTGCGCCATTGCAGCTTCCCGTGACGTTGAAAAAAGAGCAAAAAAAAAGCGTCCGGTTAGCATTCAGTTTTCTGAACGCTAACGGACGCCTTTATCCGAGATGACGACTAAACCGCCATTGGCCTAGTACATAATGTGAATTTTATTATGCAGGATGTATGCCAACAACTCAAAAATAGATTTATATCAATGGTTTGCTAAAAATCAGACTTGCTAAAACATCGCTATTGCACTGCTGCGGTTAATCATGCACCGCCTGATGGCACACTAACAGTGCAGGCAATTCATAGGTTCTCACAAAGAGGTCTTGCCCAGTACGGCGGCTACCGAGATGATGGCTTCAGCAATTTCCACCAGCTTTTTGTTCTGTTTCATCGCCATCTCGCGCAGCGCCTTATGTGCCTGTGGTTCTGTCATTGCGTGATGTTGCATTAATAGTCCCTTTGCTCGTTCAACAAGCTTGCGCTCGGCAAGCGTCGATCTCAAATTTGCCAGCTCTGCATCCTGAGCCTGTAACTGGCGAGACTGCTGCTGGACAAGTTCCAGGATTGAGCGGCTCAGCTGCGGGGGGATAAGCGCCGGGTAGTGATTGTCATGGGGGGGGATCAGTACCATCTCTTTTTCCTGACGCAGCCGTGAAGTTTCGGCGTCAAGGATACGCTGGCGACAGCACGCCATAAGAATGGTTTCCAGCCGTTCTTCAACCTGTTTCATGCCGTCAATGCGCGTAGTGGCCAGTTCAAACCAGCGCAGCGCCAGCTCCTGCGGCTGCCCAATCGGCGTTACCAGCGTGCAGGCGATACGCCGCAAACGCTCAAACTCGCTGCTGTCATGGGCTAACTGCCGCTGCCAAAGTGCCACACAACGGGCATCGGCAAACTCGAAGAAAGTTTGAAAACAGCGCTCCTGCCCGTCAATAAGATCGAGAAGCTGCTGATGCGTACGGTCGGTAAAATGACAGGCAGCAAAACCGGCGGCGCCTAGCGCGCGTTCCTGACCGGCAAGCTCTTTTCCCTGCATAAAGCTGAACATAGCCAGCAACGAACGTGAAATCAGTGGGTCGCACGACGCGTCAGCGGCCTCAAAGATCAGCGCCAGGTGGGTGCGGATCGCCTCACAATATTGCAGCATGGCCTCTGGCTGACCGATCGTCAGCTCCTGTACCTGTTTTCTTAACAACGGCAGCGTGCTCAGGCTGTGTAAAAAGGCGGCGATGCGGCTAAAAAGACGTGAAGCGTTCGATAAGCCAGAGTTCATTGGATCTAATTCGGCTAGCTGCTGATGCACTATCTGCTCCGCCTGCTGAACCTTTAAAGCCCGACCATACAGCCGATCGCCCCACATTTTACCCTGCGAACAAAGATAGATATTAGCAGTGCCGCGCTCTCTTTGCAGGACGTGGACCAGTTGACTTATCGCCCCTACCAACTTTCCCATCTGCAATAGCTGCTGTAGACCAGTGATTTCACTTTTCTTTGAAGCGAGGAGAAAATCCAGAGCTGAGAGGGCCATAGTCGAACCTGTAAATAAAAAAACCATATTGATTGAATAGCAAGAACTATGCCATGGGAGAGAGTCATAAAAGTTGAAGATGAAAAAGCCAGCTTAAATGACCCCACCTTATGGCCGTCGCCCTCTGTAGCACAGATCAAACCCAGGGATTATCTGGCTGTGGCCGGCGGCGAAGTATCATCCTAAGCCTAATGCAATCAGTTGATTAAGAAATACGCAAAGCTCGACCCATTTTCAGAGTTTATGTACTACTCTTACAGCAGCAATAACCATTGAAACATGGAGAGTATAAGCAATGAGCGATGACGTGCGTAAGCCAACAACAACTGACGCGGGTATTCCTGTAGCCAGTGACGAGCATTCTTTAACCGTCGGTCCCGATGGCCCTATCGTATTGCACGATCATTACCTGATCGAGCAGATGGCCAACTTCAACCGTGAACGTATTCCGGAGCGTCAGCCACACGCCAAAGGCAGCGGTGCTTTCGGTCACTTTGAGGTGACTGAAGATGTTAGCCAATATACGAAGGCCGCCCTCTTCCAGCCCGGCGTAAAAACCGATGTGGTGATGCGCTTTTCTACCGTGGCGGGTGAACGCGGCAGTCCGGATACCTGGCGTGACCCGCGCGGCTTCTCCATAAAGTTTTATACCAGCGAAGGTAATTACGATATGGTCGGGAATAACACTCCGGTGTTCTTTATCCGCGACCCGATGAAATTCCAGCATTTTATCCGCTCCCAGAAACGCCGTGCGGATAACAACCTGCGTGATAATGATATGCAGTGGGATTTCTGGACGTTATCTCCAGAGTCTGCCCATCAGGTTACCTGGCTGATGGGGGATCGCGGCATTCCAAAAACCTGGCGTCATATGAATGGTTATTCCAGCCATACCTATATGTGGGTCAACGCCCAGGGCGAAAAGTTTTGGGTGAAATACCACTTTAAAACCGACCAGGGCGTTGATTTTCTGGCCCAGGAAGATGCCGATACGCTGGCCGGTCAGGATGGCGACTATCACACGCGCGATCTGTTTAACGCGATAAAGGGTGGCAATGCACCAAGCTGGACGCTGCACATGCAGATCATGCCGTTTGCTGATGCCGAAACCTACCGCTACAACCCGTTCGACCTTACCAAAGTCTGGCCGCATAGCGACTATCCGCTGATCAAGGTCGGTAAACTGGTGCTGGATCGCAATCCTACGGATAACTTCGCGCAAATTGAGCAGGTGGCATTTGAGCCGAATAACCTGGTGCCGGGGATTGGCCTGAGCCCGGATAAAATGCTGATGGGTCGTATCTTTGCCTATGCCGATGCTCACCGCGCGCGACTGGGGGTGAACTACAAGCAGATCCCGGTCAACGCGCCTCAGTCACCGGTGAACAGCTACAGCAAAGACGGCGCGATGCGCATCACCCCCGTTTCCGATCCGGTGTATGCACCTAATTCAAAAGGTGGGCCTGCGGCAGACGGCGAACGCTATCCAACGGATTCGACCTGGTCTTCCCAGGGGGATATGGTGCGCTCTGCCTACACCCTGCGCGCCGATGATGATGATTACGGCCAGGCCAATGATTTGGTTAACAAAGTCATGGATGCCGCTGCGCGTGACCGTCTGGTGAATAATGTCACCGGGCACCTGCTGAACGGTGTGGAAGAACCGGTCCTTTCACGCGCGTTCGAGTACTGGCGTAATATCGATAAGGCTACGGGCGATCGTATTGCGGCCAACGTATTGCAGGAAAGAGCGAAACGCGGTTAATGCCTTACCAGCGGAAAGCGCCCCCAAAGGGGCGCTTTTTTTTTGTCGGTATTGCGGGGCAGATGAAACAGACAGGCGCGGATGACCGTTATTTATTCTCTTTCCACGCCTCGGTCTCGTATTTAGACCAGGCACCATAGCCGGCATTTGGCAGTACAAACCAGTCGTCGCCGAAGTGTTTGGCGCTCTCTGTGACTAACTGACGCTGGCTGTCAGCACTTTTCTTAGGTTTAAACTGTACCGCGAAGTCAGGCAAACTGTCACCAAACAGCATGATGATCTGGTAATCGTGCATTATTTTCTGCCTGCGCTGCTCTTTAGGTTCAGTATCCAGCAAGATATTCTGTTCAGAAACCTGTGGCAGCCCTAATTTTTTTAATGTTGCGATAGTCTGAGCTTTATTTTTCTCAAAGCGATCGGAAACATAAAAAATACGGACCTTTTTGCTATCTGCATTGTCGAGGAAGGCTTTTGCCCCTGGGATCAGAGTGGGATTACCGTGCTGTTCCCAACTGTTCCAGGTATCCCACTGGGTATAGTCATGGCATTTCTCAACATCTCTCACCAGCAGGGCGCTGTTATCAATAACCGTTTCATCCAAATCCAGTACCACTGCGGCTTTTTCCGGCGCGCTTAACTGACTGACCTTCTGATCGAAACGTTCCTGAGCAAGTCGATAGGTCTGTAGCTGTAGGGCCATGACTTCGGCAGATTTCTGCTGGTAGCGCAGTGCCATGTCATAATTCTGTACAGGACAGGTCGATGAAGTCTGTGCCGCAAAGACTGACGCGCTGGCGAACGACAGTGTCAAAAGTATCGACTTTGGTAAAACGTGCATAATTTCCCTCTCAAACATTAAAATTCACATACAAGACGTGCAATCTTCCTACTCCGCCTTGCTGAGATAATAACATCTACACTTTTTTTATGAAGGAAGGGTGACAGTAACTTAAATGTAATAACGGATAAGGACGTCCCCGATCGTCGGTCGGCGATCTTCCGGTAACGACAAACCCCAGCTTTTTATAAAATCCTACCGCCAGATGATTTTGCTCATTAACATCAGTGGTTAGCGTTGGGATCAATGTCAGTGCATGGGACACCAACAGCCTGCCAACGCCGCCCCCGCGCGCATCAGGATCGACGAATAAGGCCTCCAGATGATGTTCTGACAGCAGCATAAAGGCAATCGGGCGATCTTGAGAGGTCACGCCAACCCATAGCGGTGCGTCAGGCAAAAAATCACGTAGCTCTGATTCAATCGCCTTCCGGTCTGCGGGTGATAAAAAATCGTGCGTTTCGTCTATTGAACGGCACCAGATAGCAAGGAGTTGTTCTGCTTCATCCTGGCGCGAACGTCGAAGGTTGACAGTCATTATTCAATCCCTTTGAACAATTGGTATCAGTTTTGGCTGTTTCGGTGCAATCTTATTAGCCCAACGACAGGAGAGGCTTGCGCATACGGAAGTTGATAAATTCCTGACCACGCACGACTACGCTCTGCTGCTCTACCAGCTGATAGCCTCGCTGCATAAAGAAGGGTTTGGCCGTGATACTCGCTTCAGTCATGATATGCGTCAGCCCTTTTTCAATCGCGGCCCGCTCCAGCTTATCCAACAATAATGTCGCCACGCCGTTACGCTGGTATTCTGGATCGGTAAATAACAAATCGAGATAACCGCCGGCCTCAAGATTGGTGAAACCTGCAATGATATTATCATGACTGGCGACCCACACGTCGCTACTGTCTAACCGCCGCCGTAGCTCGTCAGGATCGGCCTGGCTCCAGGCATCAGTCTGTTGCTGACTGTAATCCCTTGCAGAGATGCTGCGTATCGCTCGCCGAAAAACGGCAATAACCTGTGGAAAATCGGCGGGTAGGTATCTTCTGATAATCATTTCCATATAAATGCCAGTTGAATAGTGAAAGTTTAAGTGAATTGGACTATTGGTCGCACAACCGGCAAAGACGGGTGCCGGAGAGCAGATTCACCGCCCCCGACACCCCAAGAGTTAACGGCTAACCTGATGACCGACGATACCGCCTATCGCCGCCCCGCCGAGAGTTCCCCATGTGCTGCCGCCCGTCAGGACGGCACCGCCGACTGCACCAACGCCCGTGCCGATAGCGGTGTTCCTGCCGCGATGAGACATGCCACAGGCCGATACGGCAAACGTTATCAACAGAACAACTGCAATAGTACCACTGCGTTTTAACAGCATGTTTATCTCGCCACATAGTCATTATGAAATATAAGAGTCAGCCATTCACTCTCACTCTTTTCAACGCGGCTTAACGCCTGCCGTGTTCTGTGCGGAATATAATGCTTAGCGAGGAGCTTTCACAGGTAAAGATTCCGAGAATAAGGTCTTTGACCCCTTATTCCGATACTTTGGCGCGACAGAATGTTAATCACAGCAGGTATTATCCCGCCGCGCCCCGACAACAGCTTAGGCTAGCGCTTTTATCGCATCGTCCACAGGCGTATCACCATCCGTCAGCTCAATAATGACGCGCTTCACCTGCGGCTGTTCGACCAGCGCGACCAGCGCGGCCGCCACGTTGTCGCGGGAAATATTGCCGTAAGGAACGGCCAGTCCGGCGCTCACTTTACCATTACCAGCGTCATCCATCAGCGTGCCGGGTCGCAGGATCACCCAGTCAAGATCGCTCGCGGCCAGATGCACGTCTGCCTGCTTCTTCACCGCCATATAGTGCTCGAAACCGGGTGACGGCTGTCGTCCGCGCCCGGCTTCTGGAAAGGCAGAAACCAGCAGGAAGCGCGAGATGCCAGCCTGCTGCGCGGCCGTAACAGCCAGCTCAAGCCCCCGGCCATCAATGGCGTTGGTGTTCTCCTCGCCACCTTTCCCACCTGCTCCGGCGGTGAATATCACGCTGTCGCACCCCTGCATCAGCCCGGAAAAATCGCCCTCGTCGACGTCGGTCAGGCTGCCGTTGACGGGGAGCGCGCCGAGCCGTTTCAGCTGTTCACCCTGCTCTGCCTGACGATGCAGCGCCACGGGCTGATGCCCGTGCTGCACCAGGCGTTTTACCAGACGGCGACCCACGTTTCCCGCCGCACCAATAATAAATACTTTGCTCATCAGTTCCTCCGGATTGCGATTCAGCAACCAGTTTAGCTGACTAAGGGTAAATCGCTTTCGATCTCCGTGCGGTGCGCCAGAAAATTACAGATGTTTCTTCAACAGCCGGGCCAGCGCTGACATCCCCTGAAGCGTTTTTTCTTCACTGTGCGTGGAGTAGCTGAAGCGGGCAAAGTTTTTGCGCTGTTGCGTCGGGAAGAAGGTCGCCCCCGGCACCCAGGCAACCCTGGCCTGCGGCACCGCATACTCGAGCATAAACTTCTCGCTATCAAAGCTTTCAGGGAATTCCAGCCAGGTAAACAGCCCACCGTGCGGATTGGTGTAACGGATGTCCGCCGGGAACTCGCTTTTCAGCACCGACATCATCGTTTCTTTTTTAGCCAGATAGCGCGCTTTGATGACCTGAATATGTGCGTCAAGATCGTGGCGTTCAAGATAAAGCGACACCGCGGCCATATTGAGCGTGCTGCACTGCGTATCCGCCGCCAGCTTCAGCAGACCGAGCTTTTCCGTGATTTCAGAAGAGGCAACCGACCAGCCCAGACGCAGGCCAGGTGCAAGAATTTTCGAGAAGCTGCCAAAGTAGATCACCCGCCCTTCACTATCCATACTTTTCAGGGTGGCGACCTTTTCCCCCTGATAGCGCACCTCACGGTAAGGCGAGTCCTCAAGAATAATAAAGTCGTACTGATTCGCCAGCCGGATAAGATGGCGGCGGCGCGCCAGCGACAGGGTAATCCCGGTGGGATTATGGAAGTCCGGCACGGTATAAAGAAGTTTGATCCGCCTGCCGGCCTGGAGCTGCTGCTCCAGCACCTCGGTCATCATGCCATCCTCATCCATTGGGATAGCGAGATATTCAGGCTGACAGGGATTGAAGGCGATCAGCGCGCCGAGAAAAGTGGGCGCTTCGGTGGCCACCAGGTCACCAGGGTTGATCAGCAGCCTGGCTGCCAAATCCAGTCCTTGCTGACTTCCCTGCAATATCAATACATTATCTTGTTCGGTCGTCACGCCGTCAGCCGCCATTCTGGCCGCTATCTGCTCTCTTAGCTTGGGCATACCGGTAGAATGGGTGTATTGCAAAGATAGTTCACCCGGCCCGGAAAGCAGCTCGGTAAAAATTGCCTGTAATTCGCTGGCGGGAAACAGGCTGGCGTCGGGATAACCGCCACCGAATGAGATAATGTTCGGGTCGGCCCCGTACTGCAGCAGCTGCCTGATGGCCGAAGGCTTCACGCCCTCCATTCTGTCAGCATAACGCGTGGTCATATTCCATATTCTCTACAATGATATCAGGCGGTCATTCACGTTATGAGAACTCTCTATGTATTGTCAATCACTTAGCCCAGTTTGATAGCAATTAACCGATGACCAGATGCGGGTGCACGGGCGGCAGGTCTGCGACGGTACGGCGTGACAGGCGGCAAGCCGCGGCAATAACCCGCGATGGTAGAGAATTTGCACTATTAATGAATTCATCTCATGACGTTTAGCTGCCATGCGTACTGAATGCGCCCGGCGAAATACCTTATGATTAAGCAGTCATTCATTGAGACCGGACGGCGGCAGGCGCATCAGCAGCGCACGGCCACGTCACTGAACAGAGGAGAGATTGATGATCGAGATTATTAAGCACGGCAGCAAACCCACGGTCGACGGGCCGGCAGATTACTTTACCGGCGCGGTGAAGATAAACGCACCGTTCAACGCCAGTGAACCGGCACGGGTTGGCGGTGCGACGGTGACCTTTTCACCCTCGGCACGCACGGCCTGGCATACCCATCCGCTTGGTCAGACGTTGATCGTGACCGCCGGCCAGGGATGGGTGCAGGAGTGGGGGCAGGAAGCTCAGGCGATTAACGCGGGTGATATCGTCTGGATCCGCCCGGAGGTGAAACACTGGCACGGGGCCGCTGCCGATTCCGCCATGACCCATATCGCAATTGCCGAAGCGCAGGAAGGTAAAGTTGTGGACTGGCTGGAGCAGGTTTCCGACGAACAGTACCGGCAGTAAAGACCGCAGCAGCGCCACCTTTTTGAGTTTTTTCGTCTTGGTTGAAGGTAGCGCTACACTGGTTGAATGCGGCGTAACGGCGAATGAGAGGGTGAAGCGTGTTAAAGGATAATTTCAACGATCTGATTTCCCTGATGATGGTAGCACGGGAACGCAGCTTCACCCGGGCAGCGGCCCGACTGGGCGTGTCACAGTCGGCGCTCAGCCACTCGATCCGTGCACTCGAAGAACGGCTGGCCCTGCGCCTTCTCACTCGCACCACGCGTAGCGTTTCGCCAACGGAAGCGGGTGAACGGCTGATCAATGCCATTGCCCCCCGGCTGGAAGAGATAGAGTCACAGCTTGTTGCTATGAGCGAAATGCGTGAGAAGACGGCGGGAAATATTCGTCTCAACGCCGGCCATCATGCGGTAAAAACGACCCTCTGGCCCGCGCTACACCCCTTTTTAAAGCAATATCCCGACGTCAATGTCGAAATCACCGTCGACAATACCCTGACCGACATTGTCAGCGGCCGTTATGACGCCGGAGTCCGTCTGGGGGAGCAGGTGGCTAAGGACATGGTCGCCGTGCGCATCGGGCCGGACTGGAGCATGGCCGTGGTCGGTTCGCCAGATTATTTCTCCAGCCACGGCCGGCCGCAATCGCCGCAGGACTTGCAGCATCACTCCTGCATCAATTTACGCCTGCCCACGATGGGCGATCTTTATGCCTGGGAGTTCAAAAAAGAAGGCAGAGAAATACGGGTACGTGTGGAAGGACAGCTGATTTTTAACAGCCTGGAGCCGCGCATTGAGGCGGCCATCGGCGGATTGGGGTTAGCCTTCGTGCCGGAAGATGCCGTTAATGCTCATTTGGAGAATGGCCGCTTAGAGCGTGTATTGACCGACTGGTCTGAACCTTTCACCGGGTATTATCTTTACTATCCCAGCCGCAAACAGCATACCTTGGCATTTGCCCGTTTGATTGAGGCCCTGCGCTATCCCCGATCGGCTTAAGTGTGTAAACAGGCGGCACGATGGCCGCCCGCTGGTTGACGGAAATTACGTTTACTCCAGCATGGACAACAGCTGGTCGGCACCCTTATCAATGCCTACCCTGGCGGCTGCGAGTGAACCAATACTTGCACTGACGTTCATCGCATTCGGATATTGTTTAGTGATGTATGCCTGTAACAATTGATTGTTATCAGCCTGATAAATTTCCACCGCATAGCTCACCCAGCCAGTCATTAACCCCTCCCTTCCCCGCACCGCCTGCACGATATTGTAGGGCCCGCCTGCCAGGTCAAATTTTGTGAAAGTGCCAATCACCGGCGTGGTGGTCTCAGCCCCTGTTAACGTCAACCTGATGCGTAACCCGCGATCGGAGGGGCGCTTGCCAAAAGTGAAGCGTGTTTTAAGCATTTCGGCATGACGTTGGTACAAGTAGTCCGCCAGTTCCGCCCGGTCAGGCTGACTTAAATCGCCAAGCTGATTATCTGCACCGCTATAAATAACGACCGGATCGAGCGTCACTTCGCGGTACTTACGCCAGTCAATGGTGCTGCCGGTACGCCACGGCTCCCGGTAAGCCTTGTCACCCTCATTAGGCCGCAGCTGTTCTGCGCTGGCTAATCCTGCATAACGAGGGGGCTGAGTGCCTGCACAACCGGCTAAAGTCAGTGAGAGCAGGATAATAACGAATTGAAAAGGCCGTATCTGGGTCAACATTGGGAAACCTCATAAGTGTACCGTACTGTACGGTTTATTTATGCCCTGGCAGGATTTTTCTGTCAATAGAATGTACACTCGGATTTATTTTTCATGAGAAATGCGATGAAAGTCCGCACTGAAGCGCGCCGGGAGGCGATTGTTGCCGCTGCCGCACAGCTGTTCCAGCAAATGGGCTACGAACGAGCCTCCATGAACGAACTGGCAAAACGTCTGGGGGGGTCAAAAGCCACGCTGTACAACTATTTTCCGTCGAAAGAGGAGCTGTTCAGCGCGGTGATCCGCACCTATGCTACCCGGCATCTTACGGATGCCGCCAGCGCGCTCGATTTGCCGAGAAAGCAAAACGTGACGCTGGAAGAAAAGCTGCAGCATTTTGGTGAACAGATGCTTAACGTGATGACCACTGACAATACGGCGTTGTCCGTCTATCGCATGGTGGTGGCAGAAGCCGGACGCTCGGAAATGGGTATGCTGTTTTATGAATCCGGGCCGCGTGAAAGCGTTGAAAAACTGGCACGGCTGCTTTCCTCCGCGATGGATAACGGCGTGCTGCGTATCGGCGATCCCCGCATCCGCGCGCTGCAATTCCTCGCCTTACTGACGGCAGAAATCGAAGAGCGTATTTATCAGCGCACCGCGCCGCCATTAAGCCTTAAACGAGTGCAGGAAATGACCGCCTGCGCGGTAAGAATGTTTATGGCCGGAGCGGCCATTGCCGCTGCACCTGCTGATTAGCCCGAATGTCGGTACAGGTCTGCTAAATCAATCGGCTTTCAATACCAGCTGCACCAACAGCGATAATTTTTTGCGCGTTGAGATCGCGAGAGGAAGCATGATGACTGCTCTGCCTACCGTTACCATTCACTATTGCTCCCAGTGCAACTGGATGCTGCGCGCCAGCTGGATGGCCCAGGAGCTGCTGCACACTTTTAACACCGACCTGGGTGGGGTGACGCTGATCCCCGGCACGGGCGGGATTTATGAAATACGCGTCGATCGACAGCTTATCTGGGATCGTAAAGTGGATATTGGCTTCCCGGATGCCGCCGAGATCAAGCGACGCCTGCGAGCCGTTTGCTTCCCGCAGCGTGACCTCGGACATATCGACGGCCATACCGAGAAAACGTAATAAAAAAAGCCGCGCGTGGCGCGGCCTGAAAAACGTCATGGTCCTTGTCAAAAATCGACATTAACGCCCAGCTGGAAATGACGGCCCGGCATCACGGCTAATGCACGGTCGTTCCGATCGCGAGCGGTCTGTCCTGTAAGATCGCGGCTGCTAAGGTAGTCCCAGTATTTGCGATCGGTCAGATTATAAACACCGCCACTTAACTTAACGTTTTTGCTCACTTTCACCCATGCGCTGAGATCCACGACTCCGTAACCCGGAACGCGCGTATATTCGCTGCTCGGATCGGTCAGGGAACTGCCATTATTGGTGTAAGATTCGCGGTTAGTGGCCTCTGCCTTTTTGCCTTTGACAAAGGTTGCGGTGACGGCCGCGCCAAAACGCTGCGACGGATCGTCCCAGCCCATGCCAACGATAGCCTTAACAGGGGCTACGCTATCCAGGTCGACATACTTATCACCGCTATAGCTGGACTTAGATTTACCCTGGCTGTAACCAAGGGCAAAAGTCGTGTTCAGTCCATTCACCTCTTCGAACCAAGTTCCGTAATTGATTTTGGTACTGATTTCCCCGCCCCAGATGTAGGCCTTATCGCGGTTTTCCGCCTGGTAAATCGTTGCCAGGTTTGATGGAACATTCACGAACTTTTCAGGAC
The DNA here is from genome assembly GCF_000026185.1 of Erwinia tasmaniensis Et1/99. Lineage (NCBI taxonomy): Bacteria > Pseudomonadati > Pseudomonadota > Gammaproteobacteria > Enterobacterales > Erwiniaceae > Erwinia > Erwinia tasmaniensis. The sequence continues at coordinate 1,970,574 of NC_010694.1, forward strand.
TTTGGGCGCGGGTGTAGCGGGTATAAGCAATAAAATTCTTATAGGTGTTGTAAAACAGCGAGCCGTTTAACGTCACCCCTTCGCTGACCTGCCCCTTAACGCCCCACTCGACGTTATTGCTGGTTTCGGTATCAAGTTCGGTACTGCCCACTAAAGCATATTGTGCGCCGGGGATATAGTTACTCCCCAGATTCCAGGAGCCGTAGAGCTGGTTGGCATTTGGGAACTGCGCACCGCGCTTGTACTGGAGGTAAGTCATCAGGCCGGGGGTAAGATCATAGTTGAAGCTAATGGAGGGCAGCAGTTGAGTATCACTGTTAGTCTTGCCGTAAAGTGACTGCGCAACCTCAGGTGTCAGCACGGCGGTGCCTGCTGCCAAATTACCCACATCCTGCGGTTTGGTTTCCTGATGAGCCACGCGCAACCCCGGAACCACAACCAGACCGTGACCCGCGATATCAAACTGCATGCTGTCCTGTACAAAGGCCCCCAGCGCCAGCGTGCGGCTGTCGGCCTGGGGTTTGGTTACCGACTGCGTTGGCGACTGCCTGAAAGGCCGTTCGGTCTCCGCAACGCTGGCGTTGACGCCGCTTAAAAGAGTGTGGCGGCCGAGCGTTTTCGCCAGCTGGGCTTCATAACCCCATATATTCACGTTGTAATCAGAATAGGTGCGCTGATAGCCTCTGGAAATCGGCTCCTGCGGCGACAGCGTATTGTCATGCGCTTCGGTACGCTGGAAATAGATTTTGTTGCTCAGAGAATCGATCCCGTTGTTATCCGGCGTCCATTCATCCTTCAGGCTGACTCCCCAGCGGCGCGTGTTGCTTTGCTGATTAGCATCTCCCAGAACCGCCGTTGACCTGCTGTTCCAGCTGTCATAGCGGGTATGATTCACCTTGCTGTAAAAATCAACCGTACCGATAAGCCGGTGCTGATCGTTGGGCTGCCAAATCCCCGAAGCCAGTACCGCATCAGAATGCCAGTTGGCGGGATAAGCATCCAGCACGCCGCTGTTATTGCGGGTTTGCTGGCCATCGCGGCGGCTGTAAGCGATCAGCCCGCGCAGCGTGTCATCGCCCATGGCGGCGGTAATGCCGCTATGCCAGCTGCGGTTCGAAGAGTCGTAGTCGCTCTGATAGCCGAAATAGCTCGGTTTGCCGGGCAGCAGATAATCATCCGCTGATTTCGGCTGGAAGGATACAGAGCCGCCGAGTGCCGTGTTAGCACGCGATGTTGCCGTGGCCCCGGCTTCAATATCCACCCGTCCGTAAAGGTACGGATCGATGTAATCTCGCCCGATCCCAAAGGTATTCACTCCTGCCCGACCGGCGTAGCTGCGCCCGGTGGCGTCCGGCTGCGGAATGCCATCGACGTCGAGCGCCACCCGGTTACCTTCCAGGCCACGAATGTTATAGCCCGCATAGCCCGCACGGTCGAAACCGCTTTTTCCGCTGCCGGAACCCCCGCTGCTGCCGACCGCGCCGATCAGCGGCTGGTAGCGCATGATTGAGCCAAAATCGTTAACGCCGCGCTGCTGCATTTCGGCGGCGTTGATGCTCACGGTACTACCGGCCACCTTCTTGACCGGTGGAGAGAGTACCGTCATCAGCGCCTCGTCAGACGCGGGCGCTGCCTTTTGTTGCTGGCTGGTGGGGATGCCAGGCGCCCCGTCGTTTTGCTGTGCCATCACGCTGCTGGACGTTGCGGCGGCGCTAAACAGCGTTCCCATCATCATTGAGCTGTGCAAAAATCCCTGACGTATTGATAAATTAAACATAGTAAATACCTGAATATATTATGGGTATCGGCTCAGGCATGGCTTCCATTACGGGAGTAAAAGCCCCAAACGACATTTCGCGGGGCAAAAGTTTGGATGACGTGCGCTATCATATACAAATGATAATCATTATCAATAATAGCATGCAGAAATTTACATTTGCACATATTTAGTTTGGCGGGGAAGGTGTTTATACGAGGAGATGAATGAACCATGCTCCCCGTTGAATAGGGATTCAGGATGCAGGCTCAATGCTGCGGCGGATCTTCTTCAAATTGATATGCTGCGCATTCAGTTTCGATGCCTGATATTTAAAAGCCAAGTAGTTAGCAACTTTGCTGTCATGCGTTGAGAGGATAACCTGGTGAGAGCTGAATTCCCCGCGCATAAGATGCACGAATGAGGCCATATTGATATCGTCCATCGCCTGAACCGGATCGTCAATAAGCAGGGTTTTCAGACCCGAAGGGTAAACTTTGTTCATGGTCAACATAAAAGCAATCACAACACCAGCGAGCTGACCCGAACTCATGGTGTTCCATGCGTCGTGCTTATCATTTAGCTCGGCACAAAACCGGTAAAAGCCCCTCTCTTGTCCTTTCTCTGCACTATGTAAAACAATGCCGCTGGACGGCAAGTTACCGCTGAAGCGCGTTTGTAGGATCTTGCTGCTGTAAATATAAAAGGGGATACGCACGGCTTTTGACATCAATTTATCATCAGCTTCAATGCTTTTTTTGTAGATGTTCACTGCTGATTCAAGCTTAACCTTAATTTTCTGAAGTTTTTCAAGCTTTGCGTGGGAACCATCAACACTGGCTTTCGCAGTCAGATAATTATTGTTTTTCTTCAGAGTTATCACATTATTGATGCATTTTATATCATTATCAATATCAGCCAGGCTGCCCATCCACTGCCCTGCCTCATTAGATTTTAGTCTGGCTGTGGTAGCAGCTGAGAGAATTTCATCATAATCACCGTCAACATTAAAGCGCAGTTCATTGTCATAATTTAACATCGTTTTAACCAAGCGGTTGTAGCTATCTTCATCATTGTAACCAGCGGAAATCACATCAGGAGATATGTATTGACTATAGGAGGGATAATACTCAGAAAACCATTTTCTGTCAGACGCAATCAGAGCGACTTCATCCTGACTCACCCTACGGGATGCTAAGCGCTGTGCATAATTTCTATCGATACGCTGGTACCGGTTATTCAGCTTTTTACTCCGCCTGACTAAGGGGGAAATCATTTTTTCCCACAAATTATTTTCTGCTTCTGTTAATGCTGAAGAGGCCGTATCCTGCAAAGAGACAAGGTCACTATGTTGTTTCTCACAGGCCTCACGTAGCAGGCTGAACTCTTCGAACATGCTGCCGCATAGTGGACATTCAACAGCGGTCTGCGCCTCTGAATGTTGTTTACTCCAGTGAGCGTGGAAATCATCGTACAATTTTTCCCTGCTGGCGATAACGGTGTTTATCATCGAACCCATCACGTCTACGCTATTTTTAGCTCCATTCCAAAAGCCGATCGCAGTAGCATGCAGCCGGTACTGATTTGAAAACACCTTTTTTATTTCATCCAGCATCATGGTGGTCGCACTGCGGTTATTGTACTCAGTACTAATCAGTTGATATGATCTGTTTTTGGTGATTATTTTTTCGATACTGATTAGATGCTTATTTAATTTTACTGCCGTTTTCTCTGGCGCGGAGTGGCTGGAAAAGTTCAGTACATTAATTAGACGCTTTTTGTATTGAGGTTTCAGCCAATTACTGACTTCATGCTTGAGTACTATTTTATTGTACGTTTCGCCATCCTCAAAGATGACCTTGCATTTATTTAAGGCATTCAACCAGTTCTCCAGCTGGCTGCTGCTGTCATCAATTGATACTGCCGGAATGGTGGAGCCTGATAATGTGACGATCTCGCTATGCGGGTCATCTGCTGATAATTCAGTTGATGCCTTCTCAAGCGAAATTAACGTTGAGTTCAGCTCATCAAGACTCGCTTGTTCACTGTTAATGTCTTTTTTGAGTTCGTCTGAAAATTTTTTAAGCCTGGCAGAATCCTCTACGCCTTCGGCTTTACCGATAAGATGCTGAATTTTTTCGTAGCGTTTTTTTTGGTCATCCCGCAGATAATGCAGCGCTTCTTCCTGCTGGATATAATTTAATATAGTAAACATGGAGTCAATAGCTGGATAACTCAACATATCCTGCAATTTGCTGATATTTAATGGCGTGGTAAAGACTTTATTAGCGGTGTCATCGAAAGGCCAGTAATAAAGTATTTTTCGCACAATATTCTTATCGTAATCTTTGGCAGCACCTCTGTAATCACAAATATGGGTATGTATCACTAAATGCCCTGCTCCGCTGAAGTCCAGAAGTTCAAGATAAATTTCCGCATAAGAAGATAAATTATTAATCAGCAGGTGCTTATCTTTAACCTTACCATCACTATCTCGCACCCTTAGCAATTTTCCCGTCATGGAAATTTCAATGGCGTCAAAAATCGTGGTTTTACCAAAACCGTTAGGCCCATCGAGAATGATAAGCTGATGGTCGCCAAAGTTAAGTTCAAGCGGTTCTGAAAATGATTTGAAGTTGGTGAGCCTGATCCTTCCTATTCTGAAGTTATTTAATAGGTTTTTTTTGTTTTTACTTTTCATTCAGTACCTCAGATTTCCATTTCTCGTAGTCAGCGCTGAACATCTCATCGTCAGTATTCATTTGCAAAATTCGCTCTACAAAATCATAATCAACTTCTTTTTTCTCCAGCTCTTTTTTTATCTTATCAATTAATGGCTGCCGGCGACTCTCTTTTATTTTTAAATTCAGAAATGGCAGTTTTTCAAACAGATGTGCGGCACAGATAAAGCGCGTATCTTTTTTGCTCCTCTTACCAGAAATAAAATCTTTATACGCCGCATCATCATTAACGGCATGATTGAGGTCGTTTATCACCTTATCAGAATCACTAAGCTGTGAAAGCTCTGCTAAAAAGACTGACAACCCAGGGCTCATTCTTATTACGTGTTTTTTGAAAAAAAACTCGTTCTCTTCTATCTCAACAATATGGCGTAAGGCTTCCGTATCGTTATTGCCGCAGGGGGATAAGATAATCAGGTTAGTGTCTTGATTAAACTCATGAGTTAGCGTTATTTTATTTTTATAGTTAGCATATTCTTCTTCGAGACTGATATGCAATTGAACATCAGATTCTGGCGACAAAAAAGCCGTCTTCACGCCGCCCAGAAGCTCTATTTGAATGACTTTATTAATATGTTGCATTTCTTCTTGCGGAATAGATACAAACATAAAGAAGTCACCCCGGCCACCTTTCCTGGCTAAAACAGCAGCGGTGGTAAAGTCACGACAGGTGATATTATCAATCTTTGCCAGCGCCCACTCTTCTTTGTCAAGGAGCTTAAATAAAAATGATTCAAAAACGTTATTCATTCAAATTATCTCTTGCTGTATCGCGATGAATAAGAAAAATACTCTTGCCTGAACTAATACTGTTACTGTCGTCACACTCTTTATCAATAACATTCGAGACATCAATTATTTTCTTTAACATCGCCGTTTGACCATCTGCCTCTTCACAATCAAGAATGATATGGCTAACCCCCAGGGAAATCATTCCGCTGTGGTCTTCTATACCCATTCTGAATTTGTTTAGCTCTGTAGAGATATTGCCCCGTACTCTTTTGCAGAGTCTGACAGCGCTGGCATGGTAGATTTGATCCGTTGAAGTAGTAAACAATATGGGGTTATCTCCACGAACATTTAACTCCACAAGGAAACTGAAAAAATTACTATGCAAATAGTTCATTTCTGATATGTAGTGATAAAAATTTGAGTCTCGCGGATATGTTGGATTACTTCTGTTAAAATGTAGCCTTTCCAACAACTCTATTGCTTTTCCTTTATCCAGAAACCTCTCTTTTATAAGAGAAAAATAATGTTCGAGAGCATCTACCTCAAGTCTACACTGCTTTATTTCTTCATCAGACGCATTTTGATTATTAAGCAAGTTTTGCAGTATTTCCGAATATCCATTGTATGCAAGGTATATATTTTTTTTACAAAGTAACTGCCAGTGTGCTAAGTTTTGCTCAACCAGTTTTTTTCTCAAGATATCAAGAACAGGTAAAAAAGAAATTCGTTTTTTAGCTTGTGAAAGATAGCCACTGGTCATTTTATTTTTCAAATCACCATGACGGTCCTGAATGTGAGTATCTATCAGTGACAGCAGATGGTACTGATATAGCTCATTGGTTTTCTCCAGCGTATTCGGGCATAAGATGTTTAAAAGACCTTTTATCAGACTATCGATTTTTTCATTCAGCTCACTATCACTTAGTGATAACTCGAAGTTAACACCACTGCCTTGCTTAAGCTTGTGAAAGATACAGTTTTTTTCCAGTACAGGTTCGCTTTTGTTTTCCACCCTATTTTGAATCTTTGAAAAAGCATCATAGCACAAGATGGTAGGCTTTTTCATCCTGCCAATTTCCAGTGAAGTATGAATATAAACAGGACAGCGTTTAAATATATTGGAAATATTAATGGCATCCTTGAGATATAAACTCACTTCGTCTCTATATTGACCTGAGTAATTTTTATATGGAACTGACAGGTAATGATCTTCATCGGTTACCTGGTCAGAAACAAAGGAAGACATTATATTTTCAACAGTTTCTGCCAGCTTCTCTTTATTGTCTCCATTAGAGTTAAATCTGGCTCTCAAATATAACTCCAGATCCTGTCCTGAAACCTTACCGAGCTTTCTGTCGAAGATAGTGGTGAAGGCACTAATATAGTTACTGAATTGTGCTTCATTATAGTGTTTAACCTGATGAAGACTAATATACTCTTCGTCTCTAAGTAGCGCGAAATCTTCCAGCCATTCATATTCCAAAGAGTAGCGACTGATTTCATCCAGCTCAGCCTGATCACCGTTCACCAGCAACCGGGCGATGGTACTAAGACAAATATATAGCCCTACCCGCCCCTGATAGCTGTAGCCATTCCAGCTGTTAGTCGCATCAAACAGCATTCCTTTGGTCTTATTACTTACCGTCATGAACTCTTCACCGTCCGTACCCGCCAGCCCCGGAATATTAACAAATATTTAAGTGTTAATTTAATGAAACAAGGATACACCAGCGGCTGTGCGAACCGGAACCCCTGAAGATAAAATTATTTTTACATATAAAAAAACCGCTGCCCCTTCAGGGGTACAGCGGTTTTTTCACTGGCGAAATTATCAGGATTCGGCAAAATCGCTCAACGCCTGCCCTTCCATTCGGTAGCGTACCCACTCATCCTGCGCGCTGGCACCAAGACTTTTATAGAAGTCGATGGCCGGTTGATTCCAGTCAAGCACGCTCCACTCCAGGCGACCACAGTTGCGGGATACCGCCAGCTGGGCAATATGGCGCAGCAGCTGCTTACCGGCTTTTTGGCCACGAAAACGCGGTGAAACGTAGAGATCTTCCAGGTAAATCCCGTTTTTACCCAGCCAGGTCGAATAGCTGGTGAAGAACACAGCATAACCCGCCGTCTCTCCGTCCACTTCACAGATAAGCGCTTCCGTAACGGAGTCGGCGGCAAACAGCGAATTTTCTATATCCTGCTGGCTGGCAACCACTTCATGCAATGCCTTCTCATACTCGGCCAGTTCGGCGATCATCGCGAGGATCGTTTTTGCATCCTCGCGTACGGCACGGCGGATAACGATAGTCATGGATTTTCCTTTTCCTTACTGATGTTGGTCGCCAGCTTAACAGTTAATGTGCACTGAATGAAGTCCACCGCCCTTTGCTGCCAGTGAGTTTATGCACCGTGGATTGACACGTATCAGCAGGCCGATCGCTCCGCTTGTTGCAGGCGACTGCGTGCCTGCGTATAGCGGTTAGGGCGTACCGGGATCTCCAGACGTTCTCGCAACGTGCTTCTGTCGTCCTGATACCAATAACCCCGCGCTTCCAGGATTGGCAACACCAAACGGGTGATATCCTCAAGGGCTTCGTTCAGCACCGGGCCACAGAGAATAAATCCGCTGGCCGCCCCCTGCTCCACCCAGCGGATCAGCGTTTCCGCCACCTGCTGCGGCGTGCCAAAAAAATCGCCTTTTGGCAGCGCGGTTCTGTATGCCGCTTCACGCAACGTCAGATTTTCCTCGGTGGCCTGGCGTTTAACCTGATCGGTAGTCGAACGGAAGCTGTTCTGCCCCAATTCCCCCAGGTCAGGGAACGGGCCATCCGGGTCATACTGACTGAAGTCGTGGTGATCGAAAAAGCGGCCCAAATAGTCAAGCGCCTGCTCAAGCGACAGCAATGACAGCAGATACTGATATTTCTCTTCGGCTTCAGCCAGCGTTGCGCCAATAATCGGGTTGATGCCGGGGAAAATACCGGGCGGTTGACGCCCGGCCATCTGTGCCTCCTGTTGAAGGCGCGTGGCATAGTGCTGCGCCTCTTCCAGCGTTCTGGCATTGGTGAATACCGCATCCGCCGAGGCTGCCGCCAGCCTGATGCCGGACTCCGAGGCCCCTGCCTGGAATATCACCGGCTGTCCCTGCGCGGAGCGCTGAATATTCAGCGGGCCTTCCACGGTAAAATGCTCGCCCTGGTGATTCAGCTTGTGCAGCTTATTCGCATCAAAAAAAACGCCGCTTTGCCTGTCGCGAATAAATGCGTCTTCTTCCCATGAATCCCACAACCCCTGCACCACTTCGATATATTCACCGGCGATCTGGTAGCGCTGCCCGTGTTCAGGATGCTCCCTGCCAAAGTTTCGCGCCGAGCCTGCAAGCGGCGAGGTCACCACGTTCCAGCCTGCACGGCCATTACTCAACAGGTCGAGTGAAGCGAGCTGACGCGCCACGGTAAACGGGTCGCTGTAAGAGGTGGAGATGGTTCCTGCCAGGCCAATACGCTGCGTGACCGCCGTCAGGGAGGAAAGCAGTGCCAGCGGCTCAAAGCGATTGAGAAAATGCGGCAGCGATTTTTCATTAATGTGCAGCCCGTCAGCAACGAACAGAAAATCGAGCCCGGCCTCTTCCGCCTGACGTGCCAACTGTCGATACCAGCTGACGTTAACGCTGGCATCGACAGGCACGCGATGGTGACGCCAGGCGTTCATAAATCCACCTGCGCCCTGTAACATCAGGCCGAGCTTGATCCGGCGTGGGGTTTGCTTCATGGGGGATAACTCCGTACTGAGAGAACAGAACGTCAGACTTCCATAAAATCAGCGCGGAATTAAATATTAAAATCCCCTTTATAATGCCGTTTTATCGCTAACAAAGGAGGTATCGCCAGGCGTAATAGTTGTGCTACGAAAGAGTTTTGCACGCTGCGTCTGCGGCGTATGATAGAGCGTCTTGTTGATACCCTCATTTATTTCCGGATCTGCCGCTATGATCGTTCGCCCACTACAGCACTGGTTTCCACGACTGTTTTCATGGCACGGAGCCGTGCTGTCGAAAATTCTGTTTCGCCTGAGCCTCAATCTGATGATGTCGATTTTTGCCGTGATTTGTTTTCAGTGGTATGAAACCCTGGGGATCCGGCTGACTACCGCGCCATTCAGCCTGCTGGGCGTTGCGATTGCTATCTTTCTCGGATTCCGCAATAGCGCCAGCTATGCGCGCTTCGTTGAGGCCCGTACCCTGTGGGGATCGCTGCTGATTGCCCAGCGTTCACTATTGCGCCAGGCCAAAGGCGTGCTGCGCAACGATCCGTTGGAGGTAAGCCGATTCTGTGCTCTGCTGATGGCGTTCAGCTGGAGCTTAAAACATCAGCTGCGTGCTACCGATGATAGTGAGGATGTGCAGCGCCTGGTGCCGGAGCAGTATCGCGCGCAGGTGCTCGCCAGTCCTTTTCGCGCTAACCGCCTGCTGCTGTGCCTGGGCAGCTGGCTGGCGGATCGCCGTGAAGAAGGAACCATTAGCGACCTGCTGTATAACGCCATGGACAGTAACCTGAATGAGATGGCGCATATTCTTGGCGGCTGCGAACGTATCAGCTCCACGCCGATCCCGTTTGCCTATTCGCTGATCCTGCATCGCACCGTCTATTTGTTCTGCACGCTGCTGCCTTTTGCGCTGGTGTCCGACCTGCACGCGATGACGCCGCTGGTATCGGTCTTTATTTCTTATACTTTTCTGTCGCTGGAGTCACTGGCGGAGGAGCTGGAGGAGCCGTTTGGCACCGCGGCCAACGACCTGCCGTTAAACGCACTCTGTACGGCAACGGAGCGGCTTCTTAAAGAAATGGACGATCGCCTGCCGTTGCCTGCCGTGGCAAAGCCGGATGGCCGCTATAATTTGATATAGTTTGCCCGGTAACAGGAGGTGTTTAACCCGGTCTGTAGACATTCTCTGGACCCGTTTGAACAAGCTTTTACCACGGGTGAATCAAGAAATAAAAAAAAGGGCAGCCGCCGGCTGCCCCTGGTCCATCCGGCTGAAAATTACATCTGCACCAGATTTTTGATTTTGACGTCCGGATTGACGTCCGCATCATAGTCCACACCTTCCAGGCCGAAGCCAAACAGGTGCATAAACTCTTTTTTGTATCCAACAAAGTCAGTCAGCTGGTTCAGGTTCTCATTGGTGACGGTTGGCCACAATGCGGAGACTTCATCCTGAACTTCCGGCTGTAGCTCTTTGTAGTCTGCGCGCAGACGACCGGTTTCGTCGACAATCGGCGCGGCGTTATACAGGCTGTCTTTAAACAGACCGTATACCTGCTCGATGCAGCCTTCATGAGTGCCTTTCTCTTTCATCACCTTGAATAACAGGGAAAGATAGAGTGGCATCACTGGGATCGCCGAGCTTGCCTGTGTCACGACCGCTTTCAGCACGGAAACACGGGCGTCGCCGTTGCCGTGGGCCGCCAGGGTGTCGCGGATGGTCAGTACGCGCTTATCAAGATCCTTCTTCGCTTCACCGATTGAACCGTTCCAGTAAATATCGTGCGTGATTTTCTCACCCAGATAGGTAAAGGCCGTGGTTTTGGCCCCTTCCGCCAGCACGCCGGCTTCCAGCAGTGCGTCAATCCACATCTGCCAGTCTTCACCGCCCATCACCGCTACGGTGCCCTCGATCTCTTCCGCAGAGGCGGGTTCCAGCGAGACGTCGGTAATGGTTTCTTTATCGGTGTTCAAACCCCGGGTCGTCAACGGCTTGCCGATCGGTTTCAGGGTAGAGTTGAAGACTTCGCCGGTTTTCGGATGGGTGCGGCGCGGTGCGGCAAGGCTGTAGACCACCAGGTCAACCTGCCCCAGGTCCTGCCTGATCGTTTCAATCGTTTTCTGCTTAACGGCATCTGAATACGCATCGCCGTTGATGCTGTTCGCATACAGCCCTTTGGCCGTTGCCAGTTCTTCAAACGCAGCAGAATTGTACCAGCCGGCCGTCGCCGGTTTGTTCTCTTCGCCAGCACGTTCGAAGAAAACGCCCAGCGTGTCCGCATTGCAACCAAATGCGGCAGAGATACGGGCAGCCAGTCCGTACCCCGTAGAGGCGCCAATCACCAGCACTTTTTTCGGGCCGGAGGTAATCGCGCCCTGAGCGGTGACGTATTCGATCTGTTTTTCTACGTTAGCTTTACAACCCGCCGGATGGGCAGTAACACAGATGAAGCCACGGATGCGTGGTTTAATAATCATGTCGACCTCAATTATGAAACTTTTTTCATGAACTTACTGATTAAATACGGCCGCTAGAATACCGCTTATGCCGGTTCAGGCAAAGTGCGGAAACGCGCTTATCGCTTCCCAGTGGGTTTTTTCGTCATTTGGCCCCGGCGGTAGGGGGATTCCCCCCCAGCTGCACGACCTGTCAAAAGTATGATCGGATTCAAACTTCAGGAAATTTTCAAGGGAAAAAATTCATTCATTTTTACTACATAACTACCGCTCAAATTCTCTATTTTTGGCAGGCGATCGTCCTAAAGCCAAATAACTATGCAGTTTTCAACATGGTAACACCCTAAAAACAATAAATATTCACAATCATTTAAAGATCTGGAAACCTTTTTTTAATGCTAGATTGCCCGACACTCAGTGAGATGCACTGAGACATCCACGGTAATCCAGTATTTATCACAAAGCGCTACCCGTCAGGCCCGCACTTGCCAACGGAGAGGCGCTAACAGAAAAGGTTTGTAATGGAAAAGCTTTCTTACGTTTCTGATGGCAGTAAAACGGCCTGGTCAACCTATCTGCAACAGATCGATCGCGTTGCCCCTTATCTTGGAGAACTGTCGCGCTGGGTGGACACCCTGCGTCATCCAAAACGTGCGCTCATTGTGGATATCCCGCTACAGATGGATGACGGCACCATCCGTCATTTTGAAGGCTTCCGCGTGCAGCACAATCTTTCCAGGGGTCCTGGCAAAGGCGGCGTGCGCTACCATCCCAATGTTGACCTCAATGAAGTCATGGCGCTTTCTGCCTGGATGACGATCAAATGTGCGGCCGTCAATTTACCTTACGGCGGCGCCAAAGGGGGCATCCGGGTCGATCCTTTTCGTCTGTCCGAAGGCGAGCTTGAGCGCCTGACGCGTCGCTATACCAGCGAAATTGGCCTGATCATCGGCCCGCAAAAAGATATTCCCGCACCGGATGTCGGCACCAACGCCAAAGTCATGGCCTGGATGATGGACACCTATTCAATGAATCAGGGAACGACTATTACCGGCGTGGTCACCGGTAAGCCAATACACCTCGGCGGTTCTTTGGGACGTGAGAAAGCCACCGGGCGCGGTGTGTTCATCACCGGCCGTGAAGTGGCACAGCGTAGTGGAATTGAAATTGAAGGCGCGAACGTCGCGGTACAGGGGTTTGGTAACGTGGGTAGCGAGGCGGCTCGCCTGTTTCGTGCAGCGGGCGCACGGGTGATCGCCATTCAGGACCACAGCGCCACGCTGTTTAATGCAAACGGTATCGATCTGGTCGCATTAGGGGAATGGCAAAGCGCCAATAAGAAGATTGCCGGTTTCAGCGGTGCGCAGGAAATTGATGACGAAGCGTTCTGGGATGTAAAAATGGACATCCTGATCCCTGCGGCGCTTGAAGGTCAGATTACTCCCCAGCGAGCAGAAAAACTGCACTGCCGCCTGGTGCTGGAGGGAGCTAACGGCCCAACCTTCCCACAGGCTGACGATGTTCTGACCTCACGCGGCGTTACGGTAGTACCCGACGTTATCTGTAACGCGGGCGGTGTTACCGTCAGTTACTTCGAATGGGTGCAGGATATGGCCAGCTTCTTCTGGAGCGAAGCGGAAATTAACGAGCGCATGGATAAAATCATGACGGAGGCGATGGTTCACGTGTGGGACAAAGCGCGTGAAAAAGAGTGTAGTCTGCGCACTGCTGCCTATATTGTGGCCTGTGAACGCATTCTGATGGCTCGCAAAGATCGCGGGATCTATCCAGGTTGATAGATTGATATTGACCGGGGCGGTCTGGCCCGCCCCGGTCCGTAGGTCCACTGCCTGTGAATTAATAAAATTTAACAGGAGTAACAGACCCGTTCACCGTGACAGCCGCGTTATTCTTCTTCTTTCAACGCCTGGGCCTGCTGATAATGCTGTTTGAAAGCGGCATTTTTTTCCACCAGGGCCAGAGCGGCTTCAATCAGCTCGTTTTGCACCAGGGTCGTTCCGCCGCCACTTGTCTTCCAGTGGATATACAGAACGCAAAGCGCGGCGACCTGTAGCTGCTCACCTTCCTGTTGCGTGCCATCAAACTGATACTCTGCCGCTGACCAGTGATAGATTGCCGCAACGAACGGCATATCCCCGCTCTCGTCAAGCTCCGGGAGGGTGGAAAATAGCGCCTGCATTTCCGGGGTGGCAACATAGTTCTGGCGACCGATGGCGTCTAGTTGCCGTCCGTGGGCGCGGGCCTTATTCACCTGTTTCGCCTTCGCCTTGGCGCGTTTATGACGTTTATCCTGTTTGCTGCTCACACCGTTTCTCTGTCAGTTGAAAATTCGGCTGGCAGCATACCATAAATTGCTATCCTTTCCCGAGCATCAACGACAGCAGGCCGGCAGCGATCAGCGGCCCGACAGGTACCCCCCTGAACAGAGAGACGCCGATAATCGTGCCGATCAGCAGGCCGCCTACCACCGTTGGCTGAGTGCTCATCAGCGTTACCCCTCGTCCCCCCAGCCACGAGACAAAAATCCCTATGGCAATCGCCGTCAATGATTTCCAGTGTAAAAAGGAGTGCATCAGAGTGGAGGACGGTATCGTGCCGCTGGCAATCGGTGCCATAACACCAATCGTCAGAATAATGATCCCTACCGTCATGCCCTGCTTTTCAATCCATGGAAAGGTCTGTTGCAACGGCGTCATACGGATAACGATCAGTACCAAAAGTGCAATAGTGACCGTAATGTTGTGGCTAAAATAACTTAAAGCGGCAAGAAACAGCATGATGGCTAGCGTCAGATCGAACATTTTTTCTTCCTGATATAACAGATTGAGTGCATCGCGTGATATCAGCATAATCACTTTTGCCAGATAATCTGTTTTTTATCTACGGCTTACTCGTTATTTTAACGCAGTGCGTCAATCGCAGCCTGTAGGCTCACCTCCGGGCCGCTCAAAACGGCCAGCGTACTGTGGATCCATTTTTCCGCTCCGCTCATCGAGGCCTGCGCCAGAACGATGCAACCCAGCGGGCTGTCTGGCCGCTGCTGGATATAGTGCGCTATTTCCCGGTGATAACCTTCAATATCCCCTTGGTTAAACCACGCCCATGCCCGTGGGATCAGCTCAACGTACAGCCGGTCGCCGGGAATAAAGGCGTTGAATAGACGGGTAGTGGATTCAAGCGTTGACTGAGCGGTACAGAGTACAAGGATGGTGCCGTGGTAGCGCGACGCAAATTTTGCCAGCGTGGCATCGATGCGCAGTACCGGTTTGCTGAATTGCGCTTCCCAAACGGCAACGCCCAATGTACTACAGGTGACGATCACGGCATCCGCCTGCTGGCACAGCACCTCTATCACCTTGCGCGTGGCGGAGATAACGGGCGCACTCATCGCCCGATCCCCCTGCGTTTGTGCGAAAAGCGCGTCTTCAACGCGATGCAGCAGCTGAATATCATCCTCATCGAGTGCGCTCAGTGCCTGCTCAAAAACCTCGATATTACTTTGGGCTGCGTGCAGGCAGGCAATAACGGCCATAATGAAAACTCCTGAAGGATAAAGTTTAACTGTGGCAAAAAGCGCCGTAAATGCCAGTCGTTTTACACGAAAGAGAACGAACGTTTCAGGTGTGACGCACCAAAAAGGTGCCAGGCCCCATGTTGGCGCATATTTTTGCGTAACTTTTGTTTCACTCATCGTCTGAAACTGCTGCCGGCGGCGTTTCGGGCCGGTTTCGTTCGTGGTATGAAAATTGCTTATTTAACCTTATGACGCATGGAGGAGAAACAAATGAAAGCGATTATTATCGGCGGCGGTATCGGCGGAATGTGCACGGCGATTGCTCTGCGTCGTTGCGGGATTGAGAGCGAAGTGTACGAGGCGGTTAAGGAGATTAAGCCGGTCGGAGCCGCGATATCCATTTGGCCAAACGGGGTTAAATGCCTTAACTATTTGGGCATGAAAGAGGATCTGCGCGCGATAGGCGGGCCAATGGACTTTATGGCTTACAAGGATTTTCGCAGCGCGGATACCCTGACGCAGTTCAGCCTTGCCCCCCTGGTTCAGCATTCCGGTGAGCGCCCCTATCCGGTGGTCAGGGCCGAACTACAGGCGATGCTGCTGGATAACTTTGGTCGCGATCGGGTGCAGTTTGGCAAAAGGCTGGTTAACATTGAGCAGAAAAGTGACAGCGTCACGGCGTTTTTTGAGGATGGCAGCGAGGCGCATGGCGACCTGCTTATCGCCTGCGACGGCACGCACTCGGTGGTGCGTAAGTCGGTGCTGGGCTATTGTACCGAGCGCCGCTACGCCGGCTACGTTAACTGGAACGGGCTGGTAGAGATCGACCCGTCGCTGGCTCCCGCTAATCAGTGGACCACTTTCGTCGGCGAAGGCAAGCGCGTGTCGCTGATGCCGGTAGCCGGAAATCGTTTCTATTTCTTTTTTGATGTCCCGCTGCCAAAAGGGCTGGCGGAAGATCGCACTTCGCTACGCGCCGATCTAACCCGTTACTTTGCTGGCTGGGCCTCCCCGGTGCAACAGCTGATTGCCCGGCTCGATCCAGAAACCACGAACCGTGTCGAAATCCATGACATTGAGCCGTTTTCACCACTGGTGAAAGGCCGCGTGGCGCTGCTGGGCGATGCGGCACACAGCACCACGCCGGATATTGGTCAGGGCGGCTGCGCGGCGATGGAGGACGCGGTCGTGCTGGCGATGACGTTACAAAGCAACTCGCTGGGCATTGAGGATGCGCTGCTACGTTATCAAAATAAACGTGCCGAACGGGTAAAAGACCTGGTGCTGAAAGCACGGAAACGCTGCGATGTTACCCACGCAAAAGATGCGGCAACGACTGCCGAATGGTACGCGGGGCTGAAGCAAGAGAGCGGCGAGCGCATCATCGGCGGGATGTGTGAGACGATCCGGGGCGGCCCGCTGGGTTGAGTCTCATCGGTCAGGATATCAGCCCCTTAACAGGGGCTGTCAGTTAACCTGTTATTGCAGCCCTCGGTCAGACAGCATCGGGGCAATTTCCGCATCGCGACCACGCCAGTCGCGGTAGAGCTGCTTAAGATCTTCGCTATTACCGCGCGATAACACGTTGTCACGGAAACGCTGACCGTTTTCTCGCGTCAGGCCGCCATGTTCATCAAACCAGGCAAAACCGTCATCCGCCAGCATTTGTGTCCAGAGATAGGCGTAATAGCCAGCGGCATAGCCGTTACCCCATATATGCTGGAAATAGCTGGAGCGATAGCGCGGTGGAACCGCGGGCAGATTAATCTTCTCCTGGGCTAACGCTTCCTGCTCGAAACTGTCGACCTGCGGTGAGGGCTGCCCGGTCTTAAGGGCGTGCCAGTGCTGGTCGAGCAGTGCGGCTGCCAGCAGTTCGCTCATATCATAGCCTTTGTTAAATTTGTTGGCGCGCAGCATCTTATCACGCAATGCGGCCGGCATTGGTTCGCCACTCTGGTAGTGCCGGGCAAAGTGGCCGAACACCTGTGGATGACTGGCCCAGTGCTCGTTGAACTGGGATGGGAATTCAACAAAGTCGCGCGGGGTTGCCGTACCGGACAGGCTCGGATAGCGCTGGTCGGCGAACATACCGTGCAGGGCGTGACCGAACTCGTGGAACAGGGTGATGACATCATCCCACGACAGCAATGCCGGCTGGCCGGGCGCAGGTTTGCTGAAGTTGGCCACGTTATAAATAACCGGCCTGCTGCCCAGCAGCGTTGACTGGTCAACGAAGTTCCCCATCCATGCCCCACCGCCTTTATTATCGCGCTTGAACCAGTCAGCGTAGAACAGCGCCAGCGGCGTTCCGTCTTTGTCAAAGACTTCATAGACCTTGACGTCCGGCTGATAAACCGGCAGATCGGGGCGTAGTTTAAAGGTGATACCGTACAGCTGCGTGGCGGCATAAAATACGCCGTTTTCCAGCACGTTGTTCAGCTCAAAGTAAGGCCTGATCTCGGATTCGTCGAGATCGTACTGGGCGCGCCTGACCTGTTCGGCATAAAACTGCCAGTCCCACGGGGCCAGAGTAAACCCGCCCTGCTGCCGATCGATTACCGCCTGAATATCTGCCGCCTCGCGGCGCGCGCGCGCGGTCGCGGCCGGCACGATTTGCCGCATAAAGTCCAGGGCGGCCTGCGGGGTTTTCGCCATCTGATCCTGAAGTTTCCACGCCGCATAGCTGTCGAAACCCAGAAGTTTTGCCTGCTGCGCGCGTACCTGGGCCAGGCGTATTATCACTTCGCGCGTGTCGTTGGCATCGGCTTTTTCTGCCCGCGTCCAGCTGGCGTCAAACAGCGTCTTGCGTGCCTCACGATCGCTTAATTTCTGTAGCTCGGGCTGTTGAGTGGTGTTCTGCAACATCAGCAGCCACTGGTTTTTCTGACCACGGGCCTCGGCGGCATCGGCGGCGGCGGCCCGTTCATCCTGACTTAGCCCGGCCAGCTGCTGTGAGTCATTGAATCGCGCGCCTCCTGACTTCGTGGCTGCCAGCAGGCGGCTGCTAAAACGGGTGCTGAGAATGGCCGATTCTTGGTTAAGGGCTTTGAGCCGCGCCTTATCTGCGTCATTAAGACGCGCTCCGGCCAGTTCGAACGACTGCCATGTGACCTCTACCAGCCGCAGCGACTCCGCATCCAGCTGCAAATGAAGGCGTTGCTGATAAACGTCATCCAGCCGGGCGAAGAGTTTGGCGTTCAGCATGATATCGTCGCCCAACGCCGCCATCGCGGGGGACATCTCCTCATCCAGCGCCTGGAGCTCGTCGTTAGTATTACCTGAGGTCATCGCGCTGAATACGTTGTATACACGCCGTAGCCTTTCCCCGCTCTGCTCAAGCGCCCGGTAGGTGTTCGCAAAGTCAGGGGGCGCGGGGTTATTGGCGATACGTTCAACTTCAGCGCGCTTTTCGGCTATGGCGGCGACCAGTGCAGGTCGGTAATCGGCGGTTTTGATCCTGTCGAATGGCGGAGCCTGAAATGGCAGTGAGCTGGCATGACTGAACGGATTACTCTGTTGCGACGACATCTGGCGACTCTCCTCCTGCTGTGATCCTGCCGCCTGTGCACTGGCGGTAAAGGCAATACTGATGGCCCAGACCAACGGTTTCATCCTCATTCCCCTGCTCTCCTTTAGATTTGCGACTGAGATTTCAGCATAGGCGCTCTACGGTGCAAAATCATTTCCGGTGAGGATAAACGGCAATGATTTTGTCCGAAACGGCTTCAGCATCCGGGCCATTCTTCTGCCTGCCCAACGGAGTGTTTATGTTCCTCCAGCTGCGCGCGCTGCCAAACGCAGCGACCCTTTATCCAGGTTGCTGCGATGTTGCGATCGTCGCCCAGCGTCATCAGAAGAAAGAGCTTTTCCCAGATATCACGACTGTTGGCGTGGCGCATCTTCTGTAGAGCCGATACCGCCGGATTAAGCACCACGAAATCGGCCTCTTTGCCGCGGGCAAAGTTGCCGATATAACGATCGAGATCCAACGCCTGCGCCCCACCGAGCGTGGCGTGGTAAAAAGCCTCGCAGGCGGATAGCCTGTACCCGCGCAGCTGGCCCACTTTGTAAGCCTCACCCATCGTTTGCAGCATGCTGAAGCTGGTGCCTGCACCCACGTCTGTACCTATCCCACGCTTTACGTCCTGGTGCCAGCAACGTTGAAGATCAAAGAGGCCGCTGCCGAGAAACAGGTTCGAGGTCGGGCAGAAGGCTATCGCCGAGTCGGTATCATGCAGGCATTGCCATTCCCGACCCTCCATATGCAGGCAGTGAGCAAACACGCTGCGTTTGCCGGTGAGCTGATAATGATCGTACACCGCCAGGTAGCCGTCGTGCTCTGGGAAGAGTTCCTTCACCCAGGCGACCTCCTGCTGGTTCTCACTCAGATGGGTATGTAACCAGATATCGGGAAACTCACCGCGTAGCTGCTGCACTTTTTCCAGCAGCTGCGGTGAAGACGTGGGGGCAAAACGCGGCGTCAGCGCATAGCCAAGACGGCCTTTATTATGCCAGCGGGCTATCAGTTCCCGCGTCTGACGATCGCTCTCTTCGGGGGTTTCCGTCAGGTCATCCGGCGCATTACGATCCATCATCACTTTACCGGCAATCAGCCGCATATCCAGTTTTGACGCCGCAGCGAACAGCGCATCAACCGACTGCGGGTGAACGGTGCCAAAAATCAGCGCGCTGGTGGTACCGTTACTGAGCAGCTGTTCGAGGAAGAACGCCGACATTTTAGCCGCGTGTTGCGCGCAGTGGTACTGGCTTTCAACCGGAAAGGTATAACGATTGAGCCATTCGAGAAGCTGCTCGCCAAAGGCTCCGATCATTTCAGTTTGTGGATAATGAATATGAGTATCCACAAAGCCCGGAACGATTAAGTGACCGCGATAGTCCAGCACGCGTTCGCCCGGCCGTAGCAAATGTTTGCCCTGCTCCCATTCGGTTAATGACGCGATATGGCCGCTGTCCAACAACATCAGCCCGTCTTCCAGATAGCGCGCGGCTTCGGGCAGCTGCTGTGGGGTGTCAACGGTTCGGGTGATATCAAAGAAACTGGCACGAATGGCACGCGTCTCGTTCACTGTCATAATTTTTCCTTAATAGTGCGGCATACGGGAGCATCGGCCGATAGCTAAATTTGTGCAATTGTTATGCCAGCGCACGTGTAGTCTGTTAATACTTAGATTACAGCTAGTTAGGGTTCATTAAAGTCGGCATGTACGCAATCGGTTGCCAAGTCAGCAGGCGGGGGGTTTCCGGCGGAAATAATCGATGAGCTGACCCCGTCAAAGCCCCGATCTCACCCGCTCGCGCACTCTGCTCAAGCAATGAAGATAAAGGTCGCACGTTATAGGTGCAGCTTTTTGTCTTACAATGATGATAATTCGCTTGTTGGCGGACAACATTCAGGTGTTAAGGTGACATCCATTCAATATGTATAGAGGAACAGTGAAATGATCGTATTTGTGACCGGTGCTACAGCCGGATTTGGTCAGAGCATTACCCGCCGCTTTGTCGCTAATGGCCATCAGGTTATTGCCACCGGCCGTCGTCAGGAGAGGCTGGATGCCTTAAAAGAAGAGCTGGGTGACAGCGTTTACACTCTGGTGCTGGATGTACGTGACCGCAGCGGAATTGAATCAGCCTTGTCCAGCCTGCCGCAAGCGTGGCGCAGTATTGACATTCTGGTCAATAACGCCGGACTGGCTCTGGGTATTGAACCTGCACAAAACGCCAGCGTGCAGGACTGGGAAGATATGATCGACACCAATAATAAGGGCCTGGTGTACATGACACGCGCCATTCTACCGGGAATGGTTGAACGCAACGTCGGGCATATTATCAATATTGGCTCCATCGCCGGCAGCTGGCCTTATCCGGGCGGCAATGTCTACGGTGCCACCAAAGCGTTTGTGCGGCAATTCAGCTTTAACCTGCGAACCGATCTGCATGGCACCGCGCTGCGCGTTACCGATATTGAGCCGGGGCTGGTGGGCGGCACCGAGTTCTCTAATGTGCGTTTCAAAGGCGACGATGCGCGCGCTGACAATGTCTATCAGGGCGTCGAGCCATTAACGGCAGAAGATGTTACGGAATCCGTTTGGTGGGTGGCAAACCTGCCTAAACACGTCAATATCAACGCGTTGGAGATGATGCCGGTCGGGCAGAGTCAGGCAGGGCTTCGCGTCCATAAAGCGTAGTCCGTGCAGGATCCCTCTGGCACTTTCCGCTATCAGGGGCCCTCTGCAAGATGCAAATCTCGCTTTAACTTAAACGACAGGGCCGGCTGACTGGTGAGCGCTTTGCAGCTGGTGATATAATGGCCGATGTGATACGTGCAGTCATAATGACTGGCAGCCTAAAGAAAGGAACCCATAATGAAGACAATGCAACAACGTCTGGCTCAGGCCACGCTACCGCTGGTCGTGCTGGCCGCACTTTTTACCGCTACTCACAGCGCGCATGCACAAACCGATCGCCTGATCATTGAAAATGGTGATAGCGCGCTGACCAAAGAGCAGGCGCGCGAGCAAAAAGAACAGTGGGACGCGACCCACCGCCTGCGTGGTAAAGTGAATAATCGTGTTGAAAAAGAGTTCGATAAGGCTGACCGCGCCTATGATAATCAGGACAACTGCGAACAGAGCCTGAACGTTAACGCCTATTGGGAACCCAATACCCTGCGTTGTCTCGATCGCCGTACGGGTCGCCCGGTCACGCCATAATTGATTTACTGCTAGAGTATTAGCTCAGATTTACCGCAAAAGGATAGGATGATGAAACGTTTCAAATTGACTTTATTGGCGCTTACTCTCGCCGCCCCGCTGGCAGCGACGGCATCCTGCGAGTCAGTAAAAGCTGATATTAACCAGAAAATTATCAACAATGGCGTTTCTGCGTCCGGGTTTAGCCTGGAAATCGTGCCTAATGATCAGCTCGACCAGGCGGGAGGCCAGGTCGTCGGTCATTGCGAAAGTGATACGCACAAAATCGTTTATAAAAAGACCGGTAGTGCGGGTGAAAGCAATGCGTCTGCCAGCACCGGAACGTCGCAGGATAGCTCACAATAGTGACGTGTTAAGGTGGCCCGGCTTCGGGCCGCCCTCTCTCCCTTCAATCCGGCCGTCGCGCTGGGATCAAACGCGAAACGACCAGGCTCATAAAGGCCATCAGCACCGATACCACAAATACCCAGTGCAGCGAATGCGCAATCTGATCAAGCATTATCTCCAGTCCTGCTGGTGCGATGTGTTGCCGCTCACTGTGAGACATCACCTGCTGTACCGGGTCCTGATACTGCGGAAGCCGCACCAACAGATTATAGTTAAGCACCGCCCCCATTATGGCGGTTCCTAATGCTGAACCCAGCATACGGCTGAACATTATCGACGCCGTACAAACGCCGCGAATGGCAAAGTCTGCCGTATTTTGCACGGCAATCAGGAAAGTGGTGCTGGTCATCCCCATTCCGGTGCCGATGACAAACGCAAAGACGCCGGCGTGCCAAATCGGGCTTTCACGTTGAAGCGTAAGAAGTAAACCGCTACCCGCGATAAGCAGCAGAGATCCGAGCAGCGCGGTGAAACGATATGACGTTCGCTGCATCAAACGGGCGCTCAGGGTGCTGGCCAGCGGCCAGCCAATTGACATCATTGCCAGCATGCTGCCCGCCTGCAACGGCGTTCCTCCATGTATTCCCTGAATCCAGGTAGGGAGAAAAGCGCTGATGCCCATCATTGCCGCCCCGATCAGCAGATTACCGGCATTCCCCGCCAGCAGCACCCGGCTGCGCCAGATACTCAACGGAAAAAGCGGCATAGCGGACCGCCGCTCGTGACGAACCAGCATAGCTCCCGCCAACAGTGCCAGTAGCAGCAATCCCCCGACTATCCATCCGGCAAGTGATTGTGCCTGCAATAGCGCAACCAGCAGTGCGCTGGCGCTCAGCATAAGCAAGCCGCTGCCCGTTAAATTAAGTCGATGCGCGCCGGTTGATTTTGACTCAGGAAAGTAGCGGCCTAGTAGCAGCATGGAGACCAGGCCAATGGGCACATTGACCCAGAAGATCAGCGCCCAGTTGAAATGCTGTACCAGCCAGGCGCCCGTCAACGGGCCGACGATCGCCGCTACGCCCCAGACGCTCGACAGCCAGCCCTGAATGGCCGCCCGCTCTTTTGGCGGGTAGACGTCGGCAATGATCGTTGAGGTCAGCGGCATAATTGCCCCCGCGCCCAAACCCTGAACCGCGCGGAAGAGTATTAACCCTCCCATCGTACCGGCAAATCCACACAGCACCGATCCGGTAAGAAACAGCCCGGTGCCGATAAAAAACACCCGCTTTCTGCCCCACAGATCCGCCAGTCTGCCATAGACAGGCACGCTGATGGCCTGGGTGAGTAAATAGATAGAGAATACCCAGCCAAACTGCGAAAACCCTCCCAATTCAGCAATGATAGTGGGCATGGCGGTAGCCACTATGGTGACCTCGATGGCAGCCATAAACATCGCCAACATTGAGGCGACCAATATCCAGTGACGATGCGTAACCTGATTTTTCATATTTTGCGACATCTTTTTTATTTCCAGCGATTTTCACGTCAGTGTGCATGATATTTTGTAGAGCAGTTTCCTATTTGTGCTAATGATACGAGTGACAATGTCACTTTTTAACTTGAGTATTTAACCGCCCTTTCACTGGGGAAAACGTCCAGCCAGTTTCTTTTGCAGGATGATAACAATTAACGGGAAGCCTGATGCAGTAACTGCACTTACCGCCAGCAGCGTGTTCAGGTGTTGCTGTATCATACCTTGAGTGGGTAACAGCAAAGCGGACACAAAAAATGCAATGGTTGTAATCATATACATCATTGATGTCTGCAATGAAGAAAATTCGGCCCGTTGCTTATCATCAGGGTAGTGAACCGCAACCGCTGATGATGAGACCAGACGACTGTAAGATGCAGCAAGAAATAAAATAATAAATAATGCCGAATGTTGATAGCCCAAAACCGCTATCAGCAAGCTCAGCAGAAGAACGAGGGTTGAACCTGTAGCCAGGATGGGAGCAGAGATACGGGAGATAAACACGCCTGTCATTTTAGTGGACAGGTAACCGGCGATACCTCCAGCGAAGAACAGCCACGGTAACAGGTTTTGTGATGCACCTAACCGTTGGGTCATTAAGGGCACCAGTATGGGAATAACAAGCATTGAGCTGAACTGCCCAAGCGCATTACTGGAAGCAAACAGCAACGTTTCTCTATTAAGGGACATTTTGCGCGGGGGGGGCAGAGCTTCTGAAGGACCTGAATCTTTGGGGATCGTGATGATAATCATGGGTAATGCCAGCAAACAAAGTGCGCTGATTAACCAAAGTGCGACATGCCAGCCATAATGTGTAGAAAAAAATAATACGGCAGGCATGCCGACAATGCTGACCATCGAAAATGCAGCAATCACCGTTGCCAGCATTTTGCCCCGCAGGTTAGCTGGCGTGTGATTTAACAATATACTGATGCCCACTCCCATTGTCGTGCCTCCAAGTACCCCCGCAAGGAATCGTAACGCAAGCAGAACAGCAAAACTTGTGGTTAGCGTTGTTAGTAATGTCAATATGCCTAACAGTGCCATATTGATAAGCAAAAAACGCTTCCGATCGCACCGTTGTATCCAATAAAAAGCGGCAATTCCCGAAATGACCGCGCCTGACGTATACATACCTGATACATAGCCAGAAAAGGACGCAGGAACGGCAAAATCTGCTGCCATATAGGCAAAAATGGGGTTGAACGCCATGTATTCCAGCGCATTCGCAAACTGAATAAAGGAGGTTACAACGGCTATGCGTATAAGGACTTTGTGATTAAACCTGTGCGGGATTGGTGGCATCGGAGGCAGCCTGTAGATGTAAGATATCCTTGAGTTTAACTACTATCAGAATTGAGAATAAGATGGTAAAAAGATATTCATATTTATCAAATATAGGATAATGAATGCGCCCAGCCCTTGACTTCGCTACCCTGAAAATTTTCGTCGCCGTAGTTGAAAGAGAAAGTTTTGTCGGCGCATCCAAAGCGCTTGAAATGCCGACATCAAACGTGAGCCGTTGTGTGTCTCAGTTAGAAAAAAAACTGAATCTTCAGCTTATTGAACGCAGCACCCGACACATGAAACTGACTCCGTCAGGCCAGCTGCTCTACACCAGGGCAAAGCCGTTACTGGAGATGCTGGAACAAACTGAAACTGAATTAACATTAAGGCAAATTCAGCTGAAAGGACCATTACGTATATGTATTCCCAATGAAATCGGACCTGCGCTTCTGAGTTCTGCTATTGCTGATTTTGCCTGCAAGTATCCGGATGTGGAGATCAGCTGCATTACAAACCTTGCGGGTTTAGAATCCCTGCGAGACGATCTGGATTTGGCGATCATTGTTACCCGCGGTCAGATGGATGACTGTGACTGCATAGCCCGTCATCTGGTGACTATCCCTTGCACCATTGTTGCAGCCCCCTCCGTTATTCAGCGCTATGGCACCCCTTCTCATATCCAGCAATTTGAAGATTTACCCTGTATTACAACGGTAAATGCATTGAAAGGCGCACCCTGGCAGTTTGTCAATATAAAGGGAGGATTCGAGAGCATTAAGGTGAAAGGGCACTATCGGGTAAACAGCGGAGAGATGGCAGGACGAGCTGCGGTATCAGGTGTCGGTTTTGCCATTCTGTCAAAACAAGCCTGCCAACCCTACATTAGCAATGGACGGTTAATCGAGGTTGAACTTCCACAGCAAGCGGCTCCATTGCAATTGTTTGCACTTTATTCAAACGGACGTTATTTGCCCGCCAGAACACGAACTTTTATTGATTTTATACACCAAAGCCTGGTGAACATCCCTCTCTGATGGGTATAGATGCCTGTTTCGGCACGACCAGGGGGTCATATCGCCACTGCGAACGATGACCTGCGCCTAATCCAGGCCGCATCTCTGTCGATGTCAACCAGTCAGCACTTTATGGTCTGAGGAAACCAAAGGTGACAGATCGAGGTAAGACGCCAGTTCGCGGGTTTCAGGGCGTGGCAAATAGGGTAACTCTCCCAGCAGCGGTGCCGGGAGTTTATCGCGCAATACTCCAATGATTTCTGCGTAGTGCGATAGCCCCGGGTTTATGCGGTTAGCAACCCAACCCAGTAGCGGTAATCCATCGTTGATCACCGCCTGTGCGGTAAGCAGCGCATGGCTGATGCAGCCCAGCTTAATCCCCACAACAAGCACCACCGGCAGTTGTTCCCGAACAGCCCACTCAGATAACGGCCGCAGATCGCTCATCAGGCTGCACCACCCTCCCGTGCCCTCAACAATGATATAATCTGCATGGTCATCGAGCGCTTTCAGCCCGGCACTCAACACATCATAACTGACTGGGGTTGGGCTGGTACTGATCTCATCATCCAACAGGGTCAGTGGGTTTATGGCTTGGTAGGGCAAAGCAACGGAAGAAGATGCCTGTAACACCAGCCCATCCTGATTACGCGCCCCTTCCGGGGTTTGCCTGCTGCCTTTTGCCACGGGCTTATACCCTACGCAGCGCTGGCCCTCTGCCGCCAGCTTCTGTAACAGCGCGCGCGACACTACCGTTTTCCCGACTTCCGTATCCGTTCCTGTGACAAATAATCGTATTGACATAGGGTCACTCCAGCATGCCCGACTCGGGCGTTAAGTATTAACGTTATTAAGTGAACGAAAAGTTTAGGACAGCCGTTGTCACGGGAGATTGCGTTAGCGCAATGTTTGGTAGGTTTATCAGCCTTGTAACAATTTGATTAATAGCGATCCGCTATACAGCGCTTCTTTCACCAGCGCGGCTGCGGACAGGGTGCCGGGCTGAA
This sequence comes from Erwinia tasmaniensis Et1/99, assembly GCF_000026185.1. NCBI lineage: Bacteria > Pseudomonadati > Pseudomonadota > Gammaproteobacteria > Enterobacterales > Erwiniaceae > Erwinia > Erwinia tasmaniensis. Next base: position 1,997,456 of record NC_010694.1, read on the forward strand.
CAAACTGAGTGGATTCTACGCGCAGCCCGGCCGTGTAGGCTGGCAGGGCCTGTTGACGAATGCGGGAAGCAATGGCGGGAAACAGGATCGCTCCTGCCCGGTTAAGCGGTGAACCAATCAGGATTTTCTGTGGATGCAAAAGATTAACCATTACGGCCAGTATTTTTCCCACGCTGCTGCCAACGTCATAAATAATCTCGCATGCCAGCGGGTCTCCGCCCAGCGCGGCATCGCACAAAGCGTCTATCGTCAGTGGCTGATGATGCAGAATGGAGTTCTTCGATACCGACAAACGCTGCGCGGCGAGTTCTAAGACGTTATCGATACCTGCCACCGTTTCCAGGCAGCCGTGATTACCGCAGTAGCAAAGTTTGCCATCGGCATCGACCTGTGAATGTCCCATCTCGACCAGAGTGGCTCTGCCCCCGTGCAGCAGCTGACCGGCAGTGATAACCCCAGCCCCCACGTTGTGGTGGATGCTCACCTGGATAACGTCGCTGGCTTCACGCGAAGCGCCGAATAATGATTCGGCCTTAGTCCAGGCGCAGATATCGTGCTGAATAATAACGGATAATCCGGTGCGCTTCTCCAGTTCGCCCCCAAGCGGCATATTCTCGACCTGATAGAATGGCATGCTGTGAACGATACCCGTTTGAGCGTTCATCGTTCCCGTTAGCGTGATGGCGATAGCGGTCAGTCGTTCAAGCTGATGCTGGTGCTGGATGAAGAAGCGGTCTATTTGCTGCAAAATACGCGCCAGCAGGGGTTTTTCAGCCACCGTCGGTAATGGGAACTGCTGTTCGGCTATCATCTTACTGCTCAGATCGCGCAGCGCGAGGGTTATGTCCCCATTGCCAATCCGCACGGCAAGATAGTGCCAGCCATGGCTGTCAAGCATCAGTCCAACAGCAGGACGCCCACGGCATCCGGCATCCAGGAATTCGGTTTCCTGCACTAAATGGGCCCCCAGCAGTTCACGCACAATTTTAGTAATACTGGCGGGGGCGAGGTGCGCCTTTTTAGACAGGTCAATGCGCGACACCGGGCCATATTGATCGATCAGGCGGTAAACAATCCCGGCGTTGATTTGCTTAATATGGTCAATGTGGCCAGGCAGGTTATCCGTAATCACAATTTCTCCTGGTTGTCGTCGTTTGTTTAAGGTGCTGATATCTGCCGACGACGGTGGCTCATATTTTTAATGTTAAATGAAGCCGCCTGTTTAGGGTGAAATACTTATCAATTGGCGTCAACGAGGTGACTGGAAAAGTGATCTAAGACACAAAACGCCAGTCAAACGGGATGCTTTTAACGATACCTGCCCTAGCCGGGCAGCAATAATGCCTTCATCGCCGCGGCGACCGCAGGCATTTCACGCTGCTTCGACCATACCAACCAGACCTCCGAACGCGCATCCTGCTCTTGCAGGGGGATCCAGACGACGTCATTTAGCCGCACCCGGTGAAATGAGGCGGGTAAAATCGACACGCCTAAGCCGCCCGAAACCAGGCCAATAATGGTCATCGCTTCTCCCACCTCTTGCGCAATATCAGGTTGGATATCATACCGTTGCAGCAGCTGGATAATTTCTCCATACAGCGCAGTACCTACTCCGGGGGCGAAGAAAACGAAGGGCTCCAGCGCCAGTTCACTTAGCGCAATCTGCTGGCGGTGTGCCAGACGGTGTGCGCGGTGTACCAGCGCGTACATCGGTTCGCGTAGCAGCAGCTGGTGATGAAAAGTTTCTGGCAGAACCGTATTGCGCATAACGCCCAAATCAAGCCGTCCATCGCTAAGCGGTGCCAACTGTTGACGCGTATTTATCTCCTGCATTTCGACATGCACGGCCGGGTAGCGTTGTCGAAAGGTAAATAGCGCATGTGATACCGCGCTAATCAACGGTGCGGATGAGGTAAAGCCAATACGCAACTCCCCTTCATCGCCGCGATGCAGTCTCGCCGCTTTGTCAGCAGCCTGCTCAACCTGCTGCATAATAAGACACGCGTCCTGATAAAACTGCTGGCCGGCAGCGGTTAACCGTACGCTACGGTTAGTGCGGGCGAACAAACGCGCGCCGACCTCCTGTTCAAGGATTTGGATCTGCTGACTTAGCGGTGGCTGTGACATATTTAGCCGCATTGCGGCGCGACCAAAATGCAGCTCTTCGGCCACGGCAATGAAGTAACGCAGGTGACGCAATTCGACATTCATATTTAAAAGATATTATTTGAGATTATTAATATATTAGACATCATAAACTAACTTTCTTACCCTTTACAGGTCGAATTTAATAATACCTAAGGATGCGAAGTGAACCGCTTTTCTCAGGCCGTCACGCAGCCCACATGCGATGAACGGCTAACGTCCTCCCCCGTTTCTACTCCTGCTACAACCAAAAATCTGTATATCAAACGCGGTACGCCCCAGTTTATGCGCGTGACCCTGGCACTGTTTTCAGCAGGGCTTGCAACCTTTGCATTGCTCTATTGCGTCCAGCCGATCCTGCCGATCCTGTCACAGGAGTTCGGCGTATCGCCCGCGGCGAGCAGCGTATCGTTATCTGTAGCCACCGGGTTAATGGCACTCGGACTGCTGGTCACTGGCCCCCTGTCCGATGCCGTTGGGCGTAAGTCGGTAATGGTTACCGCACTGCTGCTTGCGGCTATCTTCACCTTAATTTCCGCCACCATGTCAAGCTGGCACGGGATTTTAGTGATGCGCGCGCTGACCGGGTTGGCTTTAAGCGGTGTGGCGGCGGTGGGGATGACTTATCTCAGTGAGGAGATGCATCCCGGCGTGGTAGCCTTTTCAATGGGGCTGTATATCAGCGGTAACTCAATTGGCGGTATGAGCGGCCGCCTGCTCAGCGGCGTCATTTCGGATTTTAGCAGCTGGCGGATCGCGCTGATGGCGATCGGCTGTCTGTCTCTTGCAGCGGCACTGATGTTCTGGAAAATCTTGCCGGCATCACGCCACTTCCGCCCAACCTCACTCAAGCCGCGCAACCTGATGCTAAACTTCCGCCTGCACTGGCGCGATCACGGGCTGCCATTGCTGTTTGCAGAAGGCTTTTTGTTGATGGGGGCTTTTGTTACCCTGTTTAACTACATTGGTTACCGCCTGTTGTCTGCGCCCTTTTCCCTTAATCAGGCCGTGGTTGGTTTGCTTTCAGTGGTCTATCTGACCGGATCCTGGAGTTCCCCTAAAGCGGGAGTCATGACGGCAAAATACGGGCGTGCACCGGTATTACTGTTTTCCACCGCCATTATGCTGACCGGACTCCTGATTACCCTGGCTGGTAATGTTTGGCTAATCCTGCTGGGCATGATGCTGTTTGCCGCAGGTTTTTTTGCCGCACACTCGGTTGCCAGCGGCTGGATCGGCGCTCGTGCAAGGCGCGCTCGCGGCCAGGCCTCCTCGCTCTATCTCTTTTTCTACTATCTGGGTTCAAGCGTGGCAGGAACATTAGGAGGCGTGTTCTGGCATAACTTCGGCTGGCACGGCATTACCGCATTTATCGCCATTTTGCTGCTGATGGCATTACTGGTAGGCTCGCGACTGCATGCCAGAAAGCTTTAATCGTAATATGTCGAATCTGCGCCGGGATCGCCCGGCGCAGATGTCAGCGTTAAGCCCGACAGCGTGTTCGTCCTTCAAATTGAGGGTTTCTAATCTGCGCGCAGCACGATAAAGCCGGGTTTTGAGGTCATATACTCGACAAACGGCGAATCAACTACCTTCATATTACTCGCCAGTGATGAAGCATTTCTAAACCAAACCTTTCCGGCGGTTTTTATGATTATCCCCGTATGTGAAACGTCCAGCCCCGGAAGTTTTGAATGAACCCCGATATAATCACCGGATTTAAGCTTAGCAAGCACCGCCGCGTCGATCGCGTGACCGGGAATGTAGTTTATTTCTCTGGGGATAATGCCAAGGTTGGGTATATATTCGCCACCGTCTGCCTTGGCGTTAAGGTTCTTTTGCACGCTGACGTAATCTGAACTTATCTTACGAGTGACGTCGGTAGCATTGTAGGGAGCCACCGCAGACCAGTCGGTGAAAAAATGCTTCCTGCTGAAATAGGCAACATTTCCCTGCGCATAGCGGGTCTCAACTAACTTGTTAATAAACGATTTATAATCTTTAGCTCGCGTCAGCGCCTCAACGTAATCAATCAGGGTGAAACAATCGACCCCGTTAAAATCTGCTACCAGGATTTCATTAGTATCCGCAGAACCCACCAGCGTGTTGCCCTTGTATGGCGTATTCAGAAAGGCCGATGACACAGAGCTGACCAGATTCCCGTGCTCAACCTCTCCTGACGTCATCACCTTTTCGCGGATAACCTCGTTCACCTTTTCGAAAGTGAACCGATCCATTTTCACCTCATATTGATTGCCGTTACTTTTGGTGCAAGAGGCCAGGCAGGCGGAAAGTAATAGAAACAACGCCGTCTTTTTCATTGGTATCTTCCTTAATAATGATTCCCGGCACACATTTAATGACATATCCCTGTGACCGCAAACGTTAATACCCGTTCGTTTACATTTTGTTAATTAATGGATAATAGTGGCCCTGTTTCGCCGGGGATTAACGCGTAAATGCCGCCTTATCCCCCTGCCCGACATCTACAGTCTTCGTTGTTGATGTTCATCGCCATCCCTTATATAATTATTAGTATGTTGTAACTAAATGTCGAGGTGGGAATGAGTCGTTATGATGTTATCGAACAGCTTCATGCCGTTGTCGCTCAACTGGAGCATGAGCTGCACGGGTTACAACAGCAGATAATGAGCCTGCGACTGCTGGCTGCACGCGTTTTCGAGTTACCTGATGTGGCAAAAGGTCAGGAACACGAGCCGCTGACGCAGATTTCAGTAAGACAACTGACGGGGCAGCCGGCGCTGCAACGTACTTTGGCGCATTTCAACCGGCTGTTTATGCAACATCAGTCGGAAAAGCTCAGTACCAAAGCCGCAGTGCGTCTACCCGGCGCTATCTGCATGGAAACCAGCAGCACGCAGTCTGCCCTGCTGCGAGAGCAAACAGAAACCATTAATCAGCTTAAGCGGCGTCTTGAACAGCTCATCACCGTTGAATCCGGGCTACCGAGCGAAGAGCGTTTTGAGTTTGTGCATACTCACCTGCACGGGCTGATCACCCTGAATGCTTATCGCAACATCGCTTTGATCGACTCGCCGGACTCGGTGCGTTTTGGCTGGGCAAATAAGCACATTATCAAGAAGGTTAGCCTCAGCGAGATACTGGAGAAGCTTCAGAAAAGCCTCAAGGCGGGGCGGGCCGTCGCGCCCTGGTCGCGTGAACAGTGGGCTGAACGCGTGGAGGACGAGATAATGCTCCTGAAGGCGCTGCCCGCGGGTGCGGTGTTAAAAATAAAACGTCCGGTAAAAGTTCAGCCAATAGCCCGCGTCTGGCATGCAGAGCAGCAGAAACAGATCCAGCTGGCCTGCCCTTCTCCGCTGCTGGTGTTATGCCCGGATGCCAACAGCGTGCCCAGGCTGGGTGAGTTGCTGAATTATGATGCGGATAAGGTGGTGCACCGCTACAAGCCGGATGCACAGCCGCTGCACCTGATTATTCCACGACTGCATCTCTATACCGATCGCCTGGCGTGAGGCCCGGCGCGATAAAGAAATGCTCCTCACTGAGGCAGCGTCGCCCCAGTGAGGGAAATCCGGCTTAAACCTTCATACTGCCGACCATTTCTTCCGGCCGAACCCAGGCATCAAACTGCTCTTCCGTCAGGTAGCCAAGCTTCAACGCGGCTCCCTTCAGCGTCAGCCCATCTTTATGGGCCTTTTTCGCAATTTCTGCCGCCTTGTCATAGCCGATATGAGTATTCAGCGCGGTGACCAGCATCAGTGACTCATTAAGCAGTTGCGAAATACGGTCACGGTTGGGCTCAATACCCTGCGCACAGTGGTGATTGAAGCTGTCCATGCCGTCAGCCAGCATGCGGACTGACTGCAGGAAATTATGAATAATCATCGGCCGGTAAACGTTCAGCTCAAAGTTTCCCGATGCCCCCCCCATATTCACCGCCACGTCATTACCCATCACCTGGCAACATAACATCGTCACCGCCTCACACTGGGTTGGGTTTACCTTACCCGGCATGATGGAACTGCCCGGCTCATTTTCCGGAATAGCGAGTTCACCAATGCCGCAGCGTGGGCCGGAGGAGAGCCAGCGCACGTCGTTGGCAATTTTCATCAGCGAAGCCGCCAGCCCCTTCAGCGCCCCGTGCGCGTGAACCAGCGCATCGCAGGTCGCCAGCGCTTCAAATTTGTTCGGCGCAGTGACAAACGGCAGTCCGGTCAGAGAGGCCAGTTCACGGGCGACACGCTCCGCATACTCCGGGTGGGTATTCAGTCCGGTGCCTACCGCCGTTCCCCCCAGCGCCAGCTCTGCCAAATGGGGAATGCTGTCCTCTATATGCTTCAAATTATGGCTCAACATTGCCACCCAGCCGGAGATCTCCTGCCCCAGAGTTAACGGCGTGGCATCCTGAAGGTGAGTACGGCCAATTTTGACAATATCTTTGAAAGATCCCGCCTTCTCGTGCAGCGTTTTTCGCAGCACCCGCAATTCGGGGATAAGATGCTCGCGCAGCGCCACCACCGCCGCAACGTGCATCGCGGTGGGGAAAACGTCGTTAGAGCTCTGGCTTTTATTCACGTCATCGTTAGGATGAACCCGTCGCGACATCCCGCGTTCGCCACCGAGGATCTCACTGGCGCGGTTGGCCAGGACTTCGTTCATATTCATATTGGTTTGCGTGCCGGAGCCGGTCTGCCAGATCGCCAGCGGAAACTCACCCGGATGTTTGTCGGCCAGCACTTCGTCAGCGGCCTGAACAATCGCTTCGGCACGCTCTGCGGGCAGCAGCCCGAGGTCGCAATTCACCCTGGCGGCGGCCCGTTTAGTCTGCGCCAGCGCGTATACCAGCTCGATCGGCATTTTTTCCGAGGAGATACGGAAGTGTTCCAGCGAGCGCTGCGTCTGCGCGCCCCAGAGTTTATCGGCAGGTACATCAATCGGTCCCATTGAGTCTTTTTCAACGCGATTCGCGGCCATTCCTCTCTCCTGTTATATAAAGTAATGATAAACCTTAATTTTTAAGCACCTCATGGTCTGATGTGCGGCGACAGTCTGACATAGCCTTGCTTAAGATTATGCGACTCATTCGCGTTTCTTGCACCTTCAATGTCAGCTGACCACAGAATGCAGCTCGCGTATAAAATCTAAAAACACCGCGGGATCGGTCATATTCAGAGTCGGCTACCCGCAGATAACAGGCTTTCTTTAACTAAGGTTTATAAGGATTTGCCGAATTGCGCTGACGGCAGCAGGCAGAATTGCTAATATCAATAAAATACTAACCATTACGCCGCGCAGGCGTTTTCGTCGCCAGAAGATTGCCTGCTGATTGAAACGGAACACACGGCGTTCGTGAACTGAAATAAGGACGACAATACAGATGAATAAAACAAAAATTGCCGTGGGGGTGATTGTCGCTCTTGGCGTAGTCTGGACTGCTGGAGCCTGGTTTACCGGTAAACAGCTGGAAAAGAAAATGGATCAGATGGTGCAACAGGCCAATGAACAGATTCAGGAAGTCTACCCGGAGAGCCGCCTGAAGGTCAGCTACCAGGATTTCCAGCGCGGCGTTTTCAGCAGTACGACCCGATTTGTCTTACAAAGCAGCTCGCAAACTGAAGATAATTCCGTGCTAAAACCCGGTCAGACGGTGGAATTCAAAGAGACCATCGATCACGGTCCCTTCCCGCTCGGCCAGCTGAAAAAATTCAACCTGCTCCCCAGCATGGCGTCGGTTCACACCGAGCTGCTCAACACTGACGCGGTGAAAAAGCTGTTTGAAATCACCAAAGGCAAGTCGATCGTGCAGGGTGAAACCCGTATTGGCTATGGCGGAAGCACGCATTCCGATATCCACCTGCTGCCAACCGATTACAGCGATGCCGAGAGCGGAGAACGCTTCGCGTTTGATGGCGGTATGCTGAAAATCGCCGCCGACGACAAGGGCGACGAAGTCACCTTCAGCGGTGACGTTGGCAACCTGCAGCTGACCGGAAAAAACCAGCTGGACGCCGCAGTTACCGTTAACCTTAGCGGCCTGCGTCTGGATGCGAATACCCACCTCAGCCCGGAAGGAATGCGTATTGGCGACCAGGTTGTCAAGCTGCAAAAACTGGTGGCTTCGGTCGACGGTAAAGAGGCGCTGACTGCCGAAGGCCTGAACGGTAAATCGAGCTTTGATTCTAAAGAAAACCGCGTAAGCGGTCAGATTGACTACACCCTCGACGCGCTGAAAATAGAAGGTCAGAATTTCGGGCAGGGCAAACTCTCCATGAAGCTGGCGGACTTCGACGGCAAAGCGATGAAGGCCTTCTCTGAAAACTATAACAGCCAGCTACAGGCACTGAGTGCGGATACCGCGCTGCAGGCCAACCCTGAGCTGTACCAGCAGCGCGCGGGCGAAATCCTCACCGCTAATCTCCCGCTGCTGTTGAAAGGCGATCCTTCCATCACTGTTGCGCCACTCAGCTGGAAAAATGAGAAGGGTGAGAGCAGCTTTACCCTGTCGGCCCAGTTCAAAGATCCGGCCAACGCTCCCAAGACGGCCCAAACGCCGCCTCAGCAGCTTGATAACGTGCTGAAAGCGCTGGACACCAAACTGACCATCTCAATGGATATGGCTACCGATACCATGACTCACGTGGCGCTGGCTGAAGGCTATTCGAAGGAAGAGGCCGCTAAGCTGGCCGAGCAGCAGGTTAAGGGACTGGCTGCGATGGGCCAGATGTTTAAGATAACCACCCAGCAGGACAACAATATTGTGACCAGCCTGCAATATGGCGCCGGTCAGGTCACCATGAACGGCGAGAAAATGCCGCTCGATCAGTTCCTGATGCGTTATATGCTGGGCACCGCCATCCCGGGCACTTCAGAGTAATTTCCTTTCAGAGCGCCACCAGGCGCTCTTTTTTTTGCATAGCAGCCTGATATTTCAGCAACCGGCGAGTCCTTTGCGCAATTTGCTGGCGCTGTTGCGCAAACTGTTTTTATAATGTTCTGCACTTTGACTGATAAATACAGAGAGTGCCGAAATGATCGATTCTCAGCTTCCCCTTACCGATATTCATCGCCATCTTGACGGCAATATTCGTGCGCAAACCATTCTTGACCTGGGTCGTGAGTTTAATCTCACCCTGCCCGCCACCACGCTTGCCGCTCTGCGTCCGCACGTGCAGGTCATTGAAGCTGAACCGGACCTGGTGAGTTTCCTCAACAAGCTGGACTGGGGGGTCAAAGTGCTGGGCTCTCTGGACGCCTGCCGCCGCGTGGCGCTGGAAAATGTTGAAGACGCTGCACGCGCGGGGATCCACTATGCCGAGCTGCGTTTCTCGCCGGGCTACATGGCCATGACGCACGGTCTGCCGGTGGCGGGCGTGGTAGAAGCGGTTATCGACGGCATCAGGGCCGGCTGTGCCGCCCACAATATTGACGTAAGACTGATTGGTATTATGAGCCGTACCTTTGGTGAAGACGCCTGCCTGCGCGAGCTGGACGGCCTGCTTGCCCATCGTGATGGCATTACCGCACTCGATCTCGCTGGCGATGAGCTGGGCTTCCCGGGCCGCCGCTTCCTCAGTCACTTCAACCGTGCGCGCGATGCCGGTCTACGCATCACCGTGCATGCGGGCGAAGCGGCAGGCGCGGAAAGTATCTGGCAGGCGATCCGCGAACTGGGCGCCGAGCGCATTGGTCACGGGGTAAAAGCGGTGGAAGATCCGGCGCTGATGGATTTCCTGGCACAGGAAGGTATTGGCATTGAGTCCTGCCTGACGTCAAACATCCAGACCAGCACCGTTGCGACACTGGCGGATCATCCGCTGAAAACGTTCCTTAATCACGGCATTCTGGCAACGATCAATACTGATGACCCGGCGGTACAGGGCATTGAGATCGAACACGAATATCATGTGGCGGCCCCGGCTGCTGGCCTGAGCGTGCAGCAGATGCGCGTGGCACAGGAAAATGGCCTTAAAATTGCTTTCCTGAGCGAGGAGGAGAAAGCCGCCGTTCGCGCCCGTCTGGCGGCTTAACCTCTCCCGCGCGCGTCTGCTGTCGACGCGCGCGGCTAAGGCAAATAAGCATGACCGGCGCGCAACGTGCCGGACTATTTCAGCGAAACGGTCTGACGCCTCTCAGCCGACTGAAGTCCCAGCTCTATTAACTCCATCACCTGAATCGCCTCCGCCACTTTTACCGGATTTTCACCCGCCCCGTTCACCGCATCGCGTATTGCCGCATAGTAAGCCGGATAGTTGCCCGGAATAGTCAGCAGCGTCTTTTCCACCATCCCATCCCCCTCCACTACCGTCAGCACGCCGTCGCGCATATCGTAGCCCCACTCTTCCTGAGGCAGGCGTGCACCGGCTTTCAGGCTCTGCTCCTGGGGGTCGAGACCATACTTAACGAAGCTGCCGTGCGTGCCGTGTACCTGATAACGCGGCGATTCAGCGGCCACCAGCATACTGCCGTGCAGGATCACGCGGCGCTGCGGGTAGATCAGCGTGGCGTGGAAATAATCGGTCGTCACCGCGCCCGGCCGCAGGTTGGCAATATCAAGATGGATCGCGACCGGTGAACCAAACAGCTGTAGCGCCTGGTCAATCAAATGCGGGCCCAGATCGAACCAGATGCCGCTGCCTGCGCCTTTCTGCTCGCGCCAGCGCTGATGAACCTCTGGGCGGAAGCGGTCGAAGTGAGATTCAAAATAGCGCACGTCGCCCAGCGCGCCATCGGCGAGCAGCGCTTTCAGCGTCAGAAAATCACTGTCCCAGCGCCGGTTATGGAAGACTGACAGCAGCAGTCCTTTGGCATTAGCCAGCGCTTCCAGCTCATGCGCCTGAGACAGTGTGACGGTAAAAGGCTTGTCCACCACCACATGTTTGCCCGCGTTGAGCGCCGCTTTCGCCAGCGGGAAGTGAGTATCATTAGGCGTTGGGATGACGATAAGCTCTAATGATGGATCGTTAAACAGCTGCTGCGGGTCGGATACCACGCGCATCGATGGATACCCGGCATGCACTTTGCCCGCATCGCTGCTGGAAATGGCTGCCAGCTCCATGCCGGACGTGCCGGAAATCAGCGGCGCATGGAAGGTTTTGCTGGCGAAGCCGAAGCCCACCAATCCAACACGGATTTTATCACTCATTTTTGTCCCTCACGTAGTTGTGCGTTGATTTAAGACCATCAACCGCAGCAGGACAAGCCGGATTTGGCTGAAAACTTACCCGATAGCATCGTCGGCTAAATGCCAGCTTTCGCCCTGCGCCTCCGGGGTATCCAGACGTCGGCGGCGAAAATCGCTGGGGCTAACGCCTGCCCGTTTACGAAACACGCGGGAGAAATAGAGTTGGTCGTCGTAGCCGACCTCCCTGCCCACGCTGGCAATGGGCTGCAGGGTGTTCTGTAGCAGCAGCCTGGCACGTATCACCCGCTGATCTTCGCGCCAACGCAATAGATTGACCCCCATCTGCTCGCGGAAAAGGTGTGCCAGGCGCGAAGGAGACAGGCAGACATGCCTCGCGACCTCATCTATTTTTACCTCTGCCGCCAAATGCTGCATAACGTACTGACAGGCTTCCACCACGCGCGCATCGCGCACCTGCTGATGGCTGTGCGGATCTTCCTCAATGGCGCGCAGCAGCAGGCGTTCCAGCAGATTCATTGCCAGCTCTTCGGCATAACGTCGCCCGGAATTGTGCGTTTCTTCAATGCCTTCAAACAGCCGCTCAAATTCGTCGCGCAGCGCCTGCGTCAGACGCAAACGGCCGATCCCTTCGGCCTGCTCCTGCCACGCCAGCCAGTCACCCCAGTAGGCACGCGGACGGAAATAGATCCAGCGGTGACACCAGCAGTCGCTGGCCGACGAGCGGCCATAATAGTGCGGCGTTTTCGGCTGAAACAGCAGCAGGTCACCGGGTTCACAGTCAAAAGCCTGCTGGCCGTGCTCAACGCGCCCGCACCCTTTAATCGTCAGATTAAGAATGAAACCCTGCATGCCCTGTGGCCGGTCGATAAAAAAGTCGAGCGGGCCTGCCGCATCAATGGGCGTTAACCCCGCCACCAGCCAGGCGCTAAAAGGATAGCCCGGTAGCAGCGGATTGGATTGCGCCACAGGCGCCAGACGATGATACATACCCCCTCCCGTCAGACCGCTTTCACTTTCTGTTTGTAGCGGTCGAAGATGACCGCCGCTAACAATATCAGTCCGCGCACCACGTACTGTGAGAAAGGCGAGATATTGAGAAGATTCATCGCATTCTCAACCGTACCGAGGATCAGCACACCGGCCACCACGTAAGAAATTTTTCCGACGCCGCCCTTCAGCGATACGCCGCCCAATACGCAGGCGGAGATAACGATCAGCTCATAGCCCAGAGATGTCATCGGCTGACCGCTGGTCATACGTGAAGCGAGGATAATTCCCGCCGCCGCCGAGACCAAACCGGACAGGATAAAGATAATGATGCGCGTGCGGACAACGGGCACTCCGGCCAGACGCGCCGCCTCTTCGTTACCGCCAATCGCCAGCGTATTGCGGCCGAAGGTGGTTTTATTCAGCAGAAAAGCAAAGATTAGCAGGGTGATGACGGTCAGCCATACCGGGGCCGGAACGCCGAGCCAGCTGGCAGAGCCGAGCGCAAAAAAGCGTTCGTCTTCAATCCCCACCGCCTTACCGTCGGAGAAGATATAGGCCAGCCCGCGCACGATCTGCATGGTGGCCAGCGTGGTGATAAGCGCATTGATCTTCAGTCTGGCAATCACAAAGCCGTTGATAAACCCGCAGGCCACGCCCAGCAGCAGTCCGGCGGTCACGCCAAACCACAGGCTTTCGGTCAGATTAATCACCACCGCACAGACAACCCCGGCGCAGGCAATGACCGAGGCAATCGACAGGTCAAAATCACCGGAAGCGAGGCAGAACAGCATGCCGCAGGCCACCATGCCGGACATTGATATCGCCAGGCCCAGCCCTTTCATATTGATCAGTGAACCAAAGTTAGGAATAAACAACGTACAGGCGATAAACAGGGCGGCAAAGACCACCAGCATGCCGAAATTCTCCCAGATACGCGCGGGGCTAAAAAGTGACGGTGTAACTGACGTGGTAGATGACGTGTCAGACATGATTTCCTCCTGTGGGATCAGGCCAGCCGGATACCGGTCGGGCGGATTTAGGCATTGCCAGACTCAGGGTCAGGGCTTCCGTTGCATCGTTATGGTCAAGCTCTCCGGCTATTTCCCCTTCACGCATCACCAGGATACGATCTGCCAGCCCCATCACCTCCGGCAGGTCGCTGGAAGCAAACAGTACCGCGACCCCCTGCTGCGCCAGTGCGTAAATCAGCCGGTAGATTTCATTTTTTGCCCCAACGTCAATGCCGCGCGTGGGTTCATCCAGCAGCAGCACCTTCATCTCTTCCGACAGCCAGCGGCCGAGGATCGCCTTCTGCTGGTTGCCGCCGGACAGATTTATCATCAGCCGATCGGCTGACGGCGTTTTGATATTTAACGAGCGAATATGTACCTCGGCGTTTTTCGTTTCCCAGGCGCTGTCGATCAGCCACCCCGCTTTCAGATGATGCCGCCTGGCGCTGATGTTGATATTGTCGCGCACCGAATGTACCGCAATGATGCCGTCGGCCTTACGATCCTCCGGGCACAGCATGATCCCGGCACGGATCGCATCGCCCGGCGCTTTGAGATTCAGCTTTTTACCATCAAGGCACAGTTCGCCGCCGCAGAGGCGCGTGGCCGCAAAGATGCCCTTAAGCAGTTCGCTGCGCCCTGCGCCCACCAGGCCGAACAGACCGACAATCTCCCCGGCGCGCACGCTAAGCGATATCGGGCTGCGCACCCCCTGCGCCTGCACGTTTTTTAGCTGCAGACGCACTTCGCCCTGTTGACGCGGATGGTAACCATAAATATCGCCAATTTTACGCCCCACCATCGCCGCCACCAGCTGATCCTGGCTGGTACTCGCCACGTCGTTAAAGGTTTGTACAAAGCGCCCGTCTTTGAACACGGTGATCGCATCGCTCAGCGCGAAGATCTCCTCCATGCGGTGCGACACGTACAGCACCACCTTGCCGTCGGCGCGAAGCTGGCGGATAACGCGGAACAGCCGATCGATTTCCCGCGCCGACAGCGAACTGGTCGGCTCATCAAAGGCGATGATGCGGGCATTGCGCGCCAGGGCTTTGGCGATCTCAACCATCTGCCACTGGCCCAGTGAAAGATATTTCAGCGGCAAATCAGGATCGATATCCATACCGAGGGTTTTCAACAGCCGTGCCGCTTCTGATCTCAGCCTGCCACGTTTAACCAGCCCGCCGCGCTGCGGTAGCTGGCCGAGGAAAATATTCTCCGCTACCGACATTTCCGGCACCAGATGCAGCTCCTGATAGATAATCGCTACCCCAGCGTTGAGCGCATCGGTGGCCCGCATAAATTTTACCGGCTGCCCCTCAAGGCGGATCTCACCCGCCCCCGGCTGATAGCTGCCGCTAAGTATTTTTAACAGTGTCGATTTGCCCGCGCCGTTTTCACCCATCAGAGCGTGGACTTCCCCGGCACGGCACTCGAAGCTGATATCCTGTAGTGCCCTGACGCCGGGAAAGCTTTTACCGATGCCGTGAAAGCGCAGCAGGGCGGCTTGTTGAGTCATCATGTCCTCCGGTGAGGTTGTTGGCCGCAGCCGGGCGTATCGCCCTCGCCGCGTGAGCAGATTACATCAGCCCTTTTTTCGCCAGCTCGGTTTTGAAGTTATCTCTTGTTATCAACACGACATCAGTCACTTCGGTAAATCTCGCCGGTTCAGTGCCGTTTACCACCCAGTCGTGCAGCATTTTGATACTGCGATAGCCGTGAACGTCCGGGCTCGGCAGCAGCGACCCATAGAATCCGGTCGCCTGACTTTTTGACAGCTCGCTGACGGCATCCACGCCGTTAATGCCGATACCAACCACGTCCGCGGCCTTAAATCCCTGCCCTTCGCTGGCGCGCACGCCGCCCAGCACGGTGTTATCATTCATGCCGACGATCAGCCAGTGTTTGACTTCGGGATGCTGCACCAGCAGGGAATTACCGGCATCAAACGCGCCGGGAATATCGTTCGATTTAGTCGGCACTTGATAGATCTGTTTTTCCGGGAAGCCGGCAGCCCGTAGCGCCGCCAGAGATCCCCCTGTGCGACGGCGTGCGGTATCCAGCTCGTTGGCGGTGATCGCCATGACCGCGGTCTCTTTTGTCTCCCAGCCACGCTTCTGCATCTCTCGATACAGCTCGTTGCCCTGCCGTTCGCCAATTTTGGTCGCCGCCATCATCACCAGCGGCACGCTATCCATCGGTTTACCCTTTGCCGTAACGAACCGGTCGTCGACGGCGATCACCTTCAGGTCATAGCTGCGCGCTTTCGCCACGATCGCCGCGCCGAGTTTCGGGTCAGGGGTACAGATGACAAACCCTTTGGCACCGCTGGCCGCCAGGCTGTCGATGGCGTTCAGGGTCTTCTCCCCGTCCGGTACGGCGATTTTGATCACCTCAAAATTCAGTTCCTTGCCCGCCTTGTCGGCAAATTTCCATTCGGTCTGAAACCAGGGTTCTTCCGGCTGCTTAACCAGAAAGCCGAGCTTCAGCGTTTCTGCCATAGCGAATTGTGACATAACGGCAGCGAGGCCAATCGCCGCCAGTGATTGAGTCAGTTTGTGCATGATGCTCTCCGCTTCAGTGCCCGTATCAGGCGGTTTGTGTAACCGGTAACAAAATGACGAGAATAAAAATTGATGCTTTTTAACAAGTAATTACCTGAACACCGGCAGCCTCGTAGTGGGGTATGTGCTTAGTTCTACCTGCAAGCGGAAAAAAATAGGTAGAGCGTTATCACACCCTGAAATTACAGCTGATTACTCCATAACTTCAGTCGATTTAACCTTAAGTCAACATTTGCGCATCATCACATAAGCATCGCCCACGACAGAAAAATACATATTTACAGCCTGAGCGGGCTAACCGTTATCTCCCTGACTTCCCAGGATAGAGGTCACTATTACGGCAAGCTGGAGGATCACTATGTATAAGGGCGCGATTACCCTCGGCCTGGATTTCGGCAGCGACTCGGTACGGGCGCTGGCGGTGGAGTGCGCTACCGGCCGCGAGCTGCATAAGCAGGCGGCGGCGTATCCACGCTGGCAGGACGGGCGCTACTGCCTTCCCGCACGCAATCAGTTTCGCCACCATCCCCAGGATTATATTGACGCGATGGAACGGGCCGTTCGTGACGTTGTCACTAAGCTCACGCCGCAACAGCGGCGTGACGTGGTGGGTATCGGCGTGGATTCGACCGGCTCTACGCCTGCTCCCATCGATCGGCAAGGCCGGGTGCTGGCCCTGCGCCCCGAGTTCGCCGACAACCCCAATGCGATGTTTGTGCTGTGGAAAGACCACACCGCGATTGAGGAGGCGGAAGCGATCACCCAACTCTGTCGTAGCGGTGAGTATCAGGACTATTCACGCTTTGTCGGCGGCGTTTATTCGTCGGAGTGGTTCTGGGCCAAAATTCTTCATATCAGCCACGTTGACGAAGCCGTACGTGACGCGGCGGTTTCCTGGGTCGAACTGTGCGACTGGGTACCGGCTCTGTTAAGCGGCACGACGGCGCCCGGCGATCTGAAACGTGGCCGCTGTGCCGCCGGACATAAGTCACTCTGGCACCCTTTGTGGCACGGCCTGCCGCAGGCGAGCTTTCTTAACGCCCTCGATCCCCTGCTGACGCGCAGCCTGGACTATCCGCTTTTCCAGGACACCTGGACCGCCGACCGCCCGGTGGGCACGCTCAGTCGCGAGTGGGCCGCTCGCCTCGGCCTGCCGGAGGATGTGGTTATCTCTGGCGGCGCGTTCGACTGCCATATGGGCGCGGTCGGGGCAGGCGCGCGGCCCTACACCCTGGTGAAGGTGATCGGCACCTCGACCTGCGACATTATGATCGCCGATGCACAAAGGGTCGCTGACCGGACGATAAACGGCATTTGTGGACAGGTGGACGGCAGCGTAGTGCCGGGAATGATTGGGCTGGAGGCCGGGCAGTCGGCATTTGGCGATATGTACGCCTGGTTCAGCCGCCTGCTGGGCTGGCCGCTGGTGCAGGCCGCGCGGCAGCAGCCTGCGCTGAGTCAGCAGTTTGAGCACGTCCGTGAAACGCTGCTGGAGGATCTGACCACCGCCTGGGCTGCCGATCCGCAGCTCAACCATCTGCCGGTGGTGCTTGACTGGTTTAACGGTCGGCGCACGCCTTTTGCTAACCAGCGCCTGAAAGGCACGATCGCCGATCTGAATCTCGGCACGGATGCCCCGGCGCTGTTCGGCGGCTTTATTGCCGCCACCGCCTTTGGCGCACGCACCATTATGGAGTGCTTCGACCAGCAGGATCTCCCGGTGCAGCAGATCCTGGCGCTGGGCGGCATTGCGCGTAAATCCCCGGTCATTATGCAGGTGTGCTGCGATGTGATGAACCGTCCGCTCAGTATTGTCGCTTCTGACGAGTGCTGTGCGCTGGGCGCGGCGATATTTGCCGCCGTCGCCGCCGGGGTTTACCAGAACATCCCCGAGGCGCAGAAGCGGATGGCCAGCCCGCTGGCGCAGACCCTGCAACCTGATCCGGAGCGCGTTCTGCGCTTCCAGCCGCTTTATCAACGTTACCTTGACTGGTGCAGAATAGCCGAACCGCTATTTGCACCTGCCCCACTCTCAGTCAGTAAGGAATGATGTATGACACAGATAAATAACCGCAGCGTCTGGTTTGTTATTGGTACTCAACATCTTTACGGTGTAGAAACCCTGCGCCAGGTAGAGCGTCACGGGCAGCAGGTGGTGGATAGCTTAAACCGCTCGGGGATACTGCCCTTCAGACTGCAAATTCGTCCGTTGGTCAAAACGCCTGATGAAGCCCTGGCCCTGTGCCGTGAGGCCAATTATGACAGCGAATGTTATGGCATCATGACCTGGCTGCACACGTTTTCACCGGCCAAAATGTGGATCGGCGGTCTGTCGGTGCTGCACAAGCCGCTGTTGCAATTTCATACCCAGTTCAACGCCGAAATTCCCTGGGACAGCATGGATATGGACTTTATGAACCTGAATCAGACCGCCCACGGCGGGCGTGAATTTGGCTTTATCGGCGCGCGCATGCGCCTGCCGCATCAGGTCGTCACCGGGCACTGGCAGGATGAACGCACCCTGCTGCGTATCGGCCAGTGGATGCGTACTGCGGCAGCCTTACAGGCGGGCAGGCAGCTCAAGGTCGCGCGCTTCGGCGATAATATGCGCGAGGTGGCCGTGACCGAGGGTGATAAGGTCGCCGCGCAGATCCAGTTTGGATACTCGGTTAACGGCTGGGGCGTGGGTGATTTGGTCGAGGTCATCAACCAGGTGAAAGATGGCGATGTCAATGCGCTGGTTGACGAATACGAAAGCCGCTACGTGTTCAGTGCCGCCGCGGCGGTCGGCGGCGCTAAGCGCCAGAACGTGCTGGACGCCGCACGCATCGAGCTGGGCATCGGCCGTTTCCTTGATGATGAGGGATGCCGGGCGTTTACCACTAATTTCCAGACGCTGCACGGCATGACGCAACTGCCCGGCCTGGCGGTGCAGCGCCTGATGCAGCAGGGTTATGGTTTTGCCGGTGAAGGCGACTGGAAGACCGCCGCCCTGCTGCATATCTGTAAGGTGATGGCCGGAGATCTGACGGGCGGCACCTCGTTTATGGAGGATTACACCTATCACTTCGCGCCGGATAACGACCTGGTGCTCGGCTCGCATATGCTGGAGGTGTGTCCGAGCATCGCCAGCGAAGCCAGGCCGCTGCTGGACGTTCAGCCGCTCGGCATTGGCGGTAAGGCCGACCCGGCCCGGCTGATCTTCGCAGCGAAGGCGGGGCGCGCGGTCAATGCCAGCGTGATTGATATGGGCGATCGTTTCCGCCTGTTGGTCAATGTGCTGGATGCCGTTGAGCCGCCACGGGCGCTGCCGAAGCTGCCGGTGGCGCGCGCCCTGTGGCATGCACAACCCTCGCTGGCCACAGCGTCAGAAGCGTGGATACTCGGCGGCGGCGCACATCATACGGTATTCAGCCAGGCGCTGACGGTTGACGATCTGCGGCTGTACGGCGAGATGCTGGGGATCGAAGTGGTGGTTATCGACGAGCAGACCACCCTGCACGGCCTGCGTGATGCGCTGCGCTGGAATGAGGCTTATTACCGTCTGAATCAACGTTAACGCTTTTTTTCTGAAGAATCGGGCCACGGCCCGGTTTATTCCGGTTTCACTTTCCCACCGCATCAGCCGTGTATCGGCTCCCCGCTTCGGTAGCCAAAGCTGCCACCTGTTTTGCAGGTAACAGGGATAACTCCCGGCAGCGCTTATACAGGCTTAGCCTGCCTTATCCGGCGGTTTTTTTCCGCCAGGCACACTGGCCTTTAGACGCTATCACCTTATACTATCCGCCTTGCAGTGCTGAATGAATGCTGTGGGCCTGGCACTTTGTAATCTGCATATTACCGATAAAATCCCGGCAATGACCTGCGCCGCGATATTACGTATAATCACGTTTATCGTGCATGCTGCCGTCAGGCAACCTGCGTTTACCGTCAAAGGCTGATCCTGTCAGCCGTATAAGGACAAGATGTGGCTGTAGATCCTCAAACCCGCCTCGGCGGCTGGCTGCTGGTGCCGCTGGCCTGGCTGATAATGACCCTGCTGACCAGCGCGCTGGTGATGGCGATGTACTTCAGCGCTCTGTTCGACCCGGCCATGCGTCACGCACTGTTTACTCCTCCTCACGGTGCATTAGTGCAGTGGGCCGCGTCGTTGCTTACCTCTGCGGTAGTCTGGGGCTACAGTGCCTGGGTGACATGGATATTCTGCAAGCGTTCACGCCGTTTGCCGCGTCACTACATTATCTGGCTGCTGCTGAGCGTGATCCTGGCGATAAAAACCTTCGCCTTCTCGCCGGTGACCGATGCCGCGGCAATACGTATGTTGCTCATTGCCCTGCTGGCGGCCAGCGTGCTGGTGCCCTATTTCAGACGCTCACAACGAGTGAAAGCGACATTTATTGAGCCGTAATGGTCAATAAAGCGTCAAAAATTTAATCCTGAGTGCGCTGCCAGACGGCGCATCGCGTGCGGCGGTTGTGGTCGGGTGAGCAATATCCGATACTGGGCCGGTTTTATCTCTATTTTCAGGCGTAACAATGACCGAATACCTGCTCCTTTTTATTGGCACAGTGCTGGTGAATAACTTCGTTTTGGTGAAGTTTCTCGGCCTCTGTCCCTTTATGGGCGTTTCCAAAAAACTGGAGACGGCAATTGGCATGGGACTCGCCACCACATTCGTTATTACCCTGGCCTCGATCTGTGCGTGGCTGGTGAATCATCTGATCCTGCTGCCGCTGGATCTCGTCTACCTGCGCACCATGGCCTATATTCTGGTGATTGCCGTTGTCGTGCAGTTCACCGAAATGGTCGTGCGGAAAACCAGCCCCGACCTCTACCGCCTGTTGGGTATTTTTCTGCCGCTTATCACCACGAACTGCGCCGTCCTCGGCGTGCCTTTGTTAAGCGTCAATCTTAATCATACCTTTATGCAGGCCGCCATCTACGGCTTCAGTGCATCCATCGGTTTTTCGCTAGTGATGGTGCTGTTTGCCGGGGTGCGCGAACGTCTGGTGCTGGCCGACGTGCCCGCGCCGTTTAAAGGTTCGTCGATTGCCCTGGTGACAGCGGGCCTGATGGCGCTGGCCTTTATGGGCTTTGCCGGGCTGGTTAAGTTCTGATGAGTGCTATCTGGATTGCTATTGCGGTGCTGAGCGCGCTGAGCCTGGTTTTTGGTGGCCTGCTGGGCTACGCTTCGCGCCGCTTTGCGGTGGAAGAAGACCCGATCGTTGAGCAGATTGATGCCATTTTGCCGCAAAGCCAGTGCGGGCAGTGCGGTTACCCTGGCTGCCGCCCCTATGCGGACGCCGTGGGTAATAATGGTGAGATGATCAACAAATGCGCCCCCGGCGGCGAGCAGACCATGCTCAAACTGGCGGCGCTGCTTAACGTCGAACCACAGCCGCTGGGTGCGGAAGAAGCGCGCGAACCGGAGCGTAAAGTCGCCTGGATCGACGAAGCCAACTGCATCGGCTGCACCAAATGTATTCAGGCCTGCCCGGTCGATGCCATCGTTGGCGCCACGCGCGCCATGCATACCGTGCTAAGCGATATCTGTACCGGCTGCGATCTTTGCGTTGCCCCCTGCCCGACCGACTGTATCGAGATGCGTCCGGTCGCTACTACCACGGCTAACTGGAAGTGGGATCTGCACACTATCCCGGTCCGGGTCATTACTGTAGAAAGTCATGCTTAACCTGCTTAATTTATTCAAAAAAGATCGGCTTTGGGACTTCGACGGTGGAATACATCCCCCGGAGATGAAGACCCAGTCTAACGGCACGCCGCTGCGCCACTTACCGCTACCCGCGCAGTTTGTTCTGCCGCTCAAGCAGCATATCGGTCATGAGGGTGAGATTGGCGTGCGTCCTGGCGACCAGGTGCTGCGCGGCCAGCCGCTCACTTTCGGCACGGGCCGTATGTTGCCCGTTCATGCCCCCACTTCCGGCACGGTAAGCAAAATCGCGCCGCATATGACCGCTCATCCCTCCGCGCTGGCCGAAATGTGCCTGTTTATCCTCCCGGACGGCGAAGATCGCTGGTGTGAAAAACGGCCGCTGGAAGACTACCGCAGCGTAGAGCGTAGTGAGCTGGTGGCGCGCGTGCATCAGGCGGGAGTGGCAGGTCTTGGCGGCGCGGGATTCCCCACCGCCAGCAAGCTGAAAGGCGGTCTGCACGGGGTCAATACGCTGATTATCAACGCCGCGGAATGTGAGCCCTATATCACCGCGGACGATCGTCTGATGCAGGACCATGCGGCAGAGGTGCTGGAAGGCAGCCGTATACTGGCGTGGATTTTACAGGCTGAACGGGTCCTGATCGGCATTGAAGACAATAAGCCGGAGGCTATTGCCGCGCTGAAAAAGGCGCTGGGGAGCGCCACCGACCTGCACATTCGCGTGATCCCAACCAAGTACCCGTCCGGCGGCGCGAAGCAGCTGACTAAAATTCTTACCGGCAAGGAAGTGCCGCACGGCGGCCGTTCTACCGATATCGGCGTGCTGATGCAAAACGTGGGCACCGCTTTTGCGGTGAAGCGTGCCATTATTGATGGCGAACCACTTACCGAGCGCGTGGTCACGCTGACCGGCGAGTCCGTTGCTCAACCCGGCAACGTGTGGGCGCGACTGGGAACCCCAATTAGCCATTTATTGCAACACGCGGGCTTTATCCCCGGCGCGGAGCAAATGGTGGTCATGGGCGGGCCGCTGATGGGCTTTACGCTGCCCACGCTGGATGTTCCGGTCGTCAAGATCACCAACTGCATTCTGGCTCCAGCCGCCAGCGAGATGGGCCAGAATGAGGCTGAACAAGGCTGCATTCGCTGTAGTGCCTGTGCCGATGCCTGCCCTGCCGCCTTACTGCCGCAGCAGCTCTACTGGTACAGCCGCGGTGGCGATCATGATAAGGCACGCGCGCACAATATCGCCGACTGTATTGAGTGCGGTGCCTGTGCTTACGTCTGTCCGAGTAATATTCCACTGGTGCAATATTACCGCCAGGAGAAGGCCGAAATTCAGGCCATCGACCTGGAAGCTGAACGCGCTGCGCTGGCGAAAAACCGCTTTGAGGCGCGCCAGCAGCGGCTGGAGCGCGAGAAGGCCGCGCGTAGTGCGAAGCATCAGCAGGCTAAACGGAGCGTGGCCAGTAGCGATGCCGGGGCGATCGCCGCCGCGCGCGAGCGGGTTGCCGCACGGCAGGCCGAAGGCGTATCGCCTGAAAACCACGCCGATAACTCACTTCAGGCCGCAGTTCAGGCGCAGCATGAGGCGGAGGTACGCGTACATCAGGCAGATCTTCAGGCGGCTAACGAACCGGTTACCCGTCAGACCCTGGATCCGCGCAAGGCCGCCGTGGAAGCGGCGATTGCCCGCACGAAAGCGAAAAAGGCCGCCCAGGCCGCTGAGGCGTCGCCAACTGAGGCTCCGCAGCAGTCCGCGCCAGAAGATGAACCGCGCAAGGCCGCCGTGGCCGCAGCGGTAGCCCGCACGAAAGCGAAAAAGGCCGCTCAGGCCGCTGAGGCGTCGCCAACTGAGGCTCCGCAGCAGTCCGCGCCAGAAGATGTCCCGCGCAAGGCCGCCGTGGCCGCAGCGGTAGCCCGCGCCAAAGCGAAAAAGGCCGCCCAGGCCGCAGAGGCGTCGGCAACTGAGGCTCCGCAGCAGTCCGCGCCAGAACACGACCCGCGCAAGGCCGCCGTGGCCGCAGCGGTAGCCCGCGCCAAAGCGAAAAAAGCCGCCCAGGCCGCAGAGGCGTCGGCAACTGAGGCTCCGCTGCAGCCCGCGCCAGAAGATGACCCGCGCAAGGCCGCCGTGGCCGCAGCGGTAGCCCGCGCCAAAGCGAAAAAAGCCGCCCAGGCCGCAGAGGCGTCGGCAACTGAGGCTCCGCTGCAGCCCGCGCCAGAAGATGACCCGCGCAAGGCCGCCGTGGCCGCAGCGGTAGCCCGCGCCAAAGCGAAAAAAGCCGCCCAGGCCGCAGAGGCGTCGGCAACTGAGGCTCCGCTGCAGCCCGCGCCAGAAGATGATCCACGCAAGGCCGCTATCGCAGCGGCGATTGCCCGTGCCAAAGCGCGTAAAACGCAGCAGCCTTCGATGCAAGAGGATTAAATGGCTTTTCGTATTGCTAGTTCGCCTTACACCCACAACCGCCGCAGCACCAGTCGCATTATGCTGCTGGTGCTGATCGCCACCCTACCCGGCATTGCCGCACAGTGGTACTACTTCGGCTGGGGCAACATTATCCAGGTACTGATTGCGTCTGTTGCCGCTCTCGTCGCGGAGGCGGCCATCCTGCACCTGCGTAAACAACCGCTTGCGGAGACGCTTAAAGACAATTCCGCGCTGCTGACCGCTCTGCTGCTGGGCGTCAGCATTCCTTCACTGGCTCCCTGGTGGATGGTGACCATTGGCACGGTGTTCGCCATTATTATTTCCAAGCAGCTGTATGGCGGTCTCGGGCAAAACCCCTTCAATCCGGCAATGGTTGGTTATGTGGTGCTGGTCATCTCTTTCCCGGTACAAATGACCAGCTGGCTCCCGCCGGTAGGGTTGCAGGGCATCACGCCCAGCTTTGCCGACACGCTGAGCATGATTTTCCACCTGCATACGCTTGATGGCCACACTATGCAGCAGCTCCAGGTGGGAATTGATGGTATCAGCCAGGCCACGCCGCTGGATCATTTCAAAACCGGACTTCGCGCCGGCCACAGCGCAGAGCAACTGCTGGCGCAGCCGACCTATAGCGGCGTGATCGCAGGGATTGGCTGGCAGTGGGTCAATGTTGGCTTTCTGCTGGGCGGCGTCTTCCTGCTGTTCACGCGCTGTATCCGCTGGCACATCCCGGTAAGTTTTATCGCCTCACTGGCCTTCTTTGCCACCCTGGGCTGGCTGTTATCCCCGCAGAGCCTGGTGACACCGATGATCCACCTGTTTTCGGGCGCGACGATGCTGGGGGCCTTCTTTATTGCCACCGATCCGGTGACGGCCTCCACGACCAATAAAGGTCGCCTGCTCTACGGCGTGCTTATTGGCCTGCTGACGTGGCTAATCCGCAGTTACGGCGGCTATCCCGATGGCCTGGCCTTCGCGGTTCTGCTGGCAAATATCTGCGTGCCCTTGATTGATTATTACACGCAGCCGCGCGTATACGGACACCGTAAGGGGAAGTAATGCTGGATGCTATTCGTAAAAATGGCGTAACGCTGGCCGTATTCGCCGCCATTACCACCGGACTGACGGCAGTGATCAACGCGGTAACCAAGCCGACAATTGAGCATCAGACCGCAGTGCAACAAAAAATTCTGTTGGACCAGGTTGTTCCGCCTGAATTGTACAATAATCGTATTCAGGATGAGTGCTATTCGGTCACTGACCCGGCGCTGGGCAACACTAACCCACATCATCTTTATCTGGCGCGGAAAGATGACAAGCCGGTCGCCGTGGCGCTGGAAACTACCGCTCCCGACGGCTATTCAGGCAATATACAGATGATCGTGGGTGCCAGCTTTGACGGCATCGTTTACGGTACGCGCGTGGTGGAACACCATGAAACGCCCGGTCTGGGCGATAAAATCGAGCTGCGCATTTCCGACTGGATTAACAGTTTCAACGGCAAAAAAGTTAACGGCCCCAGTGACGGCCATTTTGCGGTGAAAAAGGACGGGGGCGATTTCGATCAGTTCACCGGTGCCACTATTACCCCTCGTGCGGTGGTGAATGCGGTGAAACGCACAACGCTGTATATTGAAACCTTACCAGGGCAGCTCTCGTCGCTGCCAACCTGTGGAGATGCCAATGAGTGAAGCGAAAACCCTGCTGGTCGGCGGACTGTGGAAGAATAACTCGGCGCTGGTTCAGCTGCTGGGCCTCTGCCCGCTGCTGGCCGTGACCTCAACCGCCACGAATGCCCTTGGCCTCGGGCTGGCCACCACGCTGGTACTGACCTGTACCAACAGCGCCATTTCACTGTCGCGCCGCTGGGTGCCGGCAGAGATCCGTATTCCAATTTACGTGATGATTATCGCGGCGGTGGTGAGCTGCGTGCAGATGCTGATCAACGCCTACGCCTACGGGCTTTATCAGTCCCTGGGGATTTTTATCCCGCTGATCGTCACCAACTGTATTGTGGTTGGACGCGCAGAGGCGGTTGCTTCAAAAAGCAGCGTGCCGCTGTCGGCGCTGGACGGCATGGCCATCGGCCTGGGGGCCACCAGCGTGATGGTGGTCTTAGGCTCAATACGCGAGATTATCGGCAATGGCACCATCTTCAACGGCGCCGATCAGCTGCTCGGGCCCTGGGCCAAGGCGATGCATATTCAGGTTGTGCATTTTGACTCACCGATGCTGCTGGCAATGCTGCCGCCGGGCGCCTTTATTGGCCTGGGAATGCTGCTCGCCGCCAAATACCTCATCGACAACAAGATGAAACAGCGTGCCACCCTGAAAGCCGAGTCACAGGCGCAGGGGCTGCCGGAAGGGAAAACAGGAGCGCTGTGAACAAGGAAAAGCGTCATGAAATTCTGGTGCGGCTGCGCGATGATAATCCGCATCCCACGACAGAACTTAATTTCACCTCACCTTTTGAACTGCTGATTTCGGTGCTGCTCTCGGCGCAGGCCACCGACGTCAGCGTGAATAAAGCCACCGCCAGACTGTATCCGCTCGCCAACACGCCTGCCGCTATCCTGGCGCTGGGAGTGGACGGAGTGAAAGAACACATCAAAACCATTGGCCTGTTTAACAGCAAGGCTGAAAACGTGATCAAAACCTGCCGCATGCTGCTGGAGCTGCACGGTGGCGAGGTGCCGCAGAACCGGGAAGCGCTGGAAGCCCTGCCCGGCGTTGGGCGTAAAACGGCTAATGTGGTGCTGAATACCGCCTTTGGCTGGCCGACGATTGCGGTTGATACCCATATTTTTCGCGTCTGTAACCGTACCCGCTTTGCGCCGGGTAAAAACGTCGAGGAAGTGGAAGAACGGCTGCTTAAGGTTGTGCCAAAGGCGTTTAAGGTCGACTGCCATCACTGGTTTATCCTGCATGGCCGTTACACCTGCGTAGCGCGTAAGCCACGCTGCGGCTCCTGCCTGATCGAGGATCTGTGCGAATTCAAAGAGAAGGTAGAAATTTGATATAAAAAAACCGGGGGCAGGCTGTTCGCCCCCGGTGATCGTTGCCCCGTTACGGGCGTCAACCGCTAAAAATCGACGCCGTAAACAGAACTAGATTTTGTAGTATTCGGCCGTGGACAGAGGCAGCGGTGCCTTGCCACGGATGGCATCGGAGATTTTCTCGGCGATCATCACCGTTGGCGCGTTCAGGTTACCCGTGGTGATCTGCGGCATGATTGAAGCATCGACCACACGCAGCCGCTGCATCCCATGTACCCGCCCCTCGGCATCAACCACCGCCATTTCATCGTTACCCATCGCGCAGCTTCCACACGGATGGTAAGCGGTCTCCGCATGTTCACGGATAAACGCATCGATCTCTTCGTCGCTCTGCACGTGGCTACCCGGCTGCAGCTCTTCACCACAGTATTCCGCCAGGGCTGGCTGCTGCATGATCTCACGCGTCAGGCGCACGGCGCTGCGGAACTCCACCCAGTCGCGTTCTTCAGACATATAGTTGAAGAAAATTGACGGTGCGGCATATGGATGCTTTGAGGTGAGCTTGATGCGCCCGCGGCTCATCGAGCGCATAGGTCCAACGTGAGCCTGGAAGCCATGCTGTTTCACCGGACTGGTGCCATTGTAGTTAATCGCGACCGGCAGGAAGTGATACTGCAGGTCCGGCCAGTCCGGCCGATCGTCGCTGCGAATAAATCCGCCGGCTTCAAACTGGTTGCTGGCCCCGATACCGGTGCCTTTGAACAACCACTCGGCACCGATTGCAGGCTGATTCCACCACTGCAACGCCGGATAGAGGCTGACCGGCTTTTTACAGCCGTACTGCATATACACTTCCAGGTGATCCTGCAAATTGCGACCCACGCCTGGCAATGCGTGAACCACGTCAATATCCAGCTCGCGCAGCCACTCTTCCGGCCCTACTCCCGAACGTTGCAGGATCTGAGGCGAATTGATGGCGCCGGCGCACAACAGCACTTCACGCTTCGCTTCGGCCCGTTCCTGCTTGCCGTTGCGCAGCCAGGTCACGCCGGTGGCCGTTTTGCCGTCAAACAGAATACGGTCGGTCTGCGCATGGGTGACAATGGTCAGATTAGGGCGCTGCTTAGCCACGTCGAGGTAGCCACGGGCGGTGCTGGAACGACGGCCTTCGGCGGTGACGGTACGATCCATCGGACCAAAACCGTCTTGACGATAACCGTTCAGATCGTCGGTTTCATGATGTCCTGCCTGCTGGGCCGCGTCAATGAAGGCGCGGTACAGGGGATTATTGCCCTGTTTCGGCGTGGTCACGCTGAGGTAGCCTTCGCCACCGTGCCAATCGTTTTCACCGATATCGCGCTTTTCCGCACGCCTGAAATAGGGCAGGCAGTTAAGATAAGACCAATTTTCCAGCCCCGGCTTGCTTGCCCAGTTATCGTAGTCCATCGCATTACCACGGATATAGCACATGCCGTTGATCAGCGACGATCCGCCCAGACCTTTACCACGACCACACTCCATGCGGCGGTTGTCCATATGCGGCTCAGGATCGGTTTCAAATGCCCAGTTGTAGCGTTTACCTTGCAGAGGATAAGCCAAAGCGGCTGGCATTTGGGTACGGAAGTCCCAGCGGTGATCTTTACCGCCTGCTTCCAGTAACAGTACCGATACGTCAGCATCCTCAGTCAGACGGGTCGCCAGTACGTTGCCTGCTGAACCCGCCCCGATAATGATATAGTCAAATTTCTGCATGTAACCTCCGGAAAATTCCGCGGCGAAGCCGCCGCGGCAAGCAATCAGAATGCGGACGGAAACTCGCCCATCTCAATCAGAATTGATTTAGTACGCGTATAGTGGTGCAGCGTTTCCAGACCGTTTTCACGGCCGAGACCCGACTGCTTATAGCCGCCAACCGGCATCGGTGCCGGTGATTCACCCCAGGTGTTCACCCAGCAAATACCCGCTTCCAGCTGATGGATAACGCGGTGCGCACGGTTAAGGGAGTTAGTAAACACCCCGGCCGCCAGCCCATAGTGTGTATCATTAGCGCGCTTGATTACTTCTTCTTCGTCATCGAATACCAGGATGCTCATCACCGGGCCGAAGATCTCTTCCTGCACGATACGCATATCATCACGGCAGTCGGTGAAGACCGTTGGCTCTACGTAGCAGCCTTTCGCCAGCGCCCCGTGAGTCATACGGGAGCCACCTGCCAACAGGCGAGCGCCCTCCTGCTGGCCCAGTTCCAGGTAAGAGACCACTTTCTGACAG
This sequence comes from Erwinia tasmaniensis Et1/99, assembly GCF_000026185.1. Taxonomy (NCBI): domain Bacteria; kingdom Pseudomonadati; phylum Pseudomonadota; class Gammaproteobacteria; order Enterobacterales; family Erwiniaceae; genus Erwinia; species Erwinia tasmaniensis. The sequence goes on from NC_010694.1 coordinate 2,026,658, forward strand.
TGACCTTCGCTCACCAGCGGACCAAAATTGACCGCCGGATCGGTCGGATCGCCACAGTGAATATTAGCCATTTTCTCCTGCAGGCGCTTCTCAAATGCTGGAAGCAGCGAGCGTTGTACGAATACCCGCGTGCCGTTAGTGCATACCTGGCCACTGCTGAAGAAGTTCGCCGCCATTGCGCCGTCTACTGCACGTTCAAGGTCGGCATCGTCAAACACCACCAGCGGCGACTTGCCGCCTAGCTCCATCGTCACTGACTTGAGATTAGCCAGTGCCGCATCGGCGGTCACGCGCTTACCGGTATTCACTTCCCCGGTAAAGGAGACTTTGGCGATGTCAGGATGCTGACTCAGGCCCTGACCCACGCTGCCGGCACCCTGCACAACGTTGAACACGCCATCCGGCAGCCCGGCTTCGCTAAAGATTTTTGCCAGTTCCAGCGCACTAAGCGGAGTGACTTCACTCGGCTTGAAGATCATCGCATTACCGGTGGCCAACGCCGGAGCGCTCTTCCATAGTGCGATCTGAATCGGATAGTTCCAGGCACCAATCCCGGCGCAAACGCCCAGCGGCTCGCGGCGGGTATAAACCAGCGCGCTGTCACGCAGTGGGATGGATTCGCCTTCTACCGCGACCGCGAGGCCAGCGTAATACTCAAGCACATCGGCACCGGTAACGATGTCGACCACTGACGTTTCGGCAATCGGCTTACCGGTATCGGCCGTTTCCAGCTCTGCCAGCTGCTGATTGCGTTCACGCAGCAGCGCCACGGCTTTAAGCAATACACGACTACGTTCAACCGGCGTGTAGCCGCGCCAGATACGCTGACCGGCATGGGCTGAAGCGACGGCGGCATCAATATCCTGCTGGCTGGCGGCGGTAATTTCAGCCAGCACTTCGCCATTGGCAGGATTGATAGTGGTGAATATGTCTCCATTCCCGGATACTTCGCGCCCGTTAATAAATAGACCACGACGTTGCATAATACCTTCTCCTCCTGTCAGGGGGTGGGAGCGCTGTTTAACCACAGCGCCAGATTTTTATAACAAAGCATGCGGGCCTGCTCCAGCCCCTGCTCCATTGGTTGCGGTGCCAGCGTCAAGCGCAGCCACAGCCCGTCAAGTAATGCCGCCATGCTTGAAGCGGCTTCACGCGCCTGCCGAATGGGTAAGGCGCGCCGATATTGTGCCGCCAGATTAGAATACAGCCGACGATCGTTGATCCGCTGCAGGCGATTAAGATTGGGTTGGTAAAGGCTCTCGGCCCAGAACACCAACCATGTTTTCAGCACGGGAGCAGCAATCTGACTGACATCAAAATTACCATCAATGATCGCTCTGACCTGGTCTTCAGCGCCCGGCCCGGCCTTCCTACGCTGCTGGCGTAACGCCGTGTAGAGGTCAGACAGGATCTGCATCATACAGGCTTCAAGCAGCCCGTTTTTGTCGCCGAAGTAATGGCTGACAATGCCGGTAGACACCCCGGCCTCTTTCGCGATCAGTGCCAGACTGGCATTAGCCAGTCCCACACGGTCAATGACCGTAAGCGTAGCGTTGATAAGCTGCGCCTGTCGAATCGCCTTCATTCCAATCTTTGGCATCACTTAATCGGTTTTGACTATTGAATGACGATAATTATAGTCTTTTTATATTGAACGTTCAATCAATAAAAAATGACCGTCCGTTCCGATAATTGTTAATGCGAATAATAAGGATGAAAGGCCCTGGGATCACAGCCAGCAATTCTTTTCAACCAACATTTATGCAACATGATAAAAACATGATTAATCGCCTGCTCATTAAATAAACACAGCAGTTAATGCCGAAAAATCAATAATGGTAAGAATAACTCATCGATAAGTATTAAGGTAGCGATTGATTCTACAATTTGACGTAGAAAACCAGCCATATCAGAATATAATTCTTAAATTTCCATCATAACAAAATAAAACACCCACACATCCCGCCAGCCACGCCTTCTTACTCTGTTGAGTGCTTTTTTTAACATTAAAAAAATGCTTGCCTCATTGTAGACTATCAGCGAGATTGTTGGCGTTTTTCCTATCTTATAATGATACAGCGAACGCATTCCCCGCGTTACGCTGACTTAATTCCTGCCAAAAAACAGGATATGAATCCAGAGGTATGAGTGTCTACTGCAAACAAACACACCGAGGCAGCCAGCCTTAATGCTTTTAAGCAACCGCGATCATTTTATCTGATCTTTTCTATCGAGCTATGGGAACGCTTTGGCTATTACGGCCTGCAGGGCATCATGGCGGTGTACCTGGTTAAAATGCTGGGTATGTCCGAAGCACAGTCTATTACGCTGTTCGCGTCATTCAGCGCACTGGTTTATGGTCTGGTTGCCGTAGGCGGCTGGCTGGGCGATAAAGTGCTCGGAACTAAGCGCGTTATCGTGCTGGGTACACTGGTGCTGGCGGTCGGCTATGCGTTAGTGGCATGGTCCGGGCATGATGTTGCGATGGTGTATGTCGGTATGGCCACCATTGCCGTGGGTAACGGCCTGTTTAAAGCTAACCCGTCTGCGCTCCTTTCTACCTGTTATGAGAAAGACGACACGCGTCTTGACGGCGCATTTACCATGTATTACATGTCGATCAATATCGGGTCATTTTTCTCCATGCTGGCCACGCCGTGGCTGGCGGCTAAGTTTGGCTGGAGTATCGCCTTCGGTCTCTCCTTCGTCGGGATGCTGATCACCCTGGTCAACTTTATGTTCTTCCGCAAATGGGTGAAAGATCACGGTTCCAAAGCCGATTTCGCGCCGCTGAATTTGCGTAAACTGGCGGCAACCCTGGTGGGCGTGGTCGTAATGATTGCTCTGGCATCCTGGCTGCTTCACAATCAGGGGATTGCGCGGATGGTGCTGGCCGCCATTGCTGCCGCCATCGTAGTGATCTTCGCCAAAGAGGCGCTGGTACTGAAAGGTGCAGCGCGCCGTAAGATGATCGTGGCTTTTCTGCTGATGGTTGAGGCCATTGTCTTCTTCGTGCTGTATATGCAGATGCCGACCTCACTGAACTTCTTTGCTATTCGCAACGTCGAGCACAACATCCTTGGCATTGCTTTCGAGCCTGAGCAGTTCCAGGCGCTCAACCCCTTCTGGATCATGATTTTCAGCCCACTGCTGGCGGCGCTGTATAACAAGCTGGGTGACCGCATGCCGATGCCACATAAGTTCGCGCTGGGTATGCTGCTCTGCTCTGCCGCATTTCTGGTGTTGCCGCTGGGCGCTTCGCTGGCGAACCAGATGGGTATCGTTTCGGTCGGCTGGCTGGTGCTTAGCTATGCGCTACAGAGCGTGGGAGAGCTCATGATTTCAGGCCTGGGCCTGGCGATGGTCGCTCAACTGGTGCCTCAACGTCTGATGGGCTTTATTATGGGTTCGTGGTTCCTGACAACGGCCGGAGCCGCGATGGTGGCAGGCAAAGTCGCTAACCTGATGGCAGTGCCAGAAAATATTACCAACCCGCTACAGTCGCTGCACGTGTACGGTGACGTCTTCCTGAAGATTGGTATCACTACCGGCATCATCGCCGTACTGATGGTACTGGCAGCCCCGATGCTGAACCGTATGACGCAGGACGAACAGCCCGTGGCCTAGCCCGACATCCTGTTGCCGGGGATTTATCCCCGGCTTTAGCAGCAGATCGTTACCCTACAGCAAATCTCCCTGCAATAATAAACGCCTCCCTCTCCCTCATCAGGCCATCTGAACTAGTGATCCAGACCACTGACATTTGCGGCATGGCGCAGTAAGATGAACTCCCCCATTGCCCCTAAGGAGAACACAATGAAGCTGTTCTGTAAAGCCGGTGCCTGTTCGCTGTCACCGCATATCGTGCTGCGAGAAACCGGCCTCGATTTCACCCTCGTTACCGTTGATACCCACACAAAGCTCACCGAGCAGGGAGAAGATTACCTGGCCATTAACCCCAAAGGACAGGTACCGGCACTGCAGCTGAACGGCGGTTCGGTGCTCACCGAAGGGGTGGCGATAGTACAGTATTTGGCCGATCTGAAGGCGGATCGACAGCTACTGGCACCCACGGGCAGCCTGGCCCGCTATCACACCCTGGCGTGGCTAAATTATATTGCCACCGAATTACATAAAGGGTTCAGCCCGCTTTTTCGCCCGAATACGCCGGAAGAATACAAAACCCTGCAACGCCAGCAGCTGGAGCAAAAATTCAGCTATGTGGACAGTGAACTGAAGGGAAGTCAGTGGCTGATGGGGGCACGCTTTACCGTTGCCGATGCCTATCTCTTTACCGTGACGCGCTGGGCACATGCGTTGAAGTTGAATCTGGGCGGCCTTGACGCGTTGAACGCCTGGTTTGAGCGCGTTGCCGCGCGGCCTGCGGTGGTCGCCGCGCTAAGGGCTGAAGGACTAATCTGATAAGCACGTCTTGGGCAGGCATTTTTAGCCTGCCCACGCCAGGTGACTAAAGTTTCACCGCGCCGAAGTCTTGCCGCGGCTGCGCGATTGCCTGCTGTGCAGCGACCAGCTGCAGCTCATACTCACCCATTTCATGGGTTTTGAGCATCACCTCATAGACCGCCGCCGTAATATGCTCCAGCGCCTGCTTAAGGGATAAGCCGTGTAACAGATCGACCAGCAGCAGCCCGCTGGTAAGATCGCCCACCCCTACCGGCTGGCGCACGCCAAAATCGATCAGCGGCCGGGCGATATGCCAGGCCTCGTCTGCGGTCACCAACAGCATCTCAAAGCGGTCGCTACGGTATCCGGCACGCGCCAGATGTTTAACCAGCACGATTTTCGGCCCTTTAGCAATTAACGCTCGCGCCGCGGCCACCGCATCATCAACGTTTGTTACCGGGTGTCCGCTGAGCATTTCCAGCTCCAGCAGATTTGGCGCAATGAGATCGCTGGCCGGAAGCGAGGCATTCGCGTGGAACTCCGCAACGCCGGGCGCGACAATACAGCCCTTTTCAGGATGGCCCATCACCGGATCACAAAAATACCAGGCGTCAGGGTTGGCGGCTTTAACCATCGAGACAATTTCAAGTATCGCCTCTCCCTGTTCAGCGGAGCCGAGGTAGCCGCTCAACACCGCATCACAGGTTTTCAAACGATCGATATCACCAATACCACGGGCAATATCGGTCAAATGCGTAGCGGGCATCACCGTTCCGCTCCAGTGGCCATACTGGGTATGGTTAGAGAACTGAACGGTATTCAGGGGCCAAACGTTTGCGCCAAGGCGGCGCATAGGAAACTCTGCCGCGCCGTTACCAGCATTACCAAATACCGTATGGGACTGAATGGAGAGAATGTTTTTCATGGTACTGACCTTCCTTGCCAATAAAAAAGCCGGCATAACCGGCTTCAGAGTGGGCTCAACCCATGGCGCTTATGACTGCCAGCTGATTAAGCTATAGTTCTTTTTGCCGCGGCGCAGCAGAGTGTACTGCCCAAACAGGCGGTCGTCTTCGCCAAAGGTATACTCAGCATCGGTTTGCAGGCTGCCGTTTATGCTGACGGATTTTGCCTCGATCAGCTTACGTGCCTGACCGCGAGAGGGCGCAAGTTCAGCATTCACCAGAGCCTGCTGTAGGTCCTGCCCGATTTTCAGTTCAATACCCGGCATGCCGTCCTGCGCCAGCTGCGACAGGTCATTGGCGGTCAGTTCGGTGACGTTACCGGCAAAAAGGCTGCGGGTGATGCGCTGGGCAGCAATGAGGCCTTCTTCTCCGTGCACCAGTCTGGTCACCAGCTCGGCCAGTACTCCCTGAGCGCGAGGCGCTTTTCCGCTGCTCTTATCTTCTTCTTCCAGCTGATTAATTTCTTCAAGGCTCATAAAGGTGAAGAACTTAAGGAAACGGTAGACGTCCGCGTCGGCGGTATTGATCCAGAACTGGTAAAACTTGTACGGGCTGGTTTTTGCCGCATCCAACCATACTGCTCCACCTTCGGTTTTGCCGAATTTAGTGCCGTCGGACTTGGTAATCAAAGGAACGGTCAGACCAAACACCTGGTTCTGATGTAAACGACGGGTCAGATCGATACCCGAGGTGATATTACCCCACTGATCCGACCCCCCGATTTGCAACGCCACGCCGTAACGTTCGTTCAGGCAGGCGAAATCGTAACCTTGTAACAGGTTATATGAGAATTCGGTAAAAGAAATGCCCTGATCGTCACGATTTAAACGCTGTTTAACCGCTTCTTTATTAATCATTTGATTAACAGAAAAGTGTTTACCTATGTCACGGAGGAAGGTCAGTACGTTCATGCTGCCAAACCAGTCATAGTTGTTGGCCGCGATGGCGCTGTTGTCACCACAGTTAAAACTCAGGAATGGCGCAACCTGCTGGCGGATCTTTTCAACCCACTGGTTAACCGTTTCGCTGGTGTTCAGCTTACGTTCGGCCGCTTTAAAACTTGGGTCGCCGATCAATCCCGTGGCGCCACCCACTAGCGCTACTGGCTTATGGCCTGCGTCTTGAAAGCGCTTCAGGCAGAGCAGTGGCACCAGATGACCTAAATGCAAGCTGTCGGCAGTCGGATCGAAACCGCAATAGAGAGCGATTGGGCCCTGCGCCAGTCGTTCCGCTAACGCGTTTTCGTCCGTCACTTGGGCAACAAGGCCCCGCTCTTGCAATTGTTTAATCAGGTTACTGCTGGCCATCTAAGACTCCATGTAAAAAAAGTCTGCACCTGTACTGGTACACAGCTTACCGCCGAAACGCGGAAAAATAAGGAACATAGAATAAGGCGCTGAACCGCTCCGATCCAGCGCTTAGCAGCATTATTTCATATTTCAAGGTGCCAAACGGTCAATTTTCCACGCATCGCCTTCACGCTGATAGAAAAAACGGTCATGCAGACGGTGCGCGCCGCCCTGCCAGAACTCCATTGATTCAATGTTGATACGATAACCTCCCCAGAAGCTGGGGAGCGGGATCTCGCCCTGCATGAATTTTTGCTTAAGCTCAAGGAATTTGCTTTCCAGAACGCCACGCGCGGAGATACGGCTCGACTGTTTCGATACCCAGGCACCCAGCTGGCTGTCTCGCGGCCGCGAGTGGAAATACTTCAGCACTTCCAGCGTCGACAGGCGCTCAACGCTGCCCAGCACCATCACCTGACGTTCCAGCATATGCCAGGGAAACAGCAGGCTGATGCGCGGGTTTTTCTCCAGCTGCTGCGCCTTACGGCTGCCCAGGTTGGTATAAAACACCATGCCGCGCCGATCGAAGTGCTTGAGCAACACGATACGCTGATAAGGCTGTCCGTGCTCATCCACCGTGGCTACGCTCATCGCCGTAGGGTCGGGCAGCCCGGCCGCCACGGCCTGATCCAGCCACTGCTCAAACAGATTTAACGGGTCTTCGGGAAGATCCTTGCGGCGCAAGCCACCACGAGTATATTCGCGCCGCAGATGGGCGATTTGTTGCAGGCGATCGCTATCGGTCATCGTTCTGGCTCTGACTAAGGGGGAAGTGAAGGTTATTGTGCTCCGCACCTCAGAATTTTTCAACGACTTACCGGTCATGCAGCCTCTGTGGCCGTATGCGCATGGCAGGCATTCTGCCTTGCAAACCTTACAAAGGCAGCGAACGATTCGCCGGGTATATTGCCCCGATAACGCTGGCCGCGCGCGCGCCGGTTACGGAGGGTAAATTCCCCGGCAGACCACTCAGCGTTCGCCAGGCCAACCAGGCGAACGCTAGCGCTTCCATATCATCACCGCTGATACCCGCTTTGTCGGTACTCGTGACTTCAATTCCGGCTAATTGAGCAGCAAGGCGCGTCATTAGCAGCTGATTTTTCCCACCACCGCCACAGACCAACAGACGATCGCATCCTCCGCTTAACAAGACCTGCTGCGCAATTGTGGTTGCTGTCAGTTCAGTTAGGGTCGCCTGGACGTCCTGCGCTGGCAAGCCGGGAAAAGAGTGAAGCTGTTGCTCAAGCCAGCCCAGGTTGAAATATTCCCTGCCGGTACTTTTTGGCGCGCTGAGTGCAAAGTAAGGATCGCTCAACATTTGTTTAAGCAGTGGCCAGACGATTTGCCCCCCGGCCCCCCAGGCACCGTCTTTATCATAGGCTTTCCCCTGCTGACGCCAAATCCAGGCATCAAGCAACATGTTGCCTGGCCCCGTATCGAACCCCCGCAGCTCTCGCCCCGGGAGCAGCAGCGAAAGATTAGCAATACCGCCGATGTTCAGCACCATGCGGCGCTCCGCCGGGTGCATTAGCACCGCATGATGGAAAGCAGGCACTAAGGGCGCACCCTGCCCACCCAGCGCCATGTCACGCCGCCGAAAATCACCCACGACGGTGATCCCGGTCAGGGCGGCTATTTGATTGTTATCGCCGATTTGTAACGTGTTGGGGGCCTCGCCCTGCGGCTCGTGCCACACGGTCTGACCGTGGCAACCAATAGCCGTTATCTCTTCCCCCGACAGCCCCTGCTGTTTGAGCAATGCCAGAACCGCTTCGGCAAAAAGCCTGCCAAGGCGCGTATCTAGCTGTCCTAACTGCGACAGTGTTAACGATTGCCCCTGACAAACGGCCAGAATTTGCTGGCGTAACGCCTGCGGCATCGGATGATGGTAGCGGGCCTGCTGCGCGACCATATTTTCATCAATCACCGCCATGACAACATCGACCCCGTCAAGGCTGGTTCCGGACATCACGCCAATATACCGTCCTGATTTCATCCTTTCTTCCGCCTTTCCCCGTCAGCCGGGTGTGAGATATATTGCGCAAGCCTGGCAAAATTACCGAATAATTTCTATTGCCAGCGACTTTTAAATTTTTCACCGTCTGACAGGAATTTTTACCCTGATTGATTCCGCGTTCAGGTAACTGCGGATAGCCTGTTGCTGAATTCGCGACACACTAAGTGAGAAAAATCGCGATAATTGCCTTATAATAGAGCGATTATACGCTGCCCGCCAAATGCTAGCAGCACCTGCAATAAATAGGAGTTTTATCATGATGAAGCGTTTGTTAATCGTGGCACTTACAGGGGTTACGCTGGCTGGGTGTGTTAATGACAATTCACTTTCGGGCGATGTCTACTCGGCTTCCGAAGCGAAACAGATCCAGCGCGTGACTTACGGTACGCTGGTTTCAGTTCGCCCCGTGCAGATTCAGGGCGATGACAACACTAACGTCATTGGCGCTATCGGTGGCGCGGTGTTAGGCGGTTTCCTCGGTAATACCATTGGCGGCGGTGCGGGTCGCAGCCTGGCGACGGCCGCAGGTGCCGTGGCTGGTGGCGTAGCCGGTCAGGGCGTACAGAGCTCTATGAATAAAAGCCAGGGCGTTGAACTTGAAATTCGCCGTGATGACGGCAGCACTATTGCCGTTGTACAGAAACAGGCAGCAAGCCGCTACTCTGTGGGTCAACGCGTTGCGATGACCTCTAACGGCAGCCAGGTCACCGTTTCCCCGCGTTAAATACTACCCTTTAAAAAACCGGCGTAAATGCCGGTTTTTTTTTAATCGTCCTTTCCCTGTAAATCGAGAATATTTCTCTCTAACTTCGCCACCAGCGTGAGCATTTTGTCGATCTCCGCGGGTGAAATACCAACTAAAATATCATCACGGGTACTGGAGATGACCTCCTCAACTTGGGTAATAATCGGCTCCGCCTGGCGGGTCAGGCTGATTCGTTTTGCCCGACGATCGCTTGCACAGGTACTACGTGAAATCAAACCTTTTTCTTCCAGTTGATCCAGGGTGCGTACCAGTGAGGGCTGCTCAATGCCAATCGCCTTTGCCAGCTGTATCTGAGATTGTTCCGGAGGTAACTGATGAATGTTATGCAGTGTTACCCAGTGGGTTTGTGTCAAATCTAGCGGTTTCAGCCTCTGGTCGATGAGTGCTCGCCAGATACGCACTAACCTGGCCATGTCGGTTCCCAATGGTGTATCCAATTCCAACTCCTTATAATTAGCTTGCTAACTATCAAGCCTCATTTTAGACTATTTTGCGAGTTTACAGGGCAAAATACAAATCCATCATTATCGGACAGGCGCATTTCGTTTGAGATGTACGGCACGTAGCAACGATAAAGATTGATCTGGTGATAACCTCTTTTTACCTATGGCAATCCCCATGACGGAACTGGTTTTAGGATCTTCGCTCTATTTTCCACCGTTTTTTAAAGCCCTGCTGCTGGGTTTTTTCTTCTGGCTTTTACTTCATGCACTGGTGCGTGACTGGATCTATTCTGGCGATATCTGGCACCCCACGCTGCTCGACCTTTCGTTATTTATTCTTTGCGTCACGGCGTCACAGTGGCTTTTAATTCACCGGGTAACTTCATGAATCTTAGCTCTTTAAAGTATTTTTCCACCCTGGTTTTTTTTGCTGCTGCACTTTGTGCAGGTTGGATGCTGTGGAACTTTTATATGCAGTCACCCTGGACGCGTGATGGCAAAGTTCGCGCAGAGTTGGTTAATATCACGCCGCAGGTCTCGGGACGCCTTGTTAAGCTCAATGTGCAGGATAACCAGTTTGTTCATAAAGGCACCGCGTTACTTTCACTGGATGATGAACCTTTCCACATCGCGGTGTTAAACGGTGAAGCACAGCTTGCCAAAGCGCAGTCTGACCTGGTCAAGGCTCAACATGAGGCGCACCGCCGTCAGAGCCTGTCGCGCAACATGATCTCTGCTGAAGACCTCGATTTCGCGACGCTGGCGGTTAAAGCGGCGGCGGCCGTTGTTGATGCGGCGCGGGCAACCCTGGATCAGGCCAGGTGGAATTTGTCCCAGACCGTGGTCTACGCGCCGACGGATGGCTGGGTCAATAATCTGGTCATCCGCGAGGGGAATTACGCCACCGGCGGCACGCCGCTGTTTGCACTGGTGGATAGCCACTCGTTTTACGTGATGGGGTATTTTGAAGAAACCAAACTACGCCATATCCATGCGGGTGACCGGGCCAATATCAAACTCTACAGCGACAACCGGGATTTGACCGGCGTGGTTGACAGTATTGGCCGCGCCGTTTATGACCAGAGTGTGGAAAATAACAGCGGGCTGATACCTGATATCAAACCTAATGTCCCCTGGGTAAGGCTGGCACAGCGCGTGCCCGTACGTATACGTCTTAGTGGTGTTCCTGGTGGTTTGACGCTGGTCGCCGGAACAACCTGCACTATTTCTATCCAGCACTGAGGAGCCTATGGATCTGAGCGGGATGGGATGGCAGCAACTTCCGTGGGTGAAAGCAACCGTCGGCCAGTGGCGTTATGCGCTGCGTAATGCCATAGCGATGTGTCTGGCGCTGAGCGTAGCGTATGGGCTTCAGCTGGATGAGCCTTATTGGGCAATGACCTCGGCTGCCGTTGTCAGCTTTCCGACCGTTGGCGGCGTTATTAGCAAAAGCCTCGGACGCATTGCTGGCAGCATGCTGGGCGCAGCAGCCGCACTGATAATTAGCGGACATACGCTCAATGACCCCTGGTTGTTTACTTTCTCCATCGCCGGCTGGCTGGCGGGGTGCACAGGGATCTCTAATCATTACCAAAACAATGTTGCCTACGCCTTCTCACTTGCTGGATATACCGCGGCTATCATTGCTTTTAACAGCGTGAATGTCGTTGAGGTTGAAAGTATCTGGACCATCGCCCAGGCGCGTGTTTGCGAAGTGATTTCCGGTATTCTTTGTGGGGCGCTGATGATGATGGTGCTACCCAGTACCTCTGATGGCGATGCGCTGATTACATCGCTCAAAGAGATGCACGTTAAATTACTTGACCATGCCCATCTGCTGTTACAGAGCGGCCGTAATGACGATATGCGTTGCGCTCATGAGAGCGTGATTGGTCAAATATTGACGATGAACCTGCTGCGAATTCAGGCTTTCTGGAGCCATTACCGTTTTCGCCGTCAAAACAACGTGCTGAACTATGTGCTGCATCAACAGCTGCGCCTGGCCAGCGTGATTTCCAGCTTGCGGCGCATGCTGCTGGACTGGGAGAACGCCCCCGCCTCTTTGCTCACCGCCGTTCATCTTCTGCTGGCGGAGTTGGCCAGTCCCGATGCAAACAAGTATCGTCTCGCCCAAATCCTGCTCAGCGCAGCGCCACAGGATAAATCAGATTATCGCCACAAAGCCCTTTGGGATCGACTGCGCTACTTTTGCTGGCTCTATCTTAATGTTTCACGTTGGCTGCGGCAGTTTGAGCGCGCGGATGGCAAGACCACACTGTCGCCTCCGCGTGTCCCTGCATTAGCTCGCAAAGCTGATGGCGTAGAAGCGGGCTGGAATGCCCTACGAACTTTCGTTGTCATCGTAATGGGATGCAGCTTCTGGATCACAACCCAGTGGAGCGCCGGGGCATCAGCGCTGACCCTGGCGGCCATAAGCTGCGTACTTTACTCGTCATCGCCATCTCCGACCGGCAGCGTGTCACTGTTGCTTAAAACTCTCGGCCTGTTAGCCATCTTCAGTTTTGTGATGAAGTTTGGTTTTATGGTGCAGGTGACATCGTTATGGCAATTTATTGTCATACTTTTTCCGCTGTTACTGACACTACAATTGTTTAAGTTGCAGCAGAAGAAGCGAGCGGCGCTATGGGGGCAGCTTATTGTATTTATGGGTTCGTTCCTTGCCGTAACAAACCCACCAATTTATGATTATCAGAGCTTTATTAATGACAACCTGGCAAAGATCTGTGGCGTAATTTTGGTATGGCTCGCCTTTCATATTCTGCGTCCAAGCTCCGATCAACGGCGTAGCTTACGCCATATCCGTGCGATAAAACGGGAGTTTGCCGACCGGTTGTTAACACATCCCCATCGTAGCCAGGAAAGCTCTGAATCGCTGATCTACCACCGTATCAACCAGCTTAATTCAAGTGGTGACCACCTGGCACGTCTGTGGCTTGCGCGCTGGGGAGTCGTATTACTTAACTGTTCGCATATCGCCTGGCAGCTACGAGAATGGCAAACCTGCTCGCCTGAACTTAATCAAGTACGCGATGCTGTACTAAGCGACTTACAGAATATTGTTGGCGACAGCGACGCAAGGCGCTTTTCATCGAATGAGGTGCTGAAACGCCTCCAACAGCGGATAGAACTGCTTACTTCCAGCAGGGAAGAACGTGCCGCTGAATTAACAGGTATTATTTGGCGTCTGGCATGTTCGCTCACACCGCTTAAATCGGCATAAATGTGATTGCTATAACGCTATTTGATGTTTCTCTAGTCAAAATACATTAAATAATTGGAGAGCGCCCCAAGACTTTAAAACTCATGGTGTTAATTATCACTACGGTGATTTACCGTACAGCTTCATAAAACAGCGCGAACTTAACATCGATGAAGACTTCAGGGAGGAAAATATATGCAGGCATTAAGGATCACACCCGCGGGTGACGAGATAACGGCAATTAAATTATCACAGCGGGAAATACAACGAGAGATTAAAGAACTGCGTCAGGAGGTTAAGCAGGACGTTGACACCCTGCTTCAGGAAGTCAGGCAGAATTCTGAAGCGCTACGCCAGGACCTTAAACAAGACATCAGCATGCTGCATCATAGTATTAAAAATGATATCGGTCATTTACGCCATGATTTGCACAGGCTTCAGCAGAACGCAAGAGCCGACTTCAGACTGCTATTTGGCGCGCTGATTTCTATCGGGGTGGGTATGTCAGGCCTCGTGGCGAGAGCGTTTCACTGGATTTAACACGTCTTGCAGGCTTTTCAACAAGAGGATCTCTGGCGAATTCGGGGGTTAATGTCATCACCGGCCTCAATCTCTGTTGACTGTGCTCAAACCGATTCCGCAATCATTTACTCATATATTCGAGAAGCACAACCTATTATTCGAGAAACATAACCTATATGTCCTTCGCTCCCCCTGCGCTCAGCTGTTCAGATAAAAGTGTTGGTATTGATAATTAATAGCGGGTGACGATTCGCATTAAATTTAACACCCTAACATTCTGGAAAATAATCAAATTCTCTTGCCGGTTCGCATACGGACTAAAACAAGGTTGGCTGATCCGGTTCATCCGACGCAGCCCCCACTGAGGTACGCTGCTGGCGCGACAAACGCTGACGACAAAGACGCAGAATTTCCCTTTTCTGCGCATCACTGAAAGTCATCCAGCTAAAACGCTCTTCACGGCTACGCCAACAGCCGCGACAATAGCCGCGATCGTTTACCTGACATACTCCCTTACAGGGGCTGGGTACCGGGAAAAACTCAAGCTGTTCAGCCACAATGACTCCTGATTGCTGCACCAGCTTTAATTGAAGTCGGCCCTGGGACTGTCCACAAGTTTTAGCTGATGATTATGACTAAAATATTCACGCAGTGCGCGTAGGGCCTGGCGGCTCTTCTCGGGCAACACCCGTTCGAGCGTCAGCGCAGTGAGTTTGAGCGGGTCCGCGCGCCACTCGGGCAATAACAGCATCAGCTGCCCGGAACTCAGCTCCTCCTGCACCTCATGTAGCGGCTGCAATGAGACCCCCATCCCGGCAACGGTAAATGCTCGTATTACATGCATACTATCACTGACGATCTGCCCCTCTGCCATACGCAGCACTATCGAGCCTTCGCGCGGGTGATGGAGGGTAACGTGCTGGTGAGAGCGGTGCCCGTGTACCCAGCGATGAGAAATAAGCGCCGTGGCGGTTTCCGGCACGCCGTATCGTGAGAGGTAACCGGGGGCGGCGCAGACAACCATCGGCCACTCTGCCAGAGGATGTGCAATGATGTTAGCGTCGCTCAACTGCCGGCTGAAGCGCAAGGCGATATCAATACGGTGTTCAATCATATCCAGCACATTATCAGTGGCTAAGATGCGTAATTTAAGCCCGGGGTGTTGTTGTAACATCGGTGACATGGCGCTGCACAATGGCTGGCCACCAATGCCCGGAGTTGAACTGATGCGCAGTTCACCGGTTAGCGTATCGCGCATTTCAGCCAGCTGCTTCTCGGCCTCCTGGGCCTGGTCCAGCATCGCCTTGCAACCTGGAAAAAATGCCGCCCCCGCTTCGGAAAGCGCCAATTTACGTGTGGAACGATGCAGCAGCGGCACACCTACCGACTGTTCAAGTGCTCTCAGGTGCTGGCTCACCGCCGAAGGAGACATTCCCAGCCGGCGGGCAGCCCCGGCTAACGACCCTTCATTGACCACAATAGCGAATATCGCCATACGGTTGAGTTTTTCCATTATTCGTAAGCCCTGCTTCATTATCAAAGAAAAATATGCCTCTTATCGTTACCGCTGTTAAGCAGTAAGCTTCAATACACATCTTACAGAGGAACAAATAAATGAAAATTACCGTTATTGGCGCGACTGGCTTTGTCGGACCAGATATTGTTAAAGAAGCGCTGGCACGCGGGCATCAGGTCACTGCCGTGTCACGTTCGGCCAAAAATTTATCCGCTGACGATAATTTAAGCCTGGCGCACGGCGATATCCACGATAACAGCTGGCTAAGCAGCGTGCTGAAAGGCCAGGATGCGGTGATCAGCGCCTACAATCCGGGCTGGTCAGAGCCAAACCTGTTTGAACAATTCACCCGCGGCAGTGAGCAAATCCTCAAGGCGGTTGAAAATAGCGGAGTCAAACGCCTGCTGGTCGTAGGCGGAGCAGGAAGCCTGGAAGTTGCGCCCGGCGTCGATCTGGTGGATACCGAAGCCTTCCCGGCGGATATCAAGCCCGGTGCGCTGGCCGCTCGTGCGCTAAGAAATCATCTTCAAGCCAAAGGACAGGCGCTTGACTGGACCTATCTTTCTCCCGCAGCCTTTCTTGAAGCTGGCCCGCGCACCGCGCAATTCAGGATGGGAAAAACAAGCCTGCTGATGAATGGCGATAAGCCAGCAACAATTAGCGTTGCCGATCTTGCCGTAGCCATTCTCGATGAAATTGAAGATCCGCACCATATTCGCCAGCAGTTTACCGTTGGTTACTAATTTTTCGGCCCGCAGAGGGCGGGCCGTACTTCAAGTTTGAAATAGCTAAGGTTTATCTAAGGTTTAATGGTTACTCTTTGCGGATATTTCCCTGTAACTGGACGACCATGAAAACCTTGCTTAACAGGTTACGTTGTAACGAAATCATCTTCAATTTTTGTGCTGCGGTATTTTTCACATTTTTTCTGAACGGTTCTTTTTTGCTCCACGCCTGGCAAACGATCCCCGTTTATGGTTTACGTGAGTATCTCTTTACAGCAACAATTCCGCTGGTACTGATTTGTGCATTTCTTGTTATCTTCAACGTCCTTGCACTGCCGTGGTTAAGAAAGCCCCTACTCTCGATTCTGATAATTGCCAGCGCTGCCGCCAATTATTTTATGATCAGCTTCGGCACGGTTATCGATACCAACATGATCCAGAACGTATTCGAGACCGATATACAGGAAGCCTCGGCGCTTTTCAGCCTGCGTTACCTTATCTGGTTACTTCTTTTGGGTGCGCTACCGGCGATCGTTCTTTGCCTGTGCCGTATCGAAAATAGCCGCCCCTGGTGGATGTCGATAGCATGGCGCGCTCTGACTTCATTGGCGGCTCTATTGTTGATCGTGCTTATTGCGGCTCTTTTCTACAAAGATTACGCATCAATGATCCGCAATAACAAAGGTCTGGTGAAAATGGTCACCCCCGCTAACGTGGTGAGCAGCATCGGGCATTATGCTACTGACCGATGGTTTTCCGGCGATCGGTCACTGATCGCCATTGGCCAGGACGCAAAAAAAGGAAAGCTGATTGCAGGGAACAAAAAGAAAACGCTGGTCCTTTTCGTGCTGGGCGAAACGGCACGGGCTGAGAATTTCTCCCTGGGCGGCTACGCGAGAGAGACTAACCCCAAATTGCAGCGCGATAATGTCATTTATTATCAAAATGCCCACTCCTGCGGAACGGAAACCGCCATTTCCGTTCCCTGTATGTTTTCCAATATGCCACGTAAAGACTATGACGCCAGCCTGGCACGCCATCAGGAAGGTTTACTTGACGTGATGGCTCATGCCGGTATCAATGTCTTGTGGCGTGAAAATGACGGTGGCTGTAAAGGTGCCTGTGACCGGGTGCCGCATAGCGATATGACAAAATGGCAGGTCAGTGAATTGTGCAGAAGCGATTATTGCCTGGATGATGTACTGCTGCATCGGTTGAACAACTATATCGACAGTATTAAAGATGATTCGGTGATCGTACTGCATCAAATGGGGAGCCATGGCCCGGCTTATTATCTGCGCTACCCGCAGGAGTCACGTCAGTTTACGCCGACCTGTGACAGCAACCAGATCCAGGACTGCGATCGTCAGGCGCTGATCAATACTTATGACAACTCGATTTTGTATACCGATACCATGCTGGACAACACCATTACCCTACTGAAATCCTATGACGACAGGTTTAATCTGGCGATGATCTATCTCTCCGATCACGGTGAATCACTGGGAGAACATGGGATGTATCTTCACGGCGCACCTTACCTGTTTGCACCGACCCAGCAGACACATATTCCTTTATTGCTCTGGCTGTCATCAGATTACACCACAACGTTTGGCATCGACCGCCAGTGTCTCCAGCAGCAGGCTAAAGTTGAAGAGGTCTCTCAGGATAATGTGTTCCATACCCTGCTGGGGATGATGGATATCCAGACCCGGGAATATCAGCCAGCACTCGATATGATCCGAACGTGCCGTAAGGCCAGCTGAATGTTGAAAGACAGCGTGAGTGCAGTTAGGGTGTAGCCATGAACAAAACGACCCTGTTTGATACTCGTGAACATTTGCTGAACACCGCCGAACAGTTTTGTCTGCAACGCGGCTTCAATGGCATGGGGCTGATCGAGCTGCTTAAGCAGGCAGACGTACCTAAAGGGTCTTTTTACCATTACTTCCCTTCAAAGGAAGCGTTTGGTGTGGCAATGCTGGAGCGCTACTTTGCCCGTCACCATCAGCGGCTGGGTGACTTTCTCAATCAGCATCAGGGCAGCTGTCGCCAGCGCGTGCTTGAGTATTATCATCAGTCGCTTGAGTGGCAGCAGAAAAACAGCTTTGGGGGATGTCTCTCCGTAAAGCTGTCCGCCGAAGTTTGCGACCTTTCTGAGGCGATGCGTAGTGCGCTGAAGGCAGGTTCTACCGCGTTGATCGACACGCTGGCTGCCGCGCTGGCAAAGGCGCAGCAGCAGGGAACACTTTCTTGTGAGCTTAACAGCGCTTCATGCGCACAAACAATATATACATTTTGGCTGGGAGCCAGTCTGCACAGCAAAATATGTCGCGACGAGGCCCCGCTGATTAATGCCTTGTATGAGATGAACCTTATCCTGCGCGTTTAATAAAAAAGACTACTTACTAGTCGACCGGTCTATAAGGAGCCAGAGATGAAGCTGAACACACTCTTTACCCCATTAACTCTGGGCGCCATAACCGTGCCAAATCGTATTTTCATGGCGCCGCTAACACGCCTGCGCAGCATTGAGCCTGGCGATATTCCGACGCCGCTAATGGGGGAATATTATCGCCAGCGCGCCAGTGCCGGGTTAATCATTACCGAGGCCACCCAGATTAGCGCTCAGGCTAAGGGCTACGCAGGCGCGCCCGGCCTGCACTCTTCTCAACAGATCAGCGCATGGAAGAAAATCAACGGAGGCATCCATCAGGAAGGCGGGCATAGTTCGGTCCAGCTGTGGCACACCGGACGTATTTCTCACTTCAGCCTTCAACCCGGCGGCGACGCGCCGGTATCGGCATCGGCCATTAATGCCGATACCCGAACCACACTGCGTGATGCCGGGGGCCATGCGGTGCGTGAAGCGACCTCAACGCCACGCGCGCTCAGTACCGATGAAGTGGCCGGTATCGTCAATGACTTCCGCCAGGCGGTGATCAACGCCCGTGAGGCCGACTTTGACCTGGTAGAGCTCCATGCGGCACATGGGTACCTTATCCATCAGTTCCTGTCACCGGCCTCTAATCAGCGTGATGATAAGTATGGCGGTACTGTTGAGAATCGAACCCGTTTCGCCCTGGAAGTGGTGGATGCGGCAATAGCCGGTTGGCATGCCGACCGCATCGGCATTCGTCTCTCTCCGCTTGGCCCATTTAATGGCCTGGACAATGGCGAGGACCAGGAAGCCGCCGCCCTGTATTTCATTGGCGAACTGGCAAAGCGTCATCTGGCCTATCTGCATATCTCCGAGCCTGACTGGGCAGGCGGTAAACCGTTTACCCAAGAATTTCGGCAGGCAATTCGTGCTAAGTACCCTGGCGTGATCGTGGCTGCCGGAAGTTACGATGCCGAAAAGGCTGAAACGCTTATCGCTGCGGGCCTGATTGATGCCGCCGCTTTCGGGCGTAGTTATATTGCCAATCCCGATTTGGTCGATCGCCTGAAAAGTCATGCCGGTCTCAATGAGCCACAGCCTGAAACCTTCTACGGCGGTAACGCCAAAGGGTACACTGATTATCCAAAGCTCGGTGATAGGTCCTAAGATTCGCGCCCGTTGGTATTGTCACTATAATGAGTGGTACGTCATCTGAATGATGACGCTGATAAAAGAGGATGTTATGCGTTTACTTCACACCATGCTGCGCGTTGGCGATCTGCAACGCTCCGTTGATTTTTACACCAAGGTTCTGGGTATGCGCCTGCTGCGCACCAGTGAAAATGCCGAGTACAAATACACTCTCGCATTCGTCGGCTACAGTGAAGAGAGCGAAGGCGCGGTTATCGAACTCACCTACAACTGGGGCGTGGATAACTATGACCTCGGTGACGCCTATGGCCATATTGCCCTGGGCGTGGACGACGTCGCCGCGACCTGCGAGCGTATTCGCAATGATGGCGGCAACGTCACCCGCGAAGCCGGCCCGGTGAAAGGCGGCACCACGATCATTGCCTTCGTAGAAGATCCTGACGGCTACAAGATCGAACTTATTGAAAACAAGCATGCTGGTCACGGTATCGGCAACTAAGCTTTTTGGGGCGCTTTCCTGGCGCTCCTTTCCCCCTCCCTGCTGCATCAATCAGCGAAATTTGCCATAATGCGCGCTGCCTTTTTTTGCCAATGAGATGTCGATGTCTGAATCTAATGAATTTAATACCTTAAGCAGCCGTTTTCGCGGTTTTTATCCAGTGGTGATAGACGTCGAGACGGCGGGCTTCGATGCTAAAACCAATGCCTTACTGGAGATCGCGGCGGTAACGCTGAAAATGGATAACGATGGCTGGCTGGTAAAAGACGAAACGCTTCATTTCCACGTTGAGCCCTTCCCCGGTTCGATTCTCCTTCCCGAAGCTCTGGCCTTCAACGGAATTGACCCCGCTAATCCTCTACGCGGCGCGGTCAGTGAATATGAGTCTCTGCACGCCATTTTTAAACTGGTGCGTAAAGGGATTAAGGACAGCGGCTGCAACCGGGCTGTAATGGTGGCACACAACGCCACTTTCGATCTCAACTTTATGAACGCTGCCGCGGAACGCGCCAGTTTGAAACGCAACCCATTCCATCCTTTCGTCACCTTCGACACGGCGGCGCTTAGCGGACTGGTACTGGGTCAAACCGTGCTGGCAAAAGCCTGTCATGCGGCCGGCATGACTTTTGACAGTTCGCAGGCACATTCAGCGCTTTACGATACCCTGCAAACGGCCGATCTCTTCTGTGAACTGGTTAACCGCTGGAAACGACTGGGTGGATGGCCCCTGCCTTTAGCCGCAAAGAGCGACGCAGATTAGCCCAGGCACACCCATCCCACGCCGGTTAAAGAGGTTGTACTTTACTCCCGGCAAACGCTGGCAGGAATGGAGGACGTTTTAATTCGGCTGGACATCCGGTCAGCGTAATTTTGGAGTGGATGGGCATGAAGCTGCTTAGGGACTCATCGCAGCAGCTTCATTATCAGGCTCCGGAGGTGCGGGAATTTGGCGTCGTCATGCCAGTCAGCTTATTCACTGACTGGCTCTAAAGCTCACAATATTGAACAGATAACGCCTGATATCACTCTTATTCTGCGGTGTCGGCAGGATATTTCTCGGCAGTCTCTTTGATCAACTGCTGCAGTTCACCACGCTGATACATTTCAATAATGATATCGCAGCCACCTACCAGCTCACCATCTACCCACAGCTGTGGAAACGTTGGCCAGTTAGCATATTTTGGCATTTCTGCACGAATGTCAGGGTTTTGCAGAATATCCACATAAGCAAAACGTTCGCCACAGGCAGAGAGCGCCTGTACCGCCTGAGCGGAAAAGCCGCAGCTTGGCAGCTTTGGGGAACCTTTCATGTATAACAGAATTGGATTTTCTGCGATCTGGCGCTGAATTTTTTCAACAGTACTCATAAATGCCTTCCTCAATACGATACTTTGTGTATAGGCTGTAGCCAGCTATGATTGTAGCTATTCTGGCCTGACGATGATAATGACATTTTCATCTGTCACTGACCACACGCAGTCAGGCGATCGGGTCATGATAACAAAATAACATTATCTTATGGTGCGTACCGCATCAGTTAACGACTTAACGTCAGAACATGCTGGGTTAAGCAACTGATTGTGCTCAATATTGAATCATATACTCGTTCTGTATTATTGTAACAAAAAAGGCCTTACTCTTTGCTCTCCAGTTAGTTTAGAATCGTTACAACTTTCTGCCTGCGCGCAGAAACCACTACTTACGATCGCGTTGCTGACCGTTGCGACGCATAAACTGTTAATGGAAATGATGCGTTTATTCCTTACGCTTTTCTTGTTGGCCTTTGCTCAGCTATTTTTCAATATGGCGCACGCATCGCCCCACACACTCATCAATGCAAATCAGCATAAAGCCGATCGCAATAGCGCGCGAGAAGATGAACGACGCAAGCGACGCCCGGTTAAAGCCTCCCCGACAAAAAAAGCCAAAGAGCAGCCGGTTAAAAAAGCAAAACAGCCCACAAAAGCAGCACATCTCACTCCGGCGCAGGATCACAAACTCACGAAGAAAGCGGCGACTAAGCAGCCAGCGCTGAAAGGCAAGAAAGTTAACGCACGGATAAGTCGTACGGCTAGCAAAAAAAAAGCACCGAAAAAGCATTACGGCAGACAGCGCGCGGAAAGCAGTTTAGCTAAGGTTGGCAAAGTCGATCCCTCAGCCCCGTTGAAACTCAGTAATGCACACCGCATTCGTTATCAAAAAGCCCGTGAAACCGCAGTCAGTAAACTAATGGGGCAGCTCGGTAAGCCCTATCTGTGGGGCGGCAGCTCCCCTAAGACTGGGTTCGACTGCAGCGGGCTTGTCTGGTATGCCTACAAAGATTTAGTTAAATTTAAAATCCCACGCACCGCGAATGAAATGTATCACCTGCGCGATGCGGCTCCGATCAAACGTGACCGTCTTGAGAAAGGTGATTTAGTGTTTTTCCGCATCAACGGAAGAGGCTCAGCCGACCACGTGGGGGTTTATCTTGGTGAAAATAAATTTATCCAGTCGCCAAGGACAGGAAAAGACATTCAGGTCAGTGCGCTTAGCGACGATTACTGGCAGGAACATTATGTGGGTGCTCGTCGCGTTATGACACCGAAAACGATTCGTTAGCGGCTTTTTTCCACAGCGGGCCACAAGCAGACCCTCTGGCCCGTGACACGCCCCCCTTTCATGCTGCAGCTCCCCAAAGCCGTCGATCCGAACGCGGCTGACGATTTTCATCCTCGCGAGCGAATTGTGACGTTCCGATCCAGCAAAAATTCCTGTCCTTACGGGCAAAATTCTCGTTTTCTTTGCGCAGCCTTGATAGAATTCCCCTCTTAATTTGCGCAACAGCCGCTAAACCCGATGCGATCGGTTCCGTGCACCCTGTTGCGGGCAGATTTCTTCTCTTCCCGCCCCCTTTAGACAACCCCAATAATTCTGGCCCAACGGGAAGAGCCTGGGCTAAGGCAAACGTTTAACAAACCGGTTATCAGGGGGTTACTGATAACACCAGGAGTACGATTTACATGGCAACAATTAAGGATGTGGCAAAGCGCGCCGGTGTTTCCACCACCACCGTGTCTCACGTCATCAATAAAACACGCTTTGTCGCCGATGAGACCCGTGAAGCGGTGTGGGTTGCAATCAAAGAATTGCATTACTCCCCCAGCGCCGTAGCACGCAGCCTCAAGGTAAACCACACCAAAACGATTGGTCTGCTGGCAACATCAAGTGAAGCCCCCTATTTTGCTGAAATCATTGAGGCGGTAGAAAACAGCTGCTTTGCCAAAGGCTATACCCTGATCCTGGGTAACGCCCATAACAATATAGAAAAGCAGCAGGCTTACCTGTCAATGATGGCGCAAAAACGTGTTGATGGCCTGCTGGTCATGTGCTCTGAATACCCGGACGCGCTGATTTCAATGCTTGAAGATCACCGCAATATTCCTATGGTTGTTATGGACTGGGGCAAGTCGCGCGGTGATTTTACCGATACGGTATTGGATAATGCGTTTGAGGGCGGGTATCTTGCCGGGCGCTATTTGATTGAACGCGGACACCGGGATATTGCCGCCATCCCAGGCCAGCTGGAGCGCAACACCGGTGGCGGACGCCATGCGGGATTTTTGAAAGCTCTGACTGAAGCGGGCATCGTTCTGCGGGAAGAATGGCTGGTACAGGGAGATTTCGAACCTGAATCCGGCTACCGCGCGATGCAACAAATCCTGGCGCAGAAACAACGCCCGACCGCGGTTTTCTGCGGCGGAGATATTATGGCAATGGGCGCAATCTGCGCAGCCGATGAAATGGGCCTGCGGGTCCCCCAGGATATTTCGGTCATTGGCTATGATAACGTGCGCAACGCCCGTTATTTCACTCCGGCATTGACCACCGTACACCAACCGAAAGAGCGTCTTGGTGAAACCGCATTCAATATGTTACTTGACCGCATCACCAGCAAGCGCGAAGAGTCGCAAACCATTGAAGTGTACCCTACTTTGATTGAAAGACGCTCGGTGGCGGACGGCCCTTACCGCGACTACCGCCGCTGATCTTGTATCACTGTCGTATTGGATTGCTCACTCAACCATTCGGCGTTAAGGGTTTCAGTGCTACCAAGATATTCCAGCAGCCAGCTCAGCGCCGGTGAGGCGCTTTGCTCTGACCAGGTCAGGCAGCATGGGCTGTCCGGGAAGGGCGAACTCAGCGTCAGTTCACACAATATATTTTGCTGTAATAACGGCTGCGCAAAATGTCCCGGAACCATGCCAACACACAACCCCGCTCGCAGGCAGTCAAAGGCACTTTCCCAGTCAGGAACGACCAGCCGCCGTTGATTATCAAGCGTCCAGGTTGTGCGTTTGGGTAGCGCACGCGAGGTATCTTCCATGACCAGCGAAGGCCACTCGCGTACCGATCCTTCCGTCAGCAGCCCCGGCCGTCCGACTAACGGATGTTGTGCATTGACCACGCAGCGCCAGTTCAGGCTGCCCATATCCCGAAACGCAAAACGCCCCCCCACCGGGATCGCCTGGGTAGCGCCTATCGCCACATCCGCGCGACCGTCCGCCAGCGCATCCCAAACGCCGTTGAAGACTTCTGGCATGATATGCAGCTCCATATCTGGGAAATGGCGGTAAAAATCCACCACCAGCTGCCGGGTCCGCGATGGCCGGACCATACGATCAACGGCGATATTGAGCTGCCCCCGCCAGCCGTTTGCTACCTGTTGGCAACGGCGACGGGTGGCAAGCATTTTTTTGATAACAGATCTGGCCTCTTCGCTAAATACACGACCGGCATCGGTCAGCACCACGTCACGATGCCGCCTTTCAAATAAACTGACGGCCAGCCACTCCTCCAGCTGACGCACCGTATAGCTTACCGCAGAAGGAACGCGGTGCAGTTCAGCGGCAGCGGCGGTGAAACTTCCGGTTCGGGCCACGGCATCAATGACTTCGAGTGAATGTTCAGACCACATATCCAGCCTTCAAAAATTTTCATAACAGTCAACGAATATTAGCGTTTCACAGGCCGCCCCGCACGCGATTACACTGCGCCAGCAAAAAAAACCGTATGACAAGAGCAAATCTGTATGAATTCGAAAGGTTTTATGATTTACCTGGCGCTGCTGAGCATGCTGGGCTTTCTCGCCACCGATATGTACCTGCCAGCATTTGGCGTAATGCAGCGGGATCTTGACACCCAGGCCGGGGCTATCAGCGCCAGCCTAAGCATTTTCCTTGCCGGATTTGCCTGCGCCCAGCTGATATGGGGCCCCCTTTCGGACCGCATCGGCCGTAAGCCGGTACTGTTGATGGGACTGAGCCTGTTTGCTATAGGCTGTGCCGCCATGCTTTGGGTTGACTCCGCGACGTCACTGTTGGCATGGCGTTTTGTGCAGGCGGTAGGGGTATGTGCCGCAGCCGTAAGCTGGCAGGCGCTTGTCGTCGATCGCTACAGCGGTGCGCAGGCGAATCGCGTCTTTGCCACCATCATGCCGCTGGTCGCACTTTCACCAGCCCTGGCACCGCTGCTGGGTGCATGGCTGTTAAGCCATTTTTCATGGCAGGCCATATTCGTCGCGCTTTTACTCATCACTCTGCTGCTGCTGATACCGACTTTTCTGCTGCCATCACGCCCACGTGTGGGGAAAAGCGCATCCGCACCTGATATTCCCGCTCCGGGCTTTATTGCCCTGCTTAAATCGCCCATCTACTGCGGTAACGTGATGACCTATGCGGCCTGCTCTGCCAGCTTCTTTGCCTGGCTTACCGGTTCACCTTTTATTCTGGGCAACTTAGGACTGACGCCGGGCGATATTGGCCTGAGCTACGTTCCGCAAACCGCCGCTTTTCTTATCGGCGGTTTTGGCTGCCGCGCGTTGCTTAATCGATTTGCCGGGCGCAAGATCCTCCCGTGGCTGCTGGCGTTCTATAGCCTGAGTATTGTCGCGCTCTATCTCATTGCGCAATTTTCGCAACCCGCATTATGGACTCTGCTACTCCCGTTCTGTGGAATGGCAATGGCCAATGGGGCTATCTACCCTATCGTGGTGTCCAGCGCCCTTCTTCCGTTTCCTCAGGCAACCGGTAAAGCGGCTGCTCTGCAAAATATGTTGCAACTCGGACTGTGTTTTCTTGCCAGCATGGCCGTATCGACATGGATTGCTGCGGCGCTGCAAACCACGGTATTTGTGATGCTGATAACCATTTTGTTAGCAGCATTAGGCTACTTCGTTCAACGCAAGGCCGAAAAAAATCTCGTATTGCAAACGGAGATGCAGCACCAGTAAAGCACTTGCGCTCAACTAGTTAGCAAACTAACGATAAGCCATTGAACAATACCGCCCGCAGGCATATACTTTTCTTCGTCATGTAAAATAATAAGTTAATATTATTCTTCTGGCAGAGGTATATGCTGTGCAGGCGCTTTGCTATCGGCCTGGGTTCGGTTGCCAGGCACTTCTGACTGAACGCATTCATCTCAGCCCTTTTACGTTTCAATCAATCCTCTTTTTACGTTGTTATCAGGCCGTGGCTTTGCCGCGTGTTCTCTTACAGACCTTTAGAAATTGACTATTCTTTTCTCAGGTATCAATCACACAGGGTGATGGAGAAGCTATGAGTTCATCGTGTTTAGAAGAAGAAAACCTGAGCAATAACCAGTGGTACCGAATCGCTCAGGAAATATTACGTAAGGCTGATATTGAAATAAACGGAACCCGCCCCTGGGATATCCAGGTGACTAACCCCAATTTTTTTAAGCGAGTACTCCAGGAGGGGTCTTTGGGTTTGGGTGAAAGTTTTATGGACGGCTGGTGGGAGTGTGAGCGTTTAGATATTTTCTTTCAGCAGGTGCTCAACGCGCACCTTGAACAACAGCTTCCCCATCATTTCAAAGATACGCTGCGTATCGCCGCTTCACGTTTAACTAATTTGCAGTCTCGAAAACGCGCCTGGATAGTGGGTAAAGAGCATTATGACCTCGGTAACGACCTCTTTACCGATATGCTCGACCCCTACATGCAGTACTCCTGTGGTTACTGGAAAAACGCGGCAACACTCGAGCTTGCGCAGGAAGCCAAACTTGAGCTGATCTGCGCGAAACTCCAGCTGGAGCCCGGCATGACGCTGCTTGATATTGGCTGCGGCTGGGGAGGTCTGGCTGAATATGCGGCCCGTCATCATGGTGTCAGCGTGGTTGGCGTGACGATATCCGCCGAACAGCAGAAGCTGGCCCAACAGCGCTGCAAAGGGCTCAGCGTGACCATCCTTTTGCAGGACTATCGGGATCTTCAGCAGCAGTTCGACCGCATCGTATCCGTTGGCATGTTTGAACACGTCGGGCCAAAAAATTATGCCACTTATTTTGACGTGGTGGATCGTAATTTAAAGCCGGATGGGGTTTTTCTGCTGCACACCATTGGTGCCAGTAATACGAATGACCACGTCGATCCCTGGATTAACAAATATATCTTCCCCAACGGCTGTCTGCCGTCCGTTCGCCATATCGCTGAAGCCAGCGAACCACATTTTGTGATGGAGGATTGGCATAACTTTGGTGCTGATTATGACGTAACGCTGATGAGCTGGCACCAGCGATTTTTGGCTGCCTGGCCGCAGCTGGCCGAGAAATATGGCGTGCGTTTCAAGCGTATGTTTTCCTACTACCTGAATGCCTGCGCCGGCGCCTTTCGCGCCAGAGATATTCAACTCTGGCAAGTGGTCTTTACGCGCGGAACAGAAGGCGGGATCCGCGTAGCGCGTTAAGGATGCTTAAGCACAAGTGGGCGACCTTCAGAGCCGCCCTTTTTTCAGTAATCTTGCTTAAGAAGCATCATTATGCTCTTCGGCCACCGTGGCAGCTAAGAGTTCGGCCTCTCGACGCGCCAATACCCGCTCTACCGTTTCGACGATAGCCTGGGTATGCGGATCGATTTCAATGTTCACCCGCTGCCCAAGGCGTTTTTTGCCCAGGGTGGTGCGTGCCAGCGTTTCCGGGATCAGGTGCACGCAAAATTTCGTCTTCGTCACTTCTCCAACCGTCAGGCTGATGCCATCAATGCCGATAAAACCTTTATGCAGTATGTATTTCATTTGGCTGGCATCCTGCGGCTTAAACCAGATTTCACGGTTATTATCCGCAGTCAGGATCTTAGTGATTTCGGCGGTGGTCATGATATGACCGGACATCAAATGGCCGCCGATTTCATCGCTGAACTTCGCCGCACGCTCAACGTTAACCGTGTCGCCAACGTTAAGCGAACCGAGGTTAGTGATGCGAAGCGTTTCTTTTACCAGATCGAAGCTGACGCGATCGCCTTCCACGCCGGTGACCGTCAGACAGCAGCCATTGTGAGAGACCGATGCGCCTAGTTCTAAACCGGGCAGCAACTCCACCGGCATCTTCACTGTGTGAGTACGAAAATTCGCTTTCTCTTCAATCGCTAACACCTCTGCGATGCCCTGCACAATACCTGTAAACATGTTTCGCCTCTAAATAACGGTTTTCTGCTAGCTAGTTTGCCCTGGCAACGTCACAAAGCCAAATAGAGCATGGCAACATTTCGTGACACAAAGTGCGTTTTCCGCATTCGTTCATTGGCTATTTACCCCACCAGCATTAGAATGAGCGCCCCCACGGAAACCGGCATGAAAATGCGTTTCTCTTACCAGAGTGACGCCTGTCTATCATAATCCCAATATTTTTAAATAAAGGGTAAACAATTAAGGTGTTTGTGTGCAGAAGTACCTCTCAGAGGCGCGTCAGTTATTAGTTTTGGCTATCCCGGTAATACTTGCGCAGGTTGCGCAGACGTCAATGGGATTCGTAGATACAGTAATGGCCGGTGCCGTCAGCGCCACGGATATGGCCGCCGTTGCCGTTGGAACCTCAATCTGGATGCCCGTAATCCTTTTTGGGCACGGTCTGCTGCTGGCTTTAACGCCGGTCGTAGCACAGCTTAACGGCTCTGGTCGCCGCGACCTTATTGCTCATCAGGTCCGTCAGGCGTATTGGCTGGCTGGGATCGTTTCCGTACTGGTTATGGTTGTGCTCTATAACGCTGCTCATTTGATCTCCGCCATGAATAACGTTGACCCGCTGCTGTCGGAAAAAGCCATCGGGTATCTGCATGCACTGCTCTGGGGAGCCCCAGGGTATCTGTTCTTCCAGGTGGCCCGCGACCAGTGTGAAGGCCTGTCAAATCCAAGCCGGGCATGGTGATGGGTTTTATTGGTCTGCTGGTAAACATCCCGGTTAATTATGTCTTTATCCATGGCCATTTGGGCATGCCTGCTCTCGGTGGCGTTGGCTGCGGCGTGGCTACCGCTTCAGTATACTGGGTGATGTTTATTGCCATGAAGTTCTGGGTGAATCGTGCAAAATCGATGCGCGATATTCGCCTGCCACAGCGTTTCAGTCCCCCGGACTGGAAAGCGATACGCCGACTGACCGGACTCGGCCTGCCGGTTGCGCTGGCTCTGTTTTTTGAAGTCACTCTGTTCGCCGTTGTGGCTCTGCTGGTTTCCCCGTTGGGGATCGTCAACGTCGCCGGACATCAGATAGCGTTAAACTTCAGCTCACTCATGTTTGTCGTGCCGCTGTCCATCGGCGTAGCAACCACCATCCGTGTAGGCTTTCGTCTGGGCCAGGGGTCAGCCGAACAGGCGAAAGTGGCAGCCTGGACTGCCCAGGGCGTAGGGATAGGTATGGCCTGCGTTACCGCGCTGTTTACCATCAGCTTCCGTGAGCAGATCGCCCAGCTGTACACCGACGATCCGGCAGTGGTTACTATGGCGGCCCAGCTGATGCTGCTGGCGGCGATATATCAATTCTCTGACTCCGTTCAGGTGATAGGCAGCGGCATTTTGAGAGGTTATAAAGATACCCGGTCGATCTTCTTTATCACTTTCATCGCCTACTGGCTTCTCGGCTTACCTTTCGGCTACCTGCTGGGGATGACGGATCTGGTGGTGCCTGCGATGGGGCCAGCCGGATTCTGGATCGGCTTTATTATCGGTCTGACGTCCGCGGCGATTATGATGATTTGGCGAATACTCCGACTGCAACGCGAACCGGAAACAATCATCATGGCTCGCTCTGCACGCTAGTTTGGCGGATGATTTCACCACGATACGGTTAAAAATGCTGCGCTTCGCACAGTTGCGCAGCAATCAGGCTGGAAAACAATTTTTCTCCTTGCCAGGCGTGCTGGCTGCCGTTAATATTCGTCCCCGCTGTCGCCATGACAGCTATGTGCGTCCGTAGCTCAGTTGGTTAGAGCACCACCTTGACATGGTGGGGGTCGGTGGTTCGAGTCCACTCGGACGCACCACTTTCAAACAACGGCCGACAAGGCTGTTGAATAAATGAAAGTTGAAACGATTTATGCGTCCGTAGCTCAGTTGGTTAGAGCACCACCTTGACATGGTGGGGGTCGGTGGTTCGAGTCCACTCGGACGCACCAAATTGTTTCTGGTGTATTTTAAGTATTACATCCCCGTTAAGCCGTTGTATGCCTGCCCTGCTCTAAGGCTTCAAAAGCCCGATCGCTGGACGTCAGATACGATGCGTTCTTAGCTCAGTTGGTTAGAGCACCACCTTGACATGGTGGGGGTCGGAGGTTCGAGTCCTCTAGAACGCACCAGCTTCCTTCTATTTTATTCCATCAGCCATTGAACGCATAATCTGTTGTCTTATCAGCCGATGTTTTATCCATTGCACCTGTTGCCCCACGCTTTTCATTGGTTTTCGAGCACTAAACGACTATAGTATTGTTAGTTGTTTCACTTGAATGGTTTCAGCGTATGGTTGCCCCTCAATTTATAATAACTTCCCGTTGCGCGATGTCTTGCCACAGCGCCGCTGAAACCGTGTCTCAAATTACCCTGCAGTCTTTAATCCCGTCACCTGTCTTTAAGTTTAACCTTCCTGGTGACGCAAAATTCTCTTCCGGTGGGGTTACCGCCGGGATACAGCTTTCTCATCCATCACAACTTAGTAGATAAATCGTCATGAAAAAAACTAAGATCGTTTGTACTATCGGCCCAAAAACCGAATCTGAAGAGATGCTGACCAACCTGCTGGATGCCGGCATGAACGTTATGCGTTTAAACTTTTCCCACGGGGATTACCAGGAACACGGACAGCGCATTACCAATCTGCGTAACGTTATGAGCAAAAGCGGTCACCAGGCGGCCATCCTTCTGGATACCAAAGGTCCTGAGATCCGTACCATGAAGCTGGAAGGTGGACAGGATGCTGCGCTCAAAGCAGGCCAAACCTTTACCTTTACCACCGACCAGAGCGTTGTGGGTAATGCACAAACCGTTGCCGTGACCTATCCTGGCTTCGCAACGGATCTGCAAGTCGGCAATACCGTACTGGTTGACGATGGTCTTATCGGCATGGAAGTTCTCGAAGTGACGGACAGCACCGTCGTCTGTAAAGTGCTGAACAACGGCGACCTGGGCGAGAACAAAGGCGTTAACTTGCCGGGGGTCTCGATTCAGCTTCCGGCGTTGGCCGAGAAAGACAAGCATGACCTGATCTTCGGCTGCGAGCAGGGCGTTGATTTTGTCGCGGCTTCCTTCATTCGTAAACGTTCTGACGTGATTGAGATCCGTGAGCATCTGAAAGCACACGGCGGTGAGCACATTCAGATCATCTCTAAGATTGAAAACCAGGAAGGCCTGAACAACTTCGACGAAATCCTTGATGCCTCTGACGGCATCATGGTTGCCCGTGGTGACCTTGGCGTTGAAATCCCGGTGGAAGAAGTGATCTTCGCGCAGAAAATGATGATCAAAAAGTGTAACCACGCACGTAAAGTGGTGATCACCGCCACCCAGATGCTTGATTCGATGATCAAGAACCCGCGCCCTACCCGTGCAGAAGCCGGCGATGTTGCCAACGCCATCCTCGATGGTACTGATGCAGTGATGCTGTCAGGTGAGAGTGCGAAAGGCAAATATCCGCTGGAATCTGTCCGCATCATGGCGACCATCTGTGAACGTACTGACCGCGTGATGAAAAGCCGCATTGATTCGCAGCATGACAACCGTAAAATGCGCATTACTGAAGCCGTATGCCGTGGTGCCGTTGAAACTGCCGAGAAGTTGGAAGCCCCGCTGATCGTTGTGGCAACAGAAGGCGGTAAGTCTGCGAAGTCAATTCGTAAGTACTTCCCAAATGCCACTATTCTTGCGCTAACGACCAACGCACAGACTTCCCGTCAGCTACTGCTGAGCAAAGGGATTATCACCTCAGTCGTGGAAAAAATTGCGTCTACCGATGATTTCTACCGTCTGGGTAAAGCTGCCGCAGAGGCAAGCGGATATGCTCATAAAGGCGAAGTGGTTGTGATGGTTTCAGGTGCTTTAGTGCCTAGCGGAACCACTAACACTTCATCAGTCCATGTGCTCTGATTAAGATCAACTCCTGACGTAAAAAGCGCCTTTATTGGCGCTTTTTTTTGTTACACGATCCGTTTTTCCCCGGCCGCCTGACGATGTAACATCCCGCTAAAATCACCGCCAAATATCAGAGTACTCTGATTAAAATCGCCTGTTTTCTCTTCACGTTATGTAAAAAGCTGGAAAGAAGATGTTTCTTTGAGCGAACGAGCAACTTTAACCTCCTTCCCTGCAAAAATTTATTCTCTTTAGAAAAAACTTTGTGTAATACTTGTAACGCTACATGGAGATTAACTTAATCTAGAGGGTATTAATAATGAATCGTACTAAACTGGTGCTGGGCGCGGTAATCCTGGGTTCAACTCTGCTGGCTGGTTGCTCAAGCAACGCTAAAATTGACCAGCTGTCTACCGACGTTCAGACTCTGAACGCGAAAGTTGACCAGCTGAGCAACGACGTGACTGCAATCCGTTCTGACGTTCAGGCTGCTAAAGATGACGCAGCACGCGCTAACCAGCGTCTGGACAACCAGGCTCACTCTTACCGTAAGTAAGAGTTCTGGTTTTAAAAATGGCGCACAGTGTGCGCCATTTTTTTTTCCCCATTCATCTGTCGCCCTGTTCCCCCCCCTCCAAAACCAACGCTAATGCATCCAGAAGGCTTTAATCATTCTGGAGAGTATGTGGGTAGCCTGAAAAAGTTATGAAGCCGCTAAGAAGCGCGGGTAGACGCAGTTAGACTATCAATGCGTTATCTGGAAACTTCTTCAGAGCTTGCCGGAGAGGTAAACGCCCGGCTACGCACTTTTGGGCATTTACCGGGAGGTACGCATATCAGTTAGCGCTGGCTTAAAAGCAGTGACTTTTGACGAATGGCGCGGATCATTGCTTCAAGGCCCTGCGAACGCGATGGGGTCAGCTGTTGCATCAAAGACAGGTCCGCGAACCACGGACGCACATCAAAATCGACGATTTCCTGCGGCGTCATTGATTGATAGAGGGTAAAAACGATTGCAATCAGCCCTTTAACCAGCGCTGCGTCACTCTCTCCATGAAGTACGACAAGGCCGTTCTGGTCAACATCTACAACAATCCAAACCTGGCTCTGGCAACCCGGAACAATATTTTCAGGCTGCTGTAGCGAATCGGTGCCTGCTGGTAGTCTCGCTCCCAGCTCAATCATATAAAGATACTTCTCTTCCTGGTTGGCGCAGCGATTAAAATTGCGCACCAGCTTTTCTTTATCTGGCAAAGTTGCCATTGCTTCCTCACTTTGGATCTGATTCTAAAATTTTTGGCTTAACGTGTAATAAGGGCGAGGCATGCCTCGCCCCTAAGGCAGAATGATGTGCGCCCGGCGGGCATTTAGCCCAGCAAACGATGAATACGGGTTAAGCCAGCGACCAGACGGTCAACTTCTTCTTCGGTATTGTACAGGACAAAAGAGGCTCGGCACATTGCCGGCACCTGATAATAGTGCATGAGCGGCATCGCGCAGTGGTGCCCGGTGCGAATTGCGATGCCGTACTGATCGAGGAAGCTGCCGACATCAAACGCATGGTGTTTACCGAGGTTAAACGCGACAACCCCGCTACGCTGTGACGGGCCATAAATGATGATGTCAGGCACTAGCGCCAGCTTATCCAACGCATAACGCATCAGCTCCCGTTCACGCTGACAGATAACATCCAGCCCCAGTTCGCCGATCCATTTCAGCGCAGCGCCCAAACCAATGATAGCGGCGGTATTCGGCGAACCGGCCTCAAAACGCCACGGCGCGGCAGCGTAAGTCGTGCCGTTCGTCAGGCTGACGGTGGCGATCATGGCGCCTCCCCCTTCCCACGGCGGCATTTGGTCAAGCAGCGCCTTGCGGCCATACAGGATACCGATACCGGTGGGGCCATAGATTTTATGCCCGGAAAAAACATAAAAATCGCAGTCCAGATCCTGCACATCCACGCTGTGGTGCATCACCGCCTGAGCGCCGTCAATAAGCGTCACCACTCCGGCGGCTTTTGCCTGGGCGACCAGCTCTTTTACCGGATTTTCCGTGCCCAATACGTTTGAAACCTGTGTGACCGCCAGCAGACGGGTGCGGCTATCCATCAGCAGCGGCAGCTGCGCGATATCCAGTTCTCCCTGCGGAGTAAGCGGGATAAAGCGCACTTCCGCGCCGGTGCGCTGCGCGACCATTTGCCAGGGCACAATGTTGGCGTGGTGCTCCATCTCGGTAATGATGATGTTATCACCGGGCTGCAGCTGGCTGCTTCCCCAGCTGTTGGCCACCAGATTGATCGCTTCCGTGGTCCCTTTGACAAACACGATTTCTTCCGCGCTGGCGGCATTAAGGAAAGCGGCGGCCTGAACGCGAACGTTCTCCATTTCTGTGGTCGCTTCCGCGCTCAGGGTGTGGATACCACGATGCACGGCAGCATAGCCGTTCCGATAGAACTGGCTTTCTGCCTCTATTACCGCCTGCGGCTTCTGCGCGCTGGCAGCGCTGTCAAGATAGGCCAGCGGCTGTCCGTTGACCTCACGCGCCAGCAGCGGAAACTCCGCCCGAACGCGGGCCAGGTCAAAACTCATTGCAGGCCTCCGGGGAAACGCTGCGCGATGCGTTGCATCACGGCTTCTTTTAGCGTCTCGTTAGCGATAGCTTCCGTTAATTCAGCGGCAAACGCATAAATAATCATGCGTTGTGCAGCGGCTTCATCGATACCACGCGAGCGCAGATAGAACATCTGCTCTTCGTCGATACGCCCGATAGTCGCTCCGTGGCCACACTTCACGTCATCCGCATAAATTTCAAGCTGAGGCTTGGTGTCGACCTCAGCTAAGCGGCCCAACAGCAGGTTGTTATTGCTCATCTGACCGTCAGTTTTGAGCGCGTGCTTCGCCACCTTGATAATGCCGTTGAACACAGCACGGCCACGGTCGCGCACGATGGTTTTATGCAGCTGGCGACTCTGGCAATACCCTTTGTTATGTTCCAGCCAGGTACGGCTGTCACAGACTTCTTTGTCTATCGGCAGCATCAGGCTGTTAATCGCCAGATCGGAACCTTCGCCGTTCAACTGGGTACTGGTGTGGTGGCGCGTTAACCCAGCGCCCAGCAGGAAGCTGTGGCTCTGAACTCGCGTATCGCGCCCAAGCGTCAGATCGTTATGCGAGAAATGGTAGCTACTGCTATCTTCAAAAGACAGATTGTAGTGAGCCAGTGAGGCGTTATCGCCCACTTCCGCAGTAAATCGCGAGCCGGTAAAATGGGGCGCCGCACTCAGGCTGATATAGTGCTCAATCACCGTCGCTTCTGCCGCTGCGTCCAGCTGTAAATGATGACGATAATGAGAGGTGTTCAGCTCACCCGCGCTACTGCTGCTGATATGCAGCAGATACAAAGGACGTGTCGCCGCTTTGCCACGCGCCAACTGAATAAAGGTAACCTGCTCTGCCAGGCTCTCGGTCAGATGCAGGAACACCTCCGGCTGTACGGGGGCGTTCAGTTCCCGCCGCTCCGCGGCCTGGGCTATCTGGATGGTAAACAGATCGTGCTCACCATCACTCAATTCAGACGAGAAACGGCCATCGACAAATACCAGACGTACCGCATCGATGGGTAAGGCCAGTGATTGGATCGTGTCAGCATCCAGCTTCGCAGGCTCTGGCTGGACAAACTGGTTATCCAGCAGCCGATCCAGCGGTGTGTACTTCCAGTTTTCCTGCTTACGCGTCGGCAGACCTAAGCGCAGCAGCTGCTGCCAGTGCTGTTGTGCCTGCATTGAGCGACTTTCACCGTGTGTTTCAAACAGGTGGTGCCACTGTTGCAGGGCATTATCATTCCTGGTCGGTAAGCCAGCCATAGCCTTGCTCCTCCAACTGTTTCACCAGTGAGAAATCACCCGATTTCACGATTTTCCCCTGATAGAGGACGTGCACAAAATCCGGTTTGATGTAGTCAAGAATACGCTGATAGTGGGTAACGATAATAAATGACCGTTTGCCGTCGCGCAGGGTGTTAACGCCGTTAGAAACAATTTTCAGCGCGTCAATGTCCAGCCCGGAGTCGGTCTCATCCAAAATGCAGAGATCCGGTTCCAGAGCAGCCATTTGCAAAATGTCATTACGCTTTTTTTCCCCACCGGAGAAGCCGACATTAACTGAACGTGTCAGTAAGTCTTCAGGCATCTTAAGCAGGTGGATTTTTTCTTCAATGAAGTCCTGAAAGTCAAAACGATCCAGCGCTTCCTGCTCACGGTACTTACGCACGGCGTTCACCGAGGTCTGCAGGAAAAACTGATTGCTAACGCCGGGGATTTCCACCGGATACTGGAAGGCCATAAAGATGCCTTCACCCGCACGCTCTTCCGGGTCCAGCTCAAGCAGATCCTTGCCTTTGAATTCGACAGATCCGCCGGTGACTTCATAGTCCTCGCGCCCTGCCAGCGTGGCGGAAAGCGTACTTTTTCCCGATCCGTTCGGGCCCATGATCGCGTGTACTTCACCCGGTTTGATTTCAAGATCCAAACCACGCAGGATAGCTTTATCTTCGACGCTGACCTGTAAATTCTTGATGCTTAACATAGATTATCCTTCGCAGTGCCTGAAGGCACTGTAAACTGTTCTTGTTCGCGCGGGCTTAGCCCACGCTATGTTCCAGGCTGATAGCCAGAAGCTTCTGCGCTTCAACCGCAAACTCCAGCGGCAGCTCCGAGAAGACATCCTTACAGAAACCGTTTACGATCATCGAAATCGCATCGTCTTCACTGATCCCGCGCTGCAGACAGTAAAACAGCTGATCTTCACCGATACGCGATGTGGTTGCCTCGTGCTCCAGCTGGGCGGTGTTGTTGCGCACTTCCACATACGGGAAGGTGTGCGCGCCGCATTCGGCACCAATCAGCATCGAGTCACACTGGGTGAAATTACGTGCATTGGTCGCGGTTGGCATTATCTTCACCAGCCCACGATAGGTATTCTGACTTTTACCCGCCGAAATGCCCTTTGAGATGATGGTTGATTTGGTATTTTTACCAATATGGATCATCTTGGTGCCGGTATCGGCCTGCTGGCGACCGCTGGTCAAGGCCACCGAGAAGAACTCGCCGATGGAGTTGTCACCGCGCAGGATAACGCTGGGATACTTCCAGGTAATGGCTGAACCCGTTTCTGACTGCGTCCAGGACATTTTGCTGTTTTCACCTTCACACAGCGCGCGTTTGGTCACAAAGTTGAGAATACCACCTTCAGAATCTCCGCCGGAGAACCAGTTTTGCACCGTGGAATATTTCACCTCGGCATCTTTGTGGATGATAACCTCAACGACCGCTGCATGAAGCTGGTAGGTATCACGCACCGGGGCGGAGCAGCCTTCAATGTAGCTAACGTAACTGCCTTCGTCGGCAATCAGGATGGTGCGCTCGAACTGGCCGGTTTTTGCCGCATTGATACGGAAATAGGTCGACAGCTCCATCGGGCAACGCACGCCTTTGGGGATATAAACAAAGGTGCCGTCAGAGGCTACGGCGGAGTTTAGGGCTGCGAAGAAGTTATCGTTGGCGGGTACCACGGTGCCGAGATACTGTTTGACCAGCTCCGGGTGCTCGTGGATCGCTTCGCCGAAGGAGCAGAAGATAATTCCCTCTTTCGCCAACTTATCGCGGTAGGTGGTCGACACGGATACTGAGTCAAAAATGGCGTCAACCGCCACTTCCTGCCCTTCACGTACCGGCACGCCCAGCTGCTTGAATGCTTCTTCAACTTCCTGGGTCAGGTAATCAGGCGCACTGCCAGAGGCCTGCTTCGCGCCGGGCTCGGATGCGCAGCTGTCATCGCAACTTCCGCAGGATGGCGCAGAGTAGTAACTGTAATCCTGGTAATCTAATTTTTTATAGTCGGCTTTTAGCCAGTGCGGCTCTTCCATTTCCAACCAGGCTGCAAACGCTTTTAAGCGAAATTCCAGCATCCACTCAGGTTCATTACGTTTAGCCGAGATTGCGCGCACCACATCTTCATTGATGCCGTGTTCGAACTCTTCGGTTTGCAGTTGGGTAAAGAAGCCCTCTTTATATTTCTGATGGCCGCCTTCCCAAACCTGTACATCGTCAGATGCGTCAGTATTACGAGACATAGGTTTCACTCAACGCCAAAGCTCTCACCACAGCCACAGGCGTGTTGAGCTTTAGGATTATTAAATTTGAAAATCTGGTTCAGGCCTTCGCGCACGTAATCCACTTCCGTGCCGTCGATATAGGGCATCGCCTGCAGGGGCACGAATAAGGTCGCTCCGTTATGGCTGAACACCAAATCATCTGCCGCTGACTCTTTCACCATATCCATGGTATAGCCGAAACCGGCGCAGCCGGACGTCTTTACGCCGAGCTTCAGACCCTTAATGTCGGGGTCTCCGGCAGCAAGGCTGATGATTTGTTTGGCTGCGCTGTCGGTTAGCGTCAGTCCTTTCCAGATATAATCATCTGGTGAAAAAGTGGCAGGATTTGCTGATTGCATTGTTGACCTCACTATCGATAGCCCTTCGGGCTAGTGCCCCTATGTTAGTGATAACCTGTATCACTTCAACCTCTTGTTTTGCAGGGGTTAACAACAAGGCTGTTTTTATCAGACTCATTTTTAAGCTCTGGCCGGATAAAACAGACTGCGCTTTACCTGTTGGGACTAACATCTCAAAGGATAAGCGATTGAAAACAAGATGTTTCTATTTTGTTACTCTACATTCTGGCATGCTCAATAAATATTCTACTCTTTTGCGCCGCTCTGCTTATCGTTCTCACCGATTTTTACAACAGCCGACATTTATTGATAAATATTATCGTGTCGGTGATTGAATAATGTCACATTTATAATATGATAATGATTATCATTAGCATGCCAGAGACCAGCAATGAATATGTCGATGAGCGCGTGGCTACAACATAAGATTGACGAGTACACCTGTTCCGTTCGTGATCTCACCGTCGATTTCTACATGGCGCAGGCAAAATTAAACCGTCCCGAGTGCACAATTGAACAGCTGCGCAAGTTCAATGATACCTGCCTGGATATGGCAGAACTTTGCCAGTTAAACGGTGACGATCAGAGTTATCTGCACGCAATGGGTAAACTCCACCAGCGGCTGGTTAATGAGCTAAGCAACACATCACGTGAGCGACTGTTCCGCATGCAGGCATGGCAGCTGGCACGACACTCATTGAGCCGTTTATGTCATCAGCTGATGCTCAACGGCGAGTGGAATAAAGCCACCGTGCTGCAAAATGAATTTGTTACGCACGCATCATCGATTATGTGATAGCCCCACATTATACCCTGTGGCACTGCCGGGAAAAACCCCGAAATAAACGGGGTTATGGGCCGCTCTTGCCCAATGGCGGTTGCAAATGAAACCGTAAAGATCCCAGAGGAGGGTTGCCACCCTCTATCCTGAAAAAATCAGATTAACTCCAGTAACGCCTGGAGAGGATGGCGTATAGCGTTTCCTTCTGCGCGTTTCACCTGACTGCGACAGGAATATCCCGTTGCCAGGCAGCGGTCCAACGGTAATTTTTGCAAGGCCTGCTGCCAGGAAAGTGCATAAATTCCCAGCGAGTTTTCCAGGTTTTTGGTTTCGTGACCGTAAGTGCCGGCCATGCCGCAGCAGCCAACGCTGACATTCTCAAGCTTAGCCCCGAAGCGGGCAAAAATCGTTTCCCACTGTTTTATTGCTCCCGGCAGCGCGGTGGTTTCTGTGCAATGGCCGAACAGATACCATGCTTCTCCGCGCTGCGGCAGCGTATCTTTTACCGTCAGCGCGGTTTGTAGCCATTCGTGCACCAGCTGAACGTGAAAATCACCACGATTATCGGCCAACACCTGCTTATATTCATCGCGGTAACACAGCACCAGCGCGGGGTCGACGCCCACCAGCGGTATCCCCAGCTGCGCCACACGATTGAGGAAATCTGCGGTTCTTTGTGCGGTACGCGCAAACTTCTGCAAAAAGCCTTTAATATGTTCTGCCTTACCATTAGGCGAAAAAGGCAGCACGACCGCGGTATAGCCTAGTT
This sequence comes from Erwinia tasmaniensis Et1/99, assembly GCF_000026185.1. NCBI lineage: Bacteria > Pseudomonadati > Pseudomonadota > Gammaproteobacteria > Enterobacterales > Erwiniaceae > Erwinia > Erwinia tasmaniensis. The sequence goes on from NC_010694.1 coordinate 2,067,067, forward strand.
TGTCGATCAGGCGCACAAAATCACCCACCAGTCGCGCTTCGTAATAGCTGGTGAAGGGATCCTGTACCACCAACACGCAGTTTGCGCGCTGTTCGCCGCTCATTCCTTCAAGATGTTCAAGCGTGATATTCGCCGATCGGTGACTGGCCAGCTGCTGCTTCAGCGTGGGCGATGAGAGCAACGGCAGATCGACCATGCCGATATGACGCTGACTAAGCGACTTAACCCACGGTCGGCGCAGGAAAAAGTTAAAGACCTTAGGTGCTCTTGCCATCTGTGGCGCATAGCTTTCTACCGTGGCAACCAGATAATCGCTAACGGGCCGCAGATAGCGCGTGTGATAGAGCTGTAGGAAGCGCGAGCGAAAGCCGGGCACGTCAATTTTAATCGGGCACTGCGTGGAGCAGGCTTTACAGGCCAGGCAGCCTGACATCGCCTCTTTTACCTCATGCGAAAAATCATACTGACCGCGCTTCGCCTGCCAGCTATTGCGGGTGCGCAAAATCATGCCACGCAGACTGACGCCTTTGGCGGGCAGCTGTTTTTCCAGCGTCAGCGGATCAACCCCCTGCTCCGCCAGCAAACGTAGCCATTCTCGCGTTAGCGTAGCGCGCCCTTTTGGCGAGTGAATTCGATCGCGGGTGATTTTCATCGAGGGACACATCGGGCTTTTCACATCAAAATTAAAGCACAGGCCGTTACCGTTACACTCCATCGCCCCCCGCCAGTCGCTACGCACATTAACCGGTATCTGGCGATCGTAAGTACCCCGTTTGGCCGCATCGATTTTCAGTATCGGGTCGTCAACGCCGAGCGGTGCACAAATTTTACCCGGATTCAGCCGGTTTTGCGGATCGAAAGCCGTTTTAATGCGCCGCAGCTCGCTATACAGTTCATCGCCGAAAAAGGAGGGGCTGTACTCAGCGCGGAATCCTTTACCATGTTCTCCCCACAGCAGACCGCCGTAGCGCGCCGTCAAGGCGACCACCTCATCAGAGATCTGCTTCATCAGCATTTCTTGCCGGGGGTCACACATATCCAGCGCCGGACGCACGTGCAACACGCCGGCATCAACATGACCAAACATCCCATAGCTCAGATTGTGGCCATCAAGCAGGGCGCGGAACTCAACAATATAATCGGCAAGATGCTGTGGCGGAACGCAGGTATCTTCCACAAAAGGGATCGGCTTGGCGCTGCCTTTCGTATTGCCAAGCAGACCAACGGCCTTTTTACGCATTCCGTAGATCCGCTCAATGCCGGAAACATCGTCACACAGCTGGTAGCCAATTACCCCCCCCTGCCGTTCCGCCATCAGCGCATCCAGACGCAGGCACAACGTATCCACCTGGCCGTCGATCAGCACCCGGTCGTTGCCGGCAAATTCGACCATATTCAGGCCCAGCATCTCTTTATCAGGCACGTCGGCGATCAGTTCACTCACCGAATGCCAGACGATATCCTCACGCGCCAGGTTAAGCACCTTTGAATCCACGGTTTCTACCGACAGTGCCTGGGCTTCAACCATCAGGGGCGCGTTGCGCAGCGCCGAGTCAAACGAATCATATTTGATATTAACCAGCCGCCGTACTTTCGGGATCGGGGTAATATCAAGTCTGGCTTCGGTAACAAAGGCCAGCGTTCCCTCGGCACCGCAAAGGATGCGCGTCAGGTCGACGGAAGCCAGGTCATCACTCAGCACATGGCGCAGATCGTAACCGGTCAGAAAGCGGTTCAGTTTTGGAAATTTTTCGACGATCGGCTGGCGCTTCAGGCGGCAGCGCTCCAGCACCACACGGTAGATTTCGCCTTCCCTGTCCGCTTTTTGCGCCTTGATTTCTGCCTGGCTGACCGGCATCGCCTGGGTGTCAAGAATATCACCGCCCAGCAGCACCGCCTTAAGACCCAGCACATGGTCGGAAGTCTTACCGTATACCAGCGATCCTTGTCCGGAAGCATCGGTATTGATCATGCCACCGAGCGTTGCTCGATTACTGGTCGACAGTTCGGGAGAGAAAAAATAGCCATACGGCTTTAGCCAGACGTTAAGCTGGTCTTTGATCACCCCCGCTTCAACTTTTACCCAGCCTTCGGCAACGTTGATTTCCAGAATGCGCGTCATGTAACGTGACATATCGACCACAATACCCTGATTGAGGGACTGCCCGTTGGTGCCGGTGCCGCCGCCGCGCGGCGTAAATGCCAGCGAGTCGAAACGGCTGTCGGCCGCCAAACGCGACAGGATCGCCACGTCTTCAGTTGAGCGTGGAAAAATAATCGCATCGGGCAACAGCTGGTAAATACTGTTATCCGTTGACATCAGCAGACGGTCGGCGTAGTGGGTGGCGGTGTCGCCGCTGAAACCCTGCTGTTTTAACGCATCCAGAAAATTCAGTACCAGAGGTTCAAGGCCTGGTGCCTGTGAAATCAGTGGGATCATTATAGAAAGACCAAAGTTATGTGAAACGTTTGCGGTGCTCAAATTGCGCAGTGATTCGTTTTATCACATTTTTTTATCACCTGTCGTTATTTCAAAAAACGAAGTAAAAGCATAATCTGTCGCGTCTGACGCAAATCTGTATTTCCCATACGGATTTAAAGCTCAGGTTCAGGGTATTAAATTCGCCCGAGCTGAATTTTTAGCTAAATCGCATCTTATATGAGGTCATTGTTAATCGATGAAGAACGCGCAAAAAGGTTGGGACTTGGCACAAATCGTGTTTTCACTGCTGTTTATCAGCCTCACGATCGTCGCGTGTTTCTGGATAGTTCAGCCATTTATACTGGGATTTGCCTGGGCCAGCATGGTAGTTATCGCCACCTGGCCGCTGATGATCAAATTTCAGCGCCTGCTGTGGGGAAAGCGCTCTCTGGCGGTGATCACCATGACGCTGCTGTTGATTTTAGTTTTTATCATTCCCGTTGCCCTGTTGGTGAACAGCCTGATCGAGAACAGCGGGCCGCTGATCGCCTGGCTTGGCTCCGGGCATCTGCAAATGCCCGAACTCCAGTGGATGAGAAGCATTCCGCTGGTGGGCAGAAAGCTCTACTCGGCTTACCATAACCTGGTCGCCGGCGGCGGTACGGCACTGCTCGCCCAGGTACAGCCCTATATAGGCCGCACTACCGGCTTCTTTTTTGCTCAGGCCGGTCATTTTGGTCGCTTTATGATGCATCTTGGCCTGATGCTGCTGTTCAGCGTGCTGCTCTACTGGCGTGGTGAGCAGGTAGGCCAGGGGATCCGGCATTTCGCGTTTCGGCTGGCGTCACGCCGTGGCGATGCTGCGGTATTGCTGGCGGCGCAAGCTATTCGCGCCGTTGCGCTGGGGGTGGTCGTCACCGCATTAGTGCAGGCGGTACTCGGCGGCATCGGACTGGCCATCTCCGGCATACCCTTTGCCACTATCCTCACCGTGCTGATGATCCTGTCATGCCTGGTTCAGCTGGGGCCATTGGTCGTGTTGGTTCCGGCCATTATCTGGCTTTACTGGAGCGGTGATACCACCTGGGGTACGGTTCTGCTGGTCTGGAGCTGCGTGGTGGGCACGTTGGACAATGTGCTGCGTCCAGTGCTGATCCGCATGGGCGCAGACCTGCCGATGATCCTGATCCTCTCTGGCGTCATCGGTGGGCTGATCGCCTTTGGCATGATTGGCCTGTTTATTGGTCCCGTGGTGTTGGCCATATCCTACCGGCTGGTGTCAGTATGGGTTCATGAAGCCCCTGCCCCCCATGAAGATCCGCTGGCTGTGGTTGAAGAACTGGCTGAAGTGGATGCCGAGTCGCACCAGCTGAAGGTATAATTTTCCCCTTCCGGCCAGATCATCTGGCCGGAATCATTAGTATTTAGAATGATTTTCTAACTGAAATCGTAACGTCCGACGGCGAAAACCGATGCCGAATCGTGAGGTTTCACTTATTTCACCTCCTTAATTCGCTGAATTGTCTTTTTTTTACTCATTAAGACCGGTTAAAACAGGTTATCAGGCGAGAAAACATTATCGTTGATAACTAATAAGATGATTCTTAAAGACGCCGTAAACCCTCTTCCCTAGTATGACCTCAAGGTTTGAAATCACCTGTCTGATTTTGAATAAGCGTATTTCCCCAGAGTGAACTAAAGAATTGCTGTGTGTAGTCTTTGCCCATCCCCTGTGATGGGCTTTTTTTTGCAAAAAAAAGGACAATCGGTTAATCGATTGTCCTCGGTGTCAGCAGCCACCCATCGTCGGGCAGCCGTAGGGACAGGTAATTATTTCAGTTCGGCCAGGCCGATCCAGGTTTGTACCACGGTGTCCGGATTCAGCGACAGGCTATCAATACCCTCCGCCATCAGCCACGCGGCAAAATCCTGATGATCCGACGGCCCCTGCCCACAAATACCTACGTACTTGCCCTGCTTTTTAGCCGCGCGGATTGCCATTGACAGCAGGGCTTTAACCGCATCGTTGCGCTCGTCAAACAGTTCTGAAACCACGCCAGAATCGCGATCCAATCCCAGGGTCAGCTGCGTCATATCGTTAGAGCCGATGGAGAAACCATCAAAGAATTGCAGAAACTCATCCGCCAACAGCGCGTTTGAGGGGATCTCACACATCATGATAATTTTCAGTCCATTTTCCCCGCGCTTCAACCCCTGGCGTTCCAGCTCTTCCACCACCGCCCGGGCCTGGGCAACGGTACGCACAAACGGCACCATGATTTCAACGTTGGTCAGCCCCATCTCGTTGCGCACGCGTTTGACCGCCGCGCACTCCAGAGCAAAGCAATCGCGGAAGCTGTCGGCAACGTAACGCCCCGCACCTCGGAAGCCCAGCATCGGGTTCTCTTCTTCCGGCTCATAGCGTTCGCCGCCTACCAGGTTGGCATACTCATTGGTTTTGAAGTCCGACAGACGAACGATAACCCGTTTGGGCGCAAACGCGGCGCCAAGCGTGGCGATCCCTTCAGTCAGGCGGCCAATGTAAAACTCCAGCGGGTCATCGAAGCCTTTCATCATGCCGCGGATTTGCTGCTGTAGTTCGGGCGTCTGCTTATCAAACTCCAGCAGAGCCTTCGGATGCACGCCGATCATACGGTTGATGATAAACTCCAGGCGTGCCAGCCCGACACCTTCATTCGGCAGGCAGGCAAAATCAAAAGCCCGGTCCGGGTTACCTACGTTCATCATGATTTTCAGCGGCAGAGCAGGCATTTCATCCACCTGCGAACTTTTAACCTCAAAATCGAGCAGACCTTGGTAGACGTAGCCCGTGTCGCCCTCCGCACAGGAGACCGTCACTTTATGACCATCGCGCAGAATTTCCGTGGCGTGCCCGCAGCCAACAACGGCGGGAATACCCAGCTCACGCGCAATGATCGCAGCATGACAGGTGCGCCCTCCGCGATTAGTCACGATCGCCGAAGCCTTTTTCATGATCGGTTCCCAGTCGGGATCGGTCATATCGGTGACCAGCACGTCCCCTTTTTCAATCCGGTTCATTTCGCTGATATCGTGAATGACCTTTACCTCTCCGGCACCGATACGGTGGCCAATGGCACGGCCTTCCACCACGACTTTACCCCCAGACCGTAGCGTGTAGCGCTCCATCACCTGCCCATTCGAGCGAACCGTTTCCGGACGCGCCTGAACGATAAACAGCTTGCCGGTATGGCCATCTTTTGCCCATTCGATATCCATCGGGCGCTGATAATGCTTTTCAATCAGTACCGCCTGCAAAGCCAGCGCTTCAACCTCTTTATCACTCAGGCAGAAGCGGTCCCGGTCGGACTGCGGGACATCCTCAACGCTCACCTGCTCGCCGTGCTCCCGCGAGTCGGCGTAAACCATGCGGATCTTTTTCGACCCCATCGTGCGGCGCACGATTGCCGGCCGCCCGGCCGCCAGCGTGGGTTTGTGCACGTAGAATTCGTCCGGGTTCACCGCCCCCTGGACCACCATCTCGCCAAGCCCGTGCGCGGCGGTAATAAACACAACCTGATCGAACCCCGACTCGGTATCAATGGTAAACATAACGCCAGAAGCCGCGAGATCGGAGCGAACCATGCGCTGAATGCCCGCAGAAAGCGCCACGCCACGATGATCGTAGCCCTGGTGCACGCGGTAAGAAATCGCCCGATCGTTGAACAGGGAAGCGAAAACATGTTTCACCGCCACCAGCACCGCATCATAGCCCTGTACATTGAGAAAAGTTTCCTGCTGGCCAGCAAATGAAGCATCGGGCATATCTTCCGCGGTGGCCGACGAGCGCACGGCAAACGACGCCCCGGCATCATCGGCAGACAGCTGGCTGTAAGCAGAGTGAATAGCCTGTTCCAGCTCGGGCTGAAACGGCGTTTCGATCACCCACTGGCGTATCCGTTTGCCCGCTTTGGCCAGCTCATCAACGTCATCAATATTGGTCTTATCCAGCAGCTCATAGATACGTTGATTAACGCCACTTTGATCGAGAAACAGGTTGAACGCCGCTGAGGTTGTCGCAAAGCCATTCGGGACGGAAACGCCCAGCGATGACAAGTTGGTAATCATTTCACCCAGAGAGGCATTTTTACCTCCCACCCGATCGACATCGTGCATGCCTAACTGGTCATACCAGAGTACAAGCGGCGCTTCGCCTTGATTGGACATTGATTCAATCCTTGTAAGAAGTAATGATAAATGGTGCGGTACGGTATGTACTTTATGAGACTGGCACAGATGAAAGGGAGAGATAAAGTGTTGAATCGTTCAAGCTGGCGAAATCAATCACTTTAAGAATCCTCCGTGCTACATGTATCAGACACTCGGGGCAGTACTTATTTAAATTTCATTTAAAAACAGTTAGTTATAAAATCAGTATTTTAATGAAAATAGGTCCGCATAACGCTAGGTAATGATTCCTTATAAGAATGATTTTTTAAATAACGGCGACAAAAAGGCATAGCGATTGGAGAATTCATAGCAAATTCAATTAATATTTATGTACAAAGGCATTTTTTCAAATATAAATTTCATCATGAATGTTGATGATAATTTTCTCACTGGCTCATCTCGATTTGCCTCAAACAGGCAAACTCACTTAGGCTGCACAGACAACGACAGTCGGAGACAAGATGGACGTAAACACCGAACGCAGTGTTTTTTATATTTCTGACGGCACGGCAATTACCGCTGAAGTGCTCGGCCATGCGGTGATGTCGCAATTCCCTGTCGCCACGCACGGCGTTACCCTGCCCTTTGTCGAAACCGTACAGCGCGCTCAGGCGGTAAAGGCTCAAATCAACGCGCTGTATCAGCAGAGTGGCCTGCGCCCGCTGGTCTTTATTTCCATCGTAACGCCGGTGATACGCGATATCATTTTGCAAAGCGATGGCTTCTGTCAGGATATCGTGCAGTCTCTGGTCGGCCCTTTACAACAAGAGCTGGGGTTACTTCCAGCCCCGGTTGCAAATCGCACGCACGGGCTTACCGCGGGTAACCTCAGCAAGTACGATGCGCGTATCGCCGCTATTGATTATACCCTCGCACACGATGACGGTATTTCGTTACGCGGTCTGGAGGATGCACAGGTTATCCTGCTGGGCGTGTCACGCTGTGGCAAAACCCCCACCAGCCTGTACCTGGCGATGCAGTTTGGTATACGCGCGGCCAATTACCCGTTCATTGCCGACGATATGGATAACCTTAAACTGCCCGCGGCGCTGAAGCCCTTCCAGCATAAACTTTTTGGCCTGACGATTGAGCCGGAACGCCTGGCTGCCATTCGACAGGAGCGCGCCGAGAATACGCGCTACGCATCTCTGCGCCAGTGTCGGCTGGAAGTCGGTGAGGTTGAAGCACTGTTTCGCACCCAGCAGATCCGCTATCTCAACAGCACCAACTATTCGGTGGAGGAAATCGCCACTAAGATCCTCGATATCATGAGCCTGACACGCCGTATGTACTGAACGTCGTTCATGCCCTCTGACGGCAGCAAAATAAATCGGTGCTGCGCCTGCCGATTTGCGGTTGAAATCATCATGCTTTGCTTTAAGGTGAAGCGCATGACTTCCCGGCGTTCCTGCCGCGTGAAGACGGAATTCTAGAGAACGAGATGAACAAAACTGATGAACTGCGGACCGCACGCATTGAGAGCCTGGTTACGCCGGCTGAATTGCAGGAGAGGTTCCCGATCGATGCGGCCATTGCCGATAACGTGACAACGTCACGAAAACGTATTACCCGTATTCTTAATGGCGAAGATCCGCGCCTGCTGGTTGTGGTTGGCCCCTGCTCTCTACATGACCCGGTGGCGGCGCTGGAATATGCTGAGCGGTTATGCACACTGCGCGAAAAATACCATTCACGTATTGAAATCGTCATGCGCACCTATTTTGAAAAACCGCGCACGGTCGTGGGCTGGAAGGGAATGATTTCAGATCCGGATCTCGACGGCAGCTTCCGCCTCAATCATGGTCTGGCCGTGGCGCGTAAACTCCTGCTGGACATCAATGCGCTCGGTATGCCCACCGCCACTGAATTTCTCGATGTGGTGACCGGACAGTTTATTGCCGACCTGATCAGCTGGGGGGCAATTGGTGCGCGCACGACGGAAAGCCAGATCCACCGTGAAATGGCCTCGGCGCTGTCCTGCCCGGTGGGCTTTAAAAATGGCACCGACGGCAATATTCGCATTGCGGTGGATGCCATTCGCGCCGCGCGTGTGAGCCATATGTTCCTTTCACCAGATAAACGCGGCCAGATGACCATTTATCAAACCAGCGGAAATCCTGCGGGCCATATCATTATGCGCGGCGGCAAGACGCCCAATTATCACGCGGAAGATATCGCCGCGGCCGCAGACTGCCTGCGCGAATTTCATTTGCCTCCCCGGCTGGTTATCGACTTCAGCCACGGCAACTGCCTGAAACAGCACCGCCGACAGAAAGAAGTCGCCGCCGATGTGGCGCAGCAAATCCGCAATGGCTGCCAGGCGATTGCCGGCGTGATGTTCGAAAGCTTCCTGCAGGAAGGCACCCAGAAAGTTCAGCCCGGTATCCCGCTGCTTTACGGTCAGTCAATCACCGATCCCTGCCTGGGTTGGCAAGACAGCGCCGAGGTGTTGCAGCAGCTCGCGGATGCTGTAGACAGCCGCTTTTAATCGACCGGGCTGGCCCCCGGCGGGCCAGCCTGTTTTGTTTATCTCCCTATCCCCTCCGCACCGACTATTTCCCCTTGCGCGCCGCATCTTTTTGTTGATAATGATTATCATTCTGAATATGGACACGTCCGCTATCCCTCTGTAAGGACCACACAAATGACAGCACAATATCAACGTTATATTGAACTCAAAGCGCAACACCCGAAGAAATATGCGCGCGATCTGGCAGCATTAATGGGTATCAGCGAGGCGGAATTGACCGCTATCCGCTCAGGACACGAGGCGCAGCCATTACGTCCAGAGATGCGCGAACTGTTGCACGCTCTTGAGGCCGTGGGTGAAACAAAATGTATTACCCGTAATGAATATGCGGTGCATGAACATCTCGGCGTCTTCAGTCATGTTCATATCAATGCCCATGCCGGGATCGTACTTAATCCGCGCGCCCTCGATCTGCGCGTGTTCGTCAATCAGTGGGCCAGCGTGTTTCATTTACAAGAAATGACCGGCCATGGCGAGCGCCAGAGCCTCCAGTTTTTTGACCAGCATGGCGATGCGGTACTGAAAGTTTACGCCACGCAGAACACCCATACTGAAGCCTGGCAGCAGCTGATTGCGCGCTTCCGTGACGAAGCCCCGACGGATCTCAGCGTAACCCCAGTTCTCGCGCCGCGATATGCTGACGATTTTGATGCCGCACTGCTGGAAAAAGAGTGGCGTGAGATGACCGACGTCCATCAATTCTTCCGCCTGCTCAAAAAGCACGGCGTTTCTCGCCAGCAGGCATTTCATGCGGTTGGCAGCGACCTGGCACAGCGGATAGACAATGGCTCCCTGTCCTCACTGCTGGAAAGCGTGCGGGTGCAGGGGAATGAAATCATGATCTTTGTCGGCAACCGTGCCTGCACGCAGATCTTCACCGGGAAGATCGAAAAGCTGACGCCAATGGACAACTGGCTGAACACTTTCAATGCGGCCTTTACTCTGCACCTACAGGAGCAGCAGATCGCTGAAAGCTGGATAACGCGGAAACCCACCGTCGACGGCATCGTTACCAGCCTGGAGCTGTTTGCCGCTGACGGCACACAAATCGCCCAGCTATTTGGTCAGCGCAGTGAAGGCCAGCCGGAGCAGCCCGAATGGCGTCAACAGCTCACCAACCTGGCTCTGACGACTGACGGGGCCACGGCATGAAATCCCCTTTCGCCGCGCTGTTCACTTTATTCCTGACATTCTGTGCCAGCGCAACGGAGCGTATCGTCAGTATTGGTGGCGATGTCACCCAGATTATCTACGCCCTCGACGCGCAGCAGGAGTTGGTGGCCCGCGACAGCACCAGCCTGCATCCTGCGGTGGTGCAGAAGCTGCCCGACGTGGGCTACATGCGCCAGCTGAATGCGGAGGGCATTCTCGCCCTCGAGCCCACGCTGGTGATTGCCAGCGAACTGGCAAAGCCCACCCTGGCGCTACAGCAGGTTGAGAAGAGCGGCGTCAGGGTGATCACTATCACCGGGCAACCCCGTATCGACGCGATTGCAGAGAAGATCCACGCGGTCGCCGCGGCCTTGCATCGTGAAGAGGACGGCCAGGCTTTGCAGGAAAAGGTGAAAATGCAGCTCAGCAGCGTGCCAGGCCGCCCTTTGCCGATAAAAGTCCTGTTTATTCTGGCACATCAGGGAATGGGAACGATGGGTGCCGGCAGCGGCACCTCTGCCGATGCGGCGATCCTTGCGGCCGGATTGCAGAACGCCATGAGCGGGATAGAGCGCTACCAGCCATTATCCCAGGAGGGGGTGATAGCCAGCGCACCACAGCTGATCGTCGCCACCACTGACGGCATACGCACTCTGGGTGGTTCAGAAAACTTGTGGAAACTACCCGGTATCGCGATGACGCCGGCAGGGAAAGCACGGCAGCTGTTGATTGTTGATGATATGGCGTTGACGGGTTTTGGTATCGATACCCCGGCAGCCATCCTTCGATTACGCCAGGCTGCGGAAGCCGTGCCGTGAGATTAACACATCCCCGACGCTGGCTTTGCATGCTGGCCCTTTTGTTGCTTACGCTGACCGTCACCGCCGCTAATATCGGCCCTATGAAGCTGTCGCTTCCCCTGTTATGGCAGGCGGGCAGCGACAGCATCCTTTGGCAGATCTGGTCCGGCATCCGCCTGCCGCGCGTTTTGCTGGCGGTGTTGGTCGGCGGTGCGCTGGCCCTGTCCGGCTGCGTCATGCAGGGGTTGTTCCGCAATCCCCTGGCCGACCCTGGCCTGCTGGGCATCAGCAGCGGTGCCGCCCTGGCCGTGGCCGTTTCGATTGTGCTCTCATTCTCTCTGCCGGGCGTACTGATGTTGTATCTGCCGCTGCTGGCTGCGTTTTTCGGCAGTCTGGCCGTCACGCTGGTCATCTTTCTGCTCAGCCGTAAAGGAACGGGTGGCCTGAGCCGATTGCTGCTGGTCGGCATTGCGATAAATGCCCTGTGCGGTGCAGCCGTTGGCGTGTTGTCGTGGTTGAGTAACGATCAGCAGCTACGCCAGCTTTCGCTCTGGGGAATGGGCAGTCTGGGTCAGGCGCAGTGGTCAACGGTGCTGCTCTGTGCCTCCGTGGTACTGCCATGTATGGTGCTGGTGCAACGCCTGGCAAATCGTCTTAATATCCTGCAGCTGGGTGACGAGGAGGCTCACTACCTCGGCGTTGACGTTCCGCGCACGCAGCGCTATCTGCTGGTGTTCAGCGCGTTGCTGGTGGCGGCTGCCGTTGCGGTGAGCGGCGTGATTGGCTTTATTGGCCTGGTCGTGCCGCATCTGATGCGCTTTTGCCTCGGCGGCGACCATCGCTGGCTGCTGCCCTCTTCATTACTTAGTGGCGCGCTGCTGCTGCTACTGGCGGATACCCTTGCCCGAACGCTGGTCGCTCCGGCAGAAATGCCGGTGGGGCTGCTGACCAGCCTGATTGGCGGTCCCTGGTTCCTGTGGCTGATCTTACGTCGACAGGGAGGCCTGAATGGATGATGTACTGACAGCAAATGGGTTGAGTTACCGCCGGGGGCAGCGCTGGTTGATAGAGGATATTTCACTGAACCTGCGTTTAGGCGAAATGGTTTCGCTGATCGGCCCCAACGGGGCAGGTAAATCCACGCTGCTGCGCCTGTTAAGCGGATTTCTCCCCCCTGATCATGGTCAGTGCCTGCTGAATAACCAACCGATAGCACGCTGGCCCGCCGGGCAATTGGCGCAGCTGCGTGCGGTGATGCGTCAGCAGAGCAGCATGGCTTTTCCGCTCCGCGTTAGCGATGTGGTCGCGATGGGACGCGCGCCCTGGCCCCAGCAGGCGGTTAAACCGGTGGTGGAGCGGGTAATGACCCTGACAGGCTGTGCCGAACTGGCCAGCCGCGACTATCTGCAGCTTTCCGGCGGGGAGCAACAGCGGGTACAGCTCGCCAGAGCGCTGGCGCAATTGTGGCGTCAGGACGGGCCACGCGGCTGGTTGTTCCTCGATGAACCAACTTCAGCATTGGATCTTTACCATCAGCAGCACCTGCTGCGCCTGCTCTTCCGCCTGACGCGTGAACACCCGCTCAGCGTTTGCTGCGTGCTGCATGACCTGAACCTTGCCGCCCTGTGGTCAGATCGCGTGATGCTACTGGCCGACGGGCGGCTGGTTGCGCAGGGCGCGCCAGAAGATGTGGTAAACGAAACAATGCTGACCCGTTGGTATCACGCCGATGTGATGGTTCACCCGCATCGCAGCGAAGGGGTGCCCCAGGTGTCATTACGGCGTTAGCTTGAGCAGCTGACTTCCAGCTTTTTGCCCCAGTCGGGCGGGCGTTGCGCCAGGTCCGCATATTCTGGCGCATCGTCAAACGGCCGCGAGAGGGCCTGATGCAGTCGTGCTAACACACTAATATCATCCTGTTCAGCCCGTTCTATTGCCTGCTGCGCCAGATAGTTACGCAACACCAGCGCCGGATTTGCCAGCTTCATCGTCTGCTGACGTTCCTCATCGCTGCGCTCCTCCTGCAGCACCCGTTGGCGCCAGACGTTATACCAGCTGTCGAAGGCGTCACGGTCGATAAACTCATCGCGCATTGGCGAGCGTAACTGGAGCTGCTCACTCTGGCTAAGCTGACGGAACGTACGCGTGTAGTCACTGCCCTCTTTGGTCATTAGCGACAGCAGCCCGGTGAGAATATTATTGTCGTCCTTCGCGGGGGTCAGCAGCCCCAGTTTTGCGCGCATCTTTTCCCCCCAGCAGCGCATAAGCTCCGGCTCATAGCCTGCCAGGGCCTGTTTAAGCTGCTGTGGGCTCATCAGGCCTGAAAGCGCATGAGCCAGACGATTCAAATTCCACAGGCCGATCATGGGTTGATTTTCGAAACTGTAGCGGCCCTGGTGGTCAGAATGATTGCAGATCAAATCCGGCCGGTAGTCGTCGAGAAAACCGTAGGGGCCATAATCAAACGTCAGGCCGAGGATCGACATATTGTCCGTGTTCATGACGCCGTGCGCAAAACCGACGCTTTGCCAGCCGGCAATCATCCGCGCGGTACGCTGAACCACATCGCTAAACCACAGTAAATACCTGTCTTTCTCCTGCACTAATTCAGGCCAGTGGTGCCGGATCACATAGTCAGCCAGTTGCGTCACTTTCTCCGTTTGGCCCTGATAATAGTAATGCTCAAAGTGACCAAAGCGAACGTGGCTTTCCGCCACGCGCAGCAGCATTGCGCCAGCCTCTGTGGTTTCACGATAGACCGGTTCATCACTGGTCACCACGGTCAGCGCCCTTGAGGTTGGGATGCCGAGATGATACATCGCCTCACCGGCAAGAAATTCGCGCAGGGTCGAACGCAACACCGCCCGCCCATCCCCCATGCGTGAATACGGCGTAAGGCCTGCCCCTTTCAGATGCCAGTCAAATTTTCGCCCGTCGGGCAGCTGCTGCTCCCCGAGCAGCAGCCCACGCCCGTCGCCCAACTGCCCTGCCCAGACGCCGAACTGATGCCCGCTGTAGACCTGCGCCAGTGGCTGCATACCTTCGGCTAAACGCTCGCCGCTCCACAGCCCCACGTTTTGTGCATCAAACAGGCGCTCATCCAGCCCCAGGTCCTGCGCCAGTTCGGCGCTGTAATACAGCAGGCGCGCATTTTTAAGCGGCATGGGTCGCAGTGTGGTGTGAAAGCCATTCAGCTCATTCAACCAGGTATTATTAAATTGCATGACGCCTCTCCCAGCGCTATCGGGAACCGCCACGGCGGCGATCTATTCTGCTCAGTGTAAAGCGCCAGACGGCGGCAAAACACCGACTAACATAAGGGGTATCATATAGCGGGTTCTAACAGGTGATAAGGCGCTTCCAGCAGGCGCGTCAACGTTTCTTCAGGTTCGTTGATAAATATTGCCCCCTGAATACCGTCGAAAGCAAACGGACGAACGGTTTGCAGGTCGGCGAAGTTATCTATTCCCTGCACCACGACTTCCTGACAATGAGGTTTAATGTGCTCAAGAATAGCGCCAATAAATGGCTGAAAGGACAAGCGCCTGATGCCACGATGAATAAAACTCTTATCCAGTTTAATACGATAAAAGAGATCGTCGAAAATGGCTTTAGACGTTGCCTGACCCGCTCCGTAATTATTCAGGCTTAAACTAAAACCTTCACGCAGGCCCAGCAGATAATGATTAGCATCTCCGGCCTTCAAACCAGGAAAATTCTCACTAATTCCCAGTTCAACACAGTTGAGCAGGCGCATCTTCTTAAGTAATAAATCGCTTTCCAGGATGGTTTTGGCCAGCGCGATGTCAATATTAATGGCAACGTTGACGTTGTGTTGAATAAAGAAGTCATGATGTCTGGCGATGATATTAATTTTATCCTGCATCAAACGTAGGCGCTGCTGGTCATTAAGCTGAGGAGTTAAAATTTCCTGCGGGATCGACACGTTGGCCGCCGCATGAGTAAAGTGAGTTAACATTTCGACAGACATTAGTTGCCCGTCTGGTGCATAAATCGGACAGAAACCGTTATGAGTTTTATAATCCGCCTGCAGATGGATTTTCATTTCATTCGCCATTTTAAGCGGTGATCTCCGCAACCTGTATTCAACAACAGGACAAGCGCTTCGTCATCCCGTCGTCATTCAACTATTTTTGCTCATACTTACATTCCGGATCGCTAAACTATCACAAAAATACCACAAACAGTCCTTACCCGTGTCATCTTAATGAAAAGGGAGAATCTGTTATAGGCATTTAGTTCATCACTTCTTAACTAAAAAGGAGACTGATGCTTCATAAAATAACACTTAAGGGGAATTAACCTCATTTCGCAATGACCGTCCCCGCTTGCGCTAACATGGTTGATATAAATCAAATGGCGCTAAAATCGGCATTCAGACAGGTAGATAAAAGATTAAATTCGTCGTGCCTGCCAGAAAACTTTACGCCAGTAAACATTATCCAATGATGAGCGTGTGACTCCGCGACTGGTTGAGGCATGAATGAAATAACTATCCGTGTCATAAATGCCAACATGCAGTCCATTTTCCCCGCTGCCGGTTTTAAAGAAAACCAGATCGCCCGGCAACAGCTGTGACTTATCAATACGTGTCCCGATCCCGGTCTGCGCTGACGTGGTGCGCGGTAATTGCAAATTGAAACGCTCGCGGAAAGTCAGATAAACAAATCCAGAACAATCAACGCCGCCACGATCCATACCACCATAGTGGTATGGCGCACCACGCCATTGCCCAAGCTGGTCGTTTAACTGCGCAATAACGGTAATAGAATCTGCAAGCCTTGAATTCGGTGCGGGTGCACGGCTGCTACAGCCGGCCAGAACCATGACGATCAACAGTAGGAAAAAACGCATTATGCACGGTCCTTTATTGCTCATGGTTCTAATTTAGCGGCCAACCCGTAGGCTGGCAACTTTTGCCGTTGATCAAACCAGGCATGACCTGCCCATACTGTCGATAGTTGGGCTGATTTCGGCCAGGATGTGACCGACGCCCTTCAGAACGCGGATAAGGCCTGAACGCCCCTGCTGTAGCCCGTGCTAAAATGGGCGGCGAGGGATAGCGCCACTCGTCATATCAACCTGGGTTAGTGGCCCAGCGCCTTGCCGATACACTCCAACAGACGCGGGTCATTAGGCTCCATGTCGGGAGAAAAGCGCCCGACAACCTGACCATCACGATCGATGATAAACTTCTCAAAATTCCATAAAACGTCACCATACTCTTTCGGAGCGCGGCCTTTGCTGGCCATTTTTGCAGCAAACCCACTATTTTCAGGGGCAACAGTGTCCGGACGTGCCGCAATAAGCTTTGCATATAGCGAATGCCGCTGCGGGCCGTTCACCTCAATTTTACTGAACATCGGGAAGCTCACACCGTAGGTAGTGCTGCAAAACGTTTTGATCTCGGCTTCGCTACCCGGCTCCTGCTCGAGAAAAGCATTGCAGGGAAATCCCAGGATTGTCAGCCCCAGTGAATGGAGCTTTTTCTGTAAATTTTCCAGCTGTTCATATTGCGGCGTCAGGCCACATTTTGATGCCACATTGACCACCAGCAGCACTTCTCCCTGCCACTGGGCCAGCGTTGTTTTTTCGCCGTCCAGTGTCACCAGCTCGGTTTCAAATAAGCTCATCTTTTTTCCTGTTAGCTGTGGAGATAACAACCGCTTTCCTCATTTGAGGCCCCCTGACCGCCAGTTTTAAAACATCTTTACCGCTTCAGGCCCTATATCGAACGCAATGAAAAAGGCCGCTTGCGCGGCCTTTTGAACAACTGTCTTTAATCTTCTTTCGGCGTGGCGTTCTCAACCCGGCTTTTTAATTTCTGACCAGGTCTGAATGTCACAACCCGTCGCGCCGTAATAGGAATATCTTCACCCGTTTTAGGATTTCTTCCCGGACGTTGATTTTTGTCGCGAAGGTCGAAGTTGCCAAATCCTGACAGTTTGACCTGTTCACCGTTTTCCAAAGCACGACGCACCTCTTCAAAAAACAGCTCTACCAGCTCTTTGGCATCACGTTTGCTAAGCCCGAGCTTTTCAAACAGGTATTCAGACATTTCAGCTTTTGTAAGCGCCATAGGTTCAATCCCTCAAGGATGCTTGGAATCGCTCTTTCAGTGCCTCTACACATTTTGCAACGGTAGCGGCAATCTCCTCTTCTTCGAGTGTCCGGCTGGTATCTTGTAAAATCAGGCTGATAGCGAGGCTCTTAAAACCTTCATTTACGCCCTTACCACGGTACACGTCAAACAAGTTTACGCCAACTATCTGATTTGCGCCAACTTTCTTACACTCTGTGATGATATCTGCCGCGGGTACGTTTTCAGCAACCACGACAGCGATATCACGACGGTTTGCCGGGAAGCGAGAAACCGGGTTGGCATCAGGCAGAATGCGGTCTGCAACCTTGTTCCAGAGCAGTTCGAAAACCACCGTGCGCCCGTTAAGATCCAGCTTACGTTCCAGTTCAGGATGAACGACTCCGATAAATCCAATATGTTCATCATGCAAATACACGCCAGCGCTCTGACCAGGATGAAGCGCCGGGTTGGCCGTTGCCACAAACCGGATGTCGTCAAGCTTACCGGTTAGCTCAAGGACAGATTCTAAATCACCTTTTAAGTCATAGAAATCTACCGCATCACGTGCCAGCTCCCAGTGTTCCTCATTGCGGTGACCGGCAATGACGCCTGACAGCATCACTTCCTGGCGGATACCGAGGTTCGCCTGCGTATCCGGAACAAAACGCAGACCGCTTTCGAACAGGCGCACGCGTGATTGCTGACGATTCTGATTATAAGCCACCGCGCCCAGCAGGCCGCTCCACAGCGATAGCCTCATCGCCGACATCTCTACCGAGATCGGACTTGGCAATATCAGGTTCTCTTCACCGGGATGCAGCAGCGCCTGAATTTTAGGATCAACAAAGCTATAGGTAATGGCTTCCTGGTAACCTTTGTCCACCAGTAACGCTTTAACACGTTTCAGCGACAGGTCAGCCTCGCGGTGTTTGGTCATAACCAGACCGGCCTGCACCGGTACGTCAGGAATATTGTCGTAGCCATAAATGCGTGCGACCTCTTCCACCAAATCTTCTTCAATAGAGATATCGAAACGCCAGCTCGGGGCTACCGCGTGCCATTTCCCCTCTTCTTCTGTGACTTCACAGCCCAGACGGCACAAAATATCGCTCACATCGGCATCAGCAATCACATGACCGATAAGACGATCCAGCTTTTCACGACGCAGAGTAATGGTGCTGCGCTGAGGCAACGCGGCTTGATCCGTAACATCTATCACCGGGCCGGCTGCGCCACCACAGATATCTAGCAACAGACGAGTCGCGCGTTCGATGGCTTTGTATTGCAGTGCCGAATCGACTCCACGTTCATAGCGATGAGAGGCATCGGTATGCAGTCCATGACGGCGCGCACGCCCGGTAATGGACAGCGGGCTGAAGAAAGCACACTCTAACAGTACGTTCTGGGTTTGCGGGTTTACGCCAGAATCTTCGCCACCAAAAATACCGGCCATTGCCAGCGCTTTCTTGCTATCCGCTATCACCAGCGTGTCGCTGCTCATTCTGGCTTCGTTACCATCAAGCAGCTTCAGCGTTTCCCCCTCTTCAGCCTGACGTACCACGATACCACCATCAATGCGGTCGAGGTCAAAAGCGTGCATCGGCTGACCCAGTTCAAGTAAAACGTAGTTTGTTACGTCAACGACCGGATCGATCGAGCGTATTCCGCAGCGGCGCAATTTTTCCTGCATCCATAACGGCGTGTCAGCGTTCACGTTGACACCTTTTACCACCCGGCCCAAATAACGTGGGCAGGCTTGAGGTGCATCAACACGGATCGGGAAAGTGTCAGGCAACGTTGCGGTAACCGGCTGAATATCCACCTCGTTCAACGGCAGCCTGTTCAGTACCGCGACATCACGAGCAATGCCGATAATGCCCAGGCAGTCCGCCCGGTTTGGCGTGACGCTGATTTCAATCGTGTTGTCATCCAGCTGAAGATACTCACGAATGTCGGTTCCTACCGAAGCATCCTGCGGCAGCTCAATGATACCGTCCTGTTCGACGGAGATACCCAGCTCGGAAAACGAGCACAGCATGCCTTCAGATGGCTCACCGCGTAGTTTAGCGGCTTTAATTTTGAAGTCACCGGGCAGAAGCGCGCCAACGGTTGCCACCGCGACTTTCAGCCCCTGACGGCAGTTGGGCGCACCACAGACGATGTCCAGCAGGCGATCGCCGCCCACATTGATTTTAGTCACACGCAGCTTGTCAGCATTAGGGTGCTGGCCGCATTCGACCACTTCACCCACGACCACGCCGTGAAATGCGCCGGCCACGGCATCTACGCCGTCCACTTCAAGGCCGGCCATGGTGATTTGATCGGAAAGAGCGGTGCTATCAATGGCCGGGTTGACCCATTCACGTAACCAGAGTTCATTGAATTTCATTGGTTTTACCCGCCCTTATTTAAACTGTTTGAGGAAACGTAAATCGTTTTCGAAGAAGGCACGCAGATCGGTGACGCCATAGCGCAGCATGGTCAGACGCTCCATACCCATACCGAACGCAAAGCCAGAATAGACTTCCGGGTCAATGCCCGCGTTACTAAGTACGTTTGGATGAACCATCCCGCAGCCGAGCACTTCAAGCCATTTACCGTTTTTACCCATCACGTCCACTTCGGCAGAGGGTTCGGTAAACGGGAAATAGGAAGGGCGAAAGCGAACCTGCATATCATCTTCAAAGAAGTTGTTCAGGAAATCGTGCAGAGTGCCCTTGAGATTGGTAAAGCTGATGTTCTTATCCACAATCAGCCCTTCCATCTGATGGAACATTGGCGTGTGGGTTTGATCGTAATCATTACGGTAAACGCGGCCGGGTGCGATGACTCGAATCGGCGGCTGCTGATTTTTCATTGTGCGGATCTGTACGCCAGAAGTCTGGGTACGCAGCAGGCGAGTGGCATCAAACCAGAAGGTATCATGATCGGCGCGAGCCGGGTGATGCGCCGGAATATTGAGCGCATCGAAATTATGATAGTCATCTTCAATTTCCGGGCCGGTTTCCACCGAAAATCCAAGCTCACCGAAGAAGGTTTCGATACGATCGATGGTGCGGGTAACCGGATGCAGGCCACCATTTTCAATACGTCGTCCCGGCAGCGAAACGTCGATGGTTTCCTGCGCCAGACGCGCGTTCATTACCGCAGACTCCAGCGCATTTTTCTGCGCATTGAGCGCATCCTGCACCTGCTGTTTAGCCTCGTTGATCACCGCACCTGCCGCAGGACGTTCTTCCGCGGGCAGTTCACGTAGTGTGGTCATCTGGAGCGTAAGATGCCCTTTTTTACCCAGATATTCGACGCGAACGTTATCTAACGCGGCGACATCCTGAGCATCGTTGATGGCGGCTAGCGCGCGCTCCACCAGGTCTGCGAGATGTGACATGCTTTCCTCTTCTTCCAGCCATACGGCCGATCTGTTTTATGTCAGGACGTATAGTCGCCCGGTAATCACTGTGTCTCATTGGCGCTAAAACGAAAAAAGCCTCCACGAGGGAGGCTTTCAGCGCGATTTTTCGTTTCTTTTCTATGCGCAAAAGCCCCCGAAATCAGGTGCTAAAGTAAAAAAAGAAACGAAAAAGAGCAGCGTTCATGCTTACATTACCTGGTTGCAGTCTTATTATCGGCACGGCCTATTGGAAAGCCAATGGATAAAAATGTCAACCTTTTGCTGAAGTTACATAAATAAAAGCGAAGGAGATAAAAAAGAGGGAGCCAAGCCCCCTCTTCAATCTGACTTACGCCAGTGCTGTTTTCGCTTTTTCTACCAGAGCAGCAAATACTGCTTTGTCGAATACCGCGATGTCAGCCAGAATCTTACGGTCGATTTCGATCGAAGCCTTTTTCAGACCATTGATGAAACGGCTGTAAGAGATACCGTTAGTGCGGGCGGCGGCGTTGATACGCGCAATCCACAGCTGGCGGAACTGACGCTTACGTTGACGACGGTCACGATAAGCATACTGACCAGCTTTGATAACAGCCTGGAAGGCAACGCGGTAAACGCGTGAACGCGCACCGTAGTAACCTTTAGCTTGTTTTAAGATTTTTTTGTGACGTGCGCGAGCAACTACACCACGTTTTACACGAGCCATTTAGCTCTCCTGTTTAATATTCTGTTTGCCCTTCGCCATTCATAACGAACGTTGTCGGGACTAAAAAAGGGTTACTTATGCGTACGGCAGGCAGGCAATGACCAGACCCAGATCGCCTTTAGACACCATACCTTTAGGACGCAGGTGGCGTTTACGCTTAGTAGATTTTTTAGTCAGAATATGACGCAGGTTAGCGTGCTTACGCTTGAAGCCGCCAGAAGCGGTCTTCTTGAAGCGCTTGGCCGCGCCACGTACAGTTTTAATCTTTGGCATTTAAAAAATATCCACTTCGCATTGTTAATAAAATGAACCAGACAGGCGCACTGCGCCGCGCACCGAAGTACGCGGAGCGATGACTTTAGGGCCTACTGCCTCTTCTTGGGAGCGAGCACCATAATCATCTGACGGCCTTCAATCCTCGTAGGGAAGGATTCGACAACTGCCAGATCGATATCTTCACACAAATCTTTACGGACGCGGTTAAGCACTTCCATACCGATCTGCTGGTGCGCCATCTCACGACCACGGAAACGCAGCGTGATTTTGGCTTTATCGCCATCTTCCAGAAAGCGAATCAGGTTGCGTAGTTTTACCTGATAGTCGCCATCATCGGTACCAGGACGGAATTTGATTTCCTTAACCTGGATGACTTTTTGCTTTTTCTTCTGTTCCTTAGAAGATTTGCTTTTTTCATAAAGGAACTTGCCGTAATCCATAATACGGCAGACGGGCGGTTCGGCGTTAGGGCTGATCTCGACAAGATCAACACCTGCTTCTTCAGCTTTTTCCAAAGCTTCATTCAGACTGACAATACCAATCTGTTCGCCATCGACGCCAGTCAGACGAACCTCAGTAGCGCGAATTTCTCTATTTATGCGATTAGGACGCGCCGGTTGAACTCGTTTTCCGCCTTTAATACTTTATTCCTCCAATTGATGAAGATTGCGACTGCGGATTTCATCCTGCAGCTTCGCGATCACTTCATTGACGTCAATGCTACCCAGGTCTTTACCGCGGCGGGTGCGAACGGCTACTTTGCCAGCTTCCACCTCTTTATCACCACAGACCAACATATAAGGCACACGACGCAATGTATGTTCACGGATTTTAAAGCCAATCTTCTCGTTTCTCAAGTCCGCTTTTGCGCGAATGCCCGCATTTTGCAATTTTCGGGTCAATTCTGCAACATATTCGGACTGACCATCGGTGATATTCATCACCACAACTTGTACCGGAGCCAGCCACGTTGGGAAGAAACCGGCATACTCTTCGGTTAATATTCCGATAAAGCGTTCCATGGACCCCAGAATGGCTCGGTGGATCATCACCGGCACCTGACGCTCATTACTTTCACCCACATAGGACGCACTCAGACGGCCCGGCAGCGAGAAGTCCAGCTGTACGGTACCACACTGCCAGGCACGATCGAGACAATCGTGTAGGGTAAATTCAATTTTCGGGCCGTAAAACGCGCCCTCGCCCGGCTGATATTCGAATGGAATGCCATTCTCTTTTAGCGCAGCGGCAAGGTCGGCTTCTGAACGGTCCCATAGATCGTCACTGCCAATGCGCTTTTCAGGGCGCGTTGAGAGTTTCACCACGATCTTCTCAAAGCCAAAGGTGCTGTACATGTCGTACACCATCTTAATGCAGCTGTTAACCTCGTCGCGCACCTGCTCTTCAGTACAGAAGATATGCGCATCATCCTGAGTAAAGCCGCGCACGCGCATCAGACCATGTAGCGCGCCTGACGGCTCGTTACGATGACAGCTACCAAACTCTGCCATACGTAACGGCAGGTCACGGTAAGATTTTAGACCCTGATTGAAAATCTGCACGTGCCCAGGGCAGTTCATCGGCTTAATACAGTATTCACGGTTCTCTGAAGAGGTCGTAAACATCGCCTCTTTGTAGTTTTCCCAGTGCCCGGTTTTTTCCCACAGCACGCGGTCCATCATAAATGGCCCTTTCACTTCCTGGTACTCATACTCTTTCAGCTTGGTGCGAACAAACACTTCCAGTTCACGGAAAATAGTCCAGCCGTCATTGTGCCAGAACACCATGCCTGGAGCCTCTTCCTGCATATGATACAGGTCAAGCTGCTTGCCAATTTTGCGGTGATCGCGTTTCGCCGCCTCTTCTAAACGCAGCAGATAGGCAGCCAGCTGCTTTTTGTCGGCCCATGCGGTGCCGTAGATACGTTGCAACATCTTGTTATTGCTGTCGCCACGCCAGTATGCGCCAGAAATCTTTTGCAGTTTGAAGTGGTGACAGAAACGCATATTCGGTACGTGCGGACCACGGCACATATCGACATATTCCTGATGATGGTACAGGCCCGGACGATCGTCATGACTGATGTTTTCATCAAGAATGGTCGTTTTGTAGTTTTCACCACGCGCGGCAAAAGCATCGCGGGCTTCCTGCCAGCTAACCTTTTTCTTGATCACATCATAATTTGTCTCTGCCAGCTGATGCATCCGCTTTTCCAGCAGTTCGATGTCTTCCTGGGTCAGCGTGCGGTCGAGATCGACGTCATAGTAGAAGCCGTTGTCAATAACCGGACCGATGGCCATTTTGGTATCTGGCCACAGCTGCTTGATAGCGTGCCCCAGCAGGTGAGCACAGGAATGGCGGATAATCTCCAGCCCGGCTTCATCTTTAGCGGTAATGATTGCCACACTGGCATCGTCGACGATCGGATCGACCGCATCAACCAGTTCGCCATTGACGCGTCCGGCGATACAGGCTTTTGCCAGTCCAGGACCGATGTCCATAGCGATATCCATCACACTAACGGCATGGTCAAAAGAGCGCTGGCTTCCATCAGGAAGAGTAATTACAGGCATGAAACATCCTTAATTGCAGTGGTAACCCACACGTAAGGCTACATACAAAAATTAGTTTTTGTTTATACATCAAACAGTTTTACTTGAAACCGACTCACATTTGTCCGTTTGGTAACCTGTCTGGTACACATATCCGAAAGTGGGCTTGCGCCTGATACTTTCGCAGGGTGCTTATCTTACACATGACGGACATCAATTGCACGGACAGGCCTTTTACAGCACGAATGTGACATCGTCCTGACCCTTCATGGACGCCATCCCCAGAGCGGCCGCTATGCAGCAGCAGCCCTGATCGTCACCCGCCAGATTGAACGGGCGTGACGGGAATGTTGAAGGCCATTGAAAGCGATGAAGTCCGATAAAAAAGCGCCGGGCATAACGCAAGGTTATCCCCGTTGACTGAGATGCCGTGGCGGTAAAGGAACAGAGGGGATAAAACGGGCCGGAGAGAGCGGCCCGTAATGAGATTACAGTGAGTAGGAGAGCGAAATGGTGGTCTTGGTGTCGGTACGATCGGGTGCTGATGCGGGTGGGCTCTGGTTCCAGGTCACGTTATAAGCCATTTTCAACGCAAAGTGGTCGTTAATGCCTACCTGCAGTCCGGTTTCTGAGTTCACCGTCGTGCTGTCGCTGCCCAATACGGAGATACCCTGAATGAACTTAGTGTTGTCAGTTAGCTGCCACTGATAGCTCAATGCGCCATAGGCGAGAGCCTGGGTTTCATGGCCGCCTTCACGGTATTCGTCATAGCGAACGCCAGGACCGGCTTCCAGTCGCAGTGAATGCACCGGGCCATTCAATATCTGGCGACCGTAACCGGCAGCGAGGATGGAACGGCCGTCATATCCGTTAAAACGGTCGCTTAACCAGCTCGCCTGACCGAACAGGTAATCAGCGCTGTTCAGATTATAACGTGTACGACCGCCAACCTGATAAGTTTCTGATGAACGCTCATCGTTTGACGAGGTGTTGCTGGCGTTGCCCCACAGGCTGTAGGCAAAGCTCGGCGTATACCAGGTCAGGTTGGAATTTGCCGTGACTGAAGAACTGGTGGTATTACCCGACTGGGCCATATAGCCAGCCGCTGCGTTGCCTTCGAAATCTTTTTTCGCCGTGGAAGGGTCGTCCATCACCGTGAAGACATTATTATCCGCCAAGGCTTGTTGACACAGTGCTCCCGCGGAGAGCAGCAATACTACAGAGAGTTTGTTAAGGGCTTTCATTTGAATGTGACCTGTTATGCGACAAATGGAGAAGAAGTGAGTGTGAAGCGTTTTGAGGGACGATCAATGCCCTTTATGCTAACTCTGACACCTTTGCATTGAACCTGACAGCCCATTTCGTAAGGACTCTTTCGTTAACGGCGCGCATTATAAGGGGTTATAAGCAATAAAACACCAGGACAGACCTGAGAAATATTCCTTACAGGCCATTCAAATATTATCCGGCCCCGGACTTCAGTAATAAAATATATTAATTACAAGTACTTAACTGCAAAGCCAATGGCATTAATCGTACCAACTTACGAAAATTTTACTTCAATCTGCATCAATCCTGCCAACGGCAGCCCACATCCTCTGCCGTCCTCCCTGTGCCGAAAATTCGCTCTTTATGAACTACGCTTATCACAATATTTCTTTAAGGAGCTTTGTTATGAGTAATGATGCTATCAAGCAGTACGTGGTCACTTTTCATTATCAGGAAAAGGGGTTATCGGACCTGCTGGAACTCGCCAGCACGCTGACAGGCGGCGGTTTCACCACCAGCCTGAAAGACGCAAACGGCCACCCGCATGAATTGGGAAGCAATCGCTTTGGCTTTATCAGCGCGTTACCTGCGGAACAGGTCTACCAGCTGGCTCGGGGGTTAGGCGATAAGGCGCTGGAAAGTCTGCCTGACGTCGATGTAGAAATTTGGCCGCTGTCGCACGACTGATGCCGTCACATGTTAACTAATGTCCCCCTGTATGTGCACTGTCGCTGATTTTGATTATGCTTTAATCGATACTATGGTCGAATCGCAGTACTAAAGAGGAGTCTCCTATGTGGTCAGCCATCGGTCGTCTGTTGAGAGAGCAGTTGGGCAGTGGTGTTATCACCGAAAGCCAGAAACTGGCAAACGGAGAGGTCCATTCGACGTGGTATTTGCGCTATGGCGAGCATGAGGTGTTTGTGAAATCTGACCAGCGCGACATGCTGGATATGTTCGCCTGGGAAGCCGATCAGCTCAGGCTGCTGGCGCGCAGCCATACGGTGCGCGTACCGGCGGTATATGGCGTGGGCAGTTCGCGCGATAATAGCTTTTTACTGCTGGAGTATATTCCGCTGCGGCCGCTGGATGAATGCGGTGCTTTCCAGCTGGGGCAGCAGCTGGCAAGACTGCATCAGTGGAGCGAACAACCGCAGTTTGGCCTCGATTTTGACAATAATATCACCACATCGCCGCAGCCCAACGGCTGGCAGCGGCGATGGTCTACTTTTTTTGCTGAGCAGCGCATTGGCTGGCAACTGCAGCTTGCCGTAGAAAAAGGCATCCAGTACGGCGATATGGAGCTGATCGTCCGGTGTTCTCAACACGCATTGAGCTCGCATCACCCTCTTCCTTCTTTACTGCATGGCGATCTTTGGCCCGCTAACTGCGGCGGGAGTGACAACGGCCCGTGGGTTTTCGATCCGGCCTGCTACTGGGGAGATCGTGAATGCGATCTGGCGATGCTGCCTTGGTTCCCGCACTCACCCGAACAGGTCTGCCGTGGCTACCAGTCGGTCTGGCCCCTACCTGACGACTTCCGCCAGCGCCAGTCGATTTATCAACTTTACTATTTATTGAACCGGGCCAATATCTTTGGCGGCACGTGGATCGCTGACGCACAGCGCGCGGTGGGCGTATTGCTTGACGGTGAAGATGAGGTGGCGCGCCCCGCATAAGGGCGCGTCACCTTTTCTTAGCCGATAAACCCAGCCAGTTTGAGGATGAAGTATCCGCCGACAGCAACGATCGCTGGCAGAATGTATAACGGGAAAATCTGCAGAAACAAAGTATGACGCGGCACCACTATCTTTTCTTCCAGCTGTGCACGGCTTTGACCTTCCGCGCCTCGTGCCTTTTCCAGGATCATTTGGTTTTCAATTCCCTCGCGCAGAAAACGCGCCTGACGCGACATTCTCGCTCCAGAAGCCTGCATGGCGAGCCCGATAAATATCAGGATGTAGATCCCCCAGAACAGAAGATTACTGCCGTTGTTAAAGTCCGGTACCGGCGAGTTATGCCAGAATCCGGAAAGAAAACCGGTGTTGAAGCGGATCATATCAATCATCACATGAGCAAAATCCTGCATGACGGCATTGATCCCGCTGCGCTGTTCACGACTTTTTTCCAGAAAAACCATCAGCGAAATCAGCGTAGATATCAGGGCTGGAATAAAAATAATCCACCCCATGATGCGTTTCACTATCGCTATCCTGCCAGCCTGTTGATAAGTCATGCGTTCTCCTGTCCATCAGATATAAGTGTCAGTTTACAGTGAGTTTCACCAATGCGCCCGAAAAATGACACCAGGCCTGCCTTTTGACCACGCGTAACGCCGCAGTCATATTTTCCACCGTAACTTCATGTTAGGGTGACATAAACCGTTAAATGGAGTCGCTGAATGTCTTATCACCGCCCCGCACTCGCCGCCATATTTGATATGGATGGCCTGCTGATTGATTCCGAACCCCTGTGGTACCAGGCCGAACTGGAGGTATTTACCTCGCTTGACGTCGATCTCAGTCAACGGGGAGCCATGCCCGATACGTTAGGCTTGCGCATCGATCAGGTCGTACGCATGTGGTTCGACGCCCAGCCCTGGAACGGCCCTTCGCAGGCCGAAGTTATCCAGCGCATCATTCATCGCGTTCTACAGCTGATTGAGGACACCCGCCCGCTATTGCCAGGCGTAGCGCACGCGTTGCAGACGTGTCGGGATGCAGGATTGAGAGTCGGCCTCGCGTCGGCCTCACCACTGCATATGCTTGAGCGCGTAATGGATATGTTTAACCTGCGCGAAAATTTCGAAGTGTTGGTTTCCGCTGAGTCACTCCCCTACAGCAAACCGCATCCTCAGGTTTATCTCAACGCCGCAACGGCCCTGGGGATTGATCCACTCAACTGCGTCACGTTTGAAGATTCCTTTAATGGCATGATTGCGACTAAGGCTGCACGGATGCGCTCCATTGTCGTGCCGGATAGCGCACACGCAGACGATGCCCGCTGGTCGTTGGCTGATGTGAAACTGGCTACTCTTGAACAGGTTACGTCTCAACACCTGCTTAACCGCTGAGTTAAAAAACGCCGTCCGTTGACATAATAAAGTGTCACTCAACGCCAGCGGCGTTACGAGCGGCATGTGACGGCCTGTTAATTCCTGGTGCCGCCGCCCACCGATGTGGCTTAATGTCCATTAAGATCGTGGTCACGCCCGTTTTACACCCCTATTTATCTTTGGTTACAGCGTCACATATTTATTATACTGTATATATTCCCTATACTGGATACATCGACAGTTATGTAGTCAGGTATTCCCATGACGGCCGAAGGCCACCTCATTTTTGCCATAGCCAGCGCGATTTTTGCCAAACGTGCTGAACTAACCCCGATACTGGCCAGTGCGGACTGGTGGCATATTGTCCCGGCTGCGCTCCTGACGTGCCTGTTGCCGGATATTGACCACCCGAAATCATTTCTCGGCCAGCGGCTAAGGTGGCTCTCTTACCCTATTGCGCGGATCTTCGGCCACAGGGGATTTACCCACAGCCTGTTGGCCGTGGGTGCGGGCGTTGCCCTGCTGCAAATGAAACTCCCCTCTGACTGGCTTTTACCCGCAGACGTTTTCCAGGGGATGGTGCTGGGTTATCTTAGCCACATTGCCGCAGATATGCTCACCCCGGCCGGCGTTCCGCTGTTGTGGCCCTGCCGCTGGCGTTTTGGCCTGCCGCTGTTGAGAAGCCAAAAGGGCAACCAGCTTGAGCGCGCCCTGTGTCTGGCGCTGGTCGGCTACGCCATCTGGTTTCCACCCGGTATGCCGCCCTTTGGCGCCTCGGGATGGACCACCCAGGCGATTGGCAACATACAAAACGGCTTTACCGAGCTGATCGGTCGTCAAAAGCCCCGCTGATAAAACGTCAGCACCAAAAGTTATAAGTCATTCCGTTTGGATATAATGCTGTCATGGCGGCAGCTGCTACCATTTCGCAACTGATTTACTTACCGTAAGACAGCCATTAACTGTCTTTAGCAAAAGCCCTCAGAGGCCGGTTTCACTGGGAGAAAATGGAAATGAATTTTCCGCTTATCATAAATCTTGTCGCGTTTGTTGCGCTGCTGATGTTAGTGGCCAAGACGGGATCGGGCTGGAGCCTGTCGAAGAAGGTGCTCTTCGGCCTGGCGATCGGCGTGCTGTTTGGCCTGGCCCTGCACACCATCTATGGCGAGAACAGCCCGGTTATTAAACAATCCGTCAGCTGGTTTAACCTGGTCGGTAACGGTTATGTTCAACTGTTACAGATGATCGTTATGCCGCTGGTATTTGCCTCAATCCTCAGCGCCGTTGCACGTCTGCATAATGCGTCATCGCTGGGAAAAATCAGCTTTTTGACGATTGGCGTGCTGCTCTTTACCACCGCCATTGCCGCCGTTGTGGGTGTTTTTGTGACCTGGCTGTTCGGCCTGAATGCCGGAGGCCTGATCCAGGGCGCACAGGAAAGCGCGCGTCTGGCGGCGATCCAGGGCTCCTATGCAGGTAAAGTCGCCGATCTCAGCGCGCCACAGCTACTGCTCTCCTTTGTGCCGAAGAATCCTTTTGCCGACCTGACCGGAGCGAATCCAACGTCTATCATCAGCGTGGTGATTTTTGCCGCGTTCCTCGGTGTAGCCGCGTTGCAGCTGTTGAAAGATGATGCGGAAAAAGGCCAGCGCGTGCTGAAAGCGATTGATACGCTGCAATCCTGGGTGATGAAGCTGGTGCGTTTAATCATGAAGCTGACGCCGTATGGCGTGCTGGCGTTGATGACTAAAGTGGTCGCCACCTCTAACGTCAGCGATATCATCAAGCTTGGCGGTTTTGTGCTGGCATCCTACCTGGGCATGGCCATCATGTTTGCCGTGCATGCTCTGCTGCTGTCAGCCAATGGCGTCAACCCGCTGCGCTTCTTCCGTAAGGTGTGGCCGGTGATCACTTTTGCCTTCACCAGCCGCTCCAGCGCCGCAACTATCCCACTGAGCGTCGAAGCGCAAACGCGCCGTCTGGGCATTCCAGAATCCATCGCCAGCTTTGCCGCTTCATTCGGTGCCACAATAGGACAGAACGGCTGTGCCGGTCTCTATCCGACCATGCTGGCAGTCATGGTTGCGCCCACCGTGGGCATTAACCCGTTTGACCCGATGTGGATCGCCACATTAGTGGCTATCGTCACGTTGAGTTCAGCGGGCGTTGCCGGGGTTGGCGGCGGGGCAACCTTTGCAGCGCTGATCGTGCTGCCGGCAATGGGTCTGCCGGTCACGCTGGTAGCATTACTGATATCCATTGAGCCGCTGATTGATATGGGGCGTACCGCCCTTAACGTGAACGGTTCTATCACGGCGGGCACCCTCACCAGCCAATGGTTAAAACAGACTGATAAACAAATTATGGATACCGACGCCGATAGCGAAGCGACGCTAACCCAGCGTTAATCCTGCTATGCGGGTCAGCGACGCTGACCCGCGCTTATACACTCACCCAGAGCGGGTAACACGGCCCCTTCGCTTTTATCCCCTTATCTTATAAGTAAACCACGATACGGGTGACCTGAAGAACACTGCCGGAATACTGATGGTCAGAAGAATGAGGGCACGCGACCTGTTTGCGTGTAATAGTTAGCGCCAGCGCAAAAAAAATGGTCACCATCGTGACCATTTTTTTTGTTAAGCGGTGATTACTGATTCACCTGCGGATCCGTATCGTACTCTTTGCAGCTCTGGAAACCGTAGTTCATAACGCGGCCCGTGTCGGAGTAGCTGACGAAGTAGGTCTGCAGCTTACCGTCACGTTCGCCCAGCACGTAGGTCTGGCAAGTACCGCGGGCGTGAACCATTGTGATTTCAGTTGATGCCGGCCCGGCGATATCGCGCACCTGCTGACGGGTCATCCCTTTCTTCACATCCTGCACCACCGGTTTGGTGGCATAGCTCTGTGCGCGGTCGTAAACCGTACAGCCAGACAGCACGGCAAGCGTTACCGCAGCACCAATCATTCCCGTTAACTTACGCATTTATTCTACCTCTGTCATTATCAGTGTGGTGATAAGCTTGGGATATAAAGGCAGATTAATCAACTTTATGGCAGCAAATTGTTATCAATTTGTTCGCAGCATACTTATAATGTGGCGGGTAAAAATGTCGGTTTATTGGCTAAAGATGGCCCGCGATCTCCCCCTTTTTCGGCAGCCGCCTTTCATTAATGAGGTTTCATGACACCTGCACACAGCAAACGCCTGGGCTATGCCATTACGCTGGGGTTACTGGCGGCTTTAGGCCCGCTTTGCATCGATCTGTATCTTCCTGCACTGCCAGAGCTGGCAAATGACCTGGCAACGAATACGGCAACAGCACAACTCAGCCTTACCGCGGGGCTGCTCGGACTGGGCTTCGGCCAGCTGTTTTTCGGCCCGCTTAGCGATAAATATGGTCGCATTCGTCCTCTGCTACTGTCGCTGCTATTACTGCTATTAGCCTCGGTTGGCTGTGCGCTGGCACAGGACATCCATCAGCTGTTGCTGGCGCGTCTGTTTGAGGGATTATCCGCTGCCGGCGGTGCAGTGCTGTCACGGGCTATCGCCCGGGATATGTACAGCGGCCATGAGCTGACCCGGTTTTTTGCCCTGCTGATGCTGGTCAACGGGCTTGCGCCCATCGCCGCACCGGTCGTGGGCGGTGCGCTGATGGCTTTTCTCGACTGGCGCGGGCTATTTATGGTCATTGCCCTGCTTGCACTGCTGCTGCTACTGCTGGCACGCGTTAAACTTCATGAGACTCTGACCGAAGATCGGCGCAGTCAGGGCAGTATTTTCTCCGCGTGGGCGGCGCTGGGTCAGGTCATCACCCATCGTCCTTTTATGGGCTTCTGCCTGACGCAAGGGTTTATGATGTCCGGAATGTTTGCCTATATCGGTGCCTCTCCGTTCGTACTGCAACAAATTTATCAGCTCTCGCCACAGGCCTTCAGCCTCTGCTTTGCCGCTAACGGCGTTGGCCTGATTATTGCTTCTCAGATTAGCGCCCGTCTGTGTCCGCTGTGGGGCGAGTACCGCATTTTAAAAGGGGGACTGGCACTGGCATTTATCTCATCCGGCAGTCTGCTTATAGCCGGGCTAACGGCGGCGGCGTTACCTCTGGTGCTGATCGCCCTGTTTTTCAGCATAGCCAGTAACGGCGTGATCTCCGTGACCGCCTCCTCGCTGGCGATGCAGAGCCAGGGACACAGAGCGGGCAGCGCATCTGCCGTGATTGGCGTTACTATGTTTACCCTCGGCAGTATCAGCGTACCGCTGACCGGAATTGGCGGCACCTCGGTACTGACGATGGCCGCCACGCTGTTCGGTTGCTATATGATGGCGATTATTATGTTTACACTGATGGCTAAAAAGTGAAAAACGGCTGAATTATCATCATTCGTGTTCATTATTGATGGATTGATTGTTGTGGTTGCGCGCCATGCGCGCTAGCTTTGCATGAACAAAACGCAAACGGCTGCCGCCTGACGGCGCTGAATCGGAGGAGAGGAAAATGGCTCTGCAACAGGACATTATTGAGGCGCTGGGCGTCAAACCCACTATTGATGCCGACGAAGAAATTCGTATCAGCGTTGATTTCCTGAAATCATACCTGAAGCGCTACCCTTTTTTGAAATCGCTGGTGCTGGGGATCAGCGGCGGACAGGACTCCACGCTGACCGGTAAACTGTGCCAGATGGCGATGACAGAACTACGCGCGGAGTCCGGGGACAGCGATTATCAGTTTATTGCCGTGCGCCTGCCACACGGCGTACAGGCCGATGAACAGGACTGCCAGGATGCCATCACTTTTATCCAGCCAGACCGGGTTTTGACGGTCAATATCAAAGCGGCGGTGCAGGCCAGCGAACAGGCGTTGCGCGAGGCGGGCATTACGCTGTCTGATTTTATTCGCGGCAATGAAAAAGCGCGTGAACGCATGAAAGTTCAGTACAGCATTGCCGGAATGAACGCGGGCGTGGTGGTGGGAACCGACCATGCGGCCGAAGCGGTGACCGGATTTTTCACCAAGTACGGCGATGGCGGCACCGATATCAATCCGATTTTCCGACTGAATAAAGGCCAGGGCAAACGGCTGTTGAACGCGTTAGGCTGCCCGGAACACCTCTGGCTTAAGCACCCCACCGCCGATCTGGAGGATGACCGCCCCGGCCTACAGGATGAGGTGGCTCTTGGCGTGACCTATGAGATGATCGACCGCTATTTGCAGGGTGAAAGCATCGATCCAGCGGCGGCAAAAATCATAGAAGGCTGGTATGTGAAAACCGAGCACAAACGCCGCACGCCGATCACGGTGTTCGACGACTTCTGGAAAAAATAACGTTCCCTCCGGCGGAGCGAATAACAAAAGCTCCGCCTGCAGGCCACCTGCTGCTATACTGTTTGGATAAACAGTAAACGGAGCCAGTAGTGGTCAGAAAACCTGTCAGTCCGCGCATTGAATTTGACGCCGCGGCTATTTACCAATATCCCGAACAGCTGCGCCCGTGGCTTGAATCGCTGCCTAAGCTGCCGGGGGTGTACGTTTTTCACGGTGAGAGTGAAACGATGCCGCTGTATATTGGGAAAAGCGTCAATATCCGCAGCCGGGTGCTGTCACACCTGCGCACCGCCGATGAGGCGCGTATGCTGCGCCAGGCTACCCGCATCAGCTTTATCCCTACGGCAGGGGAACTGGGCGCGCTACTGCTGGAAGCGCAGATGATCAAACTTCAGCAGCCGCTGTTTAATAAACGGCTGCGTAAAAATCGCCAGCTGTGCTCACTACAAATCACCGCGGGCACTCCCCAGGTGGTGTATGCGAAAGACGTGGATTTCTCCTCAACGGCTGGCCTTTATGGCCTGTACGCCCATCGCCGGGCGGCGCTTGAAACCCTGCAAAAAATTGCCGACGAGCAACGACTCTGTTACCCCCTGTTGGGGCTGGAAAAGCTGCGCTCGGGCGGCGCATGCTTCCGTTTTGCCCTGAAGCGCTGCGCCGGAGCCTGCTGCGGGAATGAATCGGAGCATGAGCATCAGCAGCGCCTGATATCGGCGCTGGAGGCGGTTCGCTTACAATGCTGGCCGTGGCCTGATGCGGTTGCGCTTCTGGAGCAAAGGACGGGACAAACCCAGTATCACATCATCAACAACTGGCTTTATCTGGGTTCGGTGAACAAACTGGAAGATGCCAGGTCGCTGTGCAGCACAACGCCGGGATTCGACAGCGATGGCTATAAAATACTCTGTAAGCCGATGCTGACAGGTAAGCTGCCGGTGATGCTGGTGCCAAAGGCTTAGTAGAACAACAATGGCGGCCAAAGCCGCCGGATACATGAACGCCGATGTCCGCCGCCGGCAAGGCCGGTGGACAACATCGCCGATGTCCGCTTAATGACGCGTCCGTTAGTCGTCCGCTGGCGGCATTCCATCCTGATGATGCGGCTTTTCAGCCAGACGCTTCTCAAAATTCTGGTTAAACTGTTTTTTCTGCTCGGCGGTTAACACGTTATACAGTTTATTCTGCGTTTCCATCATCGACAGCGCGCGCTGCTGTCCGTTGGCAGACATCTTCGTTGCCTGAGCTTCGGCTTTGGCCCGGTCAAACGTGTCGGAAGCAATAATGCTCTGTAGGGCGCGGCGATCTTCCGCCGAAGGACGCTTCATGTCCTTGTGCGCAGCTTTCATGATGCTGCGCATTTGCAGCTTCTGCGCATCGGTTAGTTCCAGTCCTTTAAACATCTCATGCGGGCCACCGTGGTGTGGCCGCTCAGGCATCATGGTCTTTTCGGCGCCCGATGGCGGAGGCGTCAGGTTATCTGCCGCAGCATGAACGATATTTGCAGCACCGAGGGCCAGGGTAGCGGCAACGACGAAAGAAGTAAATTTACGCATTATATTGTCCTTATTTGTTCAGTGCTATGACGGTTAATTTATCGTGAAACCGAAAATAAGTTTACGATGCAGAACGTCAACTACGCAGAGTATGAGTAAAGCCTTGAAAGCATAAAAGACAATTTGCCGCCAATCATGGAGAGAATGCGAAGGTTTTAGTGAGGAATTGCAAACAAGTATTTTCTGACAGGGGGTTATGGCAATTTTTTGTAGAAAGGTAATCGATTTGAAAGGATAGCGAAAGGATAATCGCCGGCCTGACGCATCGCCTGACTTTCTCAGCAACGGCGGTATGAGAGAAACATGCCGCCCGCCCCGGCCACATGCCCTGCCCATACCCACTAAGTTGCACGCCGATCACAGCGCTTTATTATGCACATTATCCTCCACCAGCATCAGCCCCGCGCGTAAGCCGGTTGCGACATTCGGATTGGGAAATAAAACGTACTCCCGTGCTTGCTGAACATAGACGCGATCTTCACCGTCCTCTGCCAGCAGGGTTCCCTGGGGAAAAGCGGTAAAGTTCAGTACCTCATCACTCATATGCAGCACGAAGCGGTCAGAGCGTCGGGTGATTTGCTGCGACACCCGGTAGCGACGCGGCTGCGCGGCTGCGGGGATATTTTCCCCACCGGCGATCAGCTGCCGCAGCGCCAGCCGTACGGCTGCAAACTGGGTAAGATCGTTGTGGCCAAAAGGCAGCGCCGTTCCCAGCTCCAGGGTACAGCTGGCGGCCTGGAAATGTCGACTGCTGTAATTGGTGAAGGTCCCCCCCGTTGCACGATGAAACACTAACGCCTCAAGACCTGCCGACGCCAGCCAGTGCATAAAATCTTCCGGCCACGGCGTCATGCGCTGTGGCAAAACGCCAAACTGCGCATGATAAGAGCCGCGGATTGCGGTATGCAGATCGAGGTGCCAGCGCACCTCCTCATAGTCTCCAGCCTGCCAAAAGTTATCCATCGCCTGTTCGAGTATCCACGCACGCCGGGCTTCAGGGCAATCCTCATACTGCTGCCAACGCCCGCCAAACATGCGGTTCATATCGCCATGCACATAGCGCCTGTTCAGCCGGAGAGCGGCCGGATTGCCATAAATCACCAGCAGACGAGCCTGAAGCGCCAGTTCGCCGCGCAGCAGGGCATTCACCAGCTGCTCGACAATTTCTACCGGCGCGGTCTCGTTACCGTGAATGCCGCTGGATACCACCAGCGCCCTGGGCACGCTGTGCAGCGGCGTCAACTCAAGTATCCCAACGTTCAGCCAGCGCCAGCGGAGCAGGCCGTTGCGCCCCTCCTTTTGTTCTGGCTGACCGCCGGATAGGGTAAGTTGAAGAAAGTCCTGCATGTTTTCTCCTTAGATTAAATCGCCGTTCAGTGCGAAGAGACAAAGCGTACTCTATTGCTGAAAACGGTAAACATGACCTAAGTCTAGCAGCTTAGTGAGTTCGTCCAGTGCTTCTCGTCCTTCTGACAGTAATTGTGGGTCTGCCAGGTCGGCCTGCGACAGGCGATCGCGGTAATGGCGTTCAACCCAGCCGCACAGGGTGGCGTACAGCGTCTCATTCATCATGACCGCCGGATTCACCGCCGCCTGCTGCTGCGCATTGAGCACGACCCGCAGCCGCAGACAGGCCGGCCCACCGCCATTGCACATACTTTCGCGCAGATCTAACACCTTAAGTTCATCGATCGTTCCGTCACCGGCCACCATTTCCGTCAGCCAACGCCAGACGCCGGCATGTCGGCGTGCCTCTTCTGGCAATATCAGCAGCATCTTGCCGTTATCTTTGCTAAGCAGCTGACTGTTAAACAGATAGGTCGCCACGGCATCCGCCACGCTGACGCGCTCGTCAGGAACTTCAATCAGGTTAAAGCCGGGCACTTTCTGCGCCAGCCGTGCCATCAGCTGGGGCTGATTGAGAAAAGCCCGCTGGTGGCAGAAGAGAGTTTGCTGGTTGCTGACCGCTATCACATCATTATGAAACACCCCGGCATCAATAACGACGGGATCCTGCTGCGCATACAGCGTGCGCGCGGCGTCAAGCTGGTTCAGCCTGGCGACCGCCTCGCTGGCCTCTCGCGTTTGGCGCGCGGGGTAATGAAGCGGCCTGATGCCACCAGCCTGCGCACAGCCGTAAACAAACAGCTGAACGCCGGGCTCCCCATACCCGTTGCTGAAACGATTATGATTTGCCGCCCCCTCGTCCCCAAACAGGGCGACCTGCGGCAAAGCATCGTGTACGCTGAAATGTTCATCATCTCGGAAAATGGCGCGCAGCAGTGCAGCGGTGGTCGGGGCTTCGATTGACCGGTGGTATTTATTGTTCAGGTTGGCAACGGTCAAATGCACCCGGCCATCTCTGCTGTCGACAGAAGGCGAAACCGTTGCCGCATTGGCTACCCACATCGCCGAAGCAGAACTGACGGCGCTGAGCAACTTTGGGGCCTGCTTTGCGGCCTGCGCCAGTACCTGCGCATCACTGCCGCTAAAACCAAGCTGGCGCAGCGCCTCGATGTTTGGTCGCTCATGGGGTGGAATAACGCCCTGGGCGTAACCGAGGTCGGCCAGGGTTTTCATCTTTTTCAGCCCCTGTAATGCGGCAAGTTTCGGATTTGACACCTGGTGCTGGTGACGCGCCGAGGCTTCGTTACCAAATGACAGTCCGGCGTAGTGGTGAGTCAGCCCGGGTAAACCGTCGAAATTCACTTCACGCGCGCTCATTCAGCCTCCTTATTTACGCTAAAATCCAGCCCCGGAGAGAGTGTGTCCGGCAGGCTCAAATCGGCCGAAGCCAACGATGCCATCGGCCATGCGCAATAGTCTGCCGCATACCAGGCGCTGGGCCGGTGATTGCCGGAAGCGCCAACGCCGCCAAACGGTGCCGTGCTGGCCGCCCCGGTCAAGGGTTTGTTCCAGTTAACGATCCCGGCGCGCGCCTCAACCAGTAGCCGATCGAACTTTTCCCGCTGGGGTGAAATAAGGCCACAGGCCAGACCGTAGCGGG
The DNA here is from genome assembly GCF_000026185.1 of Erwinia tasmaniensis Et1/99. Taxonomy (NCBI): domain Bacteria; kingdom Pseudomonadati; phylum Pseudomonadota; class Gammaproteobacteria; order Enterobacterales; family Erwiniaceae; genus Erwinia; species Erwinia tasmaniensis. The sequence continues at coordinate 2,105,419 of NC_010694.1, forward strand.
TGTCATTGGCAAGTTGAATAGCGTGGGTAAAATCGTCATAGCGCATCACCTGTAGCAACGGCCCGAAAATTTCCTCATCCGGCAGGTCACGCACTTCCGTCACGTCAATAATACCCGGTGTTAACAGCGCGCTGCTGCGTTCCGGCCAGCACATCGGCAGCAGAACGTTTCCCCCCGCATCGATGCGGGCCTGCCACTCGGCGTAGATTTTTTCCGCAGCCTGCGGGGAGATCACGCTGCCCATAAACGGCTGCGGCTCATCGTTCCACCGTCCAACGCGAATGGTCGCCGCCACCGCCGCCAGCCGTGCGAGGAAAGCATCGCCTGCCGCTCCGCGTCTTACCAGCAGCCGACGCGCACAGGTGCAGCGCTGCCCGGCGCTGATAAAGGCGGACTGAATGGCAATATGCACCGCAGCATCAATATCGTCAGGGTCTTCAACGATCAGCGCATTGTTCCCCCCCATTTCCAGCGCCAGCATTTTTTCAGGCTGTCCGGCCAGCTGGCGATGCAGCTGGTAACCCGTGGCGGCGCTGCCGGTAAACAGTATGCCGTCGACCTGTGGTTGCTGCACCAAAGCCTGCCCTGTCTCCCGCCCGCCCTGCAATAAATGAAGCACCCCCTGCGGCAGTCCGGCATGGTTCCATAGCCGCATAGCGATCTCTGCCGTTAACGGCGTCAGTTCACTCGGTTTGAAGAGCACACAGTTACCCGCCAGCAGCGCAGGCACAATGTGGCCATTCGGCAGATGGCCTGGGAAATTATAGGGCCCAAATACTGCCATGACCCCATGAGGCCGATGGCGCACTGAACTCTCACCCTCAACCTGCTCAGGGCAGCGCACATGCCAAGCGCGCAGTGAAATCGCGACCTTGTTGATCATCGCCTGAACTTCCGTTTGCGTTTCCCAGCGCGGTTTGCCGGTCTCGCGGGCGATCGCCTCGCTCAGCTCCACCCTGTTGGTGTCCAGCAGCGCGGCAAACTTCTCCACAATGGCCTGACGTTCAGCAAAGGGCTGCCTGGCCCAGGCCGGGAACGCGCCGCGCGCCGCTTCACAGGCAGCAGCAACCTGCGCTGCGCTTGCCCCTCTGCCTTGCCACAGCACTTCACCGCTAACCGGGTCGGTTTTGATCACCGTTTCGCCCTCACCGGCTAACCACTGACCATTAATACAGTGCGTCATGATTTTTTCTCCTCCTGGCACAGCGTGACCACGCGCAGGTTATCACCCGGCTGACAGCCTAAAATTCCCGCCTCTGCTGCCGTCATGCTGATGCTGTCACCACCGGGATCGGCGGGTAGGATCATCACACGGAAGCGTTGATAATTTTCATTTGCCACCAGACACGGCGGTAGCGAGTCCAGCCGCGTGTCGTCGACTTCCACCCTCAACAGGCGACTTTTACGCACGGCTCGAATACGGGAAATATCACATTCCAGCGTTGGGCCGCCGTCAAAGATATCGATATAATTCTGAAACTCGAACCCCTCCGATTCCAGAACGGCACGCGCTGGAGCCGTTTGCGGATGCACCTGGCCAATAACGGCCTGCGCTTCCGGCGTAAGATAATCGATGTAAAGCGGATGTTTTGGCATCAGCTCGGCAATAAAGGCTTTCTGCCCGGTGCCACAAAGATAGTCCGCGTCGGTAAAGGACATAGAGAAAAAGCGGCTGCCTACGCTGTCCCAAAATGGCGAACACCCCTGCCGGTCACTCACCCCACGCATTTCTGCCACCACCTTCTGCTTAAAATGCTGTGGAAAGCCAGCCATAAACAGAAAGCGTGATTTTGACAGCAGATAACCATTTTTACCGTTTCGGAAATCGGGGTCGAGAAACAACGTACATAGCTCACTGCTGCCGGTGTGATCGTTACTTAACGTCAGCGTGGGCAGCATGTTATAAACATTCAGTTCCTTCGAAGCATGCACCTGAGAGCCTACGCGAAAATTGTACCAGGGATCCTGTAATCCCACCGCCACTTCAATCGCGCAGATACCAGAAGCCCGATCCGTTTCACTGTCGACCAGCACAAAAACATACCCCTGTTCTGCAAGCGGCAGCTTACCCTGAAAGGTCAACAGCGAACGCTCGATACGCGCCGCCAGCGTGTCACGATCGGCAGGCAACGAGGTCAACCCGCCGCCGGTTTTCCCCGCGAGAAAAAGCAGCTGGGTCAGGTCGTTTCGTTCCACGGGGCGGATATACATCATATGCTGGCTCCTTCGGCAACGGCGCGGCAGGCTCTTTCAAAGCGCACCAACCCTTCCTGCACCTCAGGTTGTGTGATGATCAACGATGGCGCAAAACGAACAATATCCGCTCCGGCAATCAGTATCATTAGCCCTTCACGCGCGGCGAGCTGGTTAATCAGTTTTGCCTTGCCACGGTAGTTCTGGTTCAGTTCACAGCCTATCAGCAACCCAAGCCCCCTGATTTCTTTGAACATCTTCAGGCGCTGATCCATCGCCTGCAGCGCCTCCACGAACCACTGATGGCGCTCTTTAACCCCGGCGAGGACTTCAGGGCGGTTGACCAGTTCCAGCACTTTACCGCCCACCGCACCCGCCAACGGGTTGCCGCCATAGGTTGTGCCGTGGCTGCCCACATTAAGATGCGCGGCCAATGATTCAGTGGTCAGCATTGCGCCCATCGGGAAGCCGCCGCCGAGCGCTTTCGCCGTGGTTAACACGTCAGGCGTCACGCCGTAGTGCATATAGGCGTAAAGCGACCCCGTACGGCCTACGCCACTTTGAACTTCATCAAAGATCAGCAAGGCACCGTGGCGATCGCACAGTTCACGCAGTCCTTGCAGGAACGTCGGGGTGGCGGGATTAACCCCCCCCTCCCCCTGAACAGGTTCGACGATGACCGCACAGGTTTGCGGCGTGATCAGCGCTGCCGCCGCGGCCAAATCATTATAAGGAGCATGAGCGATACCAGCCGGTAGCGGGGCAAAATCCTTTGAATAGGCGGGCTGGCCCCCGGCAGACACGGTAAACAGGGTGCGTCCGTGAAACGCGTGGTCAAATGCCACGATGCCATTTTTCTGCGTGAAGCCCCGGTCGACTGCCGCTTTACGTGCCAGCTTGAGGGCTGCCTCATTGGCTTCGGCACCCGAATTACAGAAGAACACCCGGTCAGCAAAGGTGGCATCAATGAGCTGCTTAGCCAGACGTAGCACAGGTTCGTTGGTATAACCATTACCGGTATGCCAGAGTTTCGCCGCCTGCTGCTGGAGTGCCAGCTGCAGTTCAGGGTGCGCGTGTCCGAGCGCGTTCACCGCAATCCCACCGGCAAAGTCGATATACGACCTTCCCTGCTGATCCCATAAGGTCGAGCCTTCGGCCTTTACTGGAACGAAATTCGCCGGGGCATAGGTAGGTACAATCCATTGGTCGAAATCTTGACGGGTAACCGGTCGCTGCATAGTGGCCTCTGTTTTTAGCACCTCCGCCAACGGCGAAGTAAATAAAAGGTTTCATTAACGTTAAAAAGATGATTCATTTACTGCTGTACTGTAGATTGCACACCGCGTGCCATCCAGAGAAAAAAATGCATAAATCGGCCACAAACACCAACAATCAATAGGTTAGGTAAAAATCATATTCATAGTTAATGCATAAAAAGTGAATAACAATCCGATTGGCGTGGTTAATAAGCCCGGTAAAAAGCACAGTTATGCATTTATAAAATAAATCTTGAATCTGTGATCGCTGGCTAAAAGGCGTGATAAACGACAGTCACCCGATGCGCCAGAATGTGTCACACGCACTAACATGGCTCACCATCGCGATGCAGCCAGAAAATATTGCCGCGCTACCTATGATCCCGGCGCTGATTATTTATCATTAAGTTAATTAAATGCTGTCGAATCCCACTGATTACATATGGACACCAGGTATTAACAAAAGATGAATTTGCTTTAAAATCGACCGAAGATAATTTTGTGCAAAAATCAGGCGAAAGATAAAATACAGATAAGAACAGGTTATATTCGCATAACGTTAAAAAAAGATATTAAAATTTCATCTTGTTGATTTTAATTAAATAATTTCGAATGCAATCATATGACATATTAGATTTTTCGTATTAAACGCAAAAAATTGCCGTTTTAAATTGAATAAAAAAACGCCTAAAATCAACCAAAACCCCAATGAAATAATTTGTTACAAGTAATAGGTTTTTAAGAAACACTTGTTTATGTCATTTTCAATAGCGCACGTTTAGTTAAAAACATAATAATGCAGAAACAGGGGTTATTTAATGATGAAGCGCAGTTCCTTAGTACTAGCCTTAACCGCTTTACTGGCGTCTACCAGCGTTGGGGCGGCAGAGATTTATAATAGCAGCGGTAACAAACTCGATTTAAACGGCAGGATCAACGCGGGACGCGTGCTTTCTAACGACGACAGCAACAATGTGGACGCCTCATACGCGCGCCTGGGCTTTAAGGGTGAAACGGTGCTCGGCGAATCGTTCACCGGCTACGGACAGTGGCAGTATCAGTTTCAGCTGAACAAATCCGAAGGCAGCGATGCGGTCAGTGGTGATAAAACCCGTCTCGGTTTTGCCGGCCTTAAATACGGAAAATGGGGTTCAATCGACTATGGCCGCAATTACGGCCTGGTCTATGACGTGCTGGCATGGACGGATATGCTGCCTAAGTTTGGCGGTGACTCTGGCAACACGGACGTGTTCCTTTCGGGGCGAGCTACCGGGGTAGCCACCTGGCGCAACAATAATTTCTTCGGGCTGGTGAAAGGACTCAATATCGCTTTGCAGTATGAGGGTAAAAACGATCGTACCGGTGACGTGGCCGTGCGCCGTTCCAATGGTGATGGCTATGCGACTTCCGTCAGCTGGACGGGGGATTCAGGATTCGGCGTGTCGGGCACCTATGCCAACCTCGGCCGTACAGAGACTCAAAACCGCGCCAGCTACGGTAAAGGCGAGCGGGCAGAGCATTGGGCTACGGCGGTCAAATATGACGCCGACCAGATTTATCTGGCGGCCATGTACGGTAACACCCATAACGCAACGCCAATTTCCGGCGGCTTTGCCAATAAAGCGGTGAATTTTGAAGCGGTCGCACAATATCAGTTCCTGAACGGCTTGCGCCCTTCTCTCGCCTATGTCAGCTCGCGCGGTAAGGATATTGAGAACAAAGGCGAAGCGGATATTTTCAAATATATTTCTGCGGGCACCTACTACTACTTCAATAAAAACTTCATGGTGTATGCAGAGTACAAATTCAATCTGCTGAAAAAGACGAACCCGCTCGGGTTGTCCAGCGATGATGTCACCGGCCTCGGCGTAAACTATCAGTTCTGATAAAACGCGGCGGTTAACAGGCTGGCCAAAGGTCAGCCTGTGCTGATGACGGCAGGCTGCTGGCTATCCTGCCCTCACTCACCCTGACGCCTCTGTTCTGTCAGGTCAGTCGATAACACGAATCTGGCCGCGGCGTGTCCGGCAGATCCTGCTCAAGATTCATTTCGCGCAGATTGATTTCTATCGTGGTGCATAACGCATCCAGCGGAAGATGATTTTTGGCCAGACCAAACGGCATCTCCAGCTCCTCGGCCAGCGTATCAAGGGATAAAAAGGTGTAGGAGATAAACACCGATACCAGCGGGGTCATATAGTGCAGATCGGGCACCAGAGCGAACGGCAACAGCGTACAGAACAGATACACGGTGCGATGCAGGAGCAGACCGTAAGCAAAGGGCACCGGCATACTCGCCAACCGCTCGCATCCCCCCAACACTTGTGACAGTTGATGGATATTGCTGTCCATATGGGCATATAGAATATCGCTCAGGTTGCCGCGCCGACGCTGTTCGGCAAGCCACTGTGACAATTGCAGCTCAATATAGTTGGCGGGCGAGCGGCGTTTCAGCACGTCTTCCGCCTCATCCCCGAGATAGCGCTGTAAATCAGCACGAGCATCGCTGTGGCGCAGCTGGTGCTTCAGACTGTAGCAAAAAGCCAGCAGCAGTGCGGTCACCCGTGGCGCATCGGCGGGTGAGATAGCCAGTGCCTGCCGTTGCAGGGTACGACAGGCGATAAGCAAATTTCCCCAGAACATACGCGCTTCAATATAGCGGCCAAAACAGACGCTGTTGCGGAAACCCAGAAACACCGCAATGGATACCCCGAGTAAACTGAAGGGGGCCAGCGTCAGCTTAATGCCCAGCGTTTCATACCAGTCGAGACACATAATGGCGATTAATGACATCAAAAGGTTAAGCATCAGGCGGAACCAGATGCCGGGCAGAACGGAGCCATGCCAGGCGAACAGGCGTAAAAACCAGTGACTAGGAGGACGGATTATCATGATTGGCAGACGAGTGGGATTTTTCGCTGATTGTGCAGAAAATCCCCGCGCATGAGAAGTGGTTTTTTGCGAGCTTTGTCACATATATTTGCGCGGCTCATATTGACAAACTTCTTGAATTACAAACCATCTTCTCATCCCACTTCAGGAGTCTGTAAAATTCAAACTCTCCGAGTCCAGGCCCGGTAAGCCGATCGGGGGTGACAGCTTCAGCGTAATCCAGTTCGAGGTCACCCTTTGTTGTTGGCTGTCTTCGAGGGTCACCGACAGGTGCCAGGCATTGCTGGCCCCCTGCTGACTATCCCAGGCAGGAATAATGATACTCCAGCCCTGCGGGTCGCTATTGTCCGGTGGCGGTGTCAGGCTCAGCGCCTGGGTATCACCCTGCCAGCTGACGGCCTTGATGGTATTTTTGTTGGCGATCTGTAATTTTAACCGTAGCGTCTCACCAGGCTGGAGCTGCCACGGTGGTGTGGCAAGGAATACCGATAGCGTTTTTAGCTGGCGAAATGCCATCACCGGTGAATTATCGCGGTTCACGCTATCATAGCGGCTGCCGCTCAATGACCGTGCTTCGGCTACATTATCTGATGATAGCTGCTGGCGAAGCGGCACGCCGATACGGTAATTCATCTTCAGCGTGAACTGGTTCTGCGACTCACCACCTTCCCCTTCTTTACGGCTGGCGGCCAGCGTAAACAGAGGCACGGGCGTATAATTTATGCCAAGCGACACCGCTGATGGATCTGCCACCGCATTGCCGCTGTTAAACAGATCGATACGATCTCCCAGATACTGCTCATAGCTCAGCGTGACCCCCAGCTGATGATAAAACGGCAGATAGCCGCGCGTAGTGATGTCATAGCCTCGCGCCATACGCATCTGCGAACTGTTGCTCCGGTTACGCCAGCCTGATAGCGGGTGATAGTAGTTGGCGGAAAGGCGGAGATACTCCCCCCATGCCTCCGCCCCCAGCGATCCACGCTGTCTGTCCGACCCCAGCAGGCCGTCGACAAAAGCGTTATAACCCACGCGCCAGCTACCGGCTATCCACCGTTGCCCAAGCCCCGCGTTGCCCACCGTGCCATATTCACTTTGTTCAATGCCCAGCTGGCTGAAGGTCAAATATTGATAGTTATCCTGCCAGGGCGTCAGCAGCTGTGCCGAAGTACCGTTAAAGCTGCCGTCATCGGATAGCGCCAGCGAAACGCTGGCTCGACCATAAGGAGACAGTAACTGCTCGCCTTCACTGGCCGCACGCTGCTTTGCCACGTCACGAAAATGATTAAAGGCCCAGATCCCGGCCTCTTCACGTAGCGATCTGTCACTGCCGCTGTTCATGCTGGCCTCGCCAATGCTTTTGGCGGCTTCGGCAATTTTTTTCTCCAGCTGACCGTTATCGCTGGTCTTGCCCAGTTCGGGTAAGTGCTGCTGCATGTCTCTGAAGCGCGCAGGATCGGCGAAAGGTGCATCGGGTACAGGCGTTTGCCGGGTGAAAGCCCAGGCGTCACCGGAAGGGAAGCCGCTCAAAGCCAATAAGGCCAGCGGCAGGTAAGAGAGGAACGGACAGCGGTAGAATGGGCTCATAACTTAGCTGACAACACTTTTTTTACGGCGTAAGAGAGAGTTTCATCACAAAACCAGAAAGATAACAGTAACACAAACGGCAGGGCCGTGGGCAAACGGGCGCAAATTCGGAATCATTGAACCTGCGCGCCAACAAATTGCCGTTTTACCGCCGTAGGGGGCGTCGGCGGAGCGTCTGGCGCGGCTAACAGGTTCATCATGCCACCGCAATGGTTTGCATTCCCAAAAGCGTCAGGTAGACTGACTTACGGATTTATCTTTATGTAAACAGAACGGTTTTTATCCATTTTGCGTCTGACCTTTTAACAGAGGTCTTGCGCGGTGGAAGGTTGCTGCGGCCGTCTTACGCCTGCCATCATCAGGACAGATGATTTTTTAAGGGGGAGAGAAATTCCCTCTTGTAATGCGGGCCATGACGATCGCTGCCAGCCACACAATGCAGGTTGCCAGGGAGGGCAGTAAGTGCTGCAAGTCACATTCGACCATGAATGACTTTTTGCCAACAGGCACACCGTTGAGAAAATTAGACCCTGATGACGTTGGAATCTCCCGCAAATCCAGTTTCGCCTGTCAGCCCGGATAATCTCCTGCTCGCTGCCGCTTTACCTTTGTTAAATGCCATTGTTCAGATCCGTCTGGCGGCAACTCATGACGACCCGGCGGGTTTACGCCACCAGCTGATCGGTGAAGTAGGTCAATTTGAAGCCCGCTGTAAGCGGATGGAGCTCTCTTTTGAAACGATGGTTGGCGCGCGTTATTGCCTGTGCGCGGTGCTGGATGAAGCCGCCTCGCAAACCCCCTGGGGGGGCCGCAGCGTCTGGTCTGGCAACGGCCTGCTCGTCACTTTTCATAATGAAAGCTGGGGTGGAGACAAAGTCTTCCAACTCCTGACGCGCATTTCGCAAAACCCGTCAAAACACCTATTCTTGCTTGAAGTCATACACTATTGCCTGCTGCTGGGGTATGAAGGGCGCTATCGCAATATGGACAATGGCCGCTTACAGCGTGATGCGGTGCGTAGCCGCCTGGGCAAACTTATTCAGAATGTGCGTACCGAACCCGCTGCCGATTTGCCGCAGGCTTGCGACGTTGCGCTCCACTGCGCGCCGTGGCGCCCACCCGTTCCACTCTGGGCCTGTCTCTGCGTGACGGCGCTTATCGGCTGTACGATCTTTACCGCGCTGAACTGGCAGCTGGGCCGCTCCGCCGAGCCGCTGCTGCAGCAAATCTGGCAAACGCCGCTGCCGCAGCTGCCCGGCGGGCAGCGTACGGCCGCGCCTCAGGATCTGTTCGACCTGCGCCAACGCCTGAGCGACCTAATCGGCTCGCACCGGCTCGACGTCACCGACGGCGACTACGGCAATAAAATTATCCTGCCGGCCGACTCGCTGTTTACTTACCAGGGCGCGGCACTGACCCCGGAAGGACGTGCGCTGGTTGCGCGTGTCGCCAGCGCGATGGAATCACGCAAAGGAACTCTTCTTATCGGCGTTTACACCGACAACCGACTGCCTCATTCCAGTCCTTTTACCTCGACCTACGCCTATTCTGCTGCCCAGGCGGAGGCCATCAGCAACATGATGGTGCAGCTAATCGCCCACCCCTGTATTACCGTGCGCGCCGAGGGACGTGGCGACAGCCGGGGACGAGTGCCAAACAACAGTGCGGAAAATCGCGCGCGCAATCGTCGTGTCGAAATAACCCTGTTTGCCTCATCTGAAAAAGACGATTGCAGCCATGCTGCGGGAAACCACTGATGCCGCTTACCTTTGTTACACTGTTCTCCAGAAGAATAGGATGGGAACTGACTGGTGTGATGCTCCTGTCAGCGCTTATCTGGCTGGCCGGACCGCTGCTCTCGCCCGCCTACACCCACATCCTGAGCACTGCGCCGAACCGCAGGCTGATTATCGGCGTGATTTGGCTGCTGTGGCTGCTGCTGCTGGTTATCCCTGGGCTCTGTCGCGCCTGGTTTAACAGCAGGCTGCTCACCCGGATGCAGTCCGACAATCCTGACAACGCACAGCGTCAGGCTGCGGGCGAGATGCTCAATAATCGCTTTAACGAAGCCACGCAGGTTTTGAAGAAAACCCAGTTTGCCCGACGGAGAGGCCTGTTGCCGCGTTTCGGTAGCCAGTATCTCTATCAACTTCCCTGGTATCTGATTGTCGGGGCTCCGGGAGCGGGAAAAACCACCGCACTGATTAACTCCGGGTTAGAGTTTCCGCTCGGCGACCAGTTTGGCAAAACGGCGCTACGCGGCGTGGGTGGAACGCGTCACTGTGACTGGTGGTTCACCCGGCAGGGTGTTCTGCTGGATACCGCCGGTCGTTACACTTTGCAAGAAAGTCAGCGCGCGCGCGATGCCAGCGAATGGCAGACGTTTATCACCCTGTTGAAGCGCTATCGTCCGCGTCAGCCGATCAATGGTGTCATTATGACGATCAGCGTCGCCGACCTGCTCAGCAATCCGGCTGACGTACGCCGCGCCCAGGCCGACGCGCTGCGCAGCCGCATGGCTGAACTACATCAGCTGACGGGTATTCATTTCCCTGTCTACGTAATGGTAACCAAAACGGATTTACTCAAAGGCTTTATGCGCTATTTCAGCGCGTTGGAAAAAAGTCGTCGTCAGCAGCTGTGGGGCTTTGTCTTTCCCTGGCCCGCGGTAAGTCAGGGAGAAAACCGCCTTGATGCCGTGTTCGATCGCGAATTTTGCCGGCTATCGGCTGGACTGATGCCAAGCCTGGCAGAAAAGATGGCCCAAGAAACCGATCTAACCCTGCGCGCCGAATGTTTCCAGTTTCCGCAAGAGTTCAGCGCCCTACGCCCTCTTTTGGCGGAATTTCTCGGTGTTGTTTTCTCAACGCAACAGGGCGAGATCCCCTGGGCGGCACGCGGTGTGTTTTTTACCAGCGCGACCCAGGAAGGTTTACCTTTTGACCGGGTGATGGGCGAGCTGTCGCGCAAACTGCAGCTTCCGCATGTTCAGCGACAGCCCATTTCCAGCTGGGACAGCGTCAACCGTAGCGCGCCTATCCCGGCAAACAAAGGCAAGAGTTTCTTTATTCACGGTATGCTCAACGATGTTGTCTTCCCAGAAAGTCGGCTGGCGGGAAGCGATCGATCCTGGGAACATCGTAACCGTATCCTGCACTGGATTGGCTATAGCGTCATGGGCCTGGCGCTGTTGGGGGCATCCGCACTATGGCTGGTCGGCTATGAAAAAAACCAGCGCTATTTGCATCAGGTCTCCGAACGTCTTCCCGCTGTGACCCGGCAGGCAGGCAGGCTGATGGACGACAAAAGCGGAGACATGCTCGCACTGTTGCCCTTCCTGAACGATCTGGTCAGGTTACCGCAAAGCAATCTGTTTGCCTTCGATGCGCCTCCGCTAAGCCTGCGCGGCGGGCTCTATCGTGGCGATCAGATTGGCCGTGCAAGCTGGGGCCTGTATCAGGCCGCCCTGCAATCATTACTGCTGCCGCGCGTGGCTCAAACCATCACGAAGATCCTGCATGACGATCAGGGAGGCGATCCCCTGTACAGCCGCAATGCGTTACGCGCCTACCAGATGCTCTATCAGCCGCGCAGCTATGATGGTGAATTTCTTCGCAGCTGGCTGTTGCAGAATCTGCGGCACACTCAACCTTCGGACGTCAATGCCCGCCAGCTCCAGCAGCTGAACTGGCATCTGATCCAGTTACTCGATCGTCAGATCCTCGGCTCACCTTACAGACCTGATAATGCACTGATGATGAAAAAACTCGCCTCAAATCTGGATAATGCCGGGATGCCATCCGCTTCAGGCACACCCGCCGTCGTTGCCACTCATTTAACCTTGCGGACTGACGTCGCGCACTATTAAAAGGTCATTATTATGGCAACGAAATACAGCCTGGGGTGGTACGGTAAATTGCCCACTGCGGGAGATTTTCTTCAGGAAGGGATGCCGGAAAACGCCGTCCAAAGCTGGGCAACCTGGTTTCAGACCGGACTGATGGGCTGGCATCTTGAGCACGACGGTCACAATGAATCATTTTGCCAGGCCCCGATATGGAATTTCGTTCTGCCGGCCACGCTCGGCGTGCAGCGTGTGCAAATTGGCTGCCTGATGCCTTCGCGCGACCGCGTGGGGCGCGCATGCCCTTTACTGGCGGTGAAGAGTATTCCGCTGAAAGAGTGGCATCCCGCACAGTTGAACATTGCCGGTGACTGGTTTCAGGAGCTGGGCGCTATCCTTTATCAGGCGGTGGAGGAACGCCACAGCGTTGACTGGCTGGACCAGGCAATACGCGGCATCGCCCCCCTGCCCCTGCCGGATATCGTACGCTCTGATATTTTAGACGTCCTCGGCTATAACGATCGGCCCTGTACCTTGGCGTGGAATGAGGTGGCCAGTCGTTTTGACCCGGCGCTGTACACCAGCTACTGGTGGACAAACCAGAGCGATCGTTATCCGCTGATGACCCATATACACAGCGGCATTTTGACCGCACGACTGTTTGCACAACTGTTCCACCCAACGGCAGGTTCGCAGCCCGGTCATCAAGGCTTTTATCCTCCAATGTTTGACTAGCCGTCTGCACCGGCTGCCTCTTTGCAGCAGGCACCCTTGAATTCCCCCTCTCTTCGACAGCGAAACGGCGTTCCGCTCGCTGCGCGTTATGCGTTTCACCTGGAATTCAACCTCGTGCGGCGGGTGCCAGGCTCTCACGCGCTTACCTGACGCCATTCGGTGATGGGCTCCCCCCCTGAAAAAATCCTGTGATTGACACCCTTGAGGAATCGATATGAAGAACGTTATGTTTGGCCGGGTGATAGCGAAAGGCGGCTCTGCTGGGATTATCGGGTCACAATCCAGCCATCGCCTCAATATTGATGCGCTTTCACAGTCCAGGCGGATGCCCTGGCAACGGCAACACCTGAAGAGTTACTGAATTTACCGTTGATGAAAAACATTAACGACAGTTCATATGCTTACCAGATCTCTAAACGGGGAAATGCACTGCGCGTGATGGCAGAAGCAGTAAGATGGGGAGAGCGCCATGCCAGAGTCAATGGTATCAGCGCGGGATTATCTTCACTCCGCTGGCCTATGATGAACTCAGCAGCCCTGAACGCGGTGAGTTTTACCGCAACATGCTTGAAAAATCTCCGGCTGGACGGGGGGGGACGTCCGACGAAATTGGCGCATTAGCCGAGTTTCTTTTTGAGCCAAACGGAACCTATATCAGTGGCAGCGATATCCTGATTGACGGTGGTGTGACGGCTTCGTATAAATACGGACGCTAAAAAGCGTGAGCGCTGGGCCAGTCTCGGCGGGGAGACTGATAACTGGGGCGGCATTGCCCGACCTTTGACGAAAAAAAGCGGAGTCGTTATGCTACCCTGCACACCCCTGCTGGCTCTGCTGCAATTCCCGCACTCGCTGCACCAGTTCGCTCAGACCGTCATCAAACATCCCGCGCTGCTTCAGCTCCTGCTCAAGCGAAAACAGATATTGTGCATTGGTTCCCAGCGGGCCCTGCGCTTGGGCAATCAGCGGCGCGATGGTTTGCGCGCAGGAGTCTGCTTCATACAAGACATGACGGGGATCCATAACAAATGCCAGCGCACACACCGTGCGGCCGTCGTCCAGGGTAAGGTGGCACCAGGTAGGCAAATAGCATCCGGTGATCATCTCACGCTTCCACAGCAGCTGCAGCTCTTCATGCAGCTTATCCTCCGGCAAACGAAACGCCAGCCCGCCGGTCTGTCCCCCCTCTTTCAGCGCCAGCATCCTTCCGGGCCGAGTGGCGGTGCCGCGGCCAACGGTCAACCGCAGGCAGAATGCTCGATGCCAGCCCTGTAGCGTTCCTGACGCCACTTCATCCGCGACAAACACGGGGTTCCACATCAGGGAGCCATAGCCAAATACCCATATGGAGCTGCTGTCAGGACGAGAGGCGAGCGTTGCCGCAAGCGAAGCGGCGCGCTGGTCTACACTCCATAACAGCGATTCTTCAATATCACCAAAAGCGGTTTTACAGTCTGCTTTTAATAAAAAATCTCTTGTGAGCATTGCCACCTCTTACATCGCTGCCTGAATCATTGGTTTCACTTTCCCTGTGTGACCTTATCTTCAGCAGAAATTTACATTATTGATGACCTTATTCATTTCCTGCCGTGCAATCAAGGTTGATTCCGATCACAAAAGTAGAAAAAGTTTTTCCCGATGCTTTTTATCCTCATCAGAGAACCCCTGTCTGTACTGGCCTGGAGCAGGTTTTGATGGCACAAAAGAGCTTTGATTTTTATGCTAAACCAGTTTAGCGTACGGGGAAACTTCATTTCAGGATTAATACGATGCAACAAAAAATTTGGGTACTGGGCGATGCGGTCGTCGATCTGTTACCGGAACAGGAAAGCCATCTGCTGAAATGCCCCGGCGGCGCGCCGGCTAACGTGGCGGTCGGTATCGCCCGGCTGGGGGGGAGCAGCGCTTTTATCGGCTGCGTGGGTGACGATCCGTTCGGCGAGTTTTTACAGCAGACCTTGCAGCGTGAGGGTGTTGACATCTCGTCCATGTATAGCGCCGCGGGCGAGCGTACCTCGACGGTTCTGGTGTCGCTGGATACCGAAGGCGAACGCCACTTTACCTTTATGGTTCGCCCCTCCGCCGATCTCTCTTTAAGCGTGGACCGCCTGCCGACGTTTGCCCGCGGCGAAGGTCTGCACCTGTGTTCCATTGCCTTGAGCGCTGAACCCTCGCGCGGCGCGGCGTTTCAGGCCATGCAGGCGGTCAGGCAAGCCGGTGGCTGGGTCAGTTTCGACCCCAACCTGCGCTCCGATCTGTGGCAAGACGCTGATGAAATGGCGCGAGTCGTGGCCGAGGCGTTCAGCCTGGCGGACATCATCAAACTCTCCGAGGATGAACTGTATTCCCTGACCGACCAGCCGACGCTGGAACAGAGGATCGATTATTTCACCAGCCGCTATCAGCCCGCGCTGCTGTTGGTGACGTGTGGTAGCAAGGGCGTCACCGTCTGGCATTCGGGGAACCTGCAGCACTTCGATGCCCCAACGGTGAAAGTGGTCGATACCACCGGCGCCGGCGATGCTTTTGTCGCCGGACTGCTGGCGGCGCTGGCCCTCGAAGCTAATCCGCTTGAGCCGCAACGACTGGAGTTTGCCGTACAGCAGGCACAGAGCAGTGGTGCAGCAGCCACTACGGCTAAAGGGGCAATGACCGCTCTGCCTTACGCCACCGATCTTGACCGCTTCAAACCGTAGCGGCTTGCCAAATTATTCGGGCTGTAGGAAGGCGTTACGCGCACCTGCCGCCCGAAGTCATACGGGATAATTGCCAACCCGGTCACACTTCGTCATCCATGATCATAAATCTGATTGAATAGCCTGATTCATTTCGCTTAATCTCCTGACGAACCGGTTTAGCAAAACAATAAAACCATCACTCTGGGAAAGCGTTAAATGAACAAACCTCATCTGATTAATCTTGCCATAGCCCTTGCTCTTGGCACGCCGGCTATCGGCTATGCCGCACCGACCCTGGATAGCCTGGAAGCCCGCCTGGTAGCAATGGAGCAACGACTGCAGAAGGCTGAAAAACGCGCTGCACAGGCCGAAACACGCGCCAGTGAGGCCGAGCAGCAGGTTGCCCGCCTGGAAACACAGACGCGGCAGCCCAAAGCAGAACCCGTTGCCGCCGTCCCGGCCCCCGTCAGCACGACGTCCTCTGCGTCCTCTGCGGCCGTTGCCGCGGCTCCCGCCCCGGCTACAGAGGCCAGCGAAGGGTTCGAGTTTCATGGCTATGCGCGGTCCGGCCTGATAATGAACGATTCGGCTGCTGGCACGCAAAGCGGCCCGTATCTGACGCCAGCCGGAGAAAGCGGCGGTTCCGTTGGCCGTCTGGGCAACGAGAATAATACCTACGTTGAGCTTAACCTTGAGCACAAGCAGCGCCTGGCCAACGGCGCCACTACCCGCTTCAAAGTGATGCTTGCTGATGGCCAGCGTGACTATAACGACTGGACCGGCAGTACCAGCGAGCTGAACATTCGCCAGGCTTTCGTCGAATTGGGCAGCCTGCCTACCTTTAACGGCGTGTTTGCCAACAGTACCCTGTGGGCGGGTAAACGTTTCGACCGCGATAATTTCGATATCCACTGGCTCGATTCGGACGTGGTGTTCCTTGCCGGTACGGGCGGCGGTATCTACGACGTGCAGTGGCAGAATGGGCTGAAAAGTAACTTCTCGCTGTACGGACGTAACTTCGGCGATATCGAAACGATTGATAACACCATTCAGAACTATATCGTCACCAGCAATAACTTTGCCGGCCCGTTACAGCTGATGGTCAGCGGTCTGCGCGCGAAAGATAACGACCAGCGCGTGAATAAGAGCCGTGAGAACCATAATGCCGGCGACAGCGGCGTTCATGCCATGCTGGCGCTGCATAACGACAGTTTCTGGGGGCTGCGTGAGGGTACGGCTAAAACCGCCCTGCTTTATGGTCACGGTCTCGGTGCTGAGGTCAAAGGCGTTGGCTCGGACGGTAATCTGACGCAGCAGGCAGAAACATGGCGCCTTGCAAGTTACGGTGTCACGCCGATCAATAAAACGTGGAGCTTTGCTCCGGCCGTGCTGGCGCAAAACAGCAGCGATCGTTACGCCGCCGGTGACCACTATCGCTGGGCGACCGTCAACGCGCGCTTTATCCAGGCGATTAACCAGAACTTCGCGCTGGCCTACGAGGGAAGCTACCAGTATATGGATCTCGACCCGCAGGGTTACAAGCAGCGTGAGGCGGTCTCCGGCAGTTTCTGGAAGCTCACCTTCGCCCCAACCTTTAAAGTTGCAGATATCGGCGACTTCTTTACCCGTCCTGAAATTCGTCTCTTTGCCAGCTGGATGGACTGGAACAGCTCTCTCGATCGCTATGCCAGTGATGACGCCTTCGGCAGCAGCGGATTCGGTGCCGGTGGTCAGTGGAACTTTGGCGTACAGATGGAAACCTGGTTCTGACAGGCATCCGGCAACATAAAAACAAGGTGAAAACGTGAATATTGAAAAAACGGCCCGCGATCTGTTACCCCTGCTAGGAGGGCGGGAAAATATAGCCAGCGCCGCGCACTGCGCCACGCGTCTGCGTCTGGTTATGGTCGATGATGAAAAGGTACAAAAAGATGCGATAGAAGCGCTGGAAGGGGTTAAAGGCTGTTTCCGAAATGCGGGGCAAATGCAGATTATCTTCGGCAGTGGGCTCGTCAATAAGGTGCATGCGGCGTTTGTGCGCGAGGCCGGGATCGGCGAGTCGAGTAAAAGCGAGGCGGCAGATATTGCCGCGAAGAAACTCAACCCGCTTCAGCGTATCGCGCGCGTGCTGTCCAATATTTTCGTGCCGATCATTCCGGCCATCGTGGCTTCCGGGCTGCTGATGGGTCTGCTGGGGATGGTGAAAACCTACGGCTGGGCCAGCTCCGACAGCGCGCTGTTTATCATGCTGGATATGTGCAGCTCTGCGGCGTTTATTATCCTGCCGGTCCTGATTGGCTTTACCGCGGCGCGTGAATTCGGCGGCAATCCCTTTCTTGGGGCAACGCTGGGCGGTATTCTCACCCACCCGGCGCTGACCAACGCCTGGGGCGTGGCCAGCGGTTTCCACACCATGAACTTCTTTGGCCTGGAGATTGCGATGATCGGCTATCAGGGCACGGTGTTCCCGGTCCTGCTGGCGGTGTGGTTTATGAGTCACTGCGAAAAACGCCTGCGGCGGGTGATCCCCGACTCGCTGGACATCATCCTGACGCCGTTCCTGACGGTGATCATTTCCGGCTTCGTCGCGCTGCTGGTTATCGGCCCGGCGGGACGCGCTTTCGGTGACGGTCTGTCCATGGTGTTAAGCACGCTGATCGGCCACGCCGGCTGGCTGGCTGGGCTGCTGTTCGGGGGGCTCTATTCGGTTATTGTGATAACCGGCGTCCATCACAGCTTCCATGCTGTCGAAGCCGGGCTGCTGGGTAATCCGTCGATTGGGGTGAATTTCCTGCTGCCAATCTGGTCGATGGCCAACGTGGCACAGGGCGGAGCCTGCCTGGCGGTATGGTTTAAGACTCGGGACAGTAAAGTACGCAGCATTGTTGTGCCATCAGGCTTCTCTGCCCTGCTGGGGATTACCGAAGCGGCCATCTTTGGGATCAACCTGCGCTATATCAAACCGTTTATTGCCGGACTGATCGGCGGTGCGGCCGGCGGTGCCTGGGTCGTCACTATGCACGTCAACATGACCGCCGTTGGCCTGACGGCGCTGCCGGGCATGGCGATCGTGCAGGCCAGTTCACTGGTGCATTACCTTATCGGCATGGTGATTGCTTTTGTTATCGCCTTTGTGCTGTCCCTGCTGCTGAAAATCAGGTTTGAGGTTAAAGCATGAGCGAAGCCCATTTGCTGAAACAGGCTCTGCGCGCCGTCGTGAGCGGTCAGCTGCGCGCATCGCGCGATCCTCACCGTCCCGCCTGGCATCTTGCCCCGCCCGTGGGGTTAATGAACGACCCCAACGGGTTTATCCAGTTTAATCAACGTTATGTGCTGTGCTACCAGTGGAACCCTCTGGCCTGCCAGCACGGTGCCAAATTCTGGGGCCAGTGGAGCTCCTCCGACCTGGTGCACTGGCAGCATGAGCCGCTGGCGCTGGCGCCGTCGGAAAGCTATGAAAGCCACGGCTGTTACTCTGGCAGCGCGGTGGATAACGATGGCGTACTGACGCTTGTCTATACCGGCAACGTTAAATTCGACGATGGCAGTCGTACCGCCTGGCAGTGTCTCGCCACGCGGGATGAACGGGGTGAATACCGTAAGCTGGGGCCGGTGCTGGCGCTGCCGGAAGGGTATACCGGGCACGTACGCGACCCCAAAGTCTGGCAGCACGAAGGCCAGTGGTACATGGTGCTGGGCGCACAGGATCTGATGCTGCAAGGTAAAGTGCTGCTGCTGCGTTCCCCCGATCTGCATCAGTGGACGCTACTCGGCGAGATTGCCGGCAGCCAGCTAAACGGACTGGGCGACTTCGGCTATATGTGGGAATGCCCGGATCTGTTTGAGCTGGACGGCAGTCAGGTTCTGGTGGTCTGCCCGCAGGGTCTGGCGGCAGAGCAATGGCGTTACCGCAATACCTTCCAGAGCGGTTATTTTTGCGGCGAGCTGGACTATGAGAACGCGCATTTCCAGCACGGTGAATTTCACGAGTTGGATCACGGGTTTGAGTTTTATGCGCCGCAAACCTGCCAGAGCGCTGACGGCAGGCGGCTACTGATTGGCTGGATGGGCATCCCGGATGGCGACGAGTTCTTCCAGCCGACCAAAGCGCACGGCTGGATGCACATTATGACCTGCCCGCGTGAGCTGACGGTGGCCGCTGGCCGCGTTCTCCAGCATCCGGCGCGCGAGCTGCAGCAGCTGCGTCAGCAGGAGGTTCGATTCAGCGGCAGCGCGGACAGTTTGCCGGATCTGGATATCGACAGTGCCGAACTGGCGCTGTCGATCGACGGCGTCTGCCATGCCAGCTTTGCCGATACGCTGACGCTGGACGCAGAACCACAGGGCATCACGCTGCGGCGTCACAATCTGCGCAGCGGCGAGCCGGAGGCGCGTTACTGGCGGGGTGAGGTGCGCACCCTGCGCATTCTCTGCGATCGTTCCAGCATTGAAGTGTTTATCAATGATGGCGAAGCGGTCATGTCATCGCGCTATTTCCCCGATCCGCTGCCACAATTGCGTTTCAGTGGCAGCGCGCAGATCGCGTTGCGTCACTGGAGGTTGCAACAATGCGTGATAGAATGAGATTACGATCCCTGGCATCCGTACCGCTGTGACAAAAAACAAACGTATTACCATTAACGATATTGCCCGGCTGGCTGGCGTTTCCAAATCCACCGCCAGCCTGGTGCTGAATGGCCGTGGGAAAGAGCTGCGTGTCGCACAGGGAACCCGCGACCGCGTGCTGGAAATCGCCCAGCAGCAGCACTATCAGCCCAGTATTCATGCCCGTGCGCTTAACTCCGCGCGCAGCCATACTCTTGGTCTGGTCGTGCCGGAGATGACCAACCACGGCTTTGCACGTTTTTCTCACGAACTGGAGATGCTGTGCCGCGATGCCGGCCTAC
This sequence comes from Erwinia tasmaniensis Et1/99, assembly GCF_000026185.1. NCBI lineage: Bacteria > Pseudomonadati > Pseudomonadota > Gammaproteobacteria > Enterobacterales > Erwiniaceae > Erwinia > Erwinia tasmaniensis. Next base: position 2,125,511 of record NC_010694.1, read on the forward strand.
AGCTGCTGATCGCCTGCACTGCCGAAAATGCCAGCCAGGAAACGCTGGCGGTTAATAATCTTATCCAACGCCAGGTTGACGGGCTTATCGTTGCATCGAGTATGTTAAACGATGCACAGTACCTGAAAATCAACCAGCAGCTGCCGGTGGTACTGTTTGACCGTCATCTCGGCGAGTCGACGCTGCCGCTGGTGATCACTGATGCCATCGAACCGACCGCCACGCTGGTGCAGGCCGTCATGCGTATGGGCTACGACGAGATCTACTTTTTCGGCGGACAGCCGCGTATCTCGCCAACGCGCGATCGCCTCGCCGGGTTTTATCTTGGCCTGGAGCGCGCCGGGGTCACGGCTAAACCTGAATGGGTGATGCACGGACACTACCACGCCAGTTCGGGCTACGAGCTGTTTGCCGAACTTTATGCGCGCCTTGGACGCGTGCCGCAGGCGCTGTTCTGCGCCGCCTGCGGGCTTCAGGAAGGCGTGCTGCGCTATCTCAGCCAGCATCAGCTGCTGAATACGCCGATGCACCTCAGCAGTTTTGACGACCACTATCTGTATGATGCGTTGTCGGTGCGCATTGATACCGTCGAACAGGATGAAAGGTTACTGGCATGGAACTGCTTCGAGCTGATCTCGCAGCTGATTGACGAGCAGAAACCGCAGGTGTCTCAACGCCTGCTACCGGCACGGTTAAGATGGCGGCGCGCCAGCCCGTTCGCCGATGAGAGGTAGCCCGCTGGCAAAATTTTTATCATTTAAGGATCGGATGGGGATAGTCTGGAAAGTTAATCAGGCAGGACGCCAGACAACCCCGCAAATAGTTTCACGATTAGTCAGATACACCCTGTTTGTTCCACCAAGCCCCTGTTTTAATCACATTATTGCAACATATCCGAATTAAAATGGCTTAGTTAACGTCTTACGCCAGAATAAACCCCGCTATTTTTCATCGAGATAGCGGGATAACCTGCATAAATAACGCCATTCAGATTGATATTTGCAAAAAAACAGTAAACCCGCGTAAACAAATCCAATAGATTAAGAAAAAAGGGTTATACTTTCACCACTTGTCTTTCACTTTGTCAGACTGTATTTCACGATCCTGCGCAACGGGTGCAGGTCAACAGGCTTTAGATAAGGAGCGTTTGCCTATGAGTGCGCATGACAGCATCAAAACCCGTCATAAAGAGTCTTCTCTGCTTTTACCCATCGCCGCACTGATTATTTTATGGTTTTGGGGCAACACATCTTCATTTGCGCTGGTGACGACCATCAACCTGATAGCGCTGGTGGCTATCCTTAGCAGTGCCTTCAGCGTGGTCCGCCACGCCGACGTGCTGGCACATCGACTGGGAGAGCCTTACGGCTCGCTGATCCTCAGCCTGTCGGTGGTTATTCTGGAAGTGAGTCTGATTTCAGCGCTGATGGCCACCGGTGATGCCGCGCCCGCGCTAATGCGCGACACGCTCTATTCCATCATTATGATAGTGACCTGCGGGCTGGTGGGCTTTGCCTTGCTGCTTGGCGGGCGCAAGTTTGCCACCCAGTACGTTAACCTTGCTGGAGTGAAGCAGTACCTGATTGCCATCTTCCCGCTGGGTATGATTGTGCTGGTGTTACCCAATGCACTGCCCGGTGGTAATTTTACCACTCTTGAAGCACTGCTGGTTTCTGCCATTTCGGCGGCGATGTATGGTGTTTTCCTGCTGATACAGACGAAAACCCACCAGAGCCTCTTTGTTTATGAGCATGAGGATGACGGGGAAGATCCGCAGCACGGTAAACCTTCGTCTCACTCCAGTACCTGGCATACCCTGTGGTTAATCGTGCATCTTATCGCTGTGATTGCGGTGACGAAAATGAACGCCAACACCCTGGGATCGCTGTTGACCGAGCTGAATGCCCCGGAGCAGTTCACCGGTTTCCTGGTGGCGCTGTTGATCCTTTCACCTGAAGGATTGGGGGCAATTAAAGCGGTGCTGGCAAACCAGGTTCAGCGTGCAATGAACCTGTTCTTTGGTTCAGTACTGGCCACCATTTCTCTGACGGTGCCGGCGGTGACGATTATCGCCACGCTGACCGGACAAGAGCTGTTCTTCGGCCTGGAAGCACCGCAGATGGTGGTGATGGTCTCCGCCCTGCTGCTGTGCCAGATATCTTTCTCAACCGGACGTACTAACGTGCTGAACGGTGCGGCGCATCTGGCCTTGTTTATTGCCTATTTGATGACGGTTATGCTGTAAATCATTGCGGGGGCGGCTTATACCGCCCCCGTTCGGGTTGGGCGCAGCAACTACGGTTGGGTCTGCGCCTGATACTCCAGCGAATGCCCGCTTCCCGTTAGCATCAGAGTCTGTTTGCTGACTTTCACCGCGGCCCCATTCATCAGCACCGAGTTTAAAATCTGCTCCCACTCGTTAAGCTGCGGATCGCTGCACATCATCCGTGTCGATGCCATTTGCGGCACCTTCAGCTGGCCCTGTTCCAGTGTACCCTGACCGAAGAACCGGTTACACATCACGCCGCTCACCTTCAGCCCTGCATCAAAGCTGATCCCTGGCCTGATGCCCTCGCGCAACGTCACCGCTTTACCATCCACGGCACTCAGCACAAACATCCTGTTTGCCAGCTGTAGGCTATCAGACTGCGCGGCGATGCCGCTGCAGCCGCTCACGGCGACAGCGCCCAGCAGTAATAACATGCTGTTCTTCATAGATAACTCCTTCGGATAATTTTCCATTTCGCGTTAAGAAGATGAGATTTTGCACGGGCAGCGCGCATTATGCGCTAAGAAAACGGGCCCCTGTAGGGCCCGTAAAGTGAGACGTTCGATCAGCTGTTGGTATCAAGCTCTGGGAAACTTTTCACCAGGTCATCAATGGCTTTCATTTGCAGCAGGAACGGCTCCAGCTTATCAAGCGGCAGAGCCGACGGCCCGTCACACTTGGCATTAGCCGGGTCTGGGTGCGCTTCGATAAACAGCCCGGCAATGCCGACCGCCATACCGGCACGCGCCAGCTCGCTCACCTGCCCGCGACGACCGCTGGACGCGGCGCCCATCGGGTCGCGACACTGAAGTGCATGGGTCACGTCAAAGATCACCGGACTGTTGTTGGATACCTGCTTCATCACGTTGAAGCCCAGCATGTCGACCACCAGATTGTCATAGCCAAAATTAGCGCCGCGATCGCAAAGGATAACGTTTTCATTACCGCCTTCGGCAAACTTGTCGACGATGTTCCCCATCTGGCCCGGGCTGACGAACTGCGGTTTTTTGACGTTGATCACCGCGCCGGTTTTCGCCATCGCCTCAACCAGATCGGTTTGACGGGCGAGAAACGCCGGGAGTTGGATCACGTCTACCACGTCGGCAACCGTCTGGGCCTGGCTCGCCTCATGGACGTCGGTGATAATTTTAACGCCAAAAGCCTGTTTGATTTCCTGAAAGATCTTCATCCCCTCTTCCAGGCCCGGCCCACGGTAGGAGTGAATAGAAGAACGGTTGGCCTTATCAAAAGAGGCTTTAAATACGTAAGGAATGCCCAGTTTCTGGGTCACCGTGACGTAATGCTCACAGATACGCATAGCCAGATCGCGTGATTCCAGCACGTTCATGCCGCCAAACAGCACAAAAGGCAGATCGTTTGCCACCTTGATGTCGCCAATGCTAACCACTTTTTGTTTCATCTCTTCGCCTTATATCTTGGGTTCACTGAGGTTAGTGAAGGACAATCTGTTTCTGTTCAATGGAGTGGATCTGTACTTTAATCATCTCACTGACCGGATCTTCAGGACACTGCTCAACAAAGTAGGTCAGATCGCTCAGGGCGATATGTTCGCACTCTAGCTGGGCAAAAATCAGTCCGCGATCGCGAATTTCATACGGATCTTCCGGGTCCATCTGCACCAGCACCGCGCTGGCATGCAGCGCCAGCTCCATCTGCTTTTCGTCCATCAGCGCAGACTTTAGCGTGTCGAGCATTTTGCGCAGCACCATAAGCGGTTCGGCCTCCTGAAGATCGTCTTCATATAACTCCGCGCCAGGCCCGATATTGCCCTTCAGCCACACTTCCAGCGTGTGCTCATCCAGCGTTTCGCCATTGAAAGGGTTGATCAGCCATAAATTTTGGTCAATCCATTCGGCGCGCAGAACCAGCTGCGTGGGGAAAATCACCGGGAGCAGAGGCAGGTCGAGCTTACCGGCGATATGCAGAAAAATAACTCCGAGCGACACCGCCGTACCTTGACGAGTGCGTAAGACTTTATCCAGCCACAGGGTATCCGACAGGCGATAAACCCCGCTGGCACCGCCAAACCCCCAGCGGCCCCAGAAGAGTTCTATCAGGCGCTGCATCTGCATATCTGCGGCCATATCGGAGGGAATTTCCGCTCGCGCTTCATCAACCAGTGCAGCCAGCTGCTCCCTGGCTTCTTCTTCGGGAAAATCACTGCGAATACAACGTGATGCGGTAATCATCGCTTCACTCAGCGACGTGTTGCTAAAATCAAAATCCAAATCAAACTCAACTGTCAACGTCATACTAACCCCAGCAGCGGCATTTTAGTGGTAGCTAACCTGATGACCGCCAGTAATGCGATCGACGCCACGGCAAACGCCATCCAGCGCACTTTTTGTGCGCGTGGGCGTCGCCCTAAGGCAATAAAGCTCAGCGCGAGATAGATGATAACGCCAAACAGTTTTTCCGTCAGCCATTGGCCCTGCACGCTGAACGGATAGAAATGAGTGACCGTAACCAGCAGCACGCCTGAAATCAGCAGAAGCGTATCGTTCAGGTGCGGCACAATGCGCACCCAGCGCCTGGACAACATGGCTGAATGCGTCTGTAGCCAGTAAAAACGCAGTACAAACATCAGCATGGTGATAGCCATGGTGAATAGATGAAGATTTTTTAGCGGAATGTACCAGGCAGCCATTAACGTTCCCTATCAGCCGTTTTTTGCCCGAAGGTCACGCGGTCGTTGCCGCCGTAATCCTGGCGGGTAGATATTTGACAGAAACCCTTGTCTGCTAAAATTTGGCGGATGTCTTCGCCCTGCTGCCAGCCGTGCTCCAGCAGTAGCCAGCCTTGGTTGACTAAATAGCGCCCTGCCTGAGCGGCGATAATTTTGATATCAGCCAGGCCACTGTCGCCAGCTACCAGGGCGCTGGCAGGCTCAAATCGCACGTCCCCCTGCGCCAGGTGTTCATCGGCGGCGTCAATATACGGCGGGTTGCTGACGATCATGGCAAAACGCTGCTGGTTGAGTGCGGAGAACCAGTCTCCCTGCATAAAGGTCGCATTTGCCAGACCCAGTCTGGCGGCATTATGCTGCGCTAACGCTACCGCAGCAGGAATGCGGTCGACTCCCAGCACCCGGCAATCCGCACGCTCACTGGCCAGCGCCAGCGCAATGGCCCCGCTGCCGGTGCCCAAATCCAGTACTGAGCAGGGCCCACCGGGGAGATGGGCCAGCGCCTGCTCCACCAGCACCTCGCTGTCTGGACGTGGGATCAGCGTATCCGGCGTGACGCACAGCGAAAGTGACCAGAACTCACGCTCCCCCGTCAGGTAGGCGATTGGCTCACCGGCCGCACGTCGAACCAGCAGCGCGTCGAGTCGTTTCAGCGTCGCTGCGTCCAGCTCGTGGTCGTCAAACCCGATCAGCCATGCACGAGATTTACCGGTGACTAACCCCAGTAGGATCTCGGCGTCACGTTTCGGGCTTTCGCTTTCACTAAGTTGAGCGATTGCGGCACGCAGCCAGTTACGTATCTGCATTAATCCTGCCCGGAGAGCGCCGCCAGCTGGTCGGCCTGATATTCCTGAACGATAGGCTCAATCAGCGCATCCAGCTTACCTTCCATCGCTTCATCCAGACGGTAGATAGTCAGGTTGATACGGTGGTCGGTCACGCGGCCTTGAGGAAAGTTGTAGGTGCGGTTACGGTCGGAGCGATCGCCGCTGCCCAGCAGGTTACGACGAGTCGATGACTCTTCCTGCTGACGGCGCGCCATTTCAGCAGCACGAATACGTGAACCGAGCACGCCAAGCGCTTTAGCTTTGTTTTTGTGCTGGGAACGCTCATCCTGACACTCTACCACGATGCCGGTCGGCAGATGGGTAATACGAATGGCGGAGTCGGTGGTGTTAACGTGCTGTCCACCCGCGCCGGAAGATCGGAAGGTATCTATTTTTAGATCGGATGGATTAATATCCGGCAGCTCCGCTTCCGGCAATTCGGGCATCACCGCCACGGTACAGGCCGACGTATGGATGCGGCCCTGCGATTCCGTTTCCGGTACGCGCTGTACGCGATGTCCGCCGGATTCAAACTTAAGGCGTCCGTAAGCGCCTTCGCCGACAACTTTAGCAATAACCTCTTTATAGCCGCCGTGCTCGCCTTCGTTGGCGCTCATGACTTCTACCTTCCAGCGCCTCGATTCGGCGTACCGGCTGTACATGCGGAACAAATCGCCGGCAAAAATGGCCGCCTCATCACCGCCCGTTCCGGCACGGACTTCCAGATAGCAGTTGCGTTCATCGTCGGGATCTTTAGGCAACAGCAGAACCTGCAGCTGCTGCTCAAGCTCTTCACTGGCGGCGCGCGCCGTCTGTAACTCTTCCTGTGCCATGTCGCGCATTTCGGCATCGCTAAGCATCATTTCAGCGGTTTCAATGTCTTCCTGGCTCTGCTGCCATTGACGGAAACACTGGCTGACGTCGGTCAACTGGGCATATTCCCGCGACAAAGCGCGAAAACGTTCCTGATCGGCAATAACGCCAGCATCGCCCAGCATCGCCTCAACCTCTTCGTGGCGCTCCTGTAAGGCTTCCAGTTTGGCAACAATAGAAGGCTTCATTCGTATTATTTTACCTTTTAAAAAGTGGGTCCTGAAACGCTACTCCAGCCCGAGGCCGTCGCGTAAAATTTGCAGGCGTTCGCCGTCGCCATCGCGGGCGGCCTGCTGAAGAGATTTTGTTGGGGCGTGGATCAAACGGTTGGTTAATTTATGCGCCAGATCACGCAGCACCTTTTCGGCATCAGCCCCCTGCTGCAGTGACTGAATGGCACGCGCTTCCAGTTCGGCGCGCGCCTCATCAGCCTGTGCGCGATACTCGCGGATGGTTTCAACCGCGCTCTGCGCACGCAGCCAGGACATAAAATCGCTGCTTTCTTGCACAACGATGGTTTCGGCCTCCACCGCCGCGGCCTGACGCTGTGCCATATTGCTTTCAATAATCGCCTGCAGGTCATCAACGCTGTAAAGATAGGCATTAGGCAGCTTGCCCACGTCCGGCTCTACATCGCGCGGCACGGCGATATCCACCAGCAGCATTGGTTGATTACGCCGTTTTTTTAGCGCGCGCTCTACCATGCCTTTACCAATGATTGGCAGCGGGCTGGCGGTAGAACTGATAATGATATCCGCTTCGGCGAGGCGCTCGTCGATATCTGCCAGGCTAATCACTTCAGCTTCAACTTCGGCCGCCAGCACCTGCGCGCGCTCGCGCGTACGGTTGGCGATCATTAATTTTTTCACCTTGTGCTGGTGAAGATGACGCGCGGCAAGCTCAATGGTTTCACCCGCCCCCACCAGCAGCACATTAACCGTGGTAAGCGACTCGAAGATTTGACGCGCCAGGGTGCAGGCTGCAAAAGCCACCGAAACCGCACTGGCACCAATCTCAGTTTCGGTACGCACCCGCTTCGCCACGGAGAATGATTTCTGAAACATGCGCTCCAGCTCGCCGGAAAGCGAGTGCCCGCGCTGGGAATCAGCAAAGGCTTTTTTCACCTGTCCAAGAATTTGCGGTTCGCCGAGCACCAGCGAATCAAGCCCGCTGGCCACGCGCATCAAATGACTGACCGCCTCATTACCATGATGCCAGTAGAGGCTTTTCAGCACCTCGTCCGGGCTGAGCTGGTGATAGTCACACAGCCAGGCAATCAGCTGATCCTGCAGGTTCTCCTGCTGTTCCACGCTCAGGTACAACTCGGTACGGTTACAGGTAGACAGCACAACGCCACCCTGTATCAGCGGCTGGGCCATCAGGCTGTTGAGCGCCTGTTCAAGGGTATCTGGCGTGAACGTCACACGCTCACGCAGAGCCACAGGTGCTGTTTTATGGTTAATGCCGAGAGCCAGTAACGTCATGGTGACAGGTCGGGGAGATCCCACTGTTGATAGGGTTTTGTGAGGCGCATTCTACAAGATGCGCGGGATCAATAAAAGCCATGCTTCATCTATCCCTGCAACAAGATATCCCTATCCGCCGCTCAAATCAGATAATTTGCTGATTGACGGCGTCAGTTTAGCTGGTTAGCGTGAACGGTTAATGCGGCAAGTACGCCCGAACCGAGTCTGAGGAGCTGACCCTGTTATGTTATCGTCGAAACGCCGCCTGATGCGGCTTCTTCCCCTTGCCAGCCTGCTGCTAACGGCCTGCGGCCTGCATACGCAGCCGCAAAACCCGGGGCAAAGCCCGACCTCTTTACAGTGGCATCAGCATCAGCAGGCGGTAGAAAAAATCACCCACTATCAAACTCGTGGGGCCTTCGCCTGGCTTTCCGAACGGCAAAAAGTGTATGCCCGTTTCAACTGGCAGCAAAGCGCGCCGGACCGCTACCGTCTGCTGCTGACCAATCCGCTTGGCAGCACTGAACTGCAGCTGGATCAGCAAGGCCAGGTCGCACAGATCGTCGATAACAAAGGCAAGCGGTACGTCAGTAACGATGCCGCCCAGATGATCTCACAACTGACCGGCATGACCATTCCACTCAGTAATCTGCGCCAATGGATGATGGGCCTGCCGGGCGAAGCAACGGACTATCAGCTGGACGACCAGTATCGCCTGCGTGAAGTCAACTTCAGCGAAGAGGGTAAACGCTGGCACGTTACCTACCTTGACTACCACACCGAGCAAAACCCACAGCTTCCCGCCAACATTGAGCTACAGCAAGGCGACCAGCGGATCAAACTGAAGATGGATAGCTGGACGATAAAATGATCACCACATGGCCCGCACCGGCAAAGCTGAACCTTTTTCTCTACATCACTGGCCGTCGCCCGGATGGCTATCACGATCTGCAGACGCTGTTTCAGTTCCTCGATTATGGCGATACCCTGACGATTGAAACCAATCAAAGTGGGACTTTACGGCTGTTGAGCCCGCTGGACGGGGTGCCGGACGATGACAACCTGATTATTCGTGCGGCAAAACTGCTGCGCGAACAGGCGCAAAAGCACAGCACCCTGCCAGCCAACGCGGGCGCAAATCTGGCGGTAACGAAACGGCTGCCGATGGGCGGCGGGCTGGGCGGCGGTTCTTCTAACGCCGCCACGGTGCTGGTGGCGCTTAATCACCTTTGGCAAACCGGCTTCAGTTTACACCAGCTGGCAGCCTTTGGCCTGCAGCTGGGTGCCGACGTGCCGGTGTTTGTGCAGGGCTTCGCCGCCTTTGCCGAAGGCGTTGGCGAGCGGCTTATGCCGGTCTCCCCCCCGGAGAAGTGGTATCTTGTGATGCACCCTGGGGTCAGTATCGCCACTCCTTTGGTGTTCAATGATCCTTTATTGACCAGAAACACGCCACGTCGTGAAATCAGCGCCCTGTTATCCGCTGAATTCCGCAATGATTGTGAGGCAGTCGTAAGAAATCGTTTTCGTGAGGTTGAACAGCTTGTTTCCTGGCTGCTAGAATACGCGCCGTCACGCCTGACCGGGACGGGTGCTTGTGTGTTTGCAGAATTTGACACCGAGTCCGCGGCCCGTCAGGTGTTTGAGCTGGCTCCGGCTGGATTGCAGGGATTTATTGCGCAAGGCGTTAACATTTCTCCGCTACATCGCACCCTGTCGGAGCAATAGAGCCAATGTGACAGTGTCACTCCGTTCCAGACACTGCACGGCCGCTCTCAGATACCCCAAGTCTTTGGCGTTTCGGCGTTAAGGACATTGGGTAAGACACCCGTATGAAAACGTAAACAGTATGCCGCCCAGTGCTGTTTTCGCTATTTCATTCTCTGGACGCAAAGCCTGAGGTTCTTCTCGTGCCTGATATGAAGCTTTTTGCTGGTAACGCCACCCCGGAACTAGCACAACGTATTGCCAACCGCCTTTACACCAGCCTGGGCGACGCCGCCGTCGGTCGTTTCAGTGATGGTGAAGTGAGCGTACAAATCAACGAAAATGTACGCGGTGGTGATATTTTCATCATCCAGTCCACCTGTGCCCCTACCAATGACAACCTGATGGAACTGGTTGTTATGGTTGATGCCCTGCGTCGCGCTTCCGCTGGTCGTATCACTGCGGTCATCCCCTACTTTGGCTATGCACGACAGGATCGCCGCGTGCGCTCTGCCCGTGTTCCAATCACTGCCAAAGTGGTTGCCGACTTCCTTTCCAGCGTTGGCGTTGACCGCGTTTTGACAGTGGATCTGCACGCTGAACAGATTCAGGGCTTCTTTGACGTCCCGGTAGATAACGTATTTGGTAGCCCCATCCTGCTAGAAGATATGCTGCAGATTGGTCTGGAGAACCCGATTGTGGTCTCCCCGGACATCGGCGGCGTAGTCCGTGCCCGTGCCATTGCCAAGCTGTTGAACGACACGGACATGGCGATTATCGATAAGCGCCGTCCGCGTGCCAATGTGTCGCAGGTGATGCACATCATCGGCGACGTCGCTGGCCGTGACTGTGTGCTGGTTGATGATATGATCGATACCGGTGGAACCCTCTGCAAAGCAGCCGAAGCGCTGAAAGAGCGTGGGGCTAAACGAGTATTTGCTTATGCCACTCACCCCATCTTCTCCGGTAACGCGGTCGAAAACCTGCGTAACTCGGTGATTGATGAAGTGGTGGTGTGCGATACCATTCCTCTGCCGGAAGAGATCAAAGCGCTGCCTAACGTGCGTACTCTGACTCTGTCAGGCATGCTGGCTGAAGCGATCCGTCGTATCAGTAATGAAGAGTCTATTTCAGCCATGTTTGAGCATTAAAAGGCATTAAGCAGGCTGGGTATCGCGTTCGCTCCGGCGTCATCTGATGCCAGGGCGTGATGCAGCTTCAGCCTTACGGTGCCGGGTACTCATTTATTTCGTCAGCACTTAAGGGACAGGCCAACGCCTGTCCCTTTTTATTTGATCGGTGGTGGAATGTGACTAAGGTAGAGTGCAGGCTTTGATGAGGTCCTGATATTACGCAGTGACAAGACGGGCAGCCTATAGAACATCTTCGCTTCAGGGCTCATAATGAGCCGAGGTCGCCATAAAAGCTGTGCGCCCGTTTGTGCGACAGGCGCTAACTCATCTAATGATGGTGCTGGCCGCCGCCACGACGGCAGCGCGGGTCACCACAATGGCGCACCCAGTAGTATCGGTCGGCAATTTTCTCCCGGCCGCTGACTCTGGCACCCACTAGCCAGGTTAGAGCACCGATAAAAATACTGAATATCGCGCCATGTACCATAAACTGCGGCAGGCTAAGCTGTGGGAACTGATTCGCGACCGAATAACCAATGCCGACAATCATTAACAAAAACCCGAATATCATCAGGATATTACCTAAAAGATGTGTATGTTGACGTTTCATCGTGCCCCCCAGACTTTTTTCAACAGCAAATCCCGTTGCCAGACAGGACCAGTCTAGGAAACATTCAGAACTTTTTATGAGTCAGCGATCACATTCAGCGGTGATTATTTGACAAAAATTTACTTAACGCCCCCCTGGCGTGCTTCAATTTTCACACCCGCCTCCCCACTGTGATGAATCGGCTTTTTACGCAGATCTTTGAGTTATCTGCTCTGCTTGAGTAAACTGGCCGTTTTCATCCGAATTCTGCAGGAAACATGATAAGTGAGCCGAATTAAACTGATCGTTGGTCTGGCCAACCCCGGCGCCGAGTACGCCGCCACGCGCCATAATGCTGGCGCCTGGTACGCCGATCTGCTGGCTGAGCGCCATAATCAGTCGTTGAAGGAAGAGAGCAAATTTTTCGGCTTCACCGCGCGGCTAAATCTGGGCGGTGAAGACGTGCGCCTGCTGGTCCCCACCACTTTTATGAACCTTAGCGGCAAGGCGGTTGCCGCAATGGCGACCTTTTATCGTATCCCCGCCGAAGAAATCCTGGTTGCTCATGATGAGCTGGATCTGCCGCCCGGCGTGGCAAAGTTCAAACAGGGGGGCGGTCACGGCGGCCACAACGGCCTGAAAGACATCATTAGCAGGCTGGGTAACAATCAGAATTTCCATCGTCTGCGTATCGGCATCGGCCACCCCGGAGATCGACAGAAAGTGGTTGGATTTGTGCTGGGTAAACCTCAGGCAGCAGAACAACGGCTGATTGATGATGCGGTTGATGAGGCGGTACGCTGTACCGAAGTATGGATGAAAGAAGATCGCCTCAAGGCCATGAATCGGCTCCATAGCTTTAAAGCGGGTTGATACGTCCGGCAATACGGCGGTCAATAACGGCTATCGTTACCACGTCAACGTGAATGCCCGCCGGCAGAAAAACATTTATTTTCGCATTCCGCTGGCGGGCACAAATCGATGGCGACAGTCTCGCGGGTATGCGCACAGGCAGGGATACGCACCCGGTCATTTTCATGCCGTCTTGCCTCTCCGTGATGAAAACACGGTTTCAGATTAACGGCAGGATCGTCGGCGGCTTTACGTTTCAGACATCGTTACCGGCAGCTTTAGGTTCCGCGTTGTCTAAATCGTGGCTGCAAAATGGCCCGGCATGACGCAGCAGGCGTATACAGTCCTCACTAAGATGACGCAGGAGCAGTTTCTTTCCGGCCTCCTGGTAACGGGCTGTGAGCTTATCAATGGCCTCTACCCCGCTGGAATCCATGACGCGGGTACGCGCAAAGTCAATCACCACGTTATCCGGGTCTTGATGCGGATTAAATAGCGCCTGAAAAGCCGTGGTGGAACCAAAAAACAACGGACCTTCCAGTCGATAGGTCTTCTGTTCCTGCGTTTCCGCGCGCTCAATAACGCTGATACGCGCATGCTGCCAGGCAAACACCAGCGCAGAAATAATCACACCACAGATCACCGCCAGCGCCAGATCGGTGAAAATCGTTACCAGCGTCACGGCCACCATAACAACAGCATCCGCCTTTGGCATATGCTTAAGACGACGTAGAGAGCTCCACTCGAAGGTATTGATACAGACCACAAACATAATACCCGCCAGCGCCGCCACAGGAAGCAACGCGATATACTGCGACAGACTGACAACAAACAGGATCAACAGAAGCGCGCCGACGAGATTGGAGATACGCCCGCGGCCGCCGGAGGTGAAGTTGATAATCGACTGACCGATCATCGCACAGCCCGCGAAGCTCCCAAAGAAGCCACAGAGGGTGTTTCCTATCCCTTGTGCCACGCACTCCTGATTGCCAGCGCCCTTTTTACTGCCCATTTCGTCGAGCACGGAGAGCGTTAATAACGACTCGATCAGCCCCACCAGCGCAATCACCACCGCATAGGGCAGCACGATTTTTAACGTTTCCCAGCTCAGAGGCGCGGTCGGCAGGTGGAACTGCGGCAGCGTGCCAGAAATATCCGCCAGATCGCCCACGCGCTTGGTATCAAGGCCAAAACCAACCGCAATGGCGCTGATGACAATCAGCGCCGCCAGCGAGCCCGGAATGGCTTTGGTCAGTTTAGGAAACAGCCACACTATCAGCATAGCAAGCGCCACAAGGGCATACATCATCGGCCCCTGCCCTTTGATCATCGGGAACTGGGCCAGCATAATGACAATGGCCAGCCCGTTAACGAAACCATAAATCGCCGGTTGCGGCACCAGCCGGATAAATTTACCGAGCCGCAGAACGCCAATCGACAGCTGTATCAGCCCGGCGAGAATAGTCGCCAGCAGCACATATTCGTAGCCATGCTGGGTTATCAGGCCGATCAAAACAACAATAATGGAACCGGCTGCGCCAGAAATCATACCCGGCTTGCCGCCGAAGAAAGCGGTAACCAGCCCGAGGATAAAGGCGGTGTGCAGCCCAATAGTCGGTGAAAGGCCGGCCAGCAGAGAAAAGGCGGTGGCTTCCGGGATCAGTGCAACAGAAACAACGGCCCCGGCCAGGACGTCATTTTTAACGTCGCTCGCCCTGAGATTTTTCAGGTTAAACATACTATTTCCAGTCTTCATTTAGCGTGATTGAGAGTCCGTGCCGCATTTATTGGGCACAGCTGGCTCGTCAGAATAACGAGTGGCGGCAACAGGCGTTGCTCTGGGGGGTAATTTCAGGGTGGCGTAAGCAGCGAGCAAGGCATGCAGGGTTCCCGGTTCTTTGTAAAGTCACGTCAGTATGAGAAAATGTGAGTAGGATCTCAAGTAATAAGTTAGCAGGCGCACGAGAAATCAACGCCATCAAGGCTTAAATAACGTGTATAATGCGCGAAAACTTTTAAGACAACCGTCTGTGACAATATCAGGGCGTTAATCAACCCCCTGATTATCAAGCTATTAAGGTGATTCAACATGGGATTCAAATGCGGTATTGTGGGCCTGCCAAACGTCGGGAAATCCACCCTGTTCAATGCGTTAACCAAAGCGGGTATCGAAGCTGCTAACTTCCCGTTTTGCACCATTGAGCCGAATACCGGTGTGGTGCCAATGCCTGACTCACGTCTGGACCAGCTGGCGGAGATCGTTAAGCCACAGCGCATTTTACCTACCACGATGGAGTTCGTTGATATCGCCGGTCTGGTGAAAGGGGCCTCTAAAGGCGAGGGACTGGGTAACCAGTTCCTGACCAATATCCGGGAAACCGAAGCCATCGGCCACGTCGTGCGCTGCTTTGAGAACGACAACATTATCCATGTGAATAATAAAGTCGACCCGGCTGATGATATCGAAACGATTAACACCGAGCTCGCCCTGTCCGATCTGGATACCTGTGAACGTGCCCTGCAGCGCGTGCAGAAGAAAGCCAAAGGTGGCGATAAAGATGCCAAAGCCGAGCAGGTTGCGTTGGAGAAATGTCTGCCGCATCTGGAAAAAGCCGGTATGCTGCGCGCGCTGGATTTAAGCGACGAAGATAAAGCGGCCATTCGCTATCTGAGCTTCCTGACGTTAAAACCGACCATGTATATCGCTAACGTCAATGAGGACGGTTTTGAAAACAATCCGTATCTGGATAAGGTGCGTGAAATCGCTGCCAATGAGGGCTCCGTCGTCGTACCGGTTTGCGCCGCTGTCGAATCAGACATTGCTGAACTGGAAGATGGCGACCGCGAAGAGTTTATGGCCGAGCTGGGTATCGAAGAACCTGGCCTGAACCGCGTGATCCGCGCCGGTTACAGCCTGCTAAACCTGCAAACTTACTTCACCGCGGGCGTGAAGGAAGTGCGCGCATGGACGATACCCGTTGGCGCAACGGCACCGCAGGCTGCCGGTAAAATCCACACTGATTTTGAGAAAGGTTTTATCCGCGCTCAGACTATCGCTTTTGATGACTTTATTGCCTTCAAGGGTGAGCAAGGGGCTAAGGAAGCGGGCAAAATGCGTTCAGAAGGTAAAGAGTATATCGTCAAAGATGGCGATGTTATGAACTTCTTGTTTAACGTCTAAATCGCTTCTGTTGTCTCATGAGGTTTTGGTCAATCTCAGAAAGATAAGCAAACTTGATAAAATCCATGCAGTTGCGTGGATTTTTTTTCATAGGTTCTCAACTCATCTCGCAATAAAGCAGTTAAAAAATGAGTATATAGATAAGTTAAACCTAACGAAAAAAAAGCAAGGCGCTACCATTTAAATTCAACGGTAAGCCCGGCATATTGTCATTAGGCGAGAGTTGAATAAAGAATGACTACATGCAGTTTCTAGCAGATGATATAGAAAATTAAAAATAAGACAGAGTAAATATTTTTCTAACAAATAATTATGTGAGATGAATAATGGTAATTTTTAACACGCAAACATGCCGTTACCCTAACTGCTTTGACGAAAACATCAATTCTCATGCAATCTCAAGGAGATTTTCCCTCGAAACGATTGCTGAAGATTATCATCTATTTCATTTCAAGCCTCGCCAGATAAGTCGTTATGAAAAAAAACCCTATTTTAAAAAAATAGGCACATCAAAAGCCACAGCACAAGGAGGATTTTGCGAAACTCACGACTCTTTCTTTAAGAGACTTGACACAGATGAGATTCACACAACAAGGGAAATATTGTTACAGGCATATCGATCATTATGTATCATTAATAATGAAGAAAAAAAGGCTGCAATTTCTATTTACGGCTTAAACTCACCTGATGCTTACGATAAAATAAGAATCGAAGAAGTCGTGGCTTTTCTTGATAAAAGTGGTCATTCTAATTTAATCGAAAAATTATATGATGATCGCATTGTTACGATCGTTAAAAAGAAAATACAATTTTTACGTTCGGAGAGCGTTGATAGAGACCTAAGAGAAATAGAAAAATTATCTGATTACTTAATACGTATATTAGATTTTATTGAGATGCACGATGTACCTACCTGTGAGTTCAGAACATTAACGACTAAAAATATGGGTTATCGTATATTTTACTATAAAACAAACTTCAAAATACCTGTAAGTATTAATGCAATGACCAGGGGTTGTTTTTTCGGCGAAAAAATTAAAACATTCTCAATCGTTGTGCCATATAAAGAATCAAATGTTATAATCGGCATCATTCCCAATAAGATAGGATATGCGCAATTTTATGAAGATAAAATAGAGGATTATTTTTCAAATAGATTAAATGTTATAACCTTCGTAGAATCATTAATGTCAACTTGTGATGGTTGGTTTATCAAACCATCAATAATTGACAACATGAGCGATGAAAAAAAGGAATTTTTTATGCAGGATTGCATGTTCTATAATGAACGAAAGTTATATGCTGAGTATGACTTTTCTATCTTCGATGATTTGAAAGAAAAAATATGTACTGAGGATGGCATTGACTTACCGACCGCTAAACTCGCCAACATCCCACTGCGGGAAGATTACGAATTAAGATATGCGGCAATGCTTAAATCTATTTTAGCATCAGATCCTCTTGGTGAGGTTAAATCCGCTGAACCTGGCTCAAAATCAGCAAAATTCTAAATCAGAAATCTTCGTATTTTTACAGACTCCGGATAAATTCAGCCGAAGTCATGTCATTTAATGATAAATGTGTCCTCCCATGATTATATTCCATGCGCCAGTTGCCAGGTTTATCTTACGCATCCTCCTGTGACAGGAGCCAATGATGGGCACGAGATGCCTTACAGCCCCCCTAAAGCGCTTTTTACAACGCTCTGCCCTCCCCGATAAAAATGTGGAGTCGATCACACCCCCGCAGTGTTAACGTTAACATCAGTGATTAACATCACATTCTGACAAGGAGAGGTATTTATCCAGCCGGAAGTTAACGTTAACAATACGCGCAGTACTCGGCTACATGGAACAATCATGAATAACGAAACCCGTAAAAACTATATTCTGCTTAGTGGTCTGCTTTTTTTCTTCTTTTTCACATGGTCATCATCGTTTTCGCTCATCTCTATCTGGCTAAATCAGGAAGTGGGATTGCGAGGTGCGCAAACCGGAGTGATATTTTCCGCCATCGCACTGGTGGCCTTCTGCGCCCAGCCGCTGTATGGATTTATCCAAGACAAGCTGGGATTACGCAAAAATTTGCTGTGGTTTCTCGGCTTCATGCTATTGATGTCCGGCCCTTTTTTCGTCTTCGTCTATGCGCAACTGCTGAGATTTAACATCCTGCTCGGCGCACTGGCCGGGGGCCTTTATGTCGGTGCGACTTTCTTTGCCGGTACCGGAGCGCTGGAATCCTATATTGAACGTGTAAGCCGCATCGCCGGGTTTGAGTTTGGTAAAGCCAGAATGTGGGGCTCTCTGGGCTGGGCTTCAGCGACCTTTTTCGCCGGCATGCTGTTAAATATCGATCCTGATATCAACTTTTGGCTGGCTTCTGCTTCTGCCGCGATTTTCCTGGTCCTGCTGTATTGGGTAAAAGAGGTAAAAGTCGATGCGCTAAGCACCCTTGAGTACGGTAACCCACAAAAACTCACCATGAAGGATGCGCTGGCACTGCTTGCCATGCCGAATTTCTGGGCGTTAGTGGTTTTCGTGATGGGCGTCAGCGTTTACAACGTCTACGATCAGCAGTTCTCCGTCTACTTTGCATCGCTGTTTTCAACCCCACAGCAGGGCAACGAGATGTATGGCTTTCTCAATTCTCTACAGGTGTTTCTGGAGGCCGGCGGAATGTTTCTTTCACCTTTCCTGATAAACAGGATCGGGGCAAAAAAAGGTCTGCTGCTGAGTGGAACGATCATGGCAGCGCGGATTTTCGGCTCCGGTTTAGCGGACGGGGCAATAATGATTTCCGCAATGAAACTGTTACATGCCGTTGAATTGCCCATTCTGCTTATTTCGATTTTTAAATATATTGCTTCACGCTTCGACCAGCGCTTATCCGCCACGCTGTATCTGGTTGGTTTCCAGTTTATTACCCAACTTTGCGCCAGCGTGCTCTCCCCTGTTGCAGGCTACGGCTACGACCATATCGGCTTCGCCGATACCTATATCATTATGGGGACGATGGTGGCCAGCTTTGTGGTGATATCCGCTTTTCTTCTGAAGGGAGAAAAGCAAATTACCAAAGTGATCGACGTACCTGCTTAACAGTTTAAAATATTTCCGCCTGCTATATCGGCCTTAAATGAGTTAACTAATGATGAAAAATACGCTGCAACGCGCAAATCAAGCCCAACAGGAACTGAAAAAAAAGGTTAATGACCGCTTTTATCCTGACTTCCACCTGGCTCCTCCCGCCGGCTGGATGAACGATCCAAATGGTCTGGTCTTCAGCCGTGGTCTTTATCATGCTTTTTATCAGCACCATCCCTATGATGAAAATTGGGGCCCCATGCACTGGGGGCATATGACCAGCCGCGATATGATCCACTGGCAGCATCAGCCGATTGCACTGGCACCCGGCGATGAATATGACCGTGACGGCTGTTTTTCCGGCTGTGCGGTTGAAGATAACGGCGTACTGACTCTTATTTATACCGGACACGTCTGGTTGAAGCAGCCTGGTGACGACAGTGCCATCCGCGAGGTGCAGTGCATTGCGACCAGCACGGATGGGATCAACTTTAGCAAGCAGGGAGTAATACTCACACCGCCCGAAGGCATCATGCATTTTCGCGACCCCAAAGTCTGGCGCCAGGATAATCGCTGGTACATGGTCGTCGGCGCGCGTACGCAGGATAATATCGGGCAGGTTTTACTGTATAGCGCTGATTCACTCTACCAATGGCAATTTGAGCGCGTGCTGGCCAAAGCCGATAGCCATTCAGGCTATATGTGGGAATGCCCGGATTTTTTCCCGCTTGGCGACAAATTTATGCTGATGTTCTCCCCCCAGGGGATGAAGGCTGAAGGTTATCGCTACCGAAATCTTTTCCAAAGCGGCTATCTGCTGGGTCAGTGGCAGCCGGAAGTTGATTTTGTGGTTGAACGGAATTTCCAGGAGCTCGATAGCGGGCATGATTTTTATGCGCCCCAATCTTTTCTCGCCGAAGACGGGCGGCGCATTATTTTCGGCTGGATGGATATGTGGGAGTCTGCCATGCCAAGCAAAGAGGATTTTTGGGCAGGATGTCTGACGCTGCCCAGGGAGCTGACGCTGGATGCAGAAGGTCGGGTCAGAATGGCTCCTGTGCGCGAACTGGAAAGTTTACGCAAGGATCGCCATTCTCTTGAGCCTATTTCCCTGAAAAATCAGCGTTGTGAGTTCGACCTCTCTGTTGTAACGGGTGAAATACAGCTCACGCTGGATAGCAAGAACAGTGATGCAGAACGATATGGACTGGAGTTTGCTGCCGGAGAAAGTGGTCAGTGTGCCACCCGGCTGTATGTTGATAATCAGTCAAGAAGGCTGATATTAGATCGAGGCCAGTCAGGACTCGGCGTTGCCGGCTATCGTAGCGTTCCGCTACCTGATGATGACCTTCTGGAGCTGAGAATATTTATCGATCGCTCCTCGATTGAGGTGTTTGTCAATCAGGGAGAAAGCTGCCTGACCAGCAGGATATACCCGCCGGCGCAGGAACAGGTGTTAAGACTGTACGCTGAAAACGGTCATGCGCAGGTGATCCAGTGCACCCACTGGACGTTAGGCTGTATCAGTAAATAACAAGACAGGTAGCCCGTCCGCTGGGCGGGCCGTCTAGCGCGTGGAGGCACGCAGCAGCAGCGGGCTGGAGAGCTGATGAGTTTCCACATCGTTTCGCTGCTCAATGATATGCAGGGCGGCTTCACGACCAATATCGAGATGGGGCAACTGCACCGTACTCAAAGCAGGCAGAAAAAGCTCGCCGATACCCACCATATTGTCATAACCCAGGATTGCCACATCCTGGGGGATCCGCAACCCGGCAGCCAATAAATACTGATAAGCAACGAAAGCGATACGATCGTTACCACACACCAGAAGATCAAAATCCGGACGGCCATCGCGTAGATGAGCAGCAATGATTTTCGCGGTGTCTAGATAATACTGGTCACCGAAAGGTAAGTGCTGTTGACGGGCGGCATCAGGTACGCCTGCCTCTTGCCAGGCCAGTTCAAACCCCTGACGTCGCCTGACGCCGGCCAGCGTGCAATCAGGCAGATAAATACACAGAGGTTTGCGATATCCCTGAGTAATCATCTTATGCGTCGCCAGATATTGCCCGTGAAAATCATCCGGAATATAACTGGCAACGGCCCGATCGTCGGTGACGCAGTTTGCCAGCACCAGCGGCTTGCCGCTCAGGCGCTCTGGAATATGCACTTTCCGCAGGCCCATGGTGGTAAATACAATCCCTGCAGGGCGGAAAGAGAGTAACTTGTCGACCGCCTGCTCCGCATCATTATCGTCAAACAAATTAACTACGAAGGTGCTCCAGCCATGTTGCTGCGCAGTTTTTTCTAATGACAGCAGAAGATCGACGGAAAAAGGCGTGGTCGCCGTATCTAAAGCCAGCACCCCAATGGAGGGTGGAGCGCCCTCCCCTCGAATTTTACGCGCGGAGAAATCGGGTACGTAGTTCAACTCTTCAATAGCCAGCTTAACGCGTCTGTAGGTTTCCTGACTTAGCAGGCCGGGATTATTGATGGCGCGCGATACGGTCATCAGAGAAACCGATGCCCGTTTTGCAACGTCTTTTAACGAGGTCATAATTTCCTGCTACTTGAAGATGGCATTGATATGACAACTATAATACGGTCAACGAGCATGATAACCAAGAGAAGTCTAATACCGCGTTTTATCCCAGACTTTTCCGCTCTATTAGCAGTGAAAAAAGGTCCGTAGGCAAGTGTATCTCGTTCATATTTATTTGACGTGACTGTGTTTTATCACAACTTTTTTCTCTCATATTTATGAAGTTTACATATCGGCCAGATAGTCTGCCAGTAGCGACTGGTACAACCTCCAATTGTATCTGTAGTTTCCCAGGGCTGGCAGAAATATGGTATTTTAGGAACACCCGATCATTAGACCTTATTTGGGAGAAATTCAGAGCCATAATACACCGTATTGGTTGTCAACTTAACCTCTCGTGAATTAATAGTATAAGTTTAAGATCCTTTTAATTATTTATCGCTTGGCATTCATCTGACTCGTTATCGTAAAGAGCTGAGGGTTCTGCATTAGGTTTGTTAACCCTGTCTATTTCATGATGCGATAGGCGTTTGACTTTGTCATTGACTGGCGGAGCATGTATTTCGGCCACCGTTTGTATTTGGCATGAGGACCGGGCGGCGTTATCGCTGCGTTCAGTTTGAAAGAGATGCTCTCCTGCGCCGTTGGGTGTAATTTCAGAAGTCAGTGCAGCAGCCTCCTCTGTCAAATAACGGTCGACAGGATATCCGCTGTCCAACGTAGATGCCTGTGCCAGGAATACATCCCTGAAAAGGCGAAATCGCGTCTGAATCTCAAGTTCCGTAGCATTTCTGGCGGTTAACGATTTAATAAGGCTTATGGCGTGCTTGTTGCAAAACCGTTGATTGATATTATATTGCTCGGACTTCGGGTCATTAAGCGCAAGGCCGGGATGAATTTCCGACCATTTTTTATCACATTCATTATTAAAACATTCAATAAAGTGATGGAATGCATCATGACCAGATATAAATAATAGATTTTTTAGCTCCCTGCCTAGGACAGTAGTTTTTGCATCCGTATAATTATCACTCTCAGTTATTTTACTCAGTTCATCTGCTGCGCGATGATTAATTTTATCCTTGGAAAAATTGGTAAGAATCCCCAGTAGAAATAGTTCGGTCTTTTTCTCTTTACTCTCCCTTTCTATATTCAAACCCTTGAGATTAATACCCGAAAGGGTCAAATTGTTGAATAGCTCTCTCGCACCATCAGTAAAATAGAGGGGTGATTTAGAATTTTCCTGCGCCAGCTTGACCTTATTTTTACCTAGATTGTCTCTAATGAGACTCTCGCTCAACAAGTGGAGTTCGCCGTTTTTTTCAGCGATTTCATTGATATTTCTCTTCATTTCTCTGGGAAAACATGAGGAGTCAGGACAATATACCGATGACAATGAAGAAAAAACTTTACTTTCTTGCCTTCGGTTTTCTTTTTTTGACAATGTAATGGAAGGTGTGATACTCGAATCTAAGCCATTGGCAATATTCACTCCCATAAAAACACCTTATTTTCTTGTTGAATCGAAAAACGCATAATGAAGAGCGGAAAGCATCATTAATTCTAAGAATAAAATTATGCTATCAGTTCATATTTAGAGATTTTTACTGTAAACGATGGATGTCACTGTTTTAAAAAATCCAGGGCATTGTTACCCATCCGGTTTATGGTTTCACTAAAGACCTTATTTAGAGTATCATACGTGCTACTTGCCTGACTGTAACGTGATGAAAAAGATTGCATATTACTTTGCAGAGCGCTTCCAACGGCATTAAAACGCACCAGCCATGAATTGTATGTGGCGACAGGCACCTGTCCGTTTTTACCATTAGGAAACTCCCCCTTGATAGATGAATACTGAGCCATATTGAAAGAAATCGCCCCATCTTCAGCAATTTCAAAAGCAGGATCCAGCGTTGTTCTCATATTTAATCGTTCTTCTCCCGACATATTCTCCCAGCCTTTTACATTACCCAAATCGGTCGTACTTAAAAAAATATTGAATTTATTATAGCCGTCACTCATTATCTTCTTATCAAAATTAACGCTATTGCCATCTTCACCAGCTGAAAGTGATTCAGAGGAAGCCTTTTGAACATCTTTGTTATATGATTGATACATATCTAAATATTTTTTCATTAGCCCAGCGTAAAAATCGATATACTCAGACTTTATTCTGCATATAGCCAAAGAAATCTTCGCCCACAGGTCGGCATAACTTGTTCCGATAGTGATCCTACCTTCGTGAGAGACAGCCTGTAGTTCCTTAAGATCCTCTAGCGAACGCTTAGATTGATGATGTGAAAACTCAGTCTTAACGGAAACGTTCCGCCGCTCGCTATTTAAACCACTTAAAATGCTAAGAATATCATCCGCGAGTTCCTTTTGTCTGGCCACACTACAAGGGGCGTCCTGGCTATACAACTCTGCCGATAAATCGCCCAATTTCTTAGCCAAGTTTTCAACATTCTTTGAATGAGGCTCAATGGACTCCGACACAAAGCCATCCAAAGTATTTTTAAGCCCACGGAATTTATAATCAAATTCTATGCCTGATAAGGCATCCAGAATTTGCTGTGAAATCTCTATATCTAAAACTCTCTCGCTTTCAAGCAAAGGAGCAGTCTGCTTGTCAGCAACATATACTTGAGCGAAATCCTCACCGTTCTGAGATGGGACAACAAGAATCTTTGCCATATTAACCCTGTTCATTTCCAAAGCGATGTATCCTCATCCCCTGATTTGATAATATGACTAACGCCCTGCAATCGAGGATACTGCGCTGTTATTATTCGCTATCCAGGCATCAACAAATTGATTGATTGCGGCCTGCGTGTCTTCTGCGCTTTTAGCTTTCTGTTTATGATTATCTGAAATTTCATGATGAACCTGTTGGCCAGACTTCAACACTTCGGCCTGATTCGTTTCTGCGGCAGCATTAACGGCGAAACCAGCTACAACAGTCTGCTGCCCCGCATGATTCACCTGATTAACCAGGTCAGTTTTAGCCCGAATTTGATAAGTCTTGTTGACGATTTTTTGATGATCGATCTGATGGTTAGCGGCTTCTTCGTGCAATTTAGTATGTGATCTGGCCATTTTCATCACCATCTCATCATCAGGGGTTTTACCGTCCTTATGTTGCTGTTGCAAATTTTTGGTAATACTTACCTGATTTTCTTGTGCCGCCGCATTTTTGACATTTGCAGCCTTCAGGTTTCCCTCGATAGAATTATGTTCTTTTTTTATCGCTTTACACATTGTCGCACCGCTGGCAACCTGTACACCAGAACCCACTATGCCTGATACAATTGCTCCAGAGAAATTCTGCTTAGCCGCAGCAATAACATGTTGACCGGCATTGACTGCAGTCGTCACCATTCGTCGAATACTCTCAGAAGACAATACGTTGAACACCGTACGTTCTATATTAGTCATGTGGACAACTAAATTACTCACCGACAACATTCCTAAATCGCCAAACATATTTTTAAATGAAGATGAACGGGGCAAAGGGGCTTGTGACGATCTGGGAGGTTTTATAACCTCTGTCGATAATTTTGCAATCTCTAAGCTGAAATCATCCCCACGAGATTTCGCAATTAGCTCAAGAGAATCAATATCACGAGTGTTTACCCTACTCTTTGTAGGACTTCGTACGTTGTTGATATTGATATTATTCGCAGAAGTCTTTTTCTGTATCGGGCTCGATAACTCAGGTCTATTTTCAGCGTCTGGATAACTGTTTTCATCCAAAAACTTAAAGATATCCTCGGTAATATTTATTTGATTCTGCTTAAGATGCCTGGGCACATCGTGGTCCAAGTTTGGTAATGATATTGTAGGGAAAACCGTCGCATTTACATGAGTCATATAGAGATTTCCTTTCTGAAGAGTTGATAATAACGAGAAGACAGAACTAGCCCGCCACATGGCTCATTTTATCGAGTATATATCTCCCGGCCTGCACCTGGTTTTCTGCTACCGTAGCAATATTCTCAATAATTTTTTTAACCATTCTAAGCCGTAGACTGAATGCATCAGTCGCCTGATTCATCAGACTGTCAAGCAGGTCCTGCATGGCAGAGTTTTTCATTAGTTTAGCTTGAGCTTTCGCGGCAATAACCATCATATCTGCCGCTTCGATATTGCCGGCGGACTTAATGACCGTGTTAATCATTCCAGCCCCCGTTACGGCAGCCTGACTATAGGTTGAAGCGCGCGCGGCTGTGACTTCATCTACATTGAAAGAACGAGAAAGTCCCTGGGTGATACGCTTAAACACCTGTCCTGCCGCACTGTCCATAATCTTTCTAAGTGATCCACTGGCTATATTGCTAGTGATTTTTTCCATCAGCACCCCACCAACTTTGCTGATACCAACACCAACAAGCATCACGCCAGCAATGACAAGTATAGCAACGGCCAGCGCCCCCATAATTTGACCTGCCATTTCGGCAGCGGCTTTGTCCGCACCGAATATACTAACGATTTCAGTAAAAGCATCAGCCAATAATTTCATCAGGGGCTGAATAATACTTTCCATAATCGGCTGCATGGCCTCCTGGATAAACGAATGTCCATTAATAGCCTGATTAATTTCATCTCCCAGCATAAGAGCAAGCCCCACCGTAGCGAAAGCCAGAGATGCGCCACCCGTAAATACTGCAGCGGCAATGCTGACTACGGTGATTATCCATCCAAGTGTCTTACCGACGCACCCCATCGTTTTCTGCATCTCCTCAGCCTTACGGATTTGAGTTTCATACTCCTGAGCTTTTTTCTCCGCGTCTTTTGCAGCGGCTTCAGATAACTTCTGTTTCAAAATGGATGTGGCCTTCAGGTCTTCCCCTGCATTTTGATTAATTAACTTCGACATTAAAGCGATAAGGAAAGTCAGACTGTTCGCATCCTCTTCACTTTCCTGATGGCGGATCAGAATGATGTTTTGCTGCTGTAGCGTTAGTGAAGCTATCAACGAGATTGCCTGGCCCATCGTGGTATTCAGCACCAATTTAGACAGGCTTTCTGACTGAATCGCGGGATTAAGCACGGCGGCCACGTAGCGTTGATGACTCTGTGTGATGCTGTTGAACTTTGATTGCGCAGCGACGAATCGACCCTCTGCTTCCATGAGTTGTTTTTGCAGCGATGCAGATATGGGGTCTTGGGTTTCAGCCTGATTAAGCAGATCGACAAGGGTATGCTGCGCGTCATCCAATGTGGATTGTGCTTTACCTATTTGCAACTGGAGGCCAGCATCCTGTGACCTCGCCTCTGCCAGCATGTCGGCTTTAGTCGTCCAGTCTAGTCCCTGGCTTTCTATGTCAGTAGCAAAGTTGGTATAGGAAAGCGTTGCTCCGCGTATCATTGCATTAAACGCGTGTAGTGTTGACGCCATTTTTTCCAGAGAGCTGTCCGCCGCTAACTGAGTAACTCTGCACAACAACGCGGTCATTTCTACGGAAGCGCTATATTTGTGTTGAGCTTCGTGAGCTGCAATCGGTTCACGCTGGCCAGCATTTCCCGAACGTGAAACATCAGCTGGAGTAGACAGGTGCGGAACATCCTGATGATTCAAAGGCACGCTTCCTGCATTGCCATACAGTGCATTACCTGCTTTTTCGAGCACGGAAGACAATTGCTCTGGCTGCAGAGAGCTAAGAGCCTCTCTGACTTGACCTATTCGTGGATATTCCCATAGCTGACGACGACTGCCAATGTGGTGTAATCGGTTAACGGCCTTTTTTGACTCTTCGTTGCTGACTTCTGATTCTGCCGAAAGATGAAGCGAGTTGTCAAAACTGTCTGAAGGTATATTCATTGTCATTCCCGTTAAATACTTTCATTTAGTGGACTAACTTCTGAACCATCGCTAATTTCATCCAGCGCTATAAGAATTGTTTGAGCTTTTTCTTTAAGTCGTAAAATCCGACATCGTTTAACCACTATCGAAAAACATTTTCGGGCCAGTGCTTCATTACGCAGCATTAAATTACATTGCCCTGCATAAAACATAGGACGATAATCTTCTTCTGCCAGAGAATAGGCTAAAGCATAGAAGTCAATGGCCTTTCTATACTCCTTTTTTAATTGATACACAGCGGCCAAGCCCATTGAATACTCCGAATTATAAAAATCATAAATGCAGAGAAATCTAAAAAGAGACTCTGCATCATCGAGCTTGCCATGATGATAGAAGTCGTATGCAATTTTATAAATATCATTCATTGTCTCAGTTGATACGCCCTGCACATCTTTAAGTGTCGCCCCGTTTTGAATTGCCTCGATAAGACTATCTGAGTATTCATCGAGCGGAATATCATTATTAAATTCGTCTTGCGGGGTCAAAATACGCTTGGTATTTTCATATTCCATTTACAACCTCGTAGATAACTTGCTTAATATTTAGCAGTAAGTGCAATTAACCCGAATGCAGACGGTGAAGTATACATTGTGCATCATACCTGGCATTAACGGGGCTTAGTACAAGAAAAGCGTACTTTTCATCTTGTATATGTTATATTTTTGAATTTTAAATTATGTGTCTCGCATATGACTTTCAGTCTTGTCCAGTTCGCTGAGCGCATCACCTCTTTCAATATCATCTCTTCCTATATCATCATTTTCTACCTGACGTAGCCAAATGAGGATTTCCATGACTAACATCAGATCGCGATCGTTCAGTGAAATAAAACTGTGCTGATAATAAGAACGATAAAGTCTACGCGTCAGAAAAATATTACGCACAACAGGAATACCAATTTTCTCTGCATACGAAATAGCAGACCTGGCCTTGAAGTTAGTCACTCGCAGCGCAATGAAAGGTAAAGGTGCTACATCAGGATTAAAGTAGATAGCTACCGCTATATGAGTGGGGTTTGCCATAACAACTGAAGAATTTCTGATAGCAGCTCTCTCTTCTCCGGATAGGATTTCCTGGTGAGCACGTCTCCTGGCATTTTTTATTTGCGGGTTCCCTTCAGTTTCTTTACGTTCTTGCTTTACCTCATATTTATCCATTTTGAGATCTTTAACATGAAGGAAATACTCTGCAATAAATTCGGCGCAAAGTACTAAAGCTCCCCAGGCAGCGAATACTGTCACCGCTTTCACCGTTAGCGATAGCATACTTACGATTAACTGAACAATACCTGCATTACGGATAGCTAAAATATTTTTCAGATCGCTATCAAGTAAACTATAACAGGTGCATATGAAGACGCCCAAATAGCAGACTGACTTGACGCACTCTTTTAACGTTCGAAGACTAAATATTTTTTTAAATCCCTCAACAGGATTCAGTGCTTTAAAGTTTAACTTCAACCCCTCACTGGCAATATTGAAACGAGTTTGCAACAACGTAGCGGCAATACCCGAAAGACAACAAATAGCAATAAACGGAAACACTAATTTTAAAAAAATAGATGTCATTTCCATGATGAAACCATCAATATTCAACGATTCACTATCATTCAGAACCCCAGTATAAAAAAAGATGAAATCATCAAAATTAACGCCATAGCATAAAAAATAACTGCCTGAGAGTAATATCACTGTAGTGGTGAAATCTTTCACCTTGAGAGTTTGTCCTTTTCTGGCAGAATCTTTGCGTTTTTTCTCAGTAGGAAGCTCCGTTTTTTGTGCCATAGATCATCACCCACTTGGAAAAAAAACATATAGGGAATTGATCGAGAAATATTTAAGCGGCTCGTCAGCTAAAGCATTTAACCCGTATAACAAAAAGATGATAAATGTAATGAAACTCTTTAAAGTGAGTGACAACGAGAATGCGTTCAGCTGTGGGCAATATCGGGCAAAAACTCCGAGCAATATTTCCGTGACCAGCAACACTATGATAACCGGCGCTGCCAGCATGATGCTACACTCAACCAATTCAACCAATAATTTCCCAGCTTTCGACCAATTAACTCCTGAGATATCATGACCCTGAGGTAAATACTGATAGCTTTTCATCAATGCATTCATTAGTAACAGCATTCCA
This sequence comes from Erwinia tasmaniensis Et1/99, assembly GCF_000026185.1. NCBI lineage: Bacteria > Pseudomonadati > Pseudomonadota > Gammaproteobacteria > Enterobacterales > Erwiniaceae > Erwinia > Erwinia tasmaniensis. The sequence continues at coordinate 2,154,742 of NC_010694.1, forward strand.
TTACTTGAAAAAAATATCATACCAAAAGAAAAATTGAAAAAAGCAGATAAAACGGAGTTTTGTCCGCCACTCAATGGATCGAAAATATCGTTTATGGTCGCCCCACGTTGGTTATCCAGAATGTCACCAAGCGCAATAACGATCCAGAAAGGAATGCATAAAACAGTTGCGAGAAGCAAGCCCATGAAACATTCTTCGACCAATACAGATATCAATCCCCGTTCAGTGACGATATCAGGTTCATAGCAGGGCCATAGACCAATGATAACGAGTGATATGATTGAGTTTTTAACTATCAGGTTGGATAAAATCCGGTCGCCCAGTATCGGAAGCAAATAGAAAACGATTGCCAGACGAGCATAAGCAACGACATATATCATGGCATTATGTTGAAAATTGAAATAAAGAATAATGAACATTATGAATTTTACCGCATCAGCCAAACGCCATGTCGAAAGCTTGTCTTGAAAAACTTAGCATCTCGGCAGAAAACCATTCTGATAACATTAAAAGACTGGCAAATACCGTAAGCATTTTTAAACCGAAAGGTAAGGTTTGTTCTTGGATCTGCATAACGGTCTGTAAAAGGCCAACGATAATACCTACTAAAGTAGCGAAAACAATAGGAACAGCAATGAGTTTTAATACGACAACAAGTGCTGTATTACTTATAAATAATGTATTATTCATGAGGTCATCAGATCGAGATATTGAGTGATCAGCCCCTTAGCCAATAAGGCCCAACCGTCCATTGCGACAAAGAGGATTAATTTAATTGGAATTGAAATAGTAACAGGACTCATCATCATCATTCCTAATGCCAGTAAAATACTGGATACCACCAGGTCTATGACAACAAAGGGAATATACAGGTAAAAAGCAATTCTGAAGGCGCTCTGTATTTCGCTTAGTGCATATGCTGGCATCAAGGTCAGTAAGGACAACTGGCTTAGTTCTTCATCAGGCACCCGGTCTTCGAGCGTAACTTCATTTCTGTGTTCAACATTATTGAAAAATAGAATCAGATTATGATCAGAATAACGCACCAGATATTCTCGATAGCTTTCTATCCCTTCATTCATCAACTGGGAAAGTGCCCCTCTTTCGTTAAAGTCTAAACTTTTGGCTTCTATATAGCCAGAAATGCGCTGGCAAACCGGCATCATGACAAAAGCAGTAAGTACAAGCGCGACACCATTGAGTGTCAGATTTGAGGGTACCTGCTGTATACCTAGTGCATTGCGCATCATAACCAGGACAATCGAGAACTTTATAAAACAAGTCCCTCCTGCTATGATGAATGGCAGTAAGGTGAAAAAAGAGAGCAGTGCAATTAATGAAATTTCATTGTTCAACATCGGGAATGTCCATTTCATTCGTTAAATCTTTGTTGATCTGATTTATTTCCACCGCCAGATTTCCACTCTCGAGTGCCACCAATTCTCCGCGCGCAAAAAACTTTTTATTTAAATATATCTTAACCCTTTTTTCCGCATCCTGATTTAAGGGTAAGATCATCCCTGGGTGAATGGCATCCAATTCTGTGAGAGTATAAGACTTGCTGTCGAGAACAAACTCAATTTCAACAGAAAGATCTGACCAGCTAAATAACTTTTCTTCCTCATCACGATAGTGATCTTCATAATCAGTTAATTTATCCAGCACAACAATCTCCTTTTTGTCAACAAAATCCAGAATGAATATTTTCTTTGACCCAATTTGCAAATAACCTGATTGATGCTGAATGAGCAATAGATCGCCTTTAGCAACATCAACCACTTTTATTACTGGCAACTGACTATATCCCAAAATAACATCAATAACGAAGGGAATGCCACATTTCCTCAAGTACAGAGTATTAATAAGTGAATTATGACTCTCTAACCATTCATGGCATAAAAGTGGGTATGGCCGTGCAGGCAGAGAAAGAACTTCACTGGGTAAATTCTGAGGCGGTAGTTTTATCCCCTCCATTTCCCATATTTCAGAGCCGATTAAGAACGTAAGTTGCAAAGTTTCGAGCAATCTCCTTATGTAGTTCAATGGCACCAAGTGCCACGGAATACCGGGAAGTTCATAATCTGACTCTTGTAACCACATATCCACATTAAGCAGTGCTGTATTATATACTCCATCTTTATTATAAAGAGAGAGACTAAGGTAGCGCACCGATTGCTCAAGTTCTGTTATTTCACTACCAGGATGATGAATTTTGAGTAACTCAGTACCACATTCTATTTCCTTCCTCAGACGTAAATGAGTACGTAAGTTCATTCTTCCTCTTCTTCTGCATGAGGGTGTTCACGTCTGTTCTCTTTTTGTTGCTGCATGAGAACATCGGGTATAAGGTGCAGCTTACTGTCTATGTTTTTAGAAAGCGCATCAGCTACACGTATATCAGAGGGCGTGAGCTTAACCATGCCATCGCTGCTAAATTCTGTGGGCAGTGATACTCTTACAAAATGATCGCCATTCCAGCGTTGGAATTGATATTCAAGTTCGCAATTTTTAGTTGAATTTAACTCAACGCCGGGGTCTCCGGTGGAGATTGATTTTCTTATAAATTGTTGAGTATTGCTCAATGTCTGGTGAAGCGCTTCGCCATTGATAATATTTTTTTTATCCGCTGATAGCATATCTTCATGAAGAAGAGACACTGGAGAATATAGCCTGGCACCAGCAACCTCATCTTTATCTTGAAAGTGCTGGGCATACTCATCCGGCTTTAACAAACCGGTTGAAATTATCCGTGATGTATCGAGGCTCTCACTGTTTTCCTGTTTCAACTTATTTTCGATCGGTGAGCCAGGATTTATTTTCTGCTGTACCAAAAGAGATTGAGTTATGCGATAAAAAATAGACTTTTCAGCGTTTTCACTATTCTTCATTGGCTCTAGAAACTTGAGTTTTTCTTGTGATGATAAGTGTCCCACCACTCCACCAGTCGTGTTATTACCACCACCACCAAGAGAACGCTCAAAGAAAATTTGAAAACAATATGCCTGTGTAAAAGAGACTTCGCACTGGGCGAGTTCATTCTGTTTCGATTTTTTCTGCCTGTTGAGTATGGACATAAAAGATTCACCGTCAGATACCCCGACGTTTTCTAATGATAAAATTTCATTTATTTTAATGCTTTGCTCTACCATATAAAAATGTCTCATGATGTTCGTGTTCAATATTGTTTTCACTGCGAACAATAAATTTCACATGCTGCTTGTGAAAGTAGCCGAAAAGTTTATAACTTTTTTTTTCTAAAGCGTTTCTTACATTGACCCCTTCCTGCAGCATCTGCTCATTTTCAGCTTTATTATCTTCAAGCCTTTTTATCTCATGAGATAGATATTGCTGTTGTGATAACAATACACCCTGTCGTCGTATGTTTTTATAGATATCAGTCCTGTGAAACACCCCGCATGGTGTTAATGACTTTATTTCTTTATTGATTGAATTGTATCTTTCGTGTTTTTCCTCAAGTGATAAATTAATTTCAGATAGTGTTTTCTTAACCATAAAGATCTGACGCTCAACAGCAGTCTTCCTGTAATCTAAAAGTACCGTTAGCTGCCGACCTTTAGACCACGCATCCATACAACCTCTCCAGGCAGGATGAAATATCGACTTTCTCTTCCTGATCCTGTCTAAGAAACAATTCAATATCACCCGCTTTATCGAAAGCTATGTCATTATCAACATTTTCGCCGTAACGGTATTCACCAAGATCAATGTATAACTGCATTTCGCTTTTACGTTGTAGTAAAGAGCGAAAAACTTTCGCTAATTGCTGATGATTATCATCAGTGACTGATGAAAAAACCCTGCTAATACTTTGCAGAATATCAATAGCCGGATAGTGTCCTTTTGCAGCAAGTTTGTGGCTAAGATAAATATGCCCATCAAGAATTGAACGCACTTCGTCGCCAATCACATCAGCTTCTTCTTCGTTTTCGATTAATACTGTATAAAATGCGGTTATTGAACCGGTTATAAAACAACCTGGGCGCTCAAGTAGCTTCGGCAATGATTCAAAAACTGAAGCTGGATAACCCCGTCGCGCCGGCAACTCCCCCATACTCAAGGCAACATCACGCAGCGCCCGTGCATAGCGCGTTACAGAATCTATGAAAAGTAATACTTTTTTTCCTAACTCACTAAAGTATCCTGCAATACTTGATGCAACTTGTGCTGCGTTGGTGCGCTCAACAGAAGAGCGATCCGAAGTTGCATAAACGAGTATCACTTTTGCACGGCGTGAGGAAAGTTTCATGGATTCAACGAATTCAGTAACTTCGCGAACTCGCTCACCAATCAATCCTATGACGTAGACGTCAGCTTCGCAATGCGTAACGAGCATATTCATCAAAGATGTTTTACCACAGCCTGCAGCCGCAAAAATACCTATCCTCTGCCCCACACCACAGGTCAGCAGACCATCAATAGCCCGAATGCCGGTTATCAAGGGCTCAGCAATGGGTCTGCGTAAGGTAAAATCGAGCGGCGCTCTGCACGCAACGATACTTTTACTCTTAGTTAACGGATTAACAGACTGCTCATCGAAGCGCCCTCTGATCGCACCTGAAGCATCGATGATGGTGCCAATCAGGTCCTCATGAACATTAATACAAAATGGCTTTCCCGTGGGGAACAAAACATTCTCACAGGAAAATCCCAAATTATCTGTTAGCAGGCTCAAAAAAGTATTTTCATTGTTAAAACCCGTCACTTGGGCAAGCCCTAAGAGATCATCTTCAATTAACGATTTCTGAATTTCGCAAATTTCACCAATCTTAGTTCCCGGCAAGAATGCCTCAATAACACTCCCCTGGATACGCAGTGGATGTGCGAGACGGACTAACAATTGTGGATTCATCGTTAAAACCTCAAGGTTAAGCTAAAACATCGCGATAACTAAGCATGATAGTAAGATAAAGATCTAACACGGACAAAAAATCATCGGCAGATCCCAAGAACTTTTCCATGACTTTTGCACGTAATTCTAGCTGCCCGTCAACAGGGTATAAACAAGGTTGGCCTGTATAAAAGAATTCCTCATTATAATCCAGCATGATTGGCAGCAGGTTAATACTACAATAGGCTAACGAGGTAATATTATAGTCACAGAGTTTTGTCCAAAGCCATACATCATCATCGACACTTTTAATATGAATAGCCGGAATATTCTCTTTCATATTGAGAGATATAGTGGAATGATTCGATAAATCATCACTCAGAAATTCTGACATACCAGCATCTTTGAGCATAGTAGAAATTAATTCTGCAATATCATATTTCATTTGCACTCTCTCTTTTAATCTTACAATGACCCTATGACATCAATATCCACACTACTTGAAACCTCTGAAAATGAGAGCACGTCTAGTTCTGGATAAGTGCCTTCTATTAGAGCTTTAGTAAATCGTCTAATATCCATAGATACCATTAAGATCACATCGCGCGTATTTTCCCTATTTATTTGCAGACAGGATTCGAGACTCTGAATGATATTTTCAGATTCAGGAGGTGGTAGATTGATGAATGTACCCCCAGAGGTCTGGCGTATACCATCACGAATAATTCGTTCCATATCATGCGACATGACTAACGTCCTGATACGTCCATGATTTGCGAATTTGTTAGAGATATAGCGAGCCAACCCCCCCCGCACATGCTCAACTAACATAATAGGATCTTTCTCCTTAGTAGCCCACTGGACCAAAGCTTCGAGAATAAGTCGCATGTTTCTGATTGATATACGCTCTTTTAGCAGCCGCTGGAACACTTCGGTAATACGTTGAACCGTATTATTTCTGTAGCATTCTTTTAATAAATCAGGATATTTATTTTCGAGATCGTCAAGTAAAGTTTTAGTCTCTTGGATGCCGAAGAACTCAGCAATATTACGAACGAGTAATGTCGAAACGCATGAATAAAATTCGTCTATTGGACTGCGTAAATAAAAACCTAGTTTTATTGCAGTTTCATTATTTTTTTCTGGTATCCAATAGGTGATTCCTTGTGACGAGTTGACTATTTTAACACTCTCGTTTATCAGCTTGAGTTCATCACCCCGGAAGAGGATCCTGTGCATATCGGGAAAAAAGTCAAAAGTAGCAACCTGTATTTCATTAATTGCCACCGTCAGTTTCCCCTGTTCCGCACCTTCATCATAGATGATGATGAAATCAGGTAAGCGAACTCCATACTCTACAAAAAAAAGCTTCTTCAGTAATGAAGTAAAATTATTAGAAATAAAAAAATCTTCATACCCTGCCCAAGACCTGATAATCAATGGAACTGTTTCGGGGATATATTCTCCTCCAATGACGACAGGTTTACTTTTGACAGTAGTCTGGCCAGACTCATCCATACCAGATGCAGATACGCTTACTATTTTATTTTTTTTGTATTTTCCCTTCCAAAATATTCCCAGCAAAATCATCGACAACACGAAAAAAACGACGAAAGGGAAACCCGGCAGCAAACCCAACGACATAGAAAGAATCGCAGCGATAATCAAGTTTGACTTATTATTAAAAATATCCTGTAGGATCTTAGCACCAAGATTTATATTTTCATTATTGTTTACTCGCGTAACAATAAGGCCACCACTGATTGAAATCAATAAAGCCGGGATCTGTGCTACCAGGGCCTCGCCAATTGTGAGTGAAGAATAGACAGATAACGCATGATGGACATCCATTCCATTCTGCGCTACGCCAATAGCCAGTCCACCTACGAGGTTAACTGAAATAATGATAATTCCAGCTATAGCATCTCCCTTAATGAATTTCATGGCACCATCAAGTGCACCATACAATTGGCTTTCAGCCTCCAGTTCCCTCCGGCGTTGCCTGACTTCATTTTCATCAATAAGACCGGCTTTAAGATCGGCATCAATACTCATCTGTTTTCCTGGCATTGCATCCAAAGAAAATCGGGCGGCAACTTCAGCTATGCGTTCAGAACCTTTGGTTATAACGACAAATTGCACTATCGTAACAATAAAAAAGATAACTAATCCCACAACCAAACTATCTGCGATGACAAACTCCCCAAAGCTGGCTATGATTTCACCTGCATCAGCATCTGAAAGCACGAGACGGCTGGTACTAATTGAAATAGCCAGACGAAATATAGTACTGATCATTATCATCGATGGAAATGTTGAAAACTCCAGAATGCGGTTAATATAAAACGAACCTAGAAATATCATCAACGCCATAGTCAAATTAAAAGCAATAAAAAAATCGATTAAATACGTAGGCAGAGGGATGACCAGCATAACCACTACCATGATCATCATTAACAACACAATAAGTTCTGGGCGAATACTGAATTGAAAAATCAATTTTTTAAGTATATTCATTGATGATATTCAACATGTCTAATGGTTAGATTATATTAGTAACAAATCTTGCAGAAACCTGCCTTCTCTCTTTCGTATGAAGTGACTGCAACAATACAGAAAAAAACTCAACAGCCCTGTCACAACAGCCATAATCGGTATAAAGAAAGTTTGGAGTACTGCCGTAAACTTTGCGCAAGATCTGTATTAATATTGCCTGCTGTTTGACAATCAACTCAGACATAAAATCGTTGTGAAATTTATCATAATCAGCCCCTAACTTTTCAGGGTTGGTTAAACCAGTCAAAAAAAGTTTTAAAAAAAATTCTTCATTTTGTCTTGTTTTTTCACTTGCCATCATTGAACTGCATGTTAGATTTCTGAAATTTACGACCAGATCATTATCCAACGTGTGCAGCGTTCGTGCATTGCTAAGTCTGGTAGATAACGGTCCAAACTCATGTGAATGTATTCCTGGCTCGCTGGATTTTATGTCTGCTACTAGTGCAGCCAGCATAAATGACAGCATTAGTTTACGATTATGATATCCGAACTCATCAATCCATCCCTGATAGATAAACGTAGCGGGTAACTCAAGCTCAAGGAAACTCAAATAACTATTGCGAAGATCTTCAGGGGAAGGGCTATCACCATTGATGCACTGGCTAAAGCGCTTGGCAATAACACCAATATTAGCAGAAGAATGTAGTTTCTTTCGGTCACCGAATTTCACTATATCCTTTAGGGCATCTTTTATCTTTTTTTTCTGCCGTTCTGACATTTTTTTATTTAAAAGTAACTCACGTAATACCTGAATTAAATCCCAATCGTTGGAAAATAGATGACGCGAAAAGTTTAAAAAAGATGTACCAGATTGTATTTTCCCTACCTGAGTCATTATTGCATAAAGCTTTTCATCTACGTTATCTTCAAAGATTTCTAAAGCTGAATCATTATAGAAAGCATCATTTTTTCTGCCTGTCTTACTTGCTCTACCAAAAGTGCTGATAACGTCTGCTAACTCTTCTGCTGAATTGATTATCGACTCATCAAGGTTGATCAATTGAGCAGCATTATCGAGCACGTTAGAGGTAGGGAGAGAAATTTTTTTTTGTGAATTATCAGTGTGAGTTGAACTCAGACCCACGTGATTTGAAGGGTGAATTTCCATTATCTTATAACCCTTTTTTCGAATTCATCATTTCGCGCAATATTGATACAGTAGATTTTAAAGTCTGCTCTTCAACTTTGGTTATGAATCCGGGGATCGGATTATCATTTTTACCGTCTTTCCATGTTTCTCCTTCTGTCAACAACTCAGGATGGATAAGAAAGATTCGAACCATTTTTGTTTGGCTTTTATAGCTATAGTTAAATATTCTGCCTAAATAGGGTATGTCACGTAGTAATGGCACACCTATATTATGCTGTTCATCCTGATCTCGGCTATATCCCCCAACAAGCAAGCTATGTCCTAAAGGCACACGAGCCTCAGTACTGATTTGCGTGTTACTGGTCGTTGGCATGCTATCAAATTTGTCAGGCTCGCCCTGTGCATTGAGTGGGACTGTACCATCATGGATATTAAGGATCATCTCAATTTCCTGTTGGCCAGTTGCCAAACGTGGCAGTACACTTATCATCGTGCCATAGGTGATTTTTTCCAGTGAAGATGTTCTTTCACCAATAAGCTTGGCGTAAAAACTGCTATTATTATCAAATAGTGCCGGTACATTTTCCTGCGTCAAGATCTCTGGACGAGAAATAACCTGAGCCGAACCGGATTTGACTAAAGCGGAAACATCTGCAAGAAAGTGGATGCTATTTTCTGGCGTAAGGGAACTGGTATTGAATGTCACCCCTGTATTATTCACTTTTCCAGCACCGCTCCATTTTACACCTAATTCATTTATCTCTTTTTTAGATATATCAATTATCCACAGTGAAAGCTGGATCTGTCTTTTAGAAACATCAATAGCTTTCACTAAATCCTCTACAAAATTTACCTGTCGTTCGCTTCCCATCACAAGTAAACTATTTGTGTCTGTGTAGGCGACTATTCTTACAGCTTCGATATCTGCCGCAGACGGCCTCTCACTGCTGAACACGGAATCAGGGGAACTAAAGTCAGAGAGTTTTGGAATAGAATCGAATTGTGAATAATGCGTTTTTGATCTATCTTCCCCATCACTGTGTTCATCGATGGCTATCGCTTCACCCTTCACATTTAATACTTTAGTTGTATTACTCATTAGATTTTTTAAAACTGAAGCGATCCCTGGTATCGATACAGAGGTGTCTCTCTGCGTATAATTTCGATCATTCACAAACGTATTGTTAAGTTTTATCACTCGTACCGTCATTTCACCAGCACGGGGGTTTGAATAAGATGCATCAATATATTTAGCCGCAGCAGTAACAAGTTCTACATACACTGGTGGCCCAGAGATATAAAATGAAGCAGACAGCCCATCAGATCGCAATGGAAAACGAACGTCATATAATTCAGATGACTTTAAATACGCGACGAGCCGTTCGTAAGGTGCATGCATCAAACGAACAACTGTACTTTTTATTTCGTTGTTATCGTAGACGTATATTGAACTCCCATCATTATACCATACCAACCCAAGACGAGATGCCAACTTACTCAGCAGTGTTTGCGGATGGTTAAGATCAAAATTCCCCGTAACGCGCTTTTTTGCAGCTTGTGTGCTGACGATAATGGGTTTACGAATTTCTTCAGCGACTACATATAAAAGCTGCTGTACGCTATTGTCACTCGCTATGTAAATATTTTCTCCGTTGCGATATGCCTCTTCCACTCCAGACATTTTGCGATGTAGCATTCTCGTATCTTGCAATTCTGCTGATACGACATCAGCACATGCAAGAAAAAAAAATGATGACAATAATAATGCCAAAAAAAATTCTTTCGCAATCTTTTTACTCATAAAAACAACCTTGCAGATCCTTAAACTCGCGTGGTCGAATGCCAAATATTGATTTTATTTCACTCGAAAAATGCGATGAGGATGCATAGCCATTATTTCCAGCAATCGTCGCAATAGAACTATCATTGTCAATTAGCTGTAGAACACTATGTGAAGCCCGCCAGATACAAAGCTGTTTTTTTGGACCTTTAGTAAAAGTGTTGTGGCAAAGCTTTCTAAAATAAGACTCAGAGACCCCATAACTCTTGCTGGCATTGTAGAGTTTGCTGCTAGCACTTTCTTTATCTTCATTGAGCAGATAGGATAACAAAAAGTGGGAAATCCAGTAATTTTCAATTTTTCTCATGAAGGCAAAGAAATTTTCGATTCCACTATCGAGTGGCATTATTCTACTACCGATTAGCAACCCAATCAGGCAGCGTTTATTATTATTCACACTTGATATATAGAAGCGCTCAGTTTGCATTATAATAGATTTGTCACAGTAATTGTTCGTTTTCGAATGAATGATCCGACACGGATTAATCTGATAATCTAAAAATGAGATAAGTATTGCCACTTGAGGCATGGTAAGTTTTTCAAAATACCAGTCACCCGTTACCTTTATCCTCACTGTATCTACACTTGCTAACAAACTTGATTGATTTATTATCACCTCGTCACCACTATTTTTCAAAGTAAGAGCCATAAACGAAGCCGAGCTCATTGGACGTGCAAAAAGTAATGAGTTTTTTAAATCAACGATACCATTTTGTGAAACGACAACGGCCGGCTCTACCTTCTTTCTACTACTGTTGCTAAAGAATATTTTTTTTGAGCAGCATCGTTTTTTTTGGTAAAAAAAATCACCCATAAAGCCTCTATATAGTTACGTTGTTGCTTTGGAAAGTAATATGATGAATATTTGCAACACTAGCCCATATTCAAACTAAGGGTCAATACAGATAGATGTAATTAACTTTTTTATAAAATATTTTATAATTTTATAAAGAAAAATTAAAAAAAAACAATTGTGCTTGTCTGACTCGAACTGTACGATATTTTCTTTCGTGTAGAATAAAGAGAAGGAATTTATGAAAGATTTATTTATTTACTCACTTAAATAGTGTGCATTATTTATAAAAAAACACTTGCTTCAGAGGCATCTTCACAGCGAAGAATATGTTAATATCATGACCGTTCAATAGCGCTAAAGATGTTAATTATAAAAGGTCTATTTTACTTATAAATGTAAGACTTCTGCTATGACCAACAATATTGAAAAACCAATTACTACTGAGCACCTTAATGATCATAAGTCAAATTTCACATTGAAAGTTCTTTTTGGCCCTATGTTTGGCTGTGAGCTACACCTCACTGACGAAGATTATTTTTTTATAATAAGCTCTAAAAATTCATTACTGCCTGTAAAACCCGACTCGCCTTTGGAACACGCTCACTCTACACACTATACTCATAATACATTATATATTCCGTGTGATTATCCTGCCCCAAATATATTACTCCGGTTATCATCATTGTTTCATAATGAAAGAGGAAGTGTTGTTGGCATCGAGATCTATGACTCTTCTGAAATCTCTATCACTGAAATCTATGAGAATGAGGTTTTCGTACACGGGAATATTCTTTTTGCTTTCAAGCATAGTCAGGAAAAATGGTCTGAAGAAATAATAGGCTTTAAATCCCAGAATACGGCCATAAATAAAAACTCACTAAATTGTTATACTGGCGCTTCGAGAAAAAACTTTCGCAGCATCACATTTTCATTACCAATAATAATGATCACCTTATTAGTTTTGGTACTAATTTATTTATATAACCACTTTAATAACAACCAAAACCAAAAGGAGATTTTGAATCAGATAGTTTCAAGTACTTTAACACCAATTGCTATAGTAAGAAGCAGGGATGAACAGACCATCTTTGTTCTAGTATCACAAAAGCACGAGATGGAATGGTTGAAAAAAAAGATCCTGATACAGGTTGAAAAAAGTAGAATCATCCCTTTATGGATTGCTCAACAGAAAAAAACCATCGTTAGCCAACTTATTCAATTAGGCTATCCTGTATTGCAACTTGATTATAGTTTACCCCTGCACCCTGTTATCACAGTCCATGAAAAATTAAATAAAAATAAAGAAGATAGTTTAAAATCTGTTGTACTTGAAAAAATCCCTTACGCTATTGATACCGAAGTTTTATTCAAATCAAAAGAAATGTTATTAGCAGAGGCAAGAAAAGGCTTGGTTAACCTAAATATTCAGTTTCGCCAGATAGAGGCCGGTGCTGGGTACAGCCTAATCATTCGAGATGCTCCTAGCGATCTGATTTTGCACAGGTTAGGTGAGTTTATAGATAGTTTTCAACATAAATGGGGAACCGAAATTATAAACTTTTCAATAAATCAGGAAGAAGACTGGTTATTCAATAAATCTTACATTGATTCGAAAGATGGTTACCTTTTTTTAACACCTCGTCACTGGTACCTCCCACTACATTTAGGAGAAATGAGTCGTGAGCAATATAAGCAAAAATGAAACGTTCGAAGGACTAAAAGATAATTATTTTTTAGATAATATGTCGTCGGCATTCGAGTCAGGTGCAAAAAACATGATGTCAGAACTCCAATCAGCATTGGAAAAGCTGGAGGCCGACCCTTCCAATCCATCAGTACTGGCTAATTATCAGGCAAAGCTGCAGGAATATACACTCTTTCGAAGTGCTCAAAGCAGTACTATTAAAGCTTACAGCAGTATATGTAAAGATATTATCCAGAAATTCTGATCGTAACTGCTCTACTCATCAATATTCTACATGATCCCATTCACTATAAGGAATTTCATGAATCTTAAAACGAAGTTTCAATCAAATCTGACACAATCATTACCTAACACGTTAAAGGACAATGACCACACGTCTGTTTTTTCACACAACGCATCTTTCAGCGACTTCGTTTCTAACACCTTTGAAAACTCCAGCGAACATAGAATAAGCTTTGACAATGTCTTAAATAAATTTAATCAGCCTCATGAATCAACTGACAACCCCGAAAATCTTTTAATGCTACAAGCGTACATTAATGAATATTCCAATTATGTATCGATGATAAGCTCTGTAGTTCGCAAAGGTATCGGTACCATCGAAACACTGGAAAAAGCGCAATAATGTCAAAAAAGAATACTCCTACATTTTTTATTATTCTCACAGCTTTTTTATTGGCTGCTTGTGATAATGAAAGGCTGCTAGAAAATCTCACTCAGGATCAGGCCAACCAAGTTTTGGCAATCCTTCAACAGCATAATATATCTGCTAATAAAAGCGGTAACCTTAAAGCAGGCTACACGATTCAAGTCGATGAAATCGAAAACACTGCTGCTCTTTCTATCATAAGTCAATATCAGCTTCCGTGGCCTGCTGACATTCAAATTGGACAAGCATTTCCTGATGGTGCACTCGTTGCCTCACCGAATGCAGAACAGGTTCGCGTCCTTTCTCTGCTTGAGCAAAGGTTGGGGCAGTCATTGAGAACTATTGCGCAAGTTGTTAACGCTCGTGTGCATATCAGCTATCCCCCCTTAAAAAATGGAATGGCAGATAAAACATTAACCAACCATGTCGGCGTGTTGATTTCTTATAAGGGTGATATCAACCAGAGTCTTTTCATTCCACAAGTCAAATCATTAATAAAAAACAGTCTTGATGATATTAAATATGAAAACATTTCAGTGGTACTTTTCGATACACCTCCAATCCAGTACACACAACCATTGAAGTTATCCAGTCCATCACCATCTAAATGGCTGATATTCACAACGGCAGTTGTTCTACCGGCAGCTGCAATTTTTATATTTTTACTTAAGCGCGTTTCGCGCCGATTTAAAGTAGGAGATGTCATGAATAAATCTAAACGTAATAGCCAGGGGTCAGTGGAAAATGCCCCTTGAAATAAAAAAAATGTTAAGAATTTTATATTCTCCTCTTAACTATACACATCCATCACATTTACAGGGCAGCGTTCTCAATTTGAATAGCAGCGATAGCGTGCTGATAAATTTTTGGATAATTACTCATTTTAAATTAAAAGATCTTCCACAAAACTGGGAGGTTAATGATAATATTTCATTACTTCTTCTTGATAAATGGGAGCTCATCAATGATGCTGCCTGTTTGATTGGAGGTTATCTTTTACGCTCACGAATACTCAAACAGTGTACAGAGATAATCTTAAACCCTCGTTTATCATCATTTATTTCTCTACCAATCCCTCATCACGTTTCACTGACTACAACCGGAGAGCATTCAAATACATTATCCTTAGGACTGGCTTTCATACTTAGTCAGATTCCACATTTTCCTCTTGCGCTTAAGGAACGAGTACTGCTGTTCCTGCCCGCTGAGATTGATCTGCCAGACACCTTTATAGCACGAAACCCTAATCATCTTAATCTTTTAACAATGGCTTTAAATTATGCGAAAAATTACAGAGAATGAGCTTCCCACTGATAGTTATAGCAATATTCTGATTAAATCAAGCTTGGTTTCTCGCTATCAACGTCTCTCATCCGCACTAGAGCGTACGCTAATTCACTGCAATCAAATCCATTTAGAATATGAGTCTCGCAAAGACGAACTTCAAGAAAGATACCAAAAAGAGGGATATACTGCTGGCTTACAACTTATTTTTTCGCAATTAACTATGATGCTCGACGATTACGAGCAGCAGCACAGTACTCGGATTGAGAAACTTAAATCGCTTATCAACGACGCGGTGAGGACATCATTTGACGATCCGGTTATTGTTGAACGAATCATTTATCACATTAAAAGAATTTGCAAACAGCAAAACATACGAAAAATAATCGTGCCGCGTACAGTGCAGTTCAAAGATGATGCTGACTTATCAGACTATATTTTCACCGATGGTAGTGATATCACATTACAGGGAGATAAAGAGGCGGTGCGCTTCCAAAGCACCTCTTTATGTCAACAGTGGTTAGAGCAGGCTGCGGTTGAAATGTCTTCGATCGATGAAAACATCAACAAAATTGTACCCGACTTTTTATACGAGATGGGTCAAAAACTAATCACATTGAGTCATAAAAGAAATAAATAGCCAAATAACAATAACTTATACCTCAATAGCTAGTAAAATTAATTTCATTTTCTCAATTTGGAATTATCTTATGTCATTTATTTTGTGCAAACTCCGCTGAATTTCATGTTGTTTAACTCGCTAACCCCCAGTAGCTTAGTCGCGGTGAAATGCGACTAAGCTGCTGGGGGTGGCGTTAGAGCCAGTTATCATTTTTTATAGATATTAACTGACAATCATTCATCGAAAACATGTGTTTTATAGTAGAATTCTGATCATCAATTCCGGCCACCAGCGCATGGTAAAATATCATAATACCGTTATGTATCAGCCTAGTTGCAATAAACGTGAGTAATACTTCATTAACATGCGAATACATGCTGACTTATACATTAAGATTATATTTAATTTCTTATATTATGCTGAACCTATCTCGAAACTTACCTAAAGTTAAAAATCTAAGTTCAGTTATGAAATACAATCCAGAATGAAAATTCATCAATTAGCCCCCTACCTGATCCCCCTCTCAAGTAGAACACAACTAACCTACCATTATCTATCGCCACCTATCAATAATTTTAAATGTGTCTATCACGCCGAGCTTAGCTTTTCCATTGGGGTGATGTGTTTTTTTCCTTTCGAAAATTGTAACTTCGATGACTAGTTTTTTTTCATATCGCTATGCCGCAGCGCTACTTTCACTTACGCTTTTCCATATTGTTTCTATATATACTTAAACGCTGAACTCACACTCCCCCCTTAACTAATAATATCAAAAGTAAGGATGCAGCTATCAACGCTGTACTATAGAATAGCTTCTTAACCAGAGTGGCATTTTTAGCCGACATCTTTCTCATGCGCAAAATATTATTTTTTTTCTCAGTATGATCACATAGCTCTTGTGTAACCCCCTTTTCTGCCGATTTATTAAAAACCATATGAGGATATTCTCCTCTCTTCAGACAATTGTCTTCGTTTTCTTTATTATCAGCAGTGGAATCTTCATATAATGGCCTGACGGTAAACCGATATCCTAACTTTGGAATGGTCACAATTATTTTTTTATTTGTATCATCCAAATCCAGCCTTAAACTTCTTATAACCTGCGCAATACTTTGAGTCGTAACATAGCCCCCGTTCCACACGCCGGCCAAAAAATCTTCTCGTGACACCGGTTCAGGATACTTAGTGCATAAGAGATTGAGTACATCAGCCTGTTTTTTCCGGAGCTGTACTTTTATATCATTCTTCTGCAATGTCCTTGTTTTGGGGTTGAATATAAAATCAAGGAAGTAGATTTTTGAATCGTCCATAAAATTTTCCATTTACAACTTTCTGGATTTACCATCCCATGAGTCAATTTTAATTAAGGATAATAGAGTACTGGAGTCTCACCATTCGCACCACCGATCACATCGGCCGAAGAAAAATCCTTAGCACACATACCCCCCTCGAAATAGCCAATGGCACTGTTAAATAAAACACAAATTTATTATTTCACTTAACATTTGTAGCTACCGTTTAAACTTTATAAAAAATGTTGCGGGGAAATTAATTAAATTCACATTTCAAATCTTATCAAAGATAGTAAAGCCATACCATCGATCAATGATATAAGCATCTTTTTTTCACAGCTACTGCATTGGCTTATTGCACGTTCCCGCGGACATTATCACTAAATTTTTTTCCAGGGCATATTCGTTTCAATTCATTATAGTCATCTTAAAACTGAGGTCGTTGTGGTCCTCCCCCACTCGTTATGTGGCGAAAAGTTAATAAGGCAACCCGTTCTGTTCAGCTGCAGTACAAAAGCTTCTATGATTGTTGACCGATGATGTTTGCTGAAAAAATGCACTCCATCATGATCTCCCATCCACCTAAAGAGTGGAAGATCCTGTCTTTACGTTCCATTTCTGACAGCTCCCTGCCAGGTAACGACGTTTGTCTTCTGACTATAATGGATTACGTCATGGCATTTCATATGGTTTTCACCTGGTACAACAACCACCCTATAACCAACTGATAAATAACAAATAGCACTTTATGCAAAAATACACACCGCGTGCAAAACAACAATTACTGTACAAAGCCTTTAATGTTGTATAACTTTGTGTTCAGAGCAGGTGTACACAATATGAACACTACGATTGAGGGATATCTTATGCGTCAGGACGGTTCCAATCCAAAGATCGAAAATGACATCAGCCGTTATTTTAGTGAGGTTATCATGCCTTCACAGCAAGAAACGTTGGGCCACATTGTCGTAGAAATCTTACGTTCAGGGAGAAACCTTAACCGTAAGTCTCTTTGTTCAAAATTGTTGACTCGTTTGGAACTTGCCTCTGGCCCAGAGCAGGAGCGTCATTATCAGCAGTTGATAGGTATGCTTTTCGGCCGCGACGAATAAGTTAAATATCTATCGCTGGCGATAGTTCTCTCTCCGGTCAGATTTTTAAGCAGTTTGAATGACCGGGCCTCCGGACGGTGATTATTTCGCAGGTATAAAACTGCCGGGATGGAGGGCTTTGTGGGCAACTTCCGTATGTCCGCATCACAGGTTTCGAGAAGTTTGCATGTACAAAAGTGAAGATGAAAAATTATCCGATAAAATGATGGGCGAAGCCGTTATGGTACTGCTCAGACAAGATGCAGCCATCAGTAATTCTGCTCTGATGCGCCAGCTCCGAGACATGGTCACCGTGGAAACTGACCCGCGACGCCAGGTTGCCCTCATGCGCGCTATTGATGAGGTCAGTCAATACTTGAGCGTAAAACCTCCAGCTAACAGGATAGAAATTCGCGACCGCGATAACGTAACACATTTTTTTACCAGCGAAGGTCCGGCCAACGGGGTTAAGAAACATTAGTGATGTTTTTTACCCATCCATGAGATGTTCAAAATATTGATCGTTCGTCGACAATCGGCCCCCTGCATTAGAGCAGGCATTGATATATGCGGGATAAATAATCTGATTTTATTTATCTGTATTTTCCGCTCAATCATTTTCCATAGCCTCTGCACAGTGTCCTCCCTGGCAGAAGTTTTTCTTAGGAAGCGGTTAGCCTTCCTTTATAGGGTTATTACCATGCAGCAGATGTCACAAGAGTCCAGCGTTTTCGCCCTTCTCCCTTCAGGAATCGAGACATCGTCGCAAGAGGCCCAGGCGCTGGGAAATATTATAGGCGAATTGAATGCTGAAGGTAGGTATATTACCAATAAGGCCCTTATTCTCAAGCTGATTGAAAAGTTGGAAATGACCTCAGACGTGATTGAACTTGACGTTTATCGCCATGTGCTTGAAGTAATTATCGGCAATACACCCGATGATGCCTGAAACTTACTGAATAATCATTTCAACTCTTCACATCAATTGACCACATCCTACTGTTATGAGTATTGCTTATAGTCAGAATACTCTTTCAGCTTGTTGATTTCCCCCTCTAGCGCACCTGCTCGGATGAGAAAAAACCTCCATTCTGCATTTATGTCGTTTATATGATATCCGTCACTGTCTACTGTATCATCAGGCGGTTAATCCTGCGGCACCGCGCTGAAATAATAGCCCTCTAACTCCCCCCTCTTTTGTTGACTTATTCCAGCGAGTGAAGTTTATATTCACACGGCAAGTTATCACCAGGCAACACCATCACCGAAGGTTATTACTTTTGCAATTTAATGGCTTCATCCACCCTCAATAAATTAGACTTTTAACGTTCAACCTCTCCATGCCAGACTTCAAAATTATCACCTTGGAACTGCAAGCTGCAAAATCTCGACTATAGTTACCTCGGATGATTTTTTTACCCGTAAGGAAATCTTTGATGAAAATCAAAATGCTTAATACTGCAACCGTTGCCCTGCTGTCACTGTTCTTCCTCTCTGGTTGTTCATCAAACCAGACAATCAGAACTACGGATGGCAGGACTATTGTCACGGATGGTAAGCCGCAAATCGACAGCGACACTGGGCTGGTTTCTTATAAAGATGCCCAGACGGGCAGATCGGAACAGATCAACCGTGAGCAGATTAAGAACATGAGTGAACTTAACAATTAATAATACGGAGTCTAAATGAAAAAATTAATCGCTTTACCTCTTGCTGCCATCTTCTGTGTTGCTGCTCTCAGCGGTTGTACTCGCGCCAGCTACGCCATCCACACAAGTGACGGCCGTACCATCATCAGCGATGGCAAACCACATGAAGATTCAAAAACAGGCCTGATTGCTTACAAAGACGCGAATGGCGTTAAGCAGCAAATTAACAAAACCGACGTTAAAGAAATGAGCGAGCTGCCTAAGTAACCCACAAAGGTTTCGTTCCCTCTGCACCTGAAAAGTTGAATACCCGCTGATTAAGGTGCAGATTTATTGAGCAGTCCCACTGTCCGGCCCGCCCCTCGTCACGTTTTTTTATTCTGCCTTAACGCCATCCCTGACCTCTTCCGCGCTATATTACCCGGTAACTCGTTTCAAACAGCCATTCCTTGCTAGCGGAGTTTTGATGAACCACACCCAGCCATCGTTCTGGATACCCAAACGCCCGATGAAACTCAGTACCTCCGTTAGCCTGCTGGTAAGCGCCGTCATTGCAGTCGTACTGTTAACAGCACACCTGTTCTATTTTTTTCAGATAAGCCATTCCACGCAGGTTGCTGTTAAAGACAAAGCATTGGCGGTAGCCCGTACGCTGGCTCTTTCCCCGGAGATCCAACAAGGCCTGCAGCAAGAACCGGCCGATGGGATCATACAAAAACTTACCGACGCTGCACAGAGCAGTAACCACCTCCTTTTCGTCGTGGCAACAAATATGGATGGCATTCGCTACTCACACCCCGACAAAAATCTTATTAACCGCCATTTTATCGGTGATGACCTTTTACCCGCCCTCAAAGGTCACGAAAATGTTGCGATTAACACGGGTAAACTCGGCGTTGCGCTACGCGTGTTCACACCCGTTTTTGACCAACACGGGCGCCAGATTGGCGTAATAGCTATTGGAATTTCTCTTAGTGAGCTTACACAACAAATTAGCCACAGCCGTTGGAACATTCTCTGGATCGCGCTATTTGGTATTCTGGTTGGCACTATGGGGACCTACCTGTTGGTTAAGGCGGCCAAACGCATTTTGCTTGGGCTTGAGCCTTTTGAAATATCCGCGTTGTTTGAGCAGCATCAGGCCATGCTGCAATCCATGAAGGAAGGCGTGATCGCCGTTGACGATCGCATGCAGGCCACTTTGATCAACCGTGCCGCACGACAGCTGCTGCGTGAAACGGGTCTGCTCCAGGCGCTCGAATGTGACAATGATGAGATTGCCGCGGCATCGGGGCCACTGATTGACAAGCTGCATAGCGTGATGAGAAGCGGTACGGCGCGACGTGATGAAGAGATCAACTTTAATGGCCGGATATTGCTATGTAACACCATGCCGGTACGCAATAACGGGATTATTATTGGCGCTATCTGTACGTTCAGAGATAAAACCGAGATCATTCAACTGCTTCAGCGGCTTGATGGTATGGTCACCTATATCGATGCACTTCGTGAACGCTCTCACGAATTTATGAATAAGCTGCACGTTATTCTCGGCCTGACACATATGAAAAGCTACAACAGGCTGGAGGAGTACATCCTTAAGACGGCCCACAGTTATCATACGGAGATCGGATCGTTACTGGGAAAAATCAAGTCGCCCGTTATTGCCGGGTTTCTGTTAAGTAAAATCAGCCGTGCGTATGACACCGGCAATCATTTGGCGGTCAATGATGACAGTCTGCTGCCTGAAACCGGCAGTGAACAGCAGGTTGCCGTTCTGATCACCGTACTGGGTAACCTGATCGAGAACGCCCTGGATGCCGCGGGTGAAAATGGCGATGGTGATATCAGCGTACTGTTACACTATCAGAACGGCTGGCTCAGCTGCGAAGTGAGCGATGACGGCCCTGGCATAGAAATGACCCGGATGAATGACATCTTCGCTAAAGGTTATTCCACAAAAGGCGACAATCGCGGCGTTGGGCTGTTCCTGGTAAAACAACAAACCGAGAGCCTCGGCGGGAAAATTATTGTAGAGTCCGAACCCGGTGTGTATACCCAATTTTTCGTACAACTGCCCTGGGATGGAGAGAATAAAAACGCATGATCAATGTTCTGGTCGTCGATGATGACGCGATGGTGGCTGAACTTAACCGTTGCTATGTTGCACAACTCTCTGGCTTCAGCTGCTGTGCCGTGGCATCGACCCTGCAACAGGCCAAAGAGCTGATTCTGGACAATCAATTAGCCATTGACCTGATCCTACTGGATGTCTATCTGCAACAGGATAACGGACTGGATCTGCTGCCCGTGTTACGCGAGTCAAAACGTCCGGTCGAGGTCATCATCATCTCGTCGGCCGCCGATGCCACCACAATCAGACAGTCGCTGCACTATGGTGTGGTTGACTATTTGATCAAACCTTTCCAGTTCTCACGTTTTGAAGAGGCATTGACGGGCTGGCAGCGGAAAAAAAAATTGATGGATTCTCGTCCTTTTTATCAGCAGGCGGATGTCGATAGGCTAATTTACGGTAATCCCTCCCCCACGGATGACGGGAAACGCCTGCCTAAGGGGCTAACCCCACAAACCCTTCGCACTCTGTGCCTGTGGATCGATGCTCACCCTTCTGAAGAGTTTTCCACAGACGATCTTGCCGCCGCCGTCAATATTTCACGCGTTTCGTGCCGTAAATATCTCATCTGGCTCGCGCAGACCAATATTCTGTTTACCAGCATTCACTATGGCGCGACCGGCCGCCCGGTTTACCGTTATCGTCTGCAGGCGGAACACAGCGCTCAGCTTAAGCAATATTGTCAATGAGCCGGTAACCGTCGTTGAGCCGTTTGAAGCTGAATTGACGCTGGGAAGAGCAGATAATTTCCTTGTCCCGTGTGACGAAAACAGCCTCAATTCCCGGATTTTGATCAAGCGTTGCAAGGCCCTGCTCTACGCCCTGCCCGTACATTAAGGTGGTCCATACATCACCATCGGTGGCGTTATCGCAAATAATGGTCACGCTCAGCAGCTCATTATCGAGCGGATAACCCGTCTGCGGATCAAGAATGTGATGGTAGCAGCGGCCGTCCAGTTCAAAATAACGTTCGTAGATACCCGACGTGACGACCGATTTATCAGTGACGCTGATCACGCCGAGCGCAGCATCATCCGCTGCAAACGGCTGCTTCAATCCTATCTTCCAGGGTTGCTGAACGCTGTTTCCTAATGCCAGCACGTTGCCACCCAGATTGATAAGCGCATTCTCAACGCCCTGCTGGCGCAGATAGTCACGCACCACGTCAGCAATATACCCTTTGGCAATGGCCCCCAAATCGATCTCCATACCCGCCAGTGGCAAAAATACGGAAGCGGCCACGTCGTCCAGGATAA
Source organism: Erwinia tasmaniensis Et1/99 (assembly GCF_000026185.1). Taxonomy (NCBI): domain Bacteria; kingdom Pseudomonadati; phylum Pseudomonadota; class Gammaproteobacteria; order Enterobacterales; family Erwiniaceae; genus Erwinia; species Erwinia tasmaniensis. The sequence continues at coordinate 2,177,558 of NC_010694.1, forward strand.
CCTGATTGGGGTCAGTTAACCTGAGCAGCGCACGCAGTTCAGAAGCTGCCGGCACGTGACAACCCTGGAAACCGATCTTCCAGCGCTTTACCAACGGCCCGATAGTAAAGTTAAAACAGCTGCCTGGTAATGTACTGACCTTTTTAGCCAGTTTGATCACCTCATAAAGCGTCCTGCTTACGACAACGGCATGCTCTCCTGCCGCACGGTTTATCGCCATCACCTGGGACCGCTCACGGTTGACGGTGAAAATATCCTCCTGCTGCTTAATCAGGCGAAACACATTTCCCGCCAGCTGCTGATTATCTTCAAACAGCTTTAGCTGCACAGGAGAACCCATAAGGACAGCAGAATAGCAGTAGACGCCGCTATCTGAAGACATGGCACCTCCCTGGGTGAAGTGACTTGTCAGGGACGGCTAGCCGCCCCTGATGATAAGAAAATCCTAACGCAGCGCCCATGTGGCGGCATTACGGCCAGCAAGAATACCGAAGATGATAATATCCGCTACCGCATTTCCCCCGATACGGTTGGCGCCGTGGATACCACCTACCACTTCACCCGCCGCCCATGCCCCTCCGATCGGCTGGTGCTGCGCATCCAGTACTTCCGCATCCGTGTTGATGGTGACCCCTCCCATCGTGTGATGCACGCCGGGGGCAATGCGAATAGCAAAGAATGGCCCCTTTTCCAGCGGATGACGCAACGCCGTCTGACGGCCGAAATCTTCATCATGTTGACGTTCGACAAACTGATTATAACGTTCCAGCGTAGCCTGAAGCGATTCCTGATCCATATTCAGCTTCACCGCCAGTTCATACGGCGTTGGAGCACTGACCACAAACCCCTTCGCGATATATTCATCGGCAGCCTTATTATTTGCCCGCACCCGATCGTCAAACACGATCCAGGCACTCTTTTCAGGCAGGGCGATGATCTGCGCCGAAACCTTATCGCGCGTTTCCATTTCGTTATAGAAGCGATGGCCTGCCTGGCTTACCAGAATCGCCCCGCCCCCGCGGATCGCTTCAGAAACCAGATAGGAGGTCGTCTGCTCAACCGTTGGGTGGATCTGTATTTCGCCCATATCCACCGTTGCCGCACCGATCTGCTGCAACATTGCGATGCCGCTGCCGGTGGCACCTTTGTGGTTAGTGGTAACAAACCCATCCAGTTCAGGACGATATTTCACCACCATTTCACGATTCGCGCTAAAGCCGCCGGTAGCGACGATAACGCTTTTCGCATGCAGGATGCGGCTGTCGTTATACTCGTCGACCACTTTTACCCCGATGACGACACCTTTTTCACACAGGATCTCATCGACGGAGGTCTCCAGCAGCACCTCAATTTCACGCTGGTTGATGTTTTTCACCAAGCCGCTGATCAGGAATCCCCCTACGGCAGAACGATCGGCCGGGCGGTGGGTGCGGTCAATACTCATACCGCCAGTAATAGTGATATCGTTAAGTTCGATATCATGACGCGCCAGCCACTCAATCGCTTCCGGTGCCTGATCGACAAATTGGCGCAGCAGCTGCTGGTTATTTTTACATTTGCCGCCTTTCAAGGTTTCGTTGAAGAACAGCTCTTTACTGTCTTCAATCCCCTTTAACTTTTGGAAGCGGGTCTCTGCGGCGTTCATCCCTACGGAAGCCTTAATCGTATTCCCGCCGATGGTAGGCATTTTCTCAACGATCGCCACTTTTGCCCCTTCTTCGGAGGCCTGGATCGCCGCGGCGAGACCGCCGCCGCCGCTACCTATCACCACCACATCGTAGTGCTGCGGAGCCTGCGGATTACCTCCCGCCTCAATAACATGCTCCTTGCTGGAGGTAGTCAACGCACGGGATACCGCCTTTTTCAGCGCCTCACTCTGTGTGGTGGCACCGGTGATGGCATCCACATGCGGGCTGTTTGCCACCAGCATGCGTGTACGCAGGCTTTCGAAGGTGGTGGTGAAGTCAACGTCTAACGTCGCGTCCGGCTCCAGCGAAATATCGGTGATACGGTCAGTATCAAGCGTGACGTTGATTTGCAGTTTTAGCGCCTCGGCCTCGACTTTTTCCTGATATACGCCGGCTTTATATTTGCGTCCGCCGGTGCTGACATCACGGATCATCGCGTCAACCAGTGAGAAGCGCCACAGAGGTTCCGGGATGTTCAGCGCTTCGCGCTGCGTGCTGTCAATAAACAGCTCCAGCCGGTCGTTATCAATAACACGATCGGCCCAGTCCGGGTAAGCGATGCAGGCTTTACCCACCGCCACCAGATCAAACCCGTGTTCGAGAGCGCTTTCGGCATCGGCTTTGTTAATCACGCCGCCGACACCTATCACCGGGATCTTCGCCAGCCGATCTGAACGCATGGCAAGATATTTGCCGATCAGGGGTGTTGGATCGCTGACATCAACAATTGAAGATCGCAGCAGCTGGCCAACCGAGAAGTGAACATAGTCCAGACCGCGCGCGGCCAGTTTCTCCAGCAGGTACAGAGTATCTTCGAAACGGATGCCCGGAACTTCGATCTCTTCCGGCGAAAAACGGTAGCCGATGATAAATGAGGGATCGGCAAAGCGTTGCGCCATTTTATGAGTGATCTCCAGCACTTCCAGCGGGAAGCGCGCGCGTTTTTCGCGGCTTCCTCCCCACTTGTCATCACGCTGATTGGAATGGGGGGAATAAAATTGCTGGATCAGATAGGTGTTGGCGCCGTGGATCTCCACGCCATCAAACCCGGCCTTGATCGCACGGTTCACCGCATCACCAAACTTGGTGATCATGACCTCAACTTCTTCAGCGCTCAGCGCCTGAGGCGTCGTTGCCCCAACGCGCGCGGCGGCGATAGCACTGGGCGCGACCGGGGTTTTACCTCCAATCAGCTCAGGCTCGACCATACGGCCGCCGTGATAAATTTGCAGGATGGCCTTTGACCCGGCGGTTTTGATCGCATCCGCGATCTTCGCCAGACCCGGTATCTTGTTGTCGCTGTCGATGGCAATCGCGCCGGGGAAGGCCGGGCCTTTAGCATCAATGAAACAGCATTCCACGATAACGGCCCCAATGCTGCCGGCGCGAACACGATAGTACTCAACCAGTTCGCTGGTCACAGTACCATCATAAAAACCGGTACAGGTGGTCATAGGCGCCATCAAAAGACGATTTTTTAGTACGGAGCCGTTCGGCAGCGTCAGCGGATTAAGGACAGGAGTAAGTGTATTCATAGAGTATGAACCCCGAAAATTAAAAAAGCCTGGAATGTTTTAGTGGACGTCATTTTGATTATACTAGTGGTCCAACCTCATGCTTTTAATATAACAATTAATCAGATTACATTTCCAGTAAATTTAGTTTTAAAACTTTTTTATATCCTGAAAACTTAATTTAGTGAAACCAGATCAATCCATTATTTATATGTTAAAAAATGCATCATTCTAATCAACAAAAAACTCACAACAATAAAAAAACCAAACAAATCAATTAAATAATTGAACTCCACCCTGAAAGAAATAACACCCAATGGACGTCAGTGAACGAATCAGAGAGTTCATTTAGTGTAAAAAACGATTAGTATTCGTAACTCCTTAAAAAATATGATGGAAAGCCACAATTTATTGATCTGGATCAATAATTATATTTACCAAAGTATCACTATATCTATGTCAAATAGTTAAATAACCCCACAAGCGTTCGGGAAGACCAACCGCTTATTTATACGCCACGGTTAAATTGCTCAATGAATTAAATAAATAATGTTAAATCCCTGGCCGGGGCGCGAAACGAATTCTTAATAACTTGCAGAAAAATACTATGAAACATTCATCGACCGTTAATCAACACGCTAAGGCTCCGCCCGTTGCTGTCCGGCAAACGAAACGTCTGGTTATGCTCGCCATACCGGTGCTGGTTGCCGTTTTACTGCTGCTCGTTCCGGTTCCACAAGGGCTTGAACCTTATGCCTGGCACTTTTTCGCTATTTTCGTCGGGGTGATCGTTGGCCTGATTTTTGAACCGCTTCCGGGCGCGGTTATCGGTTTGACCGGGGTGGTGGTGATCGCCCTGTTCAGCCAGTGGCTGCTATTCAGTCCGGCCGAACTGGCCGATCCCTCATTCAAAACGGCCAACCAGGCCTTCAAATGGGCCGTCAGCGGTTTCGGAAACTCGACGGTATGGCTTATCTTTGGCGCCTTTATGTTCGCCGCCGGCTATGACAAAACGCAGTTCGGCCGCCGGCTGGCATTGATTCTGGTGAAATATCTCGGCCGCCGCAGCCTGACGCTGGGTTACGCCATCACCTTCGCCGACCTGCTGCTGGCACCGTTCACGCCGTCTAATACCGCTCGCAGCGGCGGAACTATTTACCCTATTATTGCCAACCTGCCACCGCTCTATGGTTCAAAGCCTGATGACCCCAGCGCACGCAAAATCGGTTCTTATCTGATGTGGGTAGCCATTACCGCAACCTGTATCACCAGTTCCATGTTCCTTTCAGCCCTGGCGCCTAACCTGCTGGCCCTGGCCCTGGTGAAAAGCGTGGTCGGCTTCGATATTTCCTGGGGCATGTGGTTTATTGCTTTCCTGCCGCTCGGCCTGCTGCTGCTGCTCACCATGCCGCTACTGGCCTACTGGTTCTATCCGCCGGAAGTGAAGTTCAATGATGAAGTGCCGCGCTGGGCGATAAGCGAGCTGGAAAAATTAGGCAGACTCAGCCGTAACGAAATTCTGCTGTTGGTATTCGTGGTTTCCGCCCTGCTGATGTGGATTTTCGCTACCGCGTGGATTGAGCCAGCGATGGCTGCGCTACTGGTCGTGGTGCTGATGCTGTGGACTGGAGTACTCAACTGGAACGATATCACCAGTAACAAACCGGCCTGGAACACGTTTGCCTGGTTTGCCACCCTGGTGGCGCTGGCGGACGGCCTGGCCCGCGTCGGCTTTATCGCCTGGCTGGGCAAAGAAGGCGGTCTGCTGCTGCACGGCTATGATCCGCAAATCTCCGCTGTCGTGCTGATGGTCGCCTTCTTCCTGCTCCACTATCTTTTTGCCAGCACCACTGCACATACCACGGCGCTGTTGCCGGCGATGTTAACCATTGCCGCGGCGATACCGGGTATCAATATGCCGGTGTTCTGCCTGATGATGTGTACCTCTCTGGGGGTCATGGGCATCATCACGCCGTACGGCACCGGCCCAAGCCCGATTTACTATGGCAGTGGATATCTGCCAACCAAAGACTACTGGCGTCTGGGTACGCTTTTCGGCGCCATCTTCCTCGGCCTGTTGATGCTGATTGGCTATCCGTGGATGGTGATGATGTTCTGATCGGTGGCTGAACGCCGGTCAGGCATAACTGATAGGCAGGTGTTGCCATATTGTTATACCATTCTGCCTCTGCCGGGCCGCATTGAGAGCCCGGCAGGATAAAGCGACCCGATATCGCCGTGAACATTGCCTAACCTCCGCATCAGAGAAGGATGGCAGCAGATCATTAAGTGAGAGCAAAATGTCGAAAAAACCATTCCATTACCAGCCGCCCTTTCCGCTTGCTAAAGACGAAACCGAATATTACCTGCTAACCCGTGAACATGTTTCGGTCAGCAGCTTCGAGGGGCAGGAAATCCTCAAGGTGGCACCAGAGGCGCTGACGCTGCTGGCCCAGCAGGCGTTCCACGATGCCTCCTTTATGTTGCGTCCTGCGCACCAGCGCCAGGTTGCCGCCGTGCTGGCAGATCCGCAGGCCAGTGAAAACGACAAATATGTTGCATTACAGTTCCTGCGTAACTCAGAAATAGCGGCCAAAGGCATTCTGCCGACCTGCCAGGACACCGGCACGGCGATTATCATGGGAAAAAAAGGTCAGCGTGTCTGGACCGGCGGCGGCGATGAGGCCGCTCTGGCTAAGGGCGTTTACACCACCTATACCGAAGACAATCTGCGCTATTCGCAGAATGCGCCATTAGATATGTACAAAGAGGTCAACACCGGCACGAATCTGCCGGCACAGATTGACCTGTACAGCGTTGACGGTGATGAATACAGTTTCCTTTGCATGGCGAAAGGCGGCGGTTCGGCCAATAAAACCTATCTTTACCAGGAAACCAAAGCGCTGCTGACTCCCGGTAAACTGAAGGCGTATCTCACGGAAAAGATGCGCAGCCTCGGCACCGCCGCCTGCCCGCCGTATCACATCGCGTTTGTGATTGGCGGCACCTCTGCCGACAGCACGCTGAAAACGGTGAAGCTGGCGTCAACGCACTATTACGACGAACTGCCAACCGAAGGCAACGAGCATGGCCAGGCGTTCCGAGACGTTGAGCTGGAACAGGAACTGCTGCTGGCCGCCCAGCAGCTGGGTCTCGGCGCACAGTTTGGCGGCAAATATTTCGCCCACGACATTCGCGTGGTGCGTCTGCCGCGACACGGTGCCTCCTGCCCGCTGGCGATGGCGGTCTCCTGTTCGGCCGACCGCAACATCAAGGCAAAGATCAATCGTGAAGGCATCTGGATCGAGAAGCTGGAGCATAATCCGGGTCGCTATATTCCTGCCGAACTGCGCCAGCAGGGTGAGGGCGACGTCGTACAGGTTGACCTGAACCGTCCGATGAAAGAGATCCTCGCCCAGCTCTCTGAATACCCGGTTTCTACCCGCCTGTCGCTCAGCGGCACCATTATCGTTGGTCGCGACATTGCCCACGCGAAGCTAAAAGAGCGTATCGATAACGGCGAAGGTCTGCCCCAGTACATCAAGGATCATCCGGTTTATTATGCCGGACCGGCAAAAACCCCGGAGGGTTACGCGTCTGGCTCACTTGGCCCGACAACGGCTGGCCGCATGGACTCCTATGTTGACCAGCTTCAGGCTAACGGCGGCAGCATGATCATGCTGGCAAAAGGTAACCGCAGCCAACAGGTGACGGATGCCTGCCACAAGCACGGCGGTTTCTATCTCGGCAGCATCGGCGGCCCCGCTGCGGTGCTGGCGCAACAAAGCATCAAAAGCCTGGAGTGCGTGGAGTATCCAGAACTGGGGATGGAAGCCATCTGGAAGATTGAAGTCGAAAACTTCCCGGCCTTTATACTGGTCGATGATAAAGGCAATGATTTTTTCCAGAGTATCCAGCAGAACCAGTGCGGTAAGTGCGTGAAGTAACCGTTACGCCGGGCGTGGGCAACTGTCTGCCTGCGCCCGGCCCGCGACAGACAGGTAACCCGATCAATCAGAGTTTTGAAAAGGCGGGCTAAACCTGCCACTTACCCACCGTCTACTTACTTATCCCGTTAAACACACCCAGCCGCTGCGGCTCATCTTCGGGCGATTATCTCGCCGTTCGTCTCTCACGCTTCTTCACAAAGGTGACAGCCTGCGCTGGCAGGATCGCCACAGACTCCTCTAACCCGTAATACAGCAGGCCGATAGTCTTTTTTCGGCGGGTGTTTTTTGGTACGTGGATTTCTGACGGCTATTGCCAACCCTGAAGATATTCTTTTCTTTTTCTCTTTCTTACCGCCGTTTATCGCCATAACCCAAAGCTTCAGCAGCAGCGTCATTACGTTTACTCTGCTGTGGTCCCTGTTTGATTTTTCAGTACTTACGCTATATGCACTGTCGGTAAAATCCTGGGTTCCGACACGGCACGGCGCGCGCATTGAGCTGATCTCATCTCTCTTTCTGCTTATGGTTTCTTTATGCGATATTCTATATAACGTACATAGAGTGATAAGTCCGGTTGCGTAAGTCCCCGCTAAGAGCGCCCTGATACCTGCAACGGATTATGCAGACTCATGGTAAAAACGATCGTTAATATTAAAATAGCGGTAAATCAACGCTTTATTTCCTACGGGATAGTGAATATGCGAAAAAAAACGATAGCCCTGTCCATGCTGGCCCCCCTGGTGGCCAGCTTTCAATCCATTGCCTCATCCGACGGCTTCGGCTGCGTGTGGGGAACGACCGGCTGTTACCTGACCAGCTCACCGGTACTGGACATCACCAACGACACGCGGGATAACCTGTTACGGCTGGTGGGCGAAAGAAAACATCTGGCCCTGCCTTTACAACCCTTGCCGGCGGATATGACCCGCAGCCGTGAGTTTTACTTCGGACCTCACGAGGAGTCTTTCACCGCCGCCCCGCCGACTGCCGACAGCACCCCGACAACAGCCTCGCTGAACACGCTGCTCGCCGGGATGGGGCTTAACTACACGCCACCAGCAACCTCGGAATTCGGCGAAGACGAAGCGGAAAATCGCCACGTTTCTAATTCCGCAGAGACACTGTCTGGCTTTGTCACCGTATTACTGGCCGATAACTCGCTCTCCTCCGAACAGAAACGGGCGCTGGCACAGGCACGCATCGGGCTGTCAGAACGTCCGGAAAATCGACAGGTTGTTGAGTCGCTGAACTTCCCGTCAGACTCAAACGCCGGCGCATTCGCTGACTATCTGCTGGCCATCAGCGACTTTTATCAGGGTCACTACCCTGCCGCTAAACGGACGTTCACCCGCTTACAGTCTTCCCAACAGCCCTGGGTGGCAGAAACCGCCGGCTATATGCTGATGCGCACCGCGTTAAACCAGAGTAGCCAGCATGCCAGCGGCGAATACGGCGAGTTCGACGTAAAAAAAATTGATAAAAATGCGGCCGCAGAGGCGCTAAGCGCGAACCGGGCTTATCTGGCGGAAAAACCGGAGGGACTGTATGCACTCTCCGCGCAGGGCATGTTGCGCCGCATTTACTGGTATCTGGGAGACTGGGACCCGCTGGCACAGCTGTATGAGCAGGCGCTGAACCAGGCTGTCGATAGCGATGGGCTGATAGCGCTGGTGGCTGAGAACGATGCAAAACTACAGAGTAAAGATCGTAGCGGCGACAATTATTTTATCAGCGCGTCGGAAGCCCCTCTACTGACGTTCACGCAGGCTCTGCGCCTGATGCGCATCAATCCCTGCAAGCAAAATGTTCCCTGCGTCGATCGACCGTTCCTTGACGGCCTGGAGCCGATATTTTCGCGCTCCGGGCATCAGCCCCTGTGGCAATACCTCAATCTGATGCAGGCATTCCGTACCGGCGATTATGCCGCGGTGATTGAGAAGATTAAGCCGGCTACCGCCCTGCCATCACAGGATATTCTCCTGTTCAGCGAACAGGTCTTGTACGGGGATGCGCTGATGGCACAACACCAGCAGGAGGCGGCACGTCAACACTGGTCACGCCTGCTCCGCCTGAGTCAGGACGCTGAGCAACAGCAGTTCCTACAGGCCAGGCTTGCCGCAGTGCTGGTGCAAGATAACCAGACCGCACAGATTTTTATGCCGGACAGTCAGGTAACCAGCCTGCGCTATCGTTCGCTGGTGCTAAAAACGCGCGCTGCGCCGGCCCTCCTGCGCCAGCAGGCAAAAGCAGGCCCCAACGACGAAGAGCGCACTATTGCCCTGCATACGCTGCTGATCACTGACTTAACCGAAGGACGTTATGCGGACTGGTTGCAGGATAAAAACCTCATTCGCGCTATCGCCCATCCCGTGGAGGCTGAGGCCTTTGACGATGTGCAGCTAAGCCACTTCAACTGGTCGGGAGAGCAGGCGGCAACGGGCTATAGCTGCCCGCGATTGGAAGAGGTTGTCACCCGCCTGAGTCAACGGTCTGGCGACGGCCACGCGTTAAATTGTCTCGGTGAGTTCTTCCGCACCACGGCGGTGACGGTAAGTTTGTGGAAAGAGAGCGGAGGCAACGGCGCGCTGGACGGCGTGGTAAAAGATGACCGTCCGCGAGGGCAGCCCGACAGGCAGCATTACTACCGGCAGGTCATCCTCGATAATCACGCAGAACCGGAAGATAAAAGCTACGCGTTATACCGCGCCGTCATGTGCTACGGCCCGTCAGGGTATAACGGCTGTGGCGGTGATGAGGTCAGTAAAACGCAGCGTAAACGCTGGTTCAGCCAGTTAAAAAGTGATTATCCGGGCAGTTTATGGGCAAAAAAACTCAAATATTACTGGTAATCCCCCTGATTGGTGCACTGTTCTTCCCAGCGGCCAGCGCCTCACAGCGGGTCAATGCCGCGGATTATCAGGCCTTCTGGCTGTGGTCCGGGGTGAGCGCTGGGCCCGAAATGCGTGCGGCACGCACCGTGTATCTTCATCAGGGTGAAGTGGTCATCCGACAGGGACAGGTAAAATTCGAACGCCTGGGCCTGCCGGTAAGCCGCTTAACTTTCCCGCAGATTTGGCTGACCGTTCGTACCAATACGCTGGATGTACCCGATGAAATGCTGGCGCGTATCCTGCGCCTGATGCAGCGCTGGCGGCTGGCCGGGAATCATGTTGTGGGTCTGCAAATCGATTTTGATGCCGCCACCAGCCGCCTTGACGATTACGGCCAGTTTTTGCAACGAGTGCGCAAAATGATGCCTGCTGAATATGCGCTGGGGGTCACCGGGCTGTTGGACTGGGCCAAAACCGGTCAGGTTGGCACGCTAAATGCCTTACCCATTGACGAGTTGGTGGTACAGAGTTACCAGGGGCGGCACACGGTGCCCAATTACGCCGATTATCTTCCCGCGCTGGCTGCACTGCACATTCCTTTCCGACTTGGGGTGGTACAGCACGGTCAGTGGCGGCAGCAGGATGAACAGCGTCTGCTCACCTCCCCCTGGTATCGCGGCATCGTGATATTTATGCTCAATTCAGGGTGAACACTACCAAAGGTCGTTTTGCGTCTTACACCAACATCATGATGTAGCGATAGCAAGCCAGCCTGACAGGAGTGATTTTTTATGCATAAAAAACAGATAATCAGTCAATCAATGTTTACCCCTGGCCATAAATCTCGCATAATCTGACACACTGTTTTTTACTTACCCAGGGCAAAGACCGTAATGATTCAGAAATATCGCGTGTTTATCGACGGCCAGGCGGGCACGACCGGATTGCAGATCCAGCAACGGTTAGCCAGCCATCCTCAGATTGAAATGCTCAACATTGACGAGGCGCAGCGTAAAGATGCCGCTGCCCGTCAGGCGCTGATGAAACAGGCTGACGTCAGCATCCTCTGCCTGCCGGATGCCGCCGCCCGCGATGCTGTAGCCCTGGCCGACGAGGTGGGCGCACGCGTGCTGGACGCCAGCTCTGCGCATCGCGTTGAGAGCGGCTGGGTCTACGGTCTGCCTGAACTGGCTCTGGGTCAACGCGAAAAAATCCACGCCGCCAGCCATGTTTCAAATCCGGGGTGTTATGCCACCGGCGCGATTGCCCTGCTGGCGCCGCTGACCGCCAACGGACTGTTACAGGCAGACAGGCCGCTGACGATTAACGCGGTTTCAGGCTACAGCGGCGGCGGCAACCAGATGATTGAAAAATATCAACAGACGGGAACCGGTTATGCGGCCTACGGGTTGGGATTCGATCATAAGCATCTTAAAGAGATCCAGGCCTGGGGCGGTTTGAGCGATCGGCCAATTTTCCAGCCTGCGGTGGGTGACTATGCTCAGGGAATGCTGGTATTTATCCCTTTGAATCACATCGACGGCGAGCCGCTACGGCAGGCGCTGGCAGACTATTACAGCGGGCAGCAGTTTATTCATGTCAACCCACTGAACGCGCTGGATGAACGCAACGCCCCCTATCTGCTCCCTGAAGCGCTGAACAATACGAATAATATGGAGCTCTTTGTCTTCAGCCATGCGCAGCAGCGTCAGTGTATCCTGGCGGCACGCCTGGATAATTTAGGTAAAGGGGCTTCGGGCGCCGCCGTGCAAAACCTGAATCTGATGCTCGGTTTACCGGAAGCTACGTGCGTCAACATGTGATGTGCCTGGCGCGCTAGCCGGCACCTTTGCAACGGGTTGTTGCCGCGCCCCTCACTGGCCTTATTTCTATGGATGGGAGCGGCGGTTGGCACGCTCAGACGGAGGGTTTGCGGCACATCGCACCTCCGTCAGTCGTCCCCTTCATGCCCGCCTTAACGCCTTAATCTCATTAAATTCCTGCCTGATTCACACTTTATCGATCTCATCTCCTGACTCCAATACTTTTGGTCTAAGGTTCTGTATACGTTCGATAACATTCAGAACCGTCATGGTAAAGGAGAATACCCGATGAGAAGAGCTTTCAGGCAACAATCGTCCGTTCCGCTGTTTGTCTCATTGCTACTGTCCGGCGCGCTGGCTGCTGGCTGTAGCGTTCAGGCACAGGAAGAGCGGCCCGTGTTTGATACCATTCCTCAGCCGCCCGATGTCCAGTTAGGGCCATTGTTTACGGCGGTGCAGGCAGCAAACCTCTATCCAGACCAGAAGACTTTCGCCGATGCCGTTCCCAAAAGCGATCCGGAACTGATCCTTTCTGACTGGCAGATGCAGAAAATGCAGCGTAATTTCGATCTTAAGCGTTTCGTTGCCACCAACTTCTCGATGCCAGCCACCGGTGATGTCTACACCTCCCCTAAGGGACAGAGCCTGCGTGCGCATATTAACGGCCTGTGGCCGGTACTAACACGCTCCGATAAGGTGGACAATCAGTGGGGCTCGCTCCTGCCTCTGCCCAACCCCTACGTGGTTCCGGGCGGTCGCTTTCGTGAGGTGTATTATTGGGATAGTTACTTCACCATGTTAGGCCTGGCAGAAAGCGGACGCTGGGAACGGGTACAGGATATGGTCGACAACTTCGCCTATCAGTTAGATACCTATGGCCATATCCCCAACGGCAACCGCAGCTACTATCTCAGCCGTTCGCAGCCACCTTTTTTCAGTATGATGGTTGACCTGCTGGCTCAACACGGCGGTGACAAGATTTACGGCCAATATCGTCCCCAGTTGGAAAAGGAGTACCGCTACTGGATGACTGGCGTCGACGACGAGGCGCTGCGGCCTGGCAGCGCGACCCAGCGCGTGGTGAAACTGCGGGATGGTACGATCCTCAATCGTTACTGGGATGACCGCGATGTGCCCCGTACCGAATCCTGGAGGGAAGATACCATCACGGCACGGCAGGCAGCAGGCCCTGACAGAGCGCAACTTTACCGTGATTTACGCGCAGGGGCGGCATCCGGTTGGGACTTCAGCTCGCGCTGGTTCGATAAGCCAGACGATCTGAGCACCATCCGCACCACGCAAATCCTGCCGGCCGATCTCAATGCGCTGATGTTCCATCTGGAAAAGACGCTCGCACGCGCCTATAAAACAGAGAATAATGCCGCCGCCAGCCAGCGCTTTGAGCAGCTGGCCGAACGCCGCAAAACCGCAATCGGTCATTATCTTTGGGATGAGAAACAGGGCTGGTATGCCGATTACGACTGGCAGAGATCCCACGTGCGCCCGCAGCTCACCGCGGCGGCACTGTTCCCGCTCTATTTGCAGGCCGCCACGGGCGAACGCGCCACCCGTACCGCCAGCGCGGTGAAAAAGCACCTGCTGGCAGAAGGCGGGCTGCTCACGACTACGGTGACATCCGGCCAGCAGTGGGATGCGCCCAACGGTTGGGCACCTCTGCAATGGGTAGCCGTCGTGGGTCTTAATCATTACGGCCAGGAACCGCTGGCAAAAGAAATTGGCCTGCGCTTCCTGAATAGCGTCCAGACGACATACGAGAAAGACCATAAGCTGGTCGAAAAGTATGTGGTGAAGGGGGTATCACTGACCCACGGTGGCGAATATCCGCTACAGGATGGGTTTGGCTGGACCAATGCGGTGACGTTAAAACTGATGGATCTTTACTGCCCGAAAGGCACGATCTGTAACAATGTAGGCGACCTGAATAGCAAAAAAGAACCTTAATAAGCATTAAAGTTAACTTTATCGTTCGGAATATCCAGTCTGGCGACATAAAAAAACGGGGAGGCAGAAGCCACCCCGTTTACTGTCACAGCCTGATTTAGCTGCGTACTTTGCGGTAGATCCACAGCACCACAATGGCACCAATAACTGCAACCACAAAACTGCCGAAGTTGAAGCCGTCTACCCGACCAAAGCCAAAGAAAGTACTGATCCAGCCACCAACAACCGCACCGATAACACCCAGAATCACGGTGATAATCAGTCCGCCGCCGTCTTTACCCGGCATAATCCACTTGGCAATAATACCTGCGATCAGACCAAAGATGATCCATGAAAGAATACCCATTGAAAAACTCCTTAGTTTCTTCTGTTTAAACCTATCAACTCGTAAGACGCTGTAAGTATAGGCGATAATGATAACTCTGTGATCTAAATCCAGACTATCTTACTATTTTGACAAATTTTTTGTAAAGACCCTGTCAAGAGCGCCGATAAGCGTTAATGACTCAGGTTATCTATCTCAATGGGAGCAGATGTGGAACAGGATGATACGGAACAGTATCTAAAACAGGGGACGCTGGCCGTTCTGGGCGTGCTGCGCGAGCTGCTGCAAAACCAGACGCCGATGAGGGTTTCACATCCTCGCGGACAGTTTATCACCCGGCTGCTGCATGTAGATAAGACCAACATGGTCATCGACTTTGGCAGTAATGACTATGACAATCAGCTGGCACAAGAGGCAAATGAACTGCATATCGTTGCCGACACCCGTGGGGCGCGAATAGAATTAATACTGACCTCACTGCAAATGAGTGAATATGAAGGGCTGCCCGCGTTTACCGCCGCACTACCCGGCCAGCTTAAAATGATCCAAAGGCGCGAGTTCTTCCGCGTAGATGCGCCGCTCAATCCAATTTTCTTTTGCTATGTTCCCTGGCCCGATGGGACAGGCGAAGGGCGTCTGCGTTTACAGGATCTTTCTATTGGGGGCATCGGCATGCTTTCAGAGGGCACCGTTCCCGACGCCCTGAGCTGCGGTGACACCATAAAAAAACTGCGTCTGGAAATGGGCGAATATGGGCGTTTCGTGGTTGATGCGCAGCTGATAAGCATCGGCAAGCACAGCGTTGTGGGCAGCAAGTGCGAAACTGTCGTCACCCCACGCCTCAGCCTGCGTTTTCTCTCACTGAATGCGGCGCAGGAGCGTGAATTACAGCAGGTTATTTTCTCTCTTGAACGGCTGGCCAGAGATAAAGCCAAGCGCTTCCAGTGAGGATCAGATTGTACGGTAGACGGTGGTCACCTTCCACAAATAGCGCGGGGCCTGGGGAGCCGGATGGTTCTTCTGCACATGCTGATAAAAAGCCTCCGGACTTAAAGCGTTAATCATAGCGATTGCCTGACTTCGGTCCCGCGCGAACGTGCGCAGTAACGCACCAGCGCCGTTAGCGTATGAGACAATTGTCGCATAACGCAACGTTTTGGGATCGCGAATACCGGCCAGGTGCTGCCGCTGCAAGATACGCAGGTAGGCCGTGCCGATATCAATATTTTTCACCGGGTCGCGCAGCTCGGCTTTTGTCGGCTGCCCTGCCCGACCTCGAGCGCGATAAACTTCGCGTCCGGCCGTAGACGCTTTAATCTGCATCAGTCCAACCGCATTCGATTTACTGACTACCGTTGGATTACCGCCCGACTCGACGGCAATAATTGCTTCGACAAGCTTCTGCTCCACCCCGTTTTGCAGCGCCGCCTGTTCCGTCATCATTGACCACGCCGACGCAACCATTGCCGGAGGTGCCTGAGTTAAGGGCGTATTGGGCCTGAGGGCGATCTTCTTTTCTGTCTTACCGGCACAGCCTGCAAGCAATACTATCGCGACGACCGTCGCCACCTTCACGCTTTTTCTCACGCTTTTATATCCTCTACGCCTTAGCCTGGCACCTATCATACGGCTTAGCCGCCATCAGGAAATTACCGTTAATCTTAAATTGTGCTATGGGCTGATGACTTCGCCGCTCCGATTCGTCATCATCAAAGAAATCTGACAGCGCCAGACGGCAAAAAATTCACGCCGCGCAAAATAAAACTTTCAGGGAGCATGATGTTGATTACACCTCGAACCATTCATCTGGTCGCCCCTTCTGGCTACTGCCATAACCCGACAGCCGCGGCACGCGGCATAGCGCGTCTGCGGGCGGCTGGGCATCGGGTTGAAGATAACGGCATTATCGCCAGGCGCAAGCAGCGCTTTGCCGGCGATGACAGCCAGCGCCTGAATGATATTAACGCGCTGTCGCACATGGATACGCTGCCGGACATTGTGCTGGCAGTACGCGGCGGCTACGGTGCCAGCCGCCTGCTGCCAGACATCAACTATCCTGCGCTACGCCAGCGCCTGCACAATGCGCCGCTGGCGATCTGCGGCCACAGCGATTTCACGGCAATTCAGCTGGCACTGCTGGCAAAAAGTGGCGTACAAAGCTTCAGTGGGCCCATGCTGACAGGGAATTTCGGCGCCGAGGTGTTATCTGAATTTACCGTTCGCCATTTTTGGCAGGCGTTGACGGAGCCTGAACTGAAGATCAAATGGCAAACTACACCTCAAAAGCTTCAGATCAACGGCACGCTTTGGGGGGGGAATCTGGCAATGATTGCCTCCCTCACAGGCACCCCCTGGATGCCCGATATCCAACAGGGTATTTTGGTAATTGAAGATGTTAATGAGCACCCTTTCCGCATTGAACGTATGCTGCTTCAGCTGCATCAAAGCGGTATTCTTGCCCGTCAGCGTGCCATCATTACCGGCAGTTTTAGCGGAGCCGCGTTAAGCGCCTACGATAACGGCTATGATTTCGCCAGCGTGTGGAACCTGATACGCGACCTGACCGGAATACCGGTGGTGACGGGCCTGGCATTTGGCCACGATGCCGATACCGTTACGCTGCCCATCGGCGCACAGGGCCTGCTGGCGGTTAACGAAACGTCCGCAGAGCTGCAGATATCAGGGCACCCGGTGCTGCCGCGATTGCAGGAGGAGTTGGCATGAAACAGCTGTATGAAGATCTGTGGATTTGTACCCCTGAAGCTAACGCCAATAAGATTGAACCAGAGCTGATGATGCACGGGTTCTTACTGCAACATTTGCGCGGCAACATCCTGATATCTCGCGCGGACAATCCATTAGATCACGATGCGATTGCCGATAGTGGCGGCATTATCCGCCACTATCTGACTCATTGGCATGAAGCTGGGCCGGCAACCCGTCAGCTACAGCAACGCTTTAACAGTGCTTTGTATTGTCATGCACGCGCTCTTGGCCATGTCAGCCGCTATGCCGAGCCTGATGCGACATTCACTAAGGCAGAGGTGCACTGTGGAAGCTTTCATGTCGTACCGACACCGGGACACACGCCCGGCAGTACCAGCTACCTTTACGCTTCACCCTATGGCAAAACCTATCTTTTTGTCGGCGATACCGTCACCCTGTCGCATCATCGCTGGATGACGATCCGTGCTGCCGAAAGCAACGAGCACGACCTGCATCAAACATTGAATTTCTATCGGGCGCTGCGCCCGGACGTTATCATGATGAGCAGTACGGTTGGGCATCCGGGATGGCAAGAGGTTGATTTGCGCCAGTGGCTGGCATTGCTGGGCGAAGCGGAACATAACCCACGCGATCTCTGCCTTAGCCAGGCATCAAACGACGGCGGCTAGCGCTGGGTATCTCATCCTGACAGACGGGATCGTTAGCGCTTTTCACCCGATGACTTTCGCACACTTTTAACCACCACTGCCGTTTTACCACCTGCCAGGGCAGTAGCGACAGTGCGCGGCCCCCTCCCCGGCCTTGTAACACGCATAAATTCTAAAATAGTCATTGAACATGGATGCACATGCCTGTATTTTTATACAGTTATAAAATAAGGAGTAATCATGTTTGTTGAACTAATTTATGACAAGCGCAACGTCGCCGGGTTGGCTAACGCCGAGCAGTTAATTCTTAGCGAGCTGGAAAAGCGGGTTAAACGGGTATTTCCGGATGCGCTGGTCAAGGTAAAGCCAATGCAGGCTAACAGCGTAAAAAGCGATGCCAGCAAAAGCGATAAATCCACCCTGCTGCGTATCATTGAAGAGATGTTTGAAGAGGCAGATCAGTGGCTGGTATCAACAGAATACTAACCGCCTAATCACGCCAGTAGCAACCATAATTTCGTTATTTTTCATGAGTATATTGCCATCTTCATAAGCAGTCATGCCGTTATGCCGGCGATTACAGCCTGTTTTTTTGGCACCTTCAGGATGATTAACGAGAATTCTTGTTTACTCCCAAGAGTGTGGGTCAGAAATAGTCTGTTGGCCGCTGATATATTTTCTATAAAACGCATATGAGCACTCCTATCAAGCCAGCGCGTTCGTTTCATTCACCGGCGGGGGCGCAATACGGCAAAAACGATTGCCACATTGCCTTTGGCCCGGTACACCGCGGCACACAGGATCATATTGATAATCATAACGGCCCAATGTGTCTGAGAATAATCGTCTAACAGAAAGCGAAAGGGAACGGATGCGTACGCAAGAACGATCAGATAAGCCAGCCACGATGCCCAGCATTGATGTCTGGCCCCCGGCTTACAGAAAAACATCAGGCGAACCACTATAGCTGTACAAAGCACGACATTAATGATGACCATGAGATCATTTATTACCATGTGAGCCTCCTTTCCGACGAGTGAACCAGCTCCAGGGGTCCTGTTGGCTGAAAAAAGTCAGCGTTTTAATGGCTAATGCAGAAAGTAGTACCGCGCCTAAACCATCCAGCGGCCGTTCGCTATACCCCAGGATTTGCTCCAACTTTGCACCGACCAGTCTGGCACCGTATACGCCCACTATCCATGAGACCAGGAAATAGGCGGCACGTCTGATGACCTTCATATAGGCCGCCGTGGTCACATAAAATACCGCTCCGGCAAAAGCGCCAAACAAAATACAGTAATCCGTGCTGTCTGTACCCCCGACAACGCGACCGACGGCCGTTATGAGGCTACCCTGATTTAATGCAAAAAATGATGCTGACATATTGCCCCCTCTACCATTCCAGATGACTTTTCAGGGATAAAAAAACCCGGCTTACGCCGGGCCTGGTGGCAAGGTTCTGTTCCCTGTGAAACTGCCATTTAACTAACATTACATCGCATTTTGCGTACGCGTGAGGAGTCAGACGGAAATTCGCTTAAAGCCCCCTCGTGTTTTCACCATCTGTCCCCCTATGCTCATTTTGGGCTGAGGAGAACCGGGACTCAGTTAGCTAATCCTCTGTCTGTGAGAAGTCAACGCTCAGGTTTGTTACTTGAAGAGCTGCTGGCAAGGTGCAGAGACAGGATCCGGAGCCAGTATATGATCCCCCTCGCCATCAATATCACCCGGCCAGCGGTCATAATACACGTTCAAAACCCAGATTTTAGTACCCCCTCCCAGCAAAGATATCAAACCCGGAACCCTCGGCAGAAATTGAAGAAGGTCGGGATCACGTCATCAGGAAACGTCCCCCGGTGGCGTTCCTTTACGACGAACTCCACGGGGAGATAGACAGGCATTACCCAGCTGGCCAGTGGGTGCTGGTCTGGGTAAGTATCGACAAGTTTGATGGACGGGCAGCAGAGGATTAACAGCAAGCTGCCGCGCAGGGTATTACACCAAATTGATGATATTGGTATTTGTCAGAAACAAACCAGAGAACAAGAGCCGAAGTGGATTCATTGTCTCTGCTGCGCGTAACGAGTTATACAAACTAGTTTAGCGCCCCCCATGCCTTAACTTTCTCTACCCCCGGTATTTTGCCAGGATTTTATTTCATCCAATCTTTGCTTTCATCTAAGGTTTGCCAGATATTCAGCCGACCTCCAGTGTGTATTGCTGAGGCAGCAAAGAAGAACATTCGCGCCCCATGTCATATCTTTCTGTTTTAACATGTTTTTTATCCGTTCTGCATCTGATGACACACAGATAACTCCCACTCAATTTAACAGCTGTACTATTACATCCTTAAAAGTAAAAAACCCCGGCAGAGGCCAGGGCTGTGAATTATTACGATGATAAACTGTTGTCGTTGTCACCACTCTTAACACGTTACAACACCTTTTGCGTAACGCAGTAGAATTATTTACTATTGCCGTACAACTGCCTTTCATAACGGAGCATTATGGCAAGCTGATGCCACGCTTTTGCACAGATTCAAACGGAGAACGGATGCATGGCACGTCAGATTGCACCAGGTTACAGTGTTGTGGAACGCCCGGGAACCTTGATTTCCAGGCACGGGAGCTGTTCAGGGATATCCGTTCCCCTGCCGCCAGCCTGTTTATGAAACTCAATGCGGATACCTGGTGGCTGAAACCGGGTCAGATAGTGATAGTTGCCGATCCGGATACCACGGCACCGGTAACAACGCAGATGCTGCACAAGCTCAGGCAGGCAAAACAAAAACCAATAACGCCCTTATCGGCGTCAGTGCAGAGGATGCCAGCTTTCTTCAGAAGCACTACGGCATGATTGCCGGGCTGACCAGCGCCGGTGATAAAATTTTTGGCACGGCAGGAGACGTGGGCGAAAAATACTTTTCTGCCATTGAGCAGACCCTGAAGAAAATCGAAGCCAGCTATCAGAACCAGTACCGCACACAGGGCACGCTTATCGGCCAACAGTTTTTGTTGAGCGCAATCAGCTACTGAATCAACTAAAAGAGCTGGTCAACAAGCCGCTGGTCAAATCCCTTGCCCGCCATTCCGTGAAATTCAGACCCTACGAAGATATGCGCAGGGCGTTAAACCTCTCCAGCCGTTTGATTGTGCATGAATGGTCAACGGCAGGTGTGACTGGCATACCGGGTTATTCCACCTATGTCGGCAATGCCGCAAAAGCCGCTCGCTTTCTCAAGTACGGGGGATATATCGGCATTGGGTTCGCTTTTGCCGGAACGACTAATGATATAGCGGATGCCTGCACCAAAGGGCGTGAAGGTGAATGCGGGAATATCGCTTTTAAGGAATACTCAAAGTTTGCCGTGACTACCGCCGGGGGCATGGCAGGCGGAGTCTATGGCGGTGCTGCAATGATGGGTATCTGTACAGGTGTAGGGATCGCCACCGTCGGTGTGGGGGGTGTTACATGCGCAGCCGTGGGTTCAATGGTTGGTGGATATATGGGGAGCACAGGCGCAGAATCAATAATCAAAAAAGTAATAGAATATTATGATAACTAACAAAATATTAGCTCATGCTGCGCTATTTTTTGGACTGGCTGGCAGTGGCCTGATATTCATCTCATTTTTAATCTATGCAGTAAAAAGACAAGATTATTATAAATTAGTCTCATCCTATAGGAAAAAATACACATTCCCTGCCCCATATTCTTTCTATCATATGGTCGGTTTCTTTGGTGCCTTTCCGGTGATTCGATTCTTTATAAAATTAAGCCAAAGAAAGAAAGTTATTTTTATGGTCCGCAATGATCCGGCATATTCTTTCTTTGATGATAATCAAATCCAAATACATATATGGATGAGGTTCTTTTCTTTCCTGTGGCTTGCAGCGACGGCGTGCCTTATCACTTTCGCTTTTTTCGGCCTGCTTTTGCCTTGATTACAACAGTGGCCCTCATTAGAGCCACTGTTTCGGCAAAGTTATTCCATATCAAGCCTGACATCCAGCATCGACAGGCAGCCCTGGATAAACCCTTCTGCCATCTTGAACTTTATCCTGATTATCCCTCTGGCAGCATCAACTTGCGCCACGGCACGCGCCTTAAAATATCTTTTATTAATCCATACCAAGAACCTTCCTAGCTGTAGAAACCAGATTCAGACTGACCAATACAATAACGATCGTGGTAAAGGTTGGGTTGTTGTCTCTTTATAGTCTGGTTGATTTTAGTCGATTTTGAAGGGGGGATGTTGCAGAAAAGCTAAAGCCAGATGTAAGCCATGGCAGGAACGGTAAACTTCCGCCACTCAGCAAACTTACATACGCTTGATCATTGAATATAAAAACTTATATTTCAAAGACTTACATCAAGATATTAGACATTCAAAGTCTTAGGTTAGAAAAAAAGCTATTTATTTTAGGGTCTTCCCTGAGCTTGCTCCAAATGGTATTATCACTCGAAATTTTAAGAATAGTCTGCTATTGATTTTGATGGTTTGCATAGGGCATCTAAACGCACCATAACAAAATCATTAAGTTTAATCGGTTGAATGGAGTCATTGGTGCTAAACAGTACTCAACTACAAGCCGTTAAGTATGTATTCGTAGGTTTGGCGAACACGGCTTTAACGGGTACGGTTATCTTTATTCTGATGCAGTTCGGCGTTGGCGTATACCCCTCCAATGCTTCTGGTTACATCGCGGGTATTCTTTTCAGTTTTCTTATGAATGTAAAGTTCACGTTCTCAACCTCGTTGAGCTTAACGAGGTTCATAAAATTTATATCAGCTTGCGCTATTTGTTACATTTTCAACCTGATTGCAATGAAGGTATTTTTACTATTCATGCCTGAGAGTGTTTATGCTGCGCAGTTTATAGGCATGTTTTTTTACACAGCCATTGGCTTCATTCTTAATAAGTTTTGGTCGATGAAATGAATGAGATTATTATGGAAACTATGTTATTCAAGACACCATCATTAGCAATTGTCGTACCTTGCTACAACGAAAAGGACGCTTTCCCCTATTGCCTCGATGGACTCACTACAGTGTTATCCACCCTTATCTCCAAAGGAAAGATCAGGGACAATAGCTATGTTCTTTTTGTAGACGATGGCAGCAAAGATAATACTTGGGAGCAAATTAAGTCTGCATCACGTAAAAGCACTTTTGTTCAAGGTCTGAAGCTATCTAGAAACCGTGGCCATCAGATAGCCCTGATGGCTGGTTTATCAAATGCTAATACAGACGTGACTGTAAGTATTGATGCAGACTTGCAAGATGATATAAGTTGTATTGAGAAAATGATCGACAAATACAGTGAAGGATTTGAAATTGTTTATGGAGTACGTGATAACAGAGACAGTGATTCAGCCTTCAAAAGAACAACGGCAAATAAATTCTACTCATTAATGAATCGGTTAGGTGTTAATCAGGTTCCCAATCATGCGGACTTCAGGCTTTTGGGACGTACCGCGCTTACGGCCTTAAATAAATTTAAAGAGCAAAACGTTTATTTGAGAGGGCTGATCCCCTTGCTTGGCTATAAGTCCACTAATGTTTATTATAGTAGGGATGAAAGAGTCGCGGGCGAATCGAAGTACCCTTTAAAAAAGATGGTCGCACTAGCGCTGGAAGGAATAACATCGCTTACAATTACCCCATTGCGAATGATCGCCATGGTTGGAATTGTGACATGCTTAATATCTTCAATTGCAGCCATCTATGCAGTCATTGAGAAATTGCAAGGGGACACAGTTGCAGGATGGACCTCTGTCATGATTGCCATTTTTTTCCTTGGTGGCGTCCAGATGCTTTCCCTGGGTATTATTGGTGAGTACATTGGTAAGATTTATATGGAAAGCAAAAATAGACCAAAATTCTTTATCGAAGAAAAAATAGGTAGTAAAAATGAAATACAGTAAGCTCTCATTTTTTATTCTATTGTCATTCGTTTTATTGGCAATAATTGTCCAGACCTACGCATTTATAGCTCATGAACAAAACATTTACTATTGGGACTTCAACGGATATTGGAGGTTATGGGAAGAGTTTTGCGCCACATTCCCAAATGAGCCTGTCAACTCAATACGGACGGTATTTCATTCTGTCAGACATGATGACTATAACTCACTGCCTGTCGCACTCACATCATGGTTCTATCTTTTTCATTTACCATCAAGGCTGTCTTATATCACTTCATTAGCTGTCATGTATCTCTTCCCCACGGTGATACTCTTTCACTTACTATGCAAACGCTTTTCCGACAACAATTCTTTCACGTGGTTGTTACTCACTTGCATCTTACCTTTAACCTTTGTTGAGTTTTGGGCACCTACCATGAAAGGGTACCCTGACATATCAGGGTTGATTCCCATCATTGCAGCACTGTTATATGTTTCGAAAAATGATCTCGGTGATAAAGTGAGAATCAAAAAGGCTCTGGTGACGGGGTTGCTTTTGTGGTCTCCATTCTTATTGAGAAGATGGTACGTATATACAATTGTATCATTGTATCTGTCATTGCCTGTGCTTAATTATTTCATCTACAATAATACCAAGCATAGTTTTGGGCGTGTAATAATTACTGTTAAAAATTTTTTTGCAGCTGGAATTGTCTCCGTATCGCTCACCTTGATATTTCAAGGGGCATTGATTAGAAGAATAATAAAAACTGACTACGCCACCATGTATTCTGCTTATCAGTCTTCTTTGGCCTATTCTATTGAGAACCTTTACAACCATATAGGTTTGTATCTGTTACCCTTTTTTATCATTGGATTACTGTCTATTTTTTGGCGAAAGGACAGAAATGGAAAGCTCCTTGTCATATTTTCCACCTTCAACCTAATCTTTAGCTTCCTTTTTTTTACGAGAACGCAAAGTCCCGGCGTACAGCATTGCCTTCCATTTGCGCTTTGGACATTAATAATCATCACCTTTGGATTAAAAGTATTATTACAGCTCACCATTAACAAGGTTTATCAATGCTCAGTATTCGGTATTGTCCTTGTTTCATGTGTGTTCATTAACTACGCATCCCTCTTTAGCGCAAATCAATATCAACCATTTGGTCAGTTCTTACCCAACAAATCTCTGCCTATGCATGTTGATAACTTCAATAACTATGTTGAACTCGTCAAAACTATTGAAACGCTCACGCAAGGAAAAGATAAAGTCACGATACTTAGCTCAAGCTCGGTACTTAATGACGATATGATAAACACTATATCCTACCGAAAGTTAACTGGAAGAATAGCCTATGCCTCCCAGGTTGATCTCAGAGATGGTATTAACGTCGAATCTTTACTTTCAAAATATTTCGTTGTAGCGGATCCGGTTCAAACACACCTATCGCCGGATGGACAAAGAGTCATCACTATACCGGCAAATGAAATTCTTTCGGGTGTCGGAATCGGTTCCTCTTTTAGGAAAATCGGTACTGGGTTTAAACTATCAAGTGGAGTAACCGCATATATTTATGAGCGCACTCGTCCTTATACAGATAAAGAGATAAAAAATTTCCTCTCTCTCTTCTTCGAGCATTATCCTCAATGGAAAGAAATTTACGATAAAGAATTTTATCATAAATTTATATCGGCAGATGGTGATGTTTGGGGCGATTTTACCATCTCTGAAGATGCTAAAATAGTAGCTCACCCTGGATAGAATCTACCTACCACAGCATGATAGATGCTCACTGGGATTAGCGCGCTATTTTATACTCTTACAACACTATCAGCTTGCAACAATGCTGATAGTGTTGATATAAACCAGCAACAATAAAGTTCAAACCAGTAATATATAAGTAAGTCGTTTGCGTAGTCGTAAGTGATCAGACCGGCGCGCCAGCGCCTGGCATAACCTGCATTATTGCCCGAGTCACCGTAATATCCGCGGCCAACGAAGACACGACCGTATTTTCAAATCCTATATTTTTGTGCAACCACCGTTACAGAGTAGGTATAAACAAAGAGGAGTTTGCCCAGAGACTGGCCGATTGTATTGGACAGGCAAACTGGCCATAGCTTTAGAGCTTTCTAGAACAATCGTTCTGATTCATTCCTATTGGGAACAAAATCTTATAAAACCGAAGAAAGATACTGTGTCGGAGTGAGGGGTTTTAATAATTTATTTTGATAAAATTTTGATAACTATTAACAGGCTATCAAAAAAAAGGGGAGCGCTATGCTCCCGTTAACAAATTTTTCAAGCTACCGCACTTACATATGCTTAATCATTGCATCACCAAACTCTGACGATTTCAACAGCTTAGCGCCATCCATCAGACGCTCAAAGTCATAGGTCACGGTTTTAGCGGCGATTGCCCCTTCCATGCCTTTAACAATCAGGTCGGCCGCTTCGGTCCAACCCATATGACGCAGCATCATCTCGGCTGACAGAATAACTGAACCGGGGTTCACCTTATCCTGACCGGCATACTTAGGTGCAGTACCATGAGTCGCTTCAAACAGTGCACATTCGTCACCGATGTTGGCACCCGGAGCAATACCAATACCGCCAACCTGTGCAGCCAACGCATCCGAAATATAGTCGCCATTCAGATTCATACAGGCAATGACGTCATACTCGGCAGGACGCAGAAGGATCTGCTGCAGGAAGGCATCAGCAATCACATCTTTGATCACGATCTCTTTACCGGTGTTCGGGTTTTTAATCGTCTGCCACGGGCCACCCTCGATCGGCTCACCACCAAATTCTTCTTTCGCTAACTGGTAACCCCAGTCTTTGAAAGCGCCTTCGGTGAATTTCATGATGTTGCCTTTGTGAACCAGGGTTACGGAATCACGGTCGTTGGCGATAGCGTATTCGATGGCGGCGCGTACCAGCCGTTGAGTGCCCGCTTTCGAGCAAGGCTTAACGCCGATGCCGCACTCTTCTGGGAAACGGATCTTCTTCACACCCATTTCGTCACGCAGGAACTTGATCACTTTATCTGCTTCTGGCGTACCCGCTTTCCATTCGATACCCGCATAGATGTCTTCGGCGTTCTCGCGGAAAATCACCATGTCAGTCTCTTCCGGGCGTTTTACCGGGCTTGGCGTGCCGGTGTAGTAACGAACAGGACGCAGGCAAACGTACAGATCTAACTGCTGGCGCAGGGCAACATTCAGGGAACGAATACCGCCGCCTACTGGGGTGGTCAGTGGGCCCTTGATGGCAACGCGATATTCTTTAATCAGGTCGAGGGTTTCTTCTGGTAGCCATACGTCCTGGCCATAAAGCTCTACTGACTTCTCGCCGGTGTAAATTTCCATCCAGGAAATTTTACGCTCACCGCTGTAAGCTTTCTGAACGGCGGCGTCAACAACTTTGATCATCACCGGAGACACGTCAACGCCAATACCATCGCCTTCAATAAACGGAATGATAGGATTATTAGGTACGTTGAGTTTTCCCTGATCCAGGGTGATTTTCTGACCTTCCGCCGGAACAACTACTTTGCTTTCCATTAACCTCTCCTTCGAGCGCTTTTTTTTGTTAATGACTTGTAAGATGCGCGTCAATACTACTCGAATATTGCCGCCACGCCAATCATCTCCGGTTTGCGGTATAATGCGCCTATTGTTCCTGGGTGCAAAGACTATGCGAAAAATTTCCTTTACTCATCATCATTCTAAGCGTAAGCCTCAGCGCCATACAGCCAGGCCGGCTGATAAAGGCCCCCGATGCGTGGTGCTGTTTAACAAACCCTTTGATGTGTTACCCCAATTCAGTGATGAAGCCGGTCGCCGTACGCTAAAAGATTTCATTCCACAGTCGGGTATCTACGCCGCAGGCAGGCTCGACCGTGACAGCGAAGGTCTGATGATATTAACCAACGATGGTACGCTTCAGGCGCGGCTCACACAGCCGGGCAAGCGTACTGGGAAAGTCTATTTTGTGCAGGTAGAGGGTTGCCCGCACGAAAATGATCTGGTGCCGCTACGTGCTGGAGTCGATCTCAAAGATGGCCCGACCCTGCCGGCAGAAGTAGAAATAGTGGCAGCTCCGGACTGGTTGTGGGATCGTCACCCCCCTGTGCGTGAACGTAAAGCTATCCCCACCAGCTGGCTGAAAATAACGCTTTACGAAGGACGTAACCGCCAGGTCCGACGTATGACGGCCCACATCGGTTTTCCGACACTGCGCCTAATCAGATTCTCAATGGGTACGCTTCAACTTCAGACGCTGGCCCCCGGAGAATGGCGCGATATCAGCAGTGAGATATAGTTTTTTAGTCGCGCAATGCCGCGTGTATCGATTTATCCCCCAAGATTTAATACATAGAAGGTGCAATTATGAGTGAAAATGCACCTTAAAGTAGGGATAAGGTGTTAATTAACGGACTCTGTCCTGGTATATCTATCCTTATATGACATCGTGTGCGACTGGAAAATCGGTAATGAATTCGTTCATTTTGACTTGCCAACGTGGTGAGATCGGGCATGACACTCATCAAGCCTGAGTGACCGGGTTGTGACCGATTCCACAGGTATTATCCGGTTTTGTTGCCCCCACGGGAGTCCTTCAGCCGTTACTGGATCATTGCCTGGCTCGCAGTCGTAACCACATCCTTTCATAGATGAAAGTCGCCCAGGCTGAGGCCCTTTTCTCGCAATATCTCAAGGCAACATCACTTATGCTGACAGCCCTATTCCGATAAAAATGCGGGAAAGATTATCCAGCGGTTGTCCGCATTTTTCATCTGAATTGGCGAAGCCCGGCCTGAAGCAAAGACAATCAATCCCAGGTATGCCGATGATGCTGAGCTCTTGAGCAGTAAAGGGCTGGCTGGAAAAATCCGCAACTCGATAAGGACGGTTTTTGGTTCCAGCCCTTATGCGGTGGATGATCTATGGATCTCTGACGACATTATCGGGAACAGGTTGTTTACCTTGAGCGGGATCATCCCTTTGTCTTCATTCATCTCCACCGGGAACCCCGTGGCTCGATGTACACCATCGACAAATGTACCAAGGTTCATGGCGCTGCCAGTGACCGACTGAGCATGACCGTGTGCAAATAGCTGGACAGGACCCCGCATGGCCATCGGCATGCTTAGGACGAAGGCCCGAAAACGGGGGTGTTGATCCGTTATTATTTCAACGGTCTATACAGCGTGCTTGTACGCAAGCAGCTCCACTGGATGCCACACGATGCATCGCTGACCCATACTGCAGCGATACAGCAAACCACTGGGAGCTGACCCTGCGCGCCAGAAACATAATTCGCTTGCATTTTAAGCTTTCGGGTGGATAATGCGCCAAAAATGAAATATTTTTACACTTTCTGAAATGAGTTTTCATGAAAAGGACTTTTCTTTCTCACACGTTTTCACGCACAACGGTGGAACGCTTTCTCTCCGGGGTTCTCTTCGCCGGCGCTTTCCCAGCTATGGCCGCCATGCCCTCCGACACCCCGGAGCGAGCCGCTTCCGCTATTGATGCCCGCGAGCAGCAGCGCCAGCAGGAGCGCGAGCGCACCCTGCTTGAACAGAACACCCCACAGGCCGATGCGCGCCTTTCCCGCCCCGAGGCCGTGTTGCCGGATTACCCGGTCAATGAGTCCCCCTGCTTCACCATCAACCGGCTTACCCTGGTCGGGGAGTCGGCCGCTCGCTTTCAGTGGGCGCTGGACGCCGCTGCGGATGCCAAAGGCCGCTGCCTGGGCGGACAGGGGATCGTGCTCGCCATCAACAAGGTGCAAAATGCTCTGCTGGCCAAGGGCTACGTCACTACGCGGGTGATGGCACAGGAGCAGGACCTGACACAGAACGTACTGACGCTCACGATGCAACCCGGGCGGATTGGCGAGATCCGTTTTGATGAACCGGTCTCCTGGCGCGGACGACTGTGGAATGTCATCCCTGCGTCAAGCGGCGATATTCTTAACCTGCGCGATATCGAGCAGGGGTTGGAAAACTTCAGGCGAGTACCCAGTGCCAATGCTGATATTAAAATCGTACCCGGTGCTCAAGAAGCTACCAGCGATCTGCAGGTCAACTGGCACGAGGGGCGTCCGGTGCGGCTCACTCTGGGGCTGGACGACAGCGGATCCAAAAGCACCGGACGTTATCTCGGCTCGGCCACCCTGGCACTCGATGCGCCGTTTGCGCAAAACGATCTCTTCTATGCCAACATCGGCAAGGATCTGTTTCAGCACGGGCCGTTCGGCAACCGTTCGCATGCGCTGAATTATTTCTTTCCACTCGGTTATTGGGCGTTTTCAGCTAACTACAACGACTACACCTACCATCAGAACATCCCCAACGCCAACGAAGTAATGAGTTACAGCGGCAAGAGCGACAATGTCCAGTTGACCCTCTCGCGCTTGCTGTACCGTGACCAGTCGCACAAGACAACGCTCAACCTGCGCAGCTACCGCAAGCACTCCACCAACGCCGTAGACAGCGTCGACATGGTGTCGCAAAAACGCCGCACCGCCGGCTGGGAGCTGGGGCTTAACCAACGCAGCTACTTCGGCACCACCACGCTGGATGCCAATATCAGCTGGCGTCGCGGTACCGGCGCGTTCAACGCCCTGCCCGCCCCGGAAGAGTCTCGCCATGAAGGCAGTGCGCGAACCGGCATGTTGCTCGGCGACCTGGGCATCAACCAGCCGTTCACCTGGAGCGAGCAACCCTGGCGGTATTATACCAGCGTGCGGGGCCAGTGGAGCGCGAAAGCGCTGACGCCGCAGGAGCGAATGGCCGTTGCAGGGCGTTACACGGTGCGCGGCTTTGACGGCGAACAGGTGTTGTCCGGCGAAAAGGGCCTGCTGTGGCGCAATGAAATCGCCTGGAATGTGTTTTCTCGCGGACACGAACTGTACCTGGCCGCTGACTACGGTCGGGTGGACGGCCCGGGCACCCGCCACCTGGTGGGACATCAGCTGGCGGGCAGTGCGCTCGGTGTACGCGGCGCACTGTGGCGGCAATTCAGCTATGACCTGTTTGCCGGCGTGCCGCTGTACAAGCCAGAAGGCTTCCACACTTCGGGCGCCACGGCCGGTTTCAGCGTAAATCTGGAAATCTGAACATCGCGATACCGGCAGCGTTGCTGATACCGCTCTAAACGGACTGATTTTTCTCAGGGATGTGACCCATGAACAAACATTGTTATCGCCTTATCTTCAGCCGCACCCACGGGGAACTGCGGGTGGTGTCAGAGCTGGCCCGCAGCTGCAGCAGCGAACCGGGACAACGCATCGGCGCAGGGATAACCGGTGGGGGGCGTCTGTGGGTCACCGTGCGGCGGACGGTGTGGTTGCTGGCGCTGGCGTTGTTTGCCGGGCCCGTGATGGCAGACGGCATTGTCGCGGACGGTGCTGCCAGTCCGGCCCAGCGGCCGGATGTCATCAATACTCAGAACGGCCTGCCGCAGGTCAACATCACTGCCCCCAACCAGGCCGGTGTCTCGCACAACCAGTATCAGCAGTTTGATGTTGACGCCAAAGGCGCCATCCTCAACAACTCGGCGGTGATGACCTCGACCCAAATGGCCGGGATGATCCAGGGCAACCCTAATCTTAATCCCAATACTGCGCCGGCGCGCGTCATCCTCAATGAGGTTAACAGCAACAACCCCAGTCAGCTGCGCGGTTTTATGGAAGTGGCCGGCGGCAAGGCGCAGGTGATTGTGGCCAACCCCGCCGGGATTGTGTGCAACGGCTGCGGCACCATCAACGCCGGGCGCATGACGCTGACCACCGGTAAAGCGCAACTGAACGCCGACGGCAGCGTCGCGGGCTATCAGGTCGAGCGCGGCGTGGTGCGCATTAAAGGCGGTGGGCTGAATGGGGATACCCGTCATGACACCGAATACGTCGACATTCTGGCGCGCGCGGTGGAGGTCAACGCCGGCGTATGGGCCAAAGAGAGCGTGTCGGTGGTGGCCGGCCGCAACCGCGTGAGTGCGGACGGCAAAACCGCGACTGCACTCTCGGATGACGGCAGTGCCAGACCTGAGCTTGCCATCGATATGGGCCAGATGGGCGGCATGTACAGCGGCAGTATCCGCATGATTGGCACCGAGGTGGGCGTGGGCGTTCGCAATCAGAACGGACAGGTGCAAGCAGGCAAGACACTGACCGTGAGCAGTGAGGGCAAGCTCAGCTGGCAATCGGATGCGCAAAATGCCGTTACGCAGGCCGGCGGTGATATTCAGCTGACCGCGAAAGGCGACATTGAGACACGCGGCAAAGTGTACAGCGGTGGTCAACTGACCGTGCAGGGTCACGAGGGAATGTAAACGCAGTCCGGGACGCTCGCGGCGGCCGGGAACGTGCACCTGAACGCGGCGCGCGGCATCCAGAGCAGCGGCCACCTGCTGGCGGGCAGTAATGCCGAGAGCACGCTGGTCCAGGATGCCAACCTGCAGCTCGATAGCCAGAGCGATATTCGTGCCAGTGGCAGCCTGCTCAGTAAAAAGAACGTCAACGCGACAGGACGCCGGATTGATATCAGTGACGCGCAGGTTGCGGCCGGTCATATCGCGCTGACCGCCCGCGAAGGCGGCGTGGCGTTGCGACAGTCAGCTATCGACGGCGAACAGCTTATTATTAACACCACCGGCGATATTGATGCGCGCCAGGCTCAGGTTAAAGCCGGCCGCTGGGACGTCGATGCGAATAACCTTTTCAATCAGCAGGCTGCCTGGTCCCAGACGGGCAAGGGTGAAAGTCGCTTCACGCTGATGGGACTGCTTGATAACACCGACGGCATCATAGAAAGCCGCCAGCTCAGTTTCAACGCAGCGGCGCTGACCAACCAGCGCGGCCGCCTGTTTGCACTTGATAACGCGGCGCAGCAGTGGCGGGTCGCTGACCTGCTCGACAATGCGGGCGGCGAGATGGGCAGCAACGGCGACCTTTGGCTTGACGCTGGCAGTCTGGACAATCATGACGGTACGGTAAAAACGCAGGCGGCGCTGGCGGTGAATGTCTCCGGCGCGATCAACAACGCGGGAGGTAACCTGCTGGCCGGCAACGCCCTGACGCTCAGCGCGGGCGGTGACGTCAGCAATCAGTCCGGTACCCTGAGCGGCGGCCAGCTCACCCTGACGGCCGGACATCTGGATAATACCCAGGGGCAGGTCATCAGCCAGAGCGACCTCGGCCTGACGACAGACAGGTTGAGCAACCAGCGCGGCCTTGTCGGGGCGGGTAAAGGCCTGAACATTCACACCGGCTACTGGGACAACCGGGACGGCACGGCGCAGGGTGAAACGTCACTGACGGCAGTGGCGAATGCCGTCAACAACAACGACGGCAGGCTGCTGTCCGGCCAGCAGTTAACCCTCAATGCCGCAGGGCACACCTCTAACCGTGCTGGCGAAATCAGCGGCACGGCGCTGACGGTAAGCGCTGACAGCCTCGACAACACGCAGGGCAAGGTGATTGGCCAACAGACGTTAGACCTGCGTGCTCGCCAGGGGCTGGACAATGCCCTGGGGCTCATTGGTGCAGGTAACACGCTGGCGGTTCACACCGACGGCGACCTGAATAACCGCGGCGGCACGCTCACCGGAAGCGGGCAGACTACCGTGACCGTCAGGGACATGCACAACGACGACGGCAAACTGCTGGGCGGTGGGCAACTCACCCTCACCGCGTCGGGGCTGCTCGGAAATGGTAAGGGGGAAATCAGCGGCGAGTCGCTGACGCTGACGACCGGCAGCGTGGATAACGCCCTGGGTAAGGTTGTCGCCCAAAACAATGTCACCCTGACGTCGCAGCAGGGGTTGAACAATGCCGGCGGCTGGCTTGAGGCCGGTAATGACCTCTCGCTAAACGCCGGGGGCGACTGGGATAATCGTGGCGGCACCGCACAGGCTGGCCGGCAGATGATGGCGACCACACGCGCACTCGACAATACCGGCGGTCGGCTACAGTCTGCCGGAGACATGAGCCTTGACAGTGCAGGAGGCATCCTTAACCGCCAGGGCATACTGACTGCGCAGCAGGCCCTCCTTGTCAACGCGGGCACGGCCAGCCTCTTTGACAATGACGGCGGATCACTGCAAAGCGGTGGCGCCCTGTCCCTCTATGCAGGGCGACTGACCAACCGTCAGTCGGGGCTGGTTTATAGTCAAAATGCGCTGTCACTCGGCCTCGCCGGGGAATGGGATAACCAGGGCGGCCAACTTACCGGCAATGGGAGCACGAGGGTACGCGCTGCAAACCTGCTTAATGCCCAGGGGGCCATCAACGCGCTGGACAGCCTGGACATGCGGTTCACCGACAGGCTGGATAACGCCCAGGGGCGCATTTTCAGTAAGCTGTCTCAGAGGCTGGACGCGCAGGACATTGTCAACGCCGGTGGCTGGATGGGCAGCCAGGGCGGCTGGCACGCCGTCAGCGGTGGTTTTGATAACGCGCAGGGCAGCGTGCAAAGCCACCGGAGCGCTCAGCTTTCAGCAAACTGGCTGGGCAATGCTAAAGGTGTCCTGCAGTCGACGGCGGACCTGGTGCTGCGCGTTGCGCAGGATATCGATAACCGCGCAGGTAAGGTGTCAGCGCAAGGCCTGCTTGCCGTGCAGGGCTCGACTCCGGATGCCTTCGCCGGCGCAATAAGCAACGCGGGCGGCCAGTGGCTGGCGGGAGAGGCGCTGCATATTAACGCCCGGAGCCTTAGCAATACCCAAAACGGTCAGGTACACAGTCAGAAGCTGCTGCGACTGAATCTGAACGACGGTCTGGATAACCGCAGCGGCAAGTTGCAGAGCGGTGAAGACTTGTCGCTCGACGCACGGGCGCTGAACAATACCGGCGGGACGATAGATGCCCAGCAGGCGCTTACGCTGCGCATTCTAAACATGCTTGATAATAGCGGCGGCGCGGTACGCAGCAACGGCGAGCAACAGGTATCGGCGGCCGGCATTGATAACCGTCAGGGCGTGTTCAGCAGCCGAGATATTACAATGACCACGGCGCAGCTGGACAACGACGGCGGCACGCTTATCAGTCAGGGTGCGGGCGCCTATCACATCGACCGGCTTAACAACCAGCAGGGCAAGGTTCACAGCGCTACATCGCTGACGCTTGACGCCACGCAGGTGAATAACCAAAGCGGCCAGCTCGTCGCCACGAGTGGGTTGACACTGAATGCGGGCGCACTCGACAACAGCGGTCAGGGCACGCTCAGCAGCCAGGCGTCGCTTAACGTACAAACCGGCCAACTGAACAACCGCGACGGTGGTCTGATCTTGGGCACCACGCACACGGGCATTACCGCGCATGACATCGATAACGCGGGCGGCCGTCTGCAAAGCGCCGGCACCCTCACCCTCTCGGCGGCCTCACGGTTAGATAACCGGCAGGGGCGCATTCTGGCCAATGGTGGTCTTGATATCAACGCAGGACTGTCGCCGGCCGACTCACCGCTCGCCCTGCTCAATCAGGGCGGACGGATAGAGAGTGCCGGTGATCTGACCCTGCATACGCGCACCCTGGAAAATCAGCAGGGCACCCTGCTCGGTCTGCAGTCCCTCACGCTGACCGCGCAGCAGGACTACACTCGCACCGCGGGCGAAACCGTCAGCAGCAACGGCACGGTGGCGTTCTCCCTGAGCGGTGCTTTTACCAACCTGGCGGACTGGTTGCTGCCGGGCAATCTGGTGCTCAATGCGGCCAACATCTCCAACCCGGCCAACCTGGTCGGCAAAACGCTACGGCTGACGACCGGGGCATTGCATAACACCGGACGCATTGAAGCGGATACCATGACGCTGAACGTCGATACCCTGGACAACGCCGCGGCGCTGATGGGGGACGATATCACCGTGCGCGCACGCACGATTGACAACCACGGGCAGCCTGCGGTGATGGCGGCGTCCCAAAGTCTTCAGCTTGCGACCGGTGAACGCCTGAGCAACCGAGACGGCGCCCTGCTCTACAGCGGCAACCGCCTGTCCCTCCACAGCGATGACCTGATTGAGAACCGGGCGAGCTTTATCGAAGCGGACGGCGACCTGACTGTCGAGGCCCGCCGGCTGGACAATCTGCGCGAAGGGCTGGAGATTCAGCGCGATGCAGCAAAGAACGACTACAAGTGGCACCGCGCCAACCTTTATTGGCGTTCTTTTGGCTCTGCGGTAAATACGGATAAGAGCACCATGGCGCCGACCACCCAGCAGCTGACTTTCCAAAATGACGCGGCGGTGCAAAGTAACCGCTACGGCACGCTGCTGGCCATCGATGCCCCCGGCAAGCGCGCCCAGGTGCGCGTGAAAGACAATAACGGCCAACCGACCGACCTGTGGGTGAACTATGTTGCGCTGGCCCCCAACGCAGACGGCACCTACGCCATGACGTTTTATGAGACCCGCGGCCCCCGTCAAAACAACGTGCCTACACCCTACCAGAATACGTTCTGGCGCGAACACAATCGGGGACGCCTTGAGCAGTGGGATCCGGAACGGCACCTTGATATCGACAGCGCACCTTACGTTACCGACTACAACAACCTGCGCGAGCGTACCACGACCGGCACCGTCACGCGCGATGCGCTGATAAGTGAAGGGATCGGCGCGCGTATTCTGGCGGGTGGCAACATGCTGCTGCGCATCACCGGTCAACTGCTCAATGACGCCAGCGTCATTACGGCCAACGGTAACCTGACGCAGGACGGCGGTGGCAGCGTGGACAACCGGGGTTACTCGGTCAATGAGCGTCGCCAGGAGGTTATCGTTGATCATTACGACAAGGACACCCATCACTGGTATCCGACGTTCAACCATGACGTCACTACGGCGCTGGCGACCATTGACGGCATTATTACCGGCAACGGCAACGTCACCATCAATGGAGCCAGCATCACCAACACGACGGTAAATCAGGCGCAAATCAGCCGGCTGGAGGCCGCGCTGAACGCCGTGGATGCCGAGCGGGCAGAACTTGAGCGAAATCCGCTGGCTTTTACGGTGGAAGGTGCTGCCCACCAGGGCGGAGACATGACGCTGGCAGCGGGTAGCCCGCTTACGCCGTCCGGCGTCACCCCAACATCGCCGCTGGGACGGCCATTGTTGCCTTCGGAGCTGGCGCTGACCCAGATGCAGCACCTGGGTAGCGTGGCGACAACCATTCCCAATAACGCTCTGTTCAGCCAGAACACGGCGACCGGCAGCCCGCTCCTGGTGGTGACCGATGAACGCTTTACCCACCGCGATAAGTTTATCAGCAGCGACTACATGCTCGAGCGCATAGGGTATGATCCCGCGCAGGCCCATAAGCGCCTGGGCGACGGTTTTTACGAGCAGCGCCTGGTGCGCGAGCAGGTGCTGAAACTCACCGGCAAACCCTCCGTCCGTGGGGAAGATGCGATGGCGCAGTACCAGCATCTGATGAGCAACGGTGTTAAGGTTGCCCAGGACTTCCACCTGGTGCCGGGCGTGGCCCTGACGCCGGAGCAGATTGCGGCGCTGCAACAGGATATCGTCTGGCTGGTGAGCGAGACGGTGCAAACGGCCAACGGCCCGCAGACGGTGTGGGTGCCGAAGGTGTATCTGGCACAGACAACGCTGCGCGTGACCGGCGATGGCGCGGTGATTGGCGGCGGTAGCCTGCAGCTCTCGGCAGGCAGCATCACCAATGCCGGCAACCTGTTTGCCGATAAAGCCCTGACGGTCGACGCCGGGCAGTTCCTGCATCAGGGCGGCGACATCAAAGCCGGCAGCATTGACGTGCAGGCCGACAGTCTGACCCTGAGCACCAATCTGCAGGAGGCACTGCGCCAGGCGACGATGAGCGCCGGCGACATCAGCCTGCGTGGCACCGACATTACGCTTGCAGGCGCAAAGCTTACCGCTACCGAGACCCTCAGCCTGAGCGCGCGCAACGACTTGACCATTACCACGGCCAAAAGCAGCCACACAGCTGACTTTGAGGTCATCTCCGGCTCGATGGGCAACCGCACCAACGCCGGAATGGAGGACGCAGGCAAGCGCATGGCGCAGGTCAGTGGTGAATGGCAGCAGGCGCTGGGCAGCACGCTGACCGCCGGCGGCGACATCAGCCTGTCGGCCGGGCGGGATGTGGCGCTCACGGGCAGCCAGGTCCAGGCCGGAGGCCAGTTGGGCGTGCAGGCCGGGGGCGATATCAATCTCCTGGCAGACAAGACCACCAACACCACGCACCTGGACGCCAACAGCCGGACGTCCTCGGTCAGCAACAGCCGCGAGGAAGAGCGCCTGACGCTCAGCACCCTCGGCGGTGACCAGGGCGTCACTCTGGTTGCGGGCAATCAGCTGCTGGCTGAAGGCGCTCAGGTTGACAGTAAAGCAGGTCGCATTGGCGTGAGCGCGCAGGACGTAACCATCACTGACGCGCGCACCCACACGCTCGCTCTGGACAGCGAAAACAAGCGCGAGGGCAAAACGCGCAGCCACCGCGAAGAGGAAACCGAACGCGAGACCAGCACGGGCAGCACCTTCAGCGGCCAGCAGGGCGTGACGGTCATTGGACGCGAGGGCGACGTGACGGTCACCGGCAGCGTGCTGCACAGTGAACGGGGTGCCATCGCACTGCAGGCGAAAAAAGACGTCCTGCTCAACACCGCCAGCGAAAGCGAGTCCCAATACAGCGAAGAGCGCACGCAGAAAAAAGGGTTCCTGAGTAAAAGCAGCAGCCACACCGTGTCCGATGATCGCATCACCCGCGAGAAAGGCACCCTGCTGAGCGGGGAGAGCGTCAGCGTCAACGCCGGTAACGACCTGACGGTGAAAGGGTCGGCGATTACCGCCGACCGCGACGTCAGCCTGCAGGCCGGTCACAACGTCGATATTGTCGCTGCCACCGAAACCGAGTCTCACTATCTTCTGGAAGAGAAGAAAAAAAGCGGCCTGCTGGGCAGCGGCGGCATCGGCTTCACGATAGGCAAGCAGTCGAGCAAGCACGAAATCGACGAGAAAGGCACAACTCAGAGCCAGAGCGTCAGCACCGTGGGGAGCAGCCAGGGCAGCGTAAACATCACGGCGGGTAATCAGTTGCACATCGGCGGCGCCGATCTGGTGGCGGGAAAAGACCTGGCTCTGACTGGCGACAGTGTAACCATCGACCCCGGCTTTGATGCGCGCACGCGCAAAGAAACCTTCGAGCAGAAGCAAAGCGGCCTGAGCGTTGCACTGTCGGGCACCGTGGGCAGCGCGCTCAATACCGCCGTCAGCACCGCGCAACAGGCAAGAAAAGAAGGAGACGGGCGTCTGAACGCCCTACAAAACACCAAGGCCGCGCTGTCTGGCGTGCAGGCCGCACAGGCCTGGGAGCGGGATAACGCGCTGACCGCGTCAGCAGAGGCGAAAAACGCCGCAGCAGGCTTGCAGTCGGGTGATAAAGGTGCGGCACAGGGTGCCACCAACACCGTCGGCGTCACCGCTTCCTACGGCAGCCAGTCGTCCAAAAACGAAACCCGCACCGACAGCCTTCAGTCGCAGGGCAGCACGCTCACGGCAGGGCAAAACCTGTCGATAACGGCAACCGGCAAGAACCACGGTGCGCAAAGCGGCGATATCGCCATCACCGGCAGCCAGTTGAAAGCGGGCAAGGAACTACAGCTTGATGCTGCGCGGGACATTACCCTCCAGTCTGCGCAGAACACCGAAAGCACCGTGGGTAAGAACAGCAGCAAAGGTGGCAACGTCGGCGTCGGCGTCGGAGCAGGCTCGGGCGGCTATGGCATTAGCGTCTCGGCCGGCGTCAATGCCGGCAAGGGGCGTGAGAACGGCAACGGCCTGACGCATACCGAAACCACCCTGGATGCGGGCAGCCATCTCAGCCTGACCAGCGGCCGCGATACCACATTGAAAGGCGCACAGGCGAGCGGAGAGAAAATCACCGTTGACGCGGGCCGCAACCTGACGCTTGAAAGCGAACGGGACAGCGACCGCTATGACGCGAAACAGCAAAACGTCAGCGCGGGCGGCAGCTTTACCTTCGGCTCGATGACCGGTTCAGCCAACGTGAGCGCCAGCAAGGACAAGCTACACAGCAACTTCGACTCGGTGAAAGAGCAGACCGGGCTGTTTGCCGGTAAAGGCGGGTATGACGTCACGGTCAAAGAACACACCCAGCTCGACGGCGCTGTGATTGCCAGCACGGCAGACAAGGAGAAAAACCGTCTCGATACCGGCACGCTGGGCTGGACGGACACCCACAACCAGGCGGACTACAGTGCAACGCACAGCGGCGGTTCATTCAGCACCGGCGGGCCGGTGGGCAAAGAACTGCTGACCAATATGGCCGGCGGCATGCTGTCAGGAGCCAACAACAGCGGGCACGCTGAAGGCACGACAAAAGCCGCCGTCAGCGGGGGTATGCTGATAATCCGCGACGCCGACAAACAGCAGCAGGATGTGGCGCAGCTGCACCGGGATACAGAGCATGCCAACGACGGCAGCATCAGCCCGATATTCAACAAGGAGAAGGAGCAGAACCGGCTCAAACAGGCCCAGCTTATCGGCGAAATTGGCGGTCAGGCGATGGATATTGCGGCGACTCAGGGTAAGATTAACGGAGAGAAAGCGAAGAAAGACCCGGCGGCCCTTCAGGCAGCGAAAGAATTACTGGCCGATAACGGCAACCTGAATCCGACAGAGAAACAGATAGCGGAGCAGGCTTACAACACGGCAATGGCCCCTTACGGCACCGGCGGTAAGGTACAGCAGGCGATGCAGGCCGCCACCGCGGCGGTACAGGGCCTGGCGGGCGGCAATATCACGCAGGCGATTACCGGCGCGGCGGCGCCGTATCTGGCGGAGGTCATTCATAATATGACCACCGACCCGGCAACCGGCCATGTGAATGTTCAGGCCAACCTGATGGCCCACGCGGTACTGGGTGCGGTAGTAGCGCAGGCAAGCGGCAACTCCGCGCTGGCCGGAGCATCGGGCGCGGCGGCCGGCGAGTTTATCGCACAGCAGCTGTATCCGGG
The DNA here is from genome assembly GCF_000026185.1 of Erwinia tasmaniensis Et1/99. NCBI lineage: Bacteria > Pseudomonadati > Pseudomonadota > Gammaproteobacteria > Enterobacterales > Erwiniaceae > Erwinia > Erwinia tasmaniensis. Next base: position 2,217,956 of record NC_010694.1, read on the forward strand.
GATCCCGAAGGAACAGTTAAGCGAGGAGCAGAAGCAGACCATCAGCGCGCTGGGCACTCTGGCGGCGGGTCTTGCGGGCGGCGTGGCCGGAGGCAGCACGGCAAATGCGGTGGCGGGCGCGCAGGCCGGGAAGAATTCGATTGAGAATAACTCGCTGTCGGGAGACAAAGCCCGCGAGACGGTGAAACAGGCCGCTGAATCCCTGAAAAATCAGGTCAGGGATACGCTGGGTGAAGGCACAACCTCTTCCATAGCGAACGCAATTATTAACGGCCTGGCTGATACCGGCGATACGGCATTGGGTGGCGTGGATTACGCTGCTGATGCGGCGATGGCGCTGGCTTCATGTGCAGCCGGAGACAGCTACTGTGGAACGGCTATGAATGATCTGGCCGGGAAGAACCAGGCGGTAGCAGACAGCGTTAAGGCGCTGATGCAAAGCGAAACCTGGTCAGCAGTCGCCGACACAATCAAACAGGCGTCTGAAGGAAATCAGGCAGCGCTGGAAGCCACAGGCGGGATGCTGGCCGGGATTATATTGCCGGGCAAGAAGATTCCAGGTGTTGTTAAAGCTGTTGACCCGAATATTAAGATAGCTACGGGCGCAACTGTTGGTGATTTTGAGGCCAGTCTATTTAAATTACCCCCAGGAGAACGAGTTGCTATAGTCAAACAAACTACGGCAAAAGTTGTTGCAGAACATGGGCTGATTAAAGACAACAAGCTGACTAAAATGAATAATCGCGATGTATATCGTGGGACGGATGGAAATCTTTATGCTCTTGATACGCAACATGGACGTTTTGAAGTAGTTACCCCACAGGGGAAACATGTCATGGAAGTTAACTTTGCCATGAAAGAAATTCCTGATAGCAAAGATAAATCTGGCGGACATAACTTGAGGGTTAAATGATGGAGCATATTAAGCTATTAAATTATCCAGAGAAGTCTATACGGCGAGGAAGGGTTTTTAGATTGCCAGCGGTGTGGCCTTATGAAGATATTGTAGATTTTATGGTAATTGACTTAGCACACACTCATGGCTTGGTTGTATCCTCTGGATTTAAAGCAGGTTCAATGTTAGTTGAATTACCATCAGAAAGTGCTTCTTCAGAAGGCCATGCTTTAAGTACCGAATGGGTGATCAATAACTGGTCGAAATGGATCTATCCAGAATGCGCTGTAAAAGATGTTTATATCATCGATCAGTACACAGCAACGTCCATTGATTAAATCGTATCCTTACACCTGTATGGAATCCCAACCCTTGCGGTTGGGATTTTACTTTATAAGCCAGTCAGTTACCCTTCCCCCGCCAGCCGGATAATCAGCTGCCCCGGTTCGGTGATCACCTCGATCTTCTGCCCGGTATCAAATCCCAGCTCCGCCATCCAGTGTCCCTTCAGGGTAATGGACGGTGACGGCAGGTGCTTAATATGATCCCTGATATAACCCACGGTATAACGCCTTGCTTTAGTTGTGGGTGTGACGGTCTCTGACTTATGATGTTACTCAGCCATAGTAACTACGCCTATTCCGGCCACCGTGGACCGTTCCTTAAAAAGTTAGAACTGAGTAAGGTGCGATTCAATCACGCCCGGATTTTAATTTATAACTAACCAGTTACCCCTGTCGCTTCTGCGGCCCCGCAATCACCTGGAAAAATTCGGCGACCGGCTGCTGTTGCGGACAAACACGGGTATGACGTCAAGGTCAAAGAACACACCCAGCTCGACGGCGCTGTGATTGCCAGCACGGCAGACAAGGAGAAAAACCGTCTCGATACCGGCACGCTGGGCTGGACGGACACCCACAACCAGGCGGACTACAGTGCAACGCACAGCGGCGGTTCATTCAGCACCGGCGGGCCGGTGGGCAAAGAACTGCTGACCAATATGGCCGGCGGCATGCTGTCGGGTGCCAACAACAGCGGGCACGCTGAAGGCACGACAAAAGCCGCCGTCAGCGAGGGTGTGCTGATAATCCGCGACGCCGACAAACAGCAGCAGGATGTGGCGCAGCTGCACCGGGATACAGAGCATGCCAACGACGGCAGCATCAGCCCGATATTCAACAAGGAGAAGGAGCAGAACCGGCTCAAACAGGCCCAGCTTATCGGCGAAATTGGCGGTCAGGCGATGGATATTGCGGCGACTCAGGGTAAGATTAACGGAGAGAAAGCGAAGAAAGACCCGGCGGCCCTTCAGGCAGCGAAAGAATTACTGGCCGATAACGGCAACCTGAATCCGACAGAGAAACAGATAGCGGAGCAGGCTTACAACACGGCAATGGCCCCTTACGGCACCGGCGGTAAGGTACAGCAGGCGATGCAGGCCGCCACCGCGGCGGTACAGGGCCTGGCGGGCGGCAATATCACGCAGGCGATTACCGGCGCGGCGGCGCCGTATCTGGCGGAGGTCATTCATAATATGACCACCGACCCGGCAACCGGCCATGTGAATGTTCAGGCCAACCTGATGGCCCACGCGGTACTGGGTGCGGTAGTAGCGCAGGCAAGCGGCAACTCCGCGCTGGCCGGAGCATCGGGCGCGGCGGCCGGCGAGTTTATCGCACAGCAGCTGTATCCGGGGATCCCGAAGGAACAGTTAAGCGAGGAGCAGAAGCAGACCATCAGCGCGCTGGGCACTCTGGCGGCGGGTCTTGCGGGCGGCGTGGCCGGAGGCAGCACGGCAAATGCGGTGGCGGGCGCGCAGGCCGGGAAGAATTCGATTGAGAATAATGCGCTTAGTCCGGGTGACTTTGGTAAAGGCATGGCTGATTACGGTCAATCCGTTGCATCTTATGCGCAATATGCCCAGGAGAAGAGTCTGCCGCCGGAGCAGGTACAGGCCGATCTGGCCAGGATGGTGAAAGGCGACCTGCCGGAAAGTGCGGATATCATTAAAGCCATTTTGAGCAATAACCCCGGCTCAGATACGGTAATGGCGTTGCTGGATGCAAAAGATGCGAAGGATTATGCACTGGCGCTGTTAACGTCAATCCCGGCAGAAAAAGCGCTGTCGCTGGTTGGTAAGGCTACGGGTGTTATCTCGAATAAGATCCTTATCAGTGCGGCAGAGAAAATATCGACGGCCAAGCTAGGGCAACAATTTACTGCACCGAGGGATCTGAATGAGCAGATCTTGTGGAATCAGATAAAGGAAAATCCTACTGTCGGTAAATCATTACCAGGGATGAATAATGACCCGCGTTTTCCTGTAAGTGCTGGATTTCAGAAAATGGAAGCTAAACAGAAGCTTGCAGATGGTTCTACAATAACTGTGCATTACCAGTTTAACGCCACAACTGGCAAAGCATACGATATGAAAATAACCACACCTCAGAGAGTGCAAAGTGATCCACAAAATGTAATAAATAGCATAAAGGATAAAGTGAAATGAAGATAAGAGAGAGTGATGGTGAGTTAGTTGATATATATGCTATTTATTATATCAATCAAAATGTTAATTTTTTAGGGATGCCAAAAAATTACGGTGGATTAACTGCTTATTCGGCCAAAGAAGTTGATATTATAGATCCGGAAATCAACTATGACTGTTTGTATTTTAAAAATAATAGCTATGGGGTCTATCACTGGGCTTTAATCAAGGAGAGATTATTAGATGATCTTCTTGAATTAGACGAAACAGCCTATAATCGCTTCCTTGAGATCCTGAAAGCTGAAGGTCGAATAGATCCAGACTTCAATTAATGACTCAAAAACCCAACCTGTCGTGGTTGGGTTTTTACTTTATAGTCCAGTCAGTTACCCTTCCCCCGCCAGCCGTATGATCAGCTGCCCCGGTTCGGTGATCACCTCGATCTTCTGCCCGGTATCAAATCCCAGCTCCGCCATCCAGTGGCCCTTCAGGGTAATGGACGGGGACGGCAGGTGCTTAATATGCTCCCGGATATAACCCACGGTATAACGCCTTGATTTGGTTGTAGGCGTGACCTTCTCTGACTTATGATGTTACTCAGCCATAGTAACTACGCCTATTCCGGCAACCGTGGACCGTTCCTTAAAAAGTTAGAACTGAGTAAGGTGCGATTCAATCACGCCGGGATTTTAATTTATAACTAACCAGTTACCCCTGTCGCTTCTGCGGCCCTGCAATCACCTGGAAAAATTCGGCGACCGGCTGCTGTTGCGGACAAACACGGGTATGACGTCAAGGTCAAAGAACACACCCAGCTCGACGGGGCAGTCATTGCCAGCACGGCAGACCAGGGAGAAAAACCGTCTCGATACCGGCACGCTGGGCTGGAGCGATACCCACAACCAGGCCGATTACACCGCCGGGCACAGCGGCGGCAGCCTCAGCACCGGCGGGCCGGTGGGCAAGGACCTGCTGACCAACACGGCCGGCGGCATGCTGTCGGGTGCCAACAACAGCGGGCACGCTGAAGGCACGACAAAAGCCGCCGTCAGCGAGGGTGTGCTGATAATCCGCGACGCCGACAAACAGCAGCAGGATGTGGCGCAGCTGCACCGGGATACAGAGCATGCCAACGACGGCAGCATCAGCCCGATATTCAACAAGGAGAAGGAGCAGAACCGGCTTAAACAGGCCCAGCTTATCGGCGAAATTGGCGGTCAGGCGATGGACGTTATCCGCACCCAGGGAGAAATCGCCGGGCTGAAGGCGCAGAAAGACCCGGGCGCGCTGGCGCAGGCCCGGGAGCAACTGGAGAAGAGTGAAAAACCGGCGAGCGACGCGGACGTGATGCAGCGGGCGTATGACAATGCCATGAAGCAGTACGGCACCGGCAGCGACCTGCAGAAAGCGGCACAGGCGGTGACCGGCGCGCTGACGGCGCTGGCTGGCAACAACCTGGCCGGAGCGCTGGCCAGCGGCGCATCGCCGTATCTGGCGACGGAAATTAAGAGGATGACCACCAACCCGCTAACCGGCGAGGTGGACGTTGCGGCCAACGCCATGGCGCACGCGGTGCTGGGCGCGGTAACCGCGCAGCTCAGCAATCAATCCGCGGTCGCCGGAGGGCTGGGCGCCGGCGGCGGCGAACTGGCGGCACGGGTTATTGCGGATAAACTGTTCCATGCCGATACGCCAGAGAAGATAGCGCGGCTGAGCGAAAGCGAGAAACAGCAGGTCAGCGCGCTGAGCCAGCTTGCTTCGGGGCTTGCAGGCGGTCTGGCGACGAGCGATACTGCCGGAGCGGTTACCGCCGGGCAGGCTGGAAAAAATGCGGTTGAGAATAATTATCTGAATGTGTCTGAAAAGACGGAGCTTGAGATAGCGAAGCAGAAACTCAGCAGCAAAGACCCGGCAGAACGCGAGAAGTCGCAGCAGAAAATCAATGAGCTGAAAGAGCTGGATATCAGTCGCGATAAGAAGGTTATCGAGGCATGCGGTAACGGTGGTGCAGGAAGCGCGGCGTGTGCCAGTGCGAGACTGGACGTTATTGCTGCCAAAGGTGAGTACGAAACCGGGCAGTACAATAACAAAGTCAGCGAGATGTACCCGGATGCTTACGGGAAGATCGTAAACCTGCTGAACATCACCAGCGTTGATGCGCAGAATCAGCAGCAGGTGAAAGATGCGATGGTGAATTACGCCATGCAGCAGCTCGGGGTTGATAAGGCAGCGGCAGAGCAGTATGTCTCAACCTATGACGGGATGAAGATCGTTGCTGCTTCGATGACTCCGGTACTGGGAACGGCAGCGGCTAATAAACTCAGCGCGATGGTTAAAGAAGCTAATATTTATCCTGCGGGTATCGGCTTTAAAATTAATCAGCCGGAACACTTGGCACAGCTTGATGGTTATAGCCAGAAGAAAGGGATTACCGGGGCGCATAATGCCGATGCATTCAATAAAGCTGTTGCTGATAATGGTGTTAAAATCATTTCTCAGGTACCAGGGAACGATGGTATTACACATATTAAATATCAAATACCTGCAAAAGATAGAGCTGGTAACATCGTTGGATACAAAAATGAACTTTTAGAAAAAACCATCTATGACCCCAAAATATTTAGTGATGAGAAAATATTACAATTAGGCCAACAAGCAGCGGCCAGTGGTTATAAAGATGCAATAGCATCTGGTAATAGAGAGTACATGGCAACTGCTGGCGGCGTTAAATTCCAAGTATATCTGGACCAGAAAACCGGTACTGTAACCAACTTCTTCCCGGTGACAAAATGAATGAATATCTGTTTGAAAACATAAATTATGAAAATGATGATGAATGGGTTTTAAAAGACTTTTTCAACTCATTACATCTTCAAGGAAAGCTTCTTTATGGAGTTGATAATATAATAAAAAGGTGTGGCTTTGTTATTAATGAGACGTATTGCCATTATCCAGACCTACAGGATATAGATCCTGAATTTCATTTTGAAGGGATCATGTTTGGTGTATGGGAAGGTGAAAAAATCGTGCCAGAAGCAATAGGATTTAAATATACTAAATTAGCCTGTGAAAAATACTTGAAACTTCACCCAGAAGATTCAAATAAAGTTAACGAGTTTCTGGAAAAAATCCTATCCTGAATAGAGAATCCCAACCTTTGCGGTTGGGATTTTACTATCTACGTCAGTCAGTTACCCTTCCCCCGCCAGCCGTATGATCAGCTGCCCCGGTTCAGTGATCACCTCGATCTTCTGCCCGGTATCAAATCCCAGCTCCGCCATCCAGTGGCCCTTCAGGGTAATGGACGGTGACGGCAGGTGCTTAATATGATCCCTGATATAACCCACGGTATAACGCCTTGCTTTAGTTGTGGGTGTGACGGTCTCTGACTTATGATGTTACTCAGCCATAGTAACTACGCCTATTCCGGCCACCGTGGACCGTTCCTTAAAAAGTTAGAACTGAGTAAGGTGCGATTCAATCACGCCCGGATTTTAATTTATAACTAACCAGTTACCCCTGTCGCTTCTGCGGCCCCGCAATCACCTGGAAAAATTCAGCGACCGGCTGCTGTTGCGGACAAACACGGGTATGACGTCACGGTCAAAGAACACACCCAGCTCGACGGCGCTGTGATTGCCAGCACGGCAGACAAGGAGAAAAACCGTCTCGATACCGGCACGCTGGGCTGGACGGACATCCACAACCAGGCGGACTACAGTGCAACGCACAGCGGCGGTTCATTCAGCACCGGCGGGCCGGTGGGCAAAGAACTGCTGACCAATATGGCCGGCGGCATGCTGTCGGGTGCCAACAACAGCGGGCACGCTGAAGGCACGACAAAAGCCGCCGTCAGCGAGGGTGTGCTGATAATCCGCGACGCCGACAAACAGCAGCAGGATGTGGCGCAGCTAAACCACGATACCGGCCACGCCAACGACGGCAGCATCAGCCCGATATTCAACAAGGAGAAGGAGCAGAACCGGCTTAAACAGGCCCAGCTTATCGGCGAAATTGGCGGTCAGGCGATGGACGTTATCCGCACCCAGGGAGAAATCGCCGGGCTGAAGGCGCAGAAAGACCCGGGCGCGCTGGCGCAGGCCCGGGAGCAGCTGGAGAAGAGTGAAAAACCGGCGAGCGACGCGGAGGTGATGCAGCGGGCGTATGACAATGCCATGAAGCAGTACGGCACCGGCAGCGACCTGCAGAAAGCGGCACAGGCGGTGACCGGCGCGCTGACGGCGCTGGCTGGCAACAACCTGGCCGGAGCGCTGGCCAGCGGCGCATCGCCGTATCTGGCGACGGAAATCAAGAGGATGACCACCAACCCGCTAACCGGCGAGGTGGACGTTGCGGCCAACGCCATGGCGCACGCGGTGCTGGGCGCGGTAACCGCGCAGCTCAGCAATCAATCCGCGGTCGCCGGAGGGCTGGGCGCCGGCGGCGGCGAACTGGCGGCACGGGTTATTGCGGATAAACTGTTCCATGCCGATACGCCAGAGAAGATAGCGCGGCTGAGCGAAAGCGAGAAACAGCAGGTCAGCGCGCTGAGCCAGCTTGCTTCGGGGCTTGCAGGCGGTCTGGCGACGAACGATACTGCCGGAGCGGTAACCGGCGGGCAGGCTGGAAAAAATGCGGTGGAGAATAATCTTCTGGGCGGAAATGAAGAGACCCAGACGAAGTTCGTGCAGGAGCATGGCAAGGATGTGCTGTCCTGTGTAGATAACCCCGGCTCGGCATCCTGCCAGAAAGGCATGGCGATGAATGATGCGCTGATGGTTGCTCTGCCAGCGGGGCTGGGTGGCGGTGTTCTTGCTGCCGCAACGCCTGAAATTGCGGCGGCAGCGAAAGCAGCGCTACAAGCCTGTGCGGGTAACGTGGCCTTGTGCCTGAACAATGTCGGCATCCAGATGTCGGAAGCAATAGTACCGGGTGGCGTGGGCGCTGGCGGTGCGGTGGGTATAGGTAAGACGGTAACGGAAGCGACAGCCGCGTAGGCCGAAGCTGTGGCGGCAAATGCGGCGAAGAACAGCCAATTGCCAACGGGAACTGTTTTTGATTCGATTAAAGGTACTCAACCTGTATATTCTGGTTCAGTAATTCCTAAATCCTTTGAAATGACATTACCAAATGGTCAAAAGGTATGGGTACACGGTAATGCCACCGAGCATATGGTAGAGTATGTAGCATCAAAAGCTGTTACACATACACCTGAAGCTGTAAGGCTTGCCAGTCAGGAAGAACTAAGAAGCTTCCAGTCTGCTGTAAATACAGCGACGAAAAATAATATTCCTTATGGTCAGAGAATAACTGTTGATGGCTGGTAATTGGAGATCAAACCTCCCCGCGCAGCTGGTGAGTTGCCGACGATCATTCATACTCGTTATGTAGGATCACATTAAATGGATATAGAAATTAGCAACCCTATAGATATCGCATTGAATGTAGTGGAACTTGATGAACACCTCCTATCAATTAAATTTAATATAGCCATTCGAGTAAAGAAATTTGGTTATAGTTCAGATGTGAACTCTGATTTATGGGTAGAATGTCAGTGTTTTGATACATTTATCGATAATATGCGAAAAGGTAATATAGCTGCTCTTAAAGATATTAATGGTTTTTTTGAGTTACAGGTGAATCCTGCTCAAAATTGGCTTGAATGGTCATGTGCTAAAGAAGATCTGGATGGCTATATCACATCAGCACAAGGTAGAGAAAAGCTAACTGACGAATCGAAAAATGCCATATACGAGGCATTCCATGATTATCCTAAATGGTGGTAATCATTAAAAAATAATACAAACCCCAGCCAACCAGCTGGGGTTTTACTTTATAGTCCAGTCAGTTACCCTTCCCCCGCCAGCCGGATGATCAGCTGCCCCGGTTCGGTGGTCACCTCGATCTTCTGACCGGTATCAAATCCCAGCTCCGCCATCCAGTGCCCCTTCAGTGTAATGGACGGTGACGGCAGGTGCTTAATATGATCCCTGATATAGCCCACGGTATAACGTCTTGATGTAGAGGGTGTGACCTTCTCTGACTTATGATGTTGCTCAGCCATAGTAACTACGCCTATTCCGGCCACCGTGGACTGTTCCTTAAAAAGTTAGAACTGAGTTACAGGGCATGCGTGACCGGGCGTTGCTGGAACGACTGTGGTCAACGGACGTCCGGTGAGGTGGTGCGGCTTTGTAGACGGACAGCGCGGCCTTCTCACGGAAGATAATGATCATCGTGCTGGGTAAGGGAAAGCCGTTTTGAATGACTTTTTCACCCAGGAAGGACGAGTATTCGGACTTATGGAGAAATGACCAATCCGAGTGGTCACACGGTTTATAACGTCGGATATGTCACGGCAATCCAAAAGACTCTGGGCGTTCACGTTTAGCGACAAAGGACGGTTTTTTCATCATTTATAATGATAAGCGTCATAAAGTATGTAACTTATGGAGTGATACCGAACTTAAAAGGAGAGGATAATGTTCAAACCGCATGTCACCGTCGCTACCGTGGTACAAGCTGAGGGACTGTTTCTTGTAGTAGAAGAACGGGTACGCGGGCGCACAACCTGGAATCAGCCTGCCGGGCACCTGGAAGCCGATGAAACCCTTTTGCAGGCGGCGGTGCGGGAATTATCAGAAGAAACCGGTATTGAAGCCGTTCCGCAGGCCTTTCTGCGCCTGCATCAGTGGATAGCGCCAGACAATACGCCGTTCCTCCGATTCCTGTTCGCTCTTGACCTGCCAAAAGCGGTCGAAACCTCGCCGCAGGATCGCGATATTGACCGCTGCTGGTGGCTAACGGCAGACGATATCATCGCCTCAAAAAAGCTACGTTCCCCGCTGGTAGCAGAAAGTCTGCATATTTATCAGACCGGAGAGCGTTATCCGCTGGAAATTCTTAGCGCCTTTCAATGGCCGTTTAGCGAGAGTGCGCACGCCGCCGCCGCATGGTAGAATGCGTCCGCAATTTTATCAGAGCCGCCTTTAACGGCTCCTGGTACCCTGAATGCTTTAGCTCTTTGCCTAAAAAATGACGGGTAGAAACTTTAAAGTCAGGTATACGATGTCTAACAGCCAGAAAAAAGTGATCGTCGGCATGTCCGGCGGCGTTGACTCCTCCGTTTCGGCCTGGTTGCTACAGCAACAGGGCTATCAGGTTGAAGGCCTGTTTATGAAGAACTGGGAGGAGGATGATGGTGAGGAGTATTGCACCGCAGCAGAAGATCTTGCTGATGCCCAGGCCGTCTGCGACAAACTCGGCATCTATCTTCATACGGTCAATTTTGCCGCCGAATATTGGGATAATGTTTTCGAGCTCTTCCTCGAAGAGTACAAGGCTGGGCGTACGCCAAACCCCGACATACTGTGTAATAAAGAGATAAAGTTCAAAGCTTTCCTGGAGTTTGCGGCGGAAGATTTAGGGGCAGACTATATTGCCACCGGTCACTATGTGCGCCGACAGGATGTCGACGGCAAAAGCCGCCTGCTGCGTGGTCTGGACGGTAATAAAGATCAGAGTTACTTTCTCTACACGCTCGGACATGAACAGATTGCACAAAGCCTGTTCCCGGTCGGTGAGCTTGCCAAACCGGAAGTACGCCGCATCGCAGAACAGCTTGAACTGGTCACCGCAAAGAAAAAAGATTCTACCGGTATCTGTTTTATTGGCGAACGCAAGTTTACCGAGTTCCTTTCGCGTTACTTACCGGCACAGCCAGGGCCGATCCTTTCAGTAGACGGGGATAACGTGGGCCAGCATCAGGGCCTGATGTACCATACTCTGGGTCAGCGCAAAGGGCTGGGGATTGGCGGTAGAAAAGAAGCGAATGACGATCCCTGGTACGTGGTAGACAAAGACGTGGCCAATAATGTGCTGGTTGTCGCACAGGGCCACGAACATCCTCGCCTGATGTCGACAGGTCTGATTGCCCAGCAGCTGCACTGGGTTGACAGAGATAGTCTGACCACGCCTCTGCGCTGTACGGTGAAAACCCGCTATCGCCAGCAAGATATCCCCTGCACAGTCACCCCCGTTGATGCTGAACGCATTGAGGTGCGTTTTGATTTTCCGGTGGCGGCCGTTACGCCTGGGCAGTCCGCGGTGTTTTATCTGGATGAAGTCTGTCTCGGTGGCGGCATTATTGAACAACGTCTGGCGTTAACTCACACATAACTTAACGAGCCGGGAGTCCATCACCGTGGCAAAAAACTATTATGATATTACCCTGGCGCTGGCGGGCATCTGTCAATCCGCACACCTGGTCCAGCAGCTCGCACATCAGGGACAGTGCTCGCAGGACGTGCTGAAAACGTCGTTAAGCAGCCTTCTGGATCTTAATCCGCCCTCAACCTTGGCGGTATTTGGCAATCAGGAAGCGAACTTACAGTTTGGCCTGGAAACGCTTTTAGCGGTATTGAATAGCAGCAGCCGTCAGGGGTTAAGCGCGGAGCTGACTCGCTATACCCTGAGTCTTATGGTGTTGGAACGCAAGCTCAACGCCAGTAAAACCGCGCTGCACGATCTCTCCAGCCGCATTGAGCAGCTGGATCGGCAGCTGGCGCATTATGAGCTGGACTCCGATATCCTGCTAAGCGCAATGGCCGCTATTTATGTTGAAGTGATAAGCCCGTTAGGCCCGCGCATCCAGGTTACCGGTTCTCCGGCAATCCTGCAAAATACCCAAATACAGAACAAAGTACGAGCAACGCTGCTGGCAGGTATCCGTGCGGCCGTGTTGTGGCAACAGGTTGGCGGTGGCCGCCTGCAGCTGATGCTTTCCCGTAACCGTTTAGTGAATGAAGCCAAGTCGATACTTGCGCGCCTGGACGGAACCCCAACCTGATTTTTTTAATCTATCCTGGAGCAGCTACAATGGAATTATCCTCTCTGACCGCCATTTCACCTGTTGATGGCCGTTATGGCGACAAAGTCAGCCCACTGCGAGCTATTTTTAGCGAATATGGCCTGCTGAAATACCGCGTTGAGGTCGAAGTTCGTTGGTTGCAAAAACTGGCTGCCTGTGCAGAGATCAAGGAAGTTCCGGCTTTTGATCCCGACGCAAACGCTTTCCTTGATACTATTGTCAGTAATTTCAGTGAAGAAGACGCCGCGCGCATCAAGAACATTGAACGCACGACTAATCATGATGTGAAAGCGGTGGAGTACTTTCTGAAAGAGAAAGTCGCATCGGTTCCTGCCCTGCATGCCGTCTCGGAATTTATACATTTCGCCTGCACTTCTGAAGACATCAATAATCTGTCCCATGCCCTGATGCTTGACACCGCGCGCCGCGAAGTGATTGTGCCTTACTGGGAAAAGATCATTGCTGCGGTAAAAGACCTGGCGGTGCAGTATCGCGACATTCCGCTGCTATCGCGCACTCATGGTCAACCGGCGACCCCATCTACGTTGGGTAAAGAAATGGCCAACGTGGCATACCGTTTTGAACGTCAGTTACGTCAGCTGGAACGCATTGAGGTATTGGGCAAAATCAATGGTGCGGTGGGAAATTATAATGCCCATATCGCTGCCTATCCGGAAGTCGACTGGCACCAGCTAAGCGAAGAATTCGTTACCTCACTCGGCGTGACCTGGAACCCCTACACCACGCAGATTGAGCCACACGATTACATTGCCGAACTGTTTGACTGCATGGCGCGCTTCAACACCATTCTTATCGACTTTGACCGCGATATTTGGGGCTACATCGCGCTAAACCATTTTAAACAGAAAACGATCGCCGGTGAGATAGGATCATCCACCATGCCTCACAAGGTGAATCCAATCGACTTCGAGAACTCTGAGGGCAATCTCGGACTGGCCAACGCGATGATGCAGCATCTGGCAAGCAAATTGCCCGTATCCCGCTGGCAGCGTGACCTGACCGATTCAACCGTGCTACGTAACCTCGGTGTGGGTATTGGCTACGCGCTGATTGCCTATCAGTCAACGCTTAAGGGCGTGTCGAAACTGGAGGTGAATCGCGGCCGTCTGCTGGACGAGCTGGACAGTAACTGGGAAGTTTTAGCGGAGCCAATCCAAACTGTGATGCGCCGTTACGGCATTGAGAAGCCCTATGAGAAGCTGAAGGAGCTGACCCGTGGGAAGCGCGTTGATGCTGAAGGGATGAAAGTCTTTATCGACGGTCTGGCCCTGCCAGAAGAAGAAAAAGTGCGCCTGAAGCAAATGACCCCCGCAAACTACCTTGGCCGCGCGGTTCAGATGGTTGACGACCTGTCGTAATGGGCAGCATGGGCTGGCGCAAGTTAGCCCATGTTAAGCTGCGGTTTATTCGCTTTCCGCTATACTTTTTCAATCTGTGCTGCCGATATCTGGCACTTCATTATTCTTAAGGATTTCGCTATGCGTGTGTTAGTTGTGGAAGATAACCCACTGCTTCGTCATCATTTGGCGGTGCAGCTGCGCGAGATGGGCCACCAGGTCGATGCGGCTGAAGATGCTAAGGAAGCTGACTATTTCCTCAATGAACACACTCCTGATATTACGCTAGTCGATCTCGGCTTACCTGATGAAGACGGTATGACCCTGATCCGCCGCTGGCGTACGCAGGAGGTGCGGCAGCCCATTCTGGTGCTGACCGCCCGTGACGGCTGGCAAGCAAAGGTGGAAGCGCTGGAGGCAGGTGCCGACGACTACGTGACCAAGCCGTTTCATATTGAGGAAGTGGTCGCACGTCTGCAGGCATTAATGCGCCGTAACTGCGGGCTGGCCTCACAAATTATTACCCTGCAACCTTTTCAGATAGATCTGTCGCGTCGTGAAGTGACTATTCACGAGCGCCTGTTAAAGCTGACGGCGTTTGAATACACCATTCTTGAAACGTTGATCCGCAATGCCGGTAAAGTGGTCAGCAAGGATTCACTGATGCTGCAACTCTATCCCGACGCTGAACTGCGTGAGAGCCATACCATTGACGTGTTGATGGGGCGGCTGCGCAAAAAGATTCAGGCTGAATACGCACAGGAAGTGATTACCACGGTGCGCGGTCTGGGCTACCGCTTCGATCTCTGAAAATATGTTTAATTTTAGCCTGCGCCGTAAAAAACCGTTCTCTTTACGCATTCGCTTTATCCTTGCCACCGCAGCCGTTGTCCTGACCATGTCACTCTCTTACGGTATGGTTGCGGTGGTCGGTTATGTGGTGAGCTTCGACAAAAACACCTATCGCGTACTGCGCAGTGAAAGCAATCTTTTTTTCACGCTGGCGAAATGGAAGGACGATAAGCTCACTATCGTACAACCCGAACGCGTGACGCTTAACTTTCCAGCCCTGGTGTTTATTTATGACGATCACGGCAATTTGCTGTGGCAACAGCGAGATGTGCCGGATATCCGCTCAAAAATTCAGCGCAATTGGCTAAACAAATCTGATTTCTACGAGATTGACACCAATAATCATACCAGTCGCGAAGTGCTGGGCGATGACCATAACGCACAGCAAAAATTGACCGACTACGACGATGACGGTAATGAAACGCTCACGCACTCGGTCGCGGTCAATCGCTACGATGCCACGCTGACTTTGCCAAAGCTAACCATCGTGGTAGTGGACTCTATCCCGCAGGAGTTACAACATTCCGACGTAGTGTGGTCATGGTTCAGCTACGTACTGCTGGCCAATCTGCTGCTGATCATTCCGCTCTTATGGCTTGCCGCACACTGGAGCTTGCGCCCCATCGGCGCGCTGGCGGCACAGGTACGTGAGCTTGAGGGTGGCAGTCGTGAAACTCTCGACCCGTCAACGCCGCAAGAGCTGAAGGGGCTGGTGCGCAATCTCAACCTGCTGCTGGACAATGAACGCCAGCGCTATACCCGCTACCGAACCACCTTAAGCGATTTAGCACACAGCCTGAAAACGCCGCTGGCGGTATTGCAGAGCACGCTACGTTCGCTGCGCGGCGGGCGTAACCTCTCTATACAACAGGCTGAACCGATAATGCTGGAGCAGATCAGTCGTATTTCCCAGCAGATCGGCTATTACCTGCATCGCGCCAGCATGCAGGCGGATCACAATGCGCTCAAACGCGACATGCACTCCGTCCCTGCCCTGCTTGATAGCCTGATCTCGGCGCTGAACAAAGTTTATCAGCGCAAAGGCGTAGTATTGACGCTTGATATCTCGCCTGAGGTTATCTTTGTCGGCGAGCAAAACGATTTTATGGAAGTCATGGGTAACGTGCTGGATAACGCCTGTAAATACTGCCTGGAGTTTGTTGAAGTCAGCGTGCAGCAGACGGAAAACACGTTACGCATCTATGTTGAAGATGACGGGCCGGGCATCCCGGAAAACAAGCGCGACCTGGTATTTATTCGCGGCCAACGTGCGGATACCATGCGCCCCGGTCAAGGACTTGGACTGTCGCTGGCGCGTGATATTCTTGAGCAGTATGCCGGGGATATCAACGCCAGCACCAGTAAGCTTGGCGGCGCACGCATGGAAGTCATTTTTCAGCGCCAGTAGCCTACCCGCTTAAGGTTTCAGCTTAATTTATTTCGTTGCAGTCGGGTAGCAGAACAAAATTTCAGCCCATTTCTGAACAGCGCGGGGGAAACTCTGCCCCGAAGGGCGCGGGGCCCACAACAGGGCAGGCTGAAACGGCAACTCTCCTCGGCCAGTACATCGCACTGCCTGAAGTATGACCGCGATAGTACCCAGCAGCAGCTCGACACTGTTATAATCGATCCACTTTGGCGTTTCAGGAAACCATTATGGATTATCAACTCGATCTTAACTGGCCAGACTTTATTCAGCGCTACTGGCAGAAACGCCCGGTGGTGCTTAAACGCGGCTTTAAAAACTTTATCGACCCCATTTCGCCCGACGAACTGGCTGGGCTGGCGATGGAAAACGAAGTCGACAGCCGCCTGGTCAGCCATCAGGACGGCAAGTGGCAGGTTGGACACGGGCCTTTTGAGAGCTATGACCATCTTGGTGAAAATAACTGGTCGCTGCTGGTACAGGCGGTCGATCACTGGCACGAGCCGTCAGCCGCGCTGATGCAGCCTTTCCGGGCTATCCCGGACTGGCGCGTTGACGATCTGATGGTGTCCTTCTCTGTTCCCGGCGGCGGAGTAGGTCCACACTTCGACCAGTATGACGTCTTTATTATCCAGGGAACCGGTCGCCGTCGCTGGCGGGTCGGTGAAAAGCTGGAGATGAAACAGCACTGCCCGCATCCAGACCTGCTCCAGGTCGACCCTTTCGATGCCATTATTGACGAAGAAATGGAGCCAGGCGACATCCTCTATATTCCGCCGGGCTTCCCCCATGAAGGCTACTCGCTGGAAAATGCCATCAATTACTCGGTTGGTTTCCGCGCGCCGAGCGGACGTGAGTTGATTAGCGGCTTCGCCGACTATGTCCTGGCACGCGAACTCGGTAGCCACCGCTTCAGCGACCCGGATGTTGAAATGCGCGAAAACAATGCGGAGATACTCTCCGCAGAGCTGAACGGCATTCGCGCCATGATGCTGGAGGTGATCGAACAGCCCCAGCATTTCAATCAGTGGTTTGGCGAGTTTATTTCGCAATCACGTCACGAGCTGGATATTGCACCGCCGGAACCGCCGTATCAGCCGGACGAGATTTACGATGCGTTGCAGCAAGGCGGCCAGCTGTCGCGTCTGGGGGGCCTGCGGGTCGTCTCTATTGGCGAGGCGATTTTCATAAACGGCGAACAGCTGGAGTCTACGCACCGTTCCGCCCTGACCGTACTGGCTAACCAACTGACGCTGGGCCATGAAGCGCTGGGTGAAGCGCTGGACGATCCTGCATTTCTTGCACAGCTGGCAGCGCTGGTAAACAGCGGCTACTGGTATTTTTCTGACGAAGAATAAACGTGGTTATCGCGAACGGCCGTTACCGATGGTCGTTCGCCTGCAATCGCCCCACGCCCAGCTCCTTTATTTTGTACACCGCTCCACGGCCGATCACGTTAATTTCAGGCGAGATAAACACGCGATTAGCGGCGAGGATAATGAATGATATTGTGAAAACAGAGCAGATTTTTGCCGGGGTTACGATAGCCGTGTGGTCTGTCTGCATAAAAGCGCAACGCCTCCCCTTCTTTCAGCCGCTGCCTGCCTCCATCGACCGCAATGTCCAGCTCTCCGGCAACAACAATCACGTGTTCAATTACTCCCGGCTCATGCGCGCTGGACTCGCTACAAGCTCCCGACACCATCTCAATGACCAGCACTTCACAGCCTGTTTCTGCATCGAAGGGGAATAAAGGCACGACCTGCATGGCGTTATTCTCCTGATGATAGCCCTGCAAATGCCGGTGGCAGCGCGGCGTGCCGGGTTCGGCAACTTCCGGTGCGATAAAGAAAGTTAATGGCAAATTAAAGCCGCTGGCGATTTTCCAAAGGGTTGCCACCGTTGGGCAGGACTCCGCGCGTTCAACCTGCCCAAGCATGGCCTTGCTGACCCCGGTGATTTGTGCAGCCTGGGTAAGACTCCAGCCGCGGGCCGCGCGTTGCGCTTTTAGCGTTTTTGCCAAATGATCTTGCAGCCTGTTCACGTTGGTTTCTCCATGCGATTTGCCACGAGTATAACCGCTTGTACGTTATAACGCACGATGCTACGTTGTACGCTATTGCGTCCAAGAGCCATCTGAGGAACCGTCCATGCGCTCACCCCAGCCTTTGTGCCCCCCCACCTTCCCGGCCATTGTCGCGGGACTGGTTGCGGTGCTGGTTAGCTACACCAGCTCTGCGGCGATTATCTTTCAGGCGGCGGCGGCGGCCGGAGCCAGCGCAGCACAGACCGGAGGCTGGATAACGATACTCGGACTGGCTATGGGTGCCACCACGCTAGGCCTGTCGCTGTGGTATCGCGCCCCGGTTCTCACCGCATGGTCTACGCCGGGAGCGGCTCTACTGGTCACCAGTTTGCCAGGCATCCCTCTCAATGAGGCAATTGGCATTTTTGTCTTCGCCTCCGCTCTGATCCTGATTTGCGGCATTACCGGGCTTTTCGCCCGTATGATGAACGCTATCCCACAGGCCGTTACCAGCGCAATGCTGGCCGGTATTTTGCTGCATTTCGGCATCAATGCCTTTACGGCTTTGCAGGTCAACTTTGTTCTCAGTGGCACCATGTGCCTGGTCTGGATGCTGGCACGCCGCTGGCTGCCGCGCTATGCCATCGTGTATAGCCTGCTGGCCGGATTGGCGGTGGCTGCCTTTCAGGGCAATGTGAACCCTGTCCATACGCCAGCCATGCTGACCCCGGAGTTCATTGCCCCCCACTTTAGCCTGTCTTCGCTGTTGGGGATTGGCGTGCCGTTCTTCGTCGTGACCATGGCGTCGCAAAACGCGCCGGGCATAGCCGCCCTGAGGGCGCACGGCTATACGCTGCCCGTGTCACCACTGATTGCATGGACAGGACTGACCGCCCTGCTGCTAGCCCCGTTCGGCGGATTCAGCGTCTGCATTGCCGCCATCACGGCGGCTATCTGCATGGGGGAGGATGTGCACAAAGACCCCCAGCGGCGCTATTGGGCAACCGCTTCGGCCGGGGTCTTTTATCTGCTGGCGGGGATATTTGGTGGGGCCATTGTTGGCCTGTTTGATGCGCTTCCCACGGCGTTGATCCAGACCATTGCTGGCCTGGCATTGCTCGGCACGATTTCCGCCAGCCTCCAGCGAGCGCTGAGTGACGAGCGCCAGCGTGACGCCGCGGCGATCGCTTTTCTGATCACCGCGTCGGGCGTCAACCTGTTGGGAATAGGCTCTGCATTCTGGGGATTAGTCGGCGGCGTTATCGCCCACCTGATCCTCACGCTGCGCAAGCGCTGACGAGTGCTCGCCGTCGCTCAGGGTAATCGGCCGGGCAATCATTTTCAGCACGTTATGCACCCATTCCGGCACCACCTGAGTCGCCAGTCCGTACTGCTTCTGCTCGAATTCGCTGCCAACCTGGCTGGGTTCAAGATTAAGCTCTACGGTATGTGCACCCTGCAGGCGAGCCTCGTGCACAAAGCCCGCTGCCGGATAGACGTGCCCTGAGGTGCCGATGGCCACGAAATAATCTGCGGCGGCAATCGCCGTGTAAATTTCGTCCATCTGCAATGGCATTTCGCCGAACCACACAATATGTGGGCGCAGCGTCGACGGGAACTGGCAGCAGTGACAGCGATCGTCGGGTTTAACATCTTCGTTCCAATGCAGGATCTGGCCGCTGCTGGCACAACGTACCTTCAGCAATTCCCCGTGCATATGGATAACGTTGCGGCTACCTGCACGTTCGTGAAGATTATCGATATTCTGCGTCACCAGGAGAAAACGATCGCCCAGCGCCGCTTCAAGTTCCGCCAGCGCCTTGTGCGCGGCGTTCGGCTGTATCTCCGGCTGTTGTAGCTGACGGCGGCGCTGGTTATAGAACGCCTGCACCTGCTGCGGATTGCGGGCAAAGCCCTCCGGGGTGGCAACATCTTCTACCCTGTGGTCCTCCCACAGTCCGTCTTCAGCGCGAAACGTTTTGATACCCGACTCGGCGGAAATACCCGCCCCGGTCAGCACCACGATGCGCGGTAGCGGGTGCCGGGCAATCTCAATATTACGGTCGCGTTCAAAAATGCGCTGACGGAAACGCTGGTGTACCTGACGTCGGGTCTTTTTGTAGCGTGCCAGTCTTAAGCGACGGCGTGGTGTGCGCATCATTAAATCCTCTAAAACTTTAGGTGCAGGAATGCGGCACCGCGCATTCCTCCTGCATCGCCATGACGTGCCCTTTCAAAGCGCGGCGGCCGGGCAACCGGTAACAGATGAGAACTCACTCGCTCTGACAGGCCGTCATACAGCGCATCAAAATTGGACAAACCGCCGCCCAACACCACCAGGTGCGGGTCCAGCAGCGTAAGAATATTGCCCAAACAGACGGCTAACAGCTCACGATAGCGTTCAGTGTGTGCCAGCGCATCGGTATCTCCCTCATAATAACGACGGATGATCTCCGGCGCACTGTGTGTCTTCTGATAAAAATAGTGCCACAGCCAGGAAAACCCGTTTCCTGAAAGATAGCCTTCAATACAGCCATACTTGCCGCAACCGCAGGGCAACAGCGGAATATCACGGCCAAGTACACGCAATGCGTCTACCGGCAGGCGCATGTGCCCCAGCTCGCCGACCACGTAATTGCGCCCGGTAACCGGTTTACCGTCAACAATCAGCCCGCCCCCCACGCCCGTGCCGAGGATCATCCCCAACACCACCGGATATTGCATAAATTCGTCATCCCAGGCTTCGGACAAGGCAAAACAGTTGGCGTCATTATCAATGCGCACTTCCCGGCCAAGCCGGGCGCTGAGATCGGCCCGCAGCGTGCGGCCCCGTGCCGCCGGAATATTGGCGCTAAAAATCGTGCCGTCATCCGCTATCGGTAGCCCCGGCACGCCAATGCCCACGCTGCCCCGTACGCCGCAAAATCCATCCGCCTGCTGCGTCAGCGTGTCGATCGCCGCCAGCAGCTGCGCGTAGTCATCCTTAGGGGTGGCAACCCGCCGTTGCCAGATAAGCTGGCGATGCGCGTTATACACGCCCAACGCGATCTTACTGCCGCCAATATCAAAACCGTAAAACATCCAGCCCCCTGGCGCTACTGGCCGCTAAGTACCCGTGCCGGGTCGATACGGCTGGCGCGCCGGGCCGGATACCAGCTGGCTAACAGGCTGAGCAGCAGCGACGTTAGCAGTACAATAGCGACATCACTCCAGTGCAGCTCTGAGGGAAGAAAATCGATAAAATAGATATCCCCCGACAGGAAATGATAACCGGTTACCGCTTCAATTGCGTGAATGACTGACGTCAGGTTGAGGGCGGCCAGCACCCCCACCACTACGCCACTCACGCTGCCCACCAGCCCGGCAAGCAGTCCGTACCAGACAAAAATAGCGCGTATCAGACCATCTTTGGCCCCCAGAGTGCGCAGCACCGCGATATCACTGCTCTTGTCTTTGACCGCCATCACCAGCGTGGAGACGATATTAAAGCAGGCAACACCGATCACCAGCACCATCGCCAGATACATGATGGCGCGGATCATCTGAATATCGCGATACATGTAACCATATGTCCCCATCCAGCTGCGGATATAGACGTATGAATGGGTGACTTCGCCTGCCTGGCGGACCAGCGCCGCCGCGTTAAACGGGTCGTTCGCTTTGATGGCAATGCCCGTGACGTTATCCCCCATGCCCAACAGCCGTTGGGCATCATCCAGCGGCACCAGTGCCAGGCTGTGATCGAGCATGCCGCTGAGCTTAAGTACTCCGGCCACCTGTAGACGCACCCGCTTCGGCTGCAACAGTTTATGCCCGGCATCGCTGTTAGGGATCATAATGGTCAGCCAGTCCCCCTGTTTGAGCTTCAGGCTGTCTGCCACTCCCTGGCCCAGCAGGATCTGCTGCTTACCCGGCGCAAAATTTTGCCAGGCATCTCCCTGCACATAGGATGGCAGCGCGCTAAGACGGCTCTCCTGCTGCGGATCGACGCCTTTCACCTGAACGGCCTGTAGCTTACTGCCACTCTCAATCAGTCCGGTAAAGTTGATATAGGGGGCCGCTGCCGCAACGCCCGGAACCTGCGCGATCTTTGGCAGCAGCGCCTGCCAACCGCTAAATGGCTGATTAACCGGCTCGATTTCGCCGTGAGGAACCACCGCCAGAATGCGATGATTGAGTTCACGCTCAAAGCCGTTCATTGCGCTAAGACCAATAATTAATACGGCAACGCCCAGCGCAATCCCCACGGTGGAGATCGCCGATATCAGCGAGACCATCCCCCCGCGCCTGCGTCCACGGCTGAAGCGCAGGCCCAGCAATAGTGAAAGAGCCCCCGCCATCAGACACGACCCGCCAGGCTCATTTGTTCGTTTAGCTGGCCGTCACGCATTTCCATCTGACGGCGCAGACGTTTCGCCAGATGCAGATCGTGAGTCACCACCAGAAAAGCCGTGCCCTGCTTTTGATTCAGTTCATTTAACAGCTCGAATATCGCATCGGCATTGCGGGCATCCAGATTGCCGGTCGGTTCATCGGCCAGTACCAGGCGCGGATTATTGACCAGCGCACGGGCTATCGCCACGCGCTGGCGTTCGCCACCGGAAAGTTCAGACGGGCGATGCGCCGCGCGGTGCTCAAGACCGACCGCTTTCAGCATTTGCGCCGCCCTCTCCTGCGCCTGTGTCTTGGCCGTTTTGGCGATCAGCAGCGGCATCGCCACATTTTCCAATGCGCTGAAGTCCGGCAGCAGATGGTGGAACTGATAGATAAAGCCCAGCTCGCGGTTGCGCAATGCGGCTTTCGCCGCGGATGACATGGCATTCAGCGAGTTGCCGTCGAACAGGACATCGCCAGAGGTCGGCGTATCCAGACCACCCAACAAATGCATCAGGGTGCTTTTCCCTGAGCCGGAACTTCCGACGATGGCCGCCATCTCGCCCGGCCGTACGCTGAAAGTCACGTTGCGGAGCACATCGGTGTGCACGCTGCCTTCCTGATAGCGCTTACACAGGTTGTCGCACTGCAACAGGATTTTGTTACTCATAACGTAAAGCCTCAGCGGGTTGAACGGCGGCCGCGCGCCAGGATGGATAAAGTGTCGAAAGCAGTGCCACCACGATGGCGGTAGCGGTAATGGTGGCGACCTGGGTCAAAGAGATGTCAACCGGCAGCGCGCCCCCGTCGAGGAAAGCGCCCAACACCGGCATTAAATTATCGAGCTGGCTGGCAAGCAGCACGCCAAGCAGCGCGCCGAGCAGCGAGCCAACGATGCCCGCCGTTGCGCCTTGTACCATAAACAGCGCGACGATTTGCCGACGCGTCAGCCCCTGGGTTTGCAGGATCGCCACCTCTCCCTGCTTCTCCATAATCAGCAGGCCAAGAGAAGTCACAATATTGAAGGCTGCCACGGCAATAATCAGGCTGAGCAACAGCCCCATCATGTTTTTTTCCATTTTAACCGCCTGGAACAGCTCGCCCTTGCGCTCGCGCCAGTCTTTCCACACCAGAGATGTTGGCAACGTCTGTTGGCTAGTGCTGTCAACCTGCAACGGTTTATCCAGCCACAGCCGCCAGCCGGTAATATGACCCGACGGGTAGCGCATCAGACGTGAAGCGTCCTGCTGATTCACGAGAACCTGATAGCCATCAACGTCGCTGTTGGCAGAGAAAGTTCCGATCACGTTAAACAGGCGCTGGCTGGGAATGCGCCCCATTGGCGTAAACTGGCTGGCGGACGGCACCATCAGGCGCACCTGCTCACCGATCTTCAGCCCGAGCTGGCCAGCCAGCTGTTCACCAACGATCACATTATACTGGCCGGACTGCAGCTGTTGCTGCTTCACGTTGACTAAAAAAGGCGTGAGCGGGTCGGCCTCATCCGGATTGATGCCCAGCATAACGCCGACGCCCACGCTGCCAGCGCTCTGCAGCACCACTTCGCCGGTAGATAATGGCGTAATACGGCTCACGCCGGACAAATGCAGGCTGCTGGCAGGCGTCTGCCGGGGATCAATGGAGCCTGATTCGCTGGTGATTAAAGCCTGAGGCATCAGGCCAAGCGTATTTTTCTCCAGCTGATGCTCCAGGCCATTCATGACGGACAGTACGGTTATCAACGCCATGACGCCCAGCGTAATGCCGATGGCCGAAAGCCAGGAAACAAACCGACCGAAGCGGTCTGAGCCACGCCCGCGCATGTAGCGCAGACCAATAAATAAGGCGACAGGTTGATACATGGCATCCGTCTTTTGTAATAGCGGTAAACAGTTGCAGGAATGATAAAGGTTAGCACCGCGTTATGGAACCACTAAGCCCCTGACTCTGCACATTGTTTCGCCAGTGGCCTGAAAATTTGATGTGAAACTGTAAAAATCCTTCCTGCCGCGCTCAATATGACTTCGCCAGAGATCGTGCAGCGATATGTTCCTCCCATCGCAGTACAAACTGACGACAAGGCACCCCATGAAAAAGCAGCGGTCACAATAAGGATAATCTGGAAGTATCATAAATCGGCTGATAACGAGCTCTTTTATTCGCTCGCCTGGATTTTTTGCGTTATATGTTGCTGCACCTCAAGATCCTGACCGCATAACGGATGAGGCAGAGCCCCCTGAATGACTATTCGTTAAGAGAACGCGTAAATGAAACCGCCTGTGATTATAAAAAATCGATAAACTGCATGCAGCCGGGCACCATGCGTCTTTATAAAGGGATAAATTTCCTCCGTTTTACTGATATCGTTCTTTGGCCAGGCACGCAACCAGCTTGAGACCCGACCGTCACGTGAGCGACTCGTTTTCACCGTCATGAGCTGAAAGATGCCAAAGAAAACTTATAACCTGAATCAGGCCATCATTTTATTCATTCTTGCCATGATGCTGTCGACTATCGGCCTTGCATCACGTGACATTGCCTCGCTGTCGCTATTCTGGCCCTGTAATGCCGTATTTCTGGGATTACTAATCCGCTTTACCTCGCTGGATAAACCCGGCAACCTGCTGGTGCTCTTTTTCGGCATGTTATTTGCGGACCTCTGCTACGGCACCGAAATTGGAGTCGCTATTGGCCTCAACGTCGCCAATATCGTTTTTATTGCCACCGCGCGCTGGGTACTGCTCACCAGGCACTTCAACCGCACCCGCCCACGACGACTACAGGCTTTGCTGCACCTGTTTCCGGCATCGCTGTGCGGGGCGGCAGCCTGCGCGCTGGTTGGTGCCTTTATCAGTCGACATTATTTTGATGACCAGCTGTTAAATGCCTGGTCCTCGTGGTTTTCAGAACAGATGTCGACCTCGATTCTGCTGCTGCCGCTGGTCATCAGCCTGCCGCGCCGCGACCAGCTCCCCCAGCTCATCGCGGTGCTGCGCGACAGCAGTATTCTTCCTCTGCTGACGCTACTCGTGACTATCGCCGGCGCGATCTGGCTCGGAGGAGGCGGTAGCCTGCTCTTTCCCCTGCCGGCATTACTCTGGTGCGCCATCAGTTATCCGCTGTTTATCACCTGCCTTCTGACCATGATGACCGGCATCAGTGAAATTATTTTGGTTGCCGGCAATGTACTCAGCATTCAGGGCAAAGGTTACCTGTTTCGCATCGACAGCCTGTCATCGGCCCGACTTGGCGTGGCGGCCATGCTAATCAGCCCGCTGATTGTCAGCCTAAGTACCATCTCAAATAAAAAGCTGGTGGCGCGCATTACCCGACGTGCTGACTATGACTTTTTAACCGGCGCACTGACCCGCAGCGGTCTTTCAGCGAAACTGGATCTGCTGGTCACCGGACGCAACAGGCCGCCGTGTTTTTCTGGCGCAGCGCTGGTGATAGACATCGACCGTTTTAAAGACATCAATGACACATGGGGTCACGCGGCAGGAGACTATGTACTGGCTAAAACCGCAGAATGTTTACGTGCGGCGTTACCGCAGTCGGCGTTGGTTTGTCGTATGGGCGGAGAAGAGTTTTTGATTTTGATCGAGGGGATTGCACAGCCACGCTCGTTGCTGCTGGCCAATCGATTACGACGACACGTTGAAAGAAACAAAGTTTTATTTAATGGCAATGACCTGAGCGTCACGGTCAGTATCGGCATTAGTGCACTGAACATCAGTAACGTGAATAGCCTTGACGAGTCGATTATGCGCGCCGATGAACAGCTCTACATCGCTAAAAGCAGCGGCCGTAATCAGGTAAGGCCGGAATTTGTCTTATAATAACGCCACTTCGTCGGCGTACTGATGACCCTGCAGTGGATTGGCCCCGTATCCCGGCAGGCTGACTTCGACGAGTAAATTATAGCGGGGCCAGGACGCCCCGTAGAATGTCGAAAATACTGTGTATACCTCGACAGCGTTGCCCAAAATCAACGGGTGTTGTATTGAGTCGATCCTGAATCGATCCCAGACCTTCCATGCGCCTACTACGAGGCTTAAGCATCGAGGTAGATTGAGCGTCTTCAAATCACCAATGATCGAACCACAACCTTGAATTTGCTTTAATAATAGGCAATTTTCCTGTCTGTTCCGTTAATATTCACCGTCATATAGCCGCTGGGCGTCAGATCGGTCGGCACATTTGCCGTAGCGGTGGCTATTGTCAATACCCCTTCCTCATTCGCCCCTACCCCTGCCAGGCCATTATGAAAACTTATACGCGCGGCCGGAGATACCGTTCCAATGGTGTTAAGATCCTCAACCTCATCCAGATCGGGGGTAAATAATGAACAGACGCCAGACTCAAAGCGTGTTGGCCCGGTGGATGACAGGTTAAACAAGGTATCGCCACTATTGGCCTTCAATTTTATCCAAATTTCAGATGTGGTCGTTCCAATACGGTTGTATTTAATGTCGAGTACCGCCGGTAATCCGTAATGGCGGATGTCGCCGTAAATCGCCTTAGCGCAGCGTGAAATCGCGAGAAAGCTGGTGCCTGAAGAGATTGCCGTGACCGGATTGCCGGCAATTCCGCTTATTTCTTCATTGGTCAGTTTGCCTGTCATCTCAACAATCCACTGCTGATTTTCTTTCGGCATAAAAACTTTGCCCAGTTTGTACCACTTATCGCTGGCAGAACTGTTGGTTATTCTGTAGCCGCTGTGCCAGCCCACCCGTAAGGTGCCCGTCATCTGCGTGCCAAAACTTTCATCCCGACGCCAGCCGGTTTCAAAGCCGGACAGCCAGCGATCGGCGGTGCTGTTCACGCTGACCGAACCGCCCGATTGAAGATTGAGTTGACGGATCTGTACGCGTGCATTGTCGAGGATCAGCGGATTATCACAATCTTCCAGACTCAGCGCTTCCATCAGCCACTGGCCATTATTCAGGTCGCCGGGAAAACGGGTGTGTTCTATCCAGACATTACGCAGAATCCCCTGAGTGACACGCGGCATCATCAAGGTCGCATCTGCGTAGCCATGCTGAAAGTTTGCATTCGACAATTCTATCGCCGTTGAATGATCCCATACGCCGTTTGCGCTGCCAGACCAGCCGACGTCGAAAATCCGCCCGTAGGTGTTATTGGTATAAATCCGGTCAAAGCAGGTATCAAAAGTATCAAGTAATTTAAATACCGTGCCACCGTTGTTCTGTGCACGAAAACAGCTGACCTGAACGACCTCTCCTGCAGTGGTGATATTTTCAAAAAAAGGTTGTTGGTTGCTGCACATTTCGGCCGATATTGCCCCCTGGTGAGTGACAACATCGGCACTGGCGCGGCCGTCCCAGCTCATTCCTTTAATGACCACGCGTCTGGCCTGAACCTTGAATACGGGTTTGGTCGACATGTCGGAGACAATGGTCGTACGCGGTATCACGCCCTGTGGATCGTCGTCACCGTAAAGATAGAACAGCCGCATTTCACTGGCAGAGACATCGACGGGGTGAATTAGAAAATGACCGGCGGGGAATCGGACCCCGATACTTTTATCCTTAGCATTGACGCCTAACGCCCAGTCCAACATTAATTTACATGCCGGACTGTCATCGGTGAGGGCGTCACCTCTCGCGCCAAAGTGGAAGATGTTCAGTTCTTCTACGCTATGACTCACGCGCTTCCAGTAAAATCCCTCCCCCACGGCCAGCGTACCGCCGTCATCTACCGGCAGCACGGTTGCGGTAAATCCAACAAAATCACCCCCGCCACGAAGGCCGGGATCCTCTTCGTAATAACTTGCTAAACGCGCTATTTCACCAGACTTAGTCGGTTCGGTGAGGCGCAGTTCAGCAAAAGAGTTAACTTGGATCATAATAACCTCCAGGACATTGCACGGCTGTGCAGCGCCTTATTCAGGATAAACGAGAAGAGTTAGGTTAATTGAGCTTTAAAGAGTGGTATGGCAGTTTATGCTGTGCACTTATCCATGAAGCCTCTCTATAACCAAACAAGACGTTGTAATTCCACGGCACCGCACGCACATCAAAAAAATCGACATCTATCTACCACTCCAAATAACCTGCGTAATTTCTAATACAAATACGACGTCTTACTATTGCGTACGTTTGCATCGATACCCCGACGAACTCCTTTTCTTACCGTAAGGCTGTGAGCACCCTAAAAAATAATTAATAAAATTAAGGCACGCGCCGGGATGTTAGAAATCGATACTAATAGCGTATAACGGAAATTGCGTACGCAACGGTCAACGAAACGAATAATCGATAAATTAACGTATGATATGTTGATAAGAAGAATTAACTACGCAAGGTTTTCACATTCAAGCTCACTCTCCAAAGCGGTCAACACTCCGCAGATAAAGCCTTCCGCCGTCTGGATCTTTCTGCGAATACTCCCGTCCGCGCAGCGTCGTCGCCGGGCTATGGAGCGCAGAGAAATCTGATAGAGATAGTGAGCAACCAAAATATCATGCTGCTCTTTAGATACTTTCGCCAACCGGCTAATGCAGCTATCAATGATAATGCCATCATCATCACTGCACTGAAGCCTGCTGCTGGCATGGTGGGTAATTAATCCTCTGAAACCTGACGCCACGGGGGCATATCCCAGCCTGCGTTCACCCAATGCAGCCCATCCCCCCCATCGTCTTAATAATAGTTTGATGTCTCGCATAGGTAGCTCCTTGCTAAATTTAGATGCAACGCCAACGCCGCTGGCAGGCCAAAGACGAAGTCGTTGCCGTAGGCCGTACGATCTCCAGTGAATAACTGGATCTACTGATAGCTGGCAGAATAAAAAGGATTACTCTTTGCCAGTAAGCGTCAGATCGGTGCTTAAAAAGGCTGACTGGTATCTGAATCTATTATTATATGTCCATCCCTCATGACGCCGGATATTTCATCTGCGCACGCGCTTTAATTTTCCCTGTATAACACCACGCAATAGTTAAATCTATAGATACTATTACTTATAGCAAAAAGTATTATTTATTTTTTAATAGCGAGATCATAAAAATGACTGATATTGAGAAAGGCATAAATCATTCCCTTATTGATAGCCGGGAAATCTCATCTGGACATCAGACAGATACTACTAAGAAAAATTAAGGAGCACTTGCATTTAGACTTTTATAGCGAAAAAGACGCACCGATAGAGGGATGAGTGGACGAGTTCAGTCAAAATGCGCTGAAGAGTACGGCAAGACTGAAGAAGATCCTGTAGGTTCGATGATCAATAATAATTAAATGGTCAATACATGCCGAGATGTCACGAGGGGATCAATATAATTGATTGTATTTAGAGGCTAATTTGATTCATATCATGGTATGGAAGCGTTAAAACAGGCCACGATGTGCGGCCTGTCGGGTTTAACAATCACTTTTGCTGTCAAGCTCATCACTTTGCATAGACTCAATAAACTCACGTTGTTCGGTAGTCAGATCCCAGTCATCCAGATTGGGCACTTCCACCCTTCTGTCTTCCTCGACATCTTTTTGAGAAGATGAGGGGTTGTCGGTCATATTGTTAGCAAATTTTATTTTTTTATCCATAAACTCTGTTAATGAACATGAGTCAGAAAGAGAGTTCAACTCGCGCGCACATTCCCGGTACAACTCTCTGAACGTTTCTCTCGCTGACACGTTCCAGTCTCCCTGTTAGAAATGACAAATTATATTTTAGGTTTTTTTTGCACAGAAATAAGTTAATTATTCTAATATTTAATAAACTAATGAAACAGAGCGCTCTTTATAAGACTCTGATAGTAAAAAATGCAGCAAAGCGCCTGAGGGATCGTCGCGCAGCGGCTTTTATAGCTCTGCGTCTTCCAGAACCTTAGAAATGACCGCAGAGAGCTGCTTTATTTCAAACTTTGCCACATAGCCGTTGGCTCCAACTTTACGCACGTGGTCTTCGTTGGCACTGCCGGAGAGTGAAGAGTGGATCACTACTGGAATATTTTTAAGATTCGGGTCGCTTTTAATATTACGCGTCAGGGTGAAACCATCCATTTCTGGCATTTCAAGATCGGTTAATATTAAGCCGATTTTGTCATGGATAGAAACCCCTTCGGCCTGCGCTTCCTGATACATCTGCTTGATTTTCACCCATGCTTCCAGACCCGTGTTATACATCATCGCTGGGATGCCCATCGCTTTCAGCCCTTGCTCAAGCATCTGGCGAGCGACTTTAGAATCCTCAGCAACAATCGCTACTGCATTAGCACGCAGTCTGAACGACTTCGCATCAATGTCGCCCTCCTTCACTTCCCGCACTGAAGGAATGATGTCGTGCAGGATCTGCTCAACATCCAGCACCATTGCCATTTTATTCTGATTATCCAGGCAGGCAATGCTGGTGATATTACGCGTACTGACACCCGATTCAGCGGCTCGCACCTGGTTCCAGTCCAGCCTGACAATGTCTTCTACCGACTCAACGGCAAACGCCTGGGTACTGCGCGCGTATTCGGTGACCAGTAACAAGTTTAGCCCGGTCTCTGGGGTACAACCCGCAACGGCCGGCAGGTCGATGACGGGGATCAGCTGACCGCGAATATTAGCCATGCCGAGCAAAGGAGACTTCATTCCGGCAGCGCGGGTTATGTTTGTCATCGGCACGATTTCGCGCAGTTTAAACACGTTTATGCCGAATAATTCAGGCTGTTCATCCTGATAAGCGGCCCCCAGACGGAACAACAATAGTTCAAATTTGTTCGATAATGCGAGATTCGCTCTCTCATCAATCTCTTTCTGAAAGTTATCCATGTCTACCCCAAGTCTATTGTTCATTATTGTCCACTGACGCGGCGCAACGCTATCAGGCATCGTTTTCGTTGTTATCGGCAATAGTGAGAAAAAATACAGGGGGGATTTGACAGGATCGGTTAATCAGGCAGAGATAAAACCAGAGAAAAGCTCTCTCCTTCTGGCTTTCAAACTCCGGCAGTCAAAATGTTATCACTGTTCGAAACAGAAGATCTCTCCTGCGAGGCAGGCAATAGAAACAGATGGTGATTCGCTCACTCTTTTATACGGACCCATCCGGGTGGCAACAAGGCCCTGTCCAGACGGCGAGCAATTATGTTATGGCTTATTGTGATGTTAGTTTCCCAGGCGTTGGTCATTCGCTTACCGCTGTGGTTGTGGCCAACTGTGATCCCAACCAAAGGCTGACAGCACCCCGGAGCTGACTAAATAAACGCCAGCGGCCAGAATGAGTAAAACGACAAATAATTCAATATAATTAATAACTTTAGGGTTTATCATAGGTGACACCTCGCATCTTGTTTTGGTAATAACCTAATGAAAACTTAGAACGTTACCGGTAAACTTGCAATATAAACCGTGAAGAAACCCCATAAAAAATATTAATCAACATTACGGACATGCATCATGCACCTGTTTAAAAACTATACCCCCCCTTCACCTGATGACCTGACCTTGCTTAAGGAGTCGCTAAAGCACACCGGACGCGAAATGGCGGATTTAGCCGGAGTGGCCAGCAATTCACAATAGCGCAAATATACCGGAGGGGTATCACCCCGCGCTATGTCTCCCCATATGCTGTTTTTTATCGCGGCTCAACTCGCGCTTAATGAGGATGATCTACGGCGCGTGATCGCCAAAATGATGGAAATTGGCGCGGTCGTGGCGTGATATTGCTGAGTGCGATGCGCACAGCAGGGTGAGTCTGTCTGAATACCTGTCGATGAGGATGGAACGATTATGCGGGATACGGGATGCCCTTACCCTCTTCTTCTTCCTGTGGTTAGCGCCTTAAGGTTGTAGGAAACGGCCAGAGAGGTCGCGCAAAAACTCGCCGTGGTAGCGAGCAGAAACTGGGGTAGCGGCATACCATCCCTTGCGCCACCCCGTATTATGGTTTTCTGTGCAACCTGGCGAAAAATAACAGCAGAAGTTCCGTCATTAGTGTGCAAAGGGATAGGTCTCGCTGCGTGATAGTTAACTCACGGGGCAAAGATATCCATCATGCTCGACCGGATAGAAATCACAAGATGACAGAGGTCAGGATGGAGCGCCATAGAGCAGAGAGGAGGATAAAGTGTTAAGCCGCTTTGCCCCGCTGATGCCCCACAACGGAAGCGTGCAGGGTAAGGTTAATCTTAACTTATAATATTAAAAAAATTAAACCTGCATATTCATGATGTCGCTATACGCACTGACCAGCTTGTTACGTACCTGGATGCCCATCTGCATAGAGACACTGGATTTCTGAAGGTCGACCATCACATCATTCAGTGAGACCCCCTCCTTCCCCATTTCAAACGCCTGCGCCTGACTGCGGGCGGCAGTTTGCGTTTCGCTTATCTTATTCAACGCCGCCTTCATTTCTGCGCCGAAATCAGCCGAAGAGGCATCGTCAGTTTTGCTGCCGCTTGCCTGAAGAGCCGCCGTCTGCATTGCCTGCATCACACTCTCAATACCCTGAATAGCCATGATTACTCCCGGATAGATGCCAAAATTATGGTAAGTGACGACAAGCTTAGCACAGCGTCAATAAGACAAAGCCGCTAAATAGATACAAAAATCACAGCTTATTAAGCCATCGATTTTTAGGTTTCAGAAAATAATGGCAGTCCATTCAGGTGGAATTTTTTTAAGCCAGCGCATCAGGGAGTCAGTTT
The DNA here is from genome assembly GCF_000026185.1 of Erwinia tasmaniensis Et1/99. Taxonomy (NCBI): domain Bacteria; kingdom Pseudomonadati; phylum Pseudomonadota; class Gammaproteobacteria; order Enterobacterales; family Erwiniaceae; genus Erwinia; species Erwinia tasmaniensis. Next base: position 2,250,904 of record NC_010694.1, read on the forward strand.
TGTTACGACACTACACGCAGCAGTCCAGTCAAATGTCAGACAGGAACGAGTCATGAATGCAACTGCCACGCAGGATAATCCAGCGAAGAAAGGCGTAAATGACCTGCTCGCTCGCCTACGCGCCAATCCACGGGTGCCGCTTATCGTTGCCGCTGCCGCCGTCGTCGCCGTTGTCATCGCGATGGTTCTTTGGGCGAAACAGCCAGATTATCGCGTACTGTATAACAATCTCAGCAATGAGGATGGCGGTGCTATCGTCACCCAGCTCACGCAGATGAACGTGCCCTACAAGTTTGACGACCGCGGTGGCGCACTGCTGGTGCCTGCAGCACAGGTGCACGAGCTGCGTCTGCGCCTCGCTTCACAGGGTTTACCTAAAGGCGGAGCCGTTGGCTTTGAACTTCTGGACAAAGAAAAGTTTGGCATCAGTCAGTTTAGCGAGCAGATTAATTATCAGCGCGCGCTGGAAGGCGAACTGGCGCGCACCATCGCCACGCTCGGCCCGGTAAAGGATGCACGCGTGCATCTGGCAATGCCAAAACCAACCCTGTTCGTCCGTGAACAAAAATCACCGTCCGCCTCCGTCACACTTGCCCTGCAACCAGGGCGAGCGCTGGATGAAGGTCAGATTAACGCCGTGGTGCATATGGTCTCCAGCAGCGTTGCGGGAATGCCGCAGGGTAATGTTACCGTGGTGGATCAATCCGGACGCCTGCTCACCCAAAACGATACGACCGGCCGCGATCTCAATGACGCTCAACTGAAATACGCCAGCGACGTTGAAACGCGTTATCAGCAGCGAATCGAAGCCATACTCGGTCCAATCGTCGGTAACAGCAATGTGCACGCGCAGGTTACCGCGCAGATAGATTTCAATAAGCGGGAAAAAACCGACGAGCAGTACGCACCGAACAGCAATCCTGAGCAGCAGGCCGTTCGCTCACGCCAGACCAGCAATAGCGAACAGCTGGGTGGGCAGTCTGCTGGCGGCGTGCCGGGCGCACTGTCCAATCAGCCTGCGCCAGCCAATGCAGGCCCGGTAACCACGCCGAATAATACTAATGCTAACGGCGCAAACGGCGCGAATGCCAACAATGGCCAGCCGGCCAATAACGCAGCCAGCGGCGCGCAAAAAACGTCTCCGTCCAACACTCGCAGTGATAATACGACCAACTACGAAGTCAACCGAACCATTCTGCATACCAAAATGAACGTCGGCGAAGTCCAGCGCCTGTCCGTGGCGGTGGTCGTTAACTATCGCAGTGATGCTGCCGGGAAACCTATCGCCCTGAATGAGGCGCAGATCAAACAGATAGAAGACCTGACTCGTGAAGCAATGGGCTACTCAGAGAAGCGAGGCGACAGCCTGAACGTGGTCAACTCGCCGTTTACGCAGAACAGCGATCTCGGAGACGAGCTGCCGTTCTGGAAACAGCCCGCGTTTATTGACCAGATGTTTGAAGCAGGTCGCTGGTTACTGGTGCTGATTGTCGCCTTTATCCTCTACCGTAAACTGCTGCGGCCGCAGTTGCTGCGTAAGGCAGCGCTGGAGAAATCCACGCGGGAAGCCGCAACATCCGCCGCGCGCAACAGCACGCAACAGGAAGGCGTTTCCGTCAAGCTGTCCAAAGACGAGCTGGATCAGGAACGTAAATCAGAGCACCGCATGAGTGCTGAAGTGATGAGCCAGCGTATTCGCGAAATGTCAGAAAATGACCCGCGCGTCGTGGCTCTGGTTATTCGCCAGTGGATGAAGGACGAACTATGAGTCTCACCGGTACAGAAAAAAGCGCCATCATGATGATGACCATTGGCGAGGATCGTGCGGCGGAAGTGTTTAAACACCTGGACGCGCGTGAGGTACAGCACCTCAGCTCTGCCATTTCTAATATGCGGCAGGTTTCCCATAAACAGCTGACCGACGTGCTGCGCGAATTTGAAACCGATGCAGAACAGTTTGCCGCTCTGAGCCTGAACTCCAACGACTACCTGCGTACAGTGCTGATCAAGGCGCTGGGCGAAGAGCGCGCGTCGACGCTGCTGGAAGATATCCTGGAAACCCGCGAAACCACCAGCGGTATGGACACGCTCAACTTTATGGAGCCACAGGCGGCTGCCGATCTGATCCGCGACGAACATCCGCAGATCATCGCCACCATCCTGGTTCACCTGAAACGTGGTCAGGCTGCGGATATCCTCGCGCAGTTTGACGAGCGTCTGCGTCACGACGTCATGCTACGCATCGCCACCTTCGGCGGCGTACAGCCAGCAGCGCTGGCTGAATTGACCGAAGTGCTCAACGGCCTGCTGGATGGTCAAAACCTCAAACGTGCGAAGATGGGCGGCGTACGTACCGCGGCAGAAATCATCAACCTGATGAAAACGCAGCAGGAAGAGGCCGTTATGGAAGCGGTGCGCGAATTCGATGGCGAACTGGCACAAAAAATCATCGACGAAATGTTCCTGTTCGAAAATCTCGTCGAAGTGGACGATCGCAGCATTCAACGCCTGTTGCAGGAAGTGGAATCCGAGTCGCTGCTGGTCGCCCTGAAAGGTTCAGAGCAGCCGCTGCGCGAGAAGTTCCTGAGCAATATGTCACAACGTGCTGCCGACATTCTGCGCGATGATTTGGCCAACCGTGGTCCGATGCGAATGTCTGCGGTGGAAACCGAGCAGAAAGCGATCCTGTTGATTGTTCGTCGTCTGGCCGAAAGTGGCGAGATGGTGATTGGCGGTGGCGAGGAAACCTATGTCTGATAATGCCTCCCTGCCTTGGCAGCGCTGGCAGCCAAATGACCTGGCGCAGCCGAAACCACAGCCGACCGAAGAGCCCGTGCAGCCTGAAGTGAGCGAAGAACCGCTTGAACAGCAGCAGTTTCAGCTAGAGGAGTGGCAGACCCAGGTGCGCAACGAGGCCCAGGGACAGGGGTATGCCGAAGGCCAGCAGCGCGGTTTTTCCGAAGGCCAGAAGGCCGGTTACGATGCAGGTTTTCAGCAGGGTCTGGCGGAATCCCAGCAGCAGCAGGCGCCTGTACAGGCGCGCATGCAGCAGCTGGTTTCGGAATTCCATAATGCGCTGGAAGGTCTGGACAGCGTGATCGCATCACGTCTGATGCAGCTGGCGCTGGAGGCGGCCCGGCGCGTTATCGGCCAGGCCCCGCACGTTGACGGAACGGCCCTGCTGCGTCAGATCCAGGAAATGTTGCAGCAGGAACCGATGTTTAGCGGCAAACCGACGCTGCGCGTCCATCCGGATGATTTACCCCGCGTGGAAAGCACGCTGGGCGCTACGCTCAGCCTGCACGGCTGGCGGCTGCTTGGTGACAGTACTCTACATCCGGGTGGCTGCAAGGTGAGCGCGGAAGACGGCGACCTGGATGCCAGTATCGCAACCCGTTGGCACGAGTTGTGCCGTCTGGCCGCACCGGGAGAATTGTAATGATGACTCGCCTGTCACGCTGGCTCGGCGCGCTCGACAACCTTGAACAGCGCATGGAGCAGCTGCCGGAAGCCCGCCGTTATGGCCGCCTGGTACGCGCTACGGGCCTGGTGCTGGAAGCCACCGGCCTTCAGCTTCCGCTCGGCGCGACCTGCGTGATCGAACGGCACGATAATCAGGGTATCGGCGAGGTAGACAGTGAAGTGGTCGGTTTTAACGGTCAGAAGCTGCTGTTGATGCCGCTGGAAGAGGTGGAGGGCATTGTCCCCGGAGCGCGCGTTTACGCTCGCGTTTCTGGCGACAGCCAGCACAGCGGTAAACAGTTAATGCTCGGCCCAGAACTGCTGGGGCGCGTGCTGGATGGAAGCGGCCGCCCGCTCGACGGCCTGCCAGCCCCCGAAACCGGCTATCGTGCTCCGCTGATCACCCCGCCGTTTAACCCTTTGCAGCGCACGCCAATCACTGACGTACTCGACACCGGCGTCCGCGCGATCAATGCCCTTCTTACCGTGGGGCGTGGCCAGCGTATGGGGCTGTTTGCCGGTTCTGGGGTGGGTAAAAGCGTCCTGCTGGGCATGATGGCGCGCTACACGCAGGCTGACGTTATCGTCGTCGGCCTGATTGGCGAACGCGGGCGCGAAGTGAAAGATTTTATCGAGAATATTCTTGGCAGCGAGGGCCGCGCCCGCTCGGTGGTCATTGCCGCCCCGGCGGATGTTTCTCCCCTGCTGCGCATGCAGGGCGCTTCCTACGCCACCCGCATCGCGGAAGATTTTCGTGACCGTGGTCAACATGTGCTGCTGATCATGGACTCCCTGACGCGTTACGCCATGGCGCAGCGTGAAATCGCCCTTGCTATCGGTGAGCCGCCGGCGACAAAAGGCTATCCACCTTCGGTATTCGCCAAGCTGCCTGCGCTGGTGGAACGTGCCGGTAACGGAATTGACGGGGGAGGTTCAATTACCGCCTTCTATACCGTGTTGACCGAGGGGGACGACCAGCAGGACCCGATTGCCGACTCGGCGCGCGCCATCCTTGATGGTCATATTGTCCTCTCCCGTCGGCTGGCCGAGTCCGGCCACTATCCGGCGATTGATATTGAAGCGTCAATCAGCCGCGTGATGGCACATCTGATTGACGACACCCATTACGCGCGCGTCCGTCAGTTCAAACAGCTGTTGTCCAGTTACCAGCGCAACCGCGACCTGGTCAGCGTTGGTGCTTACGCAGCGGGTACCGATCCGACGCTGGATAAAGCAATAAAACTTTATCCCGAGCTTGAGGCGTTCCTGCAACAGGGAATGTTTGAACGCAGCACGTTTGATGACGCCAGCCTGCATCTGCAGGCAATTTTTGGTTAAGTTCCTGACCTGTCACCGGAGGATCGATGACTAAAGCAGCTTCCGCCATCGACACATTGCGCTCGCTGGCACACAAAGATGTTGAGAAAGCGGCCATTCAGTTAGGCGATGCGCGCCGCGCCTATAAACAGGCTGATGAGCAGCTGACGATGCTGCTCAACTATCAGGACGAATACCGTAAAAACCTGAATAACACCATGAGTGAGGGCATCGCCAGCACCCGTTGGTACAACTACCACCAGTTTATTCAGACGCTGGAAAAAGCGATTGAGCAGCACCGTGCTCAGTTAACAAACTGGGGAACCCGGGTAGAAAACGCGCTGCGCCTGTGGCGCGACAAACAGCAACGCCTGCATGCATATGAAACGCTACAGGCACGCGCACATGCCAGCGCTCTGTTACAAGAAAACCGTCTGGATCAGAAACGAATGGATGAATTTGCCCAACGGGCATCATTGAGGAAAGGCGAATGATTACCTTACCAACCGCTGCAACCAGCACCAGCAGCAAGACCACCGCCAGCCTGAACAGCGATAACGTGCAGGACAGCCGCGTCGACGGCGATCCGCTCTCCGGCGCGGAAAACCTGCCACAGGGTTTTGTCACGCTGTTAGGTAACCGCCTGTTATCGCTGGCGCAGCAGGGAGCGACCCATGCTCAGACCGGTGAAGTCGGCAGCGGCGCGGCGGCTGAAACCGGCGGCAAAAGCAAGGCAACAAGCGCCGTCAATGCGCTGCTGGCCACGTTGGATAACCCTGACACTCTGAGCAATCTGTTACAGACGGCGGCAGAGGTCACCGGCAAAAAGGGGGATGAACAAACCGACGATCCCGCCACTCCGGTTACTGCCCTGAGCGCAAACGATCTACAGGCTTTACAGGCGTTGTACGCCATGTTGCCTAATCAGGCCATCACGCCCGTGAACACCACTCAGGCCCACGAACTGACGGAAGCCGCGCTGAATAAAAGCGACAAGCAGTCGATGCTGGACGCTTTAAGTACGGCCGCAGGCAAAACGCACGGCGAGAACGATGAGCCCAGCGATACGCTGACGGGAAAAAACAGTGACGGTGGAGGGCAGACAAAGGCAGCGGACAAACCCGGCGTCAGGCCTGAGGCCGGAGTCAGTTCAGCTGCACAAGGCGGTGATCCGGCGTTTCAGTCGTTAATCAGCGGCGCGGGTAAAGAGAATGTTCAGGACAAACACCAGCCTGAATCTAGCCTGAACGCGCCGACAACGCATGGCTCGCTGATGACCGCCACCGCGGCGCTCGTTCCAACGACAACCTCCGCGGTCAGCGCGCCGGCGACGCCATTTTTGAATGCACAGCTCGGCAGCCCGGAATGGCAACAGGCCCTGGGGCAACAGATCCTGATGTTCAGCCGCAATGGGCTACAGACCGCCGAACTGCGCCTGCATCCGCAGGATCTGGGCAGTATCCAGATCAGCCTGAAGTTGGATAACGACCATGCGCAGCTGAGCCTGGTCTCCAATCACAGCCAGGTCAGGGATGCGCTGGAGGCGGCCTTACCGCAATTGCGCGCCTCAATGGCTGAAAGCGGCATTAACCTGGGCCAAAGTAACGTCAGTAGCGATAACTTCCAGCAGGGGAAATCTTTTAACGGCCAGCAGGAACAGCGGCGTGACAATACCGACACCCCCTTCAGTCTTGGAAGCGAAGGTGACGGCGATACCACGCCAATCGCCGTTCCCGTCAGCCTGCAGGCACGCGCAACGGGTGCTAACGCGGTTGATATCTTCGCCTGACGCTCACAAACGCGCAAGCTGATGGCAAAACTCGTGTCTTTTCTGCCCATTGTTTACGGCAAGACACGAGATAATTTGCACATTACGGCGTGAGGCAGCGAATTGAGTTGTACCGCTCTACTGAAAATAATCACAGGAAGTCACAGCAAATATGACCGATAGCGCTAAATCCAGAAGCGGAAAACGTAAGCTCCTGATACTGATGGTAGTGATTGTGGCTCTGATCGGCTGCGGCGTAGCGGGTTATACCGTGTGGAAACGGATGAAGGCGCCGGCCGATCCCACAGCGGTCGCCAAACATCAGCCGCCGGCCATACCGGTATTTTTCGCTCTGGATACCTTCACCGTAAACCTGATCAATCCAGATAATGACCCGGATCGCGTTTTGTACGTCGGTTTTACCCTGCGCCTGCCGGACGAAGAAACGCGTCGTCGTATGAGCGATTATTTACCCGAGATCCGTAGCCGTCTTCTGCTGCTGCTTTCTCGTCAGACTGCCGCCTCGCTGGCCAGTGAGCATGGCAAGGAGCAGTTAGTGACCCAGATTAAGCAGACATTGGCCCCTCAGCTGGTACAGGGACAACCACAGCAGGCCGTGACGGATGTCCTTTTCACAGCCTTTATCCTGCGGTGATGAAAAAAAATGGGCGATAACATTCTTTCTCAGGCCGAAATTGACGCACTGTTGAATGGCGACAGCGACAGCGCAACGGAAGATAAGGCCAATAAAAAAGAGGGCGAGGATCATATTCGCCCTTATGATCCCAATACCCAGCGCCGCGTGGTGCGCGAGCGCCTGCAGGCGCTTGAGATCATCAATGAACGCTTTGCCCGTGCTTATCGCATGGCGCTGTTTAATCTGCTGCGCCGCAGCCCGGATATTACCGTCGGCGCGATTAAGATCCAGCCATATCATGAGTTTGCCCGTAATCTTCCGGTGCCAACCAATCTTAATCTGATCCACCTCAAGCCGTTGCGCGGCACGGCGCTGGTGGTGTTTTCACCCAGTCTGGTATTCATTGCAGTGGATAACCTTTTCGGTGGGGATGGCCGCTTTCCGACGAAAGTCGAAGGGCGTGAATTTACCCATACCGAACAGCGGGTTATCGGCCGAATGCTGAAGCTGGCGCTGGAGGGCTACAGTGAAGCCTGGAAACCTATCTATCCGCTGGACGTGGAGTATGTCCGTTCCGAGATGCAGGTGAAGTTTACCAACATCACCACTTCTCCTAACGATATCGTGGTCACCACGCCGTTCCAGGTTGAGATTGGTAACCTGACGGGCGAGTTCAATATCTGCATCCCTTTCAGCATGATCGAACCGCTGCGTGAAACCCTGGTCAATCCGCCGCTGGAGAACTCCCTCAGTCAAGATGAGACCTGGCGTGACACGCTGGTTAAACAGGTTCAGCACTCTGAACTTGAGCTGGTTGCCAACTTTGCCGATGTCTCGATGAGGATCTCACGCCTGCTGGCGTTGAAACCTGGCGACGTGCTCCCTATTGACAAACCGGACCGCATAATTGCCCATGTGGATGGCGTGCCGGTGTTGACCAGCCAGTACGGAACGTTGAATAAACAGTTCGCGCTGCGCGTGGAACACCTGATTAACCCGATTTTGAATTCGATGAACGAGGAACAGCCCGATGAGTGATACCAATAAGCCGTCCGATGACGATATCTCTGCGGACGACATGTGGGCTGACGCCATGAATGAACAGACGAAATCCCCGTCCACCGATGGCGTATTCAACACGTTCGAAGGCGGTGAGAATAACGCCTCGCTTCAGGATATCGATATGATTATGGATATCCCGGTCAAGCTGACCGTCGAGCTGGGTCGCACCAAAATGACCATCAAAGAGCTACTGCGCCTGTCGCAGGGCTCGGTGGTCGCACTCGACGGCCTGGCTGGGGAGCCGCTGGATATTCTGATCAACGGTTATCTGATTGCCCAGGGCGAAGTGGTCGTGGTGGCCGATAAGTATGGCGTCCGCATTACCGATATCATCACGCCATCTGAACGTATGCGTCGCCTGAGCCGCTAAATGAACAGCACCCAGCAGCAGTCCGTCACGCCGCAGCCGGCGATCTCCACCGGCTCTATGCTGACCCAGGTCAGCGGGGTTTTGACGGCCATTATTATTCTTATCCTGGCGATTGCCTGGCTGGCAAAACGCTTTGGTTTTACCGCCAGGCGCGGCGGTAGCCAGCAGCTTAATATCAGCGCCAGCTGCCAGCTGGGCCAGCGCGAACGCGTGGTCATCGTCGATGTCGACGATGCACGACTGGTGCTGGGCATTACCGCCCAACAGATTACCCATTTGCATACGCTGCCGGCAAAGCCCGCCCAGGGATCCACGGATTTACCGGCCGCCCCGACAGATTTTCGTCAGATCTTACACTCGTTACGTAAAGGACAGGGGAAGAAATCATGAAACGTCTTTTTCCTCTGCTTTTGCCCGGCCTGCTGATGCTGGCACCCAACGTTTATGCTCAGCTGCCGGGGCTGATCAGCCAGCCGATGGCAAACGGTGGCCAAAGCTGGTCACTGCCGGTGCAAACGCTGGTATTTATTACCTCGTTGACCTTCCTGCCCGCTATTCTGCTGATGATGACCAGCTTCACGCGCATTATTATTGTGTTTGGCCTGCTGCGTAATGCTCTCGGCACGCCTTCAGCACCGCCGAATCAGGTCTTGTTGGGCCTGTCGCTGTTCCTGACCTTCTTTATTATGGGCCCGGTGTTCGACAAAATTTATACTGATGCCTACCAGCCGTTCAGTGAAGACAAAATCAGCATGCAGGAGGCGATTGATAAAGGTGCTCAGCCGCTGCGCGAGTTTATGCTGCGCCAGACGCGTGAGGCTGACCTTGCGCTGTTTGCCCGGCTGGCGAATACCGCGCCGATTGCCGGGCCAGAAGCCGTTCCAATGCGCATCCTGCTCCCTGCCTATGTCACCAGCGAACTGAAAACGGCGTTTCAGATTGGCTTTACGGTATTTATTCCATTTTTAATTATCGACCTGGTGGTTGCCAGCGTGCTGATGGCGCTGGGGATGATGATGGTGCCGCCCGCAACCATTGCGCTGCCTTTCAAGCTGATGCTGTTTGTACTGGTCGACGGCTGGCAGCTGCTGGTTGGTTCGCTGGCCCAGAGCTTTTATTCCTGACCCGGAGCCTGAAAAATGACACCTGAATCGGTAATGGTCATCGGGCACGATGCCATGCAAGTTGCGTTAGCCCTTGCCGCCCCACTGCTGTTGGCAGCGCTGGTCAGCGGCCTGCTGATCAGCCTGTTACAGGCCGCAACGCAGATTAATGAACAAACGCTCTCCTTTATTCCTAAGATCCTTGCGGTCGTCACAACCATGGTTGTTGCCGGCCCCTGGATGTTAAATCTGGTACTCGACTATATGCGTACCCTGTTTAACAACCTGCCTTATATGATCGGATAATGATCCTTTTTGACAGCAATCAGCTTCTGTTCTGGATAAGCCAACTCTTCTGGCCCCTGGCGCGCGTGCTTGCCCTAATTATGACCGCGCCGCTGCTTAGCGAAAAAGCAATCAGTCGCAAGGTGAAAATTGGGCTGGGCGTGATGATCACATGGGTGCTGGTTCCCTCACTGCCACCCACCCACGTGACGCTCTTTTCCGTTGGCGGTTTCTGGCTGCTTATTCAGCAAATTCTGATTGGCGTGGCGATTGGTTTCACCATGCAGTTTGCCTTTGCAGCGGTGCGCACCGCGGGCGAAGTGATTGGTTTGCAGATGGGACTCTCATTTGCCACCTTTTTTGACCCCGGTAGCCGTCTCAATATGCCGGTACTGGCACGTTTTCTCGACATGCTGGCCATGCTGCTGTTTCTCTCCTTCAACGGCCATTTGTGGCTCATTTCGATGGTGGCGGACAGTTTTCATACCCTTCCCATCGGTGCAGAACCGCTCAACGGCAATGCTTTCATGGCGCTAACCAAAGCGGCCAATTTAATATTTCTTAACGGTATGAGATTGGCGTTACCGCTAATCACTTTGCTGCTCACTTTAAACCTGGCCCTGGGGTTATTGAATCGCGTTTCACCCCAACTATCAGTTTTTGCCATCGGTTTTCCGGTGACATTATCAATAGGTATGATCTTTATCATCCTGATGATGCCTTTATTGGCCCCCTTCTGTGAACATTTATTCAGCGAAATTTTCGATCTACTGGCCACGCTGCTTGCCGAACTACCCATTAACAAAACTTAATACTTGCATCGTAAAATCAATAGGATTGTTTAAGCTAGCTAATGAGTTGGCGCTAACCCCCCACCCTTTTCACTCCGCGAATGCTAAGGAAAATCTGATAATTCGCTGGCGGTGTTTAAAATCATTCTTATTAAATGGCGGTTAGCGTATTTTACTATCTCAAATCGTTGATTTGTAGCGAATGAGTCTATGCCTGAAAGATACACAACCTCATATTTTTATTGGAAAGTCAGCTGTAGGCTGTTTCAGCCCTTGAAGCTTACTTGCCTGTATTGCTTATGTTTCTCACAACATTATGTATTCAGACCATGATATGAATTAATGTCATGAACAACTTTAAGAATAGTCCTATCATGATTTTTAGGATTTTACGCGATAGTGTCGATCAAAATGAATTGCTGCATCAAATGCCGTGTTAAGTCAGATAGTTACGCACGTTGATTGATAAATTGCTGATATGGGTATTATGGCGTTTATTGCCCTGTCAAAACGCTAATTATCAGCTGGCAAAAGTCAGGTTGTCCACCACGCTTAGATGACAATGTTATAGATGACCACGCTTAGCTAACCTCTGGTAATTAGCGTAAATGCGTAATTCATCGTTGAATTTAACCTATAACAAATTGGTGAGGGTCGCTGTTATGCCGACGATTATAATGGATTCATGCAACTATACACGGCTGGGTTTGACTGAATATATGACTGTGAAGGGAGTTAAAAAGAAAAATATATCCCTAATCAATGATATAGAGCAGCTATATACCAAGTGTCAGCAGTTACAGCCCGGCGTTGTGTTTATTAATGAAGATTGTTTTATTCATGAGCCGGACGCCAGTGATCGCATTAGAAAAATCATTCTCCAGCACCCAGACACTCTGTTTTTCATCTTTATGGCCATCTCCAACATCCATTTTGAAGAATACCTCTACGTTCGTAACAATTTGGTCATTACATCAAAAGCGATTAAGATCTCTACGCTCGACTCTCTGCTAATCGGCTATTTTCAGAAAAGATTAAGCCTGTCCCCTCGTCAGGCGATAAACGCCGAAGTCCATCCGTTGACCCTTAGCCAGACCGAGTCCAACATGCTCAAAATGTGGATGTCTGGCCACGATACCATTCAGATATCAGACAAAATGCAAATTAAGGCTAAGACAGTGTCTTCGCATAAGGGCAATATTAAACGCAAAATAAAAACTCACAATAAGCAGGTTATCTATCACGTAGTCCGCCTGACGGATAATGTTACCAGCGGCATTTACGTTAATATTAGATAGATTAAGAGATGAAACCGGCTACCGTCGGTTTCATCTTTATTTCCGTTACCGGCCGTCTTCACTCACCTTGAGCGACCGCTATCGTTGGCACTATTATCGAACTCGGTTTAACGGCGAGCAATGACCCACACAGCATGAATGATCCCCGGAATATAGCCCAGGAGTGTCAGCAGTATATTTAGCCAGAAAGCCCCTGCAAATCCGACCTGTAAAAATACACCCAGCGGGGGTAACAGAATCGCGATAATAATACGTAAAAGATCCATACATTCTCCATTGGTAATTTTTCGGTATTAACCGAGAAGATATTATAGCAAACTTAACGTCACGCGTAGTCGACTTCTTCCATCAGCCCCTCTTTTTACGAACATTAAATGTATCTGCACAGTTTTCCCGGATGAGCAGGAGCATCAGGGATAGATACCTTTGGCCAGTTCGAAATGTGGTCCATCTTTTAGCGTCTTCCAGTCTCCTCCCCATACTATAGGTGTCGACAGCTGAGCGGCCGCCTGTTTCATGGCTTTCGCCAGCAGGGCGAAGGCATTCCAGTCCTCCCACGGAATGGTGTGATTAATCCAGGGGGCAAGATCGATTGCGTGCCCCGTAAGATGGCGGCTTTGCAGTGTGTGACTTTTTCCGCTGCTGACAAGCTGGCGCTGTCTTGCCATATTGCGTACGCCTTCAATCACCCGGAAATCAATTTCCGATTTTCGCAGCGCCAGACGCACTACTTTTATCAAATCGCCATGCACGCCGCGCAAATTCTGTTCGCTGATATGACTGAATTGATAATGAGCCATATTATTCTCCTTAATATGTTCAGGTTAATCCCAATCACTGCCTGATAAATAAAAATACGCAGGGCCTCATTGAGACGGGGAAGACATTGGGCACGCTATCTTTATTTACACCGACAGGTTCATTGAAATTTCTTATATAAAAAATATAAAACGATTAACTTCTTGTGGCTGACAACAGAAAATTCCGTCACGTTTATGAGAGGGGACACGATATCCACCCCTGCTTACAGCGACGAAAAGAGTCGCTGCGAAGGGCAGCACAATCCTGTGAGGACTTGTTTGATGCCGATCGCTGCACTCAATGAAAAAAAACCTGGCCCGCGTGTTGGGAAGCTTATCGAATCATGATGGGCGTGCTGCTGGTCGATGATGCTCACGGTGAGTGCGACTGCGCCGCCTGTATCCTGGGCTATACTTCATGATTACACTGCGATTTTTCCTATAGTGGATCATCAAGAGGAATTGCCTATGCCCACATTGCAAGCCCCCTTAATCATCGTCACTGACCTTGACGGATCGCTGCTCGACCACCATACCTACAGCTGGCAACCCGCGGCGGAATGGCTACAGCGGCTGCAGGAACATCAGGTGCCGCTGGTCATTTGCTCAAGTAAAACCGCGGCAGAAATTGCCCCTCTTCAGCAGGCTCTTGGGATCGGCCACCAGCCGTTTATTGCGGAAAACGGTGCGGTCATCCAGTGGCAAAACCCGGACGCTTCTACGGCAATAAAGGCGCTGGGTAACATTGACTATGGCACGTTGTGCCACCGGCTACTGCATCTGAAACGGCAGTTTGGCTTTAAATTCATCGGATTTTCTGACGCCAGCCCACAACAGGTTGCCGACTGGACCGGGCTGACGACGCAAAATGCGGCCCTCGCCAAATTGCGTGAGGCCTCCGAGAGCCTTATCTGGCGCGACACTACTGAAAATTTTGAACTTTTTCGCCAGCAGCTGGAAGAACAGGGGCTAACGCTGGTGCAGGGCGGGCGTTTCTGGCACGTCATGCGTAAAGGTAGCGGCAAAGCTGAGGCGCTGGATGACCTGTTACAGCACTACGTGCAGGGTGATCGCCCCGTCACTATTGGCTTGGGTGACGGCCCTAATGATGCCGCCATGCTTGACGCCGTCGACTATGCCGTGGTGATTAAAGGCTACAGTAAAAATCCCGTCATTCTGCAAAGGCAGGATAAACATCATATCTATCATACGACGCATTACGGTCCAGAAGGCTGGCGCGACGGGCTGGATCATTTTATCACTCGGTAAGATGAAATGACCTTATTAGGGGAAGACGATGAGCGATTTCTATCAGAATGGCGTTATTACTAATTTTCATAATCTCACCGGGCGTTCCGTGGAGGCACTGGAAAAAGACCTGGTCCGCTTCTCGCGCAAGCGCAAGATGGGATTAATACTGCCGTCACTGTTTTCAGAACTGGAGGGCCCAGCGCTGAGCCATATCGTCGACGAATTGGCAAAAGTCCCTTATCTGGCTGAAATTGTTATCGGGCTGGATCGCGCCGACCGCAGCCAGTTCCTGCACGCGCGCGAGTTTTTTTCCCGTCTGCCGCAGCGCCACCGTATTTTGTGGAATGACGGCCCACGCCTGAAAGCGCTGGATGCCGAACTCGATAAAGAGGGATTATCCCCCGCCCAGCCCGGCAAGGGCCGCAACGTGTGGTTCTGTACCGGCTATACCCTTGCCTCCGACAAGTCGAGCTGTGTCGCCCTGCACGATTGTGACATCGTCACCTATGAACGAGGCATGCTGGCCAGACTACTCTATCCGCTGGCTAACCCTGGATTTCAATATGAATTCTGCAAAGGCTTCTATGCGCGCGTGGCGGATAATAAGTTAAACGGGCGAGTCGGACGGCTGCTGGTCGGGCCGTTGCTGCGCTCGTTGCAGCAGGTTTACGGCCACTCTGACTATCTTGAATACCTCTCCAGCTTCCGCTATCCGCTGTCGGGGGAGTTTGCCATGCGCACTCACGTCCTTAACGGGATCAAGATCCCGGGCGACTGGGGTCTTGAAATTGGCGTACTGTCTGAAATTTACCGTAACTACACCACGCGCCAGAGCTGCCAGGTAGAAATAGCCGATAACTATGATCATAAGCACCAGCCGCTGGCAGAAGAAGATGGTACCGGCGGATTGCTGCGTATGAGCAACGACATCGTGCAGTCGCTGCTGCGCAAAATGGCCACGATGGGGGTGAATATCACCAGCGACTCATTCCGCGTCCTTAAGGCCACCTACTATCGTAATGCGCTGGATATGATGGAAATTTATAATCATGAGGCGACAATGAACGGCTTGAAATTCGACCAGCACACCGAGGAAGCGGCGGTCGAAATGTTTACCCAGGCCATTCTTGATGCCGGGCAGTCATTTATCGAGCGGCCAAATGAAAAACCTTTTATACCGAGCTGGAGCCGGGTGCAGTCGGCATTTCCCGACATTTTACAACGTATCTATCAGGCGGTGGAAGACGATAACAGCGGCGACGTCTGACGTGCCGCCGCCTGCTGCCGAAGATGAACGATCGTCACGCCGTGCCGACCTGATTTTGCAGGTTAAGGCAGGCCGCAATACCCCGGAACCCGAAAAATACGGGTATACTTCCCTTAGCTGAATCGGAACCTCGGCACGCCGGGGTCTCCGATACCCTTTTTTCGAAGAGACCGTTTAACTGACTATGCCAGAAATCTACCGTTATGACCTGCCGTCCAGAGCAGGTGACCAGCGCCAGCTGGGGCAACTGACCGGCGCGGCCTGCGCCGTTGAATGTGCCGAAATAGCTGAACGACATCAGGGCCCGGTTATGCTGATTGCGCAAGATATGCAAAATGCGCTGCGCCTTCAGGATGAAATTAAACAGTTTACCGACCAGCCGGTCATGGCGTTGGCAGATTGGGAGACCCTGCCCTTCGACAGTTTCTCACCGCACCAGGAGATCATCTCCTCCCGGCTTTCTACCCTTTATCAACTGCCCACGCTGGCTTCAGGCATTTTGATCCTTCCGGTCAACACCCTGATGCAGCGCGTTTGCCCTCACAATTTCCTGCACGGCCACGCGCTTGTAATGCAGAAAGGGCAAAGGCTGTCGCGTGACACGCTGCGCGCCCAGCTTGAACAGGCGGGCTACCGCAGCGTCGATCAGGTGATGGAACACGGCGAGTTTGCCACCCGTGGCGCGCTGCTCGATCTTTACCCGATGGGCAGTGAACGTCCTTACCGTATCGACTTTTTCGATGATGAGATAGACAGCCTGCGCCTGTTTGATATTGACAGCCAGCGCACGCTGGAAGAGGTGGCGGCGATTAACCTGCTGCCGGCTCATGAGTTCCCGACCGATAAAAACGCCATTGAGTTGTTCCGCAGCCAGTGGCGTGAACATTTTGACGTGCGGCGTGAGGCGGAACATATCTATCAGCAGGTCAGCAAAGGCACGCTGCCCGCCGGGATAGAGTACTGGCAGCCGCTGTTTTTCGAGCAACCTTTACTGCCGCTGTTCAGCTACCTGCCCGCCAACACCCTGCTGGTCATTTCTGGCGATGTGGAATCCAGCGCCGGGCGCTTCTGGCAGGATGTTAACGCGCGTTATGAAAACCGCCGCGTCGATCCGATGCGCCCGCTATTGCCGCCCGCATCCCTGTGGCTGCGCAGCGACGAGCTGTTCGGTGAATTGAAGCAGTGGCCACGCATCCAGCTCAAAACCGAGCTGCTGCCAGAGAAGAGCGGTAATACCAATCTGGATTATGCCGCGTTGCCGAGCCTGGCCGTACAGGCACAGGCGAAGGCCCCGCTGGATGCGCTGCGCCACTTTCTCGAATCCTTCAGCGGTCCGGTGGTGTTTTCGGTGGAGAGTGAAGGTCGCCGCGAGGCTTTACAGGAACTGCTGGCGCGCATCAAGCTCAAGCCGGGCGCGATCCGTTCACTGCCGGAGGCGCACGGGCCGGGGCACTATCTGTTAATCGGCGCCAGCGAACATGGTTTTATTGATGGCTTGCGCAATCGCGCACTCATCTGTGAAAGCGATCTGCTGGGCGAGCGTGTAAGCCGTCGACGCCAGGACAGTCGCCGCACCATCAATCCGGATGTGTTGATCCGTAACCTCGCCGAGCTGCACCCCGGCCAGCCGGTGGTGCATCTGGAGCATGGCGTTGGGCGCTACATTGGCCTGACCACGCTGGAAACCGGCGGTATTCAGGCAGAGTATCTGATGCTGGCCTACGCCGGAGATGCAAAACTGTACGTGCCGGTATCGTCACTGCATCTCATCAGCCGCTATGCGGGAGGGGCTGAGGAGAACGCTCCGCTGCATAAGCTGGGCAGCGACGCCTGGTCCCGCGCCAGGCAGAAGGCCGCCGAAAAGGTGCGCGACGTGGCGGCAGAGCTGCTGGATATTTATGCGCAGCGTGCGGCAAAAACCGGCTTTGCCTTTAAGCATGATAAGCAGCAGTACCAGCTGTTCTGTGAAAGTTTCCCCTTTGAAACCACCATCGACCAGGCACAGGCAATCAATGCGGTTTTGAGCGATATGTGCCAACCGCTGGCCATGGACCGTCTGGTCTGCGGCGACGTCGGTTTTGGTAAAACCGAGGTCGCCATGCGCGCCGCCTTCCTCGCGGTGGAAAACCATAAGCAGGTAGCGGTGCTGGTGCCAACCACCCTTCTGGCCCAGCAACATTACGATAATTTCCGCGATCGCTTTGCCAACTGGCCGATCCGTATTGAGATGATGTCACGCTTCCGTACGGCCAAAGAGCAGGCACAGGTGCTGGCAGACGCCCAGGAAGGCAAGGTCGATATTTTGATCGGCACCCATAAGCTGTTACAAAATGAGATTAAATGGCGCGATCTTGGCCTGCTGATCGTCGATGAAGAGCATCGTTTTGGCGTGCGCCATAAAGAGCGCATCAAAGCAATGCGCGCCGACGTGGATATTTTAACCCTGACCGCTACCCCTATCCCGCGCACGTTGAATATGGCGATGAGCGGGATGCGCGATCTGTCGATCATTGCCACACCTCCGGCGCGCCGACTGGCGGTAAAGACCTTCGTACGCGAATACGATGACCTGTCGGTACGCGAGGCGATACTGCGAGAGGTACTGCGCGGCGGTCAGGTTTACTATCTGTATAACGATGTGGAAAATATTGAGAAAGCGGCAACACGGCTATCTGAACTGGTGCCTGAGGCCCGGGTGGCGATCGGTCATGGCCAGATGCGCGAGCGTGAGCTGGAACGGGTGATGAATGATTTCCACCATCAGCGTTTCAACGTGCTGGTGTGCACCACCATCATTGAAACCGGGATTGATATTCCAACGGCTAACACCATCATTATTGAGCGCGCCGATCGCTTCGGCCTCGCCCAGCTGCATCAGCTGCGTGGCCGCGTCGGGCGCTCTCACCATCAGGCCTATGCCTGGCTGCTGACCCCACATCCTAAATCCATGACGACCGATGCGCATAAGCGCCTGGAGGCGATAGCCTCGCTGGAAGATCTGGGCGCCGGATTTGCCCTCGCCACGCACGATCTGGAGATCCGTGGTGCCGGTGAATTACTTGGGGAAGGTCAGAGCGGTCAGATGGAAACCATCGGATTTTCGCTGTATATGGATCTGCTGGAAAATGCCGTTGATGCCCTGAAAGAGGGACGTGAGCCTTCTCTGGAGGATCTGACCAACAGTCAGACCGACATCGAGCTGCGTATGCCGGCGCTGTTGCCGGATGATTACATCCCGGACGTCAATACCCGCCTGTCGTTTTATAAACGTATTGCCAGCGCTCAGCACAACGACGATTTGGACGACATCAAAGTGGAGCTAATTGACCGCTTCGGCCTGCTGCCGGACGCGGCGCGTAACCTGCTGGATATCGCCGCGCTGCGTCTGGCGGCGATAAAGCTGGGCGTGCGCAAAGTCGAAGCCAGTGAGAAAGGCGGTTTCATCGAATTCTCTGAAAAGAATAAGGTTGACCCCGCGTGGCTGATCGGCCTGTTACAGCAGGAACCGCAGCACTGGCGTCTGGATGGGCCAACGCGTATCCGATTTATTCGCGATCTCTCCGAGCGTAAAGTACGCATAACGTGGGTGAGTGAGTTTATTAACAAGATGGTGGATAACGCCAGCGTATAACGCTCGACCGTGGGGCCGCGGCTTTAAGGCGGCCTCCTGTTCTGGATGTACGCGATAACAGATTGGACGGTGGCATTTGCGGGCAATCATTTTGCCCTCAATGCCGCCCTACAGGGTTGCCCCACTGCGGTGACGGATGTCAAAAGGGTTCATGTTCGCCACATGAACCCTTTTTATCAGATAAGCAATAGCGCCCGCCGTTTTTACACTCTGTTCATGGCGACAAGGTTCACAACCAGGTCGACACGCTATTCTCCCGTTGATTAGGCGTTCAGGCTTTATCGCCCAACATCAGGTGACCGTTATTATCAAGGGGGATACGCGTGCCGGGATCGTTATCCATACGAATTTTTCCCTGCCGATCGCCGATTTTATAGGTGACATCATAACCCAGCAGCTTTTCATGCTTGTCATACACGGTTTTACAACGCTGTTCGGTCGTGGTGTAAGTATCTCGCTGTTGCAAAGCGCCCTGCGCCTGGTTACCACCATAGCCGCCGGCCAGCGCACCCGCTACCGTGGCGACATCTCGACCGCGTCCTCCGCCAAACTGATGACCCAGCACGCCCCCCGCCACCGCACCTAATACCGAGCCTGCAATACGATTTTCATCCTGTACCGGGCGACGATGAGTGAGCGTCACGTTGCGGCACTCCTGCCGCGGGTCCTTCAACGTTTGCTTAATTTCAGTTGCCGAAAGCACCTGCGCATATTGCGGTGTACTGCTGAAAACGTTCATGCTGGCAACGGCGGCAACGCCTAATGCTGCCGCCACACCGATGCCTATACCCGCTAACATTGATTTATTCACAGGAAAACCTCCTGACAGATTTACCGCGCATTCTTGCCTGCTGCCATCCGGTGGCAGCTGTGGCATACCAGGTGTGCGCGCCGCGCCGTGGTATTTAAGTAAATTTTGCGTCAGGTAAGGGAATGTGACTATAAGAATTTGGGAGTAAAAGCGTTTACGCGCTATTAAGACAGGTTATTTAAGAGTGTTCTTATCAACGCAGGGGGACGATGAAAGAAAGAACGGCCTGTTGCTTTAGGCAACAGGCCGTTCTGACCGTGATGACGGATGCCGCAGGCGGCAAAAAATTAATGTAGCTTCAGGCGCGGGCGGATCACCCGGTTAATACTGCCAACCAGCATCATCAATCCGGTCTTGAAATAGCCGTGTAACGCAACCTGGTGCATGCGGTACAGCGAGATATAGACCATACGCGCAATGCGGCCTTCGACCATCATTGAACCGCGCATCAGGTTGCCCATCAGGCTTCCCACGGTACTGAAACGAGACAGTGAAACCAGCGAGCCGTGATCTTTATAAACATACGGCTTTTGGGGCTGCCCTTTTATCTCAGCCAAAATGTTGGCCAATACGCGTGATGCCATCTGATGCGCAGACTGCGCGCGCGGTGGCACAAAACCGCCTGACGGCAGCGCACAGGCCGCGCAGTCGCCTATGGCATAAATATTCGGGTCACGTGTGGTCTGTAACGTGGGTTCAACCACCAGCTGATTGATACGGTTTGTTTCCAGACCGCCTATCTCTTTCATAAAGTCCGGCGCCTTGATGCCCGCGGCCCAGACCATCAGATCGGCATCGATAAACTCACCGGACTTGGTGTGCAGGCCTTTTTTTTCCGCGCTGGTCACCATCGTCTGCGTCAAGACGCGCACGCCGATTTTAGTCAGTTCACTGTGCGCCGCGCTGGAGATGCGCGCCGGTAGTGCGGGAAGAATACGTTCACCGGCTTCTACCAGCGTCACGTTCAGGGCCTGACTATCCAGCCCCTTGTAACCATAGCTGTGCAGCTGTTTCACCGCGTTATGCAGTTCTGCCGACAGCTCAACGCCGGTTGCCCCACCGCCCACGATGGCGATATTGACCTTTTCCTGCTTACCTTCGCTGGCGGAGAATTTCAGGAACAGGTTAAGCATTTCATTACGGAAGCGGCGCGCCTGATGCGGGTTATCGAGGAAAATACAGTTATCCTTCACTCCCGGCGTACCGAAGTCGTTGGAAGTGCTGCCCAGCGCCATGACCAGAGTGTCGTACTCCAGCTCACGTTGAGGAACCAGTACTTCGCCCTGTTCATCGAGAATTTCTGCCAGCTGAAGTCGGTTATTCTCACGATCGAGTTGGGTCAGTGCACCAAGCTGGAAGCTGAATCCGTGCTTGTGGGCATGCGCCAGATAACTCAGACCATCAATACCCTCATCCAGTGAACCCGTTGCCACTTCGTGAAGTAATGGCTTCCACAGATGGCTGTGGTTACGATCTACCAGCGTAATCTGGGCTTTCTTCTTACGCCCCAGCTTGTGCCCAAGTTGGGTTGCCAGCTCCAGACCTCCGGCTCCCCCGCCGACAATAACAATTTTTTTCATAGGTGTTGTCAAACGACCCCCTCAAAAGTAAACCAATCGTTAATAAAAAGTTAATAAAATAACCTTAATTAACATAGGGTTGGCGATGTTAATTCGCAAGCTGAAGCCAGAATAGCACGGCGGAAAACATCTGTTCTACGAAAATTGATCCTGGTCAATTTAATCGTTCTGACCGTATGCTTTCAGAGCGAAATTGTGCCTTAGTTCAGTCGTGCCAAACACAGGGGCAATATCAATGCGTTCGCAGAAACTGCACGCCACACTGTCAAGGCTGAATCAGGAGAGGGAAACCATTTTGAGTATCGGGCAGGCGTCATTTGAGATGAGAATAATCAGACGTGGGTGACAAATCAGGAGGTTACGCTGGGAGACTGGCGAACATTTTGCAGCATTCGCCAGTCGTAGCGGGTTGACGGATATTAAGCGATCATCTGCCCGCCGCGGCTTTATGATTCAGCCAACGCCCCTGTAAACGATCGAGGGCAACGCTGGTCTCTTTCCAGCGTGAAGAATCGATAAGCTGCTGACGGGTAAAGTCTCCCCGGTGATAAAGCCTGGCTACCCTGTCCGCCTCCATCGCGGGCAGGTTGTCCAGTACGCTGACCGCTCCTTCCCGGTTGTTGCACACCAGAATCATATCGCATCCGGCGTCCAGCGCCGCCTGGCCGCGCTCGGCGTAGCTGCCCATGATCGCCGCGCCTTCCATCGACAAATCGTCGGAGAAAATCACGCCGTCAAAACCCAGCTCCTGACGCAGTACGGTTTTTAACCAGTGCGATGAGCCGCTAGCGGGACGCGGGTCGACCTCTGTATAAATGACGTGGGCTGGCATAATGGCGTCCAGCGCCCGCTCGGCGATAAGTTGCTGAAAAATGGGCATATCATGTCGGCGAATTTCCGCCTCGCTGCGCGTGTCACGCGGCGTTTCTTTGTGCGAGTCGGCACTGACGGCACCATGCCCCGGAAAATGCTTGCCGGTGGTTTTCATGCCGGCCTCACGCATCCCGCGGATAAAGCAGCGCGCCATCTGCAACGCAATGGCCGGATCTTCATGGAATGAACGCTCGCCGATAGCCGCGCTGCCGTAACCAATGTCCAGTACCGGAGCAAAACTGATATCAATATCCATGGCGATCATCTCTGACGCCATCAGCCACCCTGCCTGCTGCGCCAGCGTTTCGGCCTCTGCCGATGGGTTTAGCGCGGAAAATGCCTGCATCGCCGGCAGCCGGGTAAAACCTTCCCGAAAGCGCTGCACGCGCCCGCCTTCCTGATCCACCGCCACCACCAACCGATGACGCGATGCGGCGCGGATCTGGCGCACCAGCTCACGCAGCTGCGCCGGGTCGTGATAGTTGCGGCTGAACAGGATCAGCCCCCCCGTGAGCGGATGCTGTAAAATTTCACGTTCTTCCGCATCCAGCTCACAGCCGAGCACATCTAACATTACCGGTCCCACAATTTACCCCTTAGCCAGTGACACGCTGCCAGCCTTCCGCCGCCAGCGTATGAAAATGTTGTTCGCCGCTCTGCTGCCAGCGCAGTTCGTACCAGCTGGCTGCCAATAGCTCAAGCCACGGTTGCCAGCGTGCCACCTGGTGGCGCAGTCGTTCTTCATCGATATGCTGCAAGCGCCCGTAGGTGGCTATCAGCAGCTGTTGCTGTGAGCTATCCAGCCCGTTACCGCCGATTATCGCCGCCAGCTCCAGCGCCACATCACCATCTCCGGCATATTCCCAGTCAATAAACCTGAGCCGTTCACCGTCGGCCAGCAGATTGGCGCTGTGAATATCCATGTGCAGCACGCCAAGACGTAATGGGCGGGGTTCACGCAGACGCTGACAGCGCTGTAATGCTCGCAGCCAGTGCGTATTCCGCCGCCGCGCATCGCTACGCTGCCAGTAACTCATTAGCAGCGGCAGAAGCTGCAGACGATAGCCGGTTAACGGCAGACGGTGCAGTTTGACCACTTCACCGATCAATGGCTCTAAATATCCCACCAGCTGCGGCGGCGTAAGAGGCTCGCCGGGTTGCCAGCTGAGCAATAACCAGTCCCGACTGCATCCATAAACCTGCGGCACCCGTCCGCTGCTGGCCAGCTTGCGCAGCAGCCGATATTCACGTTGACGGTCAACGCCGGGCATCATCGCCCCGCGCGCCACCCTCCGGGCCAGCAACGTCCTGCCCGCCAGCTTAACCTTCAGGCTGAAGCCGCTTAATCCGTCAAGCGGCAAAAAAGAAGCGGCAGCGGATGCTGCCGGGAAGTGTTGCTTAAGCAACCGCTGAAGCTCGGGATCAGTGAACGACGTCACCGCTACCTGACCAGATTATCTCGCCGGTCTGGACCAGCATCAGCTGCATTTGCAGAGAAGGCGACTTGATATCCCCTTCAGCATTGCTGTACAGCACATACTGCGCGCCGACATAGCGCGCCAGGCCGATAGCCTTACTGCGCGAAACCAGACTGTCGTCAGCCGATAAGCCCAGAGTTTGCCTGGCGACCGACAGCTGCTGTGGAGTCACCAGGGTAAAGCGACCATTGTTCGCCAGCGCGTTTTGCAGGGCTGCGGTCGCTTTGGCGCTTTGCAGACTGCCGTTGGTGCTATTTTTGACGTTATCGACCAGCAGTACGTTACCCGCGGTGATACCGTCCGCTTTCAGCATCTGCCCAACCAGTGGCGACACGGTTGCTGACCAGTCCAGAGTCTGTAGTTTCGGCGGCGGCGGCACGTTTTGACCCGGTTCCGGCTTTGGCTGTTCCGGCACGATAACAGGCGGCGGCACGGGTTCAACCGGTGCGGGCGTCTGCGGCTGTTGCGGCTGATGAATACAACCACTCAGGATCAGTGCCACCATCAGCACACCTGAACGCTTTATGATGGTCCAGTTCATTTGACTACTCCTTGCAAATACAGGTAAAGACGAACTTTGCTCGCCGTTAGATTACCGGTTTGAGATGAGATTTCGGCCTTACCCTGCGCAGGGACAACCAGGGTATTTGGCCGCTCAAAAGGCAGAATTTCCAACCCTTTATCATCATACCAGTAAAAACGATAGCTGACCTGAACCGGTTTTTCCTGCTGGTTGAACAGCACGGTTGACGCCCGCTGCTGCCCTTGCGACTCATCAATCGTCGGCGCTGCGGTAGTGATACCGGCCGACAAGACGGCTGATTCCATAATCAGCGACTGTGAAGTGTTGATGGTGGTGGGATCGCTGCTACAACCGCTTAGCGCGGCCAGTAACGTAATGGCGATGATGCCTGCCCGCATAGAGTTGTATCCGTTTTGGTTAACGTTCAGGATGCCAGCATCGGCCCTAGTGGATGCCCGCCAACAAGGTGCAGATGAATATGGTAAACCTCCTGCCCACCGTGCTTATTACAGTTTATGATCAGGCGGTAACCATCTTCAGCAATGCCCTCATCTTTGGCAATTTTCGCCGCCACGGTGATCATTCTGCCCAGGGCGGCCTCATGGCCGGGCACCACATCGTTTGCCGTCGGGATCAACAGATTGGGTACGACCAGAATATGGGTCGGAGCCTGTGGGGAGATATCGCGAAATGCGGTGACCAGCTCATCCTGATAAACAATATCGGCCGGAATTTCACGACGAATGATTTTACTGAAAATAGTTTCTTCAGCCATGCCTGTTATCCTTTCAGCTGTGAGTTAAGTTCTCGCAGTATGAGCGAGAAAATCGTCTTCTTTCAACCTGCGCGTGAATTTCTTTTTATCATGGCTTGAGCTTTTCTCCGGATTTTCAACATGAAATGGCCCATCGTGCAATTCTTTGCCCCGGCACGTCTCCGTTTTACGCCATTTTAGGCAAAAAAAAGGGGAGCTTACGCTCCCCTCTGATGGTCTTATACGCCGGCTTAATGGCTGCGCATATAGTCGTCCATATCGGTTTTCAGGTTATCGGATTTGGTACCGAAGATAGCCTGAACGCCGGAACCAGCAACCACAACGCCAGCAGCGCCAAGATGCTTCAGGCCCGCCTGATCGACCTTCGCCACGTCTGCCACGCTAACGCGCAGACGGGTGATGCAGGCATCAAGATTGGTAATGTTTTCCTTGCCGCCAAACGCAGCCACCAGGCTGGCGGCCATTTCGCTGGCTGTACCTGCCGCCTGTTCACTGGTGCTATCTTCACGGCCCGGCGTTTTCAGATTCAGCTTAGCGATTAGCACGCGGAAGATGGTGTAGTAAACCAGACCGTAGATCAGGCCCACGACCGGGAACAGCCAGATCTTGCTGCTGTTACCGCTCAATACCACAAAATCAATCAGACCATGTGAGAAGCTGGTTCCGTCACGCATACCCAGCAGAATACAGATTGGGAATGCCAGACCAGCCAGAATGGCGTGAATAGCGTACAGGATCGGTGCCACGAACATGAACGAGAATTCAATCGGTTCGGTGATACCGGTCAGGAAAGCGGTCAGTGCGGCAGAGATCATGATCCCGCCCACTTTGGCACGATTTTCAGGTTTAGCTGAATGCCAGATAGCAATCGCCGCAGCCGGAAGACCGTACATTTTGAACAGGAAGCCGCCGGACAGTTTACCAGCAGTAGGGTCGCCCGCCATATAGCGTGGGATATCGCCGTGGAATACCTGGCCTGCCGCATTGGTGTACTCACCGATCTGCATCTGGAAAGGCACGTTCCAGATATGGTGCAGGCCGAATGGCACCAGCGCACGCTCAACTACACCGTAAATGCCGAATGCCACGACCGGATTTTGATACGCCGCCCACTGGGAGAACGTCTGGATCGCCGTACCTACCGGAGGCCAGATAAACGACAGCACGACGCCGAAGAAAATCGCGGCCAGACCGGAGATAATCGGTACGAAACGTTTACCGGCGAAGAAACCAAGATACTCCGGCAGTTTGATACGGTAGAAGCGGTTAAACATGTAGGCGGCAATCGAGCCGGCGATAATGCCTCCCAGAACCCCGGTATCCGCCAGATGGTGAGCGGCGATATCTTCGGCAGACTGATGCAGTACCAGTGGCGCGACCACGGCCATGGTTTTCACCATAATGCCGTAGGCCACGACCGCAGCCAGTGCTGAAACCCCGTCATTGTTGGTGAAGCCTAACGCTACGCCGATAGCGAAAATGAGCGGCATATTGGCAAACACCGATCCACCCGCCTCTGCCATCACATGAGATACGACCGCAGGCAACCAGGTGAAATTGGCCGATCCAACGCCCAGCAGAATGCCCGCAATCGGCAGTACCGATACGGGCAGCATCAGCGATTTACCGACCTTTTGCAGGTTTGCAAATGCATTTTTGAACATAATGTGAAGCTCCTGAGTATGTGTGCTTTTTTTACGCGTAATGAAATAAAAAACGCTACGCGTGGCAAAGGGGGGAGGACCCTTCGCCGATGGAGCGCTTTGCGCTCTCGGTATTTATTACGAAGCGTAAAATAATTACGCCAAGATTTGTTTGATGGCTATCACGTTTCGTTGAACGCGCGCTATTTTATTATTGCTCGTCGGCTGTAAGTGCGAGTTTTTAACACAAAAAAAAGGGCAGAGCCACGTTTAAGGCGCTGCACTTTACGACTTTTGTCGGTTAATTACGAGATAAAATATTAATTGTGCACCGCGATCAGCTCGTCAGGCGCGACATCGGTACGTGGAAAAGACGCGAGAAGTTTTCCGTGGTCGCACGCGCCATTTCTTCAATCGTCACCCCTTTAACCACCGCCATATATTCCGCCACGTCACGAGTATAGGCAGGCTGATTTTCTTTGCCCCGATGGGGAACTGGCGCGAGATACGGCGAATCAGTTTCCACCAGCATACGGTCAAGCGGCACATAGCGCGCGGCTTCACGGATCTGTTCAGCATTACGGAAGGTAGCAATGCCGGAAAACGAGATATAAAAGCCCATATCCAGCAGCTTCTCCGCCGTCTGGCGATCTTCAGTGAAGCAGTGCAGCACCCCACCGCAGCCTTCAACCTGTTCTTCTTTTAAAATTGCCAGCGTATCCTCACGCGCATCCCGCGTGTGCACTATCACCGGTTTGTTGAGATCGCGGCCAACGCGGATATGCTCGCGGAATGAGGCCTGCTGGCGCAATTTGGTTTCCTTCTGATAGAAGTAGTCCAGCCCGGTTTCCCCCATCGCCACCACGCGGGGATCGGCGGCCAGCTGGCGCAGCTCGGCGAAGTCATACTCCTCCTGCTGTTCAAGCGGATGCACGCCGCAAGAGTAAGCCACGTTCGGCCGGTCGCCAATCAGCTCGACCATCGCCCTATAGCCCGGCAAGGTGGTGGCAACTGCCAGCATAAATTTCACATCGCGCGCCGCCGCTTTCGCCAGCACGTCAGACACATCCTGATGAAGGGTTTCATAATTCAAACCGTCGAGATGACAATGGGAATCAACTAAAAACATAATATTTACTCTTTAAGCTCTGAACCGGAAAATACCGGTTTAATAATGGTTTCCCAGCTTAACAACTGTTCCGTCAGCAACAGCTCGCGGTTGACGGCTACCACCGTTAGCAGTCGATCGCGGCAGACGACCCACTGACGCAAACTGGCATCAAGCGCGCTGGTTGGTAACAGGCTGGCAAGATGGATAACCAATGCCTGCTGGTCAATATTGCCGATAAACTGCCCGCCGCCCTGCTGCCATTTCGCCGCATCCACCAGCAGTGAGCACAACCAGCCGATGCGCCGCGCCACGTCATCATAGTTAAACACCGCCAATAGGCTCATGATATCGCCGGACAGCGCAGCGGGAAGCGCCTGACAGACGCGCAGCCGCTGCTGCCAGTTTTTCTCTTCCAGCAGCGCTAAAGCCGCCGCGGGCGCGCCGGCAGACAGGCGCAGCGCCGCGCTGCGCTCGTTGAGGCTGGCTGAGCAGTGCTTCTGAAGCCACTGCAGGCTTTGCGCCTCGTCGGGCGGGGGCAGGTGCCACAGCAGACAGCGACTGCGTAGCGTGGGCAGCAAACGAGAAGGTTCGCGGCTGCTCAGTAAAAACCAGGTGTTTTTCGGCGGCTCTTCCAGGGTTTTCAACAGTGCATTAGCGGCCGCTTCCGTTAACTGCTGCGCATCCGGCAGCCACACCACCTTCGCGCCGCCCTGCTGCGCATGATGGTAAAGCTTTTCGGTTACGCTCCGTACCGCATCAATACCCAACGCATTTTTGCCCTTTTCCGCTTCCAGCCGATACCAGTCAGGGTGGGTTCCGGCCTGCATCAGCTCACAGGCATGGCACTTTCCGCAGCTTTTCAGCCCTTCAGGTTGGCGGCACATCAGCCAGCGTCCGATACCCCAGATCAGCGCATCATCACCCATACCGGGCAGCGCCTGTATCAGTAACGCATGGTGGCCGCGCTGCGCAACGTGCTGCGCGATAATTTGCTTATAGCTGTGGTTGAGCCACGGATACCAGTTCATCTCTGTTCCTGTAACCACTGGGTCAGGGTTTGTTGCAGAGCCGCCGTCACCTGCTCCAGCGGCCGCGTGGCATCAACGGTTTTGATACGACTGTCGGCCGATGCCAGGGCCAGATAACGTTCGCGCGTGCGGGTGAAGAAGTTGAGCGACTCCTGCTCAATGCGGTCAAGCTCCCCGCGTGCGCGTGCGCGCTGTAAACCTATTTGCGGGGTAACGTCAAGGTACAGCGTCAGATCAGGAGCGAAATCACCCAGTACCGCCTGTTTCAGGCTGTTCATCAGGCCAGCATCCATACCTCGCCCCCCGCCCTGATAGGCCTGTGAAGAGAGATCGTGACGATCTCCGACTACCCATGCGCCACGTGCCAGCGCCGGTTTAATCACGTTTTCCACCAGCTGGACGCGAGCGGCATACAGCATCAACAGCTCAGCGCTGTCCGTGACGCGCTCACCTTCAACGCCCTGCTTGATCAACTCTCGCAGCTTCTCCGCCAGCGGCGTACCGCCCGGCTCGCGGGTAAAAATAATATCGTTAATACCATGGCGCTGTAGTTCACTCACTACCGCTTCTCGCGCGGTGGTTTTCCCTGCCCCTTCCAGGCCCTCGATAACGATAAATTTACTGTTCATGCTTTTCCTTCTGCGCCAGGCGGTAAACCTGTACGGCTTTATTGTGGCTGGCCAAATTCGTGGTAAAGGTATGCCCGCCCTTACCATCGGCGACAAAATAGAGGAAGTCAGTCTTCTCCGGGTGTGCGGCCGCCTGGAGCGATGCCTTGCCCGGCATCGCGATCGGCGCGGGCGGCAGGCCCCCGATGGTATAGGTATTGTAGGCCGAGGGAGTTTCCAGATTTTTACGCGTCAGAACGCCCTGATAGCTGTCCCCCATGCCATAAATCACCGTTGGATCGGTTTGCAGGCGCATCCCCAGCCGTAAACGATTGATAAAGACCGAGGCCACTTTGCCGCGTTCGGTGGCGATCGCAGTCTCTTTCTCAATAATCGACGCCATCGTTAACATATCATTTTTGCTTTTGTACGGCAGATTATCCGTTTTCCCCTGCCATTCGCCGTCAACCTGCTTTTCCATACGATCAAAAGCGCGCTTCAGCAGCGCCACGTCGCTGGTGTTGGCCGTGTAAAGATAGGTGTCTGGATAGAACCAGCCCTCCACACCCTGCTGTTCACCGGTCAGTTTCAGGGCAGCGGCCACGGTAGCCAGTTTGTCATCTGCCAGAGTGTGCTTCAGATAGGGCGCGCTGCGAAGCTGGCTTAGCCACTCCTGCATGCGCGAGCCCTCTACAAAGCGCAGCGGGAACTGGGCTTCTTTGCCGCTCGCCAGCAGCGCCAGCATCTCACGCACGTGCATTTTCGGCGTAAAGCGGTAGGTTCCTGCCTTGAAATTTGCCAGCTCTGGCTCCAGCTTCAGCAGCATACCGAACCACGGGGTACTTCTGATAACATGCTGCGACTCCAGCTCCTTCTCCAGCGCGACACGCCCCGCCCCTGCAGGCAGCGTGAAAATAGTCTCACGATCGATCGTCAAAGGAGACACGGCGAACTGCCGCGTTTGCCAGTAGCCGTAGGCGACAATCAATACCACCGCCGCCAGCAGTGCCAGCACAATCTTTTTACTTTTAGTCATCAATTTTCCCGTCCTTCACCATCGGGTTGAGCAGGTCAAACAGCTGGCGCGAAGCGTAGTGCCACTGTTCAATCTGATTAACCGATAAAACCGGCATCAGCGCATTGGTGATCAGCACTTCTTCTGCCGCTGCTAACGCGTCTATACCGGCACGTACCTCGCTCAGGGTATAACCGAGTTGCGCGACCAGCCGCATCACCTGCTGACGCTGAATACCGTTTACGCCGCTAGCGCTTAAATCTGGGGTAAACACCTGTTTATCCACGCGCCAGAATAAATTAGCCGCACAGCATTCCACCAGCATGCCGTCACTGTCAAGCACCAGCGCCTCATCGGCATCGGTCTGCTCAAGCTCCGTGCGGATCAACACCTGCTCAAGGCGATTAAGATGTTTAATGCCCGCCAGATGTGGGTTTTTCCCCAGCCGCACCGAACTTAATGCCAGCCGGACACCGCTCCGGCGCAGCTGATGATAGTGGGCCGGGTAGGTGGACAAAGAGATGATACGAGTGGGCTTTTCACATCCCTGTGCGCTGTAACCACGCCCGCCGCTGCCGCGGGTGAGAATGACTTTTAACACACCTTCGTAGCCGTTGGATGCGGCCAGGATCATCTCTGCTTCCAGCGCAGGCCAGTCGACTCCCTTTATCATCAGCCGTTCACAGCCCTGCTGCAAACGCTGTAAATGTGCCGCCAGACGCTGAATAAAACCCTGCTGGACACGCGCCGTTGTAAAGCAGCCGTCACCGAACTGGACGGCGCGATCGCGGACTTCGACAGTGTCCCGCACTTCACCGTTGACCCATATCATGCTGACTCTCCGTTAGCTTATACCTTGTCAGATTACCCACCTGGCGCGCTGGCAGCATCTGATTTTGTCGCATAACGTTCGGCGCTGGTGATACGAACGCCTCCCGACTAGCCTAAAAAAAAGGCCCGCATCTGCGGGCCTTACAATCAGGCAGGACAATACTCAGACTTTTCGGAAGATCAGTGAACCGTTAGTTCCACCGAAACCGAAGGAGTTACAGAGTACGTACTCCAGGCCCTTTGTCTGGCGTGCGGTGTGCGGCACAAAGTCCAGATCACAACCTTCATCCGGATTATCCAGATTGATGGTCGGTGGGACCACCTGGTCGCGAAGCGCGAGGATGCTGAAGATCGACTCAACCGCGCCCGCCGCCCCTAACAGGTGACCGGTCATAGATTTGGTCGAACTCACCATCACGCGGCGTGCATCAGCGCCAAACACGGATTTCACCGCCTGCGCTTCGGCTTTATCTCCGGCAGGCGTTGAGGTGCCGTGCGCGTTGATATAGCCAATTTTCTCTGCGGATAGCTGCGCATCTTTCAATGCGTTAACGACCGCGAGCGCCGCTCCGGCACCGTTTTCCGGTGGAGAAGTCATGTGATAGGCATCGCTGCTCATACCGAAGCCGACAACTTCGGCATAGATTTTCGC
Source organism: Erwinia tasmaniensis Et1/99 (assembly GCF_000026185.1). Taxonomy (NCBI): domain Bacteria; kingdom Pseudomonadati; phylum Pseudomonadota; class Gammaproteobacteria; order Enterobacterales; family Erwiniaceae; genus Erwinia; species Erwinia tasmaniensis. The sequence goes on from NC_010694.1 coordinate 2,282,874, forward strand.
ACCACGCTTTTTCGCATGCTCATACTCTTCCAACACCACGACGCCCGCACCGTCACCCAGCACGAAGCCGTCACGATCTTTATCCCACGGACGGCTGGCCGCCTGCGGATTGTCGTTACGGGTAGAAAGTGCACGGGCTGCGCCGAAACCGCCAACGCCTAGCGGCGTACTGCCTTTTTCTGCACCGCCTGCCAGCATGACGTCAGCATCGTTATAGGCGATAATGCGTGCCGCATGGCCTATATTGTGAACGCCAGAGGTACAGGCAGTCGCAATGGAAATACTCGGACCTTTCATGCCAAACATGATGGTCAGATGCCCGGCAACCATATTAACAATGGTTGAGGGAACGAAGAACGGACTAATTTTACGCGGGCCACCGTTCACCAGCGAGGTGTGGTTTTCTTCGATCAGGCCAAGACCGCCGATACCAGAGCCAATAGCGGCACCAATACGGCTAGCGTTCTCTTCGGTAATTTCCAGGCCGGAATCCTGCATGGCCTGAATGCCAGCGACAATTCCATATTGAATGAAGGCATCCATCTTGCGCTGATCTTTGCGCGAGATGAAGTCATCACAATTAAAATCCTTTACTAAGCCAGCAAAACGCGTTGCGTAGGCACTAGTATCAAAATGGTCGATCGGGCTGATGCCACTCTGACCGGCAACAAGAGCATTCCAGGTAGACTCTACGGTATTGCCGACAGGAGACAACATGCCAAGACCAGTCACAACTACACGACGCTTAGACACGTTCGTCCTCCAGGGAGGGAAAGATTGACACTATGTGGGACTTTCAGATAAAACTCAGGCGGTCGAATGACCGCCTGGAGATGCTCACTTATGCCTGGTGACCATTGATGTAATCAATAGCAGCCTGAACGGTAGTGATTTTCTCAGCTTCTTCATCCGGAATCTCGGTATCGAACTCTTCTTCCAGAGCCATTACCAGCTCAACGGTATCAAGAGAATCAGCGCCCAGATCTTCCACAAAAGAGGCAGTATTAACAACTTCTTCCTGCTTAACGCCCAGCTGCTCGCCAATGATTTTCTTAACGCGTTCTTCGATAGTGCTCATACTATTAAATTTCCTATCAAAACTCGCTTTCGCGATGGTTTTCGTAGTGTATAAAATGTTGAAAAAGATGCAACTCAATCCCGGTCGGTCCAACCACGATTTTACGCTATTTTGCGGCTTTTGCCCTAAACAACGCAAATCATTTTCGTGATTATCAGACCATATACATTCCGCCATTGACGTGCAGCGTTTCACCAGTGATGTACGCTGCCTCGTCAGAGGCTAAAAATGCAACAGCATTGGCGATTTCCTGCGCGCCGCCGAGGCGACCTGCAGGAACTTCCGCCAGAATGCCCGCACGCTGATCTTCGCTCAACGCACGCGTCATGTCGGTTTCAATAAAACCAGGTGCCACAACGTTAACGGTAATGCCACGGGACGCAATTTCACGTGCCAGTGACTTGCTGAAGCCAATCAAACCCGCTTTTGCTGCCGCGTAATTTGCCTGACCCGCATTACCCATTGTTCCAACTACGGAGCCAATGGTAATAATTCGACCCGCGCGTTTTTTCATCATTGCTCGCATTACCGCTTTAGACAAGCGGAATACGGAAGTCAGATTGGTGTCCAGAATATCCAGCCACTCATCATCCTTCATACGCATCAGAAGATTATCACGCGTGATGCCTGCATTATTGACTAAAATGTCCACTTCGCCAAACTCGCTGCGAATATTTTCCAACACGCTCTCAATAGAAGCAGCGTCGGTGACGTTCAGCAGCAGGCCTTTACCGTTATCACCCAGATAACTGCTGATGGCATCAGCGCCGCTTTGGCTGGTCGCGGTGCCCACCACTTTCGCACCGCGCGCGACCAGGGTTTCTGCTATTGCACGCCCAATGCCGCGACTTGCACCGGTAACCAGCGCGATTTTTCCTTCGAAGCTCATGTTATCTCTCCGTGTTACTGTTCAAGCGCTGCTGACAGGCTGGCCTGGTCATTTACCGCCGCCGCCGTCAGAGTGTCAACAATACGCTTAGTCAGTCCGGTCAACACTTTCCCCGGACCTGCTTCCAACAGGGAAGTGACGCCCTGCTGTGCAATAAATTCGACGCTTTCCGTCCAGCGCACCGGACTATAAAGCTGGCGTACTAAGGCGCTGCGAATGGCTTCAGGCGCGCTTTCAACCTTCACGTCAACATTGTTGACTACCGGGAAGGTCGGCGCACTGAACGTCAGCTGTTCCAGGGCAATCGCCAGTTTATCCGCAGCGGGCTTCATCAGCGCGCAGTGGGACGGCACGCTGACCGGCAGCGGTAACGCACGCTTGGCACCGGCAGCTTTACAGGCCGCACCCGCACGCTCAACGGCTTCTTTGTTACCGGCAATCACCACCTGACCCGGCGAGTTGAAATTGACCGGCGACACCACCTGCCCCTGAGCAGATTCTTCACAGGCTTTGGCAATTGACACATCATCCAGACCAATAATCGCCTGCATAGCGCCAGTACCTTCTGGTACAGCCTCCTGCATCAGCTTGCCGCGCAGCTCAACCAGTTTGATCGCATCCGTAAACGCAATGACTCCGGCACAAACCAGCGCACTGTACTCACCCAGGCTATGGCCTGCAAGCATTGAAGGCGCTTTTCCGCCTTTTTCCTGCCAAACGCGGAAAATGGCAACAGATGCAGCCAGTAATGCAGGCTGCGTTTGCCAGGTTTTGTTTAATTCTTCAGCAGGACCTTGCTGCACCAGCTGCCAGAGGTCATAGCCCAGGGCATCGGAGGCTTCGCGGAAGGTTTTCTCCACCAGGGGATTCGCGGCTGCCAAATCGGCCAGCATACCCAACGTTTGCGAGCCCTGTCCGGGGAATACCATTGCAAATTGCGTCATTGTTATTTCCTGTTAATCGCCATTACTTTTTCATCAAAAGCGAACCAGTGCTGAACCCCAGGTAAATCCGCCACCAAAGGCTTCCAGCAGAACCAGCTGACCGCGTTGGATACGACCATCGCGTACTGCCTCATCCAGCGCCGTGGGAACCGACGCCGCAGACGTATTACCGTGGCGGTCAAGCGTCACGACAACTTTGTCCATATCCATACCCAACTTGCGGGCGGTAGCGTTGATAATGCGCAGATTAGCCTGATGAGGCACGAGCCAGTCAATGGCGGCGCGATCAAGATTATTCGCCTGAAGGGTTTCTTCGACGATATGGGCCAGTTCGGTCACGGCAACTTTGAACACTTCGTTACCGGCCATCGTGACGTAGGAAGGATTTTCCTGATTCTCGCGATCCTGGTTAGGCAGGGTCAGCAGCTGGCCATAGCGACCGTCCGCATGCAGGTGGGTAGAAATAATGCCCTGCTCTTCGCTGGCTTCCAGCACCACGGCGCCGGCACCATCGCCAAACAGGATAATCGTGCCGCGATCGTTTGGATCGAGCATACGTGCCAGCACGTCAGCACCTATCACCAACGCATTTTTCACCACACCATTTTTGATGTACTGATCGGCCACGCTTAACGCATATGTAAAGCCAGCACAGGCTGCTGCCAGGTCGAAAGAAGCCGCGTCATCAATTTCCAGCATCTGCTGGATCATGCAGGCTGAGCTTGGAAAAGCGTGACTGGATGAGGTCGTGGCAACAACGATAAGACCTATATCGTTTTTATCGATACCGGACATTTCCAGCGCACGGCTGGCCGCCTGAAAGCCCATGGTTGCCACGGTTTCATCCGGGCCGGCGATGCGACGTTCACGAATACCGGTACGAGTTACGATCCACTCGTCCGACGTATCCACCATTTTTTCCAGATCGGCGTTACTCCGCACCTGTTCGGGCAAATAGCTGCCCGTACCGATAATCTTCGAATACATGTTCGCTCAGTCACTCTTAGGTAATACAGCTTCAAGGCGCGCAGCAATTCGCTGAGGAATTTGCCGCTGCACCGCCTGCTCTGCCTGTTGGATCGCCACGGTAAATGCGCGTTGATTAGCCGCACCATGGCTTTTAATCACGGTGCCGCGCAATCCTAACAGACAAGCGCCATTATACTGGTCAGGGTTGAGATGACCGAATTTCTTTGCCAGACGCTTCTGTAAAATACGCCCCAGCAATCTCAGCCACCAGGCCTTCTTTTTACCTTCGCCCTGTGATTTCAACAGCGAAAGAAACATTCTCACCACGCCTTCCATGGTTTTCAGCGTGACGTTACCCACAAAACCATCGCAAACCAAGACATCAGTTTTACCGGTAAGAAGATCGTTGCCCTCAAGATAGCCAATAAAGTTAATTTCCGCTGCAGCACGCAGTATCGCGGCAGCATCACGGATTGACGTTAACCCTTTGCTATCCTCCTGACCAATGTTGATCAGTGCAACGCGGGGGCGGCTGATGGCCAGCACTTCTTCGGCCACCACGGCTCCCATCACCGCAAACTGCACCAGCATGGCACTGTCTGAGTCCACGTTAGCGCCTAAATCCAGCACCACGGTTTTCCCGTGCTGCTGATGCGGCAAAACGGTCATCAACGCCGGGCGGTCGATGCCGTCCAGCGGTTTTAGTAATAATTTTGCCAGCCCCATTAGCGCACCGGTATTACCCGCGCTGATGCAGGCCTGCGCATGGCCTTCTTTTACCTGTTCCAGCGCGATGCGCATGGAGGTTCCGCGACTGGCGCGGATCGCTTGTGAAGGCCTGGCATCACTGGCAATAACTGACTCTGCTGCAATGATCTGCAGTCGTGCCCTTAGGGCTGAATCCGCTGTGGCGAGTGATGACGTGATGATGTCGGGATCGCCGACCAGAAGAAGATGCAGATGCGGGTTGGATTCCAGTGCCTGCAATGATGCAGGCACCGTCACACAGGGACCGAAGTCCCCGCCCATGGCATCTATCGCCAGGGTCAAACGTGTCAAAATAGCTCCGCGAACCGCGAAATTACTTAACGATGACCTTGCGACCGCGGTAGTAACCATCCGCAGTGATGTGGTGACGCAGATGAGTTTCGCCAGAAACTTTATCTACGGAAAGAGCTGCAGTGGTCAGAGAGTCGTGTGAACGACGCATGCCACGCTTGGAACGGGTTGGTTTATTCTGTTGTACGGCCATGGACCTTACTCCTATTACTTATGCTTTAAACTGGCTAATACGGCAAATGGATTTGGCTTTTCTGCCTCTGCAGGCAGTTTGCCAAAGACCATGTCCGCCTCGGACACTTCACAGTGTTCAGAATCATGCACCGGAACGACAGGCAGGGCGAGGATGATTTCATCTTCCACCATAGCCAGCAGATCGGTTTCGCCAAACTCGTTGACGTCGATCGGCTCGTACGCTTCCGGCAGTGCTTCGGCCTGCTCGTCGGTGACGACCGGGCTGAAACAGTACGATACGTGGACGTGTTGCGGAAAGTTCTTGTTGCAGCGCTGGCAGCACAACGTCAAAGAAACTTCGGCCGTACCTTTCAGTACTGCCAGACGCTGTTCGTCAATCGCGAACGACATGACACATTCTACATCACTGTCCACACTCACTACCGATTCGGCAATCCGCTCAACCTGTTCAGGGGTGTAGACACCCTGGTAGTCCAGGCGTTTTTGAGCGGTACGAACCGCATCGAGAGTCAGGGGTAATTTTACCTTTTGCATAGGGCGCGCATATTAACTTTGTAACGACATAGAGTCAAAGAAAAAGGCCGTAATACGACATCTTTCACCCATTATTCGCATCCAGTGCGGCGCATAGTTTAAGATGCCTGACACTGATTCGCTATCTATTCCGAAAAAAAATATGCGACAACTGGTCTTAGCCTCCACATCAAGCTATCGCAAAAACCTGTTAAGCAAACTGCAGCTGCCTTTTATCAGCGCCGCGCCCAACGCTGACGAAACGCCCAGGGAGGGGGAGTCTGCTACCGAGCTGGTCATGCGTCTGGCAGCTGCTAAAGCAGAGGCGCTGGCAACGGACTTCCCGAACCACCTTATTATCGGTGCCGATCAGGTATGTGTCCTCGATGGTAAGATTTGCGGTAAGCCGCACTCTGACGCTAACGCCCGTGCCCAGCTGCGCGCTGCAAGCGGCCACAGCGTGGTGTTTTACACTGGTCTGGCGCTGTTTGACAGTAGCAACGCCAGTTTGCAGGTATTATGTGAGCCATTCAGCGTCCACTTCCGCACGTTGAGCGACGAAGAAATAGCAGAATACGTGCGTCAAGAGCAGCCGCTGGACTGCGCGGGCAGTTTTAAAAGTGAGGGGTTGGGCATTGCGCTGTTCGACCGTCTGTCGGGGCGGGACCCGAATACGCTGGTCGGGCTGCCGCTGATCGCGCTGGCTGAGATGCTCAGGAACGCCGGAGTCAATCCGCTGGCAGTCTGACTGGGCGGGACGACAGCGCGACGTCCCGTTTAGCGTTAGCCGGTGAGAGTGGTTTTGCGCAGTAGTGTAAGGCACCGCTTCAGCTGCTCGTCAAGCGGCGCTTCTACGCGCATGACCTCTCCGGTGTTTGGGTGGGTAAAACGCAGCGCGGCGGCGTGTAGAAACAGGCGCTTGAGCCCGGTGCCGCTAAGCTGCTGGTCAAACTCCGCCTCGCCGTAACGATCGTCAAAGGCTATCGGATGTCCGGCATGCAGTGTGTGCACACGGATTTGATGCGTGCGTCCGGTTACCGGGCTGGCTTTGACCAACGTAGCGATAGCGTAGCGCTCCTCCACTTTAAACAGCGTTTCAGACGGCTTGCCTTCGCTACTGACCTTCACTACGCGCTCGCCGCTTTGTAAAATATTTTTCAGCAGCGGCGCACGTACGGCCTTCACATGCGAGGGCCACTGGCCGCGCACCAGCGCCAAATAGTCTTTCTGCATTCCCTTTTCGCGCAATTGCTCATGGAGCGAACGCAACGCGGAACGTTTCTTTGCCACCAGCAAAATGCCCGAGGTATCACGATCGAGACGGTGCACCAGTTCAAGAAAACGTGCGTCAGGACGCAGGGCTCGAAGCCCTTCAATTACCCCAAAGCTCAGTCCACTGCCGCCGTGAACCGCCGTGCCGGAAGGCTTATTCATCACCAGAAGATAATCATCCTCATAGATGATGGCGGCTTCCAGCGCGGCAACTTTGGCCAGCTTAGGCGAAACGTTGTCGTCTTCGCGCTCAGCCACGCGCACCGGAGGGATGCGGATTTCATCCCCGGCTTCCAGTTTATATTCTGGCTTAATTCGCTTTTTGTTCACCCGCACTTCGCCCTTACGCAAAATGCGATAAATCATACTTTTCGGCACCCCTTTTAACTGGGTGCGTAAAAAGTTATCGATACGTTGCCCCGCTTCATCGGCGGAGATGGCTATAAAATGTACGGCTGGAGTATTGGTTTTCATGGTTGGCGATTCTAAATAGTGCGCTGTGATAGCGCCACCTCTTTTTATGTGCTTAACTGACTAAGACGGTTATCGCCATCTGGCTATGAGCGGTTTTTAGACGATTTGCTGAAAAGCACTGCAGTTCGCTCTGAAAGCCGCAATAAACTTGGATGAGCGTATAAAGTCACCTTGCGATTACCTACTTAGCGGTGGGATAATGTTTGCGTTTTTTGACGCTAAACTTGTTAACGCAAGGGAATAAATAGCGTAAGCCCCAAGACTTTCGTCGAGCTGCAAAACGGCAGACGAAAACGACAGGGTGTAATAAGAAATTTTGCCGGATAGCCCATACACGCAGCAATGGCGTAAGACGTATTGTGCAATCAGGCATTTAGCGGGCTGCGGGTTGCAGCCTGGACGATAAAGCGGGATTGGTTCAGCGGTAGGTTACTGGCGGTCCCCCTCCAAAGCGCTGTTTTTCCATATGTAAAACAGGCTACCGAGTATTTGCACCCCTTGAGCTGGCGACAACCGGGAGGTTGACGGCTTGCGATGAGACACGGGGTCATCGGTTTTTCACGTCCAGCGTTACTTTGCCCGTAGCTTTGTCAATAATGTAAGAATAATGAGTAAGTTACGATGAAAAGAATGTTAATAAACGCAACTCAGCAAGAAGAGTTGCGTGTTGCCCTTGTCGATGGACAGCGCCTGTACGACCTGGATATAGAAAGTCCCGGGCACGAGCAGAAAAAAGCCAACATCTATAAAGGTAAGATCACCCGTATTGAACCCAGCCTTGAAGCCGCATTCGTTGACTACGGTGCTGAAAGACACGGTTTCCTGCCTCTGAAAGAGATTTCCCGCGAATACTTCCCCTCTAATTATAATTCTCACGGTCGTCCAAACATTAAAGACGTTCTGCGTGAAGGCCAGGAAGTCATTGTTCAGATCGATAAAGAAGAACGCGGCAATAAAGGCGCTGCGCTGACCACCTTTATCAGCCTGGCGGGAAGTTATCTGGTTCTGATGCCAAACAACCCGCGTGCTGGCGGTATTTCTCGCCGCATTGAGGGCGATGACCGTACCGAACTGAAAGAAGCGCTCTCTTCACTTGAACTGCCGGACGGCATGGGCCTAATCGTCCGCACCGCTGGCGTGGGCAAATCTGCGGAAGCGCTGCAGTGGGATTTAGGTTTTCGTATCAAGCACTGGGAAGCGATCAAGAAAGCCGCTGACAGCCGCCCTGCTCCATTCCTGATCCACCAGGAAAGTAACGTCATTGTGCGTGCCTTCCGCGACTATCTACGTCAGGACATCGGCGAAATTCTCATCGATAACCCGAAAGTACTGGAGCTGGCTCGCCAGCATATCGCCGCATTGGGTCGTCCGGATTTCAGCAGCAAAATTAAGCTCTACACCGGTGAAATTCCGCTGTTCAGCCATTATCAAATCGAATCACAGATCGAATCCGCCTTCCAGCGCGAAGTGCGCCTGCCTTCAGGCGGGTCAATCGTTATCGACACGACCGAAGCGCTGACGGCTATTGATATCAACTCCGCCCGCGCGACTCGCGGCGGCGACATCGAAGAGACGGCATTCAACACGAACCTTGAAGCCGCCGATGAGATAGCCCGCCAGCTGCGTTTGCGTGACCTCGGCGGCCTGATTGTTATCGACTTTATCGACATGACTCCGGTTCGTCACCAGCGTGCGGTTGAAAATCGTCTGCGCGAAGCGGTACGTCAGGATCGCGCACGCATCCAGATCAGCCATATTTCGCGCTTCGGCCTGCTGGAAATGTCGCGCCAGCGTCTTAGCCCGTCACTGGGTGAGTCCAGCCATCACGTCTGCCCGCGCTGTAGCGGCACAGGCACTATCCGTGATAACGAATCGCTGTCGCTCTCTATTCTGCGTCTGATTGAAGAAGAAGCGCTGAAGGAGAACACCAAAGAGGTTCATGCCATCGTACCGGTTCAGGTTGCTTCCTACCTGCTGAACGAGAAGCGTGATGCGGTTAGCGCGATTGAAAAACGCCAGGGCGGCGTGCGTGCAATTATCGTACCCAACGATAACATGCAAACTCCGCACTACTCGGTACTGCGCGTACGCAGCGGTGAAGAGACCCAGACGTTAAGCTACCACCTGCCGAAACTGCACGAAGCCGAAATGGCGCTGCCCTCCGAAGAGGAACACGCCGAGCGCAAACGTCCAGAGCAGCCTGCTCTTGCCGCGTTCGTGATGCCGGAAGCACCGCCTGCGCCGCAGGAAGCCGCGCCTGAAAAAACCGCACCGAAAGCTGTGGTCAAATCGCAGGCTCCTGCTGCTGCCCAGCCGGGACTGATTAGTCGTCTTGTTAGCGGATTGAAGAAGCTTTTCGCCGCGCCGGAAAAATCAGCCGAACAGCCTGAGCAGCTGGTAGTTGAAGAGAAGATCGCTGCATCCTCTGCCCCGCGCGGAGAGCGCCGCAACAATCGCCGTCAGAATAACCGCCGTGACCGTAACGGTGAACGCACCGAGCGAAACGCTGACCGCGGTGAACGTAATGACCGCAATGCGGATCGTAACGAGCGAGGTGCCGAACGCAACACCGATCGTAACGAGCGAAGCGCCGAGCGCAACACCGATCGTAACGAGCGGAGTAACGAACGTAACGAACGCGCGCCGCGTGAACGTAACAATGAAGCACGCGAAGGTCGTGACGACAATCGTCGTAACAACAACCGCCGCAACGGTCAGCAGACGGATGCGCGTAGTGAGCGCATGGTGCCGGACGAGTTTGAGCGCAGCGAAACCGCCCAGACACGCCAGCCGCGTCAGGAGCGTCAGCGCCGTCGCCCTGGTCAAAACCAGGAAGAAAAAAGCACGCAACTTCAGGAACAAAAGGTTGCTGAGCCGGTCATCGAAAGCGTACAGACTACGGAAGAGCAGGAAGACAGCCAGCAGGTCATGCCGCGCCGTAAACAGCGCCAGCTGAACCAGAAAGTGCGTATCGAAACGGCTGAACAAACCGCAGCGCGTTCATTCGAACCACAAGAGAGCGCACCCGTTGCCGCTCCTGTGGTTGCCCAGCCTGCGGTTGAAACGGATGAGCAGGATGAGCGCGATGGCAACAATATGCCTCGTCGTTCACGCCGCTCTCCACGTCACCTGCGCGTGAGTGGCCAACGCCGCCGCCGTTACCGTGACGAGCGTTATCCGACACAGTCACCCATGCCGCTGGCTCACGCCGCCGCATCGCCGGAATCGGCGTCAGGTAAAGTGTGGATATCCTATCCGGTATCACAGGTTAGCGATCATGAAACGCATGAAGATCCGCCGCACTCAGTAGTGCCTGCCTACGGTCATGCTGATATCGCCCCGTCAGGAGCGATTGAATCCGCCCCCGCGGTGGCCAGCGTCGCTGAACGTGCTGCCGCGCCGTCTGTGGCTGCGGATGTTGCCCCTGCCCCTGAGATTCAGGCTGCTCCGGCCGCTGCTGTGCAGGCGGAGTCGGTACAAATTGCCGAACCACAGCCAGAAAATCAGCCGGAAATCACCCCGGTAGAGACTGAAGAAACCGCCGCTATTGATGCCCCCGTAGACCAGCAGCCCGCGGTGATCTCCGCAGCTGATGATGCGGTAGCGGCAGAAACGGCAGCCCAAGCCGTTCCGGCTCAGGAAGTTCAGCCGGAAGCCGCCGAAGCTCAGGTCGATGAAGTGCAGGACGTTTCCGCACCGCTGGTGGCTGAAGCCAGTGCCGAGGTTAAGCAGCATCACGCCTTAACGGACGAGCCGGTAGTCTCTGCGGAACACCCTTCCGTGGCTGACGATGCGCCTGCTCCGGTTGCGGCTCGCGCCGAGACTGTTACCGTTGCAGAGGCCCCAGAACAGGCCGGCCGCTATAAGCATCATGCTACGGCACCGATGACGAAAGCGCCTGCTCCGGATTACCAGCCGGAAGCATCGCGCCAAAGCGACTGGGTACGCCCGGACTTCAATTTTGAGGGTAAAGGTTCGGCAGGCGGTCACGCCGCAACACAACAGGCGACGGCTCCGGCAACCCGCCCGTAAAAACCTGAGTGAACGTTATGCAAGCCCCGGCCTTCTGGTCGGGGCTTTTTTTATGCCTTTGATGCGCCGGACCGTACCGACATAAGCATCATGACAGCTTCCAGCGCTACGTTTAGGGCTTGATGATCCGATCGCAGCATATCGTCGTCGCAGAAAAACGATCAAAAAAAACCGCTGCCGTCAAAGAACTGACGGCAGCGGCTGAAATAAACGCCCGGGTACAGGGCGCGTTCAAAGCAATTAAGAATTGAGGCTAAACAGCGACAGTTTCGACATTTGCTGGAATACGGTATAGGAAGCCTTCAGGGCCGCCTGCTGCATGGTATAGCTGGAGATAGCCTCAGCCGTATCCACTCCGATCAGTGAGTTCATCTGCGTTTTTAGATTAAGCGTAGTGTCACCGCTTTTCGAATCGAGGTTGCTCAATTCCTGAAGGTTAGTACCGATTTCGGAACGTACGCTGGAAACATTGTTTAGAGCGTTGCTCAGCCCACGGTTCGTTTTAGCAATATTGGCGCTTTCCAGATCGATTTTGCTCTGATCCGCACCGGACAGAGGCTCTTTGAGTGATTTTATCGCCGTATCCAGAATTGAAAAGATATTGCTCTCTCCATCTTTGCCATCAGGCTCCTTAGTCGCACTGCTGGTCAGGTTATCAAAGACCTGCTTTCCGGTGTGGTTAGTGACCAGCGTTCGGCTGGAATCCACTTTCTGCGTGATCGGTACAGTACCGCCAGTGTAAGTGGTGTTCCCTGATGCATCGGTGGTAAACGGCGCTTTATCACTCTGATAACCGGCGAAGGTATAACGGCCATTGCCGTCGGTGCTGTTGGCCAGGTTCAGCAGCTGGGCACGGACCCCTTCCAGCTGAGTCGCATAAGAAGAGCGATCGGCGTCGGAAAGCGTACCATTCGCGGCGGCCACGATCGTGGTCTGCGCGCTGATAATGACATCCGCCACCTGTTTCAGCGTGGTCTCTTCGGTCGACTGACTTTGGGTGGCGAAAATACGCGCGGTATCATACTGCGATGTCTCCGCCTGAGCCTGCGAGACCACCACGGCCTGAGCCGCAGCGACCGGATCGTCAGAAGGCTTGTTAACGCGGTTTCCGGTTGTCATCTCATTGCCTGCCTTCAACCAGCTGCTGTTAGCACTCTGGATGCCCTGCATCTGCTGGTCATAGATCATGCCGGTACTAAGTCGCATGGGTTAATTCCTCTTCAAAAATCAGCCAACCGCCGTCAGCAGCGACTGGAAAATGGTGGAAGCCGTCTGCAATACCTTAGCATTCGCCATGTAGTACTGCTGATAGCGTGCCAGGTTGGAATACTCTTCGTCAAGGTTGACGCCGGAAACCGACTGCTGCTGCTTGGTAAGCTGTGTCACCACCGCCGTTTGCGTTGTGCTGGTGGTTTCCAGCGTGCTGGTTTTATTTCCCACGTCCGCGACCAGGCCGGCATAAGCCTGGGTCAGGGTGCTGGTCCCGTTAATCAGACTTTTCGTTTGCAGAGCCAACAGTGATTTGACGTTTTCATTGTTGCTGGCGCCACCGGTTGAACCGGCCGTGGCCAGCTTGGCCTCATCGGTAATATTTACGCTCATACCGGAGATCACGTTGGTCACCGGTTTGATGGTGTAGCTGTCATCGTTTTGCAAGGTGCCGCTGGCACCTACGGTTATCGTCAGGCCGTCAAACTTCACGGTGCCCGGCGTGCTGGCATCAACATCCTTGACCTGGGCATTATCCGACAGGCGAACCACGTTCCAGCTGCCGCCGTCCCAGGTCATTTTATAGTTGGATGCCTTGACGTTGTCGATTTTGTCGGCGTCATACGCCACCGTCAGACTGGCATCACCTTTATTGTTGCCGTTGGACGTTGCTACCGGGCTGCCGAGATTGAAAAAGGCTTCGCCTTTGTCGCCATTACTGTCCAGCCCGGCTTCATGCTGAGTATTAAAGCTGCTGCCCAGCGCCAGCGCCAGCTGACCAACCTGGTTACGCACCCCGTCAAGATCCTTACGGAACGCCAGAAGGCCGCCGAGTGACCCCGTGGTGACAAGGGATTCCGGCAGTTCTGTTTTCGCCCCGGTCACGGAGTCGACGCTGGCGATAGTCGTTCGGCCCGGATCGGCGCTGGAAGGAACGGCGGCCAGCTGATTGTAGCTATCGCCCTGTACCAGAGAGATACCGTTGCCAACGCTGATATTAAAACTGCCGCCATCCTGCTGGCTGACGTTAACCCCCACCAGCTTATTGAGTTGGCTAACCAGCTGATCGCGCTGGTCGAGCAGGTCGTTCGGCTCATTACCAGCACCCACACCTTTCAGCTTGGTGATCTGTTGGTTAACGTTGGCGATCTGTTTGGCGTAGTTATTAACCTGATCGACCGTTGATTTGACCGAAACGTTCAGGCTGTTATCAAGGTTAGTTAAGTAGGTATCGGTCACTTTCAGCTGATTCACCAGCCCTTCAGCTTTGCCCAGTACCGCCTGACGAGAGGATGAATCACCGGCATTACTGGACAGCGTCTGCAACGATTTGAAAAAGTCCTGAATATTGGTCGACAGGGTATTGGTGGTACCAGACAGCATATCGTCGATATTGGACATCTGACCGGCCTGCGTGCTGATGGCACTGGACTGGGTACTGGCAGCTAACAGCTGTTTGCTGATGAACTGGTCGTACTCACGATAAACGTTGGAAACCGACGCACCGTTGCCATAGTAATTACTGCCGCTCAGCGTGCTGGAATTCTGGGCCAGCACCGTCGTCTGACGTGAGTAACCGGTAACGGCATAGTTGGTGATGTTGTTACTGGTGGTATTCAGCGCTGCCGAAGCGGCGTTCAATCCGGTCATCGCGGTATTAATTAAGTTTGCCATGTCGGCTCCTTGTTAACCGGCAACTGCTGCGCCAGCATTAACGAATCGTTTGCCGGTAAAGGGTTAACTGAAATCCGGCCTGAAAAGGTTATCGGTAAAGGCGCGCCGAACTTGAACGATTTTGCCAAAAATTTAAAACAAATCGCCCAAATCCTGGCTGTAGGCCTTGACCACTTTTTCGCCCATATTCTTGAACTGTTGGATCATACCCACCAGCTTCTGCGCGTAGTTCGGATCGGTGGCGTAGCCTGCGGCCTGTAGGGCTTTTGCCCCCTGCTCGGGCGAGCTGGCGCTGGTGACGGCCGCATAACGCGGGTTGTTGCTTAGCAGCTTCACGTAATCATTTAACGCCGCAAAATAGGAGTCGTAGACGCGGAACGTCTGCTTCACCTTTTTTGCGATGCCATTTTCATATTCGGTGGTCATCACCTCTGTGGTTTTACCCTGCCAGCTGCCGGTGGCTTTTATCCCAAACAGGTTATAGCTCGGTTTACCGTCACGCGTGAGGATCTGCCGCTGGCCCCAGCCGGATTCCAGCGCCGCCTGCGCCAGGATAAGATGGTGCGGGATGCCGCTTTGCTCGCTGGCGGCGCGCGCGGGCTGCATCAGCCTGGCGATAAAGTCGCCGTTATCGCCAGAAAGCGGCGTTTCACTGCCGGAGAAACGCGGTACGGCTTTACGCACCATCTGTTCCATTGCCAGCGGCGGCAACGTATTGATAAAGCTCTTGTCGAGCGGCATCGGCACCGTTCCGGCCTTCTCATCCGGTGCCTTCTGGCTCTCCATCTGTTTAACGATGGTGTCAGCCAGACCTAAGCCTTTCGCCCCAATCTGCTGGCCAATCTGCTGATCGTACATCGAGGTGTAAAGTCGCGTCTGTTCGGTGCTCAGCATGCCGTCCTGCGGCAGCGCCTGGCGCATACTTTTCATCATCATCTGCACGAACATCCCCTCTACCTGCTTAGCCACCTCACGCGCATGGGCTTTAGGATCGCTGGCGGCTAAACGTTTCAGGTTGTTAAGCGAGCGGCTGTCGTACGCCGCGCTCGTCAGAGACTGGCTGTTGTCACTCATCAGATAATTTCCAGTTTGGCATGCAGACAGCCGGCGCTTTGCATCGCCTGTAAGATGGACATCAAATCGATAGGTTTCGCGCCCAGCGCGTTCATCGCCCGCACCACGCTGTTCAGATTGGCGCTGGCGTTAACGGTTTGCAGCGCGCCGCCGCTTTGGCGCATATCAATCTGCGTTTGCGGCGTTACCACCGTCTGACCGCCGCCAAACGGCGTATTGGGCTGGTTAACGTTCTGCGTCTGATTGACCGTGACCGACAGGCTGCCTTGAGCAATAGCGCACTGTGTCAGCATCACTTCGCGATTCATAACGACCGATCCAGTACGCGAGTTGATGATCACTTTGGCGTCCTGAACCGCCACCGCAACGTCGATATTCTGGATATCGGCGAGCAGGCGCACCTGGGAAGTCCCGTTTGCGCTGGAGCGTATCTGTACCGTACGCCCATCTAACGCCTGCGCCATACCGTAGCCACCGCGACTGTTGATCGCATCGCTGATGCGCTGGGCCATGCCAAAATCTTCCTGGTTGAGGAAAAGATTGACGAGGTTACTGCTGCCAAAGTTATTCGGCAGTTCGCGCTCAATAGTGGCTCCGCCGGTGATACGTCCGCCGTTGACCTGGTTAACCTGTGCGGAGCTGCCGCCGGCAGAAACGCTGGCACCGCCAATTAGAATGTTGCCCTGCGCCAGCGCATAGACCTGATTATCCACGCCCTTTAGCGGCGTCATCAGCAGGGTTCCACCGCGCAGGCTTTTGGCATTGCCCAGTGAAGACACCACCACGTCAACCACCTGCCCCTGACGGCCAAAAGCGGGCAGTTTTGCCGTTACCATCACCGCCGCCACGTTTTTCAGCTGCATGTTGGTGCCCGCCGGCACGGTGATACCCAACTGCGACAGCATGTTGCTGAGGCTCTGGGTGGTAAACGGGGTTTGAGTGGTCTGGTCACCGGTGCCGTCCAGCCCCACCACCAGGCCGTAGCCGATCAGAGAGTTATCGCGCACTCCGCCGACCGTGGTGAGATCGCGAATACGATCGGCCTGGGCCAGAGCGCTGACTGCCAGCGTGAGCAGCAGGACGGATCGAATCAGTACATTACGCATTGGAGCCTCTTACATCGGTGATATGTTCAGGAAGAACCGTTGCAGCCAGCCCATGTTTTGTGCCTCATTGATATAGCCGTTACCGACGTACTCAATGCGCGCATCCGCCACCTGGGTAGAAACAACGCTGTTACTGGCGCTAATCGTGCGCGGGTTAACCACGCCGGAGAAGCGGATAAATTCGGTTCCCTGATTGATTTCAATCTGCTTTTCACCGATCACGTTCAGGTTGCCGTTGGGCAAGACCTGGTTAACGGTGACGGTAATGGTGCCGGTAAAGGTATTGTTAGCGGTTGCACCGCCCTTACCGGAAAAATCGTTTTTACCGCTTCCGCCCAGCGTGGATTTATCACCACCGAGCAGGCCGACCAGCGCACGCGGCGTGGCCGTCAGGCCAAATTCGGCGCTGCCGTCACGTCCGGCATTGGCAGAGGAACTCTTGCTCGCGCTGACGTTTTCCTGCAACGTAATGGTCAACGTGTCGCCAATATTACGCGGACGCCGATCTTCAAACAGCGGCTGATAGCCGTAGTTCATCGGCATCACGCCCTGAAAAATAGAGCCGTTGACCAGCGCGGGCGAAGCAGGCAGCGGCTGGGCCGTCGTCGAGCCTTCAACCAGCGGCTTACGGGGAACCAGCGCGCAACCGTTAAGCGTCAGCAGCAGGGTGGCTACCAACCAACGTCCAGGCAATGAGATCTGCTGTGCCATGGAAATAACCTTTTATGACGTAAATAAGCTGTTAACGGGCCGGGCGGAGAGGCCCGGCCCCGTGACGGTTAACCCGCCCCATTGTGGGATTAAATCTGCGTCAGTTTGGCCAGCATCTGATCGGAGGTGCTGATAGCCTTGCTGTTAATCTCGTAGGCGCGCTGGGTCTGGATCATGCTCACCAATTCTTCCGCCACGTTCACGTTGGAGGTTTCCACATAGCCCTGATACAGCGTACCGGCACCGTTATTGCCGGGGTTACTTTCGTTGGGCGCACCGGAAGCCTGGGTTTCCTGATACAGGTTTTCGCCCATGCTCGACAGGCCGGCATCATTGATAAAGGTGCTGAGCGTGAGCTGACCAACCTGAACCGGATTGGCCTGGCCCTGCTGCGTCACGCTGACCACGCCATCCCGGCTGATGGTCATGCTCAATGAGTTCGGCGGGATGACGATCGCTGGCTGCACCGGAAAACCGGCGTTAGTCACCAGCTGACCGTTCTGATCGGTCTGGAAAGAACCGTCGCGGGTATAGGCGGTGGTGCCGTCCGGCATCTGCACCGAAAAGAAGCCCTGGCCGTTGATGGCCACGTCTTTTGACGAGTCGGTTTGCGACAGATTGCCCTGGTTATGCAGGCGTTCCGTGGCAACCGGGCGCGTACCGGTACCGATCTGCAAACCGGAAGGCAACGTGGTTTGTTCAGATGACTGCGCCCCGGGCTGACGCATCGTCTGGTACATCAGATCTTCAAAAACCGCGCGCTGACGCTTAAAGCCGTTGGTACTGACGTTGGCCAGGTTGTTAGCGATAACATCCATGTTGGTCTGCTGGGCATCAAGGCCCGTCTTGGCAATCCATAGAGAACGGATCATGCTTTACTCCTCCCATCAGCCCATTGACAGCAGCTGGTTGGCTTTTTGTTCGTTTTCGTCGACGCTGGAAATGACTTTCATCTGCATTTCGAAGCGGCGGGCATTGGCAATCATATCGACCATCGTCTGGGTCGCCTTAACGTTGCTCCCTTCCAGCACGCCCGGCATCACTTTCATTGCCGGGTCGGCCTCCAGGGTCGCGCCACGCTGGGCCTGAGTGCTGGCAGAAACGCGGAACATGCCGTCATCGCCGCGCGTTAGCTCATTCCCGCGGGCCTGCACCAGCTTGAGTCTGCCCAGCTGCACGGTGGCGTTGGGCGGATCGCCCGGATTCAGCGCGGTGATTGAGCCATCGGCGGCGATGGTGATTTCCGAACCTTGCGGAATGGCAATCGCCCCGCCGTCGCCCATTACCGCATTGCCCTGAACGGTGAGCTGCCCGGTCGGACTGACCTGCATATTACCGTTGCGGGTATAGGCCTCGGTGCCGTTAGCGGTCTGTACAGCCAGCCAGCCATCGCCCTGCATCGCCACGTCCAGCGGACGTTCGGTATAATCCAGCGCCCCCTGGGTCATGTCCGCCCCCGGCGTGGAGGCGGTCACCAGCGTACGGGTGGGCAGCGAAAGCCCCTCCACAGGCACCGCGCGCGCGGCGTTGAGCTGCGCACGGAAGCCGGGAGTCGAGGCGTTGGCCAGGTTGCTGGCCGTTACCGCCTGCTGATCGAGGGTCTGACTGGCCGCCCCCATCGCAGTGTAAATCGCGTGATCCATAAGACGATCCTGTTAAGCGAATTAACGCAGGTTGACCAGCGTGTTCAGGATCTGATCCTGGGTTTTGATGGTCTGAGCGTTCGACTGATAGTTACGCTGGGCAACAATCATATTCACCAGCTCTTTACTCAGATCGACGTTGGATGACTCCAGTGCGCCAGCGGTGAGCGTGCCAAGGTTACCGGTTCCGGCCGTGCCGGTCAGTGCCTGACCTGAAGAAGAGGTGGCTGACCAGACGTTGTCGCCCTCTGACTTAAGACCTTCCGGGTTGGCGAAGTTAGACAGCACGATCTGACCCAGCACCTGAGTCTGCTCATTGGAGTAGCTGCCGACCAGCGTACCGTCATCATTGATCTGATAGCTGGTCAGCTCGCCCGGCTTGTACCCATCCTGAGTCGGGTTGCCGAAGGTGCTTTTACCGTTGTTCTGCTGGAGGCTGCCGGCCAGACTAATCGTCATGCCAGGCTGCGCTGTGGAACCGTTCAGCGCGCCCATGCTGTAGCTCACCTGACCGTTGGCTGGGGTGGTTAACTGACCATTCGCGTCGAACACCAGGTTAGTATTCGTGCCTGCCGTACC
The DNA here is from genome assembly GCF_000026185.1 of Erwinia tasmaniensis Et1/99. Taxonomy (NCBI): domain Bacteria; kingdom Pseudomonadati; phylum Pseudomonadota; class Gammaproteobacteria; order Enterobacterales; family Erwiniaceae; genus Erwinia; species Erwinia tasmaniensis. Next base: position 2,302,295 of record NC_010694.1, read on the forward strand.
GGTAGAAGAATCGACCGGGTGCACCGTCCAGTTGTTATCCGCCGTCTTCACAAAGTAAAGATTGACGGTATGTGCGTTACCCAACGAGTCAAAGGTGGTCATCGCCGACTTGGCGTTGTAGGTAGTTGAATCGTTGATATTCAGCTTGGTCAGATCCTTGCTGCTATCGGTCGAGTTCAGGTTGGCGGTCATCGCAGCGGTTGTCGTCGCCCTGGCGGACATCGCCGTGGTTGGCACGCTCAGCGCCACGGGGTTAGCGCCAGCCTGCACCGTTGGCGGGGTGCCGGTTGCCGGGTAGCCGGTTAACTTAAGCCCCTGCATGTTAACGATATTACGCTCTGCATCCAGCGTGAACTGGCCGTTGCGGCTGTAGAACACCCCACCGTTGGCATCGGCCATACGGAAGAAGCCCGCAGAGCTGATGGCAACATCAAGCCCACGGCTGGTGGTGGTGGTGGTGCCATCGCCAAAGTCCTGTACTACGGAGGCAACTTTGGTTCCCAGCCCGACTTTAGAACCGGCAAACATATCGGCAAAGGCCACGGTGCTGGATTTAAAGCCCGCCGTGGCGGAGTTAGAAATGTTGTTACCAATAACGTCGAGGTTGCTGGACGCGGCGTTTAAACCGCTGACCGCTTGTGAAAAGCCCATGTGCTCACTCCTGAAGAATAAATTAGTGGATTAAATAATCTGGCGGACTTTTTCCAGGGTTGTGGTGCCTTGGGTGCCGAGATCCAGCACTGCCCCGCTTGAGTTCGTACTAACGCCGCTAACCAGCGCGTAATTAAGCGGTTGCGACACCAGCTGGCCGCTGGCATTGCTGGCGCTGATGGCAACGGAATATTTACCGTCGGCTGCGGTGGTGCCATCGCTGGCTTTACCATCCCACTGGAAGGTATGCACCCCGGCGGTTTGCGCCCCGAGATCGATGGTTTGCACCACTTTGCCGCTGGCGTCGGTAATCGTCGCGGTGGCACTGGTGGCGGCCTGCGCCAGCTCTACGCCGAACGGCGTGGTCGTGCTGTTACCGGCTAAAATCTGCGATCCGTTGACCATGACGCCATGCCCGATCAGGGTGGAAGCCTGCAAAGACTGACCGCTGGTGATCTGGCCGGAGATGGAGCCGAGGGTGGTATTGAGCTTCTCAACGCCGCTTAGCGTGTTGATTTGCGCCAGCTGGGTGGTCAGCTGGCTATTGTCCATCGGGTTGGTCGGGTCCTGATTTTTCAGCTGCGTCACCAGCAGCGTCAGAAAGTTACCCTGTAAATCCGCTGCGGAGGTATCAGAAGAAGAGGTGGAGGACTTTAGCGTGGTGGTCGCCTGCGTTTCATTTACGCCTACGGTAATACTCATCGGGAAGCTCCTTATTGGCCCATCGTTAAGGTTTTCATCATCATCTGTTTCACGGTGTTTAACACCTCAACGTTGGCCTGGTAACTGCGCGAGGCTGACAGGGTATTGACCGTTTCTGCGACCACATCCACATTCGGCATTTTGACGTAACCTTTGGCATCGGCCATCGGATTGCCAGGCTCATACACCAGTCGTGCCGGGGCCGGGTCGTCAATCACCTCCGCCACTTTTACCCCCCCGGCGGCAGAACCGGGCGCGGCGTTGGTTTGGAACACGACCTGCTTTGCCACATAGGGCTGGCCATCAGGGCCGGTGACGCTGTCGGCATTGGCCAGGTTGCTGGCACTGACGTTAAGACGCTGCGACTGTGCAGCCATTGCCGAGCCGGCAATATCGAATATGTTTAAAAGTGCCATAACTTATTGCCCCTGTAACACTGACATCATGCCCTTGATTTGACTGCTGATAAGCGTCAGATCCGTTTGATATTTCAGGCTGTTATCGGCGAATTCGGTACGTTCCCGATCCATGTCTACCGTATTGCCATCGAGCGCGGGCTGAGCGGGAATGCGATACATCAGATCGATTGAAGGAGACTGCAACGTTTCTGCAGGAATATGGCGTGCCGACGTCACCGCTAACGACAGCCCTGTTCCTTGCGCCCGCCCGTTTTCCACCGCTTTGCTTAGCTGGCTGGCGAAATCGATATCGCGCGCCTGATAGCCCGGCGTGTCGGCATTGGCAATGTTGGAAGCCAGGATTTCCTGCCGTTGTGCACGCAGGTTCAGGGCTTCAGTATTAAACCTTAGCGCTGCGTCCAGTTTGTCGAGCATGCGTCCTCCGCAAGTGAGTATTCAGAGCTAACAGCATAATCTTCGCGTGCAAAGCCTATCGCTTGAATAGCGCTAAAAAGCATCTCTAATTTGCGCCTTGAGCCGAGAGTCAGGCGGTTAGAATCAGTGCCATCATGAAGAACAGGACCCCCTGATGCCAAAATCCACGCACCTGTTGGCTGCCCTGCTGTCCCTGCTCTGCGCGCCTGCCAGCGCCGCAGACCTGACCGCACAGCTCACTGAATTTTTCAAAATTCGCTATGAACAAACCGGTGCGAGTGCCGATAAGCTCAAGGTGGTGGTGAAAACGGCACAAAACATGTGGCCCGCCTGTGATACCCCACAGTTTTCTCTGCCGGGTAACAGCCGCATGTGGGGTAATATCAGCGTGGCGGCGAACTGCGACAGGAACCGGCGCTATATTCAGGTTCAGGTACAGGTCACGGGTAGCTATGTGGTCGCTACCCGCCAGATCTCCCAGGGAGAGGCCATCAGCGCCAGCGACGTGCGCATGGAGCAGGGCCGGCTGGACACGCTTCCGGCCCGCACCCTGATGCAGCCGGGGGAAGCTATCGGCGCGGTGACACTACGGGATATCACGCCAGGACAGCCCATGACTTTGATGATGATGCGCCAGGCCTGGCGCGTCAAAGCGGGTCAGACGGTCATTGTCTACGCCAGCGGTGATGGTTTTTCCATCAGTAGCGAAGGTAAAGCGATGAACAACGCGGCCGCTTTGCAATCGGTGAGAGTACGCATGAATTCAGGGCAGATCGTGATGGGACAGGTCGGTTCTGATGGGAATGTTCTGATATCACTATAAAACGCTAAAGAAGGCCTCATTTCTGCCGATAGTGTGATTAACAGCCATTATATAATTACAATATTGCATAACAGGCACGGATCGCGCCTGAATTAAAGGAACCCGAAATGAGCATCGACAGAACCCAGCCTCTGAAACCGGCCAGTAGCGTACAACAACGTGAAACGAATGATGTGACTCCGTCTAAACCGCGTGCTGCAGAGAGCAAATCCTCTGTCACCAGCGGTACTCAGGTGCTTTTGAGCGGCACGCAGTCACAGCTGACCAAAGCCAGCTCACAGGATATTAATATCGCCCGCGTGGAAGAGCTGAAAACCGCTATCCGTAATGGCGAATTAAAGATGGACAGCGGCAAAATTGCCGATGCGCTGATCCAACAGGCTAAAGACTCACTGCAAGGTAATTAACATCATGGATAAGCTGCAAAACTCGCTTGATAAAATGCTGGAAGTGCTTTCGTCGCTGGCCGAAGTGATGGATGCGGAGCAAGAGCAGCTCTCGGCAGGTCAGGTCAACAGCAGCTTATTACAGCGAATCACCGAGGATAAGAGTTCCCTGCTGGCAACGCTCAGTTTCGTAGAGCAAATGCGGCATGATGCGGAAAAGGCCGCCGGACTGTATGAGCCCTATAGCCATCATCCTGCACTGGCGCAGCGTTGGGCCACTATCCAGAGCCACACCCTGAAACTACGCGATACCAACACGCACAACGGTATGCTGCTCAACCATCAAATCAAACATAATGAGCAGGCGTTGCAGGTGCTTAAACCTTACCATTCGCAGAAATTCTATGGCCCGGATGGGCAGGCCGTTAGCTCCGGACGGGTCAGTCGCAAAGCCTGATTTTCATCAGGCCACCGCGACACATTTACCCCGCACGCCCGGCGTTGCGGGGTTTCTTGCGTTCAGCTTTGGGTACGTCGCGCGAAGTCACGCGGGCGAAAACCCGTCACGCCCAGCACGGCAAAATAGACGCCGCCGCCAACGGCACATACCGCCGCCAGGCGAAGCAGGCGCGACAACATATTTCCACTTGCCCACTCCGGCATCAGGTATAACATGCCCACCAGCGCGGCGGCCATCGCCAGTACGGCAAGCAGCAGGCGCAGCAGGAAGCTCATCCAGCCCGGCTGCGGCTGGAAGATGTCCTGCTTGCGCAGCTGCCAGTAAAGCAGCGCGGCGTTAAGGCAGGCGGCCAGCCCGATAGACAGCGACAGCCCGGCATGCTTCAGCGGGCCGATAAACGCCAGGTTCATCACCTGGGTGGCGAGCAGCGTAAACAGGGCGATTTTCACCGGCGTTTTGATGTCCTGGCGAGAATAGAAGCCCGGTGCCAGCACCTTCACCACGATAAGCCCCATCAGGCCGACCGAGTAGGCCACCAGCGCACGCTGGGTCATCGCCGCATCAAACGCGGAGAATTTGCCGTACTGGAACAGGGCAACGGTAAGCGGCTTTGCCAGAATGCCCAGCGCTACCGCACTCGGCAGCGCCAGCAGGAAGCAGAGGCGCAGCCCCCAGTCCATCAGGCGCGAGTACTCGGCCTGATTGCCGCTGGCAAAACTTTTCGCCAGCGACGGCAGCAAAATAGTGCCCAGCGCCACTCCCAGCACCCCGGAAGGAAACTCCATCAGCCGATCGGCGTAATACATCCACGATACCGAACCGGATACCAGAAAAGAGGCAAAAATCGTGTTGATAATCAGGGAAATTTGACTGACGGAAACGCCAAGGATAGCCGGCCCCATCTGACGCATCACGCGCCAGACTCCGGCGTCACGCAGGTTGAGGCGCGGCAGCACCAGCAGGCCAATTTTCTTCAAATGCGGCAGCTGGTAGCCGAGTTGCAGCACGCCCCCCGCCACCACCGCCCAGGCCAGCGCCATCACCGGTGGATGAAAATGCGGGGCGGCAAACAGCGCGAAGCCGATCATGCTGACATTCAGCAGCGTCGGTGCAAACGCCGGAACCGAAAAGCGGTTCCAGGTGTTGAGGATCGCCCCCGCCAACGATGCCAGGGAAATCAGCAGGATATAAGGAAAGGTAACGCGCAGCAGCGATGAGGTGAGCGCAAACTTATCTGCTGTGTCCGTAAAGCCGGGCGCGGTGACCATGATCACCCAGGGGGCGGCAAACATGCCCAGCACGGTGACGATAGCCAGGATCAGCGTCAGTAACCCGGAAACATAGGCAACAAACACTTTGGTCGCCTCCTCGCCCTGCTTGCTTTTATATTCGGCGAGGATGGGTACAAACGCCTGGGAAAAGGCCCCTTCGGCAAAGATGCGGCGCAGCAGGTTGGGCAGTTTGAAGGCGACAAAGAAGGCGTCGGTTGCCATTCCGGCACCGAATACGCGCGCCACAATCGCATCGCGGGCAAAGCCCAGTACGCGCGAAAACAGCGTCATTGAGCTGACCGCTGCCAGTGATTTTAACAGGTTCATGTGTTTCCTGATTCAGATAGCCGGGGAACCCGGCTTGCGACAATCTCTGACCCGCAGTGTCCGGTCAGTTTAAGGTGCGGATAGTCTACTGATATGCAATGAAATAACCACTGTGGATTGTTACACCCTTTGTCTGAACCCGGCACGTAAACCAGAGCAGGCCTCACCGGGATTAAGCACTTCGCGCACGGGCGGACGATTATTCTACTGAAACGTCACGCCACAGTTTTTCTACCAGCCGCTGCGCCATCAGCGCCTGTTCACCGCTGGTTTGCGGCATTGTCTGGTTTTCCGCACAGCGGATAAAATGATGTGCGGCTCCCACAAAGCCACGCTGTTCCAGCGTACTTTGCCAGCCGGGGACGGGCTCCTTTGAAAGGCGGCCTGCACTTCCACACTGCCAGTCGCGCATATCGGTCACCTGATAGATCGCCGACGGCAAAATGATGTTCGGCATACAGCATCTGACCGCTATCATTGATTTGCAGCGTACCGCTCTGTAATTTGCCCTCACCGCCGCTCAGCCACAGCGCACTGTCCACCACATGCAGATAATCATCCATCAGCGTAAAGCGTAAATCATCCGGCCCGACGCTGTCGCTACGATGTTTATCCATACGCAATGACGCCGGTTGCGTGAGCATCGATTTAAGCTGTAAATAACGCGGCGCAAAGCGACGATTGAAAGCAACCATCAGTTTGCGCCCGCGCTTATCAGCCAACTCCACCAGACGCTCGGCTTCATTCAACGTGGCGGCGAGCGGCTTATCAACGCAAACGTCCACACCGGCACGCAGAAAAAAATCCACGATACCGTAGTGGCTGGCGGTCGAACTGTGAACAAATACCGCGTCGCTGGCGGCTGCCAGCTGCTCAAGCGACGTGAGCAAGGGAATGCGGTAACTGGCGCACACCGGACGCGCTTTTTCCTGATTAGGTGAAAAGGCCCCGGCGATCTGCCAACCCTCCGTATGGGTTAATACCGGAAGCCAGGCTTTCTGCGCGATCTCACCGAGACCTACGATACCAATCTGCAAAGCGCTCATTTCACCTCACCGTTATTCAGCAGCTGGGCGATCTGCCGTTGCAGCGTCGCTACCTGTTGCTCAAGTTGCGCTATGCGCCCTTCCAGATCGCCACGATGATCATCCGGATGATGGCCGTCGGCCCGCGAGCTTTCGTCCACCTCACCGCTTAACAAGTGCATGTAGCGGCTTTCGCGCTTGCCCGGTTCGCGCGCCAGGCGCACCACAAGTTGTCCATGCTCATGCTGCGCCAGCCGTTCCAGCGTCTGCTCCACTTCGGTCATATCAGCAAAGTCATGTATACGGGCACAACGTATACGCAGCTCTCCCGGAGTCTGCGCCCCACGCAGCAGCAGGTTAGCGATAATCGCCACTTCGGCGGCGCTGAGCTTCATCTGCCCAAAGGTTGAATTACAGAAACGCTGTTCATATTTCACCACCCTGCTGCCGGTATTCAGCGCCGTGAGCTGGTGTTTTTTTACCAGCATATCAAGGGTATTTTGGACTTCGCTGTCGGTGAGCGACATCACCGGTTCGCGGTTCGATTTCTGATTACAGGCCGTTACTACGCCGTTAAGCGACATCGGATACTGATCGGGCGTCGTGACCTGTTTCTCTAACAGACAGCCGACCACCCGCGCCTCAACGGCGGTGAAAAGGATCTTGTTCATTGTGGTATTACGCTCCGCGCCGCTCCGGCGTCCATTCGTTACAGGTCAGCGCCGTCAGGACATGATCCTGCCAGCGTCCGTCAATCAGCAAATAACTTTTGGCATAGCCCTCTTTTTCAAAACCGAGGCGTGCCAGCAGCGCTCCGCTGCGCTGATTATGCGGCATGTAGTTAGCCATAATCCGGTGCATGCGCTGCTGTCGCTGCATATAGCGAATGGCGCTTTGCAGCGCTTCAAACATCATTCCCTGGCCCTGCCATTTCTCACCCAGCGAATAGCCAAGATAACAGGCATGGAACGAACCGCGCACCACGTTGCTGAAGTTTGCCACGCCGCGCACTTCAGTTTCCTGCGGATCCATCACGGCAAAATAGAACGCGTTGCCCTGCTTGTGCATTTCGCCAATCAAGCCCAGGCGCGCCTGCCACCCGGATGGATAGCAGTGGCTATCATCACGCACCGGCTCCCACGGCTTGAGGAAGGCACGATTTTCGGCATAGTAGTCAGCCAGCCGCCAATCATCGCGCTCATTGATCAAACGAACCACCAGACGGTCGGTTGTCAACCGCACTTTGGGCGCGTGGGTACGATAGCCAAACATCTTAACTCCTGAAGTGTGTTGCGGATGCCAGGATATGCACTGGTACTCGCGTCGATTCATTCACGTATCACTACTATAACCGCCAGTGGGTTAAGGAGAATATCCTTAACGTCAAAATGAGATAAAACAGCATTAGGGTAGAGAATCTGATACTCCCGCCCCTGCATTTGCCCTTATTCCGGTTAGCTTCCATACTTACCAGATGCATTCTGGTAGCCACAAGGCCGCCTTCCCCCAACAGCAAGGGTACAAGGAGATGACGTTGAAACTCTATATCTATGACCATTGCCCGTTCTGTGTCAAAGCCCGCATGATTTTTGGCCTGAAGAATATTCCGGTCGAGCTGGTGGTAATGATGAATGATGATGAAGCCACGCCGCAGCGCATGATCGGCCAGAAAATGGCGCCGATACTGATGAAAGAGGACGGCAGCTGCATGGCGGAAAGTCTTGATATCGTCCATTATGTCGATGCCTCCGACCGCCAGCCGCTGCTTACCGGCAGCACTCATGCGGCAATAAGTGACTGGCTGCGTCATATCAGCAGTTACGTCAACAAACTGCTTATTCCCCGCGTGGCGGAAGCACCGTTTGCCGAGTTTGCCACCCCGGAAGCACGACGCTATTTTAAAAATAAAAAGCAGGGCGTTTACGGTGACTTTGCCGAATTGAAAGAACATTCGCCGGGCCTGATTAAAAATGTTAATGACGACCTGCGTAAGCTCGACAGGCTGATCGTGCAGTCCAATGCGGTCAACGGTGAACTATCTCTTGACGATATTCATCTCTTTCCATTGCTTCGCTCGCTGTCGCTGGTTGCCGGGATAGAATACCCAACTCGCGTTGCCGATTATCGCGATAATATGGCAAAACAGACGCAAATCAACCTACTCTCCTCCCTCGCATCCTGATGCACACGGGCCGTTATCCCGCGGCCCGTAACTGCCTGCCCTGCAATAATCGGCGTTGTCCTGGTGAACTCTTTGCGCCAGTGGTGCATGCTATGCGCCTGCGCCGCCAGGATTGAGCGGTGAAATAAAACAGAGGAATACTATGAAAAAGTCGTTTTACGCCCTGGGCGCTTTACTGTTAGCGCTGTTGGTCAGCGGCTGTAACCAGATTGCGCAATACAGCATCAGCGAACAGGAAATTAACCAGGCGCTGGAAAAACACAACCGTTACGAAAAAAATATTGGCGTTGCCGGGCTGGTGGATGCACATATCACCCTGACCGATCTGCACAGCCAGATTGGCCGTGAGCAGGCAAACCGTGTGACCCTGACCGGTAAGGCTAACGTCAGCATCAGCTCACTTTTCGGCCCACAGCAGGCAGAAATGACGCTGACCATGAGAGCAGAACCGATGTTTAACCAGCAGGAAGGAGCCATCTACCTGAAGGATATGGAGCTGACCGATATCCAGGTCCAACCAGAGAAGATGCAGGGCGTACTGAAGACCTTAACGCCTTATCTGAATGAGTCGCTGAAAAGTTACTTTAACCAGAAACCGGCCTACGTGCTAAGCACCGATCGCAGTAAGGCCGAGTCGCTGGCTAAGCGCTTTGCCAAGGGGCTGGAAGTGAAGCCGGGTGAGCTGGTCATACCGTTCACCGACTGACTGAAGCCGGGTACGGGTTAACCCCGTACCTTATTTATGCCGGGGCGCACAAATCTGATGCTTTTCTGACGCTTTGCCCCTATGCTTAGACCCCGGCCAAAACCTGCTTAATCCTACTGCCGGAGCATTTAAGATGACCGACCAACCCCAGCAACTGACTATACGCCGCCCTGACGACTGGCACATCCATCTGCGTGACGGAGAGATGCTGGAGGCGGTAGCGCCATTTACCAGTGAAATTTGTGGCCGTGCCATTGTGATGCCCAACCTGGTTCCGCCCGTCACCAGCGTCGCCGCCGCCCGTGCCTACCGCGAGCGTATTGTTGCTGCCGTACCCGCCGCCCACGACTTCACCCCGTTAATGACCTGTTACCTGACCGATGGCCTCGACCCGGATGAAATCGAAGCCGGCTTTGCTGAAGGCGTTTTCACCGCCGCGAAGCTCTATCCGGCGCATGCGACCACGAACTCTGCACACGGCGTCACCAGCATAGCCTCAATTGCTAAGGTACTTGAGCGTATGCAGAAAATCGGTATGCCACTGTTGATCCACGGGGAAGTGACCGACGCGCACATCGACATTTTCGATCGCGAAGCGCGCTTTATCGAAACCGTGCTACACCCGCTGCGCCAGCAGTTCCCTGAGCTGAAGGTGGTCTGCGAGCATATCACCACACAGGAAGCGGCGGCGTATGTGCTGGAAGGCAATCAATACCTTGCGGCAACCATTACGCCACAGCATCTGATGTTTAACCGTAATCATATGCTGGTTGGCGGTATTCGCCCGCATCTCTACTGCCTGCCGATTCTCAAACGGAATATTCACCAGCAGGCGCTGCGTGATGCCGTTGCCAGCGGTCATCGACGCTTCTTCCTCGGCACCGATACCGCTCCGCATACGCGGGACCGCAAAGAAACCAGCTGTGGCTGCGCCGGCGTATTCAACGCGCCGTCAATGCTGAGCGCGTATGCGACGGTGTTTGAAGAGATCGGCGCGCTGGCGCATTTTGAAGCCTTCTGCTCGGAAAACGGCCCAGGCTTTTATGGTCTGCCGCTGAATGAAGATAAGGTGAGGCTGATCCGTCAGCCGTGGACAGTCCCGGAAAGCATCAGGGTTGGCGGCAATGGTGATAATCTGGTGCCGTTCCTCGCGGGTGAAACGCTTAACTGGCAGGTGGTTCTTTAATCACCCTGCGCTTAATAGTGATTGCCTTCGCATTGGTTACTGTATATATTCACAGTTATTCAACCGGAGGCTATCATGCGTATTGAAGTCACTGTAGCAAAAACCACTTCTTTGCCCGCGGGCGCTATCGACGCGCTAACGCAGGAATTGTCTAAACGTATCGACAAACATTTTCCCGACGGGAACAATACCATTTCAGTACGCTATGCCAGCGCGAACAGCCTGACGGTGATGGGCGGCGACAAAGAAGCAAAAGACCAGATTACGGACATTTTACAGGAAACCTGGGAAAGCGCGGACGACTGGTTTATCACAGATTAAACGTCATATTACTTATTGCCACACTTCTGCCGGAAACGCCTTCCGGCCTTTTTATATTCTAAAACATGGCCAGAGCGCTCCTCTTAGGCTACTTTGCTCTTATTAAAGTAAAAAAATACGTGTCTTATATAATCACTTTAATAGGTTTAATCTGATAGCCGCACCGCAAATAACGCGGTTATATTTTCTTAGGGTTTTTTATACCTGCTCGCTATTTCACTGCTGTCATGAGGCGCAGGTATCTGCAGTGCTGTGGTTAAATTCAGCGCGTTGCCAGAACTGCTGTTATAATCAGTTGGCTGTAGAAAAATAAACGCATTGAACCTCGATAAATCACTTCGTTGTCATCATTCACGAGTAATAAGGGGGTTATGATGGACAGTAACAAAGATGTCATCCAGACACATCCCCTCATCGGGTGGGATATCAGTACCGTAGACAGTTATGATGCCATGATGATCCGTTTGCATTCGCTGTCTTCCAACCAACAGCAGGCTGATGAAGCTGAAGTGGGACAGACCTACTGGCTGACCACCGATGTTGCCAGACAATTTATTTCCATTCTTGAAGCTGGCATTGCAAAAATAGAAGCTACCGACTACCAGGATCGCGATTACAAGAAGCATTAAAAGGCTTCACCGTGTTGCTCAAAGGCACCTTATCAAGGTGCCTTTTTCATGCCTGTAATAATTTGTTATTCTGCCAGAATTACCCGAATAAGTGAGGTTGCTCGCAATGGTTTACGATTTGATTGTGGTAGGGAGCGGTTCGGTGGGCGCAGCCGCCGGATGGTACGCCACCCAGGCTGGCCTGAAAGTACTGATGATTGACGGCCACCACCCGCCGCACCGGGAAGGCAGTCATCATGGCGAAAGCCGCCTGATACGTCATGCCTACGGCGAAGGTGCTCGCTATGTTCCGATGGTGTTACGTGCCCAACAGCTCTGGGATCGGCTTGAGCAGGACAGCGGCGAGCGCGTCATGCAGCGCTGCGGGGTGCTCAACCTTGCGCCACAACAGGCTGAATTTATTCAGAACGTGATGCGCAGCGCAGAACAATTCAGGCTGGATGTGGAAATCCTCAGCGAGGCCGACGTGATGCAGCGCTGGCCGCAAATCGCGCTACCGAACGGCTATATCGGCGTATTCGAACCCGCTTCCGGCTATCTGAAAGCTGAAGTCGCGGTGAAAAGCTGGATACGTCTGGCGCGGGAGGCGGGCTGCGCCCAGCTGTTTAACTGCCCTGTAAACCATATCGATACGCAGAACGGGCTGCAAACCGTGGCCACTGCAGACGGGGTTTACCAGGCGCGCAGGCTGTTACTCAGCGCCGGGACTTGGGTAAAGACGCTCTGCCCCGAGTTACCCGTTGCCCCGGTGCGCAAAGTGTTTGCCTGGCATCAGGCCGATGGCCGCTACAGTGAAAACAATAAATTTCCGGCATTTACCGTGGAGATGCCCGACGGAAACCACTACTACGGCTTCCCCGCCGATAATAACGCCCTTAAGATGGGCAAACATGAAGGCGGTCAACCTATTGCATCCGCCGCCGAGCGTAAGCCGTTTGGCGCTCTGGCAGCCGACGGCAGCGAACTGTTTAGCTTTATACGCCAGTTTTTGCCCGGCGTTGGGGTTTGTCTGCGGGGCGAGGCGTGCACCTACGATAACTCCCCGGATGGGGACTTTATTATTGACACTTTGCCGGGTGAGCCTGACCGTATGGTAATCAGCGGGTTAAGCGGGCACGGTTTCAAATTTGCCAGCGTGCTGGGTGAGATCGCAGCGCAGTTTGCCCAGGGCAGGCAGAGCGAATTTGATTTAACCCCTTTCTCGCTGTCGCGGTTTGCAAACGACCTGTAGCCTGCCCCACCCTAAAATGGCTCAATCAGCGAGCCATCGTAGGATGCAGCATGATTACTCGGCAGCCGCCTTTTTACGGCGCAGCCGCAGTTTATCCACCAGGCGCTGGGCTTCCGCCCGGCTGCCGACCGATGGCGCTGAACCACGCAGCGGTTTACGCGCGGTTTCACGCAGGGTAAAGACGGTGATCACCCCAATCACTCCCGCCCCCATCAGATAATAAGCCGGCATCAGCAGATTGCCGGTTTTCTCCACCAGCCAGGTCGTGATCAATGGCGTCGTGCCGCCAAACAGTGAGACCGATAAATTGAAACCAATAGCCAGCGCGCTGTAGCGAATATCCGTGGAAAACAGCGCCGGTAAGGTGGCCGGCATAGAACCACTGAAGCAGGTATGGATGGCGCCGAGAATAATCAGCCCGGTAAATACCAGCAGCATGTTACCGGTGCCGATCAGCATCATGCACGGTACTGCCAGCACGATCAGGCCAATCGCCCCGGCCCAGATGACGGGACGGCGTCCCAGGCGGTCATTCCAGTGGCCCCAGAACAACGTCAGCGGCATCATGACAAACATCACCACCAGGATCAGTAACAGGGAGCTGAGTTCGCTCAGGCCAAGTATTCCGGTCAGATAGCTCGGCATGTAGGATGTCAGCATATAGTTTGAAACGTTAAACAGCAGCACCAGGCCAATACATTTCAGCATCGCGGCGCGGTACTTGCTCAGCATCTGCCACAGACCCAGGCGTGGTTTGCTGTGCTCCAGCGCGTCCTGTTTTTCCATATGCTTCTGGAAGGCTGGCGTTTCTTCCAGCTTCAAACGGATATACAGCCCAAACAGGCCCAGCGGCGCGGCGATAAAGAACGGAATGCGCCAGCCCCAGTCAAGCAGATCCTGCTCCGGCATCGCTGCGGTTAACGCCGTCACCAACCCGGCTCCCAGCAGATACCCCCCCAGGGTGCCAAACTCAAGAAAACTGCCCATAAAGCCACGGCGCTCATCGGTGGAGTATTCGGCGATAAACGTAGCGGCGCCACCGTATTCCCCCCCGGTTGAGAACCCTTGTAACAGGCGCGCAAGCAGCAGCAGTACCGGGGCCATAATGCCGATAGAATGATAGCCGGGAATAATTCCGATACAGAAAGTGCCAATCGACATCATGATCATGGTGATTGCCAGCACTTTCTGGCGGCCTATGCGATCGCCAAGCGGTCCGAATACCAGGCCACCAACCGGTCGAACGAGGAACGCTGCGGCAAACGCGCCGAATGTGGCCAGCAGCTGCGCGGCGGGACTGCCGCCGGGGAAAAACACCTTGCCGATAGTCACGGCAAGATAGCTATAAACCCCGAAGTCAAACCACTCCATCGCGTTACCCAGAGCAGCGGCGCCCACGGCGCGTTTCAACATCGACTTATCAACAATAGTGATATCGTCGATGTTGAGTTCTTTGCCGGTGGCCTTATTTTTATTCCAGAAATGTTTCTTATGAGGCTGCTGCCCCTCTGATTTTTCGCCCATTAGCGCTCCCGATTGTGACACTGATATGAGAGCAGCTTTATAGCTTTCGTCGCCTGAAATGAGCATGGTGGAAGAAAGCTATAACTCTGCAAAGATGAAACCGTAATGTATGGTAAATCTAACATTATTCGTTATTTACACAACATTACCGTAGACAAGATCGCGCAGATGATCAAGTCGGCCATATATTTACCTATAACCTGTCGAAATCACCCTACTTACAATAGGGAAACGTCTTATCTGGTAAAATAGTTATCTCCCTGACATTGTCTTCATGGGTAAAGCATAAAATATCATAACGATTCCCAGCCCACTTTATTGACAAATCTCGACAAAATCTTGAAAAAACACACAATCACCAGCAAATAATCAGAACATGTTTTTTAGAAAACAACTATTTTAAAACAGTTAACTTAAGCACGTGATTGACTTTTTTCCGAATCCACTTCTGATATCTTGTCCAAATTATTACTTTTAATTCAAAATTTTTGAAACAGGTAATGGATTCTTAAAACTGTAAACATATTTGTTGATTTTACGCCGGGTTATGGTCAGTCTTATCTCAAATGATGAGGAATGGATATCACTATGCGGTGGAAAAATAGCGTTACGCGTTATGGCGCATTGAGCATCGGTATGCACTGGCTGGTGGCCGTTGCGGTATATGGCATGTTTGCACTCGGACTATGGATGGTAACGCAGGGTTATTACGACGAGTGGTATCACAAAGCCCCGGAACTGCATAAAAGCATCGGTATGGTGCTGTTTGCCGTGATGCTGGTGCGCGTGGTATGGCGGTTCGTTTCCCCCCCACCCAAGCCGCTTAAGAGCTACAGCCCGCTGGTACGCCACGGTGCGGTGATAGCCCACCTTCTGCTCTACGGGTTGCTGTTTGCCATTTTGATCAGCGGCTACCTAATTTCAACGGCAGAAGGTAAGCCAGTCGATGTATTTGGCGTCCTGCCGGTGCCGGCATTGTTTACCGGGCTGGGCGAACAGGCCGATCTGGCTGGCAACATTCACCTCTGGCTGGCATGGAGCGTGGTGATCCTTTCCGTGCTGCACGGGCTGGCCGCGTTAAAACACCATTTTATCGATCGCGATATCACGTTAAAAAGGATGCTGGGTCACCGCATCGACTAACCTCATGAAAGGAAGACACTATGCTGAAGAAAACGATTCTGGGCCTGACCACCGCTGCGCTATTAATGACGGGAGCCACCGCCAACGCAGCCGAGTATAAAATTGATAAGGAAGGACAGCATGCGTTTGTTCAGTTCCGTATCAAACACCTGGGATATAGCTGGCTGTACGGCAGTTTTAAGGATTTCGATGGTGCGTTCACTTTTGACGAGGCGGATCCGAGCAAAGACAAGGTGAATGTCGTCATCAATACTGCCAGTGTCGATACTAATCATGCGGAGCGTGATAAGCATCTGCGCAGCGCCCACTTCCTTAATACCGGCAAGTTCCCGCAGGCGACCTATGTTTCTACCGGCGTGGTGAAAGAGGGAGAGGGGCTGACCGTCAACGGTAATCTGACGCTGAACGGCGTGACCAAGCCGGTCAAACTTTCCGCCAAACTGATGGGCGAAGGCAAAGATCCGTGGGGCGGCTACCGTGCTGGCTTTGAAGCAGCCGGCAAAATTGCGCTGAAAGATTTCAATGTTGAGACCGATTTGGGGCCAGCTTCGCAGGATGTTGATCTGATTATTTCTCTGGAAGGCGTACGCCAGTAAAAGATCGCAGTTGAGCATCTCACCGGGCGGCTGCCCGGTGAGATGGCGTATCACTCTTTCGGGGAAGGGATATGCATGGTGGTGCTTAGCAGGCCACGCGATTTGTTGAATATCTTGTTGCCGTTTTCACGTCCGGCGCGGCGCGCGCGCTGCTCTTCCGGCGTGAGTGCCAGCTCCTCCATGCACAGCGGGCTACAGCAGTGATTGAACTTCACCGCACAGGCCGGACACTGGATAAACAGCAGGTGGCAACCGTCATTCAGACAGTTAACGTGATTATCGCAGGGTTCACCGCACTGATGACAATGCGCGATAACGTCGTCGGAAATACGCTCACCCATGCGCTCGTCAAAAACAAAGTTCTTGCCCTTAAAACGAACGGGTAAACCCTGTTCGCGCGCGCGGCGGGCATATTCAATAATCCCACCTTCAATATGGTAAACATTTTCATAACCGTTATGGCGCATCCAGGCGCTGGCTTTTTCACAGCGGATCCCTCCCGTACAGTACATAACAATCTTTTTGTCTTTGTCCTGCTCCAGCATATCAACCGCCATCGGCAGCTGATCGCGGAAGGTATCGGCCGGGATCTCCAGAGCGTTATCGAAATGCCCCACTTCGTACTCATAATGATTGCGCATATCGACGAAAACCGCTTCGGGATCGTCCAGCATGGCGTTCACTTCCGCCGCTTTCAGGTAGGCCCCGACATCGCTGGCATCAAAACTTTCATCGGTGATCCCGTCCGCCACGATGCGCTCACGGACCTTCAGACGCAGCACCCAAAAGGATTTACCGTCATCGTCCAGCGCAATATTCATGCGCAGCTTGTCCAGCGCCGGATGAAAGCCATACAGCGTGGCTTTCATCTCTTCATACAGGCTTGCGGGAACGCTGACCTGGGCGTTAATTCCTTCTGCCGCGACATAAACGCGACCAAATACTTTCAGGCGGGTCAACGCCACGTAAAGTGCATCCCGGAAGGCACGCGGATCTTCAATGGTGAAATATTTATAGAAAGAAACTGTAGTGCGCGGCTCGGTCTCGGCCAGCATACGCGCTTTTAGCTCTTCATTGGACACAAGGTTATGTAACACTGGCATGGTGTACTTTCCTGAATTCAAATAGGGTAAATTTTTTTGCGCGTCTATAATACATCAGTTAACGTGTGATGTCCTTACCTTGGCCATATCGCCACTAAGGATGAAACAGCAGATTATTTCAGTTTTCATATTTATGATGGCACAATAGGCCATAATTAAATTTTTATGGGCTTCATAATAGCTCCCTTTTTTTGACGTTCTGGAAACTCATGACTCAGCTGCCTCAATTTAGTCGTGCATTACTGCATCCCCGTTATTGGTTTACCTGGTTGGGTATTGCTCTTCTCTATGTGCTGGTGTTACTCCCTTATCCGGTGCTTTATTATGTTGGTTGTGGATTAGGAAGGCTTTCCATGCGCTTTCTAAAACGCCGGGTGGACGTTGCCAGACGTAACCTCGAACTCTGTTTTCCAGAAATGCCCGCCGCCGAGCGTGAAGCGCTGATGAAACGCAACTTCGAATCGCTGGGCATGGGGCTGATAGAAACCGGCATGGCGTGGTTTTGGCCGGAGTGGCGAATAACAAAATGGTTTAAGGTCAGCGGATTAGAACATATCAGTAAGGCTGCTGCCGACCAGAAAGGCGTACTGTTGATCGGTATGCATTTTCTGACGCTTGAGCTGGGAGCACGAATTTTCGGCATCCACAACCCGGGGATTGGCGTTTACCGACCGAATGATAATGCGCTGATTGACTGGCTTCAGACATGGGGCCGCATGCGTTCGAATAAAAGCATGCTTGACCGGAAGGATCTGAAGGGCATGATACGCGCTCTGAAAAGTGGCGATATTATCTGGTATGCACCGGACCACGATTACGGCCCGAAAAGCAGCGTGTTCGTGCCGTTTTTCGCCGTTGATCAGGCGGCGTCCACGAAGGGAAGCTACCTGCTTATTCGCAGCGGGAAGCCGGCGGTGATCCCCTTTGTGCCCCGCCGCCTGCCGGCAGGCAAAGGCTATGAGATGGTTATTCTGCCTGAAGAGCAGGCCATTCCTTTAAATGACGAAGCGGCGACGGCCGCTCGCATGAATAACATCGTCGAACAGGGCGTATTGATGGCGCCAGATCAGTATATGTGGCTTCACCGCCGTTTCAAGACTCGCCCTGAAGGACAGCCTGCCCTTTACTGAATTCCCTTAACAGGCCGGATTTTCCGGCCTGTCCCCCCGATGCCGTCTGCTTCATGTCTCTCTTATTCCCCGTCTGTCATACCGTTTTCGCTGTGTACCCGGCACAATTTTTTTGTGTCGCGCCCTTGCATCTTTGCGGATAGCGACAACAATTACCCTTTAGCTTATTTACACCACGGAGATCGCGATGAACCTTTATGCCACGCTGGAAGAAGCGATTGATGCTGCACGCGAAGAGTATCTGGCCGCCAACCCGGAACAGGAAGAGGATGAGGTTTCAGTCAGTCAGTTTAATCTGCAAAAATACGTGATGCAGGATGGCGATATCATGTGGCAGGCTGAATTTTTCACCGATGACGGTGATGAAGGTGAATGCCTGCCGCTAAGCAGCGGTGAAGCCGCACAGGCAATTTTCGACGGCGAATTTGACGAGGTTGAACTGCGTCAGGAGTGGCTTGCGGAAAATACCCTTCATGAGTGGGACGACGGCGAATTTCAGCTGGAGCCACCGGGTGATACTGAAGAGGGCAAGGCGGCCGCTGAAGAGTGGGAAGACGATAACAGCGAATCCGATAATCTGATCTGATCCCGCATCAGTGCTATTCGTACGGCCCGTGCCGCGCGTCCACCGGCAGTAACAGCGTATCCACCACCAGCGAAAGCGGCAGGTCGATGATGGCAATAAAGCGCCAAGGCCTGTCGCGCACGTCCCACTGCACGCCGGGGTAATATTGATTACCCTGCCCCTGTCCGGGCACGGTTCTGCTGATAATGCTGCCACAGCCGCTCAGTACCAGTATGCTCAGGCCCATCGCCATTGCGCGTATCAACACTTTCACTCTCTCCTTCCCTTCACTTTCATGCATATGGACGCGCTATTTTAGCGCTTAACGGTGAGTCCGCCGCCATGACTAATGCAAAGAATACGTAAAAAAAGCCGGAACGCGATGTTCCGGCTTTGATTTGATGGCCTGTACGCGGGTACAGCAACCAGACCGACCTACTTCGCGTTATTTAACGCCAGCGGATTCAGCTTCAGACTATGATAATGATCTGACCAGTCGCGATACTTATCTGCATTCTGCCACAGACGATAGTGCATACGTGACAGGGTTACCGGGTCGCTAAGCAGCGCCAGGCGGCTGTCGCGATTGAGATTGGCCGGAGAGCCACTCAAGGCCTGCTCGACGCGCCGATCGCGGGCGAAGTCAAGGATATCGCTCTGTAGGTGACGCGATGTCGCCATCGCGCTTGCCAACGCGTTGAACGATGGATGGAATACCGCATGCATAAAGCCGTCATCCAGCGCTCGCTCGCGATTAAGCTCGACGTAGCGATCGGTGTCCAGCAGCTCCTGCGGCGGATTGTACTCTTCCGGGATCAGGAACAGCTTGCCGCGCTTCGACGCCTGGCCAAGAGTACGACGACTGGACCAGACAGAAACAAACGGTGACAGGATCAGCGAGAAGACGATCGGAGACAGCCACCACAAGAAGTTAAGATCCAGCCACCCCATTCCGCCAGCCCAGACCAGGCCAAGCAGCATTTGTGAGCCGTGGCGCTTAAACGCCTCGCTCCACGGCGTGGCGTCGTCATCGCGCTGCGGTGAGTTCCATACCACTTCCCAGCCGAGAAACGCGCTGACCACGAAGACGGTGTGGAACAGCATACGTACCGGTGCCAACAGCACTGAGAACAGCATTTCCAGGCACAGTGAAACCAGCACGCGCAATGCGCCGCCGTAAGGCTTCGCTCCTTTGCACCACACAAGGATAATACTTAACAGTTTCGGCAAAAACAGCAGAACCAGCGTCGTCGAGAACAGCGCAATCGCCAGTTCAGGTCGCCACTGCGGCCACACCGGGAAAAGCTGACGCGGTTGCAGGAAGTACTGCGGCTCCATCAGCGTATGCACCACCTGCAGGGCGGTTGACAGCGCCAGGAACATAAACCATAGCGGAGCAGACAGATAGGACATCACGCCGGTCAGGAATACCGCTCGGTGAACCGGATGCATGCCTTTTACCAGAAACAGACGAAAGTTCATCAGGTTACCGTGGCACCAGCGGCGATCGCGCTTCAGCTCATCCAACAGGTTCGGCGGCAGTTCTTCATAGGAGCCGGGTAAATCATAAGCGATCCACACTCCCCAACCGGCGCGGCGCATCAGCGCGGCTTCGACAAAGTCATGCGAAAGGATCGAGCCGGCAAATGAACCTTCTCCCGGCAGAGGGGCCAGCGCACAGTGCTCAATAAACGGCTGAACGCGGATAATAGCGTTGTGGCCCCAGTAGTGTGACTCACCCAGCTGCCAGAAATGCAGGCCGGCGGTAAAGAGCGGCCCGTAAACCCGGGTGGCAAACTGCTGACAGCGCGCATAAAGCGTGTCCATACCCGATGCTTTCGGCGATGACTGGATAATACCCGCATTCGGGTTGGCTTCCATCATGCGTACCAGACCATTCAGGCACTCACCGCTCATCACGCTGTCGGCGTCCAGTACGACCATATAGCTGTACTGGCTGCCCCAACGGCGGCAAAAGTCATCAATGTTACCGGATTTACGCTTCACACGACGACGACGGCGACGATAGAAAATACGCCCTTCCCCGCCCACGTCACGCACCAGCTCCATCCAGGCCTTTTGCTCGGCCATGGCGATATCCGGATTGTAGCTGTCGCTAAGAATATAGACATCGTAGTTGTCCTGTTCGCCGGTACGCACTACCGACTCCCAGGTGGCACGCAGACCGGCGAACACGCGCCCCACGTCTTCATTACAGATCGGCATAATCAGCGCCGTACGATGTTCCGGGTTGATAGGTTCATCACCGCTGGTCAGATAGGAAATGCTGTATTTATCCTTACCGATCAGCAGCTGTAAGAAGCCCATCAGCGCCGTCCAGAACCCGGCTGAAACCCAGCAAAACAGCACGGCAAAGAGGATCAGGATCCCGGTTTGCAGCACGTAAGGCAAGATTTGTAGTACCGACTGTTGCCAGTTCTGATTGATCATCTCCATCGGGTCGATCAGCGCCCAGCCCTGATAAGGCAGGATGGTCTTCATATACCAGGTCGCCACCACCGTCTGGAACACAGTGAGGAACAGCAGGATATAGCGACGAATGGAGCCTACATGCCGCCATTTGTCCTCTCTTTTCTGCTCTTCTTTGCTGGCATAACGCGGGGTGCTTTTACGCCCGCGCACGGCGTCCCACGCACGCGCCACCGGGTTGGTGCGCCACTCCTCAGGGTACATAGAAGAACGGGTGTGCTTCGGCATCGCTTTCAGCGTTGTGCGATCCAGCGCATCTTTGCCAAACTGACGTCCCTCATCGACAGAGTCAGGCCAGCTCATTTCGACACGCGCTTTGACAGACGCCTGTGGCGCATCGTCAGGACGTGTTTGAGTAGAACCCTCGTCAGCCAGCTGATGATGCAGCTGACTGAAGCTATCCTCCGCGTTTTCAGGCACAGCATCACGCAGCGCCCCTTTCCGTTCAGGGGAAAGAGGCAGCGCATCGATATATTCAGTAGGTATTACGGTAGACTTATTCATTGGCAGGCAACTGATTGCTCCAGGTTTCCGTCAGCGTTTTGTCACCGTTAACCAGCGCAGCACGCATTTCCGTAGGTTGTTTGGCGTCTTTAATGCGAATGCGCAGCATCAGACGCCACCCTTTGGTGACCGGATTATAGCGAACGCTGTTCTCCACCAGTTCACCGTTGTTACCAATACTGACCTGAGGCGTTACCGCGGTATTTTCCGGCAGTTTGCTCATCTCCGGGCCAACAAAATCAACGATAAAGGCCACGGTACCGTCCGGCTGGCGCACCAGGTTGGACTGCTTAACATCGCCGGTAGAGCGAAGGGTACTTTTTACATACGCCGTCTCCGGTGAATGCAGCTGGCTTTCATCGCGGGTGAAATGCAGACGATAGGCAAACTTCATCTCTTTGCCCGCTTCAGGCAGGCTTTCCGGGGTCCAGAATGCCACGATATTATCGTTGGTTTCGTCCGCCGTTGGGATTTCAACCAGCTCAACGCGGCCTTTACCCCAGTCGCCCTGCGGTTCTATCCAGCCGCTTGGACGCAGATCGTAACGATCGTCCAGATCCTGGAACTTATCAAATTCGCGCCCACGCTGTAACAGTCCGAAACCGCGCGGGTTTTCAACGGTAAAGGTACTGACCGCCAGATGTTTTGGATTATTCAGCGGACGCCATATCCATTCACCGTTACCGGCGTGGATAGACAGGCCGTTAGAATCATGCAGGGCCGGACGGTAATTAACCTGAGACGTCGGTTGATTGGCGCCAAAGAGATACATACTGGTCAACGGTGCAACGCCCAGCTTGCCAATTTTGTCACGCAGATAAACTTTTGACTGCACATCGACGGTGCTGTCTTTACCTGGGGTGATCAGGAAGCGATATGCTCCGGTGGCTCGCGGCGAGTCGAGCAGTGCATAAATAACCAGATGCTTATCCTGCGGCTTTGGACGCTCGATCCAGAACTGCTTAAAGCGCGGAAACTCTTCACCGGAAGGCAGAGCGGTGTCTATGGCAAGGCCACGAGCAGAAAGCCCATAAACCTGCCCTGCACCGATCACGCGGAAATAGCTGGCTCCGAGGAAGCTGGAAATTTCATCTTTCTTATCTTTGCTATTTAACGGATACAGCACTTTGAAACCGGCAAAACCGAGGTTCTTCAGCGTGTCGGCATCGTGTGGCACGTTACCAAAATTGAAATACTCTGGAGAATATTTAATCTCGCGCACGCTGTTTGCGGTCACTTCATTGAGGCGTACCGGGGTATCGAAGTACATACCTTGATGATAGAATTCAAGTTTAAAAGGGGTTTTAAGCTTACTCCAGTAGGCTTTGTCATGGTTGAACTGGATCTGCTGGTAGTTAGCGTATTTCATTTCACGCAGCTGCGAAGGCAGATTACTTTTCGGCGCTTCGAAGCTCTTTCCGGCTAAATCTTTCGCCTGTTTTGCCACATCGTCAATGCTGAAAGCCCAACTGCTGTTGGCATACATTGAGAACAAAACGGCAGCGCCAACCCAGCGCAATTTCATCAGTTTTGGTTTATTGTTCATTTTAATCCGGACATCCCCCCCATTTCGGGTGCTTAAACAATTAATTCATCTTAAAGGATAATTTAGTATTCCGACAGCATGACCGCGTTTTTGTTCCGATATTCTGATTCACGAAACTTCCGATCCTTAAGCTTTTAACGGAACCAGATTCGACTGATAGTATACGCTTATTCGCCCTGGTAAAGTAAGCAGTAAGCTTTAGGCTGATTACGGATCCACTAAGCGGATAACGCGTTGAAAAACGGATATTTATGACTAGAAAAACACAGCAAAGAGAGTACTTCCTTGATTCGATTCGCGCCTGGTTAATGTTATTAGGGGTGCCTTTTCATGTATCGCTCATTTATTCAACTCAAAGCTGGTCGGTAAACAGTAGCTCCCCCTCCGAGTGGCTGACGTTGCTGAATGATTTCATCCATGCCTTTCGCATGCAGGTGTTCTTCGTCATCTCAGGCTATTTTTCCTACATGCTGTTCCTGCGTTATAACCCCAGCAGCTGGCTGAAGGTGCGTATGGAGCGGGTTGGCATCCCAATGTTGACGGCCATTCCGCTTATCACCCTGCCTCAATTCTTCATGCTTAAAGAGTGGACCAGCAAGATAGGTAACTGGAGTAGCATGACGTTTTATCAGCAGTACAATGCGCTGGTTTGGGATTTAATTTCCCACCTGTGGTTTCTGCTGGTGCTGGTACTGCTCACCCTGGCGGGCCGTTGGCTTTTCACTATTTTGCGCGACAGTAAGAGGGAAAAATCAGACCATTCCGATCTTGGCTGGGGCCGTCTTACCCTCTGGATCCTGCTTTGCTGCCTTGCATGGTGTATTTTCCGCCGCACGCTGTTTATCTTTGCCCCGCAGATCCTCGGTGATGCGCTGTTCAATATGGCCGTGATGCAGACGTTATTTTATCTGCCTTTTTTTGTGCTGGGAGCAATGGCGTGGAAATACCCGGCGATTAAAGCCCTTTTCGTTCGTCCGGTGCCCTGGACCTTTGTCGGTTCCGCCCTGGCGTTTGCCGCCTATGTCGCTAATCAGACGTGGAGCCATGGCGGCGGCTGGCTGTATGAAATCGATGCGCTGACGTCCATGTTGATGGGGCTGTGGATGATCAATGTGGTGTTTTCACTCGGCTATCGCCTGCTGAATTCACACTCTCCGCGCGTAAGGTATCTTGTTAACGCCTCACTGTTTATCTACCTGGTACACCATCCGTTAACCATTCTCTACGGCATTCTTTTTGTTAACGAGATAGGTAACAACACGCTGGGCTTCTTTGCAGGACTGGTGTTCGTCTTTGGCATCGCCTTTGTGCTGTATGAAATCCATTTGCGTATTCCGCTGCTGCGCTTCCTGTTCTCCGGGAAAGCACAACATTAAGCGGTGACCGGGGCGCGCGCCCCGGTCACCGGCGGCTTATAACAACCACTCGATAGGCAGACGTGAGACAAGGCGGACTAAGAGACGCTGCATCAGTCGCGTTTGCGGTTCATGTTTGTGCACAACCTCTTTCTCCGGGTCATCCGGATATTCCACCCAGTTTATGTGCCCCCACTTATCCAACCTCAGCGTCCAGGCCTTGTCGGGCATACTGGTCATAAAGCGCTGATGCACCTGCGTTGCCAGGCTTTCGCTCTCAATGACCAGCCCCATTTCCGTGTTCAGCATCGCCGAACGCGGATCGAAATTAAATGAGCCAATAAACAGCTGCTGGTTATCAACGCTGAACGTTTTGGCGTGCAGGCTGGCTCCCGAGTTACCGGTTAAGCCACGGTCATGCGAAGCCGGAGCCATCCCGTTATGGGGCTTTAGCTCATACAGCGTAACGCCGTGACGTAACAGTTTTTTGCGCCATTTGGCGTAACCGGCATGCACCACGGAAACATCATTAGCCGCCAGTGAATTGGTCAGCACGGCGATTTTTACCCCTTTACGCACCAGCGAAAGCAGCTGGGCCACGCCGGCACGCGTTGGAACAAAATAGGCGGAAATAATGTCGAACTGGCGCTGCGGTTTGCCGATGGCAGACAGCATACGTTGTGGCAAAAGCGTACTTGTTCTTGCGCGCCCCAACCCTTTGCGCGGGTCGTCGCTTAACAGACGAGTATTGGCCCATATAAACGGCAGAGAACGGCTTTCAAGTTGACTGACAAACGGCGATTCGTCCACCCGCCGCAGATAACGCTGTACCCGGGTGGTTTCACGCCACGCCTGCGGTAGCGTGACGGCCGAGAGTTCACCCGCCTCTTCGTCAACGACGGTGTTTAGCGGCGCAACGGCCCGACTTTGCCAGTAGCGCGAAAAATCCTGCGCAACCTCCCCGACTACCGGGCCAACGGCCAGCACATCGAGATCGGTGAACAGAGGTTCATCCCCGGCGGCAAAGTACTCATCGCCGATATTGCGGCCGCCGACGATAGTCGCCGTATTGTCAACGGTAAAACTTTTGTTGTGCATACGCCGGTTCAGACGGGCGAAATCCGTGATGTAGCCAAGTGCGCGCAGAGTACGGAACGAAAAAGGATTGAAC
This sequence comes from Erwinia tasmaniensis Et1/99, assembly GCF_000026185.1. Classification (NCBI taxonomy): domain Bacteria; kingdom Pseudomonadati; phylum Pseudomonadota; class Gammaproteobacteria; order Enterobacterales; family Erwiniaceae; genus Erwinia; species Erwinia tasmaniensis. The sequence continues at coordinate 2,328,155 of NC_010694.1, forward strand.
AGGCGTATCTCAATATTGGGATGGCGATTCAGTTCACTCAGCGTGTCATCAAGGCCACCGGTATTGTTATCATCCAGCAGCAGCCGTATCTTTACCCCGCGCTGGGCGGCAGTCAATACGGCACTGAACAGTAACCGCCCGGACATGTCGTTTTGCCAAATATAATATTGAATATCCAGCGAGCGCTCGGCCATTGAGATCAGCAGATAGCGGGCGGCAAATGCGTCCAGACCTTCATCTAAAGGGAAGATGCCGCTGTGCTCAGGATGTTGTTCCGCCAGCGGAATGACGGCCTGCGCAAGCCGTGAACGCGCAGTCGTCGCCGAAAAGCCAGCATCTGGCCACTGATGTATCTCGGTCATCGGCGATCCTTGAGTTGATTAGGGTTATTTTTCAGCAGTAAACGACTGTCCGATCGCCGCTATCAGAGCAGGCTCACAATCAAACCACCGTCTGATTTTCCCCCCTATCCGATCGCCATGCGTTGCTGACAAATAATATTATGCCCTGTTACTTACGTATCATCTACTGACGATATTTACACAACCCAATCCAGCCAGTAGCACCGATAGCGCCAGTCACAGATAATCCTAATCTTCGTCGGTTAGCCGATCGGCAGGCGGATCGGAGCCGTAACTCACGGCGTCAGCACACCCAAAGAGTAATAACGATAACAAAGGTAATTAGCGTGAAGGAGGCGATGGCAAAAACCATAATGGTGAAAGGGGCGTCTTCTAAGGGCACGCGTTTTTCTTTTTCGGACTCGGTTTCAGGACTGTTTTTCATATCAAACCACAGTATACCGGCAAAACATTGCTGTTATGGGGCCAGTAAAAGATGAAAGACGTCCGTTTCGTAAGGAGGTAAACCGTAGTTCACGTAGGCTCAGCATTCATTAAATAGAATCACCCTTCGTCAGATTAAATTATTGACGTGTACGGGCAACAAAGAATAGCACAGCGTCTGAATTGGTTAAAAAAATAAATTAATTGACTCGTGCAACTAAGGGCATAAAGCGCTCTTATCTACGACAGAATTAGCATATTTGCCCTGTCAAACCTCCGATCAGCAGATCGGGTGACCCGTCATTTCCATTAATGCTTTACCGCTAACGAAAGTCGAATTTCTCTCCTGAGACTGTCATTGTGTCAGACGGTGGGCTACTCTGTGGCTGTTCGTTACGCTGTCATTTCGCTAAAAATACTTTGTATACAGAAACTTAATAGTGATACAGCACATCTGTACTTGCCTGGCCCACCGCACTTCCATTAGAAGTACGGTGGGCCAGGCATCAGAACACCATGCCCGCACAAGCATAGGTAGCGTCCAATTTCTGCCCGACACGCGCCGTGAAATAGGTTTCTCTTCAGGGCCGCCAGCCGCCGCCCATCGCACGATAGAGATCGATCTGCGCCAGCAGCAAATTATTTTTTGCCTGCACGACGCCGAGCTGGGTACTGAATAACGTCCGCTGGGCATCCAGCTCATCAAGATAGGAGGCGTAGCCGTTCTGATAACGATTTCTGGCGATGCGCAGCGCCTCCTGGGCCACCTGCTGCTGAAGCAGCAGCTCATCCAGCTGCTGCTGATAGCGTTCGATGGCATCCAGATCGTTATTTACCTCGCTGAATGCCGCACGCACCACTTTTTCATAGTTGTACAGCGCCTGATTACGCGTAGCCATTGAGACATCAACCTGTGCCGTCAACGCTTCACGATTGAGCAGCGGCGCCAATATGCTGCCACCGATGCTCCACAGCCGAAACGGGTTATCGGCCAGCTGATGCAGCGCGGAACTTTGCAGGGTGCCGCTGGCGGTCAGATTTAGCGACGGCAGCAGGCTGGCACGCGCCGACCGCAGCGAGGCATCCGCCGCCAGAAGCTGGCGCTCGGCCTGCACGATATCAGGCCTGCGCTGAAGTAGCTGCGATGGCATCACGGCCGGCAACGTTTGTACCGTAAGGTGTTCGAAGTGATTTTGACGCGCGACCCGGCGTGGGTTCATCCCGACAAGAATGCTCAGGGCGTTTTCCTGTTGCGCTATCTGATGCCGTAACAGAGGAACCTGCGCTTTCGCTGTCTGATATTCCGACCGCGACTGGAGCCACTCCAGCCTGGAGGTATAGCCCGTTTCAAACTGACGCTGGGCCAGTTTGAGCGAGTTGTCGCGCGATGCCAGCGTGGCTTCGGTGACCCGCAGCTGTTCATCCAGTGACACCAACGTCATATAGCCGGAAGCCACCGAGCTGGCGATAGTTAACTCGGCGGCGGCGGCGGCGGCCTGCTGCGCCGCCAGGGTTGCTCCGGCAGCATCGATACTGCTGCTACGTTCGCCCCAGAGGTCGACGTCGTAGTTGGCCTGCAACAGCCCCTGGAATACCGAATACTGATAAGGCTGACCGGTCACCGCCGAGATTGCCCGTGCCCGACTGCTCGTCACGCCAGCGTCCAGCGTAGGGAAGTTATCTCCTTCTGCGCCACGCAGTTGAGCACGGTATTGATCGACGCGCGATCGCGCCGTAAGGATATCCGGGTTGTGGCGCAGCGCCTGCATGACGAGCTGGTTTAGCGCGGGATCGTTGAAGGCCCGCCACCAGTCGGCCTCAACCGCCGCGGCCGGCCCCGCCTGATTGCGCCACTGTGCCGGAATAGGTAGCGATGAGGGGGCTCGTTCAACGTGGGTGGCACAACCCGCCAGCCCCGCCGCCAGCAGCAGCATGCCGAGCGCTTTACCAACAGGGCTCATTTTTTCACCCCACCCTGCATATCCGCCGTATCAATACTCACTTCCACCGACATTCCCGGACGGAGGCGAGCGGCATTATCGCTGGTAATTTTAATCCGCACCGGAATACGTTGGGCGATCTTGACAAAGTTACCGGTGGCGTTATCAGGTGAAATGGCGCTGAACTCCGACCCCGCCGCGGGTGAGATGTACTCCACTTCCCCGTTAAAGCGTTCACCATCCAGCGCATCTACGCTGAAGCTGACCGGCAGGCCGGGGCGGATCCGCGCCATCTGGGTCTCTTTCAGATTGGCGATCACCCACATCTGCTGCGGAACCAGCGAAGTCAGCCGGGTCCCGGCGGTCACGTATGCTCCCTGGCGTACCGCAATCTGCCCCAGCTGCCCGTCGCGGGGCGCAATGATTTTAGTGTTATCGAGATCGATCTGCGCAAGTTCCAGCGCAGCCTGCGCATTGGCAACGTCCGCCTCCAGCGAAGCACGATTGACGATGGTGGTCTCCAGGTCCTGACGCGACACTTCAAGCGTCGCCTGGGCCTGCTCTACCCCGGCCAGCATCTGACTGTTGCTGGCGCGCGAAGCATCTCGCTCACGCACGGATAAAGAGCCGTCAGCAACCAGGTTTTCCACGCGTTTCAGGTCCAGCGCGCCCTTCAGCGCCTGCGCCTTCGCGTTTTGCAGCGCGGCCTGATTGCGTTTGATCACCGCTTCGGCGCTGCGCCGCTGTTGTTGATTATTGGCCAGCGCGGCTTTTTTCATATTTAACTGTGCGCTGGATTGATGCACGCGCTGGCGATAGATGCGGTCGTCAATCTTCATGAGCAGGTCGCCACGGTGTACCGGCTGAAAGTCCAGCACGTTCACCGCGGTGATATAGCCACTGACCTGCGGGCTGATAAAGGTCACCTGCCCGCGTACGTAGGCATTTTCCGTTGACTGCGTCTGGCTGGTGAAGGGGGGCAGCTGCCAGGCATAAAGGATCACCAGCACGCCGACCAGCGCAATGCCGGAGCCCAGCGCGATGGAGATAATCCGCAGCTTATTATTTCTCAGACGCTCATCAAGCTGCTGTTCCTGTTGACTCATTGTTTCTCCGTGTTTAATTGTTGCATGGCGCGCCGTTCGGATTCCGCTTCACGCTTTGCCTGCTGCCAGTTAAGGTAGCGCAGGCGCGACAGGCGCCACAGCACCCAGAGTAAAGTGACCCCCGCTAATACGGCAGTCAGAATATACACATCGTTATAGGCCAGTACGTTTGCCTGTAGCGTTGCCGCCGTTTGTAGTTGCGTGGTGCTCTGCGCACCGAGCAGGGTAGTATCACCAATCTGGCTGGCAAAGAGATTGTTGTACTGTGTCAGACGGTCGGTGACGTTGGGATCGAGTAGCGATAGCCTGTCGCCCAGCAGGCTGGAGTGGTATTTTTCACGCCAGGTCTGAAAGGTACCCAACAGGGCTGAACCCATCAGCCCTCCCAGGTTCTGGCTCATACCGAACAGCACCACGAAACTGACCAGATTTTTCGGCTGGGTTATGACGCTGCTTACGCCCAACAGCATTGCCGGGGCAATAAAGAACGAGGTGCTGAAGCCGAGCAAAAACTGGCTGATATACATGTTATCAGCTCGAGTCAGCGGACTGGACTGCGCGTCCATCAGCGAAGCCACCATCACCACGATCAGCGACAGCACAATTGGCCAGCTAAGATGCTTAGGGTTGATCGTTAGCGCACTGCAAATAATCCCCGCGGCAACGCCGGCAAGGATAGCCAGCGCCAGCCCCTGCATCTGATCGTTCTGCAAGCCGATCTGTTGTAGGTAGCCAATTGCACCCGTATTTTGCTCCGCAAGCATTATGCGCAGCAGGATCATCAAAATACCCAGGCGGAAGATCGCTCCGCTACCCAACCAGCGCGTGTTGATCAGCGGGTTGCTACGGTTATGCTCGACCAGCACCGCTGCCGTCACCAGTACCAGCCCCAGGGCCAGGCAAACGCCCAGCCAGGGGGTGCTGGTCCACCATTCGATGCGTCCCAATGACAGCACGCCGCAAAACAGCGCCATACCGGGTGCCATCAGGAAAAAAGTGAGAAAATCTTTTTTCTCAAAGACTTTCGTGCGCTCACCGGGTGGCAGTTTGAGGATCAGCACGGCGCCCAGCGCCATCAACGCCAGACCCAGCTCGAATAAATAGAGTCCGCGCCACTGATCCAGCTGTAACAGCTCGGTGGAGAACAGGCGCGCCAGCGGGATAGCCAGCTGAGAAGCCCCCAAACCGATCGCCAACGCCTTCAGGCGGTGCCTGGCGGGCCAAGCCTGCACCTGATAGTAGATACCCAGCGAACTGAGCGCGCCCCCCACCATACCATGAGCCGCACGCACGATAATTGCCGAGCTGAGATCGTTAACCAGTAGATGGAAGAAGGCGACCAGCACGTAGAGCACGAGGAATGCTTCGGTAAATACGCGCAGGCCGTACTGCTGACGAAATTTGACCAGCAGCAGGTTGATAGAAATATTGCCCATGACATACACCGCCGGTAACCAGGCGATTTCGTTGCTATAGGCACCAAATACGCCCTGCAAATTGGTCAAATTGGCGGTGACCAGCGCGTTACTTAGCGCCCCGGTGATGCAAATAAGCAGACCGACAATGCCAAAGGCAATGCGTTTATAACCGGGATGACTCGGTGTCGAGGGCGAGCCGGGCAGCATGGGTTTCTCACCGGGGGCCCACTCGCGCGGTGCATAAGGATTAGCGTTATCACCCGACACGTTATTTTGCCTCGGTCGCCGTCAACAGTTGCTGTAAAACTCGCTGGGTGGTTGCCAACTCGGCAGGATCGAGCCCCGATAGCAGTTCGTGACGCAGCGCGTCGGCTTCAGTTTTCAGGCGCTGGTTCAGCAGCTCTCCCTTCGGCGTGACGTGCAGCAGGCGTTTACGGCGATCCTCCGCTGGCTGAACGCGTTCGACCAACTGTTGTTTGACCAGTCGGTCGATCAGTGGCACCACGCTGGCATCCTCAAGTCCGAGAGCCTGCGCCAGCGCCTTTTGGTTTATCGGCTGCTGCTGAGTCGCAATGGTCGCCACCGCCATCCAGCTGCTCATGCTAAGACCATTATCCTTCATTCGCCGATCGATCGCCTGACGCCAGGCATTGGCGGTAAGATGCAGCAACCGCGAGAAGTTCAGTTCATGAGAGTTCAAATTGTGAAATGCCTGATTATTAGGTGGCTAACTAAAAACATCCGGCCATTATAACCCTGCCCGGACAGGCTATGGAAGCAAGTGAACCAACAGTTTAGATAATAGTTATCTTCTCTGCCAGGGGAGGTTGCGCGTTACGGAGGGGTCATGCCATGTTGCGAACGATCGTCCTGCCCGCCAGGTGGGATAGCATACCCTCTGTGTAGAGGTATCAGCCCCATATGTGACTTGCCCTTGCACCCAAGGTTCACGACAAGTTCGCCTCAGATTAGGTGGCAACCTCCGCCTTGTAGGATAGTGGCAGTGCGCGCCCACACACGTGAAAAATTATTTATTTAACCATCTTGCAAGGTGTTGAAAACACTTTACAAAACCTTTTTCGATTTTTTGAGCATCAGTTGAATCAGTCCGGACGGTGGTTGGTGTTGTGGATGACTTATTCGCCCGAAATTTAACTAAATCAACATTGCGGCGCGCCTTTAGCTGATGTGCATCGGAATTACCGCCGGCACTCTGACGTGGATAAGATTTTTTTACACTGTGGTTTTTATCCGCGGTACTCATCGGTAACAGAAAGACACTCCTGGAGTGGAATGAATAATTACTGGCATTCACTACCCAGCTCTTGAGTGTTCCTATACAAATGCCCTCTTCCTTTGCAACCTTACTGATAATCACTTTTTGACTTCTCTCGCGGAGGTTTTGCTGCTGTGAGCAGAGATCGTTCACCCTATTAACACAATGCTTTTTTAGCCGCATTAGCGTGTGGAAACGGCTCTGCTGAGCGATCTCTCTGCCATTCCCCCGCTTAATCTTCTCTCTGGCATTACCCTGCTTAATCTTCTCTTTGCCATTACTTCTCTTGATCTTCGCCCTGACGCCACCCAGCGCAATCGACCATTTGTAGACTGTCGGATAGGGAAGTCGATATCTTTTTGCCACTTCCCCAACTGTGTGGGTGAACAGCTCTTGTTTAACCTTGTTAACAAATTCAGTGTTATATTTCCGTCTGCGACACACCTCTGGCTGACTGTAATGGGATGGCGAAGATGCGGTAGCCTGAGCAGGCTGTACCGCCTCCAGGTTGTTCATAAAGAGTGTGCCACCCTGGGAAGTTTTCATATACTCATTATCTGCCCACAGAAAAACCGGTCCAGCCAGGACCCTGCTAATTTGGTTCAGAAAGCTGCCATGCTGAACTGCCGCTGAACTTTCTTGGCTCATTCTGTCGCTGATATCTTCCCTATGAAGCGGCTGCAATATGTTGGTATTAAACATCAATGTTCCTGGGTGAACGAGACAAAAGTTCTATTTAAATGCACCCTATCCGTAGTCGTATATAAAAAAACGCTTCTCGATCTTTTTGGAATAGACAAACTACTCATCATAAATTCGGCAGAAAAAACGATAAGCTTCAATGAAATTATTGTTTACATCATAAACAGAGCCGATGCCGGAGTATAAGGAGAGTTGAGCGGGCTGGTATTGATAACGCAAAATTGAAGCCTTCGCGTTATCTGTGGGGCGAGGAAGATGTAGAATAATCGCGAACGATCGGTCAGACACAAAAATTCAGAGTTCCCATCATTATTTGCAACGCTGATTTTTGATCAATGTTGGCTTGCCTCAATCTATCCGGCGTCACTATGGCCATGGGTGCCTATACCTCGATGAGTTCGGCACCTGATGGAGCCTTAAAAAAAACTGCACGGCTTCAGAAAGTCATATTGTGTATCAGTTTTTCATCAGGCCAACAGGCCCTTCATGCCATCACTCATCAGCTTCCGCAAAACCAGCATGGGAAAGGAACGGCTTGATTAACGATTAACCTGCCAGTCACACTGGCGTCATCGTTACCTTTTGAACAAGGTCTGCCGTGTTGGGATTGTTCATACTATTCGGGCTAATTTGTTGGCCAGCGCACAACGCCCTACCCGGGGGCTTATCTTGCCAGCTGCGCCCAGACCCGGCGATCGAGCTGCTGGCGTAGGATATTGCTATCTATATGCGGTCAGTGCTGAGCGAAGTCACGAAACGGTAGAAACGTTGAGTCATCACCAGTATGCAAAACGCCTTTACGACGGGTCGGCGAGTCTTGCGCACCTTTTCTGCCTGACACCGCCGAGAATTCGACCCGCGTACTTTATTGATGGCGCCATTACGGGCTTAGCGAGATGCTGGACGATCGCTACTGGAACAGGGATCTGAAAAAGTACGCAACGCGCTGGCGTGAGCACCTGCATATTGCTTTGGGTGATGTGAAGCGGGGCGCTGCACCGTATTGCAACAAGCACCACGTTGAAGAATGGGCCGCCCGGCGAAAACGCAGTCGTGCTGTCATTTCACGCCATGAGCTGGGCGATATAAAAAGTAAGCAGCGCATTTCCCTTATTGAGCAGATTAATAAAACCATATTAAACCCGGCATTGCGCCATATTGAGCTCATGATCCGCATAGGTATTTTTGAAAACGTGGCCATTAAAAGCGCCTACTCCGGCCAGTTCTTTACGCTAACAGCCCCCTCTAACCATGCATATACCGTATTCGGGCATCGTGGTCCTGAATGGAACGGTGCCAACCCACGCGCCGCTTTTCGCTAAATGAGGCAAAAATGGGTCCCCATCCGCGCACGCTGGCCAGCGTCGGGCCGGATGCCGAACTGGCGTGCGAAAAGCGTTAATAGTTCCGCTTATCCCTATACCGCCGGGCAACACGTTAAAACCCAGCTAAAGCTTTGTCACCGGGCCCGCCAAAAGGCCGATCGCCAGCGATAAACCACCAACGGCAAGGGTCAGCGCAAGTATGCTACCGCAGTCAGCAGCAGAGACTGCGTGAGCTTAGGGTTTTCTTCCATCCATTAGCTTACGCCGGTAATGGCATTACTCAGATTTTTTGTCAGACCGCGTAACGCTCCGTCCGTGGTTTCCTCAATTTGAATGCGGAAACCTTCCCATGCGCCGCCGAGGTTATCCGCCATCACCTTAGCGGCTTTCTGTGCATCACCCTGGGCGCTTTTGAGGTCAACGATGAGCTTTTGCAGAGATCCACTGCCTGCTCCCTGAACCAGAGTTTGTAGTGTGTTAGCCCTTCCTCTCACGCGATATCCTTAAAGAAAGGGAGCTGATCGGTGGCGCCGAATTTTTTAGTGGTTTTGTAGAGATCTGTTAACACATCCTCGACCGATTGCATTTTTCGGCTGGCGCTCGCAACTGATTGAACGCGAAGCCACCCAGCCGTGCAGACGCCCGGCTGTTACCGCCTGACTTTATCCCCCGCGATGCCTTTCCCGCATCACACTACGGCAGAGATCGGTGAAATCTGGCGTTGTGACTTACCTGACCCGCAGCGCGGCGCGATCCTTTCGCTGCCACCCTGCTGCCAATACCCAAATGACAGGCACAAAAAAACCGCCCTTGAAGGCGGTTACGACATTGCTTTAACTGCTTGTTTTTATTCTTAGTCTTGAAGATGGTGCCCGGGGCGGGACTTGAACCCGCACAGCCATAAGCCGAGGGATTTTAAATCCCTTGTGTCTACCGATTTCACCACCCGGGCCAGGGTGTAAAGTGGAGGCGCGTCCCGGAGTCGAACCGAGGTAGACGGATTTGCAATCCGTAGCATGGCCACTCTGCCAACGCGCCTTAATTCTTACTGTTATAAGAATTTTTCTCTTATAAACTTATTTGTTTGCGAAGATAGTAAATACAAATTTGGAGCGGGAAACGAGACTCGAACTCGCGACCCCGACCTTGGCAAGGTCGTGCTCTACCAACTGAGCTATTCCCGCTTGGCCTGCTCTGTACGATGAAACTTTACAGAACTTGCTGATTTGCCTTATCTTCTGGCAGACGCTGCTGCCTTTCGATGCGCTGCATTCTACTGACTTGGAGGAATGAGTCAATATAATTATCCTCACTATGTAACCGTTTGCTGCTTTTTAAATCGCTTCGATCAGTGTTCGAACAAATCGCGACGTGAAGCGTTCAAATATTGAAACATTGACCAAAAAGTCAGTACCGCAGCAATATACAGCGCCGCCACGCCAACCCCCTCAACAAGGCTGTTTGGACGCCATAACAGCGCAAATAGCGCCAGCATCTGCGCGGTAGTTTTCACTTTACCGATCCACGACACCGCCACGCTGCTGCGTTTACCGATTTCCGCCATCCACTCGCGCAGCGCAGAGATAATGATTTCGCGGGCGATCATCGTTGCCGCCGGTAGCGTAATCCACCAGGAGTGAAAATATTCCGCGACCAGCACCAGCGCCATCGCGACCATCACTTTGTCAGCGACCGGATCGAGGAAAGCGCCGAATCGGGTCGTCTGCTTCCAGCGACGGGCAAGAAAACCATCAAACCAGTCGGTGATCGCAGCGAAAATAAAAATCAACGCGCAAACCAGCGGAGCCCATTGAAATGGCAGATAAAAAGCCAGCACAAAGAATGGGATCAATACTACGCGAAACAGGGTGAGCAAGGTCGGAATATTAAGTGGCATAGTTATGCTAACTGTCTGGGCAAAGTCCAATTTGACTCTATGTTCCTACATTGCTCCAGGTGTTGCAATGCTTAGTGTTTCAGCGCATAGAAGATTTTTTCAGCCAACGCGGTTGAAATCCCCGGGACGCGGGCGATCTCTTCTTTTGAGGCGTTGATCAGCGGCTGCAGGCCCCCCATATACTTAAGCAGCATTTGACGGCGTTTAGGACCAATACCTTCAATGGTTTCCAACGCGCTGGTATTTTTCACCTTGGCGCGTTTATTCCTATGTCCTGTAATAGCATGGTTATGCGAATCATCTCGTATATGTTGGATCACGTGCAGTGCCGGAGAATCTGGCGGCAGAGAAAAGCCCTCCCCCTCCGGTTCAAGGAAAAGCGTTTCCAGTCCGGCCTTGCGATCGGTGCCTTTTGCCACACCCAGCAATAGTGGATGCGATTTGTCCCAGGTCACGTCCAGTTGCGCAAAAACCTCTTTGGCCTGGGCCAGCTGACCTTTTCCGCCGTCTATCACAATCACATCTGGAATTTTACTCTCTTCAATGGCTTTACCATAGCGGCGACGCAGCACCTGGTTCATTGCCGCATAATCATCGCCGGGGGTGATGCCGCTGATATTATAACGACGATATTCACTACGCAGCGGCCCATTGGCATCAAACACCACGCAGGATGCAACGGTTTGTTCTCCCATCGTATGACTGATATCGAAGCACTCCATGCGACCAATAGCCGGCAGCTTCAGCGTTTGCGCCAGAGCGGCTAAACGCTGATGGATGGTTGAATGTTGGGCCAGCCGGGTGATAAGGGCCGTTGCCGCGTTAGTGCGCGCCAGCTTCAGGTAGCGAGCGCGATCGCCGCGCGGCTTACTTTGTATACTCACCCGGCGTCCTGACAACGCCGTCAAAGAGGCAGCCAGCAGATCTTTCTCCGGCAGCGTGAAATCAATCAGGATATCGCTGGGTAGCGTTCGTGCCTGACTCCCCTGCAGGTAAAACTGGCCGACAAAGGTTTGCACCACTTCGGCAAGCTCAGTGCCGCCGGGTACTTTGGGAAAATAGCTGCGGCTACCAAGCACCTTTCCCTGTCGGATAAACAGCACATGCAGGCAGGCCATACCGGAATCGAACGATACGCCAATAACATCCATATCGTCGCCCTGATTGGAAACGAACTGCTTCTCCGTGACCCGGCGCACCGCCTGAATCTGATCGCGCAAGCGCCCTGCCTCTTCAAAGCGCAGATCTCCGCTGGCCTGTTCCATTCTCGCCACCAGCTGGTTTAATACCTGGTCATCCTTGCCGGAGAGAAACAAGCGCACGTAGTCAATCTGACGGGCGTACTCTTCTTCAGTGACCAGCCCTTCGACGCATGGCCCAAGACAGCGTCCAATCTGGTACTGTAAGCAGGGGCGCGAGCGATTGCGGTACACGCTATTTTCACACTGGCGTACCGGGAAAATTTTTTGCAATAGCGAAAGCGTTTCACGCACCGCGTAGCCATTAGGGAAGGGGCCGAAGTACTCGCCCTTAGCGTGCTTAGCACCGCGATGGCTGGCAAGGCGGGGATGGTGATCGGCGCTAAGAAAAATATAAGGGTACGACTTATCGTCGCGCAACAGCACGTTATAGCGAGGCTGATAGAGCTTGATATAGTTGTGTTCCAGCAGCAGCGCTTCGGTTTCGGTATGAGTTACCGTCACGTCGATCTGCTCGATAAGCGCCACCAACGCTTCCGTTTTACGGCTGCCAAGGTTGCCACGGAAATAGCTGGAAAGTCGTTTTTTGAGATCTTTCGCTTTACCGACATAGATGACCGTGCCGCCCGCATCGTACATTCGATAGACGCCCGGCTGGCTGGTCACTGTCTTCAGGAAGGATTTGGAATCAAACACATTACTCACTGCTGATTAACGGCTCCGCACTAAACAAACCATGTCGAATGGCAAGGTGCGTCAACTCCACGTCACCGCTTATGTTGAGTTTGCTAAACATGCGGTAGCGATAGCTGTTGACGGTTTTAGGACTCAGATTGAGCTGTTCGGAAATTTCCGTCACCTTCTGACCTTTAGTAATCATCAGCATAATCTGCAATTCGCGTTCGGACAAACAGCTAAAGGGTGATTCTGCTCTTTGCGGCTCAATCTGGCTTAGCGCCATCTGCTGGGCAATATCCGAGGCAATGTAGCGCTGTCCTGCATTTACCGATCGAATGGCGCTGATCACTTCCTGCGGCGCGGCACCTTTGCTCAGATATCCGGAAGCGCCTGCCTGCATCACTTTAGCTGGCAGTGGGTTCTCAGTATGGATAGTCAGCATGATGATTTTACAATCTGGCGCGTAACGTATAATTTTCCGTGTCGCTTCAAGGCCACCAATGCCCGGCATGTTCATATCCATCAACACTACGTCAGTGCTGTGGGCACGGCACCATTTTACCGCATCTTCACCACAGTTAGCTTCACCTACAACTTGAATGCCCTTGATATCTTCCAGGATGCGTCGAATACCAGCGCGCACCAGTTCATGGTCATCAACAAGAAAAACGCTAATCAAACGATGCTCCCTAAATAGCTAAGGCAGGTAACTATTGTGACAGTGGCAGGTCGGTCATCTTACTACTTTTTCTATTCTGTTAGAACAGAAACAGTGTATCGGTGTATGCGGTCCAAAATAACAGATATGATATGAGAGGTCTAAAATGAGCAGATTCGCCCTGGGATTGACCATTCAGGCATAAACGGAAATATCGAAAATAACGTTCAGTTTCCAAATTAATAGCTACATAACAATAAGTTAAAATACCGGTGTATTTCCCTCGTCTTCGTCTTTACATTTCTCTCATTTCTGGCTTCAAAGCTCTATCGCTGACAGTCGGCATTGAATCAGGCCTCACGCATTCTGCTTATGCTTTTATTACCCAATGAAGTTATATGATATACTTTCAACAACTTTAAGGCTGGCACAGGTGCTGGCTACCGCGTTTATGATTATCGGGAGACAACATGAGTCAGATTGACTTTTCAACCAGTGAAGAAGCGCAGGCGCTAGCTAATGAAGTGACCTGTATGAAAGCCCTGGTTACGTTGATGCTTAAAGCTATGGGCCAGGCTGATGCCGGTAAAGTTATTATTAAAATGGAGCAGTGCATCAACGATCTGGAAGACCCACAGCAGGCACAAGTGTTCACAAATACTATCCAACAGATTAAGCACGCCTTCCGCCAGTAATCAGCCCCAACCCATATGCTGCCAATTTAAGCAGTAAAAAGCCCATTGCTTTTTCAACAGATTTATCACATTTTGATGTTTTAACTGACCGAACAGAGCAATGGGACTACTTATCAAAGCAGTACTGGGGGCAGCCGTGGTGGTGTTAATCGCCATTCTGTCTAAAACGCGACATTATTATCTTGCCGGGCTAATACCGCTGTTCCCCACCTTCGCCCTGCTCGCCCATTACATTGTTGCCAGCGAGCGTGGCACTGAAGCGTTACGCACTACCATCATTTTCGGGATGTGGGCCATCCTGCCCTATTTTGTTTACCTGCTGTCTCTCTGGTATTTTTCTACGGTAATGCGGCTACCTGCAGCACTGCTGGCCGCCGTTTCATGTTGGGGGTTAACAGCATGGCTACTGGTCGTGGTATGGTCGAAATGGCACGGTTAGTCAAGATGTTCGGGCAGGCCAAAACTCACCGAAGCGGCGAAGGTAGGCAAGACCTCTTCAGGGCTGAAGCACCGTACGCCGCAAAACTTTCCAGCCAGATTCGGCTGGTTTACCGGAATTTTTACCGCGAATAAATTATCTTCGGACTGAACAATTCCCGGCATTAACGATTGATAGCTGATGTCATGCTGGTCAAGTATCTTTTCCAATAACGGCGTTGCAGCACTGTACAGATACTGTAATCCTGATTCTTTAGCCAGCTGCGTCGCATGCCACAAAATGCTCAACGGCAGTTCTGCATCAACTTCCAGCCTGGCAGATAAGCGTGACATCTCCCAGGCTGCGTCATTTTCACCGCCGCCGGGCTCTTTTCCCGCTTCCAAACCCCCTTTGTCTACAAGGGGGCTGGCCATCAGGCGAGCATAGCCACAAATGCCATGCTGCGCGCTCCAGGCAATCAGACAAATAACATCGGAACAATCGTAGCGGTCGTACTCCTGCCCAGGCGTACTCAGACGGGGGGGTATCGACCATCCCTCTTCTCTGACAAAAACGCTGTAGCGGTAACTTCCCAGCATCGCCAGTAACGAGGATGGCATATCCCCGATCCTGGTTTGGATAATTTTCATCGATGATCCCCTGTCGCAACCCATTGTTAGCGCCTCACCTGACGGATTGGACAGCTTTGTGACTTTGGGGGCAGGGTAGACAACCGTCAGGCAATAGGGAACTACCAAACTTAGTAGTTATCGCCTCTTTCAGATTAAGCCGATTGCGGCTGCGTAGGAGGCAATTTGCGTTTTGTTGGGCGCGTTAAACCTTTTCTGCATCTTTTTCTGATGAAAATTTACCGTATTTTGTGAGATGGAGAGTATCAGAGATATTTCCGCGGATGTTTTTCCCTCGGCTGTCCATTTCAGAACTTCCAGCTCTCGTTCGCTTAAGTCCAGTTTAGTTGTCGCCATAGAAATATCATTGATATCAATCAGGGCGGCCATCGTTAATTCCGATATATACTGAATTTTCAGCTCAATCTCTGGGGTCAGCACGATGTTTTTAAGCGCGTTCGCTGTCGACATTGATAAGATACCAACGGATCTGTTGCTGGCCATTACCGAGCAGGAAATACCATGGTAAATCCCGTGTATTCTGGCATCGTCAAAGACCCTCTGACCACTGCTTAAATCTTCGTCATCCCAAAGCCACACTTTGCCGGGCACACTGCAAATTTTCAGCACCGGATCGAGTTGATAAAAATCTTCGCGCCAATAATGCTCAAGCCAGTTTTGAGGATAATTACTGTAAAGAAACGTCTTTGGCCGCGTAAACGGCACCGGATGCCGAATAAACAGCGAGTAAAAATCGAGTTCCAGCTCTTTTAACTGCTGCTCAATTACCCGGGTGATATGAGCAATTCCACTTCCATTGTCGTAAGCCGATTTTAAATCAGCTCGCCAAATGAAATAGTTTTCAGATGTCATTAACACCTCAGCGGAGAAAGGTAAAAACCTTCACCTGAATGATTATTCTGTATGAAAGATGCAGTTAAAGGGCCTCCAGCCGAGCCGATTCATATTGCAGCGAGTAAGCCAGAGGTAACCAAACTGTGTCACGTTTTCGCTAATATCTTGAGAATAGCCTTTACAATGAAAAAAATAATAACAGGCGTGATTATTCTTAACTACTTTCCAGCACACAGCGCTTCATTTGGCCTGGTATCCGCCAAGGATAGGATTTTTCCTATAAACATTCAATAATTTCGAATGGTTAATTGTTTTGTTAATTCACGGTAATTTGCTGTATCACCTTGATTGACAGAGGTATGGAATGGGTAAGCTGGCACATACATCGGCAAAAGCCACTGATATCAGGGAAAATTATTCAAATTTTGTTAATATTTGGCTTACTGGCAATAAGTTAAATATATTATAGCGTTTTTATATTCATTGCCGCCCCCCCCTCCCTTAACCTCATTATTGTTACCTCTTAACCTGATGATACTCCCCCCTACGGTTTATTCTGATCTCCTGCCGCGATACAAAATGGTCACAGGCTAACCAGATACTGGTCATAGCCGGGTATAGTGGATGGCCTCATCCCGTTTTTTTGCCTTGTCGCGAGGGCAGTGCCGAGTTTTTAATCAGATAATACGGGGTATTCACAGTTTAGCCTCAATTTTACTTTATAGCGGGGAGTTTTGCGTTAAGCTCTGGAGCGCACAACGCAGACATATTCTGATACGTTAAAAGCCAAGAGAGCTTTAAATTCAATAAAACAGGACAGGAAACGACAATGGTCGATCAATCAAAAGAATCTATCACCTGCGAGGAGGCACCGGAAACGCTCCGGCGCAATCTGCATAATCGTCATATCCAGCTGATCGCCATCGGCGGTGCTATTGGCACCGGACTGTTTATGGGGTCGGGAAAAACCATCAGCCTGGCCGGCCCCTCAATCATCTTTGTCTATATGATCATCGGCTTTATGCTGTTCTTCGTGATGCGCGCGATGGGCGAGCTGCTGCTGTCAAATCTTGAGTATAAGTCCTTTAGCGACTTCGCTGCCGACCTGCTAGGTCCCTGGGCGGGCTACTTCACCGGCTGGACCTACTGGTTTTGCTGGGTCGTCACCGGTATCGCCGACGTGGTCGCCATCAGCTCCTATTTCCAGCTTTGGTTCCCCGATTTCTCTATATGGATGAGCGCTCTGCTGTGCATCGCCGTGTTTCTGTCTCTCAACATTGCCACAGTTAAGCTGTTTGGCGAGATGGAATTCTGGTTTGCAATCATCAAAATTGTCGCCATCGTGGCGCTGATCGTTACCGGTATCGTGCTGGTGGCGATGCATTACCCTTCACCTGGCGGTAGTCATGCTGCATTGAGCAATATCTGGGATCACGGGGGCTTATTCCCGAAAGGGTTGAGCGGATTCTTTGCCGGTTTCCAGATTGCAGTATTTGCCTTTGTGGGCATCGAACTGGTAGGAACGGCAGCGGCAGAAACTCACGATCCAAAAACCGTGCTGCCGCGTGCAATTAACGCTATCCCTTTACGCATCATAATGTTCTATGTTCTGGCGCTGATAGTGATTATGGCCGTTACGCCCTGGGATCATGTCGTCGCAGACCGCAGTCCGTTTGTTGAAATGTTCGTACTGATTGGTTTGCCGGCGGCCGCAAGCATTGTCAATTTCGTGGTGCTGACTTCCGCCGCATCATCCGCAAATAGCGGTATATTTTCTACCAGCCGCATGCTGTATGGCCTTTCACAACAGGGCGTAGCACATCGCAGTTTTGGAATACTGTCGAGCCGCGCCGTGCCTACCACCGGGCTATTGTTTTCCTGCCTGTGTCTGCTGGGCGGTGTGGCGCTGATTTATCTGATCCCGAACGTGATGACCGTATTTACCCTTGTCACCACCGTTTCAGCCATTTTGTTTATGTTCGTCTGGACCATTATTCTTTGTTCATACCTGGCGTATCGTAAGAAGCACCCACAGCGCCATGCGGCGTCCAGTTACAAGATGCCCCTGGGCAAGTTTATGTGCTGGATATGTCTGGCATTCTTCGCCTTTGTGCTGGTTCTGCTGACTTTAGAAGAAGATACGCGCAAGGCGCTGATGGTCACACCACTGTGGTTTGTGATGCTTGCAGCAGGATGGTTCTTGCGTAAGCGTAAGGAAAGATAATCTCAGCTGGCCCGCAGATCGTTGCGGGCCGGTGCCCTTTCCGCCGTTCCCTTTAAAACCTTGACCAGAGTTTGCCCAGCGGAGGGGGCTGAAACGGTACGCGTTCGGGTTTATCCGACAGGTTATTCAGGGTTTCCGTACCAAGATCGAAGGTAAATGGGTAAGGTGACTCTTCCCCGATACGCAGATCGGTTATTTCAATCCGTTTATCCACCCTTTTCATTGAAAAAAAACCGCGGCTAAACCATGCCACGCGCTGCACGTACCTGTTTGCGCCGTATTGTTGATATAACTCCCTTCCTCTGGCATGCGTAGTCAACATCAGCGGTTTAAATGGACTGAGCAATGAATAGAAGCCTTCACGATAGCTTTCAGGCGTCATCACAACGATCCGCCACTGTAGCGTATTAAACGCCGTGGGCGTCACCAATAATTGTCGTACATCGCCTTGTTGCATCAGGAGTTGACGATGTGCGGCCTGGATGACCCACGTCTGCGCCACCATACTCCAGATCAGGTACATACAACTGAATATCAGACCCGACAGGTTACAACGCCAGCCGCTTCTGCTACGCAGGATCAGTGCTGCCACCACCCCAAGCAACAGCGGTAGAATAAAGAGCGGGTCTATTACGGACATGCAGCCAATGGCAAAAGGGCGATCGCTGAAAGGAAGCGCCAGCTGTGTGCCATACACCGTGGTAAGGTCAAAAAGAGGATGTGAGATCAACGCCAGCCAAACGGCGGCCCACCAGCGAAGAGAGGATATCTGCGGACGGAAGAGATACCTGAAAAAAGTCGCCAGCAACGGGGAGAACAGCGTCAGCCAGAGCAACGCATGGCTTGCACCGTGACGCTGGGTCATATTGTGAATGGCATCGCCGTGGTCGCGGATCATGTCCAGACCGGGCAATATGCCACACGCCGCACCGACCAGTGCCGCCTGCCATACCGGCATCCTGCTGCCTAACAGAGCAACGGTGACGGCCGCGCCCAGAACTAACTGTGAAACGAAATCCATTATCGCTCCTGGTAATCTGTACGTTTAGCGTACGCGTATTCCCTCAATCACCATGCGCTGGACATTTTCCACCGTCTGATGGAAGAAGCTTTCGTCTTTAAGAGACTGTCCGGTTATCGCCTGTACCTGAGTGGCAAAATCCGCATAGTGCTGGGTGGTGGCCCAGAGCATAAAAATCAGATGATGTGGCTGCACCGGCGACAGTTTCCCGTTTGCCACCCAGGATTCTATGATTGCTGCCTTCTCCTCTACCAGCTGGCGCAGGTCGCCGGCCAGTTCCGCTTTCAATAATGGCGCACCCTGTAACATCTCCAGGCAGAACAGCCGGGATGCCTGCGGATGGTCACGTGAGACTTCCAGCTTAAGACGGATATATTCACGAATAGCATCGAGCGGAGGCTGATCGCAGCGCAGCGCACGCAGTGGGGTTAACCAGACGTCCAGCAAATCTTTCAAAACCGCGATATACAGATCTTCTTTAGAAGGAAAGTAATAAAGAAGATTGCTTTTCGATACATTAGCGCGCTCAGCCACCTTATCCAGGGTGGTGCCATGAATGCCGTACTGCGAGAAAAACTCCAGCGCAGCGGTAAGAATAGCTGAACGCTTTGCTGCCACCGCGCGGGCCCGGCGCGTAGGGGTTTTAGCCGGTAAACGATCGATAGAATTCACCTTGAGTTCATGATCCATATGGGTTCGGGGATAATAGCAAATCACCAGGAACATAACTACGCCCTTTAATTAATCCGCACGGACAGCGATTTATGCCGACATTATTGACCATGAATCCGTTTTCGGGCAAAGACCCCAACATTAGCAGGTGAAAACGCTTATCTTTCCTGCAAAGAGATTTTATCCTTATTTTAAGGATGTGAACCTTTATTGCTATCTTTTCAGTCTGATTAAAAAAATGAATAGCCACGCTCTCATTTCACACTTATTCAGGCAACGTGATTGAATGTGGAGTTTTTAATATCTGTCAGAAATAACGACTGGATTTTCCTTTTATTTGCCGTTTTATACCCTGCCCCATTTAATTAAAATCATTATTCATAATGATCATTCATTGTATTTCACCCTGTCAATGAAAGCGCTCGCCCTGCTGTCGCGCCACTGTATGAGCATCCTGACCCTTTCATGTTCCCTTTTTCTTTCGCTGTAGTTTCAGTTCGCTCACCAATACTCCAAGTATGATAAAAGCGCCTCCCAGCAGGGCAATAGCCGCCAGACGCTCCCCGGCTATGCGCCCAACGATGCCAGCCCAGACGGGCTCCCCGGCATAAATCACCGTAGCACGCGTGGGTGAAATACTGCACTGCGCCCAGTTCATCGCGACCTGGACTAGCGCGCTTGCCATGCCAAGACCAACGGCGCTGAACAGCAAATAAGGACTGAACGACGGCACCGATTCGCCGTTTGGTAACATGATGATAAAGCCGAATAACGAAGCAACCGCCAGTTGAACAATCGTCACGCGCTGCACGTTGACTTTACCTGCACAGGCGCCAATCAGGATAATTTCTGCCGCAATCGCCAACGTGCCGATCAACGTAGCAATCTCACCAACGTTAAACGCCGCCACGCCACTTTCAGCGCCTGCCAGCAGCAGCAAACCGCCAAAAGCCAGTACCACGCCAACCCAAGACATCAGGCCTGGCATACGGCCAAGAAATGCCCACTGCAGCAGTGGCACCAGCGGCACCAGCGGCACATACAGCGCGGTGATAAACGCGGATTTACTGCCGGAGAGGGTCTGCATACCGTAAGCCTGCAGGCCATAACCACAGCCGATCGCCAAACCAATCAATGTTCCGGCCTTCACTTCTTGCCAGGTCATCGCGCCCAATGTCCGCCACGATATCAGCGCCAGAAGTACGGCCGCCGTGGCAAAGCGCAATCCGATAAACCAGAACGGGCCACTGACGGTCATGGCATGACTCACGATGAGAAACGTTCCTCCCCAAACCATAGTGATCAGGATTAGCACCATCTCCTGTGGTTTCATGACAAATTTATAACGTGAGAAAAAAGCTGGCATTCTAAGACTCTTCTAAAATTTTGCCGTCAGTTTGCGCGATCGGCCCTTCAAGGGCCAGAACAGCAGGCGCGATCCCTGAGGTAATGTGTTGAACGTTTTCGATTTTCCTGGCGTTGGGCCTTTCCATGGTAAATGCGTATTTTTCACCGGAATTTAAGCATCAAATGCGGTTAGTCGATTCGGTTGAACAAGGATTGAGCTACCGTCGGGCAGACCACTCACTATCTTCTATACTGAAAACTCAGTTTCAACACGGACAACACCAACCACCGGAGGTCGTTATGGCAACGCAACAATCAAAAGCTCACCGCGTTGGGGAATGGGCAAACGTACGCGGCACTTCAACAGAAATTGCCGAGGCGATTTTTGAAGTCGCGAACTACGATGAAAAACTCGCTGAAACGATCTGGGAACAACAGGGCAGTGATGAAGTCCTGCTGCGCGCCTTCGATAAAACCGACAGCGACGTTCTCACCTGGGATAATAAAGTCGTTGAGCGTAAAAACGTCTAGCCTCCAGCCGGGTGACTCTCTTCACCCGGCCCTCGTCTTCAGACTGGTCTGATAAGCTCCCACACTACCGACTTATGTACCAGGCTTAACCCGAACTTATTCAAATTTTGGCAGCCAGCATTCGGCTGATTACTCACTAAGGAACGCATTATGTCTTATAAGACGATCAATCCCGCAAGTAATAAGCTTATTAAATCCTGGCCCGACCACAGTGATAGCCAAGTAGAAAAAGCATTAGCCACCGCCGATGCCTTATACCATTCAACCTGGTCAAAGGGTGATATTCAGCCTCGTCTGCAGGTGTTAAAAAAGATGGCTGACCTGATAGACAGCCGTACTGAAGAATTGGCGAAGGCCGCCAGCGTGGAAATGGGTAAACTGCTGGGCCAGAGCCGAAGCGAAGTTGAGCTTTGTGCCCAAATCGCGCGCTACTATGCCGAAAACGCCGAGCGTTTTCTTGCTCCTGAACGTTATCCCAGCGAGCTGGGTGAAGCCTGGGTTGAGCATCATCCGATAGGCGTGCTGGTTGCCGTCGAACCCTGGAACTTTCCGTTTTACCAACTGATGCGCGTACTGGCCCCTAACCTTGCGGCCGGCAACCCGGTTTTGGCAAAACATGCCAAAAATGTTCCTCATTGCGCGACACTGTTTGAACAACTCGTGACTGAAGCAGGTGCTCCACAAGGTGCCTGGACTAACCTGTTCGTCAGCAACGAGCAGATCGCGACGCTTATCGCCGACGACCGCGTGCAGGGCGCGGCCCTGACCGGGTCCGAGCGAGCGGGCAGCGCCGTTGCACAGCAGGCCGGAAAATACCTTAAGAAAACCACGCTTGAGCTGGGGGGCAATGATGTCTTCGTAGTGCTGGAAGATGCCGACCTGGAAAAAGCCGTTGAGGCCGCCGCCGGCGCACGTTTGAGTAACTGTGGACAGGTTTGTACCGCCGCCAAGCGCTTTCTGATACATGAAAAGATTGCCGAGCGGTTTATGGAAAAATTCACCGCTGCCTTCAAGGCGGTAAAAATCGGTGACCCGCTTGATGAAACCACCACGCTGGGTCCCCTTTCGTCTGCCGAAGCGCGGGACGGTTTAGATAAACAGGTACAGCAGGCTGTCGCAAACGGGGCAAAACTGGTCCTGGGCGGTGCTCCGGTTGCGGGTGAGGGATGTTTCTATCAGCCGACGATCCTGACCGACATCAAACGCAGCAATCCGGCGTATTTTGAAGAGTTCTTCGGCCCGGTAGCCCAGGTTTATGTGTTAAAAGATGACGATGACGTGGTCAAGCTGGCCAACGATTCCCATTACGGACTGGGCGGCTCGGTCTTTACGCAAGATATCGCTCGCGCGAAGGCGCTGGCATCACGCATTGAAACGGGCATGGTGTACATCAATTCCGCCACCAACACCTCAGCCGAACTGCCTTTTGGCGGCGTCAAGCGCTCTGGTTTTGGCCGCGAGCTCTCTGACCTTGGCATCAAAGAATTTGTTAACCAGAAGCTGGTTGTCGTCAGTAAGGGCTAAGACACCGGGCGCACTTAACCGCGTGCGCCCGGCTTAATCTTACGTCTCAGGGGCGAGTTGAAAACAGGCTCGCCCCTGATATGCGTTAGCTTTTGATAGCACGATCTTTGTCATCTGATGCGCCATCAGACGCTTTGTTATCCGCCTTCCCCTTCTCCACCGTGGCTTTATCGCCTGGCGCTTTTTCCACCGCTTTATTTTGCTCTTGCTTAGCCTGAGCGGTTTCAGCAGCAGCCTTGTCAAGCGCGGCTTTTGCGGCAGCAGCCTTGTCCTGGGCCATTTTTTCGGCCGCCACTTTATCCGCTGCGGCTTTATCGGCAGCAGCCTGCGCGGCGACAGCCTTTTCTGCGGCGATTTTTTCGGCTGCGGCTCTTTCAGCAGCCGCTTTATCTGCGGCCGCCTTGGCGGCCAGCGCTTTACTCACCGCAGTGTTGCTGTCAGCTGGCTTCACTTCATGACCCGCAGCGGGTGCCGCCACCTGGAGCGGCGTTCCCTGCAGCGACTTATTCAGCACCTGCGTAAACTGCTCCCAACCGCAGAAACCGTTGGCATCCGTCGGGCAGCCCGCCATTTGCAGGATGACACGCTGCGGGGGATTGTTCAGCGACAGCGGTTGTTCATCCCGCAGCTGCGATGAGGTCTGGTAAACGTACTCCACTTTTACCAGCTCACGGTCATTTTTCTTATCATGCCAGCGCTGGAACTGCACCATGCCGCCAATCGGCGTTTGCTCATTTTGTTCTGGCAAAGTGTAAGGTTTAACGTCGAGCGCGCTAAGCAGTGAGGCGATATTTGAATCATGCCCGACCATCAGCGTAACCTTTGGTGCCGTGGCTTTATCCTGATCGACAAGAAGGCTTCGGATATAGTCAACCAGCGGAGCCGCAACCTCACGCGCGACCACCGGCGATGAGAACAGCGTGTTCTGGTAGCCATTTTTTATCGCCGCCAGCTCTTGCCATTGTTCCGGGGTTTTGATCTGCCCCCAGGCCACCTGCTCCGCCGGGAAGCCTTGGTAATATTGCAGGGTGAAGGCATCCACCAGCGCGTTCCCTGTCTTCAGAGGGCCGGTAACATTGGGTTCCTTACCATTATCTGCGGTAAAGGTGTTCTGATTATTGCTGGAGAGATCGCACTGCTTTTTACCGTTGCAGGCCGGAGAGTTTTTAAAGTTGATGATTTTTTCCAGGCGCTGGAATGCAGGCTGAAGCGCCAGCTTTTCGCTTGCACTGTTAATGGCCGTTAACGCCTGTTTATTGAACTCTTCACTACTGTTGGTGATCACCGGGTTAAATATGGGATCCATGCTGCCCATCGCATCCTGATGCGAGATGGGAATGTCGCATCCTGGGAAGGCGCCTGTCGCAAAGAACTGTGCGGTAGCAACGGTGCGCTGCAGGCTGTTGGCATAGACATAAACAGCATCGGAATTTGGGCATTCGCCCTGTTTAGCCAGCCCCTGTTGCTCAAGCCATTCGCGAGTATAGCGCCCCATATACACTTCCAACACGCCGCCTTTGGTGGTTAGCTGACCTCCTGGGACATCCCATTTTGGCCACGCTTTTTGGGTCGCCTGCTCAAGCAGACTCCCGTTATCCGCTAAGGGGGCTCGCAGGTTGTGTCGGCTCATCATCAACACTTGTTCCAGCTGATAGTCGCTATCTGCTGCCAAGGCAGGAACCGTGGAAAATGCTGAACAAATGGCCAGGGTGCAAAGGCTGAACTTTTTAATCATCTTTTTGTTCCATTGATTCGAAGGAGATGGCCTGCTGACAAGCAGAGCCTGGCGCCAGGCTGCCGACCGCAACTTCACGCAGGCGACGGGATAACCACTTTGCAGAGCACATCATCAGAGGCACGTATGAATTATAGATGAGTAAGAATATAACAGATTCTAAACCGACGGTTGAGTCGCTTAAGGGTCTGTAAAAGAAACAGGATGTTTACGGCGGTGTTGGCGATACTCCATCGCACGGAGCCAATGGCGAAGCAAAGGGATCTGAATGTCTAATCTGCCGCGGGCAACGGTCGTCGGGGGAGCGGAAGGCACAAACAAAAACCCCGAGCTTCTGCAAGCTCGGGGTCGAATTTGATGGTGGAGGAGTAGAGATTCGAACTCTAGAACGGTTTCCCGTCGCCGGTTTTCAAGACCGGTGCCTTCAGCCACTCGGCCACTCCTCCACACGGTTATCAATTATTGAGAGGGTCTCTCGCTAACTGATGGGGCGCATTATAGGGGATGTTTTTTCGTTTGCCAACGTTATTTTTGTCTATTTTGTTGATTTTATGAGCATTTGAATTCAACTGGCGAAAAAAACATCGTCATCCTGACATGGGCTGGTGACCGCCATGCTCCGGGGGTTTATTCAGCACATAGCAAAACGGGCCAGCTTGCGCTGACCCGTTAAATTTGATGGTGGAGGAGTAGAGATTCGAACTCTAGAACGGTTTCCCGTCGCCGGTTTTCAAGACCGGTGCCTTCAGCCACTCGGCCACTCCTCCACGTTGGGCGGCACTATAAACACTTGCGTTGAGCTTGTAAAGCAGCTTTTATTTCAGTTGCGTAAAAAAAAATCGCCGGGCGCGCGACTGCCGTAATTATCAACAAAATGCTGGCAAAAGCAGCGCTAACATGCGTAAAGAAGGGTAAAACGGCTTCCCCCGCCATTTTGCTCTCCTTATGCTCACCATCAGACATTTTCTAACTTCAGCCATCCCGAGAGGTGCTTTATGGATCGCATCGTTTCCTCCACGCGCGACAGCTCGCTGCTAAGTACGCACAGAGTTCTGCGCAACACCTATTTTCTACTCGGCCTGACGCTGGCATTTTCTGCGCTGACCGCCACGCTGAGTACCGTTTTTGCGCTGCCTGCGCCGGGGTTAATTCTCATGCTGGCCGGTTTTTATGGCCTGATGTTCTTAACCTACCGCCTGGCTAACAGCCCAAGCGGCATTCTCGCGGCGTTCGCCTTCACCGGCTTCCTGGGATACTGTCTTGGACCCATCCTGAACAGCTTCCTGTCTGCCGGAATGGGCGATGTGATTGGTCTGGCGCTCGGCGGCACTGCGCTGGTGTTTTTCTGCTGTTCTGCCTATGTACTGACCACCCGCAAGGATATGTCATTCCTGTCCGGGATGTTGATGGCCGGCTTCGTTGTTCTGCTTATTGCCGTAGTGGCCAACCTGTTCCTCAACATCCCTGCCCTGCACATGGCTATCAGCGTGCTGTTCGTGCTGTTCTCTACCGGAGCAATCCTGTGGGAAACCAGTAACATCATTCACGGCGGCGAAACCAACTATATTCGCGCGACCGTCAGCCTGTATGTCTCTATCTATAACATTTTCGTCAGCCTGCTCAGCCTGTTGGGAATGTCCCGCAGCAACTAAGCCATCCTGGCTGTCACCGAGGCCCTGCACATGCAGGGCTTTATTTTTTGCCGGAACAAAAATTTGTTAAACTAACCTTTGGTCAACAATATTGAGGCAAGACGGTGCAGTTTAACGGCAAAGAAATCGCGCGGGATGCGCAAGGTTACCTGAAATCCACGGCAGACTGGAGTGAAGGCCTTGCTCTGCAGCTGGCGGCAGAAGAGGCGATTGAACTTAGCGAGGCACACTGGGAAGTGGTGCGTTTCGTCAGGGAGTTCTATCTGGAGTTTAATACCTCTCCCGCCGTGCGCATGTTGGTCAAAGCCATGTCACAGAAATATGGCGAGGAAAAAGGCAATAGCCGCTATCTTTTTCGTCTTTTTCCCAAAGGCCCGGCAAAGCAGGCAACGAAAATTGCCGGCCTGCCTAAACCCGTTAAGTGTCTGTAGTGCTTAGCCCGTGGTGAAGCCCTGCGGAACGGTTGCGGGATGCCAGGGCTCAGACAGTACCTTATCGATACGCGCGCGGCCGGGGCCGCCGCCCTTCAGCCATGCCAGCAGAGACGCTACCTGCTGCGCTTCTCCGCAGGCCAGGATCTCTACGCTGCCGTCATCCAGATTTTTTGCATATCCGCGCAGATCATGCTTTTGCGCTTCAAGCCGGGTACCGTAGCGAAACCCGACTCCCTGAACCCGACCATGAACCCACACGCGTTGACAGATGATTGGCATTTTTCCTCCTCTGACCAAGACTCATTGCTTTTTTACGGATGGCACCGGACAATATCGTCTGATTCTCTTAGATTAAGCATAGCCAAACATGACCGTTCGTTTAATTCTTGCCAAAGGACGTGAAAAATCCTTGCTTCGTCGTCATCCGTGGGTATTTTCCGGTGCCGTTGCCCGTCTGGAAGGAAAAGCCCAGCCGGGAGAAACGATTGACGTCTGTGACAGCCAGGGTAAATGGCTGGCACGCGCAGCCTGGTCTCCTTCATCCCAGATCCGCGCCCGAGTCTGGAGCTGGCAACAGGATGAATCGATAGATATCGACTTTTTCGTCCGCCGGCTTAATGCCGCACAACAGCTACGCGACTGGCTGGCACTGCGTGACAATCTGGACAGCTATCGCCTGATCGCCGGTGAGTCCGATGGATTGCCGGGGATCACTATCGATCGTTTCGGCAATTTCCTTGTGTTGCAGCTGTTATCCGCCGGCGCGGAATACCAGCGTGCGGCGCTCATCACCGCGCTGCAACGGTGCTACCCAGATTGTGCAATTTACGATCGGTCCGATGTCAGCGTGCGTAAGAAAGAGGGGTTGGAGCTGACTCAGGGCGTAGTGCTTGGTGACGCACCGCCACCCCTTCTGCCCATTACCGAACACGGCATGAAGCTGCTGGTGGATATTCAGACCGGACATAAGACCGGCTACTATCTCGACCAGCGTGACAGCCGTCAGGCAACCCGGCGCTATGCCCAGGGTCGCCGCGTGCTGAACTGCTTCTCCTACACCGGCGGCTTCGCCGTATCTGCCCTGATGGGCAACTGCAAAGAGGTCATCAGCGTTGATACCTCCCAGGCGGCGCTGGACGTAGCGCGTCAAAACGTTGAACTTAACGGATTAGATGTCAGCAAAGCTCATTTCCAGCGTGATGACGTTTTCAAGCTTCTGCGGCGCTACCGTGACGAGGGTGAAAAGTTCGATTTGATTATTATGGACCCCCCTAAATTCGTAGAAAACAAAAATCAGCTGATGGGAGCTTGCCGGGGTTATAAGGACATCAATATGCTGGCCATGCAGTTACTGAATCCCGGCGGGATGCTGATGACGTTCTCCTGCTCCGGCCTGATGGCGACCGACCTGTTCCAAAAAATCCTTGCTGATGCGGCGGTCGATGCACAGCGCGAGGTACAGTTTATCGAACAGTTCCGGCAGGCTGCGGATCATCCGGTGATCAGCAGCTACCCGGAAGGGATGTACCTGAAAGGTTTTGCCTGCCGCGTCATTTGACTTGAAAACGTCGTAACCGCCTCAATATAGAACTAAGTACAAAGTTTCTTGGGAGGTTACGATGATTGCCAGCAAATTTGGTCTCGGACAACAGGTACGCCATCAGCTTTACGGTTTTCTGGGCGTGATCGTTGATGTCGATCCGGAATATTCATTGGCGGATACGGAAATAGACGACGCTGCTACCAGCGAAACGCTACGCGGCGCTCCCTGGTATCACGTGGTGATGGAGGATGACGATGGCCAGACGGTTCAGACCTACCTGGCTGAAGCCCAGCTTTCATGGGAAATTCCAGGCGAACATCCCGAACAGCCCTCCCTGGATGAGCTTGCCGCCTCTATCCGTCAGCAGCTGCAAGCACCACGTCTGAGAAACTGATTAAACCCCGCCCAGTGCGGGGTTTTTAATGCGGCTTTTCCAGACCTAAGCGCGGGATCTCAATTTTCGGACAGCGATCCATCACCACCTGTAATCCCGACTCTTTCGCTAATACCGCCGCCTGCTCGTTAATTACGCCAATTTGCAGCCATAATATCCCGGCATGAATGGCTATCGCATCCTGGGCCACTTCCCATGCTGCATCCGAATGACGAAACACATCGACCATATCAATTTTTACCGGAATATCTGCCAGCGCGGCATAAACCGTCTGGCCCTGAAGCGTTTTTCCGGCCAGTTTCGGACTGACGGGTATCACCTGATACCCCTGGGTTAGCAGGTATGCCATCACCCTATAACTTGGGCGAGCGGGGTTGTCGCTGGCCCCCACCAATGCAATCGTTTTTGCAGATAACAGAATATCCGCGACGGTACCGTCATTCATTTTCGCCCCCAGTTTTTAACCGCTCTGTGCTCTATATTGTGGCAAACCTGGCGATATAGGGAATGACATTTCCTCTGTTTACGCCTTGTAGCACAAATAAGTATGTTCAAATGTTAATATGGTGCCATACTGAAAGACTTTGATACACTCGTATCCGTTCCCTATTCGTTCCACTCTGGAGTTACAATGAAGCTGCGTATGGCCATCACCGGACTACTGGCAATGCTGGTGGCAGCAAATTCACTGGCGACAACGCTGAAATTGTCTGCTGATATTGACCTTCTGGTACTGGATGGGCGCAAAATTACGGGGTCGCTACTGAAAGGTGCAGAAGGGCTGGAGCTGGAACGTGGTGAACATCAGTTATTGTTTCAGGTAGAAAAAACGTTTAAGAATTCTGCACAGGCCGCCATCAGCTGGAAATCCTCACCGCAAATTGTCACCTTTACAGCGCGCAGCTCTTCAGTGGTCATCAGCATTCCGCAACTAACCACGCTGCGTGAGGCAAAACATTTCGACAGCAAGCCCCGGTTCACCCTGGTTAATGAGCTGGGCGCTGAAGTCGATACTAAGCGCGATCGGCTATTGGGCAGGACGCAGAGTAGTTTCGAGCAGGCAATGCTGGCCTATAATATGTCGGGCAAGGTGGCGTCGGTGCCACGCTTTGCGCACACTTTGCCGCTAAAGGCTCCGGCCGGCCCTCTATCCGGCATAACCAGCAGCCTCCATCCTGCACAACCCGTGCGCCTTTGGCTTCTTCAGGTTGATACCGCCACGCGTCAACGTCTGATTATGCTGATGAATGCCCTGCATACCAGTTGATATCTGGCGGGTTGCGGCGCTACACTTAACCTTCTGTTTGCTCATTCCTTTTTGCCCTCTCCAGCCAACCAGGATATCTGAATGGATCAGACAACACGCACCGTCCAGGCACAAAAACATATCGCGCTGGTGGCCCATGATCACTGTAAAACCTCTTTGATGCAGTGGGTTGCTATTCACAAAGAGAAGCTACAGCATCACATTCTGTATGCCACCGGCACCACTGGCCACCTGGTCCAGCGTGCCACCGGCCTACCCGTCACCGCCATGATGAGCGGGCCGATGGGCGGCGATCAGCAGGTGGGTGCGCTGATTTCAGAAGGCCGAATTGATCTGCTTATTTTCTTCTGGGACCCGCTCAACGCCGTGCCGCACGACCCCGATGTTAAAGCCCTTCTGCGCCTCGCGACGGTGTGGAACATACCTGTCGCGACCAATCGCACCACCGCCGACTTTATTATCCATTCGCCGCTGTTTGACCGGCAGGTCGAAATCGAAATACCGGATTATCAACTTTATCTTCAGCAACGACTGAAATAATACGTCACGCTGTGTCAGGGTTTGCGCAATGTGGGCACGCCCTGTTTACTCAATTCAGCGACAAAAACCGAAGGCGCATCGGGATCGTACAATAGCCAAACCTGCTGCCTGGCTCGGGTCATTGCGACATAAGCCAGTCTGCGCTCCTCCGCATGCGGAAAATCCTCCGGAACGGGTAGCAGTGCGTCTTCCATCACCGATTCTCTCGCCGCTGCGGGAAAACCCTCTTTACCTTCCGACAGTCCGAGCACAATCACATAATCCGCCTGCTGGCCCTTACTGGCATGGATCGTAGAAAATTCGATATTGAGCTTTGGCCAGCGGGTTGCCGCTTTATTCAGCACTTCCGGACGCAGATGGTGATATCGCGACAGCAGCAAAATCCGCTCATCGGGTTTAGCGTACCCGCTGATTTTGTTCAGCAGCGGCTCCAGCTGTTCCTCCGGCAGCAGTGAAATCGACTTTTTATTTCCTTTACTAAGCCCGTTGAGCGGTTTTTTTAGCTGGGCGGGATTAGCCTGCACAAAGGCATTGGCCACTTCGCCGATACGTTGGTTAAAACGGTAGGTGGTGTCCAGCACGCAGTGGTCGCCCGCACCGAAGTAATGATGGAAGGCAGTGGTTAACGCCATATCAGCACCGCTGAAACGGTAGATGGCCTGCCAGTCATCACCAACGGCAAACAGCGAGCTCTGCGTATTCTGTCGACGTAATGCGGCAAGGAGTGCCGCGCGCTGAGGGGAGATATCCTGAAACTCATCAACCAGAATATGCTTCCACGGGCTGATAAAACGCCCCTTATCCAGAAGATTCACCGCCTGATGAATCAACCCGGCGAAATCGATGGCCCCCTCTTCTTTCAGAGCGCCTTTCCACGCCTTCATTAGAGGGGCCATTAATTTTACGCGTTTAGTGAAAAGCAAACGGACCGCCTCAGGGGCTGATTCGATCATCTCCGCCTGGGTTCCCCCATGCATGCGCATGAGTC
This sequence comes from Erwinia tasmaniensis Et1/99, assembly GCF_000026185.1. Taxonomy (NCBI): domain Bacteria; kingdom Pseudomonadati; phylum Pseudomonadota; class Gammaproteobacteria; order Enterobacterales; family Erwiniaceae; genus Erwinia; species Erwinia tasmaniensis. Next base: position 2,359,608 of record NC_010694.1, read on the forward strand.
CTAACCAGCGCTCCAGGCGGCTGGCAAGCTGCCGCGCCAGCCGATCGTCCTGCCAAAAAGTCCCGTCAGGTAAATCCCATTTCAGCTCGTCAGTCAGCCACTGACGCCATCCATTCGCCTGGGCTTTTTTCTCACTACACTGCTGACGCCAAACCTCAATCAGCAGCGCCTGCCGCATGTCGCTATCTGTTTCCAGCCTGCTGATAGCTGGAGATTTATTGCTGCCTTGCTGAATGATATGCAGCGCCAGCGCATGAAAAGTTCGCGCCTGAATGTCACCCGTTGCCAGCCGTGCACGAATACGTTCGTTCATCTCTTCTGCGGCCTTGCGACCGAATGCCAGTAGTAAAACCTGACCGGCGCTGGCCTGCTTGCGCATCATCAACCAGCCGGCTCGCGCCACCAACACCGATGTTTTACCACTGCCTGCCCCCGCCAACACCAGTACGGCATCCTCGCCATTCACCACAGCCCGCGCCTGCGAAGCATTAAGCGGCGAGGTTTCTACCTGACTAAAGAAGTCGGCATGCTGTTCCAGCACGCGCTCCGTCCACCCAGCGTTACGATTGAAACGCTGACGTTCGCCATCGTTAAGCCATTTCAGACAAAACTGGTAAGCTTCACGGCAGTTATCAAATTCATCGAGCCGCTCAACCGGCAACGGAAGAGAATCAAAAGCCTGATGGATTGCCCGCTGCCAGCCTGCAATATCGCCACGAGAAAGCCAGCGGTCCTGCCGTTCAGCCTGATGAATTTGATGCTGCTGCGCGGTTAACACCGTGGCGGAAACATCACTCATTTCACTGCTCCACTGCTGCCATAACTGGCTGAGGTAGTGGTAAAAGCGCTGGGTTTCATTCCATTCCGTGCCATGCAGTCGCACAACCTTACCATCAGGTAGAGTGAACTCCAGCTCGCCCCAAACCAGTCCCCGCTTGCATTTTATCGCCTGCAGCTGATTAAAAGGGATCGTATATTCATGCTTTTCACCGCTAACCTCGATGCCTGCGGTCAGCAGCCGCACCCGATTATAAGGATGCTGCGCCAGATGTTTACCCAACGATGTCGCTTTCAGTTCCATTCCGATGCCCTGGCTGCGGTTAAATTAATCATCAAACAGTTTAACTGGCTGCAGTATACCTCTACAGCGCCAGAACAAGGTACAATCAATGAATTGTCTTCAGATAGACCTTATAAAGAGGAGTTGCCTGCTATGCGCACGGTGTTAAATGTTTTGAATTTTGTGTTAGGTGGGTTTGTCACCACTCTCGGCTGGCTTCTGGCAACGGTTGTCACCATTATCTTCATCTTTACTTTGCCGCTCACGCGATCCTGCTGGGAAATAACCAAACTGTCTCTGGTCCCTTACGGTAACGAAGCGGTACACGTTGATGAGCTGAATCCCACAGGTAAAAATACATTACGCAACTCCGGGAGAACCCTACTGAACATTCTCTGGCTGGTGTTTTTCGGCTGGTGGCTGTGCATAACGCATATTATCGCCGGTATTGCACAATGCTTAACCATCATCGGTATACCTGTGGGTATTGCCAATTTTAAAATTGCCGCCATTGCACTATGGCCGGTTGGTCGCCGTGTCGTTTCGGTTGAAGTCGCAAGGGCAGCCCGTGAGGCCAATGCACGTGCACGTTTTCGCTGAATAATCACCATGCCCACGAAGATGTTTGGCAATCTGCGCCAGCGCGTTTTTAACAGCGCCTGGCTCTACAATATTCGCATTACCCTGGCACTGGCTGGAACCAGCGTGTTGCCCTGGTGGCTGCATCAGGTTACCTGGACGATCCCCCTGACGCTGGGAGTGGTGGCGGCAGCGCTGGCCGATCTCGATGACCGCCTGAGTGGCAGACTGCGTAACCTGATTATTACGCTGGTCTGCTTCTGCGTCGCTTCCGTTTCAGTCGAGCTGTTATTCCCCTACCCGTGGCTGTTTATCGCCGGCCTTGCCGTGTCCAGCTGGGGATTTATTTTGCTGGGTGCCCTGGGCCCACGCTATGCAACCATCGCTTTCGGCGCGCTGCTTATCGCTATCTATACCATGCTGGGGATTAACCTGTTTCCTCAATGGTATCTGCAGCCGGCCCTGCTGCTGCTGGGTGCCATTTGGTATAACGCACTGACGCTGATCGGACACCTGTTATTCCCTATTCGCCCGCTCCAGGAGAGTATATCAAGCTGCTTTTCCCAACTAGCGGGTTACCTGGAAGCCAAAGCCAACCTGTTTGCCCCCGACCAGCCAGAAGACGACCGTCAAACGCTTGTGGATATGGCAATGGCCAACAGCAGGCTGGTGACGCAATTGAATCAGGCGAAAGCCTCCATCCAGTCGAGGCTGCGTGGCGATCGTGGTCAACGTGGTACGCGCCGTACCCTGCACTATTATTTCGTTGCGCAGGATATTCATGAGCGAGCCAGCTCATCCCACGTCCAGTATCAGACACTGCGTGAGACTTGGGGAACAAGCGATATTCTGTTTCGCTTTCAGCGCCTGCTAACGCTACAGTCCCAGGCTTGCTACCAGTTGTCGCGTACCATCCTGCTACGCGAGCCTTATCACCATAGCGCTCATTTCGAGAGGGTCTTGACCAATTTGCAGGCCACACTTCATCGCCTGATGAACAAGCAGCCCGACAGCCCTGAAGTTAAAGCGATGGCTTACCTGTTGAACAATTTGAAAGCAATTGATGCTCAACTGGCAACGATTGAATCCGAGCAGATCCTCGCCGACGCACACTCTCAGCAAAACCATACGCTTTCTAACGAAGGTCTGACCGGCTGGAGTGATATCCGTCTGCGCCTAAGCCGTCACCTTAGCCCAGAGTCATCGCTATTTCGCCATGCGACCCGGCTGTCTCTTTTACTGTGCACCGGTTATGCGTTGATACAAATCACCGGCCTGCAGCACGGGTATTGGATATTGTTGACCAGCCTGTTCGTCTGCCAGCCAAACTACAGCGCCACCCGTCGACGTCTTGCGCTGCGCATCATTGGCACCCTGACGGGGATTGCCCTGGGGTTACCGCTACTGTGGCTGGTGCCTTCGGTTGAAGGGCAGCTGATTTTGATAGTCATCTCCGGCGTACTTTTCTTCGCCTTCCGCCATGTTCAGTACGCACATGCCACGATGTTCATCACGCTGCTTGTATTGTTCTGTTTCAACCTGCTCGGTGAAGGTTTCGAAGTGGCGTTACCACGGGTTGTTGACACCCTTATCGGCTGCGGCATAGCCTGGCTGGCGGTGACGTTTATCTGGCCTGACTGGCGCTTTCGGCGGCTTCCTGCCGTGGCCGATCGTGCGTTGAAGGCAAATTTCCGCTATCTGGAGGCGATCCTGGTGCAGTATTACCAGGGTAAGGATAACCGTCTGGATTATCGCATTGCGCGGCGCGATGCCCATAACGGGGATGCTGAGCTAGCCTCGGTCGTTTCCAATCTGTCGGTAGAGAATAAAACAGATCGGGACTTGCGCGAGGAAGCTTTCAGACTTTTGTGCCTCAATCATTCATTTCTCAGCTACATCTCTGCTCTGGGAGCGCACCGTGAAAAGCTGGAAAATGACGCTTTGCTGGGACTCATGGATGATGCCGTAAACTGCGTCAACAGTATTCTGCACCTGGCAAATGTTGATGATAACAAAGCGCAAAAGATAATGGACAACCTGACAGCATATCTTCAACAGAGCGAATCTAACGCAGATACCGAAACCAAAGAGCCACTGGTTCTGCAGCAGATGGGCCTGCTGGTGGCTCTTTTACCCGAAATCGCACGACTAAAGAATGACCTTGCTTTACATGCCTAACTCACTGAATGCGCGATATTTTCCTCCTGCTGTGCATACAGGTAAAACCAGCTGCGCAACTCTTCCTTCTCTACCCGTGGCAACACTTCATAGTGCCGCCCGGCAATGGCTCCCTGCAGTGCGAATAAAACGGTTAGCCCGACATTCTTATTACACGCGTGCAAACGAAGCCAGCAGTTCTTCGCCCCCTGCCTCTTGAGCATCTCGATACTGGAAATACCCACCTGACGTAACAGCATCTCCATACGAATGCCCAAATTGGGTAAATCCTTAAGTCTTTGGTTATTCTGACGTTCTTGCAGCTGTCTTTGTGCCTCCATCAGGCAGATATGTGAAAACGTCAGCAGCAGATTGTCATCGGACCACAGCGCCCGATCAACGCGGTAGTAATCAAGCTCCACCGACACACCGCGCTTGTTCAGGCTTAATGCTTCCATTTTGCGTTCTGTAATGTAGGGCTGTAACCGCTCACAGGCCCGCAGATACATTTCACCTTCCGCTACAACCGCAAAAACGGTTTTCTCGACTGACAGGGAATAACCACCAAACTGAGTTCGTGATTTCACCTCGCCAAGCCGTGCCAACCGCTGTTTAACTTCCGCTATCTTACGTCTTGAACTGTCCATGATCTCTCCCTGTATCGATTAGAAAATTCATCTCTTTCTCTGTGGTATTGCGTGTTAGAAAATAGGCAATCTTGATTAAGGGTTCAATGAATAATTCACGTCTTCCGGGTTTGCATTATGATTTTGCGAGACGCTACGAAAAAAATCTGGCGGCTGTGAAATATTTCGGAGACTCACGCCGTATCGGCAAAGCTATTGATCAACGGGGCTGATGAAGCAGTAAAGTTGTTATTTACCCACGACATATAAATTCGGGTGCAGAGAATCTCATCCCGATACCGCACGATCATAATGTAGGGGGCGAGACTGGCTTTGTGAGTCTTCTGCCCGGCCCTCAGCAAGATTGAGGTTGATCTTTGCTCAACAGCACTATACTGTATATCCATACAGTCAACTGGTGGGCGAAGACATTATGCGTACTCATTCAATAAAAATTCAATCTCTTAAACGCACTCAGCACGTTTCCACACCGGTGATGACCTCACCTGTATGTGCCAACGGCCTGATAAGCGAATTGATTTATAATGAGGATCATCCCGGTATGACTCAACTACTGCTGCTACCGCTATTGCAGCAACTGGGTACGCAGTCTCGCTGGCAGCTATGGCTAACGCCACAACAAAAACTAAGCCGCGACTGGCTACTGCGTTCCGGCCTTCCTTTAGACAAAGTCATGCAATCTCCGCGTTGCGGCACCATCACCACCGTAGAAGCGATGATCAAAGCATTACAGACGGGAAACTACAGTGTTGTTTTGGGTTGGCTGGCAGACGAAATATCTGTATCGGAACGTCAGCGTTTACAGCAGGCGGCGAAGTCCGGCCAGGCGTTGGGGCTGATTATGCGGTCTGAGCGCGGTGTTTTATCCCCATCGAGACCTCTGGATGGGGTAAAAATTCAATCAAGTTTGTATCATTAAGTAAAAAGGAGAATTTTCCGAAATTTTTTTTCCAACAAACCCTCTTTATGCGACAAATTTAGGCTGAGCCCGGCGTGGCAATGGTTTAGTCGCTATACGCGACCCCATTTCTGGCAAAAAATTCACCCTCAGGTGTTAAATTTTATGTCTTTAGCCGTTTTTTTTTACAGGGCACCATCATATCGCACTTGTAAGTTTGCTGGTACGTTGTAGACTTTAGCTCGCCAGGGTGCTCAATAACCTCCATTTTTTGGAAGAGTCATAATCGAGCTTTACAACCCGGCGAAGGATTAAACCAAAGAGCTAATTTTAAGCTCATTGCCTATTTGGATGATAACGAGGCGCAAAAATGAAAAAGACAGCTATCGCAATTGCAGTGGCACTGGCTGGCTTCGCTACCGTAGCGCAGGCCGCCCCTAAAGATGACACCTGGTACACCGGTGGTAAGCTGGGTTGGTCTCAGTACCACGATACTGGTTACTACGGTAACGGTTACCAAAACAACAATGGCCCAACCCACGAAAGCCAACTGGGTGCTGGTGCATTCCTTGGTTATCAGGCTAACCAATACCTCGGTTTCGAGCTGGGTTATGACTGGCTGGGACGTATGCCTAACAAAGGCAGCGTAACCAACGGTGCTTTCAAGGCACAGGGCGTTCAGCTGGCAGCTAAATTAAGCTACCCGATCGCTGACGATCTGGACGTTTACACCCGTCTGGGTGGTATGGTATGGCGCGCTGACTCAACTCAGACTAACCCAACCTACGGCCGCATCAGCAACCACGACACCGGTGTATCTCCACTGGCAGCCGTTGGTGTTGAATACGCACTGACCAAAAACTGGGCAACCCGTCTGGACTACCAGTGGGTTAACAACATTGGTGATGCAGGTACCGTTGGTACGCGTCCTGACAACTCTATGCTGAGCGTTGGCGTTTCCTACCGTTTCGGTCAGGATGAAGCGGCACCAGTTGTTGCTCCAGCACCAGCACCAGCTCCAGTTGTTGAAACCAAGCGTTTCACTCTGAAGTCTGACGTGCTGTTCACCTTCAACAAAGCTTCTCTGAAGCCAGAAGGTCAGCAGGCTCTGGATCAGCTGTACACCCAGCTGAGCAATCTGGATCCTAAAGATGGTTCTGTTGTTGTTCTGGGCTACACTGACCGTATCGGTTCAGAGCAGTACAACCAGAAACTGTCAGAGAAACGTGCTCAGTCAGTAGTGGATTACCTTGTTTCTAAAGGCATCCCTTCTAGCAAGATCTCTGCACGTGGCGAGGGTAAATCTAACCCTGTAACTGGCAATACCTGTGACAGCGTGAAAGCTCGTAAAGCTCTGATCGACTGCCTGGGTCCAGACCGTCGCGTAGAAATCGAAGTTAAAGGTATCAAGGACGTTGTGACTCAGCCACAGGCTTAAGTCGCTACGCTTTGAAAAAAACCCCGCTTATGCGGGGTTTTTTATTATCGGAGCAGGTGTATTACCGCTCGCTTCCCACTCGTTTTGATTTTTAAGATTTGCCGAGGATCGCCTGCAGATCGTGCTTTAGCGACGACATCTGATTAGCATATTGCTCTTTACGTTCTGCATCTTCAATAAGCTGTACGATTGTTTCAGAAAGCGTACTGTCCCGCCGTTGAGCCAGCGCCGCCAGACGCTGCCACACCAGATATTCCAAATCTATCGATTTTTTTCGGGTATGTTGATGTTCTGCATTGAAATGACGCTTACGCCGCGCACGAATAGTCTGCTTCATCCGATTTTCCAGCTTCGGATTGATATGCAGATCTATCCACTGCAACACATCAACCGGCCGATTCTCCATGAGTAGCAGTTCATCGACGGCGACCTGCGCCGCACTAGACTCGATATAGCGCGTGATCAATTCACCCTCTCGGTGTTTTTTGACCAGGTATTTCCATTTCCAGCCGCTTTCAAGATTTTCCAGTTGCTGATATTTCATTGGGATCTCATGCTGACCATATAACCGTTTAAGAATAACAGTTTTTTTTCATGTGACCGTAAAGAAAACGGATAGCGGTAGATGATTGTGCAATCAGAACTGCGGTAAAAGCATGTGTACGGTGCTTAACGGGCTGAAATCGCGTATAATGCCGCTTTTATTCATTTCAGAAAAAACGATAACTTTGACCAACTACCGATTAGAATGGCGCGCCCTACAGCCCGATACCGAACGTTTTCAGCATCTTTCCTTGCCTGCCCCGGCTGCCGATGCGGATTGCCTTGCCGCCGTGCAGGCACGGCTATGCAATGGCCTAAGTCTGTTACTGCAAACCCGGGCTAGAGTACCGCTGATGCTGGTCAAAAGTCCTGAGAGCGCCGCCTACCTTGCTTTGCTACAGAATATAATTTCTACCATGGCAGACAATGAAGACGATGCGGCAATGCTGTACGGCGGTCACTATCAGGTTACTGACCGCCAGGTAAGCTGGCATGCGGCCCAATCCGCAGATGACAACTTCGCCAGCGTGGGCGGTGTGCATCAGGCCGGCTGGATCGAACCCGAGCAGCTTTTTGGCTGCGTGCGTACCCATCATTCAAACCTCTCTCTTTCACCCGGTCTGGTTCATCAAGCTAATGGCGGGGTGCTGATCCTTTCTCTGCGTACTCTGCTTGCCCAGCCGTTGATGTGGCTGCGTCTGAAACAGATCCTGGTTAATCAGCGATTTGATTGGCATTCCCAGGATGAAAATCGCCCATTGCCGCTGGACATTCCATCAATGCCAATGCAGTTTCGACTGGTTCTAATCGGTGAACGCGATGCTCTGGCTGATTTCCAGGATATGGAACCTGAACTGGCCAGCGTATCGCTGTACAGCGAATTCGAAGACCATATTCAGCTGGCAGATGATGAAGATATCAATCACTGGATAATGTGGGTGCAAAGCGTTGCAGAGAGTCTTGACTGCCCTGCCCCGGCTACAGATTTATGGCCTGTGTTGGTCCGTGAGGCCGCACGCTATACCGGCGACCAGGATGCGCTTCCGCTGGAGCCAGAGTGGATTGGACGCCAGCTTCAGGAGGCCGCGTTGTACAATGACGGCGCTGAGCTGAGCGCGCAAAATCTGCAGGATGCCCTAAGCACGCGTGAATGGCGAGAGGGCTTCCTGTCGGACAGGATGCGCGACGAAATTTTGCAGGAGCAGATCCTGATTGAAACTGAAGGCGAAATGATTGGTCAGATCAACGCCCTTTCGGTGATGGAGTTTCCCGGTCATCCGCGCGCCTTTGGTGAACCCTCGCGCATCAGCTGCGTGGTACACGCCGGTGATGGCGAATTCACCGATGTAGAGCGCAAGGCAGAGCTTGGCGGAAATATTCATGCAAAAGGCATGATGATCATGCAGTCCTGGCTAATGACCGAGTTAGAGCTGGAGCAACAGCTTCCGTTTTCAGCCTCACTGGTCTTTGAACAGTCTTATTCAGAAGTCGACGGCGACAGCGCTTCACTTGCCGAGCTTTGCGCACTTATCAGCGCCCTTGCGCTGCAACCGATCAACCAGCAGATTGCGGTGACGGGCTCCGTCGACCAGTTCGGCCGCGTACAGCCGGTAGGTGGCGTGAATGAAAAAATCGAAGGTTTTTTCCACATTTGTAACCAGCGCACGCTTAGTGGTAATCAGGGCGTTATTATTCCTGCTGCTAACGTCCGCCATCTTTCCTTACAGCAAGAGGTTGTCGATGCTGTACGTGAGGGTAAATTTCATCTTTGGGCCGTATCCAGCGTTGATGAAGCGCTGCCGCTGCTGACGGGCAAAGAGTGGCATAAGGAGCAAGGCGCCTGCCTGCTCCAGACGATACAAGAGCGTATAGCACAAATTACCCTGCCGGATGCCCGGCACCATCCCTGGCCTCTGCGCTGGCTAAACTGGTTTAACCGAAGCTGATCGGACTTGTTCAGCTTACACCTGTAAGCTAAAATCCGACACTCACTTAAAGAAGGCTTATTGAGAATATGGTTGATAAACGCGAATCCTATACAAAAGAAGATCTGATTGCCTCAGGTCGCAGTGAACTGTTTGGCGCTGGAGGCCCACCGTTGCCATCCGGTAATATGTTGATGATGGACCGCGTTGTTAAAATGACCGAAGACGGCGGGAAATATGATAAAGGCTTTGTCGAAGCAGAGCTGGATATCAACCCCGATCTGTGGTTCTTCTCCTGCCATTTCATCGGCGATCCGGTGATGCCAGGCTGCCTGGGGCTTGATGCCATGTGGCAACTGGTTGGCTTCTACCTGGGCTGGTTAGGTGGTGAGGGTAAAGGTCGTGCGCTGGGCGTTGGTGAGGTTAAATTCTCCGGGCAGGTGCTGCCAACGGCTAAAAAAGTGTCTTACCGAATCCACTTCAAGCGCGTTATCAACCGCAAGCTGGTAATGGGCGTGGCAGACGGTGAGGTCCTGGTCGATGGTGAAGTGATTTATACCGCCAGCGATCTGAAAGTGGGCCTGTTTAAAGACACCGCCGCCTTCTGATAAAGGCTTTATCGCATTGCCGAAAAATGAAAACCTCCGCCACGGCGGAGGTCTATCCTTTCGTTAAACAGGCGTTACGCGGTAACCGTCCTGTCCTCCATGGCTTGTCGCCAACCTCCCAGCCAGTAAGACCGAGCCTCCAGCATTTGATAAGGGCACATCTCCTTCGAGCGCCCGGTAATGCCTGCGTGATAACCTCGCGAATGTGCCCGATCAAGACGGTCTCGTTTCTGTCTCTTCATGCCGCGTTTCCCTCATTTTAGTCTGGTGGAATCTGGTGGAAAGATAACAGTGGTTACTTTACGAGCAACCACGGTCAATTCTTACCGCGACTGACAACAAAAATCAATGCAAAAATGTCACGTGAGTGTCATATTTGTGAACCAGTCTAAAGTTTTCTTTTCCTCATGCGACAAAGCAAAAAAAATCACCTAACCACATGATTTATAGAAAACTTTTTACTATGCAACCGTCCATGGTTGCCATCATAAAAGGTTGAACCTGTCGTGTTTACGAGGTTATTTACCGTTTGCAATCATCGCATTAGCAACCTGATCTGCAACCTGCTGCCAGCCAGCAGCCAGTGTTCTTACCAGAGCATCATATCCATCGTCTTTCTGCGGCAGCGCTATCACAAACGGCTGCTTGAACAGTTCACCGTTATGTTCCAGCACCCACTCACCGCTGACGACCGCATGGCCGTCATAGCGACCGTGGAAACCGCTTACGTCAACCTTCAACGTGTCATGCTGCTGGCCAAGCGGCGTGGATGAAATGAGCACCTGCGGTAGCGTCGCGCTCAGATTGCTGACCAGCGTTTGTTGTAGCTGCTGGTCCAGCGGGCTGGCCCACTGGTTATTCGTGGCGATAACATATTGCACATCGTTACTTTGGTAAACCACACCGCTACCAGCCAGATAATCGGGCACGGTGACGCGCTCGACCCAAAGCGGCCGGGCCAGTGTCGAACTGCTGACGGCTGTGCTTGGCGTTACCGTAGGTAGCTGATAGTAAGCCGTTTTCGGCCCGCTGCCACAGGCGCTCAGCGTCAGGGCAAGCGCTACAGGGATCCATTTCATCATTATTTCGCCCTCTTTGGCTGTGGGTCTTGACCCGGTTTGGCTTCGAACACCAGCGCATTACTTTTGGTGTTCAGCGTTTTCAGTACCGGCTGTAGCTCGCGCAGAACCTGATCGAGGCGCTGCATATCGCCCACCATTTTGTTGTACGCCGGCGATCCCGGCTGGAAGCCTTTCATGCTGCGGTTAAGTTCGCGTAAAGTGCTCTGCATATCAGCAGGCAGCTCTTTCATCGATTGGCTTGAAGTCAGCTGATTAAGGTTATCCAGCGTTTTTTGCAGCTCACGTAGCGTACGCTGACTCTCCTTCAGGGTGCCGGTTGCTTCATTCAGCATCGGATTAAGCGGCAGACGATTAATTTTGTCCAGGGACTCCATCAACTTCTGCTGAATTTGCGCCAGCCCTCCGCTTACGGTCGGGATCACGCTATAGTTTGCAAAGGTCGCCGGGCCGGAAACCGGTTTGGCATTATTATAGAAATCCAGATCGACATATAAGGCCCCGGTCAGCAGGTTGGCAGACTTCAGCGAGGCGCGCAGACCGGCAGCGACGCCATCTTTCAAATGTTCCTCGAAGTTGAAATCTTTGCCCAGCTGCGACTGGAAACGATCGGGCTCAATGCGGATCAGTACCGGAATTCGATAATCGTTATTCAGACGTTGAACGATGCCCGGCATAGTAAATGGCACATCTGCGACAGTACCGAGGCGGATGCCGCGGAACTCAACCGGCGCGCCTTTTTGCAGACCACGGATCGAGTCGTTGAAGAACAGCAGGAAGTCTTTATGCACGCTGTACAACGAATCCTGAATACTGCGCTGATCGTTGAACAGCCGATACTCCGCTTTATTTTCCGCCGGCGTGCCCAGATCCCATCCGGATGGAATGTCAAAACTCACGCCGCCGCTGAACAGCGTAGTGAGCGACCCCATTTCGACGCGCATACCGGAAGCCGACATATCCACCGCAATGCCGCTGTCTTTCCAGAAACGGACATTATTGGTCACCAGACGGTCGTAGGGGGCGGATACGAACAGCTGATAGGTCATCATGCGTTTATCTGCATCAAACGCACTGGTCTCCACCGAGCCCACCCGATAGCCACGGAACAGCACCGGATCGCCCGCTCTTAGCTGCCCGGATTTTTCACTATCCAACGTGATGCGGATACCTTTAGCGTCCGGTGGAGCCAGCGGTGGCGTATCCAGCAGGGCATACTGCTCTGCCTTTTCCTGTTTAGATCCGGGCTGCAGCTCAATATAGGCTCCCGAAAGCAGCGTACCCAGCCCGGTTACCCCTTCAGTGCCTATTGCCGGCTTCACCACCCAGAACGCACTGTCTGCACTCAGCAGTTTTTCCATACCCGAATTGAGTCGCGCCTTGATTTCAACATGATGCAAATCATCTGTCAGCACGGCACTTTCCACCGTGCCAACATCAACGCTGCGGCTTTTTATCTTGGTTTTGCCGCCTTCAATCCCTTCGGCATTGGTGGTGATCAAGGTCACCATCGGGCCCTGATGGCTAAAATGGTAAAAGATAATCCATGCCCCGATCAGCACGGTCACAATGGGGATGATCCACACAGGTGACCAGCGCTTAATCTGTTCAACTCTGGCCGTTCCGTCGTTATTCTCCGTCACTTGCAGGCTCCTCAGTACTCTTTTCTCTTGCCCTGTCCCAGGTGAGACGGGGATCAAACGTCATAGCGGCAAACATAGTCAAGATAACCACCAGCGCAAACAGCAACGCCCCAATGGCAGGATAGATATTCATCAGCCTTCCGATGCGAACCAGTGCTGACAACACGGCAATGACAAATACGTCAATCATCGACCAGCGCCCGACAAACTCCACCACTTCATAGATCTTGTGCATGCGCTCACTGTCTTTCCTGTTGCTTTTTTCCCCGTTAGCATCCCAGCACAACCAGCCAATGGCGATCATCTTCAACGAGGGGACCATGATACTGGCGATAAAAATGACCAGCGCCACCGGATAAGACCCTTCGCTCCACAGCAGGATCACACCCGCCATAATGGTTGAGGTGATTTTATTACCCAACGCCTCGGTGATCATAATGGGCATCAGATTAGCTGGGATGTAGAGCAGTATGGAGGTGATAAGCAGCGCCATCGTCCACTGTAAACTATGTTTGCGCCGGGGATGACCGCGTGTTGCACAACGCGGGCAGACGACCGTATCGCTTGGCAGCACGGCGGTGCAACAGCGGCAGGAACGTAACCCCTGGCGCAGGCCGCTCACGGCCGACTTTGGCTTAAAGCTAAGGGCTGGCAAAGGGGCAATCCGCAACCACAGGCTACGCCTGTCAATACATTGAAACGCTTTGAGTTGCAGTATGCAAAAAAGACACCACGGGATAAAGCTGGTGCCAATACCAATATCGCCGTAGGCCATCAGCTTAACAAAACTCACCAGGACACCGGCGAGAAAAATCTCCGCCATACCCCAGCTTTTCAGATGAAACAGCACGCGCGTCATGCTGCGCTTCAGCGGCTGCGGCATCTTTGCAGAGTTAACCAACAGCAAAATGGTCAGCATACAGAGGGCGGGAACGCCCTGAACGAAGAGCAAAAACATCGTGGCCAGACTGCTGTAGTTATCGCTAACCATCACGCTGGGTATTTGTATCAGGGTGATTTCACTGCTCAGGCCAGCGACCTTCATATCGATAAAAGGAAATAAATTTGCCAGCAGCAGCATGAACAGCGCGGCTGACGCGTAGGCAGTTGGCCGCTTGCGCGGCTCAACCCAGTTTGATTGCAGCGTGGTGTGACAACGAGGGCAGCTTGCTCTGCTGCCCGGCCGGATATCGGGCAACTGTGTCATCAGGTCACACTGCGGACAAAGCATCCATTGATGCGCGTGGTGCGACGAACACATATTTAACCCTCTGTCTGACTAACCGCCGTTTTGTAACGACTCCAGATATTCCCAACGTTCGAAAGCGACTTCCAGCTCCTGCTCAGACTGCGCCAGCGCATCCAGCACCGGTTGAGTCATATCATGGGGCTGATTGAAGAAGTTCGCATCAGCAACCTGCGTCTGATACGACTCCAGCTTCGCCTCTAACTCTTCCATTTTTTTCGGCAGCTGCTCCAGCTCACGCTGCATATTATAGCTTAACTTGGCCGCTGGCTTTTTTACCGCTTCCTGCCTGACGCTGGTCTGAGGCGCAGCGGCACCGGTGCCTTTGGCTGCCGTGCGATTCTCCTTCCACGCCCGGCGTTGCAGCTGGGCGTCATGGTAACCGCCGACAAAGGCACCAACATCACCGTTACCCTCGAAAATCCAGCATTCGGTCACGGTATTATCAACGAACTGACGGTCGTGGCTTACCAGCAGAACCGTGCCCTGGTAGCCGTCAATCAACTCTTCCAGCAGCTCCAGCGTTTCCACGTCAAGGTCGTTGGTCGGTTCATCGAGGATCAGCAGGTTGCTTGGCTTGAGAAAAAGTCGTGCCAGCAGCAGGCGGTTGCGCTCACCGCCGGACAGGGCGCGTACCGGCGTCATTGCGCGTTTCGGATGGAACAGGAACTCCTGCAGATAGCCCAGAACGTGGCGCGGCTTACCGTTCACCATCACTTCCTGTTTACCTTCTGCCAGGTTGTCCATCACGGTGCGATCCGGATCCAGTTCGGCGCGATGCTGGTCGAAATAAGCCACTTCCAGCTTAGTGCCGATATGCACCCTTCCATTATCGGCTTTTAACTGATCGAGCATCAGTTTTAGCAGCGTGGTTTTACCGCAGCCGTTAGGGCCAATCAGCGCGATTTTATCACCACGCTGTACCTGGCGTGAGAAATCACGCACCAGCTGTTTTCCGGCAATGCCGTAGCTGACGTTTTCCAGCTCGAAGACAATCTTGCCGGAGCGGCTTGCTTCCTCAACCTGCATGTTGGCTTTGCCCATCACTTCACGGCGCTCCGAGCGCTCGCGACGCAATGCTTTCAGCGCGCGCACGCGACCCTCGTTACGCGTACGGCGCGCCTTGATGCCCTGACGTATCCACACCTCTTCCTGGGCCAGCTTGCGGTCAAATTCGGCGTTTTGCATCTCTTCAACGCGCAGCGCTTCTTCTTTGCTGGTCAGGTAGAGATCGTAATCACCCGGCCAGGAGACCAGCTTGCCACGGTCGAGATCGACAATGCGTGTCGCCATATTGCGGATAAACGATCGGTCATGCGAGATAAAGATAATGCTGCCCTGGAAGGTCTTCAGGAAGGTTTCCAGCCAGTCTATGGTTTCAATATCTAAGTGGTTGGTCGGCTCATCCAGCATCAGCACTTTGGGGTTGCTGACCAGCGCACGTCCGAGCGCCGCCTTACGCAGCCAGCCGCCGGAGAGTGACGACAGCTGCGCGTCGCCGTCCAGACCAATCTGTTTCAACACGTCGCTAATCCGGCTTTCCAGCTGCCACAGATTCTGGTGATCGAGAATCGCCTGCAGCCGCGCCATCTCATTGAGATTTTTGTCACTCGGATCTTCCATGACCAGATGGGAGATAGCGTGATAGGCCTTGAGATGCTCCGCCTGTTCCTCAACGCCTTCGGCAACAAAGTCATACACTGAACCCTGCACGTTGCGCGGCGGGTCCTGTTGCAGACGCGCAACGATCAGATCCTGTTCATAGATGATGCGTCCGTCATCCAGCGGCTGTTCACGGTTGATAATTTTCATCAGGGTGGATTTACCCGCCCCGTTACGACCGACCAGACATACCCGTTCGTTTTCTTCGATATGCAGTTCGGTGTTATCCAACAGCGGCGCATCGCTGAATGAGAGATAAGCGCCGTGAATACTAATTAGTGACATAAAACCTTATTCCTTACCGGCGTGAGTAATCAGCCAGCAGTTATGAATTTGACGGTTGCGGGCAAAATCCTGCGACTGCGTTTTGGTAGTGATCTCATTCGCGACCAGGCCCAGAGCCTCCATCCCGGCAAAGTCCATTTTGAAACCGCGCTTATTGTTAGAGAACATCACGGTGCCATTTTTACGCAGCAGACGTTTCAAATCCTTCATCAAATCAAGATGATCGCGCTGAACATCAAAGCTTTCATCCATACGTTTGGAGTTTGAAAATGTCGGTGGATCGATAAAAATCAGGTCAAACTGCTCGTCCGCATCGCGCAGCCAGCTCAAACAGTCAGCCTGCATCAGGCGGTGCTGACGCCCGGAGAGGCCATTGAGACGCATATTGCGTTCAGCCCACTCCAGATAAGTGCGCGACATATCAATGGTGGTGGTAGTGCGCGCGCCACCTAAACCAGCATGCACGCTGGCGCTACCGGTGTAAGCGAACAGATTAAGAAAGTCTTTGCCCTTACTCATTTGCCCCAGCATTTTGCGCGCGATGCGATGGTCGAGGAAAACACCGGTATCGAGATAGTCGGTCAGATTGACCCATAATTTCGCGTTATACTCGGCGACCTCGAAGAAATCGCCCTTCTCACCCAGCTTCTGATACTGACTTTTTCCCTTCTGTTTCTCACGGGTTTTCAGTACCAGCTTATTAGCGGGCAGATCCAGTACGCTGAGCGTGGCGGAAATAACATCAAACAGACGCTGGCGCGCCTTAGCCGGGTCGATGGTCTTCGGCGCGGCGTACTCCTGGATCACTACCCAGTCGCCATAACGATCGACCGCCACATTATAATCCGGCAGGTCAGCATCATAGACGCGATAACATTGAATTCCTTCCTGGCGGGCCCACTTGTCCAGTTTTTTAACATTTTTACGCAGACGGTTGGCATAATCTTCAGCCAGCTGTCCTGCCGGGGCTCCGGTCGGATTTTCCGCCAGCTGATAATTTTTCTGAACACAGTCCAGCGGGCCATTTTTCGCCTTGAACTGACGCTCGGCGCGCAGCTGCAGACAGCTTAATAACTCCGGCGAGGCGCTGAACAGGGAAAGGTTCCAGCCGCCGAAATGGGTCTTCATAATGCGCCCCAGCTGGCCATGTAGAGCGATCAGCGCCGGTTCGCTGTCCAGTCGTTCACCGTAAGGGGGGTTACTTAACACGGTGCCGACGGGCCCTTGCGCCAGGGGATTCGTCAGCTTTAACACATCCTGGGTGGTGAAGCCGATCAGTTCAGCAAGCCCGGCGTTACGGGCGTTGATACGCGCACGGTCGATGACCCGCGCATCATTATCGTAGCCAAAGAAACGCGATGACGTCTGTGCAATGCCCTGGCGCGCGCGCTCGTGCGCTTCACGCGTGACGTCGCTCCATAACGACGGGTCAAACTTGCTCCAGCCGGTAAATCCCCAGTGTTTACGCTGTAGCCCCGGCGCACGATCGCTGGCTATCATTGCTGCTTCAATCAGCAGCGTACCCGAGCCACACATCGGGTCGACCAGCGGTGTGCCGGACTGCCAGCCGGAACGTAACACGATAGCGGCAGCCAGATTCTCCTTCAACGGAGCCTGACCTGTTTGCTGGCGATAGCCGCGCTGATGCAGGCCTTCGCCGCTGAGGTCCAGCGCAATGCTGGCGGTGTCTTTATTCAGCCAGACGTTGACGCGGATATCCGGCTGTTCGCGGTCAACATTCGGTCGCGGCAGATTTTTACGCGTAAAGCTGTCGACGATGGCATCTTTCACCTTCAGTGCACCATACTGGCTGTTGCGGATCACCTCATTTAACCCGCTAAAATGTACCGCGAAGGTTTTGTCACTGCTAAACATCGCCGGCCAGTCTATCGCCTGTACCCCAAGATAGAGATCCAGATCGCTGTAAACCGCGCATTCAGTCAACGGTAGCAGGATACGTGACGCAAGACGGCTCCACATCAGACTCTGATACATCAGACGATCGCTGACCTGATAATGTACGCCGCCCTGAACGATCTGGCAGCTTTCGGCTCCCAGACCTTCCAGTTCATTTTTTAACAGCTCTTCGAGCCCACGCGCCGTACTGGCAAACAGAGAATTCATAGCTTCACTTATCGTCATCATAAAATTGCTGCGCATTATAGCTAATCATGGCTTCATGTCATAAAGTTAGCGTATTTTACTGCATAAATTCCTGCCTGAACGGTGCAACTCTTTGGAGAATCGATGATTAGCCTGACCCGTATATTTGTTCACCCGGTCAAATCAATGCGCGCCATGCAGGTTTCACATGCTCAGGCATTAGCCAGCGGACTGGCGTTTGACCGCATCTTTATGCTGACCGAACCCGACGGCACATTCATTACCGCACGTCAGTACCCTTCTCTGGTGCTGTTAACGCCGGCGCTGGTTGTAGACGGCCTGCATCTCAGCGCCCCCGATGGCAGTAGCGCCAACGTGCGCTTTGCTGATTTCCAGTCTACCCCATCGCCGACCGAGGTATGGGGAAATGCGTTTACCGCTTTTATCGCTCCCGACAATATCAACCGGTGGCTGAGCGGCTTCTTTCCACGTCCGGTGCAGCTGCGCTGGGTGGGGCCTGAAATGACGCGCCGGGTGAAACGGTTCACACAGGTTCCACTCGGTTTTGCCGATGGCTATCCTTACCTGCTGGTCAGCGAGTCTTCGCTGCACGATGTGCAGCAACGCAGTCCGGCCGGGGTCAGAATGGAGCAGTTCCGCCCCAATCTGGTCGTGGGCGGCGCGCAGGCATGGGCAGAGGATAAGTGGTCATCGCTAAGGATAGGCGACGTTATTTTTGACGTGGCGAAACCCTGTAGCCGCTGTATTCTGACCACGGTCAGTACGCAGCATGGGCGCAAGCATCCGGGTGGTGAACCGCTGAACACCCTGCAACGCTTTCGTAGCGCGCAGGATGGTAGCGGTGATATCGATTTCGGCCTCAATCTGCTGGCGCGGAACAGCGGCGTGGTGCGCGTGGGTGATGAAATGGAGGTGTTGTCCACGCGCCCTGCGCGAGCTTACGGTGCCGGGCAGGTGCAGGATGAGCCGAAGGTAGCCACGAATACGGTCAGTGAAGTACAGATAAACTGGCAGGGCCAGCAATTTACCGGCAACAATCAGCAGGTATTGCTTGAACAGCTGGAAATGCAGGGAATAAAAGTGCCTTACTCTTGCCGGGCGGGCGTCTGCGGCAACTGCAGGGTATCTCTGATCGGTGGCGAGGTCCGGGCTATGAAGAAAAATGCTGTGCGTCAAGACGGAACGGTACTGAGCTGTAGCTGTATTCCGGCAGGCGATTTAGTACTGCGATAACGGTGGTCCCATCACCGCAAACTAGATCGCGTGTGCGAAGCGTAAACCGTCAGATCTTTCTAATGGGCGCAGGCGATCGTGCATGATTTTAATCGCATCCCCCAGCAACATTTCCCGGCCAGCCATCTTCAACTGTGGCTGTGCCAGCATACAAAGTGCGGCGCTTTCGCCAGGCTCTACCACCAGCAGCATGGCCGTTTCGCCGCTTTCGGAAACTTTTGCACACACCAGCTCACCACAGTCTGGGGGGCAGCCGGGTTGAAGATAATTATCAAAATGCCAGCTTTTTGGCATCAGGGGCTTCAGAAAGCGCGTTGCCACCAGCGCATTCAACACCAGTTCAGCACGCCTGTCGTCGCTGAGTTCAATTTCGCGGCAGCGCTCCTCAAAAGTGAAGAACATCGCGGCATCGTCAACGCTAAAACCGCAGGCGTTGAAGGCATCTGGGGTGAGCATCTTGCGACGAAAACGAGAACGAAACAGCATGCCGTTAGCGAGATCGAGCATCATACGGTCGAGTTCAGTATCAAAAAACCAACGCCACTTATCGTCTGGTTTAATCTTCATAAAAGCTTCCTGTATTAATACTTAGTTACAAACGGCCGAAAAAAGATGGTCGCTCTCAGCAACAGAAAGCAATTTCAGCAGCCCTACACACTTTTTCATGATTAATTATTGTGTGCACAGAGGAAAATATAAACGAGCCGGCGGCGAAAATAAAGCCCCCGACCTATTTAAGCAGCCTGCTTTCTACAGGTTGGTCACAATTTCTTTTATCAAAGGAGGGCCTTTGTAAATAAAACCGGAATATATTTGTACCAGCGAAGCACCTGCGGCGATTTTTTCCCGTGCGGAAATCAGCGAATCAATTCCTCCAACGCCAATAATCGGTACGCGCCCCTGCAATTCAGCCGACAGCCGGCGGATAATTTCAGTGCTGCGCAACTGCACCGGTCGTCCGCTTAATCCCCCGGCTTCATCAGCATACTTCAGTCCTTTAATCAGCTCCCGGTCGAGAGTGGTATTAGTGGCAATGACACCATCAATATGATGACGTACTAAACTGTCTGCCACTTGAATCAACTCTTCCTCAGAAAGGTCTGGTGCAATTTTTACGGCTATCGGCACATATTTATGATGCCTTGCTTGTAACTCGCTTTGCCGGGTTTTAATCGCCGCCAGCAAATCATCCAGCGCCTCACCGTATTGTAAAGATCGTAAGCCGGGGGTATTGGGCGAGGATATATTGATAGTGATATAGCCTGCGTATGGATAGATTTTATCCATGCAAACTAAATAATCCTCTTTGCCCTGTTCTACCGGAGTGTCTTTATTCTTGCCAATATTGATGCCGAGAATGCCGTCGAAATGCGCTTTCTTAACATTCTCCACCAGATTATCCACCCCGAGGTTATTAAACCCCATACGATTGATAATCCCTTCGGCTTCCACCACGCGGAACATCCTGGGCTTGTCGTTACCCGGCTGCGGACGAGGCGTGACGGTGCCAATCTCAATAAAACCAAAGCCCATTGCGCCAAACGCATCAATACATTCGCCGTTTTTGTCCAGTCCCGCTGCCAGCCCAAGCGGATTTTTAAAGGTCAGGCCCATGCAGTTAACCGGCTTGAAAGGAAGCGACTGATGAATGAGTTTGGTCAGAGGCGTGCCTGAGAGGCGTTTTAGCTGCTGCAAGGTCAACTCGTGCGCGCGCTCCGCATCGAGCTTGAAAAGCGCCTTACGAACGAAAGGATAATACATGGTCACTCCTGCGGTCCCGGTGGAAATCGGGTATGGATTATCAGGGTTTCTCTGCGCAAAGGGAAATGACCTGGCGCAAAAGCCGTTAAAAAATATTCGTTTGCCAGAAGAGCAGGCTTGTTACGCGGCGCTATATGTGGAAAACGGCTTAAATTTGCCGAATAAATCATTTAAGCCCCCCGAAGCGCTCTGCCAGGATAAGGCCATGAGTTCTTAAATTTAGTTAATCAATAACTTTTGGTTATAAGGAGCCGCTATGCGCATTATCACTCTGGCAGGAAGTCCTCGTTCTCCTTCACGCTCTACCGCGTTACTGACTCTGTGCCAGCAGGCTTTAGAGAGGCGTAGCGTCGAGGTTATCCCGTGGAATTTGCATGATTTTCTTCCTGAAGACCTGCTGTATGCCCGCTTCGATACGCCCGCTCTGAGGGCATTAACGCAAGACCTGCTGTCTGCGGACGGTGTGATTATTGCCACTCCCGTCTATAAAGCGTCATTTTCCGGGGCGTTAAAAACCCTGCTCGACCTGCTGCCAGAGCGTGCGCTGGAACATAAAGTGGTGTTACCGCTCGCCACCGGCGGCACCGTTTCCCATATGCTGGCGGTGGATTATGCGTTGAAGCCGGTACTTAATGCACTGAAAGCACAGGAGATCCTGCATGGGGTCTTTGCAGACGACTCGCAAATCACTCACTACGATCGCCAGCCGGAATTGTCACCGGTGCTGGCGGAACGTTTAGCTGAAGCGGTTGATACCTTATGGCATGCCCTTGCACGCCGCCGTCAGCCGTTGGCCACGGCCGTTTAATCTGGGAGTCATTATGACCTTGTTTTCACGAGTATTAACCCGCATTTTCGTTACCGGCCTGTTGACGTCAGGCGTTGCAGGTGCAGCAACCCAGAATGCTCCAGAACAACTCCGTATCGGCTATCAAAAAGGCTCGGTCAGCATGGTGCTGGCAAAGTCTCATCATTTATTGGAGCAGCGCTTTCCTGATACACAGATTAAATGGGTGGAGTTCCCCGCCGGGCCACAGATGTTAGAGGCTCTCAACGTCAACAGTATCGATCTGGGCAGTACCGGTGATATACCGCCGATTTTCGCTCAGGCTGCCGGAGCTGACCTGCTGTACGTGGGTGCCGAACCGCCCAAACCGCTGTCCGAAGTGATCCTCGTACCGGAAAACAGCCCGATCAAGACGGTCGCAGAGCTGAAAGGGCATAAAGTCGCATTTCAGAAAGGTTCCAGCTCCCACAACCTGTTACTGCGGGCGCTGCGGGAGGCGGGATTGAGCTTCAGCGATATCAAGCCTGCATTTCTCACGCCCGCAGATGCGCGCGCCGCTTTCCAGCAGGGTGATGTTGATGCCTGGACCATCTGGGATCCGTATTATTCCGCCGCGCTCCAGCAGGGCGGTGCGCGGGTACTGAAAGACGGCAGGACCTTGAGTCTTACCGGCTCGTTCTACCTGGCCACCCGTTCCTATACGCAGAAAAACGGCCTTTTTCTCCAGCAGGTCCTGGATACGTTTAGCCAGGCAGACGCGCTGACGCGCAGCCAGCGTGAACAAAGCGTGGATCTGCTCGCCACGGCAATGGGGTTGCCCAACGCGGTAATTGCCAGCTATCTCGATCATCGGCCTCCCACCACTATCAGCCTGGTGAGCGAACAAACGGCACGGGCGCAGCAGCAGACTGCTGACCTGTTTTACGCCAGCCACCTGATGCCGGTGAAGGTCGATATTTCCAGCCGCATCTGGCATGGCCCTTCGTCCAATTAATTGAGGAAGATAACACATGAGCCTTTCCGTATTCTGGTTTCTACCGACCCACGGCGATGGGCAGTATCTGGGCACCAATGAGGGTGCGCGTCCGGTAGATCACGCCTATTTGCAACAGATTGCCCAGGCCGCCGATCGCCTGGGGTTTGGCGGCGTGCTCATCCCGACCGGCCGCTCCTGTGAAGACGCCTGGCTGGTTGCCGCGTCGCTGATCCCGGTCACCCAGCGACTGCGTTTTTTGGTGGCGCTGCGCCCGGGCGTGATCTCCCCTACTCAGGCGGCGCGTCAGGCGGCAACGCTGGACCGCTTATCCAACGGCAGAGCCTTGTTTAACCTGGTGACCGGCGGTGATGCCGAAGAGCTGGCAGGGGATGGCGTATTTCTCGATCACCGCGAACGCTATGCGGAATCGGCTGAATTCACCAGGGTCTGGCGCCGCGTTCTTGAAGGTGAAACGGTTGATTACGAAGGAAAGCATGTGCATGTGCGCGGCGCACGGCTGCTGTTTAAGCCGGTGCAGCAACCGCGCCCCCCGCTGTGGTTTGGCGGCTCCTCAGAGGTGGCACAGGATCTGGCCGCAGAACAGGTAGATGTCTATCTGACATGGGGAGAGCCACCTGCTCAGGTGAAAGAGAAAATCGAACGAGTGCAGGCTAAAGCGGCGGCACAGGGGCGCAAAGTGCGTTTCGGCATTCGTCTGCATGTCATCGTGCGCGAAACCAATGAGGAAGCCTGGCAGGCCGCCGACCGTCTGATCTCGCATCTCGACGATGAGACTATTGCTAAAGCGCAGGAGGCGCTGGCACGCACCGACTCGGTCGGGCAGCAGCGAATGGCCGCCCTGCACGGCGGCAAGCGCGATCGACTGGAAATCAGTCCAAACCTGTGGGCCGGGGTGGGCCTGGTGCGCGGTGGAGCAGGCACGGCGCTGGTTGGCGACGGGCCAACGGTGGCGGCCCGCATGCAGGAGTATGCCGATCTCGGCATTGAAACCTTTATTCTTTCCGGCTACCCGCATCTTGAAGAGGCGTATCGGGTGGGTGAACTGCTGTTCCCGCACCTCGATCTTGTCGTGCCGGAAATCCCCCGGCCGGCCGCCATTCTGGCCCAGGGTGAGCATATTGCCCACCAGTTCGTGCCGCAAAAAGTGTCTCAAAGCTAGGGGTATCACATGAGCAGAACGTTGATCCGCATTAGAGATTTTTTGCTGCCGTGGGCCCTGCCGATCGTGCTGGTGGTGGGATGGCAGCTGGCGTCATGGGCGGGCTGGCTTTCGACGCGAATTCTACCCTCGCCCGAGGCCATCGTCGTGACGTTTTACAAGCTTTCTGCCAGCGGCGAGCTATGGCAACACCTGGCGATCAGCAGCTGGCGGGCCGTCATCGGATTCAGCATCGGCGGCTCCATTGGCCTGGTGCTTGGATTGATCACCGGCGTGTCTAAGCTCGGCGAACGCCTGCTGGATACGTCAGTGCAGATGCTGCGCAACATCCCGCATCTGGCCCTGATCCCGTTAGTTATCCTGTGGTTCGGCATCGATGAGTCTGCCAAAATTTTCCTTGTGGCGCTCGGTACGCTGTTTCCGATCTACATCAATACCTGGCACGGCATCCGCAATATTGATCGTGGGCTGATAGAGATGGCGCGCAGTTACGGCCTGTCCGGCTGGAGCCTGTTTATCCAGGTGGTGCTGCCGGGCGCTCTGCCCTCGATTATGGTCGGCGTGCGCTTTGCGCTCGGCCTGATGTGGCTAACGCTTATCGTGGCGGAAACGATTTCTGCCAGTTCTGGCATTGGCTATCTGGCCATGAATGCCCGCGAGTTCTTGCAGACCGATGTGGTGGTGGTAGCCATTATTCTCTATGCCCTGCTGGGAAAACTGGCTGACGTCAGCGCGCTGCTGTTGGAACGCGTCTGGCTACGCTGGCATCCGGCGTATCAACTGAAAGAGGAAACTCCATGAGCGAATTAACCCCCTCTCCGGCGCGTCTTAATGCCGGTACGCCGCTGGTGATTAAGGATATCAGCAAGCAGTACCACGGGCGGACGGTACTGAACGATATTAACCTGCATATCCCATCCGGCCAGTTTGTTGCCGTGGTGGGACGCAGCGGCTGCGGCAAAAGTACCCTGCTACGCCTGCTGGCCGGGCTGGAGAAAACCAGCCACGGTGAACTGCTGGCCGGCTCAGCGCCTCTTAGCAAGGTGCGCGAAGATATCCGCCTGATGTTTCAAGATGCGCGCCTGCTGCCGTGGAAAAGCGTTATCGACAATGTTGGCCTCGGGCTGAAAGGCAAAAACTGGAAAGAGGATGCCCTTGCGGCGCTTGAGGCGGTTGGCCTTGCCGACCGTGCCCCTGACTGGCCTGCTGCCCTGTCCGGCGGGCAGAAACAGCGTGTTGCGCTGGCGCGGGCATTGATCCATCGACCAGGCCTGCTGCTGCTGGATGAACCGCTGGGTGCCCTGGATGCGCTGACCCGCATCGAAATGCAGGATCTGATTGAAACCCTGTGGCAACGGCATCATTTTACCGTGCTACTGGTAACGCATGACGTCAGTGAAGCGGTGGCGCTGGCCGACAGGGTACTGCTGATTGAGGAGGGGGATATTGGTCTGGATCTGACGATCGATCTGCCGCGCCCGCGCCGTAAAGGATCGGTCAGGCTTGCTGAACTGGAAGCTGAAGTATTAGACAGGGTAATGAAGCGCACGCCTCCCGCCCACGACAGGCGCTACGCACAGCGCTAACGGCTCCGGGAAGTAAAATGGACGACCGCCGTCGCCCATTTTCTTTTTCAATATTCCCGTCAGGCGCTCAACGCTTTGCTGATTTTCTCAAACAGATCGCCCGATAGCTTATCCAGGCCCTTCAACTGCTCAAGAGCCTGGCGCATCAGCCCCTGGCGGGTTTTATCATAGCGTTTCAGCCGGATCAGTGGCTCTATCATTCTTGCCGCCACCTGCGGATTACGCGTATTCAGATCGGTCAGGATCTCGACCAGCAGCTGATAGCCACTGCCGTCAACGGCATGGAACGCCCCTGGGTTCAGCTGCGTAAAGGCTCCGATCAGCGAGCGAACGCGGTTCGGGTTACTCAGGGTAAAGGAGCGGTGGTGCAGCAACGCCCGTACCTGCGTAACGACATCGTCCGCCGGGCTGCTGGCCTGGAGGGCAAACCATTTATCCATCACCAAACCATCATGATGCCAGCGGTTGTCAAACGCCGTCAGCAGTTCGTCACGGCAAGGCAGCTGCGCCGACACCGCCGCTGATAATGCGGCAACGGTATCTGTCATGTTGTTGGCATGATGATATTGCGCGCTAACCAGCTTATCCGCCAGTTCACTGTCAGCGAAAGCCAGGTAGCCCAGACAAACATTTTTTAGCGACCGCTTACCGATATCCGCATGTTCAATACGGTACTCCGCCGTCTGACTGGCGTGATAGACCGCCAGGAACTCATCGGCCAGCTCATTGGCCAGCGTGCGCACCAACGCCACACGTACCGTGGCAATCGCCTGCGGATCGATAGTGTCGAACAGCTCTGCTATCTCATTTTCTGCCGGCAGCGTCAGGATCAGAGCGATTAATGCCGCATCGCCCCCCTCTTCCAGCAGCACGGCGCGAAAAGCATCTGCGACATGCAGCGGAAGTGACAGCGGCTGTCCCTGCTGCTGGCGCGAAACGTTCAGCTTGATATAGTTCGCCATCAGGCTTTGCGCCGCGTCCCAACGCGCAAAGTCATTACGCGCATGACGCATCAGGAAAGTCAGCTGGGCATCGCTCCAGGGATAGTCCAGCTTCACCGGCGCGGAGAACTCACGCAGTAAAGAAGGCACCGGCTGGAAATAGACCTTATCAAAGACAAAGGTCTGGAACCCTTCGGTGACGTTAAGAACATGGTGCACCGGGTGACCATTATGCTGTAACGGGATCGCCTGACCTTCAGCATCGTACAGTTCGATATCCAGCGGAATGTGCAGCGGCAGCTTCTCTTTTTGATCGGCGGTCGACGGCGTCATCTGGGTAACGTGCAGCGTGTACTGCTCCAGCTCCGGGTTATAGTCGTCGCGGATTGACAGCACTGGCGTGCCGGACTGGCTGTACCAGCGGCGGAACTGCGACAAGTCGACGTTGGATGCCTCTTCCATCGCCTGAACAAAATCATCACAGGTGGCGGCGCTGCCGTCATGGCGTTCAAAATAGAGCTGAATACCCTTCTGGAAATTCTCTTCGCCCAGCAGGGTGTGCATCATGCGGATCACTTCTGAACCCTTTTCATATACCGTCAAAGTGTAGAAATTGTTCATTTCGATCACCTGCTCCGGGCGGATAGGGTGCGCCATCGGGCTGGCATCTTCGGCAAACTGTGAACCGCGCATCACGCGCACGTTATCAATACGGTTGACCGCACGCGAGCCAAGATCGGAGCTGAACTCCTGATCGCGGAACACCGTCAGCCCCTCTTTCAGGCTAAGCTGGAACCAGTCGCGACAGGTCACGCGGTTGCCGGTCCAGTTATGGAAGTACTCATGGCCGATCACTGCTTCAATTCCGAGATAATCTTTATCAGTGGCGGTTTCCGCTTTAGCCAACACATATTTGGCGTTAAAGACGTTCAGACCTTTATTCTCCATCGCGCCCATATTAAAGAAGTCGACGGCGACGATCATAAAGATATCGAGGTCATATTCCAGCCCGAAGCGCTCCTCATCCCATTTCATGCTGTTCTTCAGCGAGGTCATCGCCCAGTCAGCGCGATCGAGGTTGCCGCGATCGACGAAGATTTCCAGCGCCACATCGCGCCCGGAGCGCGTGATAAAGCTGTCGCGCAGCACATCAAAATCACCCGCCACCACGGCGAACAGATAGCAGGGTTTCGGGAAAGGGTCGTGCCATTTTACCCAGTGACGACCGTCTTCGAGCTGGCCGCCGTCCACGCGGTTACCGTTAGAGAGCAGATAGGGATAAAAAGCCTGAGCGGCGATGATCGTGGTGGTGAAACGCGCCAGTACGTCCGGGCGGTCAAGATACCAGGTTATATGGCGAAAGCCTTCTGCTTCACATTGGGTACAAAGAGCCTCGCCAGACTTGTACAACCCTTCCAGCGCAGTATTTTTATCCGGATGGATATTATTGACAATTTTCAGAGTGAAGGTTTCCGGCAGCTGTTGCAGCACCAGACAGCCCTCCTCCAGGTGGTAATGCGGCCAGACGCCATCATCAACGTGCAGCGATACCAGCGTCAGGTCTTCACCATCAAGACGCAGCTCGGCACCGCTGGCACCCAGCCGTTTAATCTGGCTGACCGCCGTCACCTGAGTGGTGCCGGCATCGAGATTAAACGTCAGATCGATATCGGTAATCGTATAATCAGGCGCCCGGTAGTCATGGCGGTTTTTAGCTTGCGGCAGTTGCGTCATAAGTCCTTCTCACGTCAGTAATAAGTTCACCCGTAAAGTCTATTCCTGTTATCGCCAGGTTGCCACGTTCAATCGCGCGCAATCGCGCTCATTAATGAAAAATATGCGGCGTGCCCAGCAAACGCTCTGTTTCTACTCAAGAAGGCTGCTCTAATTGTGCTGCGTTCAGGTTCAATAAATACGTATTCAGGTTATACTGCTGCGACTTTACTTTATTTGAACCAGGGATAACGCTCTTCGCCAGAGGATGCTGAAACGCGCCATGACACGACACGCTGCCCCGATCTTGACCACGCTTCTTGATACCGATGCCTATAAACTTCACATGCAGCAGGCTGTCTTTCATCGTTATTACGATGTGACGGTTACGGCTGAATTCCGCTGCCGGGGTGAGGATATGCTCGGCATCTACGCGGACGAGCTAGTCCAACAGATCGCGAACATGGCCTCGCTGACGCTGACTGATAACGAGTTTGCTTATCTTTCCAGCCTGCCGTTTTTCAAAACCGATTACCTCAACTGGTTACGTACCTTCCGCTACAATCCTGAGCAGGTTACGGTGCAGAACCTTCAGGGAAAACTGGATATTCGCATCAGCGGCCCCTGGCGCGAAGTCATCCTGTGGGAAGTGCCGCTGCTGGCACTTATCAGCGAAGTGGTTCACCGCCACCGCTCGCCGCAGATCACCCCGGAGCAGGCCGTCAGCCGGTTGAAAAGTAAACTGGAGCAGTTTAAACGGCTAACCTGTGACCTTGATATGTCGCGTTTTCGGCTGATGGACTTCGGCACCCGCCGTCGTTTTTCACACGATGTGCAGCTTGCCGTTGTCAGCACACTGAAGCAGGATTTCCCCTGGCTGGTCGGTTCCAGTAATTACGATATCGCACGTCGGCTAAATATCGCGCCGGTGGGAACCCAGGCGCACGAGTGGTTTCAGGCACATCAACAAATCAGCCCAACCCTGGAAAATTGCCAGCGGGCTGCGCTTCAGGCGTGGCTGGATGAATACCCCGACCGGCTGGGGATCGCCCTTACCGACTGTATTACCACGGACGCTTTTCTGCGCGATTTTGGCAGTGAGTTTGCCCATGCCTACCAGGGGCTGCGCCATGATTCTGGCGATCCCTTTGAATGGGGTGAAAAGGCGATTGCCCACTACCAGCAGCTGAACATTGACCCACTGAGCAAAACCTTGGTGTTTTCTGACAATCTCGATCTGGATAAAGCCGTGGGGTTGTACCGCCACTTTGAGCAGCGCATCAACGTGATCTTTGGCATTGGGACTCGTCTCAGCTGCGACATACCGCAGGTTAAGCCGCTGAATATCGTGATTAAGCTGGTTGAGTGCAACGGCAAACCGGTCGCCAAACTCTCGGACAGCCCCGGCAAAACCATTTGCCACGACAAAGCCTTCGTGCGCGCACTGCGCAAGGCGTTCGATCTGCCACGGGTGAAAAAAGCCAGCTAGTCCCAACCCCAGGGGGGAGAGCACATCTCTCCCCCTGGCTTACCCTGCCGAAGAAATCTCCTCTTACGCCAGAATTTCTCTTGTTTCTCATCCACTGACAAGTAACATAGCGATACCCTAAATTTGGGGTATTCCATTTCTATTCAGATTAATAGTGAGAGACTGATATGAGCGTTGTGCCTGTAGCGGATGTACTGCACGGCCGGGTAACGGTAGACAGTGAAGTCACCGTACGCGGCTGGGTGCGTACCCGGAGAGATTCGAAAGCCGGTATTTCCTTTATCGCCGTTTATGACGGTTCCTGCTTTAATCCGGTCCAGGCTGTCGTCAATAATTCTCTGAATAATTATCAGGATGAAGTATTACGCCTGACCACCGGCTGCTCGGTTGTCATTACGGGGAAAGTGGTTGAGTCACCGGGCGAGGGTCAAAGCTTTGAAATTCAGGCGACTCACGTCGAGGTGATCGGCTGGGTTGACGACCCGGATACCTATCCAATGGCGGCCAAACGCCACAGCATTGAATATCTGCGTGAAGTTGCGCACCTGCGCCCACGCACGAATCTGATTGGCGCGGTAGCACGCGTTCGCCATACTCTGGCACAGGCGCTGCATCGCTTCTTTGACGAACAGGGTTTCTTCTGGGTCTCTACCCCGCTGATTACCGCTTCTGACACTGAAGGTGCTGGCGAAATGTTCCGCGTTTCCACGCTGGATATGGAAAATCTGCCGCGTACGCCGGAAGGCAAAGTCAATTACGATGAGGACTTCTTCGGCAAAGAGGCGTTCCTGACCGTATCAGGCCAGCTGAATGGCGAAACCTACGCCAGCGCCATCTCGAAAATCTATACCTTTGGCCCGACCTTCCGCGCTGAAAACTCGCACACCAGCCGGCATCTGGCCGAATTCTGGATGCTGGAGCCGGAAATTGCGTTCGCCGACCTGGAAGATAACGCGGCACTGGCAGAAGCCATGCTGAAGTACGTTTTCAAAGCGGTCCTTACCGAACGCGCTGATGATATGGCTTTCTTCGCCGAGCGCGTAGACAAAGATGCGGTTTCGCGCCTGGAACGTTTTGTGACAACCGATTTCGCACAGGTTGATTACACCGAAGCTGTCGAGATCCTGCTCGCCTCCGGCCAGAAGTTTGAGAACCCGGTTTCATGGGGCATCGATCTCTCCTCTGAACACGAGCGCTACCTGGCGGAAAAACACTTTAAAGCTCCGGTAGTGGTTAAAAACTACCCGAAAGATATCAAGGCATTTTACATGCGCCTGAACGACGACGGCAAAACCGTGGCCGCTATGGACGTGCTGGCACCGGGCATTGGCGAGATCATCGGCGGCTCACAGCGTGAAGAACGTCTTGAGGTGTTAGATGCTCGTCTGGCAGAGATGGGGCTGAATAAAGAAGATTACTGGTGGTATCGCGATCTACGCCGTTACGGTACCGTACCCCATTCAGGATTTGGCCTCGGTTTCGAGCGATTAATCGCTTATGTCACCGGCGTACAAAATGTAAGAGATGTTATCGCCTTCCCACGCACCCCACGCAGCGCGACATTCTGATTTCTGCATTAAATATAAGAAATTCATATATATATTAAGGCCAGCCTCGCTGGCCTTTTTTTATTTTTGTAAAGTTAGATATGACTCACAAAGTTCCGTGATTATTACATTTTGAAATACATTTTTTCTAATTGTTACCAGAATAGGAGATTAGTAGCATTTTCGGGCTAGATTAACCGGGCTACGAATGGAAAGATGCCTTCAGACACAGGAAGACACCAAACTCTCTTCATGGTTCTGTAAAGAATTGTTGTCGGCAGTGGCAGGTGTCCAAATAACTCCAATGAGGGTAATAAAAAATGATGAAGCGCAACATTCTTGCAGTAGTGATCCCAGCTCTGTTGGCAGCAGGTGCGGCTAACGCTGCAGAAATCTATAACAAAGATGGCAACAAACTGGACCTGTACGGTAAAGTTGATGCGCGTCACCAGTTCTCTAAAAACACCGGCGAAGATGGCGATGAGTCTTACGTTCGTTTCGGCTTCAAAGGTCAAACCCAGATCACCGATCAGCTGACCGGTTACGGCCAGTGGGAATATAACGTGCAGGCAGACGTATCTGAAGCAGAAGGCACTTCAGGTTCTAAAACCCGCGTTGGCTTCGCCGGTCTGAAATTTGCTGATTACGGCGCATTCGATTATGGCCGTAACTACGGCGTGGGCTATGACCCACTGGCATGGACCGATATCCTGCCGGTATTCGGTGGTGACTCTGGCTACTCAGATAATGGCATGGTCGGTCGTTCCAACGGTCTGGCCACCTACCGTAACAGCAACTTCTTCGGTCTGGTTGATGGTCTCGACTTCGCTCTGCAATATCAGGGTAAAAACGAAGAGAGCGAAAACGGTCGTCAAATCAAGAAAGCAAATGGCGACGGCTGGGGCACCTCCGTTACCTATACCACCCCGGTTGGCGTAGCGGTATCTGCTGCTTACACCAAATCCGACCGTACCAACGGTCAGCGTGATGCCTACTTCGCAAACGGCAGCAAAACGGCTGAAACCTGGTCCACCGCGGTTAAATATGACGCCAACAACGTTTACCTGGCGGCGATGTACGGTGAAACCCGTAACAATACCTATATCGACGGCACCTTTGGTGATACAAAACTCAACGGCGCTGTAAACAAAGAGCAGAAATTCGAAGCGGTAGCGCAATACCAGTTCGACTTCGGCCTGCGTCCGTCTCTTGGCTACGTGCAGTCAGTAGGTAAGAAAATCGAGAACGTCGGTAAACAAGATCTGTACAAATACATCGACGTGGCTACCTACTACTACTTCAACAAAAACATGTCCACCTACGTTGATTATAAAATCAACCTGCTGGACGCAAACGACTTCACTCGTGCAACCGGCACGTCTACCGACAACACCGTTGGTGTTGGCCTGGTATACCAGTTCTAATAGCCGTCGTGCCGCAGTAAACCTGCGGCATCATGTGCATGATCCAACGGGGCTTCGGCCCCGTTTTTTATTGGCTTACCGTTTAAGATTTCGGCTAACGCCCTCCGATAATATTTTCATTTCCCGCGTTCAGACCTGACGTTTTTTTGACGCAAACGGTTGGTAATTTCTCCATTATGGCGGTAACCTGAGGCCACACTTCGCTTTAGATTAAGCTAACGGACTCCAATTATGTTTGAACGTATTGCAGCTGCACCCGCCGACCCTATTCTTGGCTTAGCCGATCTCTTCCGCACGGATGAACGTTTGGACAAGATCAACCTCGGTATCGGCGTGTATAAGGATGAAACCGGCAAAACGCCGGTACTGTCCAGCGTGAAAAAGGCTGAACAGTATCTGCTGGAAAACGAAACAACCAAAAATTACCTCAGTATTGACGGCATTGCCGATTTTGCTCGCTGCACGCAAGAACTGCTGTTTGGTACCGATAGCAAACTCATCGAAAGCCGGCGTGCACGTACGGCCCAAACGCCTGGCGGCACTGGCGCACTGCGTGTTGCAGCCGACTTTATCGCCACGCAGACCGGCGCAAAACGTGTCTGGGTTAGCAATCCAAGCTGGCCGAATCATCAGAACGTGTTTGCCGCCGCCGGTCTGGAAGTTCGTGAATACGCTTATTACGATGCAGCCAGCCACAAACTGGATTTCAACGGAATGCTGGACAGCCTGAATGCTGCCGAGGCCGGTGATATCGTTCTGTTCCACGGCTGCTGCCATAATCCGACTGGCATCGATCCGACGGCTGAACAGTGGGCGCAGCTGGCCGAGCTGTCGCTGGCTAAGGGATGGCTGCCGCTGTTTGACTTTGCCTATCAGGGTTTTGCTCGTGGTCTTGAGCAAGATGCTGAAGGTCTGCGTATCTTCGCAGCCAGCCATAAAGAACTGATCGTTTGCAGCTCATACTCGAAAAACTTTGGGCTATATAACGAGCGCGTCGGCGCATGCACCCTGGTTGCCAGCGATGCTGCCGTGGCCGATACGGCCTTCAGTCAGGTAAAAGCGACCATCCGTGCGAATTATTCCAATCCTCCCGCACATGGCGCTGCCGTGGTGGGGACTATCCTGAGCAACAGCGCTTTACGTACGGAGTGGGAGCAGGAGCTGACCAGCATGCGTGAGCGTATTCAGAGCATGCGCCAGCTTTTTGTGAGAACGCTGAAAGAGAAAGGGGCACAGGGTGATTTTAACTTTATCATTGCTCAAAACGGCATGTTTTCATTCAGCGGCCTGACGAAAGATCAGGTGATCCGCCTGCGCAACGAGTTTGGCGTCTATGCGGTAAACTCCGGGCGCGTTAACGTAGCAGGCATGACCGAAGATAATATGGCTCCGCTGTGTGAGGCAATTGTCGCTGTCCTGTAGCTGATTAACGGCAAGAACCGGCGTAACGCAGATATCCCCGGCGTCACCCCGAACGAGAACAGGCCTGCATATGCAGGCCTGTTCTCGTTTCGGCAGCCATTATTGCAGAAAAGGATTGCTGATACGTTCGCGCCCGAGCGTTGACATAGGCCCATGGCCGGGAATAAACGCGACGTCATCGCCGAGCGGCAGCAGCTTGCTGTGAATAGATGCTATCAGGTCGTCATGACTGCCTTGGGGGAAGTCTGAGCGCCCGACTCCACCGTTGAAAATCACATCGCCGGAGACCAGCAGACGACCTTCGCGGTCGAAAAACACAATATGCCCGGGCGTATGTCCGGAGCACAAAAGCACTTCCAGCTCGGTGTGACCCACATGCACACTTTCCCCCTCTTCCAGCCAACGGTTCGGGGTCAGCGGCGCACACTCGTCAAAACCAAACATCTGGCTTTGCTGCGGTAAACCGTCCAGCCAGAATTTATCCGCCTTGTGCGGGCCGATAATCGATACGTCATAATGCTCAGCCAGCTCGGCCGCAGCCCCAACATGGTCAAGATGACCGTGTGTCAGCAGGATTTGTTTGAGCGTTACGCCCAATGCAGCAATTTCAGTTTTGATTTTTTGCGCATCGCCGCCGGGGTCAACCAGTGCCGCATCACCCGTTTCAGGGCACCAGATCACTGAGCAATTCTGTGCGAATGCCGTGACCGGTATGATATGAAATTCCATAATACTCCGTTACCGGCCGCCACAGGACAGCCGGAATTTCAGCTTACCAGTGCCTGACCGGCCCGGTATCAATGTGCACAAAATTACTTTTTGGGTAGTAGCCAACACCACCGGAGCGCAGCGCAAGCGCGGCTTTACGGATGTTGCTCAACGTAATTCCTTCAATATGGAAGTCCATCGCCTGGCCCAAGGTGTGATAACTGTGTTTAGCCACGCCATCACCGTTTTCACGCAGCATATTGTTGGTTACCAGCGAACGGTAGCCGGAAATAAGCTGAACAGGTTTACGAGTATTGAGCAGAGCTTGCAAACGAGACAGCTGATCGAAAAGATGGGGGTCGATGCTTTTACTTTTATTGGCACGATAGTCTCGGAAAAAGTGGTTAAGACGTGCCAGTTCGGATTTATCGTAGGATTTGCCGTTGAAAAACTCGGTTTTGAGACTTTCACCGGTATGAAGATTATTCAGGGTCAGTATTCGGGGACGTGCGGTAGAGAGCGAGGCAAAAGCCTGGCCCGGTAAAAGTGCGACACCCAGGGCGGCTCCGCCCAGAGTCAACCACTTACGGCGATGAGAGTCGATTTTATCCATAAAGCTGCGTTACCTGGCTAAAAGGTTCGGAGTTGTGCATTGACTGCGCTGGCTGGAACATTACCGGGCGCGAAAACATCCGTCAACCCGGCCGTCAACGAAAAGGGCGTACGGGGTCACTTGCTGACCCAATACGCCCTTCCGCCGCCCTGCCTGGAACTTCTGGTTAATCAGGCATTAGAGTAATAATTGACCAGCCCGGACCAGTGCCTGAGTACCTGAACGCGCGGTGTAGTCATAATTGTAAATATCTGTACGAAACTGGGGTTGACCATCGTCTGCAACCCAGGCGGTCAGATAATAGAGGTTGACCGGGATGCGATGGCGAATAGACACGAAGCGGGTATCTCCCTCTTTCAGCGTGCTGGAAATACGCGTGTCGTTCCAACCCACATCCCGTAGCAGTAAATTGGCCAAATCGGAAGCGCGATTTACCCTCACGCAGCCTGAACTCAGGGCGCGTATATCTTTCTGGAACAGGCCGTGATTTGGCGTGTCGTGCAGATAGATAGCGTCAGAGCTTGGCATATTAAACTTGTAGCGTCCCAGGGAATTTGTGGGGCCAGGAGCCTGTCGGATCCGATAGGGGAAGGAAGCGGCAGAAACCATACTCCAGTCTATCATTGAAGGGTCAACCACCTGTGCCTCACTGCTCCAGCCTGAAAGCAGGGTGTATCCGTGCTTGTAGAGGTACGCCGGGTCCTGTTTCACCTTCGGAACGATATCTTTGCGTATTAGCGTGGTCGGCACGTTCCACGGTGGATTGAGCACCACATTGTTCAAAGCGCTACGCATCAATGGCGTTTTGCGATCCGGCCGC
Source organism: Erwinia tasmaniensis Et1/99 (assembly GCF_000026185.1). NCBI lineage: Bacteria > Pseudomonadati > Pseudomonadota > Gammaproteobacteria > Enterobacterales > Erwiniaceae > Erwinia > Erwinia tasmaniensis. The sequence goes on from NC_010694.1 coordinate 2,395,702, forward strand.
CCTACAATCACCCGCGATGCAAGGATTTCACGACCGTTCACGTAATACGCCAGCGAGTAATTCGGGATGTTCACCATAATGCCGTTGTGCATATCATCAGGAAGCAGACGCAGCCGCTGGATGTTCAACGCCAGCAGCGTAGCCCGCTGCTGTGGAGAGACATTCAACCATTCGCGGGTGCGCTGGCCAATCGCGCCATCAGCTTCCAGACCTTGCCAGCGCTGAAAACGTTTCAGTGCCTCCACCAGCTGGGGCGTATAGGTATTGGCCGCGTTGCCCAGCGCCGCCTGCACGTTGACGCCGTTTGCCGCTGTGGCATTGCCTGACGGGCCTGCGGAGGGGCTGACTACGCTATTGTTTTCAGCACCCTGCTGGGTGGCAACATCCGGCTGCACATTGTCATCATCGTGGATAAGTGGCGCATCAACAGCCCCAACAACCTCCGCCGCGAGTTTAGCCGGTTCATTATCTGATGACATCATGCCATTGCGTTGCAAAATATCGCGTAGCGCCGATACGTCGTTACTGATTTGCCCTGGACGCAGCGTCTGCTTATCAATGAGCTGCGGCCACGGACGGCCATCCGCCGTCAGCAGCGTTTTCAGCGCCTGGCGCATGCGCGCATACTGCGGATGTTGGGGAGCCAGTGACAATACAAACCCATTGAGGTTGTTCTGCGACAGGGCGCGCTGCCACTGATTAATCGCCATCGTTGATGGCGCTTCCATCCGGTAGGGAACATTACTGTACAGCCAGGTCTCACCTTTGCTCGGCACGTTGGAGGTAAACTGGAGATAACCCAACATGGCGTCAGACAACACCAGATCGCGGGCCAGGCCACTAATCGCGGGATCGGTCAGCTGCTTTACCCACTGTGCAAACTGCGGCTGAACGCCGGAGAGAGCCACCTCAGCCAGCTGCTGCTGGAACTGTCTGACCGCCTGGCGATCCTCCCACATAGGCTGCATACGATTGTTGGCGTACAGCGGGGAAAGATTTTTCAGGTAAAATAGCGTTGTCCCCTGAGGTAGAGCGGCAATGATCTGCTGCTGGCTTTGCGTCACGCTGACAGCAGGCACCGCCGGGGCGGAAACGGGCGGCGTACCGGCTACCGCGCCGGGTAAAGTGGCCAGCCCGGAAAGCAGGCAGCAACCCACCGCAAGCGCTTGTATAGATAATGATTTCTGCAGCGACATTCCCTGCTCCCTGTTTAAGTCAGCTTATTAAGAAAAAATAACGACTAATCGTTGTTATAAGTATACAAACAGAAAACGGCATTCGCCCGTTACGTGACAAATGCCGTTATTGAGAGTAATGCCCCGTTGGTTAATTTACCACTCGATAAACACTATTTTTTATCCTGCTCCACTAGTGTGCGCCAACATCCGCGCTCCCCGTTGCCGCACCCGGCTCAGCGGAAAAACCGCGCAGGCCAACCACATGCACATGTTCAGTATTATTAAACACTTTGCGCACGAGTTTGTAGGTTGTGCCTTTTTCGGGGCTGATGTTTTCGGGGGCGGCAATAATCAGCTGCATTTCCAGACGATCGCAGAGTTCAAACAGCGTGGCGATAGATTTAGCATCCAGACGCGCCGCCTCATCGAGGAACAGCAAACGACACGGCGAAATGTCCTTGCCGCGCAGTCGGCGTGACTCCTCTTCCCAGCTTTGCACCACCATCACCAGGATAGACATCCCGGTACCGATCGCCTCGCCGGTGGAAAGCGCACCACTTTCTGCACGCAGCCAGCCGTCGGAACCGCGGCTGACCTCCACTTCCATCTCAAGATAGTTGCGATAGTCGAGCAGCTCTTCGCCGATGGTTTGCGGCGTCCGCTGCCCCATATCAATCTGCGGATTCAGACGCTGATAAAGTTTCGCCAGCGCCTCGGAGAAGGTCAGACGATTACTTTTAAACAGATCCTGATGCTGCTCGTGCTGTTCCGACAAGACATCCAGCAGCGTTGAATGGGCTTCACGAACGTTAACATTCAGACGCACGCTCTTCACCTGACCAAAACTGACGGCCTGTAGCCCCTGGTTTAGCTGGCGGATGCGGTTCTGCTCGCGCTGTATCGTTTTACGAATAATATTCGACACGCTGCGCGAGCTGATAGCCAGAGTCTGCTCGCGGGCGGTTAGCTCCTCGGTCAGGCGGTTCAGCTCAATTTCCATCTGTTCAATCGCTTCCACCGGATCGTCGGTACGGATGATATCTTGACGAATACGTTCGCGCAGATGCTGGTATACGGCGATATAGAACTGAATTTTGCGCTCTGGTCGTTTGGGATCTTCGGACAGGCGCAGCACATCACGCAGATGTTCATTATCTGCCACCGCCAGACGCAACGCTCCCAACGCTTTATCGGACATCGAGCGCAGCTCGTCACCGCCCAGATAGGCCAGTTCGCGGCGGTGCAGACGGCGTTCGACGCCATTGTCCTTCACCATTCGCAGCACCGTGACCCAGCCAGCCTTAGCGCTGACAACCTGCTCACGGCCCTGCTGGTAATCGCGTTCAAGACGACGCAGCTTTTTCTGCAGCGCGTCCATTTCGGCCTCGCAGAACGTCAGCTGTTTTTCCAGCTGATTACGGCGCGCGCGGTTGTTGCTCAACGCACCGTAGAGTTCATCACGGCGCAAACGCGCACGCTGTTCGGCGCTGGCATCGGCGTGCACGCCAATATCCTGCATCTCCTGCTGTAGCTCTTTCAACATATCGCGTTTGGCATCAAACGAGCTTTTTAGCGAGGCCAGTACCTGCGAATACTGGGTGAGCTGCGACTGATGCTGGCGCAGCTGCTCGCGTGCACGTGCGCGCTCGGCCTCGGCCTGCTCCAGGCGCTGGCGCAGTTTTTCATTCAGATCGCTGGTGCCATTCAGCATGCCCGCCGAATCGATATAGCCAAAGTGCGCCCGGCGCTGCACCACTTCCGTCAGGGCAAACGCCTGCTGGCGCGCATCACGCTGCTGCTGCTGTGCCTGCTGGTAGTCCAGCGTGAGTTGCTCATGCTGCTCCGGATCACTTTGCAGAACGGCCAGGATAGGTTCCAGCCTGGCGAGCTGTGCGCCGTGCTGCTGCACAAAGCGTGTGGCTTCCTGCGCTTCGGCCAGCCTTTCCTGAATCTCCTCGTGGCGGTCCTGTAGCGTATCATCCAGCAACAGACTAACGCGTGGCAGCAGGCGGTTTAGCTGGGATACGCCCTCTTTGGCCTGTTCATACTGCTGGCGCTGCTGCTGGTTTTCGCTTTCATGATTGTTCAGCTCACGCTCGACTTCATTACGGCGGCCGTTAAGCTGACGTAATGCCGCTTCAGGATCGGGTTCAAAAGCCACGCCGATATGGCTGCCGATAAACCGGCTGAACGACTGGTGCAGTCGCTGAATTTTCTGCACGTCAAATGACAGGGTGGCAAAACGTTCGGCCAGCGTTTCACGCTCGGCACGCAATACTTCCAGCTGGTTTTCACGCGCGGCTCGGCCAAAAAGGGGAACTTTAGGGAAACGTGAATAGCGCCACTGGCGGTCACCCGCCTTGACGACCACCGCTTTCGCCAGTTCTTCAACATTAAATACGCTGTCATCAAACGACTGCGGGTCGCCTTCTATCAGGTAGAGATCTTCCGGGCAATCGTCCAGGCCATCAAGCTGCTCACGGATCAACGACAGGTCAGGCACCACGATCGCATGGCGCGCCGGTCCATACAGCGCCGAAAAATAGGGGGCATCATCAATGGTAACATCGTCATAAATTTCCGACAGCAGCACGCCGCCAAAACGTTCCGCAAGGTGGTTCAGACGGGCGTCTTCCGATCCCCCGGGCTGGCTAAGGCGCTCAATCTGCCGCTCGATCTCGCGCTTACGCGCCGCGATGTCGTCGCGCTCTACCGTGGTTTCGCGCTCACGCTCCAGCAGCTGCTGCATAAACTCGGTAACCTGCTGGCTGTTTTCCAAAGCCTGCCCGGTTTGTTCACCCAGCTGGGAGAGGATCTCCTGCGCTGCCAGCCACTGCGGAGCCTGCTTCGTCAGGCGCGCAATACGTTCGCGCAGCTGTTCCAGCTCCTGGCGCAACGTCATGCGCCGCTCGCCGGCATCGGCCACGCTTTCATTAAGCAGTTCGATCTGCGCCTCAAGCTCGGCCTGTAAATTTTCCAGATCGGCGGCGTCCACCTGCTGGCCGTATCGTTTACAGAAATCGCTCAGCAGACGTTCAGCATCCTGCTGTTCGCGTAAACGCTGCCCCAGCTCGCTCACGCGACTGCGTAACGGCTCCAGCTGTTCGGCGTGGTAGCGCTGGTTACCGGCATCGCGCAGCACATCGCGCCCCACCTGCCATGCGTCACTACGACTGACCGGGCCAGCAATACGGGTCACCAGCTCATATGCCTGCTCGAACTGGCTGTGCGCGGCCTGCGCCACGCTCATTTTCTGCTCCAGCATCAGCAGTTTGTCGGTTGCTTCCAGCTCTTTCGCCTGGAAAGTTTCCTGCCACTCTTCGGCATTGTCGACGCTAAGATCGCGCAGCTGACAGATATCCTGAGCGCGCTGTAACGCCTGTAGCGCCTGCTGATATTGGATGGCGCGGGTCTGCTGCACGTCCAGCGCCTGCTGATAGTCAGCCAGCTGGCTTTTCAGCTCGTCGACCTCCAGCTCGGCGGCCTCGCTGCGCGCTTCGTTGTCTTCCTGCACTTCGCGCGCTTCCGCCACGACTTCATTCTGTTCTTCAAGGCGGAAGGTCAGCTCTTCAAGATCGGCATCATAGCGGTCAATCTTTTCCTGCTGGCGCAAAGCGGTCTGCACCAGGTTCAGATGATCGCTGGCACCCTGATAATCGGTTTCCAGATCGCTTTCGGCCGCATTATGTTCTGCCAGCTCACGCGCCATTTCGATATGCCGATACTGTTCGCTGGCGCGCTGCTTGCGGCTGGTAAAAAGTTCGTTACGCAGCAGCAGCGCGGCGTCAAGATGAATACGCCGCTCGTTGGCGTGACGCATGTAGTCAGCCGATACGTAGTTGGTGGCTTCTGATATCAGATGTTTAAACAGATCGCGATCGGACTGGGTGACGCGGATCGCTTCCAGCGTCATGCGGTTTTCACGCAGCGCCGCCTCCATATCCTGGAACGCTTTGCGCACGCCGCCGTTTTCCGGCAGAAGATAGTCACGCAGCGAGCGGGTGATCGCGCTGGAAATGCCGCCGTACAGGGAGGCTTCAATCAGGCGGTAGTATTTGCTGCGGTCGGCAGCGGTGCGCAGGCGGCGCGCCACAATCCCCAGGTCAAACATCACCGAGTGGTAGTCCGTAATGGAGTTGTACTGCTTAAACTGCACGCTCTCCATCGCCTCAAACTTCTCTTTCAACTCGCTCAGCGGCAGTACGCGCGCATGGCGAGCACTGACCGATTCGGTCAAAATTTCGGTGGGGTTAATCGCCGTCGGCAGACCGTGAATACTGAACGGTTTGATATCAACCTTGCGGTCACGCCCAGCAATCTGTTGCAGACGTACGCCGACGATCACGCGCTGATGAAGTGAGTTAACCACGTCCAGCGCCGCATAACACACGCCGGGCCGCAGCTTTCCGTGCAGCCCTTTATCACGTGAGCCGGAGGTCGCGCCCGCCTCGGTCGTGTTACGAAAGTGTAACAGCGTCAGGTCGGGGATCAGCGCGGTAATAAACGCCGCCATGGTGGTTGATTTGCCGGCGCCGTTACCGCCTGAGAGTGTCGTCACCAGCTCATCAAGATCAAAGGTACGGGCGAAAAAACCGTTCCAGTTAATCAGCGTCAGTGAGCGAAATTTTCCACGTTCGATCATTTACTCATCCTCCACACTGTCCGGCGCGCTGTTTTTCGCTTCATTATCACCCTCTTCGCTGTCATCGTTCAGTGTCAGGCCGCCGTCAAGCTGCATCGCTTCACCATCACGGATCATCCGCAGCTGCGCATCACGCGCATCGTCACCGCTGCGAACATCGGCCCCGAAGCGAAATACCGACTCGGTAATGCGAAATTTGCTGCTGTCGTTACCCATAAACCACACCATCCCCAGGCGGCGCAGGCGGTTTAATGACGCGCGCATCTTTTCCTGTAGTTTCTGGCGGTCGAGGTCAGAACCGGTGGAGCGCTGGTTTACCAGCTTCAGCAAGCGACCTTCATCGGCCAGAGACATCAGCTCGTCGTGCAGCTCCTGCTGGCTGAAAATCCCTTCATTGGCCAGGCGTTCAGGGCTGAGATAGAGATAGCAAAGAATTTTCCCCACCATCATGTCCAGCTCGGAAAGCACCGAACGCGGGATAAGCGTGGTCGAGCGCGGACGCAGGTAGAAAAAGCCTTCCGGCGCACGGATCAGTTCTACGTTGTAGCGGGCATAGAACTCTTCCAGGAACTCCTGGTAGTCCATCAGAAAGGCGTGATTATCCAGCTCTTCAATACCGATATGACGCCCGGCACGCAGCTGGCTATCCAGGGCCGGAAAAATCGGGCTGGCCAGCGCCTGTGCCAGTCTGACCGGCATCACTTGTTCAATATTTGTCGATGACATGTGCCTGCACCTTGGCTCCGTAATCATTAATAGCCTGCCACTGAGCAGCCAGGCCGGAGAAATCTGCTTCGGCCACGCCTAAGCGTACGGCCTGATCGACAACAATGCGCGCCACGTCGAAGTGACGAATGCGCGGATATTGTGTCAGGTAATCGCGCATCACCGCGCCGAGATCCAGCGGCTTTTGCTGCGTTTTATAGTCAGCCAGCGCTTCTTCGATCATCGCCGCCAGCTGCTCACGAATTTCATTGAACTCTTCGTATTCCAGCTCGGAAGGCAGTTCACCCGTCACCTCTTCATTGCGTAACACCAGCTCTTCATCACGCATCTCATAGAGGCGTTCGGCGTTCGCGTAGGTCAGGGCCCACGGCATATCGAAGTAGTTTTGCACCGACAGGCGCAGTCTCTGGGCAAACACGCGGTTCTTATCCATATCGATGGCGGTACGGATAAATTTATGAACGTGACGGTCGTAGCCGATCCACAGGTCTATGGCCTGTTGGCCCCAGCTGATAATCCGGTCAAGCTTGTTTTGCAGGTCAAAGACCAGCTTATCGACAAAGCCGAGATCCGGGCTGCTCATGGTGGCATCCTGGATTCGCAGCAGGTTAGCCTGAAGCTTATCCCCTGCGGCTTCCAGCGTATCCTGCAATTCACGCAGCGTGCCGGAGGTTTCGTTCAGCAGCAGCTCGCAGCTGGAGATGGCGGCGCGCCAGTCTTTATTCAAAAGCTGCGCAATATCGTCTTTCACCGCCTGCTGCTGCTCATCCATTATGCGCTGGGTGATATCAATACTGTCGAAAATCTCCGCCACCGAATATTTTAACGGTGCGAACACGTTGCGATGCCAGTGAAACTCATCGCCATCTTCCTCGGCGGCATCTGCTGCACGCTTCAGCTCACCGGCGACGATAGACAGCTGCATTGACAAACGCAGGGTGGAAAACTCGCGCTGACGAATATAATAGTCGGTAATACCGATAGCCAGCGGCGTCAAACGGTAGATGGCATGACCTTCAGAGTGTTCACTGGTAAAGCGATTCAGCAGGCGCTGACGCACCATGTCATTGATGGCATTGTTGGCGCGAACCACTATCGTTTCGCTGGTTTGCTCAAATCCTTCGCTGACGTGGCGAAACGCATCAATGAGCTCGCCCTCACTCATTTCCCCATCCATGCGCTCACCGTTGAGGGTGGCGATCGCCAGCAAAAAGGCCAGACGCTCGGTCGGCAACGAGACGGAAAAATCATTTTTTCGCGCCCAGGCCACCAGTTCAGGTACTGTCTGGGAAAAATCACTCATAGTTCGTCTGCCTTATGGGTTTCCGCGCGGTAACGTGGATGTAACGCCCTAAACTTAAAAATGGCTCCTGGCGGCAATACTGCTTCTCCAGGGCCAGCACCTCATCAAACCGATCGCTTTGTTTGCTTTTATCACGCAGATAGTCATGGAAAACCCGAATGCCGGTTTTATGTTCAATGACGAATCCGCATGCTTCCAGCCAGGCATAAACCTGCTGCGGATCGCGTGGGTAGTCGGGAGATAGCGTTTTCTTTTTGCGTTTATTCAGCCCCGCCTGCAAATAGCCGAAGTTGCCCAGTACCATCGTTTGCATCAGCAGGCCGTTCAGGTTGTAAAACATTAGCGACAGGACGCCGCCTGGCTTAAGCGCCTGATATAATTCGGTTAATGCCTGCTGCGGTTCCGCTATCCATTCCAGCACCGCATGAAACAATACCAGATCGACCGGCTCAGCCAAATGCTGGTTAATCTGCTGAGCGCCAATCTGTTTGAACTGCATGTTATCACTCACGCCCTTCTGTTGAGCAAGACGCTGAGCGCGCGCCAACATTTCTTGTGAAACATCGCACAAAAGCACCTGGTGCCCACGCGCTGCAATACCGCACCCGGTTTGCCCCTCGCCACCTCCGGCATCCAGCACCGATAGCTGCCCGGCTGGATACGTGCTTAACAGCGCATCCAGATCCTGCCAGAGGATCGCCTGGCGAATGCGTCCTTTCGTGGTGCCGTAAATGTTCTGCGAGAATTTTTCGGCGATATCATCAAAATTGCGATCCTGCATTCAGGCAGCTCCGGCTTTCAGGGCGTGATTCAGCGAGGTATTTTGGCATACACTGGCAAATAATGAACCTTTCAGTCGCGGCTTTACGCCTGGATGATGTTTTTTCGGACAAAAAGAGGCCAGCTTCATGTTTTTTACCCTAAAAAAAATTATTGGTGGCCTGCTGCTTCCGCTACCCATCCTGCTGTTAATCATGGGGCTGGGACTTTGCCTGCTCTGGTTCAGCCGCTGGCAGAAAAGCGCCAGAACGCTTATCTCCGTGGCCTGGCTGGTTTTATTACTTATCAGCCTGCAACCGGTTGCCGACAGGCTTCTGGCCCCGCTGGAAAACCGCTACCCCAGCTGGCACAATCAGCAGCCGCTGGATTATATCGTGGTGCTTGGCGGCGGTTATACCTGGAATCCGCAATGGGCACCCAGCTCCAACATGCTGAATAACAGCCTGCCTCGTCTGGCCGAAGGTATCCGCATCTGGCACGAAAATCCGCGAGCAAAACTGATTTTTACCGGGGGGAAAGCCCAGGGCAATCCGTTAAGTTCTGCCGCAGTCACCGCCAATACGGCACGATCCCTCGGCATCCCCGACGGGGCAATGATCATTCTTGACAGGCCGCGCGATACTGAACAGGAGGCGCATGAAGTCGCAAAAATTGTCACTAACCGCCCCTTCGCGCTGGTAACGTCCGCCAATCATCTGCCCCGAGCCATGCTTTATTTCCAGCAGGAGGGATTACAGCCCTGGCCTGCGCCTGCCAATCAGTTAGCTATTGCTTCGCCGCTTAACCTCTGGGAGCGCGTGCTGCCATCCTCATTCTGGCTCGGCCACAGTGAACGCGCGCTGTATGAAAGTATCGGGCGTATGTGGCAGTGGCTGAAGCAGCCAGAGGCATCTTCAGGGGATCCACGGCAGCAGTGAATCCGCGGCGAGCCTGAACCGTGCGCTGTCAAACGGCTCACGGTGGACGAGGTGCGCCGCTTCTTCCCAGAGAATATACAGCCAGCGGCGGGCAGCAAACCCCTCTGCTACCGGCGCAGATTGCAAATACTCACCAAGCACTTCATCACCCGTTCCGGTTTCACACAGTGGGTACAGTTCAAATTCACGCGGGGCCCACTGAACCGGGCCAGGATTAACCATTGCCAGTAGACGATCGCTGCTGGCTTCTCTAAGCATGTTGTTCAACGTGAGATTTCCGTGTACCAACACGCAGGGATCGTTAAAGCCCGCGAACAGCGCGCCCACACAGGCGCGGCTGCGGAATAATATCTGCCGATCTTCCATCTTCAGCCTGGTCGGACGCATATAGTTAAGGCTGGCCCATAACACCTCTATACGCTGCGCATACCAGGCGGGCCAGCTATTCTGCTGAGTGCTGTCTACGTTACCGACCAGGCCCTTACTCTCTATGCGATGCCAGGAGAGTAGCCCCGCCACGACCTGCTCGCGCAGCTGGCGCCAGCGGTCCGGAGCACGCATGGGTATATCAAGCGGAAAGCCGCTTATTCGCTCGATCAGTAAAACTTCATGTCGTGGCATCTGCTGGCTGATAACCAGACCATAAACTATCGGAACGCGCACTTTCCCTTCACGCGCCAATATCGACAGCTTGTGCGCTTCCTGGGCGGCGGCACCCTGCACTCTGAAATACCGGGCCACGAGCGGCAGCGCATGGCCGCCGTCGTCATAAAGGGTATACAGGCTGGCATAGGGCTGCTGGCTAATGCATTCAACCCGACTGATGGGTTCACCCAGTACCAGCGCCAGTTCAGAACGCAGTAGTTCCATCTTTGTTTCTCACTGGCAAGAAGCTATATGATGGCGCGGCGAAGGATAATTGCGCCAGAATGGAGCGGGCCACGGAAAGCATGACGGGCCGCCGCAGCGGCTCCGCACGAAATTTACCGCATGGCTGCGCGAACACGCTGCAGATCTTCAGCCGTATCCACACCCGCACTGGGGATGGCTTGCGCCACGTCAACGTGGATCTTTTCGCCGTACCACAGCACGCGCAGCTGTTCCAGCAGCTCGATCTGCTCAAGCGGGCTGGCCTCCCAGCGCACATAGCGACGAATGAAGCCGGCACGATAGCCATAAATGCCAATATGGCGTAGGAAGTTGTCGCCGATGCTGTCCTGTGAAACGGCAAAGCGCTCACGGTCCCACGGGATGGTGGCTCGAGAGAAGTAAAGCGCGTTACCCTGGGCATCACGCACCACCTTCACGGCGTTAGGGTTAAACGCCTCTTCCACAGAGTCGACAGGCACTGCCAGCGTAGCCATTCCCACGCTACGCTGGGCGATGTTTTTTGCTACCTGCTGGATGATTACGGGAGGGATCATCGGCTCATCACCCTGGACGTTAACGATCACCTTGTCATCAGGGAATTGGTAGTGATCGATCACCTCTGCCAGGCGCTCAGTACCAGACTGATGATCGGCACGTGTCATGCAGACCTCGCCTCCGGCTGCTTCAACCGCGTGCGCTACGTCAATATGGTCGGTTGCCACAATCACTCGCTCAGCGCCCGATTCGAGCGCCCGCTCCATAACGTGAACCACCATCGGCTTACCGTGAATATCCACCAACGGTTTCCCCGGCAGACGGGTAGAAGCAAAACGGGCAGGAATAATGGCAACAAAACTCATGGGTGACTCTCTTCCAACGTCAACGCGCGCGCCTCAACCTCCAGCAGTACGGGAATGCCGTCCTGCACCGGGTAGGCCAGGCCGTCAGGTTTACAAATAAGTTCCTGCTGCTCTTTGTTGTAGTAGAGCTTGCCATGGCAAACCGGGCAAGCGACGATTTCAAGTAGACGATGATCCATAATTCCTCCGTAAGGGGCACGGCGATAAAGCCAATATATTTATCGCTTCAGAATATCATAGCTAAAGAGCCGGAAGTTACCCAGACTGCCCGAAATTTGCTGGCAGACGGGCCCGTTGTTTTGCGTGTCGAGCCAGACTCACTGACTGGCTGATTGCACAGGCGAAAGATAAACGTGTTTTAGCGCTATTTCTGGCTGAAGACACCAACCGATCCAGCCAGAAATGGCACAAGGAAATCGTCATGCGGGGCAGCTAATGTTAGCCTGCTGATGTTGCAGTTATCGTAGCCAAAAGCGCTTCAGCCTCTGCGGTAGGCAGAGAAGCATCTACCGGCAGGTACCACCAGTTATCAGCAGCAAAAGCGCTGGCTTTAACGGCATCTTTTTCCGTCATCAGCAGCGTTTGACCACTGGAGGTGAGTGAGTACAGGCTTTCGGCGCTGTAGTGCTGATGGTCAGCAAAGGCCACCTGCCTGAGCGGCGTCACTCCCAACTGCCGCAGAGTATTAAAAAAGCGCGGCGGATGACCAATACCGGCCATGGCCACAATATTATCCAGCTCTGTAACAGGCCGCCGCTCACCGGTTTTCAGGTTCACGGCCAAACCCGGCGTTAGCCGCATGGCCATTTCACCGGGCAGAGCTTTACCGCCATTGGTAACGATTGCCGTGACGCTTTGCAGACGGGCTGCGCGTTCACGCATCGGCCCTGCAGGAAGCCACCAGCCGTTACCAAAACGTCGTTCGCCGTCAATCACGACGATCTCAATATCACGAGCCAGTGCATAATGCTGCAATCCGTCATCGGTAATGATGATATCTACCGCCGCACTGCGCAACACCGCTTTAACCGCCTGAGCACGCACTGGCGCAACGGCTACCGTTGCGCCAGTGCGCTGATAAATCAGTACGGGTTCATCGCCCGCTTCATCAGTGGTCGTTTTTGGCCCCAGCACCAGCGGATAGTATTCTGCCTTACCGCCATAACCGCGCGAAACAACGCCAACGCGCAATCCGCGCTGCTGCAACGCCTGCACCAGCCAAATCACTACCGGGGTTTTGCCATTGCCTCCGGCGGTGAGGTTACCCACCACCACCACCGGAACGGGTGCGCGCCACGCTTTACGCCAGCCCCAGCGATAACTAAGGCGCGTGAAGTTGCTTATCAGCCCGTAGAAAAGGCTAAAGGGAAGCAGCAGCAGATAGAGTGCATTACGCCCACTCCAGATACGTTCAATCATTGGCCAAATTGCATCTTATGCAGCTGCGCATATGCACCACGCTCTGCCAGCAGATGTTCATGCGTACCACGTTCCACAATTTGTCCATCTTCTACCACAATGATCTCATCCGCTTTCTCGATGGTAGAAAGGCGGTGTGCGATCACCAGTGAGGTACGGTTCTTCTGCAGTTCATCCAGCGCTGACTGGATGGCACGTTCAGATTCGGTGTCCAGCGCGGAGGTCGCTTCATCAAGGATCAGAATCGGGCAGTCACGCAGCAATGCGCGCGCGATGGCAATGCGCTGACGCTGCCCGCCGGAGAGCAGCACGCCATTTTCGCCAATCACCGTATCCAGGCCCTCATCCATCTTGCTGATAAAGTCCATAGCGTGCGCCATGGTCGCAGCCTTTTCGATATCTTCGCGGCTGTACTGCTCATGACGGGCATAGGCGATGTTATTGGCGACGGTGTCGTTGAACAGATGGACATTTTGCGATACCAACGCCACCTGATTGCGCAGAGAAGCAAGCGTGTATTCACGCAGGTCATGCCCGTCCATCAGAATATTACCGTGCTGGATATCGTAAAAGCGCGTCAACAGGCTGGCCATCGTTGACTTGCCGGAACCAGAGCGTCCGACCAGGGCGACGGTTTTTCCGGCCGGGATCGCCAGATTGATATTTTTCAGCGCGGGCACATCGCGGCCCGGATAGCAGAAGGTAACATCGCGGAATTCGATATCGCCCTTTGCACGCTCAACATTGCGTTTACCCGTGTCCACCTCCTGCTCACTGTCAAGGATGGAAAACAGCGTCTGGCAGGCCGCCATTCCACGCTGGAACTGAGCATTGACGTTAGTCAGGGATTTCAACGGACGCATCAGCGCGATCATGGATGAGAACACCACGGTGATAGTACCGGCGGTTAGCGTTTCCATCACGCTTGGAAAGCTGGCGGCAAACAGTACAAATGCCAGCGCCAGTGAAGCAATCAGCTGAATGATGGGATCGGAAATTGAAGACGCCGAAACCAGCTTCATTCCCTGCTGACGCATGCGGTTGCTGACGCGATTAAAACGCTCGCTCTCAATGCCCTGCCCGCCGAAGATCAGCACTTCTTTATGCCCTTTCAGCATCTGCTCTGCGCTAGTGGTCACCTGCCCCATGGTGTTCTGCATATTTTTACTGATATTGCGGAAACGCTTAGAAACGGTGCGGATAGCAAAGGACACAACCGGTGCCAGCACGATCAGGATCACCGACAGCTGCCAGCTGAAGTAAAACATCATGATAAACAGGCCGATGATAGAGGCCCCTTCACGCACCACGGTCACTAACGCGCTGGACGAGGAGGAGGCAACCTGCTCAGAGTCATAGGTAATGCGCGACAGTAAGGTTCCGGTGGACTGCTGGTCAAAAAAGGAAACAGGCATGCCCATCATATGGCTGAACAGACTGCGGCGCATTTTCATCACCACATTGCCTGAAACCCATGAAATACAGTAGCTGGAAGCGTAGCTGGTAACGCCACGTACCAACATCAGCCCGATAACGGCAAGCGGCATCCATAGCAGTACCGAGTTATCGGCTTTACCAAAACCATCATCAAGTAAAGGCTTCAGCAATGACAGCATAAGTGTATCGCCCGCCGCATTGAGGATCAGCGCGACAGCGGCCACAATCAACCCCGTCTTGTATGGCACAATCATTGGCCAGAGACGACGAAATGTCTGCCAGGTGGAGAGATCTTTATCCAAATGCATTGTTTAACCAGCTTTAGTTGAAAATAGCCGCTTATTCTAGCCGGAATCCCTGGGTACGCCAAACCACTGATGATACCAACGGTTCATTATTTGTTCTCTTAGCCCGATAAGTTGCCATCGATTCGCATAAAAACGCGCACTTAGCTGGCCGGAAAGCGCGGTATCGCGCCATTCGACGCCATTTTCACCGTATCGGCTAATAATCTTTGCCGCAGGCAAACGCCAGGCGCTGTAGCGTGCAGCAGAAGCTATTGCAGCATTTGCAGATACGGCGCGCAGAAAGGGTCCGGTGGAGGAGGTTCGGCTGCCATGATGTGGCACCTGGAGCAGATCTGCATGCAGATCGTCCCGCCGTTCGGCGGCCAGCATCATTTCTGCCGCCGCTTCAATATCGCCGGTTAACAGGACACGCCATTTGCCATCGGTGACGGCGACCACGCATGATTGGTTATTACCTTCACCTTTTGCTTCTATTGGAGGCCAAAGCACACGAAACCATAATCCCTGCCATCGCCAGTTATCTCCCTTGCGGCAGGAAAGATGCCCCGGTCGGGCAAGCGCGCTTCGTACGCTGGCCTGTGGAAAGGCGGCCTGTACGCTGGCCAGCCCACCGATATGATCAAGATGACCATGGCTGATGATAATGTGACCGACGTGCAGTCCCTGCCAGGCAAGCCACGGCAGAATATGGCTGCGGGCTGCATCGCCACCGGGCCAGCGATTGCCGGTATCGTACAGCGTGGCCTCACCGTTGCGAGAGACCACCACCGCCAGCCCGTGCCCCACGTCCAGCATATCTACACGCCATTCCGGCTCGGGCAACAATGAACGCCAGCTGCATAACAGCAATGCCGTGCTCGCGATGCTGGCTGTTGAAGTCCGCCACCAGCCGAAGCGCAGACAGGCTAAAATCAACCAGCACAACACGCTGGCTACGCTTAGCGTCCTGTCGACAGGTAACCAGCCGTGTGGCAAGTATTGCAAGGGTATAAAAACCAGTGCCAAAGAGCGATCGACACCAAACCACAACAGAGCAGATATCCCGGGAAGCGCATGACAAACTAATGCTACCAGGATCAGCGGCACGGTGACCAGTGAAACCAGAGGAACCGCCCACAGATTCGCTACCAGCGCGCTCAGACTGATTCCATGAAACATCAGTGCCTGCACGGGCATCAGCAGCAGCATCATTCCCAGTTGAAGGTGCAGTAAACGTAGCGGTAACCAGTACCATCGACGCAGGAAACGCACGGGTAGTGGAAAATTGTGGTACCAAAGCAGCAGGCCGCCCACCGCCATAGATGAAAGCCATAGGCTGTCTGAAAGCAGGCTGAGCGGGTCAAAGAACAGGATCAAAGCAATGCACAGGCTCCATATCTGCCAGGGCTGGCAATGAATACCGCGCAACCGCAGGATACTCCACGCAAGTAAAGCCAGCATGGCGCGCATTGCCGGCGCATTCCCGCCCGAAAGCCAGCTATAAATCAAGGCCACCAACAGACTGCAAAACAGCGGTAGTCGATAGCCTATATATCTGACGGGGAATGCAAACTGCAGGCCGCGTATCATCAACCAGCCGAAGCTGGCTGCAAGGGCTATATGCATTCCTGAAATGGCCATAAGGTGCGCCGTACCGGTTTCACGTAATAGCTGATTAATTTTCTTACTGACTTCTGCCCTTTCACCAAAAGCCAGCGCGGAAATTAATCCCTGCCATGGCAGATGCTGATAACTTTTTTTCGCCGATTCAATCAGACGGCCACGCCAGCTACAGTCTGCCGCGATAATCTTTGCACTTTTTACTCTGCCGGTTAGCGGCGTATGGGTCGCAAGGGCAAAACGTTGGCGATCGAATCCCCCTTCATTGAGTTGCGCATGTACCGGCCGAAGGACCAGATGCATCCTCCACCGCTGGCCGGTGCAGAATGCGTTATCCTGTGGCTGTAACTTCACATTGGCATGAACAGGGGGAAACACCCATTTTTCCCGATATTTTAATATGCGTATTTTTAACCGTTCGCCATCCGGCTGTATGCCTTCAATCTGTACTTCAGCGTCAATCGGCGCCCGGGATAACTCATTAATTTGCTTCAGTAAAGACTGCCCTGTGGTTGTCGCCCAAACAAACATAACTAACGTTAGTGCCAGAAACTTTGTTAGCTGCCAAGGACACAGCGCCAGGGCAAGAGAGAGCAACAGGACGACAAGCGTTATAAGAGTTCCCGGCAGATGGGGCAAGAAGTTAAGCGGAAGCGTTGCGATAATAACGCTCCACGAAATGAGATTAACCGTCAGCGACATACTCTCTCCCTGTTCAAGACAGGCTAAGTGTGCCGTATCTTGAAAGAGCGAACAGCCAGAGAAAAATAGATGTGGATAGCAGCGCGTAAAGAGTTTGCACCGTTACAGCAAGTCGCCAGATTTTTTGCGAGAGATGATAGATTTATTTGAAGCAAAAAAAAACGACACCGAAGTGTCGTTTTATCGATAAATTGCTTATCAGCCGCCGTAAATATTGGCGCGATCGCGTAACTCTTTTCCTGGTTTAAAGTGTGGAACGTATTTACCTTCCAACTCTACTTTGTCACCCGTTTTCGGGTTACGGCCAGTACGAGGTGCACGATAGTGCAAAGAAAAGCTGCCAAATCCCCGGATTTCGATACGTTCACCTTCTGACAACGTGGTTGCCATATGTTCAAGCATCTCTTTTACCGCATCCTCAACGACTTTCGCCGGAATATGAGATTGCTGGCCTGCAAGTCTTTCAATCAGTTCTGACTTGGTCATAAAACCTCCGGTTAATCCCTGACAGGAATAGTTATGACAGTTAACGACGGTAACAGGGCAGCTTGCGCTGCCCCTAAGCAATTACTCGCCTTTAGCTGCTTTGAATGCTTCCGCCATAGCGCTAGAGAAGTTGCCTTCTTCCTGTTTGGTGTTAACAGTGTTGATGGCTTCTTTCTCATCTGCCTGGTCTTTAGCACGAACAGACAGGCTGACAACGCGGTTTTTACGGTCAACACCGGTGAACTTGGCTTCAACATCGTCACCAACATTCAGAACCAGAGTTGCGTCTTCTACGCGGTCCAGCGATGCTTCAGAAGCACGCAGGTAGCCTTCAACGCCGTCACCTAATTCAACTGTAGCACCTTTGGCATCAACCGCAGTGACTTTACCGTTAACAATTGCACCTTTCTTATTCAGAGAGATGTAGTTGTTGAACGGATCTTCTGCCAGCTGCTTCACGCCCAGAGAGATGCGCTCGCGCTCTGCGTCAACCTGCAGAACCACAGCTGCGATTTCGTCGCCTTTCTTGTATTCACGAACCGCTTCTTCTCCGGTAGCGTTCCAGGAGATGTCAGACAGGTGAACCAGGCCATCGATGCCGCCGTCCAGGCCGATGAAGATACCGAAGTCAGTGATTGACTTGATTTTACCTTCAACGCGGTCGCCCTTGTTGTGGGTTTCTGCAAACAGCTGCCATGGGTTAGATTTGCACTGCTTCAGACCCAGGGAGATACGACGACGTTCTTCGTCGATGTCCAGAACCATAACTTCTACAACATCACCAACGTTAACAACTTTGGATGGGTGAATGTTTTTGTTGGTCCAGTCCATTTCTGAAACGTGTACCAGGCCTTCCACGCCTTCTTCGATTTCAACGAAGCAGCCGTAATCAGTCAGGTTGGTTACACGACCCGTCAGCTTGGTGCCTTCTGGGTAACGTTTAGCGATAGCAACCCATGGATCTTCACCCAGCTGCTTAAGACCCAGAGAAACACGGGTACGCTCGCGGTCGAACTTCAGCACTTTAACAGTGATTTCGTCACCAACGTTGACGATTTCGCTTGGATGCTTAACGCGTTTCCAAGCCATGTCAGTGATGTGCAGCAGGCCATCAACGCCGCCCAGATCAACGAATGCACCGTAGTCAGTGAGGTTCTTAACGATACCTTTAACTTCCATGCCTTCCTGCAGGTTTTCCAGCAGCTGATCGCGCTCTGCGCTGTTCTCGGATTCGATTACCGCACGACGTGAAACAACAACGTTGTTGCGCTTCTGATCCAGCTTGATGACTTTGAACTCAAGCTCTTTGCCTTCCAGGTGCAGCGTATCGCGCACTGGACGCACGTCTACCAGTGAACCTGGCAGGAACGCACGGATGCCGTTCAGCTCAACTGTGAAGCCGCCTTTAACCTTGCCGTTGATAACACCGGTAACAGTTTCAGCGTCTTCGTAAGCTTTCTCCAGCGTGATCCAAGCTTCATGACGTTTAGCTTTTTCACGGGACAGCAGGGTTTCACCGAAGCCGTCTTCTACTGCATCCAGGGCAACGTCAACTTCGTCACCAACCTGAATTTCCAGTTCACCGGCTGCGTTCTTGAACTGCTCTGCAGGAATTGCAGATTCAGATTTCAGACCCGCATCAACCAGAACAACGTCTTTGTCGATAGAGACAACAACGCCACGAACGATGGAACCCGGGCGGGTTTCGATTGTTTTTAGGGATTCTTCAAATAGTTGAGCAAAAGATTCAGTCATATTGATAATCTTCAGGATTCTTCAATTTAACGTCCACCTGACATCCTGACGGGTGGGGTTGTTTCACATGCCCCATGACGTCCATATCACAGGGTTAGATAAATCATTCGGCGAGATGTTGCTTATCACCACAGGAATAAGCATAGCCAACTATCATACCAAAGCGAGTTTTTCTCGCGCATAGTTGAGCGCAATTTCAATCACCTGCTCAATCGACATGGTCGTCGAATCAAGCACTAAGGCATCGGCTGCGGGCACCAACGGTGCAATGGCGCGATTGCGATCGCGGTCATCTCGCTCTTTTATCTCAGATAAAAGGCGCTCAAAGTTAACACTAAACCCCTTCTCCTGCAACTGCAGCATACGTCGACTGGCGCGTTCTTCAGAACTTGCATCAAGGAAGATTTTGACCGGGGCATCGGGGAACACCACCGTTCCCATATCGCGACCATCAGCAATCAGCCCCGGCAACTCACGGAAACCACGCTGACGGCGCAGTAGCGCTTCGCGCACGCGGGGAAACGCGGCGACACGGGATGCGGTATTACTGACGTCCTGGGTGCGAATCTCTGTAGAAACGTTTTCACCTTCGAGAATCACTTCTATCTCACCGCTGTGAGAAATAAAACGCACGTCAAGGTGAGCGGCAATCGGAGCCAGCGCTTCTTCAGAGCTGATATCTACCTGATGATGTAGCGCGGCTAAAGCCAGTACCCGATAAATTGCGCCGGAATCCAACAGGTGCCACTGCAATGCTTCAGCCATTGCTTTACACAATGTGCCTTTCCCTGCACCACTCGGGCCATCAATAGTGATCACAGGGGCTGTAGCCGTCATGTCGTTCTCCTTTCGGTGGAATGCCCGAGCAGCACATGCTCAGGGAATTATCGACGCGCATTATACCTTTCATAACCTAACCTGCAACCGCAGCAAACGCGCGCCAAGACATTCAGCACGCGGTCAGTGCCAGGCCACGCTAACCGTTATGCCAAATGGCTAAGACGGGCCAGCTGTTCGAAATAATCAGGGAACGTTTTGGCAGTACACTTCGGGTCAAGGATAGTCACCGGACTGGAAGAGAGCGCCACCAGCGAGAAGCACATTGCCATGCGATGATCGTTGTAAGTACCGATTTCCGCGAATACGATTTTCGCTGGAGGAGTAATACTAATGAAATCATGCCCCTCTTCAACTTCAGCTCCCACTTTGCGTAACTCGGTAGCCATCGCTGTCAGACGGTCGGTCTCTTTCACACGCCAGTTATAAATATTGCGCATTACCGTGGTGCCTTGTGCAAATAATGCGGTGGTGGCAATGGTCATAGCAGCGTCGGGAATATGGTTCATATCCAAATCGACGGCGTTGAGGTCACCACGCGTGCAGGCAATGTAATCATCGCCCCACTCCACGCTGGCACCCATTTTTTCCAGTACATCGGCAAAGTGAATATCGCCCTGCATACTGTTACGGCCAATACCGGTCACTTTGACCGTACCGCCTTTGATTGCCGCAGCGGCCAGAAAGTAAGAAGCAGAAGATGCATCGCCTTCTACCAAATATTCGCGCGTTGCCTGATACTGCTGCTGCCCGCTGATATGGAAAGTATCATAGTCGTTATTTTCCACCACTACGCCGAAAGTCGCCATCAGCTTGAGAGTGATATCAATATAAGGTTTAGAAACCAGATCGCCTTTGATCACGATCCGGGTATCATTTGGCGCCAGCGGTGCGGCCATCAACAACGCGGTCAAAAACTGGCTGGATACGCTACCATTTACCGTGACTTCACCACCGCTGAACCCGCCCTTAACACGCAGTGGTGGGTAATTCTCCTGCTCAAGATACTCGACTTCGGCCCCCCCCTGGCGTAGGGCATCCACCAAATGTCCTATCGGGCGCTCTTTCATTCGCGGCTCACCGGTAAGAACAACATCGCCGTTACCAATACACAATGCTGCCGCAAGCGGGCGCATCGCGGTGCCCGCATTGCCGAGGAAAAGCTCAAGCGGTTCTTTCGCATTCAGTGGCCCACCCTGACCAACTATCTCGCAGCATGTGCGGTCGGCAGACAGTGAATATTTTACGCCGATCGCCTTCAGCGCATCCAGCATATGACGCACGTCATCACTATCGAGCAGGTTGGTCAGACGGGTCGTTCCCTCTGCCAGCGCTGCCAGCAATAAGGCACGGTTAGATACGCTCTTGGAGCCAGGAAGGTTAACGGTGCCGTCGACCAGGGCGATTGGTTGTAACGTCAGGGAATCCTGCATGTGAAACGTATTCTCCAAAATAATTGCAATGAAACCCCGCCGGGAGCGAGGTTTCAGATGATAAAGCTTGCTACGGTTGCGGATGTACCTTAGCCGTGACGACGTTCAAAGTCGATCATAAAGTCGGTCAGCGTTTTCACACCTGCCAATGGCATAGCGTTGTAGATGGAAGCACGCATGCCACCAACAACCCGATGACCTTTTAAGGCATGTAATCCAGCAGCAAATGACTCTTCAAGGAACAGTTTATCCAGCGCGGCATCCGCCAGCTGGAACGGCACGTTCATACGTGAACGGTTAGCAACAGCCACATCATTGCGGTAGAAGTCGCTGCTGTCGATAGTGCCATACAGCAGGTCGGCTTTCGCCTGATTGCGTTTGTCCAGCTCGCCAACGCCCCCCTGTTCTTTAAGCCATTTGAATACCAGGCCAGACAGATACCACGCAAAGGTCGGCGGGGTGTTGAACATTGAGTCGTTTTCCGCCAGCACTGTGTAATCAAGGATGGAAGGCAGTTCTTTGCGCGCGTGGCCCAACAAATCTTCACGCACCACCACTAACGTTAAGCCAGCAGGGCCGATATTTTTTTGTGCACCGGCGTACAGCACGCCATAACGACTCACGTCAATCGGCGTCGAGAGGATCGTAGAGGAAAGATCTGCGACGACGGTCTTATCGCCAAAATCAGGCGTTTCATGGATTGCAATGCCGTCAATAGTTTCATTCGGACAAAAATGAACGTAGGCAGCATCGTCGGAGAGCTCCCAACTGTTCATCGGGCTTATCGCGCGCAGGCCATTTAGCGTAGTTTTTGCATCAATTACATTTGGCGTACAGTATTTTTGCGCCTCTTTGATTGCGCTGGCTGCCCAATAGCCGCCATCAACATAATCTGCCTTGCCGTGCTGCCCCAGCAAATTTAACGGCACCGCTGCAAACTGTCCACGCGCACCACCATGACAGAATAAAACTTTGTAGTTTGAGGGGATCTTCAGCAGATCGCGAAAATCTTTTTCGGCCTCTTCAGCAACCTGTATAAATTCTTTACTTCGGTGGCTGATCTCCATTACGGAGGTTCCTAAACCACGCCAGTTGCAAAGTTCCTGCTCAGCACGACGAAGCACTTCTACCGGCAACATAGCCGGGCCAGAGCTAAAATTGAAAATCTGACTCATTTCCCCTCACCACCTTCAGAACAATCGGTTTAATTCCTTTATCGGTTTTATCATTGCCACCCCATTGCTGCAATAATTTATCCGCTAAACATCCTGCAACTACGGGAAGCGCCGCAACAGCTTGTAGGGCAAATGTAACAGAGAACGATATTTTGTGAGGCACTATCCCGATCGCGGAATGACCCGCTTCACTTTTCACTGAAATATGGCACTCTTCCCGCCATGAAATTTCCGCTGCTACATAGCGGTTCCAGTGGAAAACCCGTATCATTGCGCGCTTTCCGCACAATCAATCACGAGTGGACAAAATGACTCAAACTTATATCCCAGGCAAAGACGCCGCGCTGGAAGTTTCCATCGCACGCTTTCAGCAAAAATTGCAGGATCTCGGCTTCAACATTGAAGAAGCATCGTGGCTGAACCCGGTTCCACACGTCTGGTCAGTCCATATTCGCGATCGAGACTGCCCGCTATGTTTCACTAACGGAAAGGGTGCCAGCAAAAAGGCGGCACTGGCCTCTGCGCTGGGTGAATATTTTGAACGTCTGTCCACCAACTATTTCTTTGCAGATTTTTGGCTAGGCCAGCAGATCGCCAACGGCGATTTCGTCCATTATCCTGACGAGAAGTGGTTCCCATTGCCGGATGATGATCGGTTGCCCGATGGCATTCTCGATTCGCGTTTGCGTCAGTTCTATGATCCGGAAAATGAAGTTAGCGCCAGCGATCTGGTCGATCTGCAATCGGGTAATGCTGCACGCGGCATCTGTGCGCTGCCCTTTACCCGCCAGTCGGATCGGCAAACCGTCTATATTCCGATGAATATTATCGGCAATCTGTATGTGTCAAATGGTATGTCGGCGGGAAATACCGCCAACGAAGCGCGTGTACAGGGCCTTTCAGAGGTGTTTGAACGCCATATTAAGAACCGTATTATCGCCGAATCCATCAGCCTGCCAACCATTCCACAAGAAGTCATTAACCGCTATCCCGGCGTAGTGGAAGCAATTGCCACGCTTGAAGCAGAAGGTTTCCCTATCTTCTCTTATGATGCTTCACTAGGCGGTAAGTATCCGGTGATCTGCGTAGTGTTGTTCAACCCTGAAAACGGTACCTGTTTTGCCTCGTTCGGGGCGCATCCTGACTTTGGCGTGGCCCTGGAACGTACCGTCACCGAACTGTTACAAGGGCGCGGCCTGAAAGATCTGGACGTCTTTACTCCGCCAACCTTCGATGACGAGGAAGTGGCCGAGCATGCCAACCTGGAGACGCATTTCATCGACTCAAGCGGGCTGATTTCCTGGGATATGTTTAAGGACGATGCCGATTACGCCTTTGCGGACTGGAGCTTTAAAGGTTCGACTGAAGAAGAATTTGCCACGCTGATGGCGATCTTTAAGTCGGAAGATCAGGAAGTTTATATCGCGGATTATGAGCATCTCGATGTTTACGCTTGCCGTATCATCGTTCCGGGCATGTCAGATATCTACCCGGCAGAAGATCTGCTGCTGGCCAATAACAGTATGGGCGCTTACCTGCGTGACACCCTTCTTAGCCTGCCGGAAAGCCGCTGGGAACAGGCAGACTATCTGTCGCTGCTAGAACAGCTGGATGAAGATGGCCACGACGACTTCACGCGTGTGCGCGAACTGCTTGGCCTGGCAACCGGTAAAGATAACGGTTGGTATACGCTGCGTATTGGAGAGCTCAAGTCCATGCTCGCCCTGGCGGGCGGAGATCTGCAACAGGCGCTAATTTGGACCGAATGGACTATGGAGTTCAACCAGTCAATTTTCAGTGCAGAACGAGCAAACTACTACCGCTGTCTGCAGACACTACTGCTGCTAAGCCAGGAAGAAGAACGCGACCCGCAGCAGTACTATGGTGCCTTCGTACGTATGTATGGTCAGAGCGCGGTAGATGCGGCATCGGCCGCTATTTCGGGTGAAGCACCGTTCTATGGTTTACAGAACGTAGACAGCGATCTGAAAGCATTCCCGGCGCATCAGTCTCTGCTGGCTGCCTATGAAAAACTGCAGGTCGCTAAGCGCCGTCACTGGAAATAACATCTCCAGAGTATCACCGCCTCTAAACAAGGCAGTATGTCTTTCGGGGCCTTGATACGGCTCTGATGCCATGCTCAGTAAAGGTAACCGTGCAGACGGTTACCTTTTTTATAACCAGTATTTTTTATACCCATGAAAATTCGGTTTAGTGCAGGCGACATACCGTTGAATTCAACCATTTTAGAGTTTTTGATACAGGTAAAACCCTTTTTTTGTGACTCCCCTGAGGATGTTTTTATAAAAAATAATATTTTTCGTAAAATATTAACTTATATTTAACACTCCCATCCTGCTCACCCGGCCTATACCAGACCAGTATGATCCACATCAAATCCTGAGATTTTCACCTTTGCTAGACTTCCCTTGCTGACGAATTCTGGGAGGATCTTAGTGTGAATGCTGGCAGCCCCTTTGATCTAATCGTACCTTCTGAAGTGGCAAAAGTTGCTGAAGAAGCTGGCGTTTATAAGGCAACGAAACACCCCTTTACGACCTTCTTCCTGGCAATTACAGCCGGAGTGTTTATTTCCATTGCTTTTACCTTCTATATCACCGCCACCACCGGCAGCGACGGTATTCCATGGGGCCTGGCAAAACTGACTGGCGGCGTTTGCTTTTCTCTCGGCCTGATGCTGGTAGTGGTCTGCGGGGCTGACCTGTTTACCTCCACGGTGCTAACGGTAGTGGCAAAGGCCAGCGGACGCATCAGCTGGATCCAGCTGGCATGCAACTGGGCCCTGGTTTATATCGGTAATTTTATCGGTGCCATTTTCTTTGTCGCTTTGGTCTGGTTTGCCGCACAGCATATGGCCGCCAACGGGGCATGGGGGCTGAATGTTTTACAGACTGCCGAACACAAAATGCATCACTCCTTCTTGCAGGCAGTGTGTCTCGGCATTCTTGCCAATCTGATGGTGTGCATGGCGGTATGGATGAGTTATTCCGGCCGCAGCCTGCTGGATAAGATGTTCGCCATGATATTGCCAGTGGCTATGTTTGTTGCCAGCGGTTTTGAACACAGCATCGCCAATATGTTTCTGATCCCGATGGCCATCATCATTAAAAATTTCTCGGCACCCGATTTCTGGACCGCCACGGGCGCAACCGCCGGGCAGTTCTCACACCTCACCATTAGCCAGTTTATCAACGACAACCTGATCCCGGTGACGCTCGGCAATATCATCGGCGGTGGTTTGCTGGTTGGACTGACTTACTGGGTCATTTATTTGCGAGATGGCGATCGCCGCTAATTCTCTTCACTGGATTTTGTCATCGCCTGATACGGCTGTACGGCGAGAAGACACAACGGATTTTACTTTAAAGGGTAGGTTTCTAATGACAGATCTCAATCAAAAGATGGCAGCAGCCTGGGAAGACTTCACACCGGGCGAGTGGCAGAACAGTGTCAATGTGCGTGACTTTATCCAAACGAATTATACCCCTTATGACGGTGACGAAGCGTTTCTCACCGGGGCAAGCGAAGCTACCACCAGCCTGTGGGATAAGGTGATGGAAGGTATCAAGCTGGAAAACCGCACCCACGCGCCGGTTGATTTCGATACCGATCTGGCTTCGACAATAACTTCGCACGAGGCGGGTTATATTAACCGCGAGTTGGAAAAAATCGTTGGCCTGCAAACCGATGCTCCGCTAAAGCGTGCTCTGATCCCCTTTGGCGGGATCAAAATGGTGGAAGGTTCATGTAAGGTATATGGCCGGGAACTGGACCCGTCGCTGAAAAAAGTCTTTTCTGAATACCGTAAGACTCATAACCAGGGCGTGTTCGATGTCTATACGCCGGATATCCTACGCTGCCGTAAATCCGGCGTGCTGACCGGCCTGCCGGACGCCTATGGCCGCGGCCGTATTATTGGCGACTACCGCCGCGTTGCGCTTTACGGCATCGATATGCTGATGAAAGACAAGTTCGCTCAGTTCACCTCGCTCCAGAACGATCTGGAAAACGGCATAGATCTGGAAGCTACCATTCGCCTGCGCGAAGAGATTGCAGACCAGCATCTTGCCCTGCGACAGATGAAGGAGATGGCGGCAAAATATGGCTGTGATATCTCCGGCCCGGCGACCACTGCACAGCAAGCGGTGCAGTGGACCTACTTCGGCTACCTGGCGGCGGTAAAATCACAGAACGGTGCGGCGATGTCGTTTGGCCGCGTATCCACTTTCCTTGATATTTATTTCGAACGCGATCTCAAAGCAGGCACGATCGATGAACGAGAAGCCCAAGAGCTGATCGACCATCTGGTGATGAAACTGCGGATGGTGCGTTTCCTGCGCACCCCGGAATATGATGAACTGTTCTCTGGAGACCCCATCTGGGCAACCGAATCACTGGCCGGTATGGGGGTTGATGGTCGTACTCTGGTAACCAAAAGCACCTTCCGTTTTCTGAATACGCTCTACACCATGGGGCCTTCGCCGGAACCCAACATGACCATACTGTGGTCGGAAAAACTGCCGCAGAAATTTAAACAGTACGCGGCAAAAGTCTCTATCGATACTTCTTCTCTGCAATACGAGAATGATGACCTGATGCGCCCGGACTTCAACAGCGATGACTATGCCATCGCCTGCTGCGTAAGCCCGATGATTATCGGTAAGCAGATGCAGTTCTTCGGCGCGCGCGCCAACCTGGCAAAAACCATGCTGTACGCCATCAACGGTGGCGTGGACGAGAAGCTCAAAATGCAGGTCGGGCCGAAAGAAGCTCCGATGATGGATGACGTGCTGGACTATGACAAAGTGATGGAGCGCATGGATCACTTTATGGACTGGCTGGCAAAACAGTATGTTACCGCGCTGAATATTATCCATTACATGCATGACAAGTACAGCTACGAAGCTGCACTTATGGCGCTGCACGATCGCGATGTCTATCGCACTATGGCCTGCGGGATTGCAGGACTGTCGGTCGCGGCCGACTCACTGTCTGCGATCAAATATGCCAGGGTTTCCACTATTCGTGATGAAGACGGTTTAGCGGTTGATTTCAACATCGAAGGTGAGTACCCACAGTTCGGTAACAATGATGCCCGCGTGGATGACATTGCCTGCGATCTCGTTGAACGTTTTATGAAGAAAATTCAAAAACTGCAGACTTACCGTAACGCCGTTCCGACACAATCCGTCCTGACCATTACTTCTAACGTGGTCTATGGTAAGAAAACCGGTAATACGCCTGACGGCCGACGTGCCGGAGCGCCTTTCGGACCTGGGGCAAACCCGATGCACGGCCGCGACCAGAAAGGTGCCGTTGCCTCCCTGACCTCGGTGGCAAAACTGCCGTTTGCCTATGCGAAGGACGGGATCTCTTACACCTTCTCTATTGTGCCAAACGCTCTGGGGAAAAATGACGATGTGCGCAAGGCCAATCTTGCCGGTTTAATGGACGGTTACTTCCACCATGAAGCCAGTATTGAGGGGGGCCAGCATCTCAATGTCAACGTGATGAACCGCGATATGCTGCTGGAAGCGATGGAAAACCCGGAAAAATACCCGCAGCTGACGATCCGTGTCTCTGGCTACGCCGTGCGCTTCAACTCCCTGACCAAAGAGCAACAGCAGGATGTGATCACTCGCACCTTTACGCAATCCCTGTAGGCGATTAGGGCTCCCATCGGGGAGCCCTATTGTACCAGCAGGTCGTTTTTCCGGTGGCCTGAATCAGACTACCGGCAAAACAGACTTAACGCGGCTAAAGAGCGTGTCACCTGGAGATACCATCGCCATGTCAGTAACCGGACGCATTCACTCAATTGAATCCTGTGGCACCGTTGACGGCCCCGGCATTCGCTTTATTACCTTTTTTCAGGGATGCCTGATGCGCTGCCTGTACTGCCACAACCGCGATACCTGGGATACGCATGGCGGTAAGGAAGTGAGCGTAGCGGAATTAATGGATGACGTACTGTCCTATCGTCACTATATCAATGCCTCCGGCGGCGGCGTGACCGCCTCAGGCGGTGAAGCCATTCTACAGGCTGAGTTTGTTCGCGACTGGTTTCGCGCCTGCCGTGCTAAAGGCATCCATACCTGTCTTGATACTAACGGTTTCGTGCGCCGTTATGATGCAGTTATCGACGAACTATTGGATGTGACCGATCTGGTAATGCTGGATCTCAAGCAGGTCAATGACGAAAGACACCAAACGCTGGTGGGCGTTTCAAACCGCCGGACGCTCGATTTTGCCCGCTATCTCACACGGCGCAACATCCGTACCTGGATACGCTATGTGGTGGTTCCGGGTTATAGCGACGATGATGCGTCGGCCCACCAGCTCGGGGAATTTACCCGCGATATGACCAATGTAGAGAAGATTGAACTACTGCCTTATCATGAGCTCGGCAAGCATAAATGGCTGGCAATGGGAGAAGCATACGGCTTGGAAGGTGTACGCCCGCCCAAAGCCGAAACGCTTGAGCGGGTAAAGCATATTCTGGAAAGCTATGGGCACAGCGTGATGTATTAACCGTGCCGCTTCGCGCTGGCGGCCTGTTAACCTACGCGTGCGCGATAGGCGTGGCCTGGCGATCGGCCTTTCGTAGCAGCATGACCAGGTAGACCAACGCCACTCCGCCAATCATGACAAACAGCAGGCTGTCGGAGTATCGCTGCATTAATAAGGAGGTCATTGCCGGACCTACCAGACTGCCCAAAGTGTAGCTTAGCAACAGCGCCTGGTTCATCGCCACCAGCTCGTGGTTTGACACGGTTTCGCAAGCCCAGGACATAGCAACCGGATATAGGGTAAATCCGGCACAGCCGAGGATAAAGAGCGAAGGAGCCATCGCGGCATTGCTTAACATGGCCAGAGCACCCATGATGATCACAAATACCTGTACACGCAGCACCAGCAGACGACCATAACGATCCGCCAACCGGCCAACCGGCCACTGGCCAATAATTCCAGCACTCACCAGTAGAGCCATCCAGTAACCGACTTCGGCATCGGTCATACCCTGATGCGAAAGGTAAAGCGGCATAAGGCCGTACAATGAGCCGAGCACGATCCCGGAGATTATGCAGCCGTTAATTCCCAGGCGGGCGCTACGGCGGCGCAGCATTGACCACATCCGCCCTGCCGGGACCTCTTCTTCGCCCTGATTAGCCGTTACGCGGCAGAATACCAGCGGGAGCATTGCCGCCAACACGACCCCGGTTACCCACGGCAGAACCTGCATAACTTCCGTAGAGACCTTGCTCACTAACAGCTGCCCCACGACGGTGCCGAGGTAATAGACGATCATGTAAGCTGCCAGCATGCGGCCACGGTTACGTACCGTTCCATTGCACATTAGTGCACTTTCGACCACGACCCAAATCAGCGCACAACCAATCCCGGCAATAAAACGCCACAGCGCCCATAATTCAAAGCTGGTTCCTAATCCCAACGCGACGATCGCCACTGCAAATATCAATGATGCAAGATAATAGCTGCGGTTAAAACCGTATCGTTTAATCACCCAGCCTGCGGCTAACGTACCCAGCAGGTTTCCAGCGTAGTAAGAGGAGCTGACGATGCCCACCTGCCAGGTCGGCAGGGCGTCATGCGTCATCCACAAAGGAACTAAAGTATTAAGCACGGCAATTGAAACCGTAAGCAGCAACAGGCCGCAAAGCAACACCAGCACAGGGCGAGACCAGGTAGACATAGTAGTGAATAACCGAAACGGGGGGGATATTTTGCGCGCATCATGCCATTGCTCTGACGATTGGAAAAGCGTAATAGACGGGCAATAGCACGATTTGCACTTGGCCGATTTAAGACGTTAATCCTCGCAGATCGAGAAACGTCCTTATTTTCACAGAAAACTCGTTTAACCTGTTGAATTAAATGAAACAAGAAAGAATGAAGTTGAAATCATCCATCATTTATTTTGCTTAACCGCAGCCAAAAAAAACCCGCCGGCGGCGGGTTCCTTACTCAACCTCCTGCCAGTCAGGCAGGGATTTAGCCAATAAAGTGTAAACCCTTCATATAAGGGCGCAGCACTTCCGGCACTTCGATTCGTCCATCGGCCTGCTGATAGTTTTCCAGCACCGCAACCAGGGTACGCCCCACGGCAAGGCCAGAACCGTTCAGGGTATGCACCAGGCGGGTTTTGCTCTCGCCCCTGGGACGGCAGCGCGCCTTCATGCGGCGAGCCTGGAAATCACCCATGTTTGAGCAGGAAGAAATTTCGCGGTAGGTATCCTGCGCCGGCAACCACACTTCCAGATCGTAGGTTTTCTGTGCGCCAAAGCCCATATCGCCGGTACATAACAACACCTTACGGTAAGGCAGATTGAGAAGCTGTAGGACCTTTTCGGCATGCCCCACCAACTCTTCCAGCGCATCCATCGAATCTTCCGGGCGAGTAATATGCACCATTTCGACTTTATCGAACTGGTGCATACGGATCAGGCCACGCGTGTCCCGACCATAGGCACCAGCTTCGGAACGGAAGCAAGGCGTGTGGGCGGTCATTTTCAATGGCAGAGTTTCCTCTTCCAAAATTTCATCGCGCACCAGATTGGTCAACGGCACTTCGGAGGTTGGGATCAGCGCATAATTGCTGCTGGAGGCCTCTTCGTCCAGCGGACGCGTATGGAACAGGTCCTCGCCAAATTTCGGTAACTGGCCGGTGCCGTACAGGCTGGCATGGTTAACCAGATAAGGCACGTAGGTTTCCTGATAGCCATGCTGTTCGGTGTGCAGATCGAGCATAAACTGGCTCAGGGCACGGTGCATCAACGCTATCTGGCCCTTCATCACAATAAAGCGTGAGCCGGTGAGCTTTACCGCAGCGGCAAAATCCAGACCGGCGGCCATTTCACCCAGCTCAACGTGGTCGCGCACGGTAAAATCGAACTGACGCGGTTCACCCCAGCGGGAAATTTCCTGGTTTTCACTGTCGTCTTTGCCCAGTGGCACCACGTCAGCCGGAATATTAGGGATCGCCATTGAAAAGTCGTTAATGCAGGTCAGCAGCGCGTCCAGCTCTGCTTTTGCCGCGTCCAGACGTTCACCCAGCGCATTCACTTCCTGACGCAATGGCTCGATATCTTCCCCGCGTGCCTTAGCCTGGCCGATGGATTTGGATCGTGAATTACGCTCGGCCTGCAGATTCTCTGTTTCAACCTGTAGCACTTTACGGCGCTCTTCATGCGCGCGCAGCGTGTCAACGTCCAGCTTATAGCCCCGGCGTGCCAGTTTTTCAGCGACTGCGTCTGGCTCGTTACGCAGTAGATTGGGATCGAGCATGGTTGTCCTGTGAATAGTTGTTGAGTAAAAAAGAGGGGGCACACTCACCCAGTGAATGTGTTGATTTCATTACTAACCTTACCGCAACGCCATCATCAGCGGTAGCGTTTTGTCGGGCTATTTTGATCCTGTTCGGCCAGCCAGGCAAGCTTTTCACCAATCTTCCCCTCCAGACCGCGCGATGTCGGCAGATAATATCGCGTATGCGCCAGCTCCGACGGAAAATAACTCTCGCCGGCGGCATAAGCGTTAACTTCATCATGGGCATAGCGATATTCAGCGCCCAGCCCCATTTCCTTCATCAGTTTGGTTGGCGCGTTGCGTAAATGTTCAGGCACATCATAATCGGGATTGTCACGCGCATCGCGCAAGGCGGCCTTAAAAGCGTTATATACCGCGTTGCTTTTCGGTGCACAGGCAAGGTAGACGATTGCCTGGGCAATCGCCCGCTCCCCTTCTGCCGGCCCAACGCGGGTGAAACAGTCCCAGGCAGAGATAGCCACCTGCATACCACGCGGGTCGGCATTACCAACATCTTCAGAGGCGATCGCCAGCAGACGACGCGCAACGTATAGCGGGTCGCCACCCGCGGTGATAATTCGTGCATACCAGTACAGAGCGGCGTCCGGTGCCGATCCGCGCACCGACTTATGCAAGGCCGAGATCAGGTCGTAGAAGCGGTCGCCTTTGTTGTCGAAGCGGGCGCTGCGCTCCCCGGAGACTTCATTGAGCAGGGTCGAAGTCAGTTCACGCTTGCCTTTGCCGTTAACCTCGGCCATATCGGCCATCATTTCCAGCGTATTCAGCGCACGCCGCGCATCGCCGTTAACCAGTTGCGCAATCATATCGCGGGTGTTGTCCGGCAATACGATGTTGTCTTTGCCATAGCCCCGCTCACTGTCCTGCATGGCCTGGTCGAGTACCGCCGAGATATCCTTATCGGTGAGCGATTTTAATAAATAGACGCGGGCGCGAGACAGCAGTGCAGAATTCAGCTCAAACGAGGGGTTTTCCGTCGTGGCACCAATAAAAGTGATGGTGCCATCCTCGATATGCGGCAGAAAAGCATCCTGCTGGCTTTTATTGAAGCGGTGAACTTCATCGACGAACAGGATGGTACGGCGTCCGGCGTGGCGATTCTGTCGCGCACGCTCAATCGCTTCGCGAATGTCTTTTATCCCAGAGGTGACGGCCGAAATACGTTCAACATCCGCCTGACCGTAGTGGCCAATGATCTCTGCCAGGGTGGTTTTTCCCGTTCCCGGCGGCCCCCATAAAATCATCGAATGAAGGTGACCGGCTTCAATGGCACGCGGTAATGGTTTCCCGGCGGCCAGAAGATGCTGCTGACCGATATATTCAGCCAGCGTGCGTGGCCGCATGCGTGCGGCCAGAGGTTGAAACTCATTGTGGGCAAAGTCGAGGGACAGGTTACTCACGGAAACCTCACTGTCGCTGATCGTCCACGGTCACGCCTTTTGGCGGTCTGAACTTAAATTTGTCGGCGCTTATCGGCCCGCTCTGCTGGCTTTTCAGGGCATAGTTACTGCGTTGCCCATCCTGCTCAACCGCGCTGAACTGGTTAATGGTTCCATTTTGCGCCACGTTGATGGTGAACTGTTTCAGATTGCCGTCTGCTGATTTCGGCGTCAGCGAGAAATCGTCACCTTTTTGTGCCACATGATACTGTTTCCAGTCGCTGGCCTGGTTACGCGCTATCAGCATAAACGGGGTGTTACTGGTGGCGTCTTTAAGCAGGCTGGCGCTGGCCTGCTCAACGAACGGATTATAGAACCACAGGGTTTTTCCATCGGAGATCAGGATACTTTCATCGGGCGTTATCATATGCCAGTTGAACAGATTCGGGCGCTGCACCCACATCTCACCTTCGCCGTCCTGCACCGATGTTCCGCTGCCATCCGTCACTTTCTGGCTAAAGGTAGCGTGGAAGCTCTTCACCTTATCCAGGCGCTGTTGCAGATCGCCTGCGGCATCCGCCCATGCACCAGCAGCAGAAAATGTCGCCAGCAGACAGCAGGAAATGATTAATTTTTTCATTACGGCATCCTTATTGAAGGTCTTGTATCCCCTTTCGGGTTAAGCATGACATGAATAACTTTAGCCAGGGAGTCGCTGTAACAACAGGAGAAAAAACTGATCCCTGCGCCAGTACGCTAAGATATGGTGGCAAAAGGGAAAAATTCAACGGGCAAGGCAAGCCTTACCCGTTGGTCGCCAGAGGTCATCAAGGGGCGTTATCTCTCGTGCGGCGGGGGAGCAAGCACCTCGCGGTTACCGTTATGGCCCGGAGATGAAACAATGCCCTGCGCTTCCATCTGTTCGATGATGCGCGCCGCGCGGTTGTAGCCAATACGGAACTGGCGCTGTACGCCGGAGATCGAGGCACGGCGTTTGTCCACCACAAATTCAACCGCCTGATCGAATAGCTGATCCAGTTCCTCTTCACCGTCAATGCCACCAGCAGCACCTTCGCTATCCTCACCGCCGCTAAGTATCCCTTCTTTATACTGTGGACGCTCGCGCGCTTTCCAGTCCTTAACCACCGCATGGACTTCCTGATCGCGCACAAAGGCACCGTGCACGCGCACCGGGATCGATGAGTTAGGCGCCAGATACAGCATGTCGCCCATACCCAGCAGCGACTCTGCGCCAGCCTGATCGAGGATGGTACGCGAGTCGATCTTACTGGAAACGGTGAAAGCGATACGCGTTGGAATATTGGCTTTAATCAGGCCGGTAATAACATCGACTGACGGCCGCTGGGTGGCCAGTACCAGATGGATGCCGGCAGCGCGCGCTTTCTGGGCCAGGCGGGCGATCAGCTCTTCCACCTTTTTACCCACGGTCATGATCAGGTCGGCGAACTCATCGACCATGACCACGATATACGGCTCTTTCTCCAGCACTGGCGGATCCATATCCATGCTGTCGGTGGGTTTCCAGAACGGATCGGGGATTGGACGGCCCATCGCCTCCGCCATATCCACCTTTTCGTTGTAGCCAGCGATATTTCGCACGCCCAAAGCCGACATCAGTTTATAACGGCGTTCCATTTCAACCACGCACCAGCGCAGCGCGTTTGCCGCATCCTTCATGTCGGTAACCACATCAGTTAACAGATGCGGAATACCTTCATACACCGACAGTTCAAGCATTTTCGGATCGATCATGATAAAGCGCACTTCTTTCGGCGTGGCTTTATACAGGATGCTCAGGATCATGGCATTCACGCCCACCGACTTGCCGGAACCCGTGGTACCTGCGACAAGCAGATGAGGCATTTTGCCGAGATCGGCAACTACCGGATCGCCTGAAATATCCTTGCCCAGCACGATTGACAGCGGCGAGGGGTTATCACGAAATGCAGGGCAGTCCAACACTTCACGTAGATAGACCGTTTGACGATGCACGTTGGGGAGTTCCAGCCCGACATAAGGTCGGCCGGGGATCACCTCCACGATACGTACCGCCACCGCTGACAATGAACGCGCCAGATCGCGCGACAGATTAGAGATACGCGCAGCTTTCACTCCGGGCGCTAAATCCAGTTCGAAACGCGTGATGACCGGGCCGGGCGAATAGCCTACCACCTCAGCTTTAACCCGATAATCGGCGAGTCGGGCTTCAATGAGACGGGCGGTCTGTTCAAGCGCAAACTGGTCGACCGGCTCTGTTTCTGACGGTGGCGACGCCAGCAGGTCGAGAGTAGGCAACGGCGTGGTTGGCCTGTGTGTTGGCTGCTCATGACGCATCAGGAACGGATGGATCAAGCTGTCCATGTCCGGCTCCTGCGGTTTAGCCGACGGCACGCCTGCTGGAGGAACCGCTTCAGGCGTTTTATCAGCCGGCGGCTGCTGCCAGGTCGGGGCCGCAGAGTGCGCCGTTTCGGCGGCCGGCGGCTGCTGCCAGGTTGGGGCCGCAGAGTGCACCGTTTCGGCGACTGGCGGCTGCTGCCAGGTCGGGGCCGCAGAATGCACCGTTTCGGCGACTGGCGGCTGCTGCCAGGTCGGGGCCGCAGAGTGCGCCGTTTCGGCGACTGGCGGCTGCTGCCAGGTCGGGGCCGCAGAATGCGCCGTTTCGGCGACTGGCGACGGCGCAGGCTCGACGTCATGCAGGGTAAACAGCGGCTCGCTCGGGCCTTCCTCTACCAAATCATCCATTGGAGAGAAATCGAATGCGCCACGCGTATCCAGCATAAAGGCCGGCCCGTCGTTTTTAACTTCAGGCCTGGCCTCGGGGGCATAACGCTGCTGCTGCTGCGCGGCGAACTGATTCGCCAGCTCGGCCTGTTCCAGGGCTTCTTCATCTTCCGTAGCCTTATTGCCACCGCTATGCTGCTGGTCGAAAAAGGCGGCATGCTCAGTCACGTCCGGCTGAGCAGGAACCTGTCGTTGAACGTCGGCCGGTTGCTGCGTCTGAAGCTGCTCCTGCTCTTTTGCTTTTTCTTCGGCCATACGCTGTGAAGGAAGCTTGATACCGTAGGAAGCCAGTTCACGCCGCGTTGGCAGCTTCACAGGCTTAGGTCGGGGCAATTCCGGGCCAATACCCTGCTTAACCTGGCGATTCACATCGTCAACGCTGGTCGCACTAAAACCAGGCATAAATGGCGCGTTGCCAGCGGCGGACTGCGCTACAGCACCCAACGCAGCACCGGTGGCAGCGGCCGCTACCGAAGCAGGGTGAGAAGCGTGCGCTGTGGAGAAATCAAACGGCGAAGCCGTTGATGTCTCCCGCCAGTTGCCCCTCTGCGGGCCTGCATCTTCTTCATCAAGCGGCACGGAAGGCGCTGGCGTCTGTTCTTCGGGTGGCATTTCAAAGCGATAAAGCGGCGGATCAATCCGTTCATCGGCTGGTGTCACCACAGCCTGTTCTGTCGCCGCCTGCTGGCCGATCTCGACAGAAGCCGTTTCCGCAGGCTTAACAGCGGCAGCGGCAGCGGCAGGTACGGTCTGTTGGTCAGCCGTCGCCTCACCGCCAGCCTGCGCCGTGGATTTTGCTGAGGCTGCGCCGTTCCCCTCGTGGCTTACTTTATCCAGCGCGGCCTTTGGCTTAGAAAGAAGAACATCGTCAGCATGCGCGGAGTTGTCATGCCGGGACGTTAGCGCACTTTCGTCCTGATTGTCGTCACTATCCTGTTCTTCGTACTGCCATGACTCGTCACCGCGCGAACGGTTACTGGCAAAGGTGAGCACGCCCATCACCATCGCACCAATTTTTTCAGCGATAGTGAGCCAGGACCAGCCGGTATAAAGCGTCAGCCCAGCAGCCCAGACACATAGCAGGGTCAGCGTGGCGGCTGAACCGCTTAAATACGGAGCCATAGCGCTGCTTAACAGGCTACCAATCACCCCGCCAGAGGCGAAGTACCAGATGTCATCAGCACTGAGTGCGGCTAAACCGCAGGATGTGACAACCAGCGCCAGCACGCCGATCAGGCGCAGGGCAACGGCAAAATAATCGATATACTCCTGGGAATGGCGCTGCCGGAAAGTGATCCAGCACAGTCCCAGAATCACCGCTGGAATGGCATAGGCCATGACGCCAAACATGAAGAATAGCGTGTCGGCGAGCCAGGCGGCCACTCCCCCCCCTATATTATGGATAGGTTCATGCCAGGCCGTTTGTGACCAGCTGGGATCGGAAGGATTGAAACTCACCAGCGCCACCATCAAATACACGGCGAATAGAGCAACAATAATCAATGATGCCTCAAGCAGGCGATGCCCACCGCTTAAGGGTTGTAACGTGACGTCTTTATCTTCTGAGTATTCCTGGCTCAAGAGTATCTCCAGGTGCCTGTAAACTATGAAGGAAACAGCGCCGGGCATGCCCGACGCTTGACCTGTATGAATTCACAGGAGTGTAGCGAAAACTACCAGGTTTTGCACCTGCCCTGTGTTACCGAGTTTTAATCACTAACCGGTTACTTTGTTTTACTTCTTCCATGACCACATAGGTGCGGGTATCGTTCACGCCCGGCAGGCGTAGCAAGGTTTCACCGAGCAGTTTGCGATAGGCCGACATGTCCGGTACGCGGGTTTTTAATAAATAGTCGAAATCGCCTGAAACAAGATGACACTCTTGAGTTTCCTCAAGTTTTTGCACGGCGGCGTTAAATTGTTCAAATACGTCCGGCGCACCGCGATTCAGAGTAATCTCAACGAATACCAGTAATGACGCGTCAAGATAATGCGGATTGAGCTGCGCGGTATAGCCAAGAATAAAGCCCTGTCGCTCCAGACGGCGTACACGCTCCAGGCACGGTGTGGGTGATAAGCCAACGCGTTTGGATAGTTCGACATTAGAAATACGGCCATCTTTCTGCAGTTCATTTAAGATATTGCGATCGATTCTATCCAGATCTTTACCCGGTCGTTTTTTATTTTCTACCATCGTTAATGTCTCTCATATACTTCTTCCCTATACCTGCCAAAGCCTGAACGACATCCACGTAACAGGTTTGATCATAAGTAGAAGACATATAGCCTGTGCGTGACTGAACGCTTTATCCGCATGACGCATGTTGTCTGTCCACACCATGCGTCATTCCAAATAACAGACTGAGCTTATTCGACCCTAAGCGTAAAGGCCGGGCGTAAACCTGACTTTTACCACCGAATACTCTCTGCTTCCCATAATGTTTTCGCAAAAGCGCAGCCGATTGTCAAAGCAAAACAAAAAAAATCAGTACAACATGCCAAACGAGCCGCTGTCTGTCTGTTTTAAATGAGAATTTCACAACTAATTCGCTGCCATCCAAAAAGGCGGACGATCTTTTTTTAGCCCGTGTCTGGCCTGCTTCTGCGGTTGATTGGCGCAAGCTTTTTCATTAATTGTTAACAAAATCGCAGAATGCTTTTTTTGCCTCGTCAAATTCCCTACAATCCTCATATCTGTTTGCCAGTTAAATAATGAGGGTCTCATGAGCACGGCTAAACACAGTAAGTTACTGATATTGGGTTCCGGCCCCGCTGGGTACACCGCTGCCGTCTATGCAGCTCGCGCTAACCTGAATCCGGTACTGATCACCGGATTAGAAAAAGGGGGCCAGCTCACCACAACGACCGACGTCGAAAACTGGCCGGGCGATGCGCACGATCTAACGGGCCCACTGCTGATGGAGCGTATGCAGGAACATGCGCTGAAATTTAATACCGAGATAATCTTCGATCATATCCACAGCGTCGATTTGCAAAACCGCCCTTTTCGCCTGATCGGTGACGAAGGTGAGTACACCGCCGATGCGCTGATTATCGCTACCGGCGCGTCAGCACGCTATCTCGGCCTGCCTTCAGAAGAAGAGTTCAAAGGACGTGGCGTTTCCGCCTGCGCCACCTGTGACGGCTTCTTCTATCGCAATCAGAAAGTTGCGGTGATCGGTGGGGGGAATACGGCGGTAGAAGAAGCGCTATACCTTGCCAACATCGCGGCTGAAGTCCATTTGATCCATCGTCGCGACAGCTTCCGCGCAGAGAAAATCCTGATCGATCGCCTGAATGAAAAGGTGAAAAACGGCAACATCGTGCTGCACACCGACCACACGCTGGACGAAGTGCTGGGCGATCAGATGGGCGTAAGCGCCCTGCGCCTGCGTTCCACTAAAGATGACCGGAGCAAAGACCTCGCCGTTGCCGGTTTGTTCGTCGCCATCGGACACAGCCCGAATACGGCTATTTTTGACGGTCAGCTGGCGTTGGAAAACGGTTATATCAAGGTGCAGTCAGGCACTCACGGTAACGCGACGCAAACCAGTATCCCTGGCGTGTTCGCCGCAGGGGATGTCATGGACCACATTTATCGCCAGGCCATTACCTCTGCCGGTACGGGCTGTATGGCGGCGCTTGATGCTGAACGCTACCTTGACGGTCTGGTTAAAAATAATCAGTAAGTTGTTAAAACTCTGAGCGAATTACACCCAAGGCGACGAGCAATTGTCGCCTTTTTACCCTCCGCGTTGTACCATCCCCTGGCTTTATATCAACCTTTCCAGGCTTTTGCCTGTCTACTGTTTACGTCAGGGCAATACGGCAACAGATGAACAAAACACGGCAACAACTTCTCACCCGCTGGCTAAAGAGTCAGAGCGTGCACGGCCAGCTTTGGCTGCGTCTCTCATTTCTGCTAGGTATTTTGAGCACTCTGTTGATCCTTGCTCAGGCCTGGCTATTGGCCACGCTGTTGCAGG
Organism: Erwinia tasmaniensis Et1/99; assembly: GCF_000026185.1. Classification (NCBI taxonomy): domain Bacteria; kingdom Pseudomonadati; phylum Pseudomonadota; class Gammaproteobacteria; order Enterobacterales; family Erwiniaceae; genus Erwinia; species Erwinia tasmaniensis. Next base: position 2,435,662 of record NC_010694.1, read on the forward strand.
CTCTGCTGGTTGACCAGCAGCCGCGTAACGGCCTGCTGGCCTACTTCTACATGCTGCTGGCCTGCTTCGCCGGGCGCGCGCTGCTGGCATGGCTGCGTGAAAAGGTAGGTTTCAAAACCGGTCAGGCCATCCGCCAGGCGCTGCGCAAGCAGGTACTGGATCGCCTTGCGCATCTTGGCCCGGCCTGGATTCAGGGCAAACCGGCCGGAAGTTGGGCCACGCTCCTGATGGAGCAGATCGAAGATATGCAGGATTATTATGGCCGCTATCTGCCTCAAATGATGCTCGCCGGGGCGATCCCGCTAATGGTACTGCTGGTGCTGCTTCCGGTGAACTGGGTCGCCTCCTTGATGTTATTGGCGACTGCCCCGCTTATTCCGCTGTTTATGGCCATGGTAGGTATGGGCGCCGCTGATGCAAACCGCCGCAATTTTCTGGCCCTGTCTCGTCTTAGCGGACAGTTCCTCGACCGCCTGCGCGGGCTGGATACGCTGCGTCTGTTTCATCGGGCCAGGGCGGAAACGGCCACCATCGCTAGCGCTTCGGAGCAGTTCCGTCTGCGCACTATGGAAGTTCTGCGAATGGCGTTTCTCTCTTCGGCGGTGCTGGAATTTTTTGCTTCAATTTCCATTGCGCTGATCGCCGTCTATTTTGGCTTCTCCTATCTTGGCATCTTTGATTTCGGTCACTACAACGGCCCGGTTACGCTGTTTGCAGGCTTCCTGGTGCTGATCCTCGCCCCAGAGTTTTATCAACCGCTGCGCGATCTTGGTACCTTTTACCATGCTAAAGCGCAGGCCGTTGGCGCAGCCGACGTGCTGCAAACCTTCCTTGAAGAGAGTGAAACGGCCGCGGTACAGCGAGGGGAGTTAACGCCACGGTTGGAAGACGGTTTTAGCCTGGTGGCCACCGACCTGACGATATTGACCGCAGACGGGCAGCAGCTGGCAGGCCCGCTGAACTTCACGTTGCGCGCCGGGCAGCGTGTCGCGCTGGTCGGACAAAGTGGTGCTGGCAAAACCTCATTAATCAATCTGCTACTCGGTAACCTGCCCTACCAGGGTTCACTACTGATTGATGGCACGGAGCTGCGCGATATCGCTCTGCCCCACTGGCAGCAGCAGCTCGCCTGGGTGGGGCAAAACCCGCATCTGCCGGCGGCAACCGTGCGGCAGAATATACTGCCCGGCGTCAGTTATGATGAGTCGCGTCTGGAGCAGGTGCTTGAGCTCGCAGGGGTAAACGAGTTTCTGCCACGATTGCCCGCAGGCCTTGATAGTGACACCGGAGATCAGGCCGCTACGCTGTCGGTCGGCCAGGCACAGCGCGTAGCCGTTGCGCGAGCGCTGATGAAGCCCTGCCAGCTACTGCTACTGGATGAACCCGATGCCAGCCTGGATGCGCACAGCGAGCAGCACGTTAACCGCGCGCTGCTGAAGGCATCTAAAGCACAAACGACGTTGCTTATCACCCACCAGCTGGACCGGCTCGCGCAGTGGGATGAAATCTGGCTCATGCGTGACGGCAACATTGTACAGCAGGGAAGCTGGGAAGTGCTGGTAAATCATCCCGGCCCCTTTGCCGAACTGTTAGCCCTACGTGGAGGATCGCTCGAATGAAAACTCTGCTGCCATTTCTGAAACTCTATCGCCGTCACAGTCTGCGGCTGTGTTGTGGCATCCTTCTGGCGGCGGTCACTCTGCTGGCCAGCATTGCCCTGCTGACACTCTCCGGCTGGTTCCTTGCCGCCACTGCGCTGGTCGGCGTGGCGGGCATTTATAGCTTTAACTATATGCTGCCCGCCGCCGGCGTGCGCGGGGCGGCCATCACCCGTACCGTTGCCCGTTATCTGGAGCGGCTGGTCAGTCATGATGTGACTTTCCGCGTATTGCAACACCTTCGGGTGTTCACTTTCAGCAAGCTGTTACCGCTATCGCCGGCGGGTATCGCCCGCTTCCGCCAGGGAGATCTGCTTAACCGCGTGGTTGCAGACGTCGATACGCTGGATCATCTCTACCTGCGGGTGATCTCACCTCTGGTTGGCGCGCTGGTCGTCCTGATGGTGGTCACCACAGGGCTGAGCTGGCTGGACGGCCGGTTAGCGCTTACCCTCGGAGGATTGATGCTGCTGACTCTGCTGCTGCTGCCGCCGGTGTTTTATCGCGCCGGGCTGCCGGTCGGTGCTGCGCTGACCCGCCTGCGCGCGGAGTATCGTGGCAGTCTGACCAGCTGGCTGCGCGGGCAGACGGAGCTCAACCTTTATGGTGGTGCCATCCGTTTCCGTCAGGGTATGGACGCAACCGAAGCGTCATGGCTGACCGCCCAAAAGCGCCAGGCCAGTCTGACCGGAATATCTCAGGGGCTGGTGATGCTAATGGGCGGCATCGCCGTGACGCTGATATTATGGCTAAGCGCCGGCGGTATCGGCGGCGATGCCCACCCCGGTGCATATATTGCCCTGTTTGTTTTCTGCGCGCTAGCCGCCTTCGAGGCGCTGGCCCCGGTGGCAACCGCATTCCAGCATCTTGGCCATGTTATCGCTTCAGCGCAGCGCGTTTCTGAAATTATTACCCAGCCGCCACAGGTCATGTTTGACGCCAATGCGCCACAGGCACAATGGGATACGGCGAGCCTGAGCCTGCAGAACGTTAGCTTCCGCTATGATGAAGGCCCGTTCGCCATTAAAAATCTGTCCCTTGATATTGCCGCCGGACAGCATATCGCCCTGTTGGGGCGCACCGGCTGCGGCAAGTCGACATTGCTACAGCTGCTTACCCGCGCATGGGATGCGCAAAGCGGCAGCATTATGCTAAACGATCGTCCGCTGCACGCCTGGAGTGAGGCCGATCTGCGTTCCTGCATCAGCGTTGTTACCCAGCGCGTGCATCTCTTTACCGCCAGCCTGCGGGATAATCTGCTATTAGCCGCGCCGACGGCGGGCGATGAAAAGCTCTGTGACGCGCTGCGCCAGGTGGGGCTGGAGAAACTGCTGGATAACGGTCAGGGCCTTGATGCCTGGCTGGGTGAAGGTGGCCGCCAGCTTTCCGGCGGAGAGTTACGCCGTCTTGGCCTGGCACGTGTGTTACTGAAGGATGCTCCCCTGATGTTGCTGGATGAGCCTACCGAGGGGCTGGATGCGGAAACCGAGCGGCAGATCCTCACCCTGCTGCGTAAAGTCGCGGTTGGTAAAACTCTGATTATGGTCACCCACCGGCTCCGGGGACTGACGCACTTTGACCAAATTTGCGTGCTGGATGACGGGCGGCTGATTGAGCAGGGAAATCACGAGGAACTCATCACAAAACAGGGGCGCTACTGGACATTTCTTCAGCGCTTTGCGCTATAGTCATTATCTCGTACCGATGAGTATATCCCGATGCGGCTAGCCCAACTCTCTCACGAATCGCTCAACTTTCCGCCGCCTGACAGGGCGCTGCGGGAACCGAACGGCCTGTTGGCAATGGGTGGCGACCTCAGCCCCCAGCGGCTGCTTAACGCTTACCACCGCGGCATTTTTCCGTGGTTTGCGGCGGGCGATCCGATCCTCTGGTGGTCACCCGATCCACGCGCGATTCTGTTGCCGCAGCATTTTCACCTCAGCCGCAGCATGAAGCGTTTCCACCAGAAATCGCCCTATCGTGTGACTCTGAATCAACGGTTCCGGCAGGTGATCGAAGGTTGCGCCAGCGATCGTCAGGAAGGAACCTGGATCACTTATGAAGTCAAGCTGGCCTGGCAGCGCCTGCATGAGCTTGGCCATGCACATTCGATTGAAGTCTGGCAAGACGAGGAGCTGGTTGGCGGCATGTATGGACTGGCACTGGGGCAGATTTTTTGCGGCGAATCCATGTTCAGCCAGGGCGAGAATGCGTCAAAGACCGCACTACTGGTATTCAGTCGATATTTTCTGCAACAGGGCGGTAAACTGATTGATTGCCAGGTGCTGAACCCTCATACCCAGTCTTTGGGTGCGCAGGAAATCCCGCGCGCCAGCTATCTGTCCTATCTTCATTCCCTCGCCTTTCGGCCACTTTCCTCTGAATGCTGGAGCCCGCAGCGGCTTTTTTAGTGCAATCTTCTGATGTTTTCCACGCAAGGTCATAAGAACAGTGATATAATATGCGCGTTTGGTATGTCGTCCGCCTTTCACCGGTACAAGATGGTGATGCGGAATACCAGGTTGAGAATCGCAACGCACCTTGTCAGAACTGTTTTTAATCGTGCGCTTACAGCATAGTTAAACAGATTCTTAGCCCGCTGTTCCCCCACGCTGACGCTATTAACTCCAGATTTATTCGTAACTCGTCTGCGCCTGGCGTGCGCAAGAGGGGTTGATGTGGGTGAATTCACCCGCAATTGTTTACTTAATACGTGAAATTCGGCATTATCTTGCCGGTTCAAAACTAAGGTAGTCCACCTAGAGGATTCGATGGCCAAAGAAGACAATATTGAAATGCAGGGTACCGTACTGGATACGTTACCTAACACCATGTTCCGCGTTGAATTAGAAAACGGTCATGTAGTTACCGCTCATATCTCCGGTAAAATGCGCAAAAACTATATCCGCATCCTGACGGGCGACAAAGTCACTGTAGAGCTGACCCCGTACGACCTGAGCAAAGGCCGCATTGTCTTCCGTAGTCGCTAATTTGCCCCATTCCACCGTGCTGCCGTACATACTGCAACACTGATAATAAGGCCGAACAGGAAACTGTCCGGCCTTTTCTTCAGGGCATTTTCATCATCACGGCTGGCCTCTGGCGCAAAGCGAAAAAAAACGCCTGACGAGATATCATCTCGCCAGGCGTTTTGCCGTTATTTCGATGAGTTAATGGACCGTACCTTCAGCCTTGCGCTTCTCCGCGCTCAGGAAGTGGTAGGTCAGCTGGTTTTTCTCTCTATCCAGCGCCACGGAGACCGAGCCGCCATCAACGAGGGAACCAAATAGCAGTTCATTGGCCAGCGGCTTCTTGAGGTTTTCCTGTACGGTACGCGCCATAGGGCGGGCACCCATCGCCTTGTCGTAGCCCTTCTCTGCCAGCCAGTCGCGCGCATCATCGCTTACTTCCAGCGAAACGCCTTTCGCATCAAGCTGCGCCTGCAGTTCAACAATGAACTTGTCGACAACCTGGTGAATAACAGCCTGGTCAAGGTGTTTAAACCAGATGATGTTATCCAGACGGTTTCGGAATTCAGGCGTGAAGATTTTTTTGATCTCCTCCATTGCATCCGTGCTGTTATCCTGCTGGATCAGGCCAATTGATTTGCGCTCGGTTTCACGTACTCCGGCGTTAGTGGTCATGACCAGCACCACGTTGCGGAAATCCGCCTTACGGCCGTTGTTATCGGTCAGCATCCCGTTATCCATCACCTGCAACAGGAGATTAAATACGTCAGGATGCGCTTTCTCAATTTCATCCAGCAGCACCACCGCGTGCGGATGTTTGATCACCGCATCTGTGAGCAAACCGCCCTGATCGAAGCCCACATAGCCAGGAGGTGCACCAATCAAACGGCTGACGGTATGGCGCTCCATATATTCGGACATATCAAAACGCAGCAGCTCGATGCCCAACGCTTTCGCCAGCTGGACCGTCACTTCGGTTTTCCCGACCCCGGTTGGGCCGGCAAACAGGAAAGAGCCGACCGGTTTACGATCCTGCCCCAGCCCGGCACGACTCATTTTGATCGCCTCGGTCAGCACTTCAATTGCATTGTCCTGTCCGAACACCAGCATTTTCAGGCGATCACCCAGCGTTTTCAACGAATCACGGTCGGAGGCCGAAACGCTCTTTTCCGGGATGCGGGCAATACGCGCCACCACGGTTTCAATATCCGCCACGTTGATGGTTTTCTTGCGTTTGCTGACCGGCATCAGACGCGCACGCGCCCCGGCCTCGTCGATAACATCGATCGCTTTATCGGGCAGATGGCGATCGTTAATGTACTTCACCGCCAGTTCCACCGCCGCTCTCACCGCTTTCGCGGTGTAACGTACATCGTGATGCGCTTCATACTTCGGCTTCAGGCCGGTAATGATCTGTACCGTTTCATCGATGGAGGGTTCAGTAATATCTATTTTTTGGAAACGGCGTGCCAGAGCACGATCTTTCTCAAAGATATTGCTGAATTCCTGATAGGTCGTAGAACCCATTACGCGAATTTTACCGCCCGATAGCAGCGGTTTAATCAGGTTTGCCGCATCCACCTGGCCACCAGAAGCCGCACCCGCACCGATGATAGTGTGAATTTCATCAATAAACAGGATACTATTTTTATCCTGCTCCAGCTGTTTCAACAGGGCTTTGAAGCGCTTTTCAAAATCGCCGCGATATTTTGTCCCGGCCAACAGCGAGCCGATATCCAGCGAATAAATGGTGCACTCTTTGATCACTTCCGGCACATCGCCCTGCACAATCCGCCAGGCCAGCCCTTCTGCAATCGCGGTTTTACCCACGCCGGACTCACCGACCAGCAGCGGATTATTTTTACGTCGGCGGCAGAGTACCTGTACAGTACGTTCCAGCTCTTTATCGCGGCCAATCAGCGGGTCGATCCCTCCGACCTGGGCAAGCTGGTTGAGGTTGGTGGTGAAATTTTCCATACGTTCCTCCCCGCCTGCCTGCTCTTCATTAACAGGATTTTCTGCACCCGATGCCGGGCCAGGCTCATCTTTACGCGTACCGTGAGAAATAAAGTTCACGACGTCAAGGCGGCTAACTTCATGTTTACGCAGCAAATAGGCGGCCTGCGACTCCTGTTCGCTAAAAATAGCAACCAGGACGTTGGCGCCGGCCACTTCGCTGCGGCCCGACGACTGCACATGGAAAACCGCACGTTGCAGCACGCGCTGAAAGCTCAGCGTGGGCTGCGTATCGCGCTCTTCTTCGCTCGCCGGCAGAACCGGGGTGGTTTGTTCAATAAAGGCTTCAAGCTCCTGACGTAATGCCACGATATCCACCGCACAGGCTTCCAGTGCCTCTCTGGCCGACGGGTTACTCAACAGGGCCAGTAACAGATGTTCGACGGTCATAAACTCATGACGGTGCTCACGCGCTCTGGCGAAAGCCATATTTAAACTGAGTTCCAGTTCTTGGTTGAGCATAGGCACCTCTCACAGTAGATCGCCTTTTTCAGGCTTTTTCCAGCGTACATAGCAACGGATGCTCATTATCCCTGGCATACTTATTCACATGAGCGACTTTGGTTTCTGCCACTTCGGCGGTGAAAACACCGCAAATCGCTTTGCCCTGGTAGTGAACGGTAAGCATCAGTTGCGTTGCACGTTCAATATCATAAGAAAAGAACTTTTGCAGAACGTCAATAACAAATTCCATAGGGGTGAAATCGTCATTGTTCAAAATAACCTTATACATTGATGGCGGCTTAAGCTCTTCACGGACTTTATCGTCCGCAAGCTGTTCAAAATTAAGCCAGTCGTTAGTCTTTCCCATATTTATCCAGTGTGCTTAGCATAACTTTCGTCAGACTAACATCATTCAGGCCAGGAATAACCAGAACAATATGTCATACAGGGTGGTTGAGATGGTGTTGCGGCACCGTCAACAGTGGCCTTTATCCGTGAACGCGCAGAAGCTTTAACTGCCTTAAATATAGATGCTTTTTTCCGAGACATCGCCCTTCATTTGCTTACCTCTGCGCGGCGATCGCTTGCCGTGCTGCGTCTCTGGCCAGGCCCTGACCTGATATTCAGGGCCGCTTTGATCAATATGGGTGGTGGTGTGCCGATTTCAAGTGCCGTCCGATCATCCTTTGCAAAACGTAAATCAGCCACCTTAAGACCAGCGCTCAATCCGCTCTGCCACGCGCCAACCACTGTACCCTGGCAAACATTTTACGCAGCAAAACCGGCACCGCCTCCGTTCCCCTTTCTGCCGCCTCCATCGCCACGGCAATCGCCAGCTCAGGTTTTGATGAGTGGTGAACCGCTTTAGCGATAATCCGCCGCATATTCATTGCTGCACCAGAGGGCAACCGGGCGAAACGATGATAAACCTCAGAAAATCCCTGCCTGTACAGGAAATGCTCCATATCCAGTGCGGGTAATTGTGTCAGATGCTGCTGTTCGTCTTCCCCCTCCAGCAGGCTACGGGCGGTGGCGGCATATTTTTTTCCTGCTTCATCGCCATCGGTGAGCACATACCATTCAATGCCCATTTGCACGGCAAACTTCAGCAACGGCCGCAGACCACACTGGGCAAACTCAATGACCTTTACCCCTTCAGCAGCAAAATGATGGCCGCACTGGCGCGCCAGTTCATTCATCACCCAGACTTCGGTTTCGCCCTCGACTAACAGCCAGCAGCGGGCAAAGAGCGAAGAAGGGCGGTTGAAGCGGATATGAAAAGCAATACGGCGGCTCTCTTCAGCGCTCATACCGCCGGGGCCGATACGCCAGACGGCAATCCGTTCAGGCTCACGGATCAGCCTACAGATCTGTTCCACCGGAACCTGCGACAGTAGTTCTCCAGAATTGGTGGTGGTGATTTTTTGCAACGGCAGCAGGTTAAGCAACCCCCACGCCACCGCCAGCATAATCGGGTGCAGACGCGTTTCCGGATCTTCAATCAGCAACAGCGGACGCGCCTGGGGATCAAGCTGATGCGCCCCTCTCACCTGTACCAACAGCGCAAACATGCGCAGGAGGATCACTTTGCGACTGCGGCTATCCGCCTCGGCTATCAGCTGATTGATATTATCCAGGTAGCGCCAGCCGCTGCGGGAGGCCAACTGGTGAGATAAACGACCGCTTTGTGATGCTGCGGCCGGTTGATGCAGTGAAAAATAGTGCTCCAGCAGCTGTTGCATGGTCGTCAATCCCTGACGCAGTGCGCTGTCGGTCAGGTTTTGCGGGCGTGACTGCAAATCACGCGTCAGGGTATCAATTTGCTCTGCCAACGCATTAAAGCCGGCCTCGTCGCTGTGCTGCGTAGGCTCAAGGTGCATGCGGCGGTTAAACCGCGCATCGCGCAGGCGCAGAACCGGATGCAGGCGCTTAAGCGTGTCGACCAGCATGGCGCGTTCTCCCGCCAGTACCTCACCGCGAGCGTCGAGAAATTGGTGCCGGGTGATCGCCGTGCCTTCCTTCAGCAGTTCACCCTGCACCTGATAACAGAGTTGATAAGCGCCCCCTTCCCCCCGCTGCCACAGGCCGCTAAACGCCGCATAGCGCGGTGCCTGGCGCTGTCCGGCCTCGTACTCACGAAAGGTAAAACGGATATGGATATTGCGCTCGCGCCGGTGGGCATCGCCCGGCGGAAAATGAAAGTCCCCGGCGCTGAATTGATAAAGTTCTCCAGGCCCCAATAATAGCGTCAACGCATCCAGCAGGCTGGATTTCCCCCAGGCATTTTCGCCGATTAAAACGTTGTCTTCTTCCAGCTTAAGAGACAGCCGGTTAATGCCACGAAATCCGCTAACGGCGATTTTTTCCAGGATCATTTTTGCCTTTGCCTCCCTCTTTCATATATTGAGAATGGTTGGCAGCAGGCGCAGGGTCAAGGAGAAACGGCTTGTTTCATACCACTATCCCCGCAGGCGTTAACCTGAACTATGCTTGTGCAGCAACTTATCCCTTCCGGCTGAAGGATAATGCCTTAACTGAGGAGAAAAGCATGAAGCAAACCGTTGCATCACTGGTAGCAAAAACGCTGGAAAGCGCCGGCGTTAAACGTATCTGGGGCGTCACCGGCGACTCGCTGAACGGCCTGAGCGACAGCCTGAACCAAATGGGCACCATTGCATGGATGCCCACCCGCCATGAAGAGGTGGCTGCTTTCGCCGCTGGGGCAGAAGCGCATATGACAGGCGAACTGGCGGTCTGCGCCGGTTCATGCGGACCGGGTAATCTTCACCTGATTAACGGTCTTTTCGACTGCCACCGCAACCATGTTCCGGTACTGGCTATCGCGGCGCATATTCCTTCAAGTGAAATCGGCAGTAACTATTTCCAGGAAACGCACCCTCAGGAGCTGTTCCGTGAGTGCAGTCACTATTGCGAACTGGTGTCCAGTGCGGAACAGCTACCACAGGTGCTGGGCATTGCAATGCGTAAAGCGATCCTTAATCGGGGCGTGTCGGTGGTGGTGTTACCCGGTGATGTGGCGCTACAGCCGGCACCTGAAGATGCCACCCCAGACTGGTATCCACCACGACTGCCGCAGGTGCAGCCGGTGCCCGATGAGCTGGCCAGTCTGGCGGCGACCCTTAATCAGTCCGAGAAAATCACCCTGCTCTGCGGTAGCGGTTGTGCCGGTGCTCACGCCGAAGTGGTCAAACTGGCTGAAACCCTGAAAGCGCCGATCGTACATGCGCTGCGCGGCAAAGAGTACATAGAATACGATAATCCTTATGACGTCGGGATGACCGGCCTGATCGGCTTTTCTTCCGGCTATCACGCCATGATGAATGCCGATACGCTGCTGGTGCTCGGCAGCCAGTTCCCTTATCGCGCTTTCTATCCGCCGAAAGCGAAAATCATCCAGATCGATATCAATCCCGGCAGCATTGGCAGCCATTGCCACGTTGATATGGCGCTGGTGGGCGATATTAAAACCACCACTCGCGCCCTGCTGCCGCAGCTGACGGTGAAAACCGAGCGTAAGTTCCTCGATAAAGCCCTGAAGCATTATGTTGAGGCGCGCAAAGACCTGGATTCACTGGCCACCGCCAACGATAATCAGGCGATCCATCCGCAGTATCTCGCGCAACAAATCAGTCAACATGCCAGTGAGGACGCCATCTTTACCTGCGATGTCGGAACGCCGACCGTGTGGGCCGCGCGCTATCTGAAAATGAACGGCAGGCGGCGTCTGATAGGTTCTTTCAGCCACGGATCTATGGCCAACGCCATGCCGCAGGCAATTGGCGCCCAGGCGATTGACCCACAGCGCCAGGTGATTGCCCTGTGCGGTGACGGCGGTTTCAGCATGCTAATGGGGGATTTCCTGTCGCTGGCGCAGCTTAAACTGCCGGTGAAAATCGTGGTGTTTAACAACAGCGTGCTGGGGTTTGTCGCGATGGAGATGAAGGCGGGCGGCTATCTGACCGACGGCACCGAGCTGAACAACCCCAACTTTGCCGCCATTGCCAACGCCTGTGGGGTGAAGGGCATTCGCGTGGAACGGGCATCTCAGCTGGATGAAGCGCTGCGCGAGGCGCTGGCCCACGATGGCCCAGTGCTGGTTGACGTGGTCACCGCGACCGACGAGTTAGCCATGCCGCCGCAGATAAAGCTGGAACAGGCCAAAGGGTTCAGCCTGTATATGCTGCGGGCGATCATTAGCGGTCGCGGCGATGAGGTGATCGATCTGGCTAAAACCAACTGGCTGCGGTAACAGGGTTCAGGGCGATATGACGGACGCGGCGGCGTCGCTCCGCTCGAAGCGCGGGCCTTGTACCGCGCTACGCTCACCGTCCGTCAAATTTCTACTGCTCACCGTATTTTTCCACCAGCGCGGCGGCAATAGCTTCCGTTTCAGCATCCGCCACGCCGCGATAATCTGTCGGACGAAAGTGCATCTGAAATGCCGTAATCAGCGCCTGCTGCTGATACGGCTGCATCTGCGTAGGCACTTCGTAGCCATAGGTCGCCAGCAGGCCCAGCAGCTTCACCTTGTCTGCCCGTTGGTTAACCGGCCGTCCGGCCAGATAAAACGCCACGCGGTCATCATCAGGCCAGGCGCCGACGCCCTGCGCGGCGAGCCAGTGCCAGGGAAACAGCGGCCCGGGGTCCTGCTTGCGCAGCGGCGCGATATCGCTGTGCGCCACCACGTCCTGCGGGCTGATGCCATAACGCTGCACGATATCACGCATCAGCGGCAACAGCGCCGCCATCTGCCCATCGGGAAACGGCGCCCAGTCCACGCCGGCGTTAGTCCGCTTCCAGCCTGCGTTTTCCAGCTCAATACCGATAGAAGTATCGTTCAGCCGGGTGGCACCGCGCCAGAAGCTGACCCCCGCATGCCAGGCCAGCATCGACTCTGGCACCAGCCGCCACACCAGCGGCTGGCCGTCATATTTCGGCGGCGCGGCGGGGAGCAAATAGTGCGCGCTAACGCTACGATCGGTCAGTACGTTAAGCGAACGCGAAAAATCTCCGGCCGTATAGTGAATAACCAGCACCTTAATGCGCGGACGCGCACCGAAAGCCTCCTGCCGGGTATCCACCATATACCCGTGCTGCGGCTGAAGCCCCTGCGGGGTTATTGAGGTAAAAAGGAAGAGGGTTAACAGCACCCACAGCGGCCGTGTGACGGACAGAGGACGCATTAGTGCCGCAGTTTAACCGCAGTACCGCTGACGCTGACCATCAGCATACTGCTGTCTTTACCAACGGTCTCATAATCAATATCAATGCCCACCACCGCCTGAGCGCCCAGCGCTTCAGCCTGTTCTTCCAGTTCGGCAAACGCAATCTGACGCGCCTTACGCAGCTCTTTTTCATAAGCGCCGGAACGCCCGCCGACGATATCGCGGATCCCGGCAAAAAAGTCGCGGAAGATATTTGCGCCGAGGATTGCCTCGCCGGTTACCACGCCACAGTATTCGGTTATCTGCTGGCCTTCCAGCGTGGGGGTTGTGGAAAATTTCATACCGATCTCCTTGTGCAAAACGGGTTGGGTTCTCAGGGTTAAGCTGAGTGACTATACTCAATGATAATGCACACCCGCTGATAACAATAAGGAAATCAGAATGAAATACACGCCTTTCGCCGCCATAGTGCCTTTGGCCCTGCTACTAAGCGCCTGTACTGCCGTGGAGCCTGCCTATAAGGACGCCGGCTCACGCCTCGGTGCATGCGTTGCTGGCGGCCCGGACAGCGTGGCGCAGCAGTTCTACGATCTGCATGAGCAACAGCCTTCATCAGGCGTACCGGATGCGCAGCTACTGGCGAAATACCGTCCTTATTTCAGCGACAGGTTGTATCAGTCACTCGATGGCCTACGGCGAGACGGCCAGAAAAGCGCCTCGCTGAGCGGTGATATTTTTTCCAGCGCCCGTGAAGGAGCCACACACGCCAGCGTTGCCAACTCATCGACCATTCCTAACCGCGATGCCCGCAATATTCCTCTGCGGGTGACGTTAGAACACGGCAGCAGCGAGTGGCAGGATGAAGTCTTAATGGTACGCGAAGGAAACTGCTGGGTGCTGGATGACGTGCGCTATCTTGGCGCTCATCCGCATTTAGCCAACGGTTCTCTTTATCAGCGACTGTCAAAATAAGGGTTTTCTGCGTGCCTGTTGTGCGGCGCGCAGATTTGAATAACCACGACGGATGGCGACTAAGAGACTTCAGAACGCGCTATGATGTGCTACGCTTCACTCTTTCTGCCAACAAAAATAAATTTTAACGCACGATGATTGCATAACTATTCTGTCGGCGTTAAGATTTGCGCCATCAATTGCTATTCACTTTATGCGCATGAGTATTCAACTAAACGCTATTAACTGCTTTTACGGTGCCCACCAGGCGCTTTTTGACATTCAGCTAACCTGCCCGGAGGGCGAGACGCTGGTATTGCTCGGGCCGAGCGGTGCCGGCAAAAGCTCCCTCCTGCGCGTGTTAAACCTGCTGGAAATGCCGCAGTCCGGTACGCTTTCCATTGCTGGCAACAACTTTGATTTCAGTAAACCCCCTGCTGACAGCGCCGTTCGCGAACTGCGGCAAAATGTCGGCATGGTATTTCAACAGTATAATCTTTGGCCACATCTGACCGTCACACACAATCTGATTGAAGCCCCCTGCCGCGTGCTGGGCCTGAGCAAAGCACAGGCGCATGAACGGGCGAAAAAGCTGCTGGACAGGCTGCGTCTGACCCCCTTCGCCGATCGGTATCCACTGCATCTGTCGGGGGGGCAACAGCAGCGTGTTGCCATCGCACGAGCGCTAATGATGGAACCGGCCGTGCTGCTGTTTGATGAACCTACCGCCGCACTTGACCCCGAAATCACCGCTCAGATCGTCAGCATTATCCGTGAGCTGGCGCAGACCAATATTACCCAGGTAATCGTGACCCATGAGGTGGAAGTGGCGCGTAAAACCGCCAGCCGCGTGGTATACATGGAAAACGGTTACATCGTAGAGCAGGGTGATAACAGCCGCTTTAACCAGCCGCAAACCGAGGCGTTTGCACATTATCTTTCGCACTGATTGCAGGATATAACGATGAATAAAATTGTCATTGCAGCACTGTTAGCGGGTTTCAGTCTGAGCGCAGGCGCCAGCCAGACCATTCGCTTCGCCGCCGAAGCCTCTTACCCTCCGTTCGAATTTATTGATGCGGATAATAAAATTCAGGGCTTTGATGTCGACCTGGCAAATGCCCTGTGTCACGAAATTGACGCCGACTGTACCTTTACCAACCAGGCTTTTGACAGCCTTATCCCCAGCCTGAAATTCCGTCGCTTTGATGCGGTGATGTCAGGAATGGATATCACCCCAGAGCGTGAAAAACAGGTGCTGTTCACCCAGCCTTACTACGACAATTCCGCCCTGTTTATTGCCCAGAAAGGCAAACTGGCCAATATGGATGCGCTGAAAGGCAAGCGTGTTGGCGTGCAAAACGGAACCACGCACCAGAAATACATTGGCGAGAAGCTGCCGGATGTCAAAGTGGTGCCTTACGACAGCTATCAGAATGCCGTTCTCGATTTGAAAAATGGCCGTATCGATGCCGTATTCGGTGACACCGCCGTGGTCAACGAATGGTTGAAGAATAATCAGGAGCTGGCCCCGCTGGGTGAAAAAGTGACTGACAAAACGTATTTCGGCAACGGCCTCGGCATTGCCGTGCGTCAGGGCAATAGCGAGCTGCAGAGCAAGCTCAACGCGGCGTTGGATAAAGTGAAAGCCAACGGTACCTATAAAACTCTCTACAGCAAGTGGTTTCAGCAGTAATTAATGAACGAATTTTACACTCTCGCCAGCGCCGCCGGCATGACCGTCGGGCTGGCCGTTTGCGCCCTGATTGCCGGATTAATGCTGGCGATGGTGTTTGCCGTTTGGGAATCTGCACGCTGGCGTCCACTGGCATGGGTGGGCACCGGTCTGGTTACGCTGTTTCGTGCCTTACCGGAAATCCTCGTCGTGCTGTTCATCTATTTCGGCGCTTCGCAGCTGTTGCTGACCTTGTCGGATGGTTTCACCCTTAATCTGGCGTTGGTACAGATCCCGGTGCAGGTCAATATTGAGAATTTTGACGTCAGCCCCTTCCTCTGCGGGGTGATCGCGCTGGCGATCCTCTACTCCTCTTACGCTTCTCAAACCCTACGAGGCGCGCTGAAGGCGGTGCCCCAGGGCCAGTGGGAGTCGGGCCAGGCGTTAGGAATGAAAAAATCTGCCATTTTCGTGCGCCTGATCGTGCCGCAGATGTGGCGTCATGCGCTGCCCGGCCTGGGCAACCAGTGGCTGGTGTTGCTGAAGGATACCGCGCTGGTGTCGTTGATCAGCGTAAACGACATTATGCTACAGACCAAAAGTATCGCCACACGCACCCAGGAGCCTTTCACCTGGTATGTGGTTGCCGCGGCTATCTACCTGC
The DNA here is from genome assembly GCF_000026185.1 of Erwinia tasmaniensis Et1/99. Lineage (NCBI taxonomy): Bacteria > Pseudomonadati > Pseudomonadota > Gammaproteobacteria > Enterobacterales > Erwiniaceae > Erwinia > Erwinia tasmaniensis. The sequence goes on from NC_010694.1 coordinate 2,451,225, forward strand.
TAATCACCCTGTTCAGCCAGCAGGTGCTGAAACGCATTGAGCTGCGAACCACGCGCTTTGAGCGAGGAGATGCCTGATGCTGAGCTATTTTCCTGAACTGCTGAAGGGGCTGCACACCAGCCTGTCGCTCACCCTGGCTTCGCTGGCCCTGGCCCTGGTGTTAGCGCTGATCTTCACCGTGGTATTGGCGCTGAAAGTGCCGGTGCTGAGCCTGTTAACCCGTGGCTATATCACGCTGTTTACCGGTACTCCGCTGCTGGTGCAGATCTTTCTGATTTACTACGGCCCGGGGCAGTTCCCGGCGATCCAGAGCATTCCCTGGCTATGGGGCCTGCTGTCACAACCCTGGCTGTGCGCTCTTTTGGCGCTGTCACTGAACAGCGCCGCCTATACCACATTACTGTTTCACGGGGCGGTACGCGCCATCCCGTCCGGGCAATGGCAGGCCTGCGCCGCGCTGGGTATGGGCCGCAAAGAACAGCTGCGCATCCTGCTACCCTACGCGCTGAAACGGGCGCTCTCCTCCTATTCCAACGAGGTAGTGCTGGTGTTTAAAAGTACCTCGCTGGCCTACACCATCACGCTAATGGAGGTGATGGGCCACGGACAGCTGCTGTACGGACGCACCTACGATATCAGCGTATTTGCTGCCGCTGGCGTGATCTATCTCTGCGTTAACGGTCTGCTGACCCTGTTGATGCGGCTGGTCGAACGACGGGCGCTGGCCTTTGAACGCCGTACCTGATCCACTACCCGCAGAAAATGGGTTGATCACCGCAATCATTCGCTGACGATCGTCATCACCGCCCGAACAATACGACCGCAAGGAACTAAGAAGATGAAAAAAGTCATTCTGGCCGCCCTGCTCGCCAGCGCCGCCTTTGGCACCCAGGCCGCAGAAAAAATTCGTTTTGCCTCATCGGCAACCTACCCGCCTTTTGAGTCCTTAAACAGCGAAAATCAAATCGTCGGTTTTGATATCGATTTGGCTAACGCGCTGTGCGCACAGATGAAGGCCGAGTGCAGCTTTACCAACAATCCTTTTGACAGCCTGGTACCGGCGCTTAAATTCCGCCGCTATGACGCGGTCATCTCCGGTATGGATATCACCGCCGAGCGTAGCAAGCAGGTCAGTTTCACCCAGCCCTATTACGCGAATTCGGCGATTATCATTGCGCAACAGGGCAAATTCACCCGCGTGGATCAGCTGAAAGGGAAACGTGTGGGGGTTGAAAATGGCACCACGCACCAGAAATACCTACAGGAAAAACACCCGGAGATCGTCACCGTTGCCTACGACAGCTATCAGAATGCTATTCTCGACCTGAAAAATAACCGGCTGGACGGTATCCTGGGAGACAGCGCGGTAGTGGGCGCCTGGCTGAAAACCAATCCGAACCTGGCGAGTGTCGGTGAACATATTACCGACAGCGACTTCTTCGGTACTGGGGTCGGTATTGCGGTGCGCAAAGACAATGCCGCGCTGCTGGCAGAGTTTAACGCGGCGCTTGACGTGCTGAAAGCTAATGGCACTATCGAAAAGCTGAATCAGCGCTGGTTCCCCCAGTAATCTGCGTCACGGATGGGCGCGGCCGTAAAGGCTGCCCCCTCTATGCGGCCAGCATCGGTCGGTTAGCGAAAAAAGCGCCGACTGCTCGCCGGAACGAACAGCAGCAGGAGCACCAGCAGGTCAGGAGATTTGTCCAGCAACAGCGAAGGCAGTATTTGAGCATCATGTTCCCTGACGATGCTGAACAGCTCAGGATAAATCCAGCCTGCCGAGGCGGAAAACATATACGCCAGCACCAGCACTTGGGTGGTGAGAAAAACCCATCGGCCCCAGTTATGTCCACGCAGCAGGGCAATCGCGCTGCGCAGCTCTGTCAACCACACCAGCAGGCTGGCGATAAAAATCAGCGTCGATCCCCAGGCCTGGGCGCTACGATGGATAAGATTCAGCAGCTCCTCATAGCCAAGTTCGTTCGCCAGTAGCAGAACGCCGAGGCAGCGGGTGGCAATGATGGAACAACCGGCGATCCACACCGTGACCGGGACAGAATTCGTACCACTGAACAACGCCTGACTCTCTCCAGATATCTGTGACATAACTCCCTACCCCACGATTTCCTGATGGTGCAACCGCCTTTTCAGGGCTCTACATCAGTGCTGTTCCGCCCGGTACGGCGGCAAATAAACGCATTTTGCCTACCGCTGTGCGAATAAAAGATCCGTTACGGCACATGATCCGATCGCGTCATTAACCGGCTCGTACCGCCATCCGGTTAATTATAGCCATTAGTAAGAAAATACTTAGTCCCACGTCAGGAATTTGCGCCCGACGAGACAAAAAAGGGGATGAAGGTTGGTTAATACAACTCTCTGATATCCTTTGAGGATCCTTACCGCTACGTTTGCCCATCAAGGCGGCGGGCGAGAGACCCCCGCTTATTCCCCAGCGTGAACCTTGCGGATATTTTTCACTCGCTGCTGCTCTTCTCGCGCCATTAGCCGCCAGGCGATAAATCCGACCAGCCCCACCACGAACAGGATCAGCGATGCCAGAGCATTAATTTCCGGGTTAACGCCACGGCGCACGCTGGCAAAGATCTGCATCGGCAGCGTGGTGGCACCCGGCCCGGTGACAAAGCTGGAGATCACCAGATCGTCGAGCGATAACGTAAACGCCAGCAGCCAACCGGTCAACATCGCCGGCGCAATCATCGGTACGGTGATAACAAAGAACACTTTCAGCGGCGTGGCGCCAAGATCCATCGCCGCTTCCTCAATCGATCTGTCCAGCTCACGCAGCCGCGAGTTGATCACCACCGCCACATAGGCGGTGCAGAAGGTCACATGCGAAAGCCAGATCGTCAACATGCCACGGTCGGCGGGCCAGCCAAAGGTGTTTGCCATTGCCACAAACAGCAGCAGCAGCGACAGCCCGGTGATCACATCCGGCATCACCAGCGGCGCGGTCAGCATAAAGGCAAAGCCCGTCGACGTTTTGAACCGCCCAAAGCGCACGATCACCACCGCCGCGATAGTGCCGAGAATAGCCGCCGCCGTTGCCGACATGGCGGCAATCGACAGACTGAGCGTCACCGCACTGATCATGGCATCGTCGTGGAACAAGACGCTGTACCAGCGTAGCGAGAAGCTCTCCCATGCGACCAGCTGCGATGAGTTAAACGAATACACCACCAGCAGCAGCATCGGCGCGTACAGAAAGAAGAAGCAGACCGCCAGGATCGCCGTGCGCCATTTTGAACGAATGACAGGCAGGTTATTCACGCTTTCTCCTCCGACGCTTTGTTTTGATGCTTATGGAACCAGATGATAGGCAGGATCAGGATCAGCAGGATAATCACCGCCAGGGCAGAGGCGACCGGCCAGTCACGGTTATTGAAGAACTCCTGCCACAGCACGCGGCCAATCATAATACTGTCCGGGCCACCGAGCAGTTCCGGGATCACGTACTCCCCCACCGCCGGGATAAACACCAGCATCGAACCGGCAATAATCCCACCTTTGGTCAGCGGCACAATTACGCTGAAAAACGTCTTCAGCGGGCGCGCACCAAGATCGAGCGCGGCCTCCACCAGCGAATAATCAATGCGCGTCAGGGCGGTGTAGATGGGCAGCACCATAAACGGCAGATAGCAGTAAACGATACCAATATATACGGCCAGGTTGGTGTACAAGATGGTGAGCGGATGGTCGATGAACCCGCTCCACATCAGAAAACGATTTAACACGCCGTTATCGTTAAGGATCCCCATCCACGCATAAACGCGCACCAGAAATGAGGTCCACGAAGGCAGGATCACCAACAGCAGCAGGATATTACGCGTTGATGCCGGAGCGTGTGCCACCGCCCATGCCAGCGGATAACCAATCAGTAGACAGATCAGGGTCGAAACCGCCGCCACCTGCAAAGAGTGCAGATAGGCATCGATATACAGCGGATCGTCGGTCAGGGTGAAATAGTTGCCAAAGTTCAGCACCAGGTTCAGCTGGCCGTCGGCCCAGCTGAACAGTTCGCTATAAGGTGGGATGGCGCGCACCACGTCGGCGAAGCTGATCTTGAGGACGATCAGGAACGGCAGCAAAAACAGCAGCGAAAGCCACAGGTACGGCAGTGCAATCACCAGCTTACGCCCATGCGCCATCTGTATCCGGGTCAGCAGGCCTTTGATAGTCGTTTGCCGAGTGCCTGGCCCGGCCATGGGACGTTCAGAAAATGGGTTCATCGTCTCCCCTATTGCATCAGGATCACACAGCTGTCGGCATCCCAACACAGATGCACTTCATCACCCCAGGTCGGCGTTCCCTGGCGGAAGCGATGCGCGTTTTGCAGCTGGGCACTGATCATCTGGCCGTTACCCAGGCGCACATGGTAAATGGACAGATCGCCGAGATAGGCAATATGCACCACGTCGCCAACGGCATAATTACAGCCATCGGCCGTTGGCTGCGTGCACAGCATCACCTTTTCGGGACGCAGGGCCACGGTGACCGGCACACCATCCACCACCGAAGCATCGGAAAGGACTCTCAGTGGACAGCCAAGCGCCGGGCTGTCAATCAGCAGACTGTCAGGCCGGCGTTCGCGCAGAATTCCCTCAAACAGGTTTGCCGAGCCAATAAATTCTGCGCTGAAGCGCGTAGCCGGGTGCTCGTAAATTTCTTCCGGCTCACCGATCTGGACGAATTTACCCCGGTTCATTATCGCAATACGCCCGGCCATGGTCATCGCTTCTTCCTGATCGTGAGTCACCATCACGCAGGTCACTCCCACGCGTTCAAGGATATCCACCACTTCGTGCTGCATACGGTCGCGCAGCTTTTTATCCAGCGCGCCCATCGGTTCATCAAGCAGCAGCAGTTTTGGCCGCTTTGCCAGGCTGCGCGCCAGCGCCACACGCTGACGCTGGCCGCCAGAGAGCTGGTGGGGCTTACGTTTGGCATAATCCTGCATATGCACCAGCGTCAACATCTCGGCTACGCGCGCGCTTATCTCACCTTTCGCCAGCCTGTCCTGCTTGAGGCCAAAGGCAATGTTTTGCTCCACCGTCATATGCGGAAAAAGCGCATAGGACTGGAACATCATATTGATAGGGCGTTGATACGGCGGCACATGGGAAAGATCAAGCCCGTCCAGCACAACCTGGCCCTGGGTCGGGGATTCAAATCCTGCCAACATGCGCAGCAGGGTTGACTTGCCGCAGCCTGAAGGCCCAAGCAGCGCGAAAATCTCGCCTTTATAGATGGTGAGGTTCACATCATCCACCGCATGCTGCCCATCGAAGGATTTGGTCAGATTACGGATCTCCAGCAGCGGCGATAGCGCCCTGCCGGTTTTGCCTTGAGAACGGGAAATGACATCATTCACTGCCATGATACTCCGGCATCGTAAGTGGGGCCCGCCGTTTGGAGAGGCGGGCCCGCTGAAATGATAAGACAGAGGCCGTTATGCGCGCCTCTGTGGCGATACGCGCTACTGCCCACTCTTCACTTTAGTCCATGCCCGCGTGCGCACGCGGTCAAGTTTTGGCTCCTGCACCTTGAGGATGAACAGTTTTGCCATCACGTCCGCCGGAGGGTAGACGCCAGGATTATTGCGGATAGCGGCATCGACAAACGGCAGCGAGGCTTTATTACCGCTGGCGTAGAAAACCGCGTTCGATATGTTCGCCATCACTTTAGGTTCCAGCAGGTAGTTAATAAACTGCCAGGCTTCATCAACATTTTTTGCATCTTTCGGGACGGCAAGCGTATCAAAGAATGCCAGCGCGCCCTCTTTTGGGATGCTGTAGGCGATCTCAACACCGTTTTTCGCTGCCAGCGCACGATTTTTCGCCTGAAGGATATCGCCCGCCCAGCCGATAGCCACGCAGGTATTCCCGTTCGCGAGGTCGTTAATGTACTGCGATGAGTGGAAGTAACGAATGCTTGGACGCAGCTTCAACAGCAGGTCGGTCGCGGCCCCCGAATAATCTTTCGCATCGCTGCTGTTCGGATCTTTGCCCTGATAGTTCAACACGGTGGCAAAAATCTCTTCTGGTGCATCAAGGAAGGAGACACCACAGCTTTTTAGTTTGGCCAGATTTTCAGGCTTCAGAACCAGATCCCAGCTGTTCACCGGTGCATCTTTGCCCAGCGCCGCCTTCACTTTTTCAACATTGTAGCCAATGCCGGTCGTGGCCCACAGATAAGGGATAGCATATTTGTTACCCGGATCGTGTTGCTCCAGCTTTTTCAGCAAATCCGCGTCAAGATTTTTATAGTTCGGTAGCTTGCTGCGGTCCAGAGGCTGGAACACGCCGGACTCCAGCTGACGCGCCAGGAAGCTGGACGAAGGCACCACCACGTCATAGCCGGTGTTGCCAGCCATTAATTTGCCTTCAAGGACTTCGTTGGAGTCAAAGACGTCATACACCACTTTGATGCCGGTCTGTTTTTCAAAATCTGCCACGGTATCCGGCGCGATGTAATCAGACCAGTTATAAACGTGCAGCGTCCTGTCTGCCGCCGGTGAGGCGGTGGAAATCGCCATCAGCATTGCCACAGCGGCACCTGACAACCCTTTGTTAACGTGGTTGAACATCTTCCATCCTCCTGAACAGGGATAATCTTTATGTTACGCAGATCTGGCTTCATATGACGCATTCATCATGCATCATTATTCATGCTGATGCTCATACCCTTAAACACAATGTTTAGCGGTAGGGCACGACGGATCTGGACAAACAAAGATAGCGCCTGTCATTCATCCAAACCAGCCTCTGGATTAAAAAACGCGGTAAGCGATTTATTATGCAGTTTTTCCCTACATGACAGGCACTGGAAGTAAAATAGTGGACAAATATCTGGCAATACGGGACAAAACGCAGAATAAAACAGGGTATGGCAGGGAGAGTGGCGTCAGTTAAACAGCCTTACTCACTTTTTCAGCGACAGGGGGATGCAGGAACGGGCGGGCGGAAGCCCGTCCACCCGAAGGAAAAGGAACGTAAGGTGCAGATTAATGCAGTAGCGAATGGCTGGCGACGATCGGTGGGCGTTCATCCTCTTCAGCAATCACCAGCAGATGGTTAGCGAACGCTTCCATAACGATCATTGAAATCTGTTCTTCACTCTGCTTCATAAAGTGCTTGAACTGGCCGTAGGTGACGCCGGCCGAAATGCTTAACGACTGGCAGACGATAAGCTTAGGCAGATTGTCGTCCTGAATATCGAGGAATGCTTTCACCGTCAGTGAACTGGCGTTAATTTGTGACAGGTCGCCCGCCAGCGGGATCAGCGCAGTCGGCTTCACCTCGGCCAGTGCTGAAAAAAGAATAACCTCATCCACCAGATCAATCTTGGCATCAAATACGCCGTCAAAATTCTGCATATGCGGCAGGTGGAGAGCCTGACACGAATCACACTCAAACCAGGTAATACTTTGTTGATCCAGCCAACGTCGTAACACGTCGAGATCCGGAACGACGAGTGAAGCCATATAGAATTGTCTCTTGAGCCATAAAATTGCGTACTAGCTTACGGAAAAACGGCGGCAAAAACTATGGTTAACGCAGAAATATGAGGCTAAAACGCGCAATTAAGACAGAGCCCATAATGCGCAGGCTGACGATCCCAGGGCCAACACGCCAGCTTGGACCCGGCGTGCCGGTTTGGGGATCGCAGCGCTCATCCGTCAGCCTGACGCGCGATGTTAGCGACAGGCTGACGGGTATTCGCGTCTTATTCCGCACGGGCGAACGTCCAGCGTTAGCGCGTTGCCCAGCCCTGCCGGTGTAAGTAATCGAGAATAAATGGGCGGCTCTCTTTGCTAAGCGTCTTCTGGATATGTTCACTCCAGCTTTCAGAACGCGGGTTGCTCTCGCGGCTCTGATAATACTGCACCAGCTCATCATCGTACTGCGCCAGCAGCGCGCTGTTTAAAGGCTGATAGCGATTTTCATGCACCAGCAGATCGGCAGGCATACGCGGTTTGCACTGCGGATCTTGAGCAGGCTTACCCAGACACAGGCCAAACAGCGGCAGCACAAATTTCGGCAGGCCTAATGCTTCCGTGACCTCGGCAATATGGTTACGAATACCGCCGATGTACACACCGCCGAAGCCGAGTGATTCTGCGGCTATCATCGCATTTTGTGCCATTAACGCCGTATCAACGCATCCCAGTAGCAGCTGCTCTGCCAGCCCCAGCTCCGCCTGCGGGCTGATCTGCTGCAAACGGTTAAAATCAGCACAAAAAACCCAGAATTCAGCAGCCTGTGCAACGTAGTGCTGGCCACCGCTCAGCTTAACCAACGTTTCGCGCAGCGCGCGATCGCTGATGCGAACGATCGATGAGCACTGCAAAAAGCTGGACGTGGAAGCGGACTGCGCTGCCTCAATGATGGCCGCGCGCTGTCCGGGGGAGATCTGCTCGTCGGTGAAAGAGCGAATCGAGCGATGGGAACGCAGTAACTCGATGGTTGGCGTCATGGGGATCTCCTTAATTAACGTTTATTGCGTACTGAAAGCACATGAAATAATTTGGGGGCCAGTAGTTTGGCGCTGCGCCAGATCATAACGACCGGGACCGGCAGTATCAGCACGATTGCAGCAAACAGCAACGCCGTTGCCGTCGGCTTCCCGTTCAACGGGGAAAATGGCAGCATGTCGCGCAGTGCAAACGGGGAGACAACCAGCAGCACAATACCCAATATTTCCATCAGCAGTAAAGGGCGGGGTAATTGACTAAAGGCACGCATTAACACTCTCATGACTGCGGCGGGTTCAGGCTTCGCAAGCCGATTCACGCCCTGGCCTGCAACGGTTCAGTATAGATCTTGCGAATCAAACTAACAGGTAATTCCTTCTTTCTTTAAGCGAGAGATGCGGGCATCATCTAGCCCATTAACTAAAAATCCGCTATAAAATTCAGGAGATACCATGTTTGCAGTCATTTTTGGTCGCCCAGCCTGCCCTTATTGTGTCCGTGCTAAAGAGCTTGCCGAGAAGCTGACCGAAGAGCGCGAAGACTTCAATTTCCGTTATATCGATATTCATGCTGAAGGTATTACAAAGGCCGACCTGGAAAAAACCGTTGGCAAACCGGTTGAGACCGTTCCACAGATTTTCCTCGATCAGAACCACATCGGTGGTTGTACTGAATTTGAAGCCTACGCGAAAGAAAATCTGGGCCTTTTCCAGTAATTTATGACGGTGACAGGCGCTGTGTGCCTACGCAGCGCCAGTCACCGTCACGCCGCGCCCTCTGCTCTGTTTCCCTTCCCTCTCACTCATCGTGACGGCCTATTCCCTCACTCCGCATACCTACTTGGTAGGCACGTCGGATTTAAAATAAAGCACGGGCAATAAAAAATAACTATGCCGCGAGGTGGCTGTCTAACCCGGTAACGATTAAAGTAGTAGGCGTTTGCATTGAGCCTGCCCATAGCGCTGTCCACCTGTCGCCTGAAAGGCAGCATCACCGGGTTAAATTTAGCGTACATACCCTTTCCATCATCATTTTATTCGTCAACAAGAAGTGACTTGTGAATATAAACGTTGCAGATTTGTTAATTGGAAATCACATTCTGTTATTATTCGTCGTATTGGCATTGGGGTTATGTTTAGGCAAACTCCGGTTAGGTTCTGTTCAACTCGGTAATTCTATTGGCGTTTTAGTCGTCTCTTTACTTCTCGGCCAACAGCACTTCTCAATTAACACTGACGCCCTCAACCTGGGCTTTATGTTATTTATTTTCTGCGTGGGCGTGGAAGCCGGCCCCAACTTCTTTTCTATTTTCTTCCGCGATGGCAAAAACTATTTGATGCTGGCGATAGTGATGGTCAGTAGCGCGATGGTGCTGGCCTTGGGGCTGGGCAAGCTGTTTGGCTGGGATATCGGCCTGACGGCCGGAATGCTGGCCGGATCGATGACCTCCACTCCGGTGCTGGTTGGCGCGGGCGATACCCTGCGCCAAACCCTGACGGACGGCAAAAGTTTAAGTCTTGCCCAGGATCATCTTAGCCTGGGTTACGCGTTGACCTACCTGGTTGGCCTCGTCAGTTTAATTTTCGGCGCGCGCTACCTGCCGAAACTCCAGCATCAGGACCTGCCTACCAGCGCACAGCAAATTGCGCGCGAGCGCGGGCTTGACCCGGACAGTAAACGTAAAGTCTATCTGCCGGTGATCCGTGCCTATCGCGTAGGGCCGGAGCTGGTGGCCTGGAGCGATGGCAAAAATCTGCGCGAGCTGGGTATCTATCGCCAGACCGGTTGTTATATCGAACGAATTCGCCGTAACGGCATTCTGGCAAGTCCGGATGGCGACGCGGTGTTACAGCCGGGTGACGAAATCTCGCTGGTCGGTTACCCGGATGCCCATGCCCGGCTCGATCCCAGCTTCCGCAATGGCAAAGAGGTGTTCGACCGCGACCTGCTGGATATGCGCATCGTTAACGAAGAGATCGTGGTAAAGAATAACAATGCGGTAAACCGACGGCTAAGCCAGCTGAAGCTGACCGACCACGGCTGCTTCCTTAATCGGGTGATCCGCAGCCAGATTGAAATGCCAATTGATGAAAGCATCATTCTCAACAAAGGCGACGTGCTGCACATCAGCGGAGAAGCAAGGCGCGTGAAATCCGTTGCCGACCGTATCGGCTTTATTTCCATACACAGCCAGGTCACCGACCTGCTGGCATTCTGCGCCTTCTTTATTCTCGGCCTGATGATCGGCATGATCACTTTCCAGTTCAGCAACTTCAATTTCGGCATCGGCAATGCGGCCGGACTGCTCTTCGCGGGGATTATGCTGGGCTTCCTGCGCGCCAACCATCCTACCTTTGGCTATATTCCTCAGGGCGCTCTGACCATGGTGAAAGAGTTTGGGCTGATGGTGTTTATGGCCGGTGTCGGTTTAAGTGCCGGCAGCGGGATAACCAAAGGGCTGGGCGAAACCGGGCTGCTTATGCTGGGTGCGGGATTAATTGTCAGCCTGGTGCCGGTAGTGATCTGTTTTCTGTTTGGTGCCTGGGTGCTAAAAATGAATCGCGCCCTGCTCTTTGGCGCGATCATGGGCGCACGAACCTGTGCTCCGGCGATGGAGATCATCAGCGATACCGCACGCAGTAACATCCCGGCACTTGGTTATGCGGGAACCTACGCGATTGCTAACGTATTACTCACCCTGGCAGGCACGCTGATCGTCATCATCTGGCCCATCCTGGGGGGATAAAAAATAATCTTATTCCACACAGAACTTTCTTTTGGCGCTGAAGTCTTAATTAGTGCCACTGCTTTTCTTTGAAATTCCCGTATTGAGGAGCCCGTTAATTTACTGATTAACGGGTTTTTTTCATTGTTATTCTGCCCTGCCTGTTCCCGTATCGCCCCCTACTCTTAATGTTTCCTTAAGCGCTGCCCTGCACAATAGCATCATATTTTTCAGGCAGTCGAAATGACATGAAACCATCAGTTAACCTAAATATTAGCCAAACGACCCGTCACATTAGGCGCGATCCCCTTTACCCGCTGACAGCACGCTTTTATCTTAAGCAGTTCGTGCTACTGGTACTTACAGCCCTGTTTTTTATCTGGCTGTCGCGCGACGAGAGCTGGGATATGGCGCTGACCCGCCTTTGGTTCGACCCGGTAAACCATCAGTTTCCATGGAAGGATAATCGCTGGCTGGATGTGATTAATCACCGCCTGCTGAAAGATCTGGTGATTGGCGGCGGCGTCCTGCTGCTGCTGGCGGGCCTGCTACGTCGCCAGGCCCGATGGGTGCTGGTCGCACTGATGATGGGGATTGGCCCGCTGGTCGTCGGAATATTGAAGTCGGGCAGCACCCATTCCTGCCCGTGGGACCTGGTCCAGTTCGGCGGCGAGGCCGTTTCTTATCCGCTTTTCGGCACCGTTCCTGCTAACAGCGGGCCGGGACACTGCTTCCCCGGCGGGCACGCCTCCAGCGGATTTAGCGCGATGGCGCTGTTTTTTTTGTTCTACCCACGTTGGCCACGTCTTGCCCTCTTGTACTGGTGGATAGCGGTCGCGGTCGGTCTGGCGATGGGTTTTGGTCAGATGATGCGCGGCGCGCATTTTCTTTCACATAATTTGTGGGCGGCATGGTGGGTATGGTTAACACAATGCGTCACTTTCGGCTGCGTCACGCTGCTGTTTAAAAGAAGAAGAGGAATTGATCATGATGGAAGCGCTAAACCAGTCGATGTTTCTCAGCATTAACGCCGGTGCTGAGCCTCCCGGCTGGCTGATCGGGCTGGCCACGTTCTGCGCACGCTACCTTATCGCCGTCGTGCCGTTACTGATTATTGGCCTCTGGCTGTGGGGCCCGCGCAATCAGTTAACCGCGCAGCGCGTACTGGTGGCGAAAACTGGCATAGCGTTGCTGTATGCACTGTCAATCGCATGGTGCCTGGCACAGCTGTTCCCGCATTCGCGTCCTTTCGCTGTCGGCATTGGCCATCAGCTGTTAGCACACGCGCCGGATGGTTCTTACCCCAGCGATCATGGCACGGTGATCTTCACCTTTGCGATTGCCTTTATCAGCTGGCATCGGGTCGGGTCGGGCATGGTACTGATGCTGGCCGGAGTACTCATCGCCTGGTCTCGCGTATATCTGGGCATACACTGGCCGTTGGATATGCTGGGCGCTGTGCTTGTCGGGATGCTCTCATGTCTGTTTGCGCAAATCGTCTGGCCGTTTTTTGGATCGCGTCTTCTTCAATTCCTTTCATCCCTGTACCGTACCCTCTTTGCTTTTCCTATTAGTAAAGGCTGGGTGCGGGGCTAATTGAGAACAGGGTCTGAATATTCAGACCCTGAAATCGATCGTCATCCAGCCCAGAACATTCTTGTCATATCCTGAAATCCACTCTTCTGGGCGGCTTAATTGCGCAAACAATCCTGTTCTACAGGTTATTAATTTCTCTATTTGCGCAACTGATTAAATACCCGGCAACCCCTGCGTCATCTTGATTATGAATTGATAAATATCAATATTTTATTACATTATAATAATTAATCGATGAGATAATATTTTTCAACATCGCGGAATAATAAATAATCAGTGCAATCATCTGCGTAGAAATAACCAATTGGCAGAAATAGCCAAAAATGTGGCTTCATTTAGATGGCAATACTAAAAAGGTGCCGGAAGTGTGATTGCGATCACCGGAGATTAATCATTGAGTGCTTTCTTCTATTTCGTCTGGTGGTAGAGTGTGCGCCATAAAATCACAGAGAATAATTAAATCCGACATCAGGCAGTCAATTACGCTGTAATGGGTAGCCTGGGATTGCATTAATTTATCATGCTTTAATACTGGAGAATTTATGGATACATCCCAAACGGCGGCGCTCACCCCCGAGTCAGCGCAGGATGACGGCCAATGGCGTAAAAGCGACACCATGTGGATGCTGGGCCTGTATGGCACTGCCATCGGTGCCGGCGTATTGTTTCTGCCGATTAATGCCGGTATCGGTGGGCTGATCCCACTGGTGATAATGGCGCTGCTCGCCTTTCCAATGACCTTTTTTGCTCACCGTGGCCTGTGCCGCTTTGTGCTCTCCGGGCGTAAACCCGGTGAAGATATTACCGAGGTGGTCGAAGAGCACTTTGGCACCGGCGCCGGTAAGCTTATTACCCTGCTCTACTTCTTTGCTATCTATCCCATCCTGCTGGTGTACAGCGTTGCCATTACCAATACCGTCGAAAGCTTTATGACCCATCAGCTACATATGCAGCCCCCGCCGCGTGTGCTGCTGTCGCTGATCCTGATCGTTGGCCTGATGACCATTGTGCGTTTCGGCAAAGAGATTATCGTGAAGACCATGAGCGTACTGGTCTATCCGTTTGTGCTGGTGCTGATGCTGTTGGCGCTGTATCTGATCCCACACTGGAGCAGCGCGATTTTTGACAACGTCAGCCTGGAAGGCAGCGGTAAAGGGCTGATGATGACCCTGTGGCTGGCCATCCCGGTGATGGTATTCTCCTTCAACCACTCGCCAATTATTTCCGCATTCGCCGTCGCCAAACGTGAAGAGTACGGTGATAAGGCGGAACCCAAGTGCTCAAGCATTCTGGCGCGCAGCCATATCATGATGGTTGTCACGGTCATGTTCTTCGTCTTCAGCTGCGTGCTTAGCCTGTCGCCAGAGAACTTGGCAGAAGCCAAATCACAGAACATTTCCATTCTGTCTTACCTGGCAAACCATTTTGACACGCCGCTGATGGCGTGGCTCGCCCCGATTATCGCCATCGTGGCGATCACTAAATCCTTCCTCGGGCACTATCTCGGCGCGCGTGAAGGATTTAACGGCACGGTAAATAAAATGCTGCGTAGCCGTGGTAAAACCATTGCCGAACACAAACTGAATCGTTTTACCGCCATGTTTATGCTGGTGACGACCTGGATTGTGGCAACGCTTGACCCGAGCATTCTCGGTCTGATCGAAAGTCTGGGCGGGCCGATTATCGCCGTGCTGCTGTTCCTGATGCCGATGTACGCGATTAACAAGGTCCCGGCTATGCGCAAATACAGCGGAAAACTCAGCAATGTGTTTGTTGTCATCGTGGGACTGGTGGCGATTTCTGCCGTGGCCTGGAACCTGGTCTGATAGCCACACCCGACGGTGATAACCCTCCTTATCGCCGCACGCCTGAAGACGGGGTGTTTCTCCCCGTCTTCAGGCGCTCAACGGAGCATCAGGAAAACCACTTGCCGAACCAGCCCTCCATCTTCATCATCACGAAATCCCAAATACGGCTAAATAATCCGCCCTGCGGCACCGCCTCCAGCACCACCAGCGGGCGCTGTTCAATGGACTGACCGTTCAGCTGAAAATCAATCGTTCCCACTACCTGATTTTTCACCAATGGCGCGGTCAGCTGCGGCTGGCTTAGCGTGAAGCTGGCTTTCAGGCCCTTGAACTGCCCGTGAGGAAGCGTGATCGCGGCATCCTGGGCAACACCGAGGCTCACCTCTTTGCGATCGCCGTACCAGACGCGCTGCGTGGCAAAAGCCTTACCCGCTTTGATTGGCGTCACGGTTTCAAAATTGCGCAGTCCCCAGGTGAGCAGCTTCTCGCTTTCGCGGAAGCGAACCGCATCGGTTGCCGCCCCCAGTACCACGGAGATCATACGTCGATCGCCTTCGACAGCCGAGGCGACAAGGTTGTTTCCCGCACCCGAAGTATGCCCGGTTTTAATACCGTCAACCTGTAGGTTGCTACTCCAGAGCAGGCGGTTGCGATTATGCTGACGGATATTATTGAAGGTGAACTCTTTTTCTTTATGCAGCGCGTACTCATCGGGCACATCGCGGATCAGCGCCTGACCAATCAGCGCCATATCCCGCGCGGTGCTGAACTGCCCGTCGGCATCAAGCCCGTGCACGGTTTTAAAATGGGTATTTTTAAGCCCTAGCGTCTGCACATAATTGTTCATCAGGCCAACAAAGGCATCCTGACTGCCGGCGACATAGTCGGCCAGAGCGATGCTGGCATCGTTACCCGACTGGATAACGATACCCTTGTTAAGCTCCGATACCGCAATACGGTCTCCCGGTTTAAGAAACATCAACGACGAGCCTTTTAGTACCGGGTTTCCGGTCGCCCAGGCATCATTGCCTACGGTCACCAGATCATCCTTACCGATTTTACCCGCCTTCAGCGCCTGGCCAATGACATAACTGGACATCATTTTCGTCAGGCTGGCCGGATCGAGGCGCAGGTCGGCATTGGACTCGGCCAGCACTTTGCCACTGTGGAAGTCCATCAGAAACCAGGCTTTGGCATCAAGCTGTGGCGCAACGGGAGCATCTTGCGCCCATGCGCAGGAAACAGTGAGCAGGAGCAGTGAGGCGGTGCAGATCCGAGTTTGTACAGCGGAGGAGAGGAGCGTTTTTTTCTTCATGGAGTTGCAGGTATCCCTCTGAAAGACCAAGATAATTGACGCAGTGTCAGGTGATTAACCCATCTACACTAAGGTGTTCTTGTCCTAAAAAGAACCGCCTGATGGTAAAGTTTTCTCGTGTTTGTTCAATATATACGGAGCTTTCTGCCTGCCAGGCCCTTTAGCAGCAATAAGTTAGCGTCTTGAACGGCTTAATTCCGATTTTTTACCGGATGGGCAGGATGTCACAGAATTCAGCTAATCTGAATAAAACCACCCCGTGGAGTCGCAACGATGGATTTAGCGCTGTTTGATCTCGATGAAACGCTGATTAGTGAGGACAGCACGGGTTTGTGGCTGCGCTGGCTGGTGTGGCAGGGCTTTGCGCCCGCCGCACTGCTGGAGCAGGAGCGCCTGCTGATGGCGCAATATTACCGCGGTTCACTCGCAATGGATGAGTATATGCACACCACCCTCTCTCCGCTGGCCGGTATGGCCATCACGACCGTTCAGAGCTGGATACGCCGTTTTATCCAGCGAGACATTCTGCCGCGCATTTACCCCGCCGCCCACGAACGCCTGCGCTGGCATCAACAGCGTGGTGATACGGTGGTGATTATCTCCGCCAGCGGTGAGCATCTGGTTTCACCTATTGCTCAACGGCTTGGCGCGCACGCAGCGCTGGCGATTGGCGTAGATATTGTTGACGATCGCTACAGCGGCAAGATTTACGGCACCATGACTTACCAGCAGGGTAAGGTCAGCAGGCTTAAAGAGTGGCTGGCATGCCGACAGCCGTTTGAGCAGATCTGGGCCTACAGTGACTCGGTAAACGATCTGCCGATGCTGGAGTACGCCGATCGGGCCTGTGTGATTAACCCGGATAAGAAACTGGATCTGTTGGCACAACGGCGCGGCTGGGAAGTCTGCCGCTGGGTAAAATGATATTCAGACCGGCAGCGACGTCGGCACGGTGAATGCCGCTGTCGCTGATATTTGCCTCTCCGGCCTGCCCTGCTTCAGACTTTCAGTTTCGGGTCCAGCGCATCGCGTAAACCATCGCCCAACAGATTGAAGGCCAGCACGGTAAGAAAAATCGCCAGGCTGGGGAAAATCGCCACGTGAGGGGCCAGCACCATATCCGCCTGCGCCTCATTCAGCATCGCGCCCCACTCTGGCGTCGGCGGCTGGGCCCCCAGTCCGAGAAACGACAGGCTGGCAGCAGAAATAATTGAAGTGCCAATGCGCATGGTAAAATAGACGACGATCGACGAAAGCGTCCCGGGCAGGATATGACGCATGATGATGGTGAAATCAGAGGCGCCAATACTGCGCGCTGACTCGATCCACGTCTGATGCTTCAGCACCAGCGTGTTACCGCGTACCAGCCGCGCAAAGGCTGGAATGCTGAAAATTGCCACCGCCAGGATCACGTTCGACATGCCGCTCCCCATCACCGCCACCACCGCAATGGCCAGCAGAATGCCGGGGAAGGCGAAAAGCACGTCACAAATACGCATAATCACCCGATCCCACCAGCCTTCATAATAGCCGGCCAGCAGCCCCAGCCCGCTGCCAATGACCGCCCCAACGGCGACGGAAAAAAATCCGGCTACCAGCGAAAGCCGGCTGCCTAACAGCACCCGGCTGAAGATATCGCGCCCCAGCGCATCGACGCCAAACCAGTGCAGCAGCGAAGGTCCCTCGTTCAGCCGATCGTAGTCAAAATAGTTTTCTGCATCGAAAGGCGCCAAATAAGGGGCAAAGAGCGCAATAAGGATCAACAGTGATACGAACATCGCCGCCACCATCGCCATATGCTGCTGCCGAAAACGACGACAGAACTCACGCCACGGCGTGCGAACCCGATCCGGGGAAACCTGAGGCAGCGAAGAGAGTAAGGCATTACGTCGCCAGTTAATCATCGTACATCCTTACTGGTAGCGAATGGCTGGATTGATTGCTGCATACAGCATATCGACCAGCAGATTGATCAAAATAAATTCCAGCGAAAACAGCAGTACTTCGGCCTGGATCACCGGATAATCACGCATTGCTACCGAATCCACCAGCAGCCGTCCCAGCCCCGGCCAGTTAAATACCACTTCAACCACGATAGAGCCGCCAAGCAGAAAACCAAACTGCAGGCCCATCATGGTCACTACCGGGATCATCGCATTACGCAAACCGTGTTTGACCATCACTACCGATTCCCGTACGCCTTTTGCCCTCGCGGTACGGATATAGTCTTCCTGGATCACCTCAACAAATGAGGCGCGGGTAAAACGCGCCATCACCGCCGCTACCGCCGCGCCAAGCGTAATGGACGGTAAGATATAGTGCTGCCAGCTATCCGCTCCCACGGTTGGTAGCCAGCCAAGCTGAACGGAAAACACCTGCATCAGCAGGATACCCAGCGCAAAAGCGGGGAACGAAATGCCCGACACCGCCAGCGTCATACCCAGCCGATCGGGCCAGCGGTTGCGCCACACGGCGGAAACCACGCCGATGACCATCCCGAAGATCACTGACCACAGCATACTGCTCAGCGTCAGGCCCAGCGTGGGCAGGAAACGTTGAGCGATCTCCTCAGAAACCGGCCGTTTGGACACCATGGATACGCCTAAATCGCCCTGTAGTGCATGGGTGATATAGTGCCAAAACTGCTGCGGCAGCGGTAAATCCAGCCCCAGCTGCTGGCGCACCAGCGCCACAACTTCGGCATCGGCTTCGCGTCCGGCAATCAGTCGTGCCGGATCGCCCGGCAGCAGATGCACAAAAAGAAACACCAGCACGGCGACAATGAGCAGCGTGGGGATCAGCCCCAGTAGCCGTTTCAGAAAATAATTAAGCATGTTATACCCTGCGCCCCCCGGGGGAGGCGCGTTGAACCGTTACTTCAGATCGGCATCGTCAAAGTTGAACGACGTATCCGGCATCACGTAGAAACCGCTCAAATTGCGGGTGTTGGCCGAAATCAGCTTTTCAACCACCAGCGGTGCCCAGGGCTGGTCGTGCCAGATACGATCCTGCGCATCTTTATACAGCGCCGCTTTTTTCTCACCGTCGGTGGTATTCAGCGCGTCGCTTAAATCTTTATCGACCTGCGGATTGCTGTAGAAAGCGGTATTAAAGATGGTTGGCGGCCAGGACTGGGTGGCAAACAGCGGCGTTAACGCCCAGTTAGCTTCACCAGTGGAAGCCGACCAGCCGGTATAGAACATGCGTACGCCGCTCTCCTTCTGGCCTTTATCTTCAACCTGTGCCGCGCGTTGACCGGCATCCATCGCCGTCACTTCCACCTTAATCCCCACCTGGGCCAGCTGCTGCTGGGTAAACTGCAACACCTTTTGTGCCGTGCTGTGATTATGTGAAGACCACAGCGTGGTGGTAAAGCCGTTGGGATAGCCCGCTTCTTTCAGCAGTTCACGCGCTTTCGCCGGGTTGTATTCCGGGGCAGGATACTGCTGCGCATACTGGATAGACGGCGGAACGATGCCGCTGGCCGGGGTGGCATACCCGGCGAATGCCACCTTAGCCAGCGCCTCACGGTTGATGGCGTAGCCGATCGCGGCGCGCACCTTCGGGTCATCGAACGGCTTCTGCGTCACGTTAAAGCTGATATAGCGCTGCATAATCGATGGGGAAGCCACCAGGTTCAGCTTACTGTTTTTCTCCAGCAGTTTGGCCTGCTCAAACGGGATTGGGAAAGCAAAGTTGGCCTCCCCGGTTTGCAGCATCGCGGAACGGGTATTGTTATCCACCACCGGACGCCAGGTAATGCTGTCCAGCTTCGGATAACCCGGCTTCCAGTAACCGCTGAATTTCGCGACTTTGACAAAATCGGTCTGATTCCAGGCGACAAACTGATAGGGGCCGGTACCCACCGGATGGAAGCCGATGTCCTTACCGTATTTCTTGAGTGCCTCCGGCGAAATCATTGCCGCGGCCGGACTGGCAAGCGTGTTGATAAATGCCGAGAACGGCTGTTTTAGCGTAATTTTCACCGAACTGGCATCCAGCACGTCGGTACTGGCGATGGTTTTAAACAGGTTATAACGCTTGAGATGGTTATCCGGGTTACTGGCGCGGTCGAGGTTCGCTTTAACCGCCGCGGCATCAAAATACGTGCCGTCCTGGAACTTCACCCCTTTCCTGAGCTTAATAACGTAACTTAATCCGTCCGGGCTGGCCTGATAGCTTTCTGCCAGCACGTTTTCCAGCTTCATCTCTTTATCAAAGCCAAACAGCCCCTGATAGAACGACTTGGCCACCGCCTGCGACAGGGTGTCGTTGGCATCGTAAGGATCGAGAGTGGTAAAATTAGAGGCTACCGCGATAGTGACATCTTTCGCCGCCCAGGCGGTGAATGTGGCACAGCTACCCAACAGGCCAGCCGTTAACAACAGCCTACGCGTATGCTTATTCATCATCTTAGCTTATCCCTTGTTTTCGTTATGCAGCAATCAGGTTCGGCTGATGGCGTGGCGCGCCACAAAATGTCCGCTTCCAACCTCAACCAACGGAGCCACGTCCGGTTCGTCGCCGAGGGCGCGGACAGGACTGGGTATTTCATCAACTAGCAGAGCACGCTCACGTCGACGATGGGTGGGGTCAGCCACCGGCACCGATGCCATCAGCTTGCGGGTGTAAGGATGTTGCGGGTGCTCAAATACCGCCCGTCGCGGTCCGATCTCCACAATCTGACCGAGGTACATCACCGCTACCCGGTGGCTGATACGTTCCACCACCGCCATATCGTGGGAAATAAACAGAAACGCAATACCAAACTCCCGCTGTAAATCGAGCATCAGATTAACGATCTGCGCCTGAACCGAAACATCCAGCGCCGAAACCGCTTCATCGGCAATCACTACTTTCGGGTTGAGCGCCAGCGCGCGCGCGATGCAGATACGCTGGCGCTGCCCGCCGGAGAACTCATGCGGATAGCGCCGGGCATGCTCCGCCTGCAGCCCGACGCGCTCCAGCAGGCTGGCCACCCGCCGTTCCGCTTCCTGCCCGCGCGCAATGCCGTGAACCAGCAGCGGTTCCATTATCGAATAGCCCACCGTCTGGCGGGGATCGAGAGAGGCATACGGATCCTGAAAGATAAACTGGATATCGCGGCGCAGATGCGCCAGAGCTGAGCCGTGCAGGCGGTCGATGCGTTGGCCGTTAAAGGTGATGCTGCCGCCCTGGCTTGCCACCAGACGCAACAAAGAGCGCCCGGTGGTGGATTTGCCGCAGCCGGACTCGCCGACCAGCGCCAGCGTTTCACCGGCGCGCAAATCGAAGCTCACCTTTTCAACGGCGTGTACCCGCCGCTGCACCCGGTTGAAAATACCGCCACGAATATCGAAGCGGGTGATCAGGTCACGTACCTGGAGGATCGGGGCGTCAAGTTGATTGACCGTATCCTGCGGCGCTTCTGCCACCGGCTCGCCAATATCACCAGACAGGGGGAATTTCGCCGGCAGATCGCGCCCACTCATCGCTCCCAGCTTAGGCACTGCGGCAAGCAGCGAACGCGTGTACGGCTGCTGCGGATGGCTGAAAATCTCCTGAACGCTGCCGCTCTCTAATACGTCGCCGCGATACATGACCTGTACCCGATCCGCCATCTCCGCGACCACCCCCATGTCGTGGGTGATAAAAATTACCGCCATCTGCATCTCTTTTTGCAGCACGCGGATCAATTGCAGGATTTGTGCCTGGATGGTGACATCCAGCGCGGTGGTGGGCTCATCGGCAATCAGCAGCGACGGGCGGCAGGAGAGCGCCATTGCGATCATCACCCGCTGACGCATGCCGCCGGAGAGCTGGTGCGGGTAGCGCGCCAGCACATTTTTGGCTTCGGGAATGCGCACCAGATCGAGCATGCGCCGCGCCTCGGCCAGCGCCTGCGCATGGCTTTTCCCCTGATGCAGGCGGATAGACTCGGCAATCTGCTCGCCAACCGAAAACACCGGATTGAGTGAAGTCATCGGCTCCTGGAAAATCATCGCCATGTCCGCGCCGCGAATGCTGCGTAGCTCCGACTGCGGCAGGGTGGCAAGATCGACCGGTGGCTTCCGCTCACGGCGCAGCCACATTGTGCCGCTGTCGATGTTGCCGCCCCCCTGCTCCACCAGACGCATCAGCGCCAGAGAGGTGACCGATTTTCCTGAGCCGGACTCACCAACGATGGCCAGCGTTTCACCGGCATGCACATCCAGTGACAAATTCTTTACGACCTGAATACGCTGGCGATCTTCGCGCGCAAAACTGACGCTAAGATCGCGCACCGACAGTACCTTGTCATGCTGTGAAAATGCGCTCACCGGGCGTCCTCCCGATAAATAGCCACCACCGGCTGTTCGCCCGCTACGCCATATGCGCGGTACATGCCCTCGCTGTTGAAAGGCAGCGCCAGATTGCCTGCCGCATCAACGGCGATAAGCCCACCGCTTCCGCCCAGTTCGGGAATTTTTTCCATAATAACCTTCTGCGTCGCCTGGGCTAACGACAGCCCGCCATACTCCATCAGCGCCGCGACGTCATAGGCCGCAAGCAGGCGCATAAACACTTCTCCACTCCCGGTACAGGAGACAGCCACCCCGGCGCTGGCATAACAGCCCGCGCCGGGCAGCGGCGAATCGCCTACGCGGCCGGCCTGCTTATTGGTGATGCCGCCCGTCGAGGTAGCTGCCGCCAGCCCGCCGGCACTGTCGCGGGCAACGGCCCCCACGGTGCCAAATTTACGATCCGGGCTAAGGGAGCCTGCATCGTGGTCAAGCCGCATTTGGTTGTCGGCAATGGCGCGTTCGAGCTGGGCGCGGCGCTGTGGCGTGGTAAAAAAGTGATTTTCAACCCTCTCGAGGCCTTGTGCTTCCGCAAACGATTCCGCGCCTTCGCCAATCAACAGCACGTGCGGGCTGTTTTCCAGTACCGCACGTGCGGCCAGCACCGGATTACGCACGCGGGTCACACCAGCCACCGCACCTGCCGCGCGCGTGCTACCGTCCATCACGCAAGCATCCAGTTCATGCTGTCCCTGATGAGTCAATACCGCGCCGCGCCCGGCATTAAACAGCGGGCACTCCTCCAGCTGCCGCACCGCTTCGGTAACCACGTCCAGCGCGCTCTGCCCTGCCGCCAGCCTGGACTGTGCGTCTGCAACAATGAGTGATAACGCCTGACGATAGCGCTGCTCATCCCCGGCATTCATGCTGGCACGCGCAATGGCGCCAGCACCACCATGAATTGCAATCGTCGCTTTGGCCATTATTTAATTTAACCTGTAGCAAATCAGCATGAAAAACACTGAGTTAGAATATATTTATCAAGGAAATAACCTTTTTGACTATAGGTAGGCTGTATAGATATGTAAAGCGGAATATTTCCCCTGCATTTATAACTAATAGTTATAAGTTAAGCCCGTCGCCCGTTAGCACCGGCAAACGTGACCCTGTACCGGATCCACGTCATAATGTAGCCCGCCTATTTCGTTCGTATCCTGGAGAAACAACCGATGGAAACATTGACTACGGGATTAATCTCCCTGGACGACGCCCTGACTACCCTGCTGGCACGCGTTATCCCGTTAGCAGATAGCGAAACCGTTAGCCTGACGCAGGCGGTAGGGCGAATTACGGCAGGTCCGGTGATTTCCCCGCTGAACGTGCCGCCTTTCGATAATTCGGCGATGGACGGTTACGCTCTGCGCATGGCGGACCTCGACGCGCGCGCCGCGCTGCCGGTAGCCGGAAAAGCGTTTGCCGGTAGCCCGTATGACGGCGTATGGCCTGCGGGTAGCTGCATTCGCATTATGACCGGCGCACCGCTCCCTTCAGGCTGCGAGGCGGTGGTGATGCAGGAGCAAACCGCTTTAGTGGGTGATGCGGTGAGCATGACCGCTGAGATCAGCGCCGGACAAAATATTCGTCGTGCGGGGGAAGATATCCCTGAAGGCGCAGAAGTGCTGGCTGCCGGGGTCAAGCTCGGCGCGGCGCAACTGCCGCTGCTGGCCTCTCTCGGCATTCCTGAAGTCAGCGTTGTGCGCAAACTGCGCGTGGCGATTTTTTCCACCGGGGACGAGCTACAGCCGGTTGGTCAGCCTTTGGCAGCAGGACAGATATATGACACTAACCGTTTTGCCGTGCGGCTGATGCTGGATAAGCTCGGCTGTGAAGTGATTGACCTGGGTATTATCCGCGACGATCCGGCGGCGCTGCGCGCGGCGTTTACCCAGGCTGATGCCAGCGCCGATGTGGTGATCAGCAGCGGCGGCGTATCGGTTGGCGCGGCGGATCACACCAAAGAGATGTTAGAAGAGCTGGGTGAAATTGGCTTCTGGAAGCTGGCGATCAAACCGGGCAAACCCTTTGCCTTCGGCCGCCTGCCGCACAGCTGGTTCTGCGGCCTGCCGGGTAATCCGGTCTCGGCGGTACTGACCTTTTATCAGCTGGTGCAACCGCTGCTGGCCAGGCTAACCGGACAGCATGGTCCGGCATTGCCCCCGCGCCAGCGCGTTCGCTGCGCCAGCTTTCTGAAAAAATCGCCGGGCCGCCTCGACTTCCAGCGCGGTATTGTACAACGCGATGCTCATGGCGATCTGGAGGTAAAAACCACCGGGCATCAGGGCTCCCACATCTTCAGCTCGTTCCATGCGGCTAACTGTTTTATCGTGCTGGAGCGCGAGCGCGGCAACGTGGCGGCCGGTGAATGGGTCGACGTTGAGCCGTTTAACGCGCTGCTGGAGGGCTGATATGTTACCCGAGCTAAGCGACAAGGAGATGCTGCGCTATAACCGTCAAATCGTGCTGCGCGGTTTTGATCTCGACGGCCAGGAGCAGCTAAAGGCCGCGCGCGTGCTGGTGGTCGGGCTCGGCGGGCTGGGCTGCGCCGCCAGCCAGTATCTTGCCGCCGCCGGAATTGGCCAGCTGACGCTGCTCGATTTCGACGAGGTGACGCTCTCGAATCTGCAACGCCAGGTGTTGCACGGCGAGGCGCAGCTGGGGATGGCAAAAGTCGACTCGGCAAGGGCACGCCTTGCCACGATCAACTCATCGATCGCCATCGAGGCGGTTAACGCGCGCCTAGATGATGACGGGATGGCACAGCTTATTGCCCGGCATCAGCTGGTGATCGACTGCTGCGATAACCTCGAGACGCGCGAACAGCTGAACCGGCTCTGCTTTGCCAGCAAAACCCCGCTGGTGTCGGGGGCGGCAATCCGTATGGAGGGGCAAATCAGCGTGTTCAGCTGGGGCCGCGAGGAACCCTGCTATCGCTGCATCAGCCGCCTGTTCGGTGCTGCAACGCTGAGCTGTGTGGAAGCCGGGGTGATGGCACCGCTGGTCGGGGTTATCGGTTCATTGCAGGCGATGGAGGCCATTCGCGCCCTTACCCACTATGGCAGCCCGGTAGCCGGAAAACTGCTGCTGTACGATGCCATGACATTGCAGTTCCGCTCAATAAAAGTGGCGAAGGATGCTGGCTGTGAGGTCTGTGGGGATGGAGGTCAGCGGGAAGGTTAATAATTCGTGATTATTGGTCATTGATCGGTTCTCTCAAGTCGGACTAAGTTCCCTACAGATGGTTTACTACCAGGAACGCTTATTTGATAGCGCATTGAACGCGTTAATGAACCGGGATATTACTCCAGGATCGCGATCCGGGAAGCAACAGATGTTGACAGGTTTACTTTCCTTCAGATCGTGATCTCAACCGATAAATTTTGCCTGTAGCAGAAACAGTAATAATAGCCAGGACGATGGAGAAAAGACCAAGAAAAATAAGTAAGGAAAGCAGAGGATTTAGCATACCGCCCAAACTGGTAAAATCACTCACCCTGACGAGCTGCTCCGGGCTGAGCGTACGTAGCACAATTTCCGGTATAATGAGAAAGAAAATAATACCAACCGGAACGTAAATGAGTTTTTTCTTTGTTTTTCCCATATTCTTTCTTGCCCTCGTTGGCAAACATGATCAAAATTAAAGTCTATCATACAACAAGGGAATGAGACACGTCACAACCCTTGGTTGCAATTGAAGATGCAAGCCAATAAGTAATTAGCTATCGCATTGACTCGTTCATTGAATGACATATATGCAGACCATATGTCTACCATTGAAAAGGTGAAACTGGGCGGATAACGGCTTATCAATTATGGTTCATGCCTTGTTCCGGATGAATATTATCGTAGTTCCTGCCGTGATACATAGAGAGAGGACAAAAGGTTAGTTTTAGCCTTAGGTGAAATTTACGCAAGAAAAAACGTTACTCTGGACATGGTTGAACTCTATTTCAGGAAAACGCTTCACAACCTTGGCATTCAAAAAAGCAATAACCTCGTCTCTCACATTCAAAAATTATCAGGCAGAGCGCCAGATCACAGCTCGGCAAAAGCCAGTAAGTTAGCTCTCTCATTTACTATTGCCAATTTAATTATTGCTAATGAGGATTTCAAAAAGACTCATATCAACCTCATCAATTCCTTTTCAACATGGTTTGTGAACGGAACAACGCTTTATGCTAAAGCACAAATAGCCGCATCAGCAATTAAGATCCCTCATACTATCAAGCGCTGCGCAAAGAAAACATTGAAATGCTTTATTTTCTTATTGAGAAGAAAATGCCTGAAATAATTTACCAAGTAAACTCTGGGGACAACAACGAAGAAATAATCGCAGACGCTTTATATGAGATTTTGCGTAAATGAAGCGCGCAATAATATGGTTACTCCACTCGTTTTTCTACTTAATCCCTGCCATTATTATTGTGGCGGGAATTTATGTCTTTGTACGTTTTATCCCTGGTTACGCTGCACCACTTAGTCTCTCTTGGGTTGTTATTGTTTCAATAATATATATTAAATACAATCGCTGGTATTAGTCATTTATTTTAAATAAATCTTAACAACGCAATAAATAATCACGTTCGCCGAAAGCGGTGACATTTATATTTCTATGGCTCACGAATTTTTATTACACACAGGCTGACCGCGTTTGCAGCCAGCCTGTTACTGTCGTCAGGGGTTAAACAATGCCCTGGCTACGCAGATAGTCTTCGTAGTTACCGGTAAAGTCGTTCATTTTGCCCGGCGTCATTTCAATCACGCGAGTCGCCAGTGAACTGACAAATTCACGGTCGTGAGAAACGAAGATCAGCGTGCCTTCGTACATCTCCAGCGCCATATTCAGCGCTTCGATCGACTCCATATCAAGGTGGTTAGTCGGTTCATCCATGATCAGCACGTTCGGTTTCTGCATCATCAGCTTACCAAACAGCATACGGCCCTTCTCACCACCGGACAGCACCTTGGCCGGCTTTTTGATGTCATCCTGGGTAAACAGCAGACGCCCGAGGATACCGCGTACCGCCTGCTCATCGTCGCCTTCCTGCTTCCACTGGCTCATCCAGTCAAACACGCTCAGATCGTCGCTGAAGTCGTGAGCGTGATCCTGCGCGTAATAGCCAATGCGTGCGTTCTCAGACCATTTTACCGTTCCGCTATCCGGCAGAAGATCACCGACCAGGGTTTTCAGCAGCGTGGTTTTACCAATACCGTTCGGGCCGAGGATCGCCAGCTTCTCGCCCACTTCCAGCAGCATATTAAGCTTGCTGAACAGCGGACCGTTGTCGAAGCCTTTAGTGACGGCTTCCAGTTCAAGGGCGTTACGGAACAGTTTCTTGTCCTGCTCGAAACGAATAAACGGGTTCTGACGGCTGGATGCTTTCACTTCATCCAGTTTAATTTTATCGATCTGCTTGGCGCGTGAGGTCGCCTGGCGGGATTTTGAGGCGTTGGCGCTAAAGCGGCTGACGAAGGACTGCAGTTCATTAATCTGCGCTTTTTTCTTGGCATTATCCGACAGCAGGCGATCGCGTGCCTGGGTGGCCGCCGTCATATACTCGTCGTAATTACCCGAATAGACGCGCAGTTCGCCGTAGTCGAGATCGGCCATGTGCGTACACACCATATTCAGGAAGTGACGGTCGTGCGAGATAATGATCATGGTGCTGTTACGCTCGTTCAGCACCTGCTCCAGCCAGCGAATGGTATCGATATCCAGGTTGTTGGTCGGTTCGTCCAGCAGCAGGATGTCCGGGTTAGAGAATAGCGCCTGCGCCAGAAGTACGCGCAGCTTCCAGCCGGGAGCGACTTCGCTCATCGGGCCGTAATGCTGTTCCAGCGGAATGCCCACGCCCAGCAGCAGTTCACCGGCGCGCGCTTCGGCGGTGTAACCGTCCATTTCGCCATATTTCACTTCGAGATCGGCCACTTTGTAACCGTCTTCTTCGCTCATTTCCGGCAAGGCGTAAATGCGGTCGCGCTCTTCCTTCACTTCCCACAGCTCGCCGTGGCCCATGATCACCGTGTCCAGCACGGAAAATTGTTCAAAGGCGAACTGATCCTGGCGCAGCTTACCGATACGCTCATTCGGGTCGAGGGCTACATTGCCTGCAGAAGGCACCAGGTCGCCGCCGAGAATTTTCATAAAGGTGGACTTGCCGCTGCCGTTGGCACCGATCAGACCATAGCGGTTGCCGCCGCCAAATTTGACAGAGATATTTTCGAACAGCGGCTTACTGCCAAACTGCATGGTGACATTGCTGGAAACTAGCACAGGATAGCCTTTCGTTTGCGAGATGAGTGGGTAAATCAGCGCGCATTATGCCAAAAAAATGGCGCGGGGCATACAGCACTCTGGCAGAGGAAAAGCGCGGGGGAAAATCTGCCTGGCCGGGGAGATCCCCGGCCGAATGGCTTAATGACTGGCCGCCTGGCGTTTTGCCGCCGCCGGAGACCGCCGCTCTTCACTATCGTCACTGAGCCAGTCATGCAGGAAGTGTTCGATCTGCTCAAGGCTACGGTTGCGCGTTTCCGGCACGCACCTGATAACAAAAGCACCCGACAGGATGCCGATCAGCGCGAAGCTTAAGAACGTGCCAGACAAACCTACGCTGGCTAACAGCATCGGGAATGCCAGTGAAATCATAAAGTTGGCAATCCACATCGCGAAAATCGCACTGCCCATAAAGACGCCGCGCAGACGCGTCGGAAAGATCTCCGACAGCAGCAGCCAGGTGGCCGGCGAGAGAAAAGCCTGCTGGAAGCTAAGGAACATCAGCATGCCGAACAGCACCAGATAGCCGCGCAGTGCATCCACCTCGCCATGTACGGTTTCCGGCATAAAGAAACTGACCGCTGCGATAAACAGCAGGCTAAAGGTACAGCCAAACTGGCCAACCAGCGTCATGGTGCGCCGCCCAATTTTGCCCAATAGCCAGATGCCCACGCACGCCATCAGTACCGACACCACGCCGTTGGCAATAGTGGCAAACAGCGCCGCGTTGGTGCTCATGCCCACGGCCTTCAGCATGGTCGGCGCATAATACATGATGGTGTTGACACCGGAGGTTTGCTGGATAACCGCGATACCCACACCAATAAAGAACAGCTTCAGCAGCCACGGCTTTGCCAGATCGCGCAGGCCCACTTTTCCGCGATCCTTTTCTTCTGCCAGCGTCTCCTCAATCTCTTCCATTTCCCAGTCAACGTCTTCCCGCGCGCGGGTACGTTCAAGCACCCGCCTGGCTTGTGCCAGCCTGCCCTGCATCGCGTACCAGCCCGGGGTATCCGGCATAAACATCATTCCGAACCACAGCAGCACCGCCGGGACGGTGGCCAACGCCAGCATCCAGCGCCAGGTTTCGCCGCCGCCCCAGGCCGCATTAAATCCGGCATTAGAGATATAGGCCAGCAGCTGGCCGCTGACGATCATCAGCTCCTGCAACGTTACCAGCTGACCGCGTCTATTAGCCGGTGCTATTTCGGCGATATA
This sequence comes from Erwinia tasmaniensis Et1/99, assembly GCF_000026185.1. Classification (NCBI taxonomy): domain Bacteria; kingdom Pseudomonadati; phylum Pseudomonadota; class Gammaproteobacteria; order Enterobacterales; family Erwiniaceae; genus Erwinia; species Erwinia tasmaniensis. The sequence goes on from NC_010694.1 coordinate 2,480,972, forward strand.
CACCGGCACGGTGGCCGACGCGCCGCCGACCGCAACGCCGAGGATCAGACGGAAGAAAATCATCCACTCAACGTTTGGCGCCAGAGCCGTGCCGATGGCTCCGATAGCAAAAACCATCGCCAGGATAATAATGATTTTCTGACGTCCGGCCGCATTGGCAAAGAGCCCTGAAAACAATGCGCCAAAGGCGGCGCCGAACAGCAGTGAACTGGTCACCAGTCCGGTGGTGAAAGGCGTGAGATGAAGCTCATCGCCCATAAACAGCAGTGCGCCGGAGATAACGCCAGTATCATAACCAAACAGTAAGCCGCCGAGCGTGGCAACAGCCGCGATCACCTTTACAAAGGGTTCCGTTTTCGTGCTGCTGTTCGGCCCTGATGCCCGGTTAAGGGTAATATATTGTTCTTTTGTCATGGTGCTACCTTGACCTCTTGATCAGCCTGGTTAGTAAGGATAAAGACCAGTTACGCATTCTTTGGCATTAACAATGACCACACGCCACCTTCAACTTAAACCATTTAATTCATTTTTATTAACAATGAAACTAAATTTCTGCGTCATGGATCTCATTTTCTCACCCAAACTGTGATCATGGCCGCAATAACGTTGAATTCAGCTTCCTGATGAATGATATTGCACGCCACCACCGTCTTTTTTTTCCATTTCTTATTAAAATGAAATAAAAATACATAGTCACTATTGCGTGCCGTGAAGCAAGAGGGCTTCGGCGGGTGGCACACTTTGCAGAGCGTGACGGGTAACGTGGGAGATTTATCGTTTCGATCTTGCCTAAAGTTTTTCGCTGATGTTGACGATAACTATTTAACATAGCTCCTCCCTACCACTGGAAACCCCATGCTAAAAAAAGTCAGAACGTCGACCCTGGTATCAGGCATTATTGTCGTTTTTGTCCTGCTGCAATGTATAACCGGAGGATTTTATCTTTACACCAGCAACAGCAATAAAAACAGCTTGTCGACCATTACCGAGTCCAATAAAAAAGTCGCACTACTGACTAACACCTGGTTCGCCATGAATGGCGTGCGGAGCAATATCAACAGAACGGTGATCTGGTTGCAGGAGGGTGGTCCCAATAGTGAAAAGGCCATCGCCACGATTAATGCAGCAGATGAAGAGCTGGAAAAAACGCAAAAATGGTATGCGCTGTTTAAAAATGCGGGAGAGATTGAAGGACTGGACAGCCAGCTTTCAACCGATCTTGATAAGTCTTTTGATGATTTTCACCAGCAATTACAGCAAATTATCACTGTCGCTAAGGGGAAGGATCTAGAGCAGATATTATCTTACAATCTTGAGTCTTCTTTTCAGCAAATGCTTCATTCATATGATGCCTGGCGTTCGGCTGCCAATGACATTTCCAGCAAAACCTACGCCGAAAATCAGCGCGTATTTGATTCCATGATCGTCATTCTTTCCTGCCTCGGACTGCTGATGATATTAATGGTATTTATTTGCTGGAATGCATTGCGCACCACGTTGATAACCCCCTTAAATAAAGCACTGCGCTTTATTGATTCAATTAAGTCTGGCGATCTTAGCGGTAAAATTGATACCAACGCCTCTTCTAAAACCGAAATGAACCGACTTGCCATTGGATTGATGGAAATGCAGCAGTCGCTGTATGCCACGGTGAAAAGTGTGCGTACCGGTTCAGAAGTGATACTGGCTGAAATTAGCCTGCTGGTGGATGGCAATAACGACCTGTCTTCGCGCACTGAACAACAGGCGGCTTCGCTGGAGGAAACCGCGGCCAGTATGGAGCAAATCACGCAAACCGTTGCCAGAAACTCAGAAAATGCGAATCAGGCGGCCAGCGTGGCTTCACTTGCAGCAGAAACGGCTGAAGGTGGCGGCAAGGTGGTTATTGATGTGCGCGATACCATCGCCGATATAGAAGAGAGTTCAAACAAAATTTCCGACGTGACAAATCTGATAAAAAGCATTGCCTTCCAGACGAATATATTAGCCCTGAATGCCGCAGTGGAAGCCGCACGCGCGGGTGAAAGCGGCAGAGGATTTGCCGTGGTGGCCGGAGAGGTCAGAAACCTGGCTCAACGCTGTTCCGACGCGGCAAAAGATGTGGAAGGTCTGATCAAAGAGTCTTCCGGGCGCGTTGAAAAGAGCTCAACGCTGGCCGTAACGGCAACAAACACCATCACTGAAGTTGTTGATTCGGCTAAAAACCTCAGAGATATCATTAACGAGATATCCGTAGCGTCACAAGAGCAGAAGACCGGGATTACGCAGGTCGGTATCGCCGTCAACGAGCTTGATAAGCTTACCCAGCTGAACTACAGCCTGGTTCAGCAATCCTCTTCATCCTGTAACTCGTTAAAAGAGCAGGTTTCACATCTGTACGATACGGTTAAATTATTCAATCTGGAGCAGGCGCGCTAAGCCGTTGCGCCCCCGATCTTCTAACTGATGAGTTACGCACGGCCTGATGACTGGCCGTGCGTGCGCGTTACGCCATATTCCTTAAGGCTGCTGGGCCGCACCGAATATCGGATAATCCGGCAGCTTCACGTTTTGCCAGCTTTCCCACCCGCCGCCGAGCGCCTTATACAGCGCCACCAGATCCAAACGACTTTGTAGCCGCGCCTGCTCCGCCTGCTGCTGCACCTGCGCCAGCTGGCGCTGCGCGTCCAGCGCGTCAATAAACGATGACAGCCCCTGACGATAGCTATCACTGGCAAGATGAAAGGCGTTTTGCAGCGCCTGTACGCTCTCATCCAGGCCGGTGACCTGCTGTAGATCGCTGCGATAGCTTACCAACGCATTTTCAACATCCTGAAGCGCCGTAAGCACCGTTTGCCGATATTGCAGCGCCGCGCTGGCCTGCTGCGCACGCGCCAGTTTTACGCTGGAAACCAGCCTGCCCCCCTGGAAGATCGGCAGGGTTACCGACGGCCCGAAGCTGTAAAAATGGCTGCTCCAGTTATCCAGATAGCTGGCGTCGCTGTTACGCATGCCAAACTGTCCGCTAAGCGACAGGCTGGGGAACAGCTGCGCTACCGAAACGCCGATATTGGCCGTGGCGGCATGCAGGCTGGCTTCGGCGGCGCGTACATCAGGACGGCGGCGTGCCAGTTCGGAAGGCACGCCAACCCGTAGCGTCGGTGGTAACAGCGGCAGCGCCTTACGCGGCGTCAGTTCAGCATCCAGCGCGCCGGGCACCCTGCCGGTTAATACCGCCAGCCCGTTCATCGCCAGGTGGATTTGCGCCTGGTACTGCGGCAGCTGTGCACGCAGCGAGTTTAGCTGCGCACGCGCATTTTCTACGTTGGTCTGCGGTGCCAGCCCATTACGCTGCTGGCTTTGCGTCAGATCCAGCGTCTGCTGCGCCACGTCAATTTGCGTTTCTACCGTGCGGGTAATGGCCTGCGCGCCGCGCAACTGCAGGTAAACGCGCGCCACCTCGGCTTCCAGCGATACCAGCGCATCGTTGCGCTCCTCCACCGACTGCTGCTGCCGGGCATCCGCCATCTCAACCTGGCGACGCACCTTGCCCCACAGGTCCAGTTCCCATGACGCATCGAAACTGCCCTGGTAGAGGCCAATCGGTTTCTCCAGGCTGTCCAGCGCCGGGCGCACGCCGTCTGCGTTGTCTATCCCATTGAGCCGCTGGTCGATCCCTTGCGACTCCAGCTCACCTTTGACTCCCAGCTGCTGGCGCGTAAAACGCGCATTGCCACTTACCGAAGGTGCCCATCCCCCGCGCACCTGGTTTAACTGCTGGCGTGCCCCAGCAATGCGCAGCACCGCCTGTTGCAGGGACAGATTGCCCCGTACCGCCCGCTCTATCAGACTATCCAGCTGCGGGTCGTTAAACGCTTTCCACCAGTCGGCACGTGGTGCTGATGCCAACGTCTTTCCTCCCCCCGGCATCTGCTCGCCGTGAAAAGCGGCCGGCGTATTGGCCGCGTGGGGCTGATAATCCGGCCCCAGCGCACAGCCGCCAAGCGACAGCGCTGCCGCTATCAGCACGCCGTTTCCCGGAAAACAAAAATAACAAGGAACCTTCATGTCAGTGTGCTCCCGCACTGCCCTCGCTCTTAATCGGAGCCAGCAGTAAGCAAAATGGAATAAGGATCAGGGCGACAATGCTGAGGCCCATAAATACGTCAATATAGGCAAGAAAACGTGCCTGTACGATCATCTGTTTATACAGCTGCCCGGTGGCAACGGTGAGCGGGTCGCCAGCGCTATGCACAAAGTCCCTGACGCCCTGCGTCCAACGCCCCAGCGCCAAATTAAAGGGCTCGTTAAGCGGAGTCATGCTGTCTGCCAACTGCGCGCTACGTGCCTGTGAGCGCTCGGTGATCATCGCGGTAGAGAGCGAAATACCGATCGATCCGGCAACATTGCGGAACATGGTAAACAACGCCGATGCATCGGCATTCAGCCGCTGCGGGATCGTGACAAAGGCAATGGTGGTCAGCGGGACAAACAGGAAACCCAGACCGATAGTCTGGAAGCTGCGCATCAGCACCAGGGTGGTGAAATCAATATTCGGCGTCAGGGTTGAGGAGTAGATAAACGACACGCCCAGCAGCAGAAAACCAAAGGCAATCAGCAGGCGCGTTTGCACCAGCGGCATCAGCTTCAGTACCAGCGGGATAGAAAGGACGATCAGCACCGCTCCCGGCGATAACACCAGGCCGGACAGGGTCGCGGTGTATCCGAGATCCTGCTGTGCCAGCTGCGGAATAACCACCGAACTGCCGTAAAGAATGGCCGCCATCCCCGCCATCAGCAGGCAGGCCACCGCAAAGTTACGGTCCTTCAGCACATGCAGATCCACCACCGGCCTTTTGGCATACATCAGCCAATAGATAGCCCCGACAATGCCGGTCAGCGCCAGCAGGGCGAAAGTGACAATAAAGCTGGACTGGAACCAGTCAGCGTCTTCGCCGCGATCCATCATCACCTGGAGGCAGCCAAGACCGAGGGTGATCAGCCCGATGCCAATATAGTCGATGCTGAGCTTACCCTTCGCCCATTTGCGCTCCCACGGCGGATCTTCCAGCAGCTGATAAATAGCCAGCACGCTGAGAATACCTACCGGAATGTTGATAAAGAATACCCAGCGCCAGCTGTAGTTATCGGTGATCCAGCCACCCAGCGTTGGGCCAAGCACGGGGGCGACGATCACCGCAATGGACGAAAGGCCAAAGGCCTTACCGCGATCGGCGGGTTTAAAATAGTCCAGCAGCACCGACTGCTGGACCGGCTGTAAACCTCCGCCGAAAAAGCCCTGTAGCACGCGAAACAGAATGATCTGCCACAGTTCGGTGGCTATACCACACAGGAAGGAACAGACGGTAAACATCACGATGCAGATCAGAAAAAACTGTTTGCGGCCCAGCAGGCGGCTAAGAAAGGCGGAGATAGGTAAAACGATGCCGTTCGCCACCAGATAAGAGGTCAAAACCCAGGTGGATTCGTCGTAACTGGCTGATAGCGACCCCGCCACGTGCGGCAGAGCAACGTTGACAATCGTGGTGTCGAGGATCTCCATAAACACCGCCAGCGTCACCGTCATCGCCACCAGCCAGGGATTACTGGCTGGCTTCCAGCTCTGGCCGGAACTCATTCCAGCGTCACCTTCGGTTCAACCGACAGACCAATCGGCAGGGGATGATTGGCGTCCAGGCCGCTATCAATAACGATTTTTACCGGAACACGCTGGACGATTTTCACGTAGTTTCCGGTAGCATTTTCAGTCGGGAAAGCAGAGAAGCGCGAGCCGCTGCCCATCTGTATGCTGTCGACATGCCCTTTCAGCTTCAGATCGGGCCAGGCATCGACGCTGATATCCACTTTGCTACCCGGTTTCATGCGCGCCAGCTGGGATTCTTTAAAGTTCGCCACGATCCACATATCCGCTGATACCAGAGAAAACAGCGAAGATCCCGCCTGCACCAGCGTTCCCACCTGCACATTGCGTTTGGTGATAAAACCATCGTAAGGCGCGCGCACCTCGGTGTAAGAAAGGTTGAGACTGGCAGTATTGAGCTGGGCCTGAGCCTGATCGACCTGACTCTGACGCGCTTCGACGCTGGTTTCCTGCTGCCGGATCTGTAAAGCGACCTGTGAGGCGACGGCAACCTGAGCCTGCGCATTTTTCAGCTCCGCTTTCGCACTGCGTAGCTGGGCACTGGCCGCATCGATATTACGCTGCGAGGTGGCACGCGGATCGACGCCGCGCTGACGTTTATCATCTTCCCGCGCGTTGAGGTAGTTGGCTTCGGCCCGTGCCAGCTGCGCCAGCGCCTGCTCCTTCTGCGCCGGATACTGAACCCGTGCCAGCGCCAGCTGCGCCTGGGCCTGATGTAACTGCGCCACGGCAATGCCAAGCTGCGCCTGTGCCCGATCGCGCTCTGCGCTGGCATCGCGCAGGTCAATCACCACCAGCAGATCCCCTTTCTTCACCCGCTGATTATCTTTCACCTTCAGCTGCGTAATATAGCCCGATACTTTCGGCGCGATGGTCACCGCATCCGCTTCGGTAAAGGCATCATCGGTGGTTTCACTATTGCGGTTCATTAACCAGAACACCAGCGCAACCGCTAGCATGACAACGATGACAATGCCCAGAATAATGAGCGGTTTTTTACCCGGTCGCGAACGGCTTTTTTCATCTTCCTGACCATCTTCTGTCGGGGATGATTCAGTTTGTGGCAGGGATCGATCGTCGGGTGCAGAGGAGGTTTGCTTAGCCATAGTATCCATCGATGCAGGGCGTCGCCAAAACGGGGACGCAATTATTCAGCGTGGTATAACCATAGGAGCAAAATTGACAAATACCAGGAGTTCCTGACAAAAAAGATTTATCTGATGCCACATCCAGCGATTACAGGCACCAGAACCGCAACGGCCAATGTGCCACGGCAGGATATTTTGGGTTTAGCCATGGCGATTTAACGGCAGACCGGCATTAATCGCCGGTATATCAAAGATAATCAGGCGGGCTGGCGCAAGCGACTCTTTCTGAAGCAGAGAGAATGTGAGTGGCACGACGGTAATAAGCGCCACATCATTAGTGTGAAGCAGGTAGCCGTTTGGCGTCAGGAAACATTCACCGGGCGCTTCAGGCCATGCGGCTGGTAAAGGTCGTGTGACGGTTATTGCTGACTTTCGCTAAATTTGCGAAAAATGGCCAGCGTTTCATCACTCACATGGTGTTCAATGCCTTCTGCGTCTCGACGGGCAGTATCCGGGCTGATACCGAGCGCAAGAAGAAACGACTCGACGATATGATGGCGCTCACGGCTTTCGTTGGCGAGCTTCTCACCTTCAGGCGTCAGGAATACGCCACGATAGGGCACCTGCTCAACCAAACCCCCGGTGGCAAGACGTTTCAGCATCTTAGCCACGGTTGGCTGCGAGACGCCAAGACGAGCGGCCATATCCACCTGACGCGCCTCGCCAAATTCACGGATCAGGTCTGAGATCAGCTCAACATAGTCGTCGATTAATTCACGACGGTGCGCTTCACGTACCTGGCGGAAGCCTTCGACATGCTCTTCGATATCTTTCAGTGGCGCGGACACTGCAACTTTTGCGCGACGACTCATTCAGCTTCCTCTTATTATTGACCAATACATTTAACCACCGTATCGGTCTCTTGGTGGCACATTGTAAACGAACCGTCGGGAAGCACAAAATTTTGCATGTTAGCTCTGGCTATACGGTATAGCCTATGCTATACCTGTTGATAATTCGTTCATAACCTGACTGACCGGAGGGCCATCAGATGAAACTTCCACTGCTATTAAAATTATTTTGCCGCTCGCCGTTTACGTTGCGTCTGATGCTGCTGGAAATGCTGGTAAAACCTGCCCCCGCCGCACGCGCTTCCTGATCCCTTCGTTCAACGCATTGCCATTAACCCACCTTCTTATACGCAAATAGCGCAGGATAATGGCACCGGGTTTTCGCACCCTATTACCTGCCTGACCTGTAACGCCAAGCCAGCAGATCCCCTTTCTCATTTTTGCAAACAAAAACGGGCGGCAAGACGCTGGCGTAGGATCGTTGATTATGCGCAAAAAAAATCCGCCCAGAAGGGCGGATTTCTACAACGTCAGTCCGAAAAACGGACTTGCGGCTGACAACTTAGAAGCTGTAACCTACGCCAGCAGTCCAGGTGCCAACGTCAACGCTGCGGATACGGCTCTGCTCGTAGCCCACATCCAGAGCGACGTTCTGGATTGGGTTGAACTGCATGCCGGCACCGTAGGAGAAGCCTACGTCGCTGAAGTCAGACTTGGCGCGATCTGCACCAGTTGACTGGAATTTACCGTAGCCGATACCTACAACACCGTAGATGCTCGCCCAGTCATTCAGACGGAAAGCAGGACCACCGGTGACGCCATAGTACTGGCCTTTTTTGTATTCACCAGCATCTGTACGATCTTTCTCTGTATAGGTGAAAGAACCGATCCAGCCCAGTGGATCGCTGCCGTTCTCGTAGCGGTATTTCAGGTTGAAGCCGTTAGCTTTGTTAGCCTGGCCCTGATAATCGCTCTGCGCGTAGCCGCCGGAAACGGTGCTCTGTGCCATTGCTGAACCAGCAGATACTGCCAGTACGCAAGCTAATGCTGAAAGACATGCAATTTTTTTCATAACCACCTCAAATGTGAAAGTACTTCTCTCCTGACAACGTTCAAAATATAACAAAAAATGGCCCGAAACTCTGCCCCGATTTTGTTGTCCAACGAAATGTTTGGTGTAACAGAAAGTTAATGATAGGGCTTATCTCATTATTTTTACTTATTTTTTTCTTAAAAACAGCGCCATTGCGTTAGTGAAAAAAAAATCCCCATTGAGATAAATCCTAATAAAAGATGACAATTTTTTACCTTTTTCGCATCAATTTTGACCTCTGAAGGGACTTTTTTTAACCTGCCAAGGTCAGTTTATTCACTTAATCCATTACACTAAACGCCAGTTCTAACCCCACTACGGATCATTAAAGGCTGGAAACAGGATGTCTTCTCTACAGGTTAAAAATACTGTCTGGCAGCCCGTTGCGCTGCTACTCATCGCCATGACCTCTATTCAGGGAGGAGCCGCGTTGGCTAAGACGCTGTTTCCCACCGTTGGCGCGGCAGGTATCACCGCGCTGCGCCTGGGTTTGGCAACCCTGATCCTCTGTATCATCTTCAAGCCCTGGCGGCTGCACTTTAGCCGGCAGCAGATTGTGCCGCTAATTATCTACGGCCTGGCGCTTGGAGGAATGAACTATGCGTTCTATATGTCCATCCGCACCGTACCGCTGGGTATTGCGGTGGCGTTAGAATTTACCGGCCCGCTGATGCTTGCTTTAGTCGGTTCGCGGCGAGCGCTGGATTTTATCTGGATCGCGTTGGCCGTGACCGGACTGCTCTTTCTGCTGCCGGTGGGTCATGATATTAGCAGCGTTGATCCTGTCGGGGCGTTGCTGGCATTAACCGCCGGGGGGTGTTGGGCCATCTATATTCTGGCCGGACAGCGTGCAGGTAGCCAGCACGGTCCGGCAACCGTGGCAGCAGGAACGCTGATTGGCGCACTGGTCTTTGTTCCGCTCGGGCTGGTGTACGCCAACCCGGGTATCTGGACGCTGTCACTTATTCCTATTGGGCTGGCGATCGCCGTTATGTCCAGCGCCCTGCCCTATTCGCTGGAGATGATGGCATTGACTCGTCTGCCGGCACGCACCTTCGGAACGCTAATGAGCCTCGAACCGGCTATGGCGGCGATTTCAGGCATGCTGTTCCTCGGCGAGGTGCTCACGCTTGTCCAATGGCTGGCGCTGCTGGCCATTATTATGGCATCAGCAGGGTCCACCCTGACCATGCGACCAGCAAAAGCGAAAATTACGCCAATAAAAGAGTTCAACGAATAAGCGTTACCGCCTGCGTGAGGCCGATCCCGCAGGCACTCCTTTGGCAAAAAGGGAATTACCGGCCTGAGGTTGATTGACACCTTAATCCATTAAGTCATTTGCTGATCACGGATTATTCTTTTCTATTAATAAAAAATAAGCGTAAAAAGACAGTAAAAACAAAAAGCTAAAATACGAATGAAAATAAAACGCATTATTAGCCTTATTAAGATTTGAAGAGTTTATTTGTTATTAGATCAACAGCTCGCCGCTATGCCATCAATAGGTGCGACCTTTCCGGCAGGCGTTCAAATTGGTGCTATACTTATTCCCGTATTCAATTCGGAACAACAAGACCATTAAGAGGATATTAATGATGAGTACCGCTAAACTGGTTAAAACAAAATCATCTGATCTGATTTACACCCGTAACGACGTGGCAGAAGACGAGAAAAAAGCCACCATCGAGGTGCTTAATCGTCTGGTTACTGAACTTATCGATCTGTCGCTGATCACCAAGCAGGCACACTGGAACATGCGTGGCGCCAACTTTATTGGCGTACATGAGATGCTGGACGGTTTCCGCACCGCCATCACCGATCATCAGGATACCATCGCCGAGCGTGTTGTTCAGCTGGGTGGGGTCGCGCTGGGTACGGCTCAGGTTGTCAATGACAGAACGCCACTGAAAAGCTACCCGCTGAACATTCACAGCGTACAGGATCACTTAAAAGCGCTGGCCGATCGCTACGGCGTTGTGGCTAACGATATGCGCAAAGCTATCGGCGAGGTTGAAGATGAAGACACGGCCGATATCTTTACCGCCGCATCGCGTGACCTGGACAAATTCCTGTGGTTCATCGAGTCCAATATTGAATAATATCGTCTGACGCCTCGTCAGCGTATTAATCAGGGAGCAGATGGCCACGCCACCTGCTCCTTTTTTTATCTGGAGGTTTTATGGCCAGTGGTTGGGCACGCGATGATGCCGTGCAGGAACAGATTGATTCCACCGTGGATGATGCCGTACTGCGCGCGCGCCGCGCTCTGCATCAGGGCGTCAGCGCGACTGAATGTGAGGAGTGCGGAGAACTTATCCCTGAAGCCCGCCGTTTAGCACTGCCGGGAGTCAGATACTGTATTCAGTGCCAGCAGCTGCATGACGACCGCCAGTCAGCCAGCCTGTACAACCGTCGTGGCAGCAAAGACAGTCAGCTGCGCTAAACACATTCCTGTTTAAAACATGCGCCCGGTAGCATTAACAACATTTCCGTCGTTACCCGAGTTGTTTTTGACCTGATATTAGCGAAGTATCTTATGCACCATTATGATTGCAGTGCACCATAATGGAACCCCAAAAAAGTGCAACACGCCTGTCGTGCCGGTTGTTAAGACGAAAGATACGGCTAAACGGCTGTTTTTAATCGCATTTATCAAACTGGCACGATTCTTTCATAGGGCTGCGGGCATGTAATTGGGTGAGACCTTTCCCAAAAAGCGATAAGGATAAGATGATGAAGTCAATTTTTAAGGTTTCGATTGCCGCTTTGACGCTGGCATTTTCTCTCTCTTCCACGGCTGCCGAAAAAAAACTGGTTGTTGCTACCGACACCGCGTTTGTCCCCTTCGAATTCAAACAGGATGGAAAATACGTCGGCTTCGACGTTGATCTATGGGATGCGATTGCCAAACAGCTCAACATGGAATACACGCTGAAGCCAATGGATTTCAGCGGTATTATTCCCGCGCTGCAAACGCGAAATATTGACCTTGCGCTGGCCGGTATCACCATTACCGATGAGCGTAAAAAAGCGATCGCTTTCTCTGACGGATACTACAAAAGCGGCCTGCTGGTGATGGTTAAGGCCAATAACGATTCGGTAAAAGGGATCGACGACCTGAACGGCAAGGTGGTTGCGGTGAAGAGCGGCACAGGTTCCGTTGACTATGCGAAACAGCACATCAAATATAAAGACCTGCGCCAGTTCCCTAATATCGACAATGCCTACATGGAGCTGGGCACCAACCGCGCCGATGCGGTACTGCACGATACGCCAAACATTCTTTACTTTATCAACACTGCGGGTAAAGGCCAGTTCAAGGCCGTAGGTGATTCGATTGAAGCTCAGCAGTACGGTATTGCTTTCCCGAAAGGCAGCGACGATCTGCGTGAAAAGGTCAACGGCGCGCTGAAAACCCTGCGTGAAAACGGTACTTATAACACGTTGTACAAAAAATGGTTTGGCAGCGAACCTAAATAAAAAACGGTGATTGGTATTCATTTAACGCAAGGGGATTTGCACACGCGATCCCCTTCGTTTTTCCCATAAGCAACATAGGGTTTTCTACCCGGAGAATAAACATGCAGTTTGACTGGAGCGCTATCTGGCCTGCTATTCCCATCCTGCTTGAAGGCGCGAAGATGACCCTGCTCATCTCCGTGCTTGGGCTGGTTGGCGGAGTCATTATTGGGCTGGTGGCCGGTTTCGCCCGTGCCTACGGCGGCTGGCTGTCACGTAACATCGCGCTGGTTTTTATTGAGCTGATACGCGGTACGCCGATTGTGGTGCAGGTGATGTTTATCTATTTCGCCCTGCCGATGGCGTTTAACGACTTGAGGATCGACCCGTTCAGCGCGGCGGTGGTCACGATTATGATCAACTCCGGCGCTTATATCGCCGAAATTACCCGTGGTGCGGTGCTGTCGATTAACCGTGGGTTCCGTGAGGCGGGGCTGGCGCTGGGCCTTTCCGGCCGCGAAACGCTGCGCTATGTCATTATGCCGCTGGCGCTGCGCCGCATGCTGCCACCGCTGGGTAACCAGTGGATTGTCAGCATCAAGGATACGTCGCTGTTTATCGTGATCGGCGTGGCAGAACTGACCCGTCAGGGCCAGGAAATTATTGCCGGTAACTTCCGCGCGCTGGAGATATGGAGCGCCGTCGCCGTTATCTATCTGATCATTACCCTGGTGCTGAGCTTTGTGCTACGCCGACTTGAGAGAAGGATGAAAATCCTGTGATTGAATTTAAAAACGTTTCCAAGCACTTTGGTGCTACCCAGGTGCTGCACGACATCGATCTGAACATCAAACAGGGTGAAGTGGTGGTGATTATCGGGCCGTCGGGTTCCGGCAAATCTACCCTGCTGCGCTGTATCAACAAGCTGGAAGACATCACCAGCGGTGAACTGATTGTTGACGGCATAAAGGTTAACGATCCTAAGGTTGACGATCGCCTGATCCGCCAGGAAGCGGGTATGGTGTTCCAGCAGTTCCATCTGTTTCCGCAAATGAGCGCGCTGGATAACGTGGCGTTTGGCCCGATCCGCGTGCGCGGCGCTAAAAAAGAGGATGCGCAGCGTCTGGCCCGCGAGCTGCTGGGTAAAGTCGGCCTGGCGGAGCGAGCCGATCACTTCCCCTCCGAGCTTTCCGGTGGGCAGCAGCAGCGCGTTGCCATTGCACGCGCGCTGGCGGTAAAACCCAAGATGATGCTGTTCGATGAGCCAACCTCGGCGCTGGATCCGGAACTGCGTCATGAAGTGTTAAAGGTGATGCAGGACCTGGCCGAAGAAGGCATGACGATGGTGATCGTGACTCATGAAGTCGGCTTCGCGCAGAAAGTGGCATCTAGGCTGATCTTTATTGATAAAGGCCGTATCGCCGAAGACGGCAACCCGGATGAATTAATCACAAACCCACCCAGCGCACGTCTGCGCGAGTTTTTACAGCACGTTTCGTAATACCCTCCAGGGGCGAGCGAATGCCCGCCCCTGCTTTCCTTTGAGTAACAAAATGGCTGTTGTTGCTGCCAGCCCGTTCTGACGGTCTATACTTTTCTGCTGCACGTCATGAAAGGAGAAGAGGATGCCGGGACTTACCTCGCTGCTGCGTATACTGCTGTTGTTAACGGCCATCGCTGGCTGGCTGCCACAGGCCCAGGCCGTGACATTACCTGCGGCGGTCGCCGCCACGCAGCCGCAGTCTGGCAGTAGCAGCCAGCCAGAACCCAGTCCGGACGAGAAAAAAGCTGCCTGGGCCGCCCTTGCCAATATCCTCGACAATGACAGCTCGCGCAGGGAGCTGATCGCGCAGCTACGCACGGCGGCGGCGCAAACGACCTCAACTGAGCCGATACTGACGCCGCCCGCTGAAGAAGAAGATAAAACCGTTTTGCAGAGCGTGACCGACGTCAGCCGCCATTTCGGCGGACAATTTGCCACCCGCCTGCACAATCTGCATGACAGTATCGCCGATGCCCCACATAAGCCTTTCAATCAGCAAACTTTTTTTAAGGCACTGCGTCAATTCGCCATGCTGACAGTCGCGCTTTACGCCTTTTACTGGCTGTTACGCTGGGCGGTGTCACCGCTCTATCGCCGGATGGGAGACTGGGGCCGCCGGAAGAATCAGGATCGCCGCAACTGGCTGCACCTGCCGGCCGCCATTGTGGGTGCCTTTATCATTGACCTGCTGCTGCTGGCATTAGCGCTATTTGTCGGCCAGATACTCAGCGACAATCTGAACGCCGGCAGCCGCACTATCGCCTATCAGCAGGGCCTGTTGCTCAACGCCTTTGCTCTGATTGAGTTCTTTAAGAGCATCCTGCGTATGATATTTTGCGCACGTTACCCACAGCTGCGTTTTTTCCACCTCTCGGACGTGCGCGCCGCCTACTGGAATACTCGTTTAAGCTGGTTGAGCGGATTAGTCGGTTACGGGCTACTGGTGATTGTCCCGATTGTCTCCAATCAGGTTAACGTGCAGGTCGCAGCACTGGTTAACGTGGTGATTATGGGGCTGGTCACGATCTGGGCGCTGTACCTGATTTTTCATAACAAGCAGCATATTCAGCAGGAGCTGACCCACCTGGCCGATCGCTCTCTGGCCTTTTTCGCGCTATTTATCCGTGCATTTGCACTGATCTGGCACTGGCTGGCCTGCGCCTATTTTATCACCCTGTTTCTGTTTTCAATATTCAACCCCGGCAATAGCCTGAAGTTTATGATGGCCGCCAGCGTACTTTCACTGGCGATTATCGGCAGCGCAGCACTGGTTTCCGGTGTGCTAACGCGCTGGATCCATAAAACTATTGTTCTCTCCCCGGAACTGCGCAACAGCTATCCCGAGCTACAGAACCGCGTCAATGGCTGGGTTTCAGCCATGCTTAAACTGGCACGCGTACTGACCGTCTTTTCCGCCACCCTGCTGCTGCTGAATGCCTGGGATCTGTTCGACCTGTGGCACTGGCTAACGGAAGGAGCAGGAGAGAAGATGGTGGATATTTTGATCCGCATCGTGGCGATCCTGTTCTTTTCCGCCGTGGGCTGGACCTTACTTGCCAGCCTGATAGAGAGCCGCCTTGCCTCCGACTCGCACGGACGACCCATGCCGAGCGCCCGCACACGCACGCTGTTGACCCTGTTCCGTAACGCCCTGGCGGTGATCATCAGCAGTATTACCATTATGATCCTTCTCTCCGAGATCGGCGTTAATATCGCCCCGTTGCTGGCGGGTGCAGGCGCGCTGGGGCTGGCGGTATCATTCGGCTCACAAACCCTGGTGAAAGATATTATTACCGGGGTGTTTATTCAGTTTGAAAACGGCATGAACACCGGGGATCTGGTGACTATTGGTGCGATAACCGGGACGGTGGAACGCATGTCGATCCGTTCGGTCGGCGTGCGGCAGGACACCGGGGCTTACCATATTATCCCCTGGTCATCGATCACCACCTTTGCTAACTTCGTGCGCGGCATCGGCTCTTTCGTCGCCAATTATGATGTCGACAGGCGTGAAGATACCGGGCGGGTCAATGCCACCCTACAGGCGGCGGTCAAAGAACTGCTGGAGGATAACAACATTCGATCGATGGTGATCGGTGAACCCGCATTTTCCGGGCTGGTGGGATTAACTCATCAGTCATTTACCGTACGCGTCTCCTTCACCACCCAACCGCTGAAGCAGTGGACGGTACGTTTCGCGCTGGACAGCATGGTCAAACAGCACTTCGACGCAGCGGGGATCAGAACCCCGCTACAGACGGTACAGGTCATGCAGAGCGGCGCAGATATTGAAGGCGCGGCCAGCTTTGCGGTGCTGAACGCGCCAAAATAAGGCGCTTACCTGGCCAGCAGCCGGGCACGCTGCGGCTGTTCCATAAAGCTCCAGGCAATAAAGCGACTCTGCTTCTGCCCCTGGGCCATATCAATAGTGCGCATTGCCGCCACGTCGGCCTCTTCCAGCGCCCGCCACAGTTCCGGCAGGTTCTCCTTGCGTGACACCAGTGAGGTAAACCATATGCACTGACGGCCAAAACTGACGCTCTCTGCAATCATACGGCGCATAAACGCGATTTCCCCGCCCTCACACCAGAGTTCGTCCTGCTGACCGCCAAAATTCAGCGGTGAGTGACGATCGAGGCCGAGATTGCGCAGTTTACGCTGGCTGCCCTGATGCGCATCGGCGGCCGAGGCGTGAAACGGTGGGTTGCACAGCGTGGCCTGGTACAGCTCGTTTTTGTGGATCACGCCGCTAAATATCGCCTGGCTGTCTTTCTGGCGACGCAGTCGGATAGCGCGATTCAGTCCTGGGTTACCGGCGATAATGGCATTGGCTGCGGCCATGGCCCGCTCATTCACTTCGCTGCCGGTAAAGCGCCACTGATATTCACTATGACCGATCAGCGGATAGATCAGATTCGCGCCGCAGCCAACGTCCAGCACGTTGATTTCACGTGGCACCACGCGGCGGTTATCTTCCGCCAGCAGGTCGGCAAGGTGGTGGATATAGTCAGCGCGCCCCGGCACCGGCGGGCAAAGAAAACCTTCAGGAATGTCCCAGTGGGCGATATGGTAAAAATGGTGCAGCAACGCCTGATTCAGCGCCTTCACCGCGTCGGGATTGGCAAAGTCTATTGACTCGCTGCCCCAGTTATTCACCGCGACAAACGGTGCCAGCGGCGGATGGCTGGCAATCAGCGCAGCAAAATCATAGCGACCGCGATGGCGGTTACGCGGGTGCAGCACGGTTTTTTCGGCAGCGGTTTTCATAAATGACCCTCTTATCAGCAGGCGCGTAAGATACCTGCTGTGGTAATAATGGTAAACCAGTGGCGACTTTTTTCCGCCTCGTATCCTGAAGGAGTTTTATGACACGTAGCCGCTATAGCTTTCAACCCAAACAGGGCCACGGCCTGCCGCACAATCCGCTGAATGCAATTATCGGCCCACGTCCGGTCGGCTGGATCAGTTCACAAAATGCCCGCGGCCAGCGCAACCTGGCACCTTACAGTTTTTTTAACTGCTTCAACTACGACCCGCCGATTATTGGTTTTGCCAGCAGCGGCTGGAAAGACAGCGTGCAGAATATCGTTGAAACCGGTGAGTTTGTCTGGAATCTTGCTACCCGTCCTCTGGCGGTGGCGATGAATGAAAGCTCTGCCCCCCTGCCCCACGGCGAGGACGAATTTGCCTTTGCCGGACTGACCGCGCAGCCGGCCAGCCTGATCGCTGCCAGCATGGTGGCAGAAAGTCCGGTGAACTTTGAGTGCCGCCTCACGCAGTGCATCCAGCTGAAAAACGCCGATGGTGAGGCCATTCCGAGCTGGCTGGTTTTGGGTGAGGTGGTGCTTATTCATATCGATGAGGCGCTGCTGGAGGACGGTGTTTATCAGACGGCAAAAGCTGAACCTATTCTGCGTGCAGGCGGACCCAGCGCCTACTACACCATCAGCGAAGCACATCGATTCGATCTGACCAGGCCGGATGCCCGTTAACGGCGACGGAACGCGTAAAAGTCACCGCGGCGCTGCCGTTTCTCAGCCTTTTTTTTGTTATGATATCGGTCCTTTTTCACCGTTTATCATGGAGCGATTATGAAGCGTATTGCCATTGATATGGATGAAGTCATTGCCGACTTCCATCCTAAAATTGTTGACACCTGGAACAGCCATTTTCCCCAGCAGCTTAGCGCGGAAGAACTGAACCTGTTCGATCTGCATCAGGATTCTCCAGAACAGCTGGCCGAGCTGTTTGCCCTGGTGGACCATCCAACCTTCTTTGACGATCTGGCGGTGATTGCCGACAGCCAGCAGGTTATCGCCCGGCTGAGTGAGCATTACGAGATTTTTATCACCACCGCGGCCATGCTGATGCCGAGCTCGTTCAATGCCAAATTCCGCTGGCTAAACACCCACTTCCCGGCTATTCCGCACGGCAATATCGTTTTCTGCGGCGATAAAAGCATCATTAATGCTGACTATATGATTGATGATAATGCGATTAATTTTGCCGGGTTCTGCGGCGAGGGCATTCTCTATTCCGCCCCGCATAACCGCAAGGTGACCGGCTATCGCCGCGCTGAAAACTGGCAGGATATTGCCACCCTGCTGCTGTAGTCAGCGGATGGAAAGGCGCGAAATCTCGCGCCTGATACGCTATGGCTGGCGGCCCTGATGTTGCAGTACTATGAATTTATTTTAATTAATTGATAAATATCAGCTTTGTTTATATTGCATTCAATTGGAATGCTAATGGCATACTTTTAAGGCGTGTCTTTTTCCTACAAATGTAGTTTGTGGGGTTTTACTGCTGTGGTCTTTAGGTTAGATTTTTAAAGTGTTAGTATGTGGCTATATGAATAGTATTAGGACAATGACAATACATGGTTGATATAATGGATACACCATTTTGTTTTTTGAAATTCGTTAAACAAGATAGAATTGATATCTTAAAAGATGGATATATTAGATTTACACCGCCTAAAGATTTGAATGACCCATTCGAAGTTAACCCTGTCATAATACCACATGATCCCTATAATCTTCATTTATTAGAATCTGGATATGATTTTAATAGCCATAAATTTACAAAGAGTGATCACGAATATTCACGGAAAAGATTTAATAAGATTGAAGATTATAAATCAATGTATTCAAAATTTTCCAATAAGTATGGGATTCTTTCCCTCTCTAGCTCTAAAGATATGTGCTCAATTCCATCAGTTGCTATTTTTAGTGAAGAAGACCCACGTCGTAATTTATTAATGTGGTCCCACTATACAGATGAACATAGAGGTTTTATTATTGAATTCCACCGCAATTTCATTGATAATTTTGACATTTCAAAGGTATCCTACTCCGAAGAGCGACCAATAATAACCCAAGAAGAAATACAATCTGAAGCACTATTTCCTTTTTTTGTTAAGGGTGAAAAATGGTCTTATGAAAAAGAGTGGCGAATCATTAAACCTTTGGAACAAGCGGATGAAAAAGTATGTTTAAGTAATGGAAATATCGTACATTTATTTAAAATAAAAAAATCCCATATTCGTTCTATAACTACAGGTTGCAATATGGATTCCAATAAAATAGAAGAATTAAAAAGCATTGTATTTGATGATCCAGAATTAAGAGACTGTTTATTTTATGTTTCCAAAATCGATAATGAAGGATTTTCCTTGGATTTCAGATCATATTCGGCTCATGGTTGGACTAATGATGATGTGTTAGGATTCCCTATGATATCTCAACACCCTACATTAATAAATCCTGACCATGTAAAAACAAATGTAACTAAAAGTGAAGAGTAGCAGAAATATAATTTAAATCACAGGCTTCTTGGTGCGGCTACACTGAAAGGACGGTTTGGGTATCACCGCGCCACTAAAGCCAGTTACCTCGGTTCAGAAGAGTTACCGCTCAACGGGAAGCAGGTCACTGCATCTTCATCTCAATTCAAATTCTTTTAATTGACTATCTTTACATTGAACATAGATTTATAGAAAGCAAAAAGCCAGCTCGAAAGCTGGCTTATGCACTATAAGAGTCAGGCTCAACATCAGGTGTGTAGCACAATAAAGTGCCTCAACTCGAAATTTTGAACAGTGTTCGCACTGAGCAAAACAACAAGAGAATACCACTGCGAACAGTGATTGCCGCTAAAAAACATGGCAGGAGCAATATTGCCCTTCTCTCAAAGCCTATGTAATGTATCACTTTAATATCCGGTCCTCAACTCTTTCCTTTCTAAAAGGTTAAGATTATTAAGTTGGTCCCACTTTACAAACCAGTACTTGGTCAGTAAGTAGGTTAGATCATCATTTATTTCTTGATTATTTCTTGCAATGCCAAATTTTGCAATAAACTTTCTATAAAGCAACTCCCTAACCGTATTCGAAATATATTTACAACTCATAACATCTAAGAAGAGATGAGCAATCTCTGAGCTTTTATCCAAATCAAAACCATCTTCAAACTTCTCTTTGATAATATTTTCAACTTCTATCCTTTTCTCAGAAAAGACAGCATGATCTTTATAGTAATATAGGAGACTAATTATAAAGAAGTAGTTATAATTTTTTATTTTCTCTAATGCTTCATTTAATTGAAATTGATCCATTAAAAAGTTTGGGCCAAAGTTGCTCGTTGCGAGTATTACATTCATTTTCTCAATAGACGTAAATCCATCTCTTAGCTCTACATCTGAATTATAAAATCGCATGTTTTGTATTTGATGCATTACTGTATCTTTGAATAAATCGAGATGAACTTGCGAATTTATTTTGTAGAACTCTTCTACCGATATTATTGCCTTGGCTATCCTATTAGAAGATGTAACATTAGGTTTAATGCAGTGGAAAAAAAACATCATTTTAATGATGATTATTATAGCACTATGGAACTTGTTTATATCGTCATGATCATTAGTATGATCATACATTTCAACAATCCTCGCTATTCTCTTTGATAAAGCTGCCAAGAGATATGGTGCAACATTTTTATACCCATCACCAGTTTCACAACAGCGTGACTTTATCAAATCAAGTGTGCTTTTTGTTAATCTATCGGGCCTATGGATATAATTTATCTTGCTTGCGCTGTCACTATTTTTATCTATTTTGGCAAAGATATTTTCATCAAAATGAGTTAGTATTTTCTTTGCTTCTATAACCATTTCTGATTTATTTGTTAAGAATGGCCTTTCTATTTTACTTAGTTTTTTATCTCCTAAGTAAAGATTATATTTACCAAGCTCATCACTGATGATTCCATGAACCCTTTCTGCTACACTTTCATTTATTGCAAAAATAAAGTAATCATCGACGTATCTTAAAATTTCAAAATGTGTTTTTAATTTATACTGATAAACTTCTTCTAACTTTCTAACGATACAATCGTCTATGTTTTGAAATATCAACTCTGCGAAAACTCGGCTAAATTCAGCCCCAATTGGAATACCATTGGTTTCGTTATTATTACTCCGTTGCATAATTGAATCTAACTCGTCACCAAACTGTTTTCCCTTGTTTAAATTAGACTTTATAAACCCCTTGCTTTTTATTGCCCATGATATTGTATGTGTATAAATGCTGTCGAAACAGTTAGCTATATCTAAGGACCACATAACATTAAATTTTTTTTCTAATGTGATATATTCCCCATTCTCAAATAACTTATAAATTCTATCATATCCTTTATAGGAAAAAAATGATGATGCATGTTTACTCCAGATCTCACTATCTAAAGTATCAATTTTTGTTTTTTTATAGGCTAATTTACCAACTATTTTCTTCTTCGTGTAAAATGAATTTGCAATTTTAACAGGTGCTCTTATCGATAATTTACTTTGAGAGCACAGAGATGTGATTGCACTTGCAAAACGATGATAGAACCCCACATAGTTATATTGTGAACGCGGATGGATTAACGATAACGTCCTTAATTTTCTTTCATCTTTAAATATTTTAAATTTCAATGGATACGTTTGTTCTGACTGTTTCGTTACTCTTACAGTATCATTAGGTAAATTTAAATCCTCCTTGGGAGCTACTATTTTCCTGAAAAATGTCACTATTGGATTATACTGACCATTACTTTGATTACTTAAATGAGAATTAATATAAAAACCATCATTAGAAAAAATGATAGGAGCATCTGAAGGAGATGTGTCCGTTAATAACGCCCTTCTATAATCTTTCTTGTCAAGCTTTACGGTTTGTATACTCATTTCCAAATCCTTGTTATTTCTTTCAATCTATTTAGGCTGTATTTTTTGTGTATTTTTTTAGTAAATCCTCTTGCGAAGCTTATTTTAAGCAAAGTTTTTACCTGGCTTTTACTCAATGAAGCATCTAATTTTTTTGATAACCGGCAACCAGAACCAAGTGTTAATGCTCTGATATAAAAATCAATGACCTTTAGTGACTCACTATCATCGTTGACTAATGGATAGTTGTAAAATATTCCCGTTGGCATCTTCCGATTTTTATCTTTATTTATTAAAAGCCTATTCGTAGATAAAAATATTATCCTGTCGAGTAATAATGTGAAATCTCTATTCAACTCATAGTTGTAAAATGCTTTGCATAGTTTTGTTTTTATTTTATTTAATTTTTTATCACTTACCCCAATAACTACTTTTCTATATACTGAATTAGCTTTTCCTTCTGATGAAGCACATTTCTTGGCTGGTGGTATATGAGTGTCTATAACTTTTATCTTGTACCCCAAATAATCAATAATTGCTGCTAATTTTCCTTTTACATCATTTGGCGAATGAGTTCTCTTTTTTATTTTAATAATTTTGGTTTTTAAATCATTGACACATAAATTTGCTGGTAGTTTATTCTTTATTGAGGTTAAAATAGACTTCCCATCTACTTTATGATCCGTCATGATTAGGATGTCATCAACAAATCGTTTATAGAGAAACACTCCGTCAATTCTTTTTATCCATTCATCAAATTCTTGTAAGTATAAATCAGCAAGTAAAGAGCTTAGTTCTATGCCTCTTGGCACACCTTTACCCCCAAGACTCCTATGTTCTTCCAGTACTAAGTCAATAAGTTTTTTTGAATGATATGAAAGTGAGCCTATTTTAGCAGCTTTGCTTAATAGAGAATCTATGTCGATAGATTCATAAAATGATTTTAAATCAATACATATTACTTTGCTCTCTACCCCTTCCTGTAGGTAAGAAACTAAATTTCTAACAATTTCATTACGCTGTAACCTATCTGTTTCAATCTTATTTCTAATATTACTCTGTAATTTCCTTAAAATTAATTTATATGAAAGTCTATCAACATAATATACATCTTTTCCCTTAGATACAGTGTTGCTTATCACTGGTGCTGTTAATCCATGAGCTAACTGATAGGACTCTTCAATCACTTTTTCAAAGATTTGTTCATCAGCGAGATTTTTACACTTATAAAAATCACTTTGCCTTATCATTTTTGATAGGGAAAACTTATCAAAACTTTGCTCCCTCATACGATCCTCCTTTAAAGGGGTGGGTATTTTGCTGAGGCTAATAACGAATTATACAAGTTAGGGCTATTCTTAAGTAGGTACAATTAGATTTTCTGCAGTGCGCCATACACTCGTTTTTCATCCAGCTCTGAGTATCTCTCTGTAGGGTCGGTTGTGTTACTGTGGTTCAGAAACCTCTTCACCACAACATAGGACGTTAACTCTTATGCAATACGGCCAAAAGTACGCCTAAGATTATGCGTGCCTAACTTCACTATACCTGCCTTCATGAAAAGATACTCTCGTAGGCTTTTGCTATCTAGATAGTGTCCTGTTTTACTTCGTGGCGAACGTTCAGGGGATCCCCATCTTCTACAGTGTGCTTTCAATTCGTTGTTGAACACTATATCCCTTCGGTCTCCTAACAAGCACTTCACCCCATCGCAGATAGGCAACACATGATTTGATCTCTTCCCTTTGCTCAGCACTTCACCACGCGCACTTGTTTACAGCTTCTGTAAATCTGCTAGCGATAAAAGAATCCCGCTCATGCCTTTCACTCCCTTCGTTGAATTGAGCATAGACACACGCAGACATGACATTAAAAAATACTTAACGACATTAAACTCAGTAAAAAGCATCGTTCAATCAGATTAGGTTGAGGGAGTTTTTTCTACTGAAGTTCGTTCAATGCTTAATTCCGCTGGCTAAACACCCACTTCCCGGCTATTCCGCACGGCAATATCGTTTTCTGCGGCGATAAAAGCATCATTAATGCTGACTATATGATTGATGATAATGCGATTAATTTTGCCGGGTTCTGCGGCGAGGGCATTCTCTATTCCGCCCCGCATAACCGCAAGGTGACCGGCTATCGCCGCGCTGAAAACTGGCAGGATATTGCCACCCTGCTGCTGTAGTCAGCGGATGGAAAGGCGCGAAATCTCGCGCCTGATGCGCTACGGCTGGCGGCCCTGATGTTGCAACATCGTTTCCATCAGCTGCTTTAACAGCGGCCGTACGCGCTGCGCCTTATCACTACGCCATGTAAAAAGCGGATGCTCGTCCATATAATTATCCTGCGCCAGCTCAAGCTGAAGCGCGTGCTGGTTCTCCCCCGGCTTACCGTAGGCGCGGGTAATGTATCCCCCCTTAAAACGCCCGTTCAGTACCCAGCTGAATTCCGACTGCGCAGCACAGCACTGGGTCAGCCGCTGGGTCATCTCCGGCGTACAGCTGGCCCCCCCGTTGGTTCCCAGATTGATATCCGGCAGCTGCCCCTCAAACAGTCGCGGCACCCGCGAAGCAATAGAGTGGGCGTCAAACAGCAGCGCATAGCCAAAACGCCGTTTGATCTGCGCCAGCTCATACTGAATTTTATCGTGATAGGGCTGCCAGATCTGTTGTAACCAGAGGTGACGCAGCGGGGCATCCGGCGTCATACCCGGCTTAAACGTGGGCGTACCGTCAAACAGCGTTTCCGGATACAGCCCGGTGGTCGCAGTGGTATAGAGCGCCTGATTGTCCGGCGGGCGGTTAAGATCGATGACAAATCGCGAGTAGTTCGCTGACAGCACGCTCACCCCCATCTCGCGGGCAAAATCGTACAGATCGGGAATATGCCAGTCGGTATCCGGCAGGCTGCGCGCCTTATCACTCAGCCCGGACTCGACCTCCGGGGTAAGCCGGGTGCCCGCATGGGGAATACTAAGGAGCAGCGGCAGTGTACCGGCACTAAATTGATAAGCGTTCATCGTTCTTCTCCACGGAAAATGACCCGACAGGGCAGCTGCCCGCCCAGCCAGTAAACCAGTTCGGCCGGGCGTGCAAGCGGCCAGTGAACAAAATCGGCCATTTTACCGCTTTCCAGCGAGCCGATGCGCTGCGCCAGGCCCAGCGCCCGCGCGGCGTGTAGGGTCACCCCGGCCAGCGCCTCCTCCGGCGTCATGCCAAACAGCGTACAGCCCATGTTCATCATCAGACGTAGCGACAGCGCGGGTGACGTGCCGGGATTGGCATCGCTGGCCAGCGCCATCGGCACCTGATAACGACGGAACAGTTCCACCGGGGGACGCTGTTTTTCACGCAGCAGATAGAAAGCGCCGGGCAGCAGCACCGCCACCGTACCGTGCTGCGCCATCGCCGCGACGTCACTTTCCGTGGCATACTCCACATGGTCAGCAGAGAGCGCGTCAAATTCAGCCGCCAGCGCACTGCCGCCCAGCGATGAGAGCTGTTCCGCATGCAGTTTCAACGCGAAGCCCAGTGCTTTAGCGGCGATAAACACCCGCCGCACCTGGTCTGGCGAAAAGGCCAGGTGCTCGCAGAAGGCATCCACCGCGTCCGCCAGCCCTTCTGCCGCCACCTGGGGCAGCAGCTGGTCACAAATTACATCAACCCATGCCTCAGGGTCGTGCCGGTACTCCGGCGGAACCGCATGTGCAGCCAGACAGGTGGCCTGAATCTGTGCGGGCACCTGCTGCGCCAGCTGGCGAATGGCCTGCAACATACGCAGCTCGCTGGCCACCTCCAGCCCGTAGCCGGATTTAATCTCAACGGTCGTCACCCCCTCCGCCAGCAAATGCTGTAAGCGCTGCCGGGCAGCGTCCACCAGCTCGGCCTGCGAGGCGCTGCGCGTGGCGCGCACCGTGGCGAGTATTCCCCCGACCTGAGCGGCAATCTCGCTGTAGCTCACGCCGTTAAGACGCTGTTCAAATTCATCGCTGCGGTCACCGCCAAACACCAGATGCGTATGGCAGTCCACCAGGCCGGGGGTGACGATCCCGCCGCCAAGATCGGTGCGCTGGCGCGCCTGGATGTGCGCCGAGTCCGCATAAGGGCCTACCCAGATAATCTGTTGGCCGCTGACCGCTATCGCACCCTGTTCAATGATGCCGTAGCGCCCATTCTGCATGGTGACGATATCCGCCCCGAACCATAAATGGTCACAGCTGAGTTGCTGATTCATCCTTTCTCCCACGTCGTGCACTTTACTGCTGGCTTATAAGTATGTATATGTATATACAACCTCATTGCACAGGAAGCAACCATGACTCGCTTTTTTGCGCCACGCGCACTTATGGCCGATGGCTGGCAACATAATGTCCTGATTGACGTCGATGCCCAGGGATTTATCAGCGCAACCACCGCCAACGCCGGGCCACAGGATGCGCAGCGTCTTAATGGCAGCGTGCTGCCCGCGATGGCCAATCTGCACTCCCACGCCTTTCAACGCGCGATGGCCGGACTGGCCGAAGTGGCGGGTCACCCGCAGGACAGTTTCTGGACCTGGCGTGAACTGATGTACCGCATGGTAGCGCAACTGACCCCAGAGCAGGTCGGGGCCATCGCCACCCATCTCTACGTCGATATGCTGAAAGGCGGCTACACCCAGGTAGCGGAGTTCCACTATCTTCACCACCAGCCCGACGGGCAACCCTATCCCGATGACGACATGCTCCGCCAGCTGATCGCTGCCGCAGAACGCAGCGGCATCGGCCAGACGCTGCTGCCGGTGTTGTACAGCTATGCCGGTTTCGGTAGCCAGCCAGCCCAGGCAGGGCAGAAGCGTTTTATTCAGGATACGCAAAGCTATCTGGCGCAACAGCAGCGTCTGCAACAAATGATTAAGGCCAGACCGCTGCACAACCAGGGCCTGTGCTTTCATTCACTGCGCGCCGTCAATGAACAGCAGATGCAGGACGTTCTGGCGGAAAGTGAGCCACATCTGCCGGTGCATATTCACGTCGCCGAACAGGAAAAAGAGGTGAGCGACTGCCTGACATGGAGCGGCGAGCGCCCGGTGAGCTGGCTGCTCGACCGTTTCAAGGTTGATGCACGCTGGTGCCTGATCCACGCCACCCATCTTAACCAGCAGGAAATCAGCCGCCTGGCCGCCAGCAGCGCGGTGGTGGGTCTTTGCCCGACCACCGAAGCCAATCTCGGCGACGGTATTTTCCCTGCCGTCGACTATATCGCGCAGAATGGCCGCTGGGGGATCGGCTCCGACAGTCATGTTTCACTGGACGTGGTGGAAGAGCTACGCTGGCTGGAATATGCGCAGCGGCTGCGCGACCGCCGCCGCAACCGCATTGTCACGCCACGGCAGCCATCGGTGGGTGAAGTCCTGTTTCAGCAGGCGCTCGCGGGGGGCGCTCAGGCCTGTGGGGTAAAGACGGGCAGCCTGCAGCCGGGTTACCGGGCCGACTGGTTGGTTCTGGGCGACGATGCGCTGCTCGCCAGCACCGCCGATAGCGCCCTGCTTAACCGCTGGCTGTTTGCCGGTCATCGCGCGCACATTCAGGATGTGTTTGTCGCCGGACAACAGCGTATCCGGGCGGGACAGCATGCGCAGCAGGCGCAGATTGATGACGATTTGCGTCAGGCGCTGGCGGTACTGCAATGATCCATGCCTATGACAGCCGCACTCTGCCGGTCGGCCGCTGGAGAAACGGCGGCGGGGAGACGCGGGAAATTATCAGCTTTCCCCCCGGCGTGGAGGATTTTGACTGGCGCATCAGTATTGCCACCATCGCCGCCGACGGTGACTTTTCGCCGTTCCCCGGCGTAGATCGCCTCATCACTCTGTTGAACGGCGGGGTCACGCTCTACCGCGAGGACAGGATCTACCAACGTCTGGCGTTGAATCAGCCTTTTGCCTTTGCCGGGGAAGAGAGCATCAGAGCGCGTATTGACGATACCCGCAGCAGCGATTTTAACATTATGGTGCGGCGCGACCGCTTTCGGGCGCTGGCAGGCATCAGCCGCCAGGCTCTGACGCCCGCGTCAGTCTGCGGCGTGGTCTATGTCATTTCAGGACGCTGGCAGCATGGGGAAACCCGGCTGTCGGCCGGTCAGGGGGCGTGGTGGCAGCAGGGCGCGGAAACCTTTGTTCCCCTGTCCAGAGACGCGAAGCTGTTGTGGTCAACCATCGTGCCCCGGTAAACATCAGCCGTGTCCTTTGAAGCGCCCCAGCAGCTGATAACGTGAACCGGGATACAGCAGACGGGCATAGGTCACGATCTTGCTGTCGCTCCAGGTCTGGCGGCGGATCAACAGGCAGGGGTCCTGCGCCGCAATCGCCAGATGCTGGCACTGGCTGGCGTTCGGCAGCACCGCTTCGACGATATGCTCTCCCGCCGTCAACGGCGCGACCTGCATCAGATAGGTGTAGGGCGTCAGGCTGTGGTAATCCTGTTGCAAATAATCGGGTGCGATTTGCGGGTTAACCAGCCGATCCTCAAGCTGCACCGGCAGCTCATTCTCAAAGTGCACCATCAGTGAGTGAAATATCGGCTGCCCGGCGCGTAAACCCAGCATAGCCGCCTGCTCCGGGCTGGCTTTACTTTCTCCCAGCGTCAAGATTTTACAGCTGTGGCGATGACCGCGCTCGGCGATCTCTTCAGCAATATTGTGGACTTCCAGCATGGCGGTGTAGCCCTTCATCTGTGCGACAAAGGTGCCCACCCCCTGCATACGCATCAGATAGCCTTCACTGGTCAGTTCTCGCAGCGCCCGGTTAATCGTCATGCGGCTGACGCCAAGCTCGTTCACCAGCTCGCTTTCTGAGGGTACGCGCTGATTGGGCTGCCATACCCCTTCGCTAATCTGACTGACAATGGCCTCTTTCACGCGTTGATAAATCGGAGCAGGTCGATCGCTCATCGCTGCTGAAAGTTGAGAAATGGCGGTCTGGCGAACCATAACGAATTCCTTGTTGTCGTAATGGATGCAGTTTACTGGCTAATATCCGATATGTATAGACATGTGGGTTGCACCCCCATGTGGCACGGTGAACCCTAAAAGTGCAGCCCGCCAACGGCGACTGTGTTGATCGCCGCGTGGCGCTTAGCCCGGCATTTTGTGACAGAGCTGGCACAACCCTTGCTGGTTGTATAGACAAGACTATACAGATGTGATTCACTCAACATCATTCAAACAAGAGTCACTGCAAACACACTTGTCTATACAGGAGTAAACATGTCACTGACCGCGCATCACTGCCTGCTGACCCCAGGAAAGGTGGACCTCGCCACCCTCAAATCTATCTATCGCGGCGGGGTTACCCTGGCGCTGGACGCCGCCTCACGCCATCTTATTGAGCAGGCACATACCACGGTGGCGGATATCGTCCGTTCGGGCAAAGTGACCTACGGGATCAACACCGGCTTTGGCAAACTGGCCCAAACCACCATTCCCACCGAGCGTCTGGCTGAACTGCAACGTAATCTGGTGCTGTCACACAGCGTTGGGCTGGGCGAACTGCTGCCCGATGACGTGGTGCGGCTGATTGTGGCAACCAAGGTGGTTAGCCTGGCGCGCGGCCACTCCGGCATTCGCATCGAGCTGGTTGACGCCCTGATCGCGTTGTTTAACGCCGGGGTTATGCCCTGCATCCCGGAAAAAGGCTCGGTCGGCGCCTCGGGCGATCTGGCACCGCTGGCGCATCTTTCGTTGATGCTGCTGGGCGAAGGCGAGGTGCGCGTGGCGGGTAAACGGCTCCCTGCGGCACAAGGTTTAGCCCTGGCCGGACTGCAACCCTTTGTTCTTGGGCCGAAAGAGGGCCTGGCATTGCTCAACGGCACCCAGGTATCCACCGCGCTGGCGCTGCGCGGCCTGTTTGAGGGCGAGAACGTGTTCGCCGCCGGACTGGTGGCGGGTGCCCTGTCGCTGGAGGCGATCAAAGGTTCGGTGAAACCTTTCGACAGTCGTATTCATGCCGCGCGCGGTCAGCCGGGGCAAATTGCCGTGGCGGCGGCGGTTGCTGCGCTGCTGGAGGGCAGCAACATCCTGGCTTCGCACGTTAACTGTGGGCGTGTTCAGGATCCCTACTCGATTCGCTGCGTACCCCAGGTGATGGGGGCCTGCCTTGACAACCTCAATCACGCGGCGCGGGTACTGCAAATTGAGGCCAACGCCGCCTCTGATAACCCGCTGGTGTTCACCGACAGCGGCGAGGTGATTTCCGGTGGGAACTTCCACGCCGAACCGGTGGCGTTTGCCGCCGATATTATCGCGCTGGCGGTGGCGGAAATCGGCGCGATCTCAGAACGGCGTATGGCGCTGCTGCTGGACAGCGGCCTCTCCGGCCTGCCGCCGTTCCTGGTTAACGATGGCGGGGTCAACTCAGGCTTTATGATCGCCCAGGTCACCGCCGCCGCGCTGGCCTCTGAAAACAAATCTCTCGCTCATCCGGGCAGCGTTGACAGCCTGCCGACCTCCGCGAACCAGGAAGACCACGTATCGATGGCCACCTATGCCGCGCGTCGCCTCGGCGCAATGTGCTTTAACAGCGCCGCCGTGGTGGGCATTGAGGCGATGGCCGCCGCGCAGGGCATAGATTTTCATCTTCCGCTCACCAGCTCGCCGCAGCTGGAAAAGGTCATGACGGCCCTGCGGGAACGGGTCGCATTTCTGGAAAAAGATCGCCTGATGGCACCCGATATCGAACAGATGCGCCAGTGGGCCAGCGCCGACTGCTGGCCGGAAGCGGTCGCCGCCCTGCAACCTTCACGCGCTGTTAAATTTTGATTTAAAAAGGAATAGACCATGACTGAATCCCTGAAACATGCCGTTGCCCGCACCCTTCGCGCCCCGCACGGCAGCCAGCTGCACTGTGCCAACTGGCTGATAGAGGCGGCCTGGCGCATGATCCAGAATAACCTCGACCCGGACGTCGCCGAGCGGCCCGAAGACCTGGTGGTGTATGGCGGCATCGGTAAAGCGGCGCGTAACTGGGAATGTTTTGAGCAGATCCTGCGCTCACTAGAGGCGCTTCAGCCGGAAGAAACCCTGCTGGTGCAGTCCGGTAAGCCGGTCGGGGTGTTCCGCACGCATGCGGATGCTCCACGCGTGCTGATCGCCAACTCCAACCTGGTGCCGCATTGGGCAACGTGGGACCACTTCCACCAGCTGGATAAAGCGGGCCTGATGATGTACGGGCAAATGACCGCCGGCTCGTGGATTTATATCGGCGCACAGGGCATTGTTCAGGGCACCTTTGAGACCTTTGCTGAAGCGGGCCGCCAGCATTATCAAGGCGACCTTGCGGGGCGCTGGATACTGACGGCCGGCCTGGGCGGCATGGGCGGCGCACAGCCGCTGGCGGGGGTACTGGCCGGTGCATCGGTGCTGGCCATTGAGTGCCAGGAGTCACGTATTGATTTCCGCCTGCGTACCCGCTATCTGGATCACAAAGCGTATTCGATTGACGAAGCGCTGGCGCTGATTGCCAAAGCTAACGACGAAAAGCGGGCCATTTCCGTTGGACTGCTGGGCAACGCTGCGGAGATCCTGCCGGAGCTGGTACAACGCGCCAAAGACGGTGGAATGAGGCCGGATATTGTTACCGATCAAACCTCCGCGCACGACCCGATTAACGGCTATCTGCCCGCCGGTTGGGATTTAGCCCGTTGGGAGACAGAGCGCAAAACCGATGGCAAAGCGGTGGAAAAAGCCGCGCGCGCCTCGATGGCCGTTCATGTCCAGGCGATGCTCGATTTCTGCCATATGGGCATCCCTACCGTTGACTATGGCAACAACATCCGTCAGGTGGCGCTGGATGAAGGCGTGAAAAACGCCTTCGATTTCCCCGGCTTCGTGCCCGCCTATATCCGGCCGCTGTTCTGTGAAGGCAAAGGGCCGTTCCGCTGGGTGGCACTCTCCGGTGACCCGGAAGATATCTATAAAACCGATGCCAAACTCAAAGAGTTGTTCCCGCAGCACCAGAACCTGCACCGCTGGCTGGATATGGCCCAGGAGCGCATTGCCTTTCAGGGGTTACCGGCGCGCATCTGCTGGCTGGGGCTGGGCGAGCGCCATCTTGCCGGTCTGGCCTTCAACGAGATGGTGCGCAACGGCGAGCTGAAGGCGCCCGTGGTAATAGGCCGCGATCATCTTGACTGTGGATCGGTGGCGTCGCCAAACCGTGAAACTGAGGCGATGAAGGATGGCTCCGATGCCGTTTCCGACTGGCCGCTGCTGAACGCCCTGCTGAATACCGCTGGCGGGGCCACCTGGGTGAGTCTGCATCATGGCGGCGGCGTGGGTATGGGCTTCTCACAACACTCTGGCGTCGTGATAGTCTGTGACGGCAGTGAGGAAGCCGATCGCCGTATTGGCCGCGTGCTGTGGAACGATCCGGCGACCGGCGTGATGCGCCATGCCGATGCGGGTTATGAACAGGCACAGGCCTGTGCCCGTGAACACCAGCTTAATCTGCCGATGATCCCTTAATCCTTTACGGGCCTGGCTGAAAACGACAGGCCCGTCGTACCACACCCGCCCCCTTCTAACGATAATCTGTGCTAACTTAGTTTCTGTACGCCAGCGGACAGCCCACTCTGTACAGGAGAATTTCCTCATGACCATCCCCCTATCGCTTATCGCAGAGGCCACCGCCTGGCGCAGAAAGCTGCACGCCTGCCCTGAGCTCGGCTATCAGGAGCATCAGACGGCCCAAATGGTGGCGCAACAGCTGACGGCGCTGGGGTTGCAGGTACATCGAGGGCTGGCAGGCACCGGCGTCGTCGCCACGCTGGAAAACGGCCCCGGCCCGGCTATCGGCCTGCGCGCGGATATGGATGCCTTGCCGATAACCGAACTCGGAAACGTCGATCATCGCTCCACACGACCCGGCGTGATGCACGCCTGCGGCCATGACGGGCACACCGCCATCCTGCTGGCCGCCGCCAAACATCTCTCCACCACCCGCCGCTTTAGCGGCAGCGTGCGCTTTGTTTTTCAACCGGCGGAAGAAAACCTTGGGGGCGCACGCCGTATGGTGGAAGAGGGTCTGTTCAGCCTGTTCCCGATGGAGGCGATTTACGGCATGCATAACTGGCCCGGTCTGGCTGCGGGGGATGTTGCGGTCAACGACGGGGCGATGATGGCCTCGCTGGATTCATTCGAAATTACGCTGCGCGGACGCAGCTGCCATGCGGCGATGCCGGAAAACGGTGCCGATCCGGTGGTGGCAGCGGCCCAGCTGATCCTCGCCCTGCAAACCATTCCGTCGCGCCGTCTTTCTCCGCTGGCCTCGGCGGTGGTCAGTATTACCCAAATCAACGGCGGTGAGGCGATCAACGTGATCCCGGAAGTGGTGGTGCTGCGCGGCACCCTGCGCTGCCTACAGGCCGATGTGCGCGTTCGCGTACGCCAGATGATCGACGAATTTGTCACCGCCTTTACCGCCCCGTTCGGCATTGTCGGGCACATCGACTACCAGACCGGCTATCCGGTCACGGTAAATGATGCACGGCAGGCGGCAAGGGTGCGTGACTGCGCGCTGACGCTGCTCCCTGCTGAACGGGTGCACGGGAATATTAATCCGTCAATGGCTTCGGAAGATTTTGCCTGCATGCTGGAAGCCTGTCCGGGCGCTTACTTCTGGCTGGGCGCTGACGGTGCCAGCGCTTCCGCACCGCTGCACAATGCCCATTATGATTTTAACGACGAGCTGATCGGCCCGGGCATCGCGCTGTGGACGGCGCTCGTCGAGCGGCTGCTGGTGCAGCAGTCATCCACGGCGCGGCAGGTGGCTGCCGTGCGGAGGTGACTTAATACCCTGCCTGGGCTATCTGCGCCAGCGCCGCCGCCAGATCCGGCGCGCGTCCGGTCGCCAGGTAGCAGCAGGCAATTTGCAGCCTTAATGACTGCGGCACGGCGACCTCTCGCGCCAGGCAGCGGCGGGTCCAGGCTGCGGTGGTCAACGCATCTTTTGCTAACGGCAGCCGGTCGGCGTCCGTCACCAGATCGGGCTGGCGCTCCGTCAGTACCTGCGGCACCTCTCCGGCAATCAGGCTGATGGACGGGCAGCGTTGCGGGCTGGCATAGACCTCTCCTTCCGTACCGTTGAGCAGCAGCCCACGGCCGCCGACGGCGCTGAAGAATTTGGCGATGCGCGGAATGTACTCCGGGTGCGATACGCTGGCGATGCGCAGCGCGGCGTCTTCGGCAAACGGCGTGGCCAGTTTGGCAAGGGTATGCGCACTGTTGCGCACGCCCATGCGCCAGCGCAGTGCCAGCTGCTGCTCCAGCGGAGCGCACAGCACGCCCACCGGCATAAACGCCAGTTCGCCCGCATCCAGCTTCGCCTGGGCCTCCGTGGCTGAACGCACGGCGGTAACGCCGAGCGCGGCAAATACCGCTTCACTGGTTACCCTTGTCGCATCCTCGCTGATGCCGTGCACCAGCACCGGAAAACCCAGTTCAGCCAGCAGCATCGCCAGCAGCGGCGTGAGATTGCCCTGCTTGCGCGCCCCGTTGTAGCTGGGGATCACCACCGGCATCGGACGCCGTGCGGGGGGCGTCAGGCGCGGCATCAGCTCCTGCATCGCCCGGTAAAAGCCGAGCATCTCCTGCTCGCCTTCACCTTTGATACGCAGCGCTATCAGTATTGCGCCCAGCTCCAGCGGCGGCACCTCTGCGGCCAGCATCTGGCGATAGAGCGCCCGCGCCGTGTCGGCGTCGATATCCCGGGCATGGTTCTTGCCGCGACCAATCTCTTTGATAATCTTGTTATATTCCATGCTTATCTGCTCGCTAATTCGGTTAACGTCGTCGCCGGACGGCAGGTTTCTTATGCCCGGCGGCAGGAACGGCTTTGGGCAGTTCGCCTTCCGGCATCGGCGGCTGCTCTATCGGGAATACCGGCAGCGCCCCCAGCAGGCGTGCGCCGTAGCTTTTACTTAACAGCCGGCGATCGTAAATCACTATCTCGCCGTAACAGTCGTGGCTGCGGATCAGCCGCCCAACCTGCTGGATCAGATTAAAAGAGGCGCTGGGCAGACTCTGTACCTCAAAAGGATAGCGCTTCAGGCTTTTCAGCCACTCACCCTCGGTCAAAATAACCGGGCTGTCCACCGGCGGAAAGGCAATTTTATGAATGTGCACCTGCGACAGCAGCTCCCCTTTCAGATCCAGCCCCTCGGCAAAGGACTGTAGGCCAACCAGGACGCTGGTTTCGCCCTGCTCCACGCGTTTGCGGTGCAGCGCCACCAGCGCGGGGCGCGGCTTATCCCCCTGTACCAACATCATCAGACGCAGTTCGGGCAGATAGCTGAGAAACTGCTGCATGGCGCGGTTGCTGGCAAACAGCACCAGAATGCCTTTATGCGCCGCGAGGCGGATCTGCTGGCGGAAAAAGTGCGCCATTTCCGCCAGGTGCTGTACCTCGTTGGCGAGCAGAGGCTCAACCTTCATCTGCGGGATAATCAGCTTGCCCTGCGCGACATGGTTAAACGGCGAGTCGAGCGCCACAAAACGATCGCCGGCCTTTTCGCTAAGGCCGGACATCTCCTGCAAACGCTGGAAGCTGTTGAGCGAGCGCAGCGTGGCCGAGGTCAGTACCACGTGAGGAATTTTGCGCCACAGCAGCTTTTCCAGCTGCTCGCTGACGCGGATGCCGGCACAGTGGAACAGGTAATGCACGTTGCCGTCGCGTATTTCGCGCGTGACCCATTTCGACACCGGTGCGCCGGACGCCTGCTCCATCGACGCCAGCCGCCACAGCTTGCTGCTCGCCTCAAAGGCACCCAGCGCCCGGCTCATCTGGATCAGCGTGCGTTGCAGGCGCACCACGTCATACTGCCCGGTTTTCTCACTTAAATCGTTCATCAGCCCTTCGGCCAGCCCGCGCAGGGCGTCGCTGAGCTTAAACAGCCGGGCGCACAGGGTCATTATCTCCTCCGGCAAACGGCCCATCTCGAAGCGGAACTCATCTTCTTCTGCGCCGGCGGGGAGATACAGCGCGAAAATCTGCGTCAGCGTCTGCAGCTGTTCACGCATCTCTTCACAGTGCGCTTTCAGTTTATCCGCATGGCTGAGCGGCGGCGGTCGTTTCGGGCGGAACTGCGCCAAGCACTGCTCCACCAGGCGACAGAACAGATCGAGCTGCACCGCGTTCCAGCCCGGCGTCACGTCACCGCTCATTTCCAGCGCATCACGCGCCACCTCCGGCAGATGATGGCCTTCATCCAGCACCAGCAGCAGATTTTTCGGCGGTGGCAGCACCGATTCCGTTTCCAGCGCCGCCATCACCAGCGCGTGGTTAGCCACCACCACGTCGGCGTGTTCGATTTCACGCCGCGCGATATAAAACGGGCATTCGCGGAACCAGTGGCAGTGACTGCCCAGGCAGTTGGCCTTATCGGTACTGAGGCGCTGCCAGAGGGAGTCTTCGATATTTTCCGCGCTGTGATCGCGCAGCCCGTCCCACTGATGGCGGTTAAGGGATTTTTCCAGTTCGCTACAGACCGCGCGCTCGTCCTTACTGGCGGTCATCTGGTCGTCGAGAAACAGCAGTAAATCGCCCTGCTGCTGGTCATCACCCGCCAGCGCCGACAGGTTACGCGGACAAACATAGCGCCCACGGCCAAAGGCGGCGGTAAACTTCAGTTCGGGAATAATCTTTTTTAACAGCGGCAGATCCTTGCTGAAAATCTGATCCTGTAGCGCCACGTTGGCGGTACTCACCACCAGCGGTTTTTCCTCGGCGCGGCTCACGGCAATGCCGGGGATCAGATAAGAGAGGGTCTTACCCACCCCGGTAGGGGCTTCTATCGCCAGGTGGCGGCCGTCGTCCCCCGCCAGCGTTTTCGCCACTTCGGCGATCATCTGCCGCTGCGGGGCGCGCGGAATAAAATCGGGGACTTGCTGTTGCAGGGCTTTGTACCACCCGGCAATCTGCGTTTTTAACGCGACAGTTAACGCCATGACAACCACTTCCAACTAAACAGGGCTGTATTTTTACACAGTATGGCGCTGCCGTCAGCCTGCAAACGCCATCGGGTTAAAACTCGCGTGCTGGATTAGTCGTCGCGCTGCTTATACATCACCGTGGTGCCGCCCAGTTCGCCCTCCGTGGACCGGGCATAGCCGGGGATCTGCCCGGCGACCTGCCAGCCCAGCTGATGGTAAAGCGATTCGGCAATATCGCCGCTGCGCGTATCCAGCACCAGCAGACGGCGTCCGGCCTGCCATGCCCGCGCTTCGGCACGGCACATCAGCTGGCGGGCGATGCCGCGTCGACGCGCGTCCGGGTGAACCAACAGCTTAATAATTTCACCGCGATGCGCCCCGTTCGCCGGCATGGCCAGCACCAGCATCACCGTTGCCACAATCCTTCCCGCAATGCGCGCCACCAGCAGCTGCTTATCGCCACGGGCCAGAGCGATCGCCGCATCCTGCCAGAAATGGTGCAGCGCATCAGGATCGCGATGGATAAAGCCGATACTGGCACCCTCTGCAATACAGCCATCCAGTACCGTACAAAGTGCAGGAAGTTCCGCCTGTGCCTGCTGCGCCGTTAGCCATTGATATTCTATCATGGGCGTGCCACCACCAGCGCGTAGTGCGCCCCCGCGGCCTCCGTCGCATGAAAAGAGGTACGGCCAAACAGATGGAAGCGCAGGCAGTCCCCCTGCTCCAGCCGCCACTGACGATCGTCCATAGCGAACTCCAGCACGCCGCCAAGCATCCAGATATGCTGCTCCAGACCGGCCAGCGGCGGTATGTCGTAATCGATGCGCGCGCCGGCATCAAGCCGTGCTTCCACCAGTTCCGCATGAAACGCCGCCGCGGTGGGAGAAACGCTGCGCCGCTGATAGCCGTTTTGTGCATCGCGCCACAGGCTCTGACTTTCAGGGCGCAAAAGCTGGATGCCATCCCGCTCAACGTCACTGAGCAAGCGTGACATGGTTAAACCATAGGCATTGCACAGACGGTTGAGCAGAGTGGCCGTTGGGCTGCTCTCCGCCCGCTCAATGCGCGATAGCGAGGCGCGGCTTATGCCGGTCAGTTCTGCCAGCGTCTCCAGCGACCAGCTTTTTTCCCTACGCAGGTCGCAGAGCCGTTGGGCGAGCCGCTTTTCTGTTGCGTTGACATCCATCTTTTCATCTCATTTAAGGGAAATAATCTCTTATATAAGATATAACCGCATTTGCCCGTCTCACCAAGTTGTACACAAAGAAATAGTTTGTACAACAAAGCAGAATTGAGTAGTTTGGTGGCAGGTCTGACGGTAAGTAAGAGGTAAATCATGACCCTGTACAGTATCGGCGACGTCGCGGAACGTTGCGGCATCAATCCGGTTACACTGCGCGCCTGGCAGCGACGTTACGGGCTGCTGAAACCCCAGCGCACCGAGGGTGGCCACCGCCAGTTCGACGATGAAGATATCCAACGCATAGAAGAAATAAAACGCTGGATAGAGAGCGGCGTGTCGGTTGGCAAGGTTAAGGCCCTGCTGGAAGGCGGTAATGTGAGCCAGGATGACGGTCTGGTCGCGCTTCAGGAAGACATTCTTAGCGTAGTTCGCCTGGCGCGCCCGGCTAAGCTGCGGGCAAAAATCGCGTCTTGCGGTAAAGAAGTTCCGGTTGATACCTTAATTGACCACGTTTTAATCCCCATCCGCCAGCGCCTGGGTCTTGACCAAAATACGGCGCGCACCCTGTGCAGTTTTCTCGACGGCGCGTTAATTGACTACATCGCCTTCTGTCTGACCGGCGCACGCAAAAAGGCCGGGAAAGATGCGCTGCTAATGGGCTGGGGAATAACCGACCGCACGCGCCTGTGGCTGGAAGCCTGGCGGCTGTCGCAGCAGGGCTGGCGCATCGATCTGCTGGCCGAACCGCTGGAATCACTGCGCCCAGAGCTTTTCCCAGGTCAACATATTTTTGTCTACAGCGGTAAAACGCTGACCATGCGTCAACAGGAACAGCTGACCCACTGGCAGGAGCAGGGACTCTCCATCACCTCGCACGGTATCTAAAGGAGCCACCCATGCCGCAGCAGCCCGCACTGAAACAACTGATGGCGTTTTATCAACAGCTTGATACCAGCCGCCTGCCGATGTTGGCAGAAATCTATCATCCACAAATTCGCCTGTGCGATCCGGTTGGCGAACATCAGGGGCTGGCGGTGGTGGAAGGTTATTTTGCCGCACTGCTGAAAAATATGCGCTATTGCCGTTTTGAGGTGACGTTAACCCGTGAATTCGACGCCGATGCCCTGCTGCTGTGGCGTATGGAGTATGCGCACCCGGCGCTTCAGGGCGGCGCGCATCAGACTCTTGAAGGCAGCAGCTACCTGCAATTGCGCGACGGTAAGGTGTTTTTCCAGCGTGATTACTACGACATGGGCGCGATGCTTTACGAAAAGCTGCCGCTGCTGGGCACGATAGTGCGTCGGGTTAAAAAGAGGCTACGGCCATGAAACGCGTTCTGATAACCGGAGCCAGTTCCGGTATTGGCCTGCAGCTGGTGCGCGATTACGCCGCTGACGGCTGGCATGTCACCGCCTGCGGGCGCAACCAGCAAAAGCTGGCGGGGCTGCACGCCGGGCAGGCGCATATCGATATCTGCACCTTTGATATCACCGACCTGGCGGCAACGCGAGCCGCGCTTTCCGGCCGCAGCGTCGACCTGGCGATCCTGTGCGCCGGCACCTGTGAATACCTCGATCACGGCATTGTTGATGCCGAGAAGGTTCACCGCGTGATGCTGACCAACTTTAGCGGCCCGATAAACTGTCTGGACATCCTGCTGCCGCAAATGCAGCCCGGCAGTCGCGTGGCGCTGGTGGGATCTGTCGCCAGCCTGGTTGCCCTGCCCCGCGCCGAGGCCTATGGGGCGTCAAAAGCGGCGCTGGCTTACTTCGCGCGCAGCCTGGCACAGGATGTCAAACGCCAGCAGATCGGCATCAGCCTGGTGCTGCCCGGCTTTGTCGACACCCCGCTTACCCAGCGTAATGACTTTGCCATGCCGATGATAGTCGATACGGTGCAGGCTTCGCGCTTTATCCGCCGTGGGCTGGCGAAAGGACAGGCTGAAATTGCCTTTCCCCGTCTGTTTGCCTTTATGCTGCGGCTGACATCCCGTTTGCCCCTTGCCCTTCAACGTCTGCTCACACAAAAAATAGCGAGGTGATCCGTGCGGGTTGCAATTATTGGTAGTGGAATTGCAGGTATGAGCTGCGCATGGAAGCTGGCTGCAAACACAGAGGTCGACCTGTATGAAGCGGCAGCCACTCCCGGCGGGCATACCGCCACGGTTGACGTCGAACTGGAGGGGGAAAGCTGGGCGATCGATACCGGGTTTATCGTTTATAACGATCGCACCTATCCACGCTTTCTGGCGCTGTTAGCCGAGCTGGGGCTGGAAAGCAGGCCGACCGAAATGAGCTTTTCAGTACAGAATCAGCGTACGGGGCTGGAATATAACGGCCACTCGCTCAGCAGCCTGTTTGCCCAACGTCGCAATCTGCTTAAGCCCTCTTTTTATCGCTTTCTGCTGGAAATTGTGCGCTTCAACCGCTGCGGTAAAACGTGGCTGGCGCAACCCCGGCAGCAGGGCGTGCTGGATGACTTTTTGCGTGAGAACGGATTCAGCGACTTCTTTGCCCAGCACTATATCCTGCCGATGGGATCCGCCATCTGGTCGACCTCGCTGGCGCAGATGCGCACCATGCCGCTGGCGCAGTTTCTCACCTTCTTTCACCATCACGGCCTGCTGGATCTCCGCCAGCGCCCGCAGTGGTTCGTGGTGCCCGGCGGCTCACGTCAGTATATCCGGCGTATGATGCAGCTGATGGGTGAAAAGATAAATCTGTGGCTGGCAACGCCGGTCACGCGGGTAACCCGCGATGCTGATGGCGTCACGCTGGAAAGCGCGCGCGGCATGCAGCGCTATGACCAGGTGATTTTCGCCTGTCACAGCGACCAGGCGCTGGCCCTGCTGAATGATGCCACCGCTGATGAGCGCACCATGCTCTCTGGCGTGCCCTATGCCGCGAATGAAGTGGTGCTGCATACCGATACCCGCATGCTACCTCAGGCACGCGCCGCCTGGGCCAGCTGGAACTACCATCTTGGCGACAGCGGTGCAGGCGATGAGCAGGCTGCGGCCAGCGTCACCTACAATATGAATATCCTGCAGGGCCTGAACGCCAGGCACACCTTCTGCGTCAGCCTGAATCCCACGCGGCCCATTGAGGCAGCTAAAGTGCTGCGCCGTTTCACCTACCATCATCCGCAGTTTGGTGCGGACTCGCCGGGAGCCCAGCAGCTGCGGCTGCGGATCAACGGCGACAACCGCAGCTGGTTCTGCGGTGCCTGGAGCTACAACGGTTTTCATGAGGACGGCATCCGCAGCGCGCTCGACGTGATTAGCGGCATGGAACAAAAGGGGCTGCTATGAACAGCGTGCTGTACAGCGGCCACGTCCGTCACCGCCGCTTCACGCCGGTGGATCACCGCTTTAGCTATAAAATTTTTATGCCGCTGATCGATCTTGATGAACTGTCGCAGCTCGGGGAAGCCGGTATCGGCAGCGGACGGCTGTGCGCCGCCAGCTTCTGTCGCGACGATTATCTGGGCGGCGGAGATATCAAGCAGCGTGCCCAGGCGCGTATTGCCGATCTGACCGGAGAGCAGCTGACCGGACGGGTGATGTTGCTCACCCAGCTGCGCTACTTCGGCTGCTCTTTTAACCCGGTTAATTTTTACTATCTCTACGATGATGCCGATACCCTGCGCTGGATGCTGGCGGAGGTGCGCAACACGCCGTGGAATGAGCGCCATACCTACGCGGTCAAACCGGATGGCAGTGAAACTACCGAGAAGGCGTTTCATGTTTCACCGTTTAATCCCCTGGAGATGATCTATCACTGGCGGCTCTCTCCACCCGGTAAGTCATTGCTGGTGCACATTGAGAATCACCGCACGGGTCGTGAGTTTGACGCCACTCTGCATCTTCGTCGCCAGCCGTTAACCCGGAAAAACCTGCGCCATTTCCTCTGGCGTTTTCCGCTGATCACCGCCCGCACCGCGCTGGCCATTTACTGGCAGGCCTGGAAACTCTGGCGCAAAGGCGCGCCGATTTATGCCCATCGCAAAGCAGAGAAATGACCGATGACTGACACAAATATTAGCCTGACGCGCCGTGACAAAACGGGCAAATGCTGCCCGGTCTCACGCCGTGCGGTCTTCTCCCTGCTACAGGCCGTGCAGGGGGCGGGGCTTACCCTGCACGATCCGCATTTGGGCCGGCAGTTCTTTGGTGATAGCGACGCGCCGCTACAGGCGGAAATGGTGGTGCACCATGCGCGCACCTACCGCAGAGCGCTGCTGGGCGGCACCATTGCCGCCGCCGAAAGTTTTATGGATGGCGACTGGGAAAGCCCGGACCTCACCGCCCTGCTGCTGCTGCTCGCCAGGAACATCCAGGTGGCGGATAAGCTGAGGTCGCGCCTGAGCTGGCTGACGGCACCGCTGAATCAGCTGGTCCACGTCCTGCGCAGCAACAACGTGCGCCAGGCGAAGCGTAACATTGCCGCGCATTATGACCTCGGCAACGATTTCTACGCCAGCTTCCTTGACCAGGCGATGCTCTATTCCAGCGCCTGGTTCCGCCAGCCGGAAATGACGCTGGAACAGGCGCAGCAGGCTAAAATGCGGCGGCTGTGCGACCAGCTGGCGCTTGGGCCACAGGATCATCTGCTGGAGATCGGCAGCGGCTGGGGGGCCATGGCCGAATATGCCGCGCGGGAATACGGCTGCCGGGTCACCACCACCACCATCTCACGCGAACAGTATGAATATAGCTGTGAACGTATTGCCGCCGCGGGGTTGACCGATCGGGTCACGGTATTGTGTGAAGATTATCGCCATCTTAGCGGGCAATACGACAAGATTGTTTCAATAGAGATGATTGAAGCGGTGGGTAAAGCCTATATTCCGCTGTTTATCCAGCGCTGCCAGCAGCTGCTGAAACCCGGCGGCCGCATGGCGTTGCAGGCGATCACCATCAGCGAAGAGCGCTTTTCCTCCTACGCCCGCGGCGTCGACTTTATTCAGCGCTATATCTTTCCCGGTGGCTTCCTGCCCTCCGTCAGTTTGTTAGACGATACGCTGAAAGCGGTCAGTGATTT
This sequence comes from Erwinia tasmaniensis Et1/99, assembly GCF_000026185.1. NCBI lineage: Bacteria > Pseudomonadati > Pseudomonadota > Gammaproteobacteria > Enterobacterales > Erwiniaceae > Erwinia > Erwinia tasmaniensis. The sequence goes on from NC_010694.1 coordinate 2,524,043, forward strand.
CAGCGTTATCGACCGGTTTGAAATCGGTGAAGATTATGCCCAGACCCTGAAATGCTGGCGACAGCGCTTTGATCATGCCTGGCCGCAGCTGGCACAGGGGCGTTTTGACTCACGCTTTCGTCGTATGTGGCTTTTCTATCTCTGCTACTGTGAGGCGGGCTTTCGCGCCCACACTATCGGCACCGTGCAGCTCACGCTGCAACGGCATGAACCTCTGGTACTCTGACATTGACCTTCCGGCGTGCTGAAAGCGCCACTTTAGCTTAAATCTGGCGGGGGAAGGCGCTATACTGCGCCCCTCTTTGAAAAAACAGGTCACGATATGAACTGGCAAAAAATCGGTGTGATATTTATCTTTCTGCTGATGGCGATCGGCGGCATCGGCGGCGTGATGCTGACCGGGTACACCTTTATCGTACGTTCCTGAAGCGTCGTCAGGCGGCTTCCTGCCGCCGTCTTCCGCGCTCAATGTTACGATACATTTTACCCTTAAACGCCCTCATACCCGCTTGAGAAACAGATATAACCCATGCCTGGGCGCGCTTTCATGTCATATTCTTCCGCAATGAAGAAGACATAACTTAACACTCATCCATTTTTAGCTTGAATTTAACTCCGCTATAAGTGAACACATCTGATACAGATCACTAAATTTACCCACCCGAGGTAATCATATAATTAGTTATTATCGACAAGAGATATCCCGAAAAGAGAAATATAATAACAGACGGAAAAAATGCTTAGTTAAACTTCAGATATAACAACCTCTGCCTGCATTTCATTACGCTAAGAAAAAAATAATTTAAAAATAATAACCACCTGATACTCAGGAGTATTCAATTTTTCAACACCGACAGACATCACTATTATTTACCTGTTAAATGAAGTGACATAAACCAATAAAAGACAGGTTTCAATATTTCAAAAAAGAAAACCTACGCGTGCTCCCGACCAAAGGGATGGCTAAATTAACCCACCCGAATCTCTATTAACAGATTAAGCTGGCTGCGGCACCACAGTGTATTGCGCTTATTGCCATTTCTGGGGCTACGCAAAATATAGAATTAAAACTTCTGAATTCAATCCCGACAGAAAAAAAGGCTATTTCCGCTAAGCTGCACGTCCTGCATCCGCCCCAGCCAATACTGAATGAAAAGGTGCGCAACCACAGCGTAGTAAGAATGACGTTCACTTTTACCGGTTTGGATTACTATCGCAAAGGCGGCTTGCCTTTCACCAGCGGTTTGAGGAAGGTTTAATTAATGCAGATACGGTGCGGGTTAACGTCCTTAGTGAGTTGGCGCGCGGGCACAATATCACCCACGAGCGTTTCAGGATGATGAGACTTTCTATACCCGGATAGAAAGGCTGCTGGCCAACGTCCCCGTTTTCAAACATCCTCATTCGCTGCCCAATGCGCAGTTCCTGACGCAACGGAAGGATCATGTTACCGCTATCCTACGTGACAAAAATAGGCGTAATTGACGTTCGGCAGGAGCTTTAGCCAGGATCAGGCTTGAGCGCGATCCCGCCGCGTTTCGTAACCAGCTGAATAACATTGATCGGTCTTAACAGAGATCCTGCCACAGGCCCAAAGCGCCTCACTTTAATCACCGGTATTCACATGCAGTGGCCGTTTTCAGTCAACCAACGGCAGACTGCCGGGCAATGTACTGTGCGAACTCGGCCGGGATGCGCGCAAAGGTGTAGAGAAACCACGGAGTGAAGCGCTCCGGGTGAGCCTGAATTTCATGCTGAATATCTGCCAGCGAGCCGTAGCGCCAGTCGTCCGCTTCTTCAGGATTAACGGTCGGCAGCGCATCGCTGATGGCGAAATAGACGTGGCCGTACTCGTGTTCGGTAAGACCGTTACTGAGCGGCAGGTTGTAGCTAAGTTCAAACACCGGCTGCAACCTCAAATCAAGCCCCATCTCTTCACGCAGGCGGCGCTGCGCGGCATCGGCGGTCGACTCCTGCGGATAGGGGTGGCCGCAGGTGGTATTACTCCACAGCCCGCCACAGTGATATTTACCGCGCGCGCGCTGTTGCAGCAGCAGCTGATGCTGCGAGTTGAATACGTAAATGGTCACCGCCCGATGCAGTAAGCCCTTTTCATGAACCTCAAGTTTTTCCATCTTACCGGTGGGATGGTCGTGGCGATCGACCAGGATAACTTCAATAGCTGACATGCCGACTCCTTAACGCGAATGCCGGCTATTTTGACATAAGACAAGGCGTTCGATCTGCATATAATCGTGCGAAAAATATCGTTAACGTGCGAATTGAACACCGGCAGCAGGCACCCGCACGCGCGTCTGGATCGGGCTATCTCTTTATATTCCTGGCTCAACCACCGGCGGACGCGCGCGGAAGATATGCCCGCAATCATGCTGCAACAGCCGCGCTACCAGCTGCTGTCCGCCGTCAGTTTCGCGCTGGGCAAAATCCAGTTCCGGCGCGGTAACCGGTGCAGCCCATAGCAGATTGACGTTATCGCCGTGACGTTTGGCTACCGCGGGCTGCCCGCCGTCACCCGCTATGACGCCGGAGAGGACAAAGCCCGCGAAGCCTACCGGAGCGAGCGCTGACTCCAGCGTATGGCCTTCTCCCAACCAGCTAAGACGCGACCACGGCATATGGGCAAAGCCCGCCAGCGCGCTGGCCATTTGTACCGCGTTGTCTTCCGTCATCACCGCACCATCGATGGCGAGGCCCAGTTCACAACGGCGATACGCCGGGGCCAGATCCTGATAGAGAAAGTCAACCCGCGGCATCGGACGCACGGACATGCCCAGCGTCAGGAAATACCAGTTTCCCTGGTGGTAATGCTGCGAGATGGCCATCGGCGGCCAGCTGCCTTGGTCGATGGCGTAGTATTTCAGGGCGTTGCCGTATTGCGTCTGGTAACGCTGCAACATCTCCTGCTGTAAGGGCTCCCACGGCTGGCCATCCTGCCATTCACGCCAGAACTGGCGGTGCTGCTGCGCCGCCGCATAATATTCGTTGGTTGAGGCGGAGCCAAGCGGTGCGGTCAGACGGCCGGCTTTGATACAGCCCGCCGAAAAGCTAATCTGCTTGTCCTGATACAGACTCCAGCCGGGGATCACCGCCAGCAGCTGCCCCTGATACCACAGCGCGGCGCCGTCATCACTGGGCTCCCAGACGATGTGCAGCGCGGCGGGGTCGAGCATCGGCTCCGCCTCCAGCGTGCGGCAGTATTCTGCGCTGAGCAGCGGCGCGATGCCCTGCTGCATCGCTGCCACGTCTTCCTGCTGCGGCGCGGGCAGCAGGTTGCGTAACCAGCAGCCGCGTACGGCAAACTGCGTGCGCAACGCCTCAGACGGCCAGATATAGAAATAGGCCGTGCGTTCGTCCTGTTCGACGATGGCGATCAGCGTCTGCTGCTGATTGCTGACTTCGGCAATCTGATGGGGCCGTATCATAACGCCTCGACGATGGTGTGGCGTGAGCCGTGGTTACTGAACAATAAGCCAGCATGCCGCGTGGCGCTCCTCACGGCAAGGGTAATAGTCTCAAAAAAGCGGCGTGCGCTAACGCCCTACCCGCGTCATGGCGCGCTGAAAGGCACCGCGATGGATCGCCCAGCGCAGCAGCGCGGCGATGCCATGAATACGTACACGGATAACGCGTCGTTTCAATGGTGAAAAATGCAGGCCAAAAGCCTGCTGTGCCCAGCCGGGCAGCAGTTCGATACCGCCCGCCAACATCGCTTTCATCGCAGGACGCGCCTGCCAGGTCGGAGCGGGAGTATTTAATAACAGCGACAGCACCTCCTGCGTGCGCTCATCGCAGCGCAGCTGCGGCCGCATGCCCTGCAAATAAGCCTCTACGGCCGCCACGCTTTTGGGCACGTTTTCCGCGCCCAGCGCTTCTGCCACCCGCGCCGCCTCACGGTAGTATCTGTCCTGTTGCGCCAGGCAGAGGTGCGGATTTTTGTAGCGCAAATGTGCCGCAAGGAAGCGGCTGGTTTCCGCCACATGAACCCAGGTGAGCAGCTGCGGATCGCTGGCCGCATAGGGCTTGCCCTGCGCATCCTCGCCGTAAATATGTTGGTGAATGCCCTTAACACGGGCGATCAGAATATGCGCATCTTCCGTATTTCCGAAGGTAGTGACGGCAATAAACTGACTGGTACGCCGCAGTCTTCCCATCATATCGCTGCGAAAAGTGGAGTGATCCCAGACGCCGGCCAGCGCCAGCGGGTGCAGCATCTGTAGCAGCAGCGCGGAAATCCCACCGCACAGCATGGAAGAAAAGTCGCCGTGCACGCGCCAGATAACGCTGTCCGGGCCGTAAAGCCCGGGATCGCCCGGCGGCTGCGAGAGGTCAAACTCATTCAGCGACAGGCCGTTAATGCGGAAAACCTGCTGCTGAATTTTATTGCGTAAACCGGACATCAATGCCGCACCTTAAGTTCAGAGCGGGGCAGGCCCCTCCGCCGTTTACAGATAGTCAAATTCGGCATTCTCAGTGCGTACCGAGTCCAGCCCGATCATCACGCTGAATTTACCCGGCTCCGCCACCTGCTGCATTTTAGCATTCCAGAACTTCAGCGCGCTGGCGTCGATGGGGAAAGTGACGGTTTGCGATTCCCCGGCCTTCAGCATAATACGCTTAAAGCCTTTGAGCTCTTTCACCGGACGGCTGATGCTTGCCACCTCGTCGCGCAGATAAAGCTGTACCACCGTGGCCCCGTCGCGTTTGCCGCTGTTGGTCACCGTAATGCTGGCATTGACCGATCCGTTTCTCGTCATGGTGGCAGCCGACATCTTCACCGGCGAGAGCGTAAAGTGGGTGTAGCTCAGACCATAGCCGAACGGGAACAGCGGGCCGTTGGCCTCATCAAAATAATGCGAAGTGTATTTGTTAGGATGTTCGAAATCATAGGGCCGCCCGGTGTTCAGATGGTTGTAGTACATCGGGACCTGCCCCACCGAACGCGGGAAGGTCATCGGCAGCTTGCCGGAAGGGTTGTCATCACCGAACAGCACGTCGGCAATGGCGTTGCCGCCTTCGGTGCCGCTGTACCAGCTTTCCAATAGCGCATCAGACTGCTGCGTTTCCTCTACCAAAGTTAGCGCCCGCGCATTCATCAGCACCAGCACCAGAGGCTTACCGGTCGCTTTTAACGCCCGGATAAGCTGGCGCTGGCTGTCCGGCAGCGTCAGATCGGTGCGGCTGGAAGCCTCGTGCGCCATACCGCGCGCCTCACCCACCGCCAGAACCACCACGTCAGCTTTCTGTGCCGTTGCCACGGCCTCATCCCGCATCTGTTGCGGCGTGCGCACATCAACGGTGACCGCTTTTTCATACAGGTTAAGGAAGTCCTGAATGCCTTTGTTATCGGTGACGTTAGCCCCTTTGGCATACAGCAACGTGGCCTGACCCGCGGTGGCATTTTTCATTCCCTGAAGCAGCGTGACCGACTGGCCAGCGACCCCGGCCGCCGACCAGCTGCCCATAATATCAATCTGGCTGTCGGCCAGCGGGCCAATCAGCGCAAGGGTGCCGTTTTTCTTCAGCGGCAGCGTATCCTGACGATTTTTCAGCAGTACCAGCGTTTTGCGCGCCACATCGCGCGCTTCTGCCCGGTGCAGGCGGCTTTCCGCATTGGTATCGGCCGGATCGCTGCTGGCCGGGCCAAGATGGCTGTAAGGATCGTTAAACAGCCCCATATCGTATTTCACGTTCAGTACATGGCGGGTAGCGTCATCAATCTCAGCCATGCTGACCGCGCCGCTTTTCACCAGACCCGGCAGGTACTTGCTGTAGTACTCATCGCTCATACTCATATCGATGCCGGATTTAAGCGCAATACGCACCGCATCCTGCGGATCGCGCGCCACGCCGTGCTGGATCAGCTCTTTAATCGCGCCGTGATCGCTGATGGTAATGCCCTTGAATTTCCAGTCATCCCGCAGGATATCTTTGAGCAGCCAGCTATCGGCGCTGGCCGGAACGCCGTTCAGCGAATTCAGCGCCACCATCACGCCGCCGCTGCCCGCATCCAGCGCCGCCTTATACGGCGGCAGATAGTCCTGGAACAGGCGCTGGGGGCTCATATCAACGGTATTGTATTCACGCCCGCCTTCCACCGCGCCGTAGGCGGCAAAGTGTTTCACGCTGGTCATCACCGAATAGCGATCCGCCGGACTGTTGCCCTGCATCGCCTTGACCAGCACGCGCCCCATTTCACCGGTCAGCCAGGTGTCTTCGCCAAAACCTTCCGAGCCCCTACCCCAGCGCGGTTCACGTGTCACATCCACCATCGGTGCCCAGGTCATATTGAGGCCGTCATCGGCCGCTTCATAAGCCGCAATACGGCCCACCTCAGCCACCGCCTCCAGATCCCAACTGGCGGCCAGCGCCAGCGGGATTGGGAACTGGGTGCGCTGCCCGTGGATCACATCATAGGCAAAAAACAGCGGGATCTTAAGGCGGCTAAGCTGCATCACCTGATCCTGCATCTGACGAATATCCTGCCGGGTCACGGTATTGAAAATCGCCCCTACCTGCCCCTGTTGGATCATGTCACGAATGGCGGATTTAGGATTTTCCGGCCCCACGGTGATAAGGCGCAGCTGGCCAATCTTTTCATCAAGGGTCATTTTTTTCAGCAGTCCGCTGACGAAAGCGTCACGCGCCTGCGGAGTTTGCTGATGAGGGCCGATGATATCATCGGCAAACGCTGGCTGAAGCGCCAGAGTGACGGCAAGGCTGACAGAACAAATCCAATTCATCAGATGATCTTCTCTCAAGTGATTGCGGCAAATCGATTATTTTATCGCGTACGCACTGATGCGCGCAGTGTGTCATACCTTGATCATAGCAGCTAGTTTTACCACCATGAATTACCGCATTTTCAGCGGGGACTTTATCCGGTGCTAAAGTAAAAGGGAGAAACTGACAAGGATAAGACATGCACACTTCCCAACCCGCAGCACAAAAACTGGTTGCAGAGCTGGGCCGTATCGTTGGCCGCAGCCATCTGTTGAGCGAACCTGAAAAAACCGAACGTTATCGCAAAGGGTTCCGATCCGGCGAAGGGGACGCGCTCGCCGTGGTATTCCCCGGCAGTTTACTGGAACAGTGGCGCGTCCTTCAGGCCTGCGTTGACGCCGATGTGATTATTCTGATGCAGGCGGCGAATACCGGACTGACCGAAGGCTCGACCCCCAACGGCAATGATTATCCGCGTGATATCGTGATTATCAGCACGCTGCGCATGGATAAAATTCAGCTGCTGGACGAGGGTAAGCAGGTGCTGGCATTCCCCGGCAGTACCCTTTATCAGCTGGAAAAAGCGCTTAAGCCGCTCGGACGTGAGCCGCATTCGGTGATCGGTTCGTCCTGCATTGGCGCATCGGTGTTGGGGGGCATTTGTAATAACTCCGGCGGATCGCTGGTGAAACGCGGCCCGGCCTATACCGAGATGGCGCTGTACGCGCAGATTGATGCCAACGGTAAATTGCAGCTGGTCAATCATCTGGGGATCGATCTCGGCAGCACGCCGGAGCAGATTCTCGCTAAGCTGGACGATGACAGCTGGCAGCCGTCTGACGTGCAGCACGACCAGCGCCACGCCTCCGATCCGGACTATGCCGAACGGGTGCGCGATGTCGATGCCGCTACGCCATCGCGATTTAATGCCGATGCCCGCCGACTGTATGAAGCTTCCGGCTGCGCCGGAAAGCTGGCGCTGTTTGCCGTGCGGCTCGATACCTTTGCCAGTGAAAGCGCCCAGCAGGTGTTCTATATCGGCACCAACGACACGGCGGTGCTCGACCAGCTGCGCCGTCATATGCTGTCCCGCTTTACCCACCTGCCGGTGGCCGGAGAATATATGCATCGCGATATTTTTGATATCGCGGAGACCTACGGCAAAGATACCTTTGTGATGATCGATAAGCTCGGCACCGATAAAATGCCGCTGTTCTTTACGCTCAAAGGACGGGTGGATGCGCTGCTGGCGCGGGTAAAATGGCTGAAGCCCCACTTCAGCGACCGCCTGCTGCAAAGGCTGTCCGCCCTGCTGCCCGCGCATCTGCCGCCGCGCATTAAGCAATATCGTGACCGCTTTGAACATCATCTGATGCTGAAAATGTCCGGCGATGGCGTGGCGGAAGCGCGCGCGTATTTGCAAACCTTTTTCCAGCAGGCGCAGGGCGAGTTTTTCGAATGCGAAGGGAAAGAAGGTGCGCATGCCTTTCTGCACCGCTTTGCCGCCGCCGGTGCGGCGGTGCGCTATCATGCGGTGCACCACGATGAGGTCGAAGATATCCTGGCGCTGGATATCGCCCTGAGGCGTAACGACCGCGACTGGTTTGAACAGCTGCCGCCAGAATTCGACGGTGCAATGACCCATCGACTGTATTACGGCCACTTCCTGTGTCACGTCTTCCATCAGGACTATATTGTGAAAAAAGGGGTCGATGTACACGCGCTGAAGGAGAAGATGCTGGCTATTCTTGAGGCGCGCGGAGCGGAGTATCCGGCTGAACATAACGTGGGGCATCTGTATCAGGCCAGGCCGCAGCTAAAGGCGTTTTACCAACGGCTCGACCCGACCAACAGTTTCAACCCCGGCATTGGTAAAACCACCAGGGCAAAAAACTGGGATGAGGGCGGCTGCGGGAAGTAGCCTGCCGGGCGGGGATCGTTTCTCCGCCCGCTAAAGGCTAACCACACTACTCTTGCGGCGCTTCTTTTAGCACCAGCTGTTCATCCTTATGTTCGATAATCATGGTTTGCGGCGTCGACAGCACCACGCCCTCTTTACGCAGCCGGGTCAGAATGTCAAACAGCAGGTCGCTTTTCACTCCGCTGACCTGGCGCGGGCTGGCCACGTTACCGGTTACCGCCAGCACAATTCCGCTGCTGGTCAAATCCTTAAACGATACCGATGGCTCCGGCGTTTCCAGCACCCGCTCATTTTCGCCGTACACATCTAACAACAGCTGACGCACCTGTTGCGGGTCGATATCCAGCGGGAAGGTCAGAGTGATGGTCGCCACCCCCTGGGCGTTACCCATGGTGGCGTTACGCACGTTCTGCGAGATCAGCTGCGAGTTAGGGACAATCACCGTTGACTTATCGGTCAGCTGGATCTCGGTCGCGCGCACGTTGATACGGCGAATATCACCTTCAATGCCGCTGATGCTCACCAGATCGCCAACTTTTACCGGACGCTCGGTCAGCAGGATCAGACCGGAGATAAAGTTCTTCACGATCTCCTGTAAGCCGAAACCGATACCGACAGACAGGGCGCTGACGATCCACGCCAGCTTGTTCCACTGCAGGCCCATAATCGACAGCGTCATCAGAATAACCAGCACAAAGCCGATATTGCTGAACAGGGTGATCAGCGACACGCGCATCCCGATATCCATCGTGGTTTTGGGCAGGAAATCATGCTCCAGCCAGCGTTTCACCGAGCGCAGCGCCCAGATACCCACCACCATACAGATCAGCGCGTTAACCATATGCGCCGGTACGATATTCAGCGATTCCAGCCCTTTACCGCCCCAGAACTCGATGGCCTTCTGCACCAGCTCAAGCGGCGTTGAGCTGCCAAAAGTTCCGTTAAGCAGCGCCATGGCCGCCACCAGCACCAGCAGGGTTTTGCCTGCCGCGCCGAGCAGCGCGGCTATCTGCCCAAGATGCCGCTCGTCGATATTCAGCGAGCTTTGAATACGTTTCCCAGAGGCGCTGTTGGTGGAAAACAGGCTTTCACTGGCATCGGCCACCAGCTGGCTACAGATATAGAAGGAGCCGAAGACAATGCCCATCCACACCAGCTCATAGCTGAGGAAGCGCGCCATCGTGACATAACCGATCGCCAGGGCAACCATAATCGCCACACCGACCAGCGTTAGCGCCATCTGGATCAGGCCGACTACCGTCGATTTCGCCTCCGGCTGGTGCCCTTCCTGCAACATGCGCCGCCGCACGCGGTTGGTGCGCATACTGATCGACAGTGCCGTAGCGCCAATCAGCAGCGCGGTCATACCGTTGGCGAAGATCGTGGTGCCAACGCTGGTATTGACGCTGCTGTTGACGGTTTCCACCGTTTGAAAGATAAATACCAGCGCTGCGGTCAGTGGAGGATAGGGTTTTAACGCCAGCGCCACCTCATTCGAAATGGTGGGCAAACGCCACGACGGACGCCGTGTAGAAAGGAAAGCACGACCTAAACCGGCAATCAGCCCACAGATAATGCTCTGGCCTACCAGCCTGTCGACAAAGGCACGTACGTCATCCATCACCTGATCGTGACGGGTGAAAGCCAGATCGAGGAAGTTAAACGCCAGCGCGACCGCCAGCAGCGTGGTCAGTGCGGTGGCTGCGGCAAGGAAACTGCGGCGCAGACGGCCCTCCGGCAGATGATGGATGCCCACCCAGGCAAGAAACTCTTCCAGATAGCGGCGGCCCAGCGTGGCCACCAGCATCGCTGCCAACACCCAGGCGATGGTGCCAAAGCGCCAGTCCGGCTCCCAACTTAGTGCTGCCGTGGTACTCAGTTCATCAACAAAAGCGCTGATTTTATCGCTGTCGCCGCTTTGGCTATTAAATAACGGTGACCAGAAGCGCGCCCCGAAGATGCTGCCTGCATTTAGCGCCAGCTGGGTTTTCAGCGCATCGCGTCGGAGGTTAACAATTTGTGCGGAGAGGTTGATCGAGCCGTTTTTTATCGCTTCAGCCTGCTTGATCTGGTCGTCCATTTTGCCTTTCTGGTTTTCCAGCTTGCTGCGCTTGCTGGTCACCTCGGCAGTCTCCTTTACCCCGACGCCAGCCTGCGGAGCCGGTCCAAGCACCGCCAGCTGGGCATGGAGCTGGGCGCGCTGCGGAATGATATCCTGCATCAGGGTATCGGCATCGCCAGAAAGCTCCAGCGCCAAATCATTCAGCTCATTTAGCCTGCTGTCATTGGTTTCCCCGGAAACCCGCTGCTTAATGTTGTCCAGCACCTTCTGCATTTTTGGCAGCTCGGCGGCGGCATTAACCTTATGCGGCGCATCACCATTTTGCTGAACACCGTCATTTTCTGCTGCCAGAACCGGATGAGGTAAAAGCGTGACCAGTGCCAGCAGACAGATACGAAGAAAAGTAAACAAGCCAGACATGAACATGTTCCTGATACCAAGAGCGGTGCCTCAGGCACCTTGAAATTTGCCGAACAGTTTAGGCTGTTGCCCTGACCGACACTATAGGATTCGTGATGTAAAGTTGCGGTAGTTATCATAAGAATAAACGATGAGCGAGATCGGTGTATCTTATGTCTAATGACTCAATAAACACTGCCGGAGGCAATATGCCTGCTCTCCCCTCTTTTCTGGTACGTGACGCCACGACCGACGATATGTCCGCCATGACATCTGTTTATGCCGGGCATGTCTTACACGGCTGCGGCTCATTTGAAGAAACACCGCCCGACCTGGCCGAGATGACAGCCCGTTATGTCAAAGTACGCGATCTCCAGCTACCGTGGCTGGTGGCGGAGATGGACGGTGAGGTGGCGGGTTTTGCCTATGCCAGCCTGTATCGTCCACGCGCGGCCTACCGTTTTACCGTTGAAGATTCAGTCTATATCGCAGCCCATCTGGGCGGCCGTGGCATCGGCAGCGCGCTGCTGGAAGCGCTCATTGTGCGCTGCCAGCAGCAATCCTTTCAGCAAATGCTGGCGAATGTCGGGGACGGCTATCGCAACACGGCATCGGTCAGCCTGCATAAAAAAATGGGCTTTGAGGTTGTCGGTCACCTCCGCGCCGTGGGTTTTAAACACGGCGAATGGCGCGATACGCTGCTGATGCAGCGGGCGCTGAATTCGCATATCAACAGCACCCCTGGCTGAAAAGTGTTCTCCGTCGCGTCTATTCAGGCACGCTATCGTCAGCCCGTACGTTATTCGCCACGCGTGCGGCCTTATCTTTTTTGTAGCTCAGGGCAGCAGGCGGTACCGCGGAGACTTTACCGGTTTCAATCCACTGACGCAGGCGATTGGCATCCGCAAAGTGGGTATATTTGCCAAACGCATCCAGCACCACCAGTGATACCGGCCGCTGATTAATCACGGTGCGCATCACCAGACAGTGCCCCGCCTCGTCGGTGTAGCCGGTTTTCGTCAGCTGGATATTCCAGTCCGGGCGATACACCAGGTGGTTAGTGTTACGGAATGGCAGCGTGTAATTCGGGCTGCGGAAACTGGCCATATCCTCATGGGTGGTGCTCAGTTGGCCGATCAGCGGATAACGTTTTGTCGCCAGCAGCAGCTTGCTCAAGTCGCGCGCGGTGGAAACGTTTTCGATCGATAGTCCGGTCGGCTCAACGTAGCGGGTATGGCTCATGCCCAGCGCCCGCGCTTTCGCATTCATTGCGCGGATAAAAGCATCGTAGCCGCCGGGATAGTGGTGCGCCAGACTGGCGGCAGCGCGGTTTTCTGACGACATCAGCGCCAGCAGCATCATGTTTTTGCGGCTGATTTCACTGTTCAGCCGCACGCGTGAGTAGACGCCACGCATTTCTGGCGTATGACTGACATCCACTTTCAGCATCTCATCCAGCGGCAGATGGGCATCCAGCGCCACCATCACCGTCATTAACTTGGTGATTGAGGCGATGGGCCGCACCCGGTCCGGGTGGCTTTCATAGATCACTTTATTGCTGTTCAGATCCACGATCATCGCACTGCCAGAGGCAATGGCCGGCTGGGCAGCGCTGCTTAACTCAGGCTGGCGATCGCGAGCGGCGGCCTGAGTTATCAGGTATGGAGTGGAAATCAGCATGGCCAGACTAAACAGGGATAAACGAATTTTTGCAGGCATCGGCGAAGACTTAACGGCTGGTTATTCAGGTGTGACAAGCACACGCCGCTTCCCGTCAGTGTGACGGGGGCTGGCCTCGGCATAATAAGCTGGGAGACAAGATTTTTCCTACTGAATATTCGTTTCACCACGTTAATGGAAATACCGCCGGTTGCCCGGCGGTACGGGTACTCAGAACAACTGGAAGCCGTAACCCCAAAGAAGCACCGTTAGTGCCAGTAACACTTCAAGTACCAGCACACCGATGGCCAGAGTGGAGCCAATAAAACGCAGGCTCTCTTCCTTGTCGATATTGAGAAACATCGGGATACCGACATACATCAGATAACCGGTGTAAACCAGTGCCAGCGTGCCTACCAGCGCGCACAGCCATGCCAGGGGATAGAGCGCCACCAGCCCGCTCAGGAACATCGGCGTGGCCACATACCCGGCAAATACCCGGCAGCTGGCAAGCGTAGGCCGCTGCGGATAGTCACGCGCCATCCACCAGACGACCCGCCCCATCACGGCCACGCCCGTCAGCATCAGCGCATAGAACAAGACCGCCAGCCCGAACGCCGTGGATAACGACAGCACAATCGCGGGATGATCGCCGGACCTCCAGCCGATCTGGGTCGTGCCGACAAACGCGCAAATCACCGGGATTAGCGCCATCAGCAAGACATGATGGACGTAGTGGTGAGAGAGAGATTCGTTCTCCTGCCTGATGTCGCGCATCTCACGGCCGGGATGCGCAAGAAGTCCCCATACATGGTTCATATCTTCACTCCTCTGAACAACGGACCGCCAGTTGGCCATCTCTCGGGCGGCATCTCTTCAAGTATAAGTGCCCGTGAAAATTTTGTGATGAGGCAGCCGGGTACCGGGGGTAACCGCCTCAATTTCAGGACAAAATAAAATAAAAAGTCGGCATTCATTCCTGCTACGGTGATAAAAGCGCTAGACTTAGCCGCCGGGAAATAAAAAGGAGTGCCGTTTTGCAGATTGACGTCAATACGCTGATATCCCAGTACGGCTACTGGGCACTGTTTATCGGTTGCCTGGCCGAGGGGGAAACCTTTACGCTGCTGGGGGGCATAGCCGCCCATGAGGGACTGTTACGCTATGGCGGCGTGGTTCTGGCGGCCATGTTAGGCGGTATGCTCGGCGACTGCGCCCTGTTTTTTATCGGTCGTCGCTACGGTGAGACTATCCTGCTGCGTTTTAAAAAACATCGCCAGCATATTGCCCGCGCTAACCGCCTGATCCGCAACAGGCCAGTACTTTTTGTGATCGGCGTACGCTTTATGTACGGACTGCGCATTGTCGGGCCGATTATTATTGGTGCCAGCCAGCTCTCTCCACGCAAGTTCCTGCTATGTAACCTGATCGGCGCGGCGCTGTGGGCAACCATTTTTGTTTCGCTCGGCTATCTCGGTGGTCAGGTTATTGCCCCCTGGCTGCATCAGCTGGACCATCATCTGAAACAGCTGTTCTGGTTGCTGTTGATAGTCGCCATCGTATGGGGCATCCGTATTGCCTTGAAAAAGCGTAATAAATAGCCACTTCGCCGACGTTGAGCAGGTAAGTTTCACCGCCTGAGCGGCGTTACGGCGCTGGTTAATCGTAAAGATAGTTCCACAACAATAAATGCAGGTTCCCTCAAAAGCGATTATGCACATATAATGCGCAGCCGGTCGTATTCGTCACACTTCGCGTTACAGATCACCTGCTGCAACTCGAACGTTTCGACTATCGTTGACCGGTATTGGGTCGTTTATCAACAGTCTACATGGCGCTACACCTGAAATTAATATGAAAAAAAGCATCCGAGCGTTTGTCACCCTAATCCTTACCGCAGCGGCCTTAAGCCACTCGGCTTTCGCTGTCGTTTACCCTCTTCCGGCCGCCAATAGCCGCCTGACCGGGGAAAACCTGGAAATTACCATTCCTCAAGACAGTAAACTTCCACTGGAAGCTTTCGCCGCTCAGTACCAGATGGGTCTGAGCAACATGATGGAAGCGAATCCGGGGGTGGACGTCTATCTGCCTAAAGCCGGCAGCAAACTGATTATTCCTCACCAGCTGCTGCTGCCAGACGCCCCGCGTGAAGGCATTGTGATCAACAGCGCAGAAATGCGCCTGTATTACTATCCGAAAGGCACTAATACCGTGGTGGTTCTGCCAATCGGTATCGGCGAGCTGGGCAAAGACACGCCGATCGACTGGACCACTACCGTTCAGCGTAAAAAAGATGGCCCGACCTGGACGCCGACCAAGAAAATGCATCAGGAGTACGCCGCGCGTGGAGAATCTCTGCCGGAGGTGTTCCCCGCGGGCCCTGACAATCCGATGGGCCTCTACGCCCTCTATATTGGACGCCTGTATGCTATCCACGGAACCAATGCCAACTTTGGTATTGGCCTGCGCGTAAGCCACGGCTGCGTGCGCCTGCGTGCTGAAGATATTCAATGGCTGTTCAGCAATGTGCCGGTGGGTACCCGCGTCCAGTTCATCGACCAGCCGGTTAAAGCAGCGGTAGAACCGGATGGTTCACGCTATGTGGAAGTTCATAATCCGCTGTCACAAACCCAGGAGCAATTTGCTTCGCGTGAGCCGGTTCCGCTGAAGCTGGGCGATAAGGTGAACAAAGTGGTCTCCGATGCCAGCGTTAACGGTTCCAGCCTGGAAGCCGCTCTCAAGATGCGTTCAGGTATGCCGGTGAAGGTTAACGGTGCTGCCGGGGAGCCGATGGCCGCTCCGGTCACCACGCCTGAGCAGGAGGCGACGCCAGCCTCACCAGAGGCTTCGCCGGAAAGCCAGCAGGACGCCCCGTCGGAAGGGCAAAATGTGCCCGTACTCAATCAGCCAGGCCCGATTTACAGCCAGCCGAAATCTTAATTTTTATGCGTTAAAAACCCCCCGTTCCACACGGAACGGGGGGTTTTTACTGCGCATCGATAACGACCGCGATTTCATCCGAGGTTTTCAGCACCCGAACCTGCATAAACAGATCGGTCGCTTCTTCATATTCCTTGCGCAGATAGCCGAGCCACTGCTTAATGCGCGCCACATGATACAAACCGGTATCGCCCTGTTTTTCCAACCGGACATAGCGTTGTAGCAGCTGGACCACCTGTCGCCACGCCATGCGCGGCTCATTGTGTTTGATCACCCGACTGAGGTTTGGCACATTCAGCGCGCCGCGCCCGATCATCACCGCATCACAGCCGGTGATCGCCATACAGTCCTGTGCGCTCTGCCAGTCCCAGATTTCTCCGTTGGCTATGACCGGAATCGACAGGCGCTGCCGGATCGCGCCAATCGCCTGCCAGTTTATCGCTTCTGCACGGTAGCCATCCTCTTTGGTACGCCCATGGACGGCCAGCTCGCTGGCCCCGGCCTGCTGCACCGCATCGGCAATTTCAAACTGACGTGAACCGGAGTCCCAGCCCAGGCGAATTTTTACCGTCACCGGAAGATGGGAAGGAACGGCTGCGCGCATCGCTTTTGCCCCCTGATAAATCAGTTCGGGATCTTTAAGCAGCGTGGCCCCGCCACCGCTGCCGTTGACGGTTTTTGACGGGCAGCCACAGTTAAGATCCACGCCCCAGGAGCCGAGTTCAACCGCTCGGGCGGCATTTTCCGCCAGCCATTCGGGATATTGCCCTAGCAGCTGTATGCGAACCGGGGTGCCCGATGGGGTTCGGCTGGCGTTATCCAGTTCGGGGCAAAGACGTTGAAAGCATTTGACCGGCAGCAGAGCATCCACTACCCGCAGAAATTCAGTAATACAGAGATCGTAGTCGTTGACGTCGGTCAGCAGCTCGCGCACCAGCGAATCGAGAACGCCTTCCATCGGGGCAAGTAATACGCGCATGGTAAACCTGTGGGGGGGTGATAACAGGGGGAAGCGGGCGCTTCCCCCCGATTGATTAGCCGTTGTTCGCCGGGTTGGCGCGGCGCGGACGGGTTTTGTTAACGCGCGGAGCGCCGCCGTTGCCGCCTTCAGGACGTGCACCGCGTGCAGTACCCGCAGCGTTACCGTTGCCCTGACGACGTTCTCCGCCGGTACCGCTACGGTTTGCGCTGGCACTACGATCGCCGCCGCCACGAGGTGACTGTCCCTGACCACCGCGCCCGCGTCCACCGCCACCACGCTGCTGCTGACGACCGTTGATAATTGGCTCGGCCTTAATGCTTGGGTCAGGTTCAAAACCCTCGACCGCCATGCGCGGAATTTCACGTTTCAACAGGCGCTCAATATCGCGCAACAGCTTATGCTCATCCACGCACACCAGCGACAGCGCTTCACCCACGGCCGCAGCACGACCGGTACGACCAATACGGTGTACGTAGTCTTCCGACACGTTTGGCAACTCGTAGTTCACCACATGCGGCAGCTCTTCGATGTCGATACCACGCGCGGCGATATCGGTCGCGACCAGCACGCGAATTTTACCCTCTTTAAAGTCGCTCAGTGCACGAGTACGCGCACCCTGGCTTTTATTGCCATGAATGGCGGCGGCGGTAATACCATCTTTATTCAACTGCTCGGCCAGGTGGTTAGCACCGTGCTTGGTACGGGTAAACACCAGCACCTGCTGCCAGTTGCCGCGACCAATCAACAGCGATAACAGCTCGCGCTTGCGCTTTTTATCCACCAGGTGAACATGCTGAGTCACCTGCTCGGAAGCGGTATTGCGGCGGGCGACTTCAACCTGCTCGGGGTTGTGCAGCAGTTTTTCCGCCAGGGTTTTGATTTCATCAGAGAAGGTCGCAGAAAACAGCAGGTTCTGACGTTTGGCTGGCAGTTTCGCCAATACGCGGCGGATATCGTGAATAAAGCCCATGTCCAGCATGCGATCCGCTTCGTCCAGCACCAGGATTTCTACTTGTGACAGGTCAAGAGCATTCTGATGTTCAAGATCCAGCAGGCGGCCGGGAGTCGCCACCAGCACGTCCACACCGCCACGCAGTTTCATCATCTGCGGATTGATGCTTACGCCGCCAAATACCACCAGCGAGCGCATATCAAGATATTTACTGTAATCCTGCACGTTTTCGCCGATCTGGGCCGCCAGCTCACGCGTTGGGGTCAGGATCAGGGCGCGCACTGGACGCCGTCCTTTCGGGTGCGGATTGTGGCTGCTCAGCAACTGTAGCAGCGGCAGGGTAAAGCCTGCCGTTTTACCGGTGCCGGTTTGGGCACTGGCCATCAGGTCGCGGCCAGCAAGTACTACCGGGATTGCCTGGCGCTGGATTGGCGTCGGCTCGTTATAGCCCTGTTCAGCAACAGCGCGTAAAATATCGGCATTAAGGCCGAGAGAATCAAATGACATAAAGTTGACTGACTCCGGATCCGCCCTGACCGCATCGCGGCGTAGTTTCCAGGGGGAGAGTTGACGCCAGGATCATTCCTGACGCTTGAATGAGAGCACAAACCACGGTGCATAAGGCGCTTATTATAGCAGACCCCGACGCGTTAAAGGCATTTATTATTATCTGTATCTGGCGAAATTTCCCTACGGGCTATTGCCGCACGGCCGCGTGTGTACACTAAAGTGACTGGAGACGCGCGGACAGTATAAAACCTGTGGCTGACTTACCCAGACAGGGCTGCTGTCAAACGGGTAGTCGCAGAATGATATTGCCGATATGACAACGTGCTCAAAACGGTATTCCAGGGGTACAAATGGCAGCGGGCCACCGAAGTGGCCCGTCTGGACTAGCGTGGACGCTGGCCCCGGTGCTGGGGCTGTACGCGCTCTTTCACCAGTAAAGAAACCAGTGCCGGCCCGGTCAGCATCATAACGCCGAAAGCGCCAAGCAGCAGATTATTATGGATCACCCGTGACAGTACCAATAGCACCATCATCGCGGCACCAAAATAGTAGGTTGTGGTGACATCCTCGAGGAAATCGCCGATACGCCGCAGGCGCGGCAGGCGTTGAGTAAGTAACATCGCGGTAAACACGCCGGCGTATAACGCCAGCAGAATGGTACAAACCTGTAGCAGCGCCTGGTGTTTCCAACCCCACACCAGCGCGGCGATCAGCAGCAGGTGCAGTGCGATATGTACACAGTTTTGTCCAGTGACAATCTGAATACGATGGGACCATTTCATGTATTTCTCCCGGCAGACCCAACGGAGGTCGCCCAAGCGGGTTACCGAAACCAGTCAGTAACGTATTACCTCAGACTAACGTAGTTTTAGGATAATGCCGTAAATGTAAGCGCACATTACCCGGTTTTGTGACCAAGACTACACTCTTTCTTTCACTGGTTGAAAGCAAGAGTGTCATCAGTATGCCACAAAAGACGCGCGATTTTCATTTAAAGTCCCGATGAAGCCTGTTAGCGGCTGTCAGTCACCACGCCAGGTAGAATTCTGCCTCTGCGGGCAACGCTGGACGTTGAGCACTGGCATGGCCGGACAGCATGAAGAAAACGACAGACGGCCTGTTTTAGAAAAGATGGTGCTTCTGGAGGGGAGAACGGCAAAGATAATAAGTTGGTGAGCAGGGGTGCAACATTAGGTCGCTTACCGTATTGCGAAGCAGTAGGGCTGGCACAGGGTCGAATTCTCCCACTCTGCGCCAGCCCCATTGTGTTAACGGCGATTACCGAAGATGCGCAGCAACATAAGGAAAAGGTTAATAAAGTCGAGATACAGCGTCAGCGCCCCCATAATTGAGTAACGACGCAGATTTTCCTTGTCTGACACATCGATCCCTTCACCGATGTTTTTCAGTTTTTGCGTGTCGTAAGCCGTCAAACCGACGAACACGACCACTCCAATGTAGGTCACTGCCCACATTAATGCGGTGCTTTTCAGCCAGATATTCACCAGCGATGCCAATACAATGCCAATCAGCGCCATAAAGAGCATGCTGCCCATGCCGCTCAAGTCGCGTTTGGTGGTGTAACCCCACAGGCTCATGGCACCAAACATCCCGCCGGTCACCACAAAGGTGCTGGCGATAGAGGAATAGGTATAAGCAAGGAAGATGCTGGCCATCGTCAACCCGGTCAGGGCCGAATAAAGCATAAACAGTCCGGTTGCCACGGTTCCACTGAGCTTATGCACCATGCCTGACAGGACAAAAACCAGGGCCAGCTGGGCAATGATCAGGCCGAAGAAGGTAATGCGGTTAGCAAATACCAGCTGCATTACCGCTGGCGTATTGGCCGCATACCAGGCAATAAACGCGGTTAGCAGCAAACCACAGGTCATCCAGCCGTAGACCTGGGCCATATACACCGAAATACCGCTGCCGGCACGCTGAACGATTGAATCATTAGAACGTGGATATCTATCCATGATGCCCCCTTAAGTAGTTGAATGAAAAAAACAGTGTAATCCTTTCCAAGTCTGGCATATACCCCATTAACTCCGCCAGCCTTCAAGCGCAACGTTTTGTGCACGTTTACGCATTAGCGTGACAAACAGCTCTGATAGCGGCTATTGACACGTTGGGCAAACCACGCGGTCGTCAGGTTGCGGGTGATTTTCGGACTCTCCAGCTTAATACCGGGCAGGATTTCACGCGGCAGCTTTTTACCGGCGTCTTTATCTGCCAGGGCAAATACCGAGCGCCACAGATCGGTTTTGTCAAAATCCTCACTGTCGCCCTTCTCCAGCGCGCGCCGTATGGCCCGATCGCTGTGATCCAGCCGCTTACCCAACAGACGTACGGCCTTTTCGGTTCCTCCGGCATTATCCGAACCGTAGTTGATCAGATCGCCGTCCAGCGCCAGCCTGATACCGCTAAGACGAGACACCGCCGCCTGGAATGCAGCATTGCGGCTGGCATACCAGCCGGCGTTAAAATCAGCAAAGCGATACAGCGGCGCAGGGTAGTTCGCCGGATAACCTAACAGATGCATCGTGCCGAACCACACGCCACCACGACGCGTAAAGACCTCGCGCCGGATTGAACCGTCCACCTGATACGGGTAGCCTTTGGCATGAGCCTCGGCAAAGGCGATGCTGACCTGCATCGGCCCGCCGGTATGAATCGGGTTCAGGTTGCCAAACAGCTTCTGCCCCATTGGCACCATATCGATAAAGTCATCAAACACCGCACTGAGCTCTTTCTCGCTTTTGACGTGATCCAGCCGGTCGGTGTAGCTTTTACCGTTGGGGGATGTGATCATCAGCGCGGTACGCACCAGAAATGAAGGAATATGCAGCTGCCCCGCGCGGCGATCGATCTCCCCCCAGGCGATTTTCGGCAAGCCGGGCACGGCCGCATCAGCGCTGAAATTCGACTCCTGTCCGGTCACGGCAATC
Source organism: Erwinia tasmaniensis Et1/99 (assembly GCF_000026185.1). Taxonomy (NCBI): domain Bacteria; kingdom Pseudomonadati; phylum Pseudomonadota; class Gammaproteobacteria; order Enterobacterales; family Erwiniaceae; genus Erwinia; species Erwinia tasmaniensis. Next base: position 2,545,160 of record NC_010694.1, read on the forward strand.
ACCGCACACAGGTTGCTGACGGAAGGAGAGATATTCTGACCATTGAATGCCACATAAATGTCCCCTGCCCACCCCTGGCGATCGCTCACCCCCGGAGGAAGTAATCGGGCAATCTGCGCTTTGACATCAGAGGGTCGCTGCGCAGGAGCGGTATCTGGCGAATGCTGACTACAGCTTGCCAGCAGCAGCGCCAGCGGTATCACACACTTTTGCAAATAACGGTTCATTGATTTCCTTTCCAACGCGCGGCGGCATGCCGATCGCTTTCGCGCGCGGCAACCCAGCGCTGACCATCAGCAGTGGCCTCGCGCTTCCAGAACGGTGCGCGGGTTTTGAGTTGATCCATAATAAATTCGGCGGCGTCGAACGCGGCGCCACGATGAACGGCGCTGACGCCCACCAGCACAATGTCGTCGCCGGGGAACAGCTCACCGATGCGGTGGATGATGGTCACCCGCTGCATCGCCCAACGCTGTCGTGCCTCGGCAACGATCGCCGCCAGCGCTTTCTCTGTCATGCCGGGATAATGTTCCAGCGTCAACGCATTCACATCATCACCGAGGTTATGATTACGCACCTTGCCCGTAAAGGTGACCACCGCGCCGTCCAGATCTGAAGCGGACAACCACCGATGTTCATCACCCATGCTGAAGGGCGCATCACCCACTCTGATCCGGGTCTCCATCTTAACCCCCGGTAACCGGCGGGAAGAAGGCCACTTCATCACCGGCGCGCAGCGGGTGCTGTAACGACACCAGCGTCTGATTCACCGCCGCCAGCAGCTTACCCGGTTCCAGCGCCAGCGCCCAGCGCTCCCCCCTCTCCGCCAGCTGGCGGCGCAGCATGTCGACATCGGCGTACTCTGCATCTACTTCTATTGTATCAGTACCAACCAGTTCGCGAACCTGAGCAAAAAAAAGCACGTTAATCATTAGCAACCGCCTGGAAATCTCCTGATTTGCCGCCGCTTTTACTGAGTAAGCGGCACTGCTCAATAACGATGTCTTTCTGCACCGCTTTGCACATATCGTAAATGGTCAGTGCCGCCACCGAAGCCGCCGTCAGCGCTTCCATTTCGACCCCGGTTTTGCCGCTCAGGCGGCAGAGTGATTCGATACGCACCCGATGATGCGCCGGTTCAGCGACCAGCGTGACTTCGACCTTGCTCAGCAGCAGCGGATGGCACAGCGGAATAAGCTCCCAGGTGCGTTTTGCCGCCTGGATACCGGCAATGCGCGCGGTGGCAAATACATCACCTTTATGATGGCTACCGTCAATAATCATCTGTAGCGTTTGTGGGAGCATCACCACGAACGCCTGCGCACGCGCTTCGCGCACGCTTTCCTGTTTGGTGGAAACATCCACCATATGCGCCTCTCCGGCAGCATTGATATGAGTCAGCTGGGACATATTACGGTTTCTTCAGGTGCGAGACAAAATGACAGGGCCGGGTACGGGCGTCGAGCTGGGGCTGAATAATGCGCTCCCAGGCAAGCTGGCAGGCCCCGGTCGATCCGGGAACGGCAAAAATTAGCGTACCATTGGCGATACCGGCCAGCGCGCGCGATTGCACGGTTGAGGTGGCGATATCCTCCCAGGAGATCATCCGGAACAGTTCGCCGAATCCTTCAACTTCACGATCGAACAAAGGCCCGATTGCCTCCGGAGTACAGTTTTTATCGTTAAAGCCGGTACCGCCGTTTATCAGCACCACCTGCACATCCCGGCTGGCGATCCAGCTGGAAACGACGGCACGGATGCGGTAACGGTTGTCAGGGACAATGGCACGATCGAGCACCTGGTGCCCTGCCTCGGTTAGCGCCTCATGCAGATAGCTGCCGGAACTGTCGCTGTCGACGCTGTGCCGATCGGAAACGGTCAGTACCGCCACGTTCAAAGGGATAAAATCCGAGCTACTGTTGCCCATTATCGAGTCCTTAGCTTAACCGCCGATAAATGAAAGGTTCTGTGTGATTCCGGTATTGCCCTGATGCAAAAAATGCGTCTGTTTTTTCGTCGCCAGACTGGCGGCAATACGCGCCTGTAGCGCCTCCTGCTGGCCGTCATGCGCCAGCAGATCTCTTAGCGACACGCCGCCATCGCCGAACAGACAAAGATGCAGGTTGCCCGTAGCCGAAACGCGCAGACGATTACAGCTGGCACAGAACTCTTTTTCGTAAGGCATAATCAGGCCAATTTCGCCCTGATAATCTTCATGCCGGAACACCTGGGCTGGGCCATCGCTACGCGCACGCGCCTGCAAAACCCAGCCCTGCTGGATCAGTTGGTCACGGATAACGGCGCCGGAAATATGGTGTTGACGAAACAGTGTGCCGCCGTCACCGGTTTCCATCAGCTCTATAAAACGAAGTTGGATTGGCCGGGAGCGTATCCAGTCGAGAAAGGTCTCAAGGCTTTGATGATTGACGTCGCGCATCAACACGGTATTCACCTTAACCTTGCTGAAGCCGGCGTCAAAAGCCGCATCAATGCCGCGCATGACCAAATCGAATTTATCCTGGCCGGTAATGGCGTGAAACTGGCGGGCGTCCAGGCTGTCGATACTGACGTTTAGCGCGGTCAGTCCGGCAGCGCGCCAGCGCGCCACGTCGCGTTGCAGCCGGTAGCCGTTGGTGGTCACCGCCAGCTGACGAATGGCGTCATTTTCGCGCACCGCCGCAATAATGTCGGTGAAGTCGCGGCGCATTGACGGTTCACCGCCGGTCAGACGCACCTTTTCCGTACCCGCAGCGGCGAATGCACGCGTCACGCGACGGATTTCATCCAGCGTCAGAAAACTTTTATTTTGCGTCCCCTGAGGCTGATAGCCGTCGGGCAGACAGTAGGTGCAACGAAAGTTACACACGTCGGTGATCGACAGACGCAGGTAGTAAAACCTGCGCGCGAAGTTATCAGTAAATTGTGACACCGTTGACACCTTTCCAAAACGGGAGATGCAGTCATTTCTTTCTGCACCCTGGCAACTCGAGGGTTGCGGCCATGACACCATATCCGTCAGGACACAGGTATCAGAGCTTAAGTGTGATCGGCCGACATCGGCAGACCGTGGTAAGGAGAATTTTAGCGCTAATGATTTGTGGTTACCAGCACAGAGTTTCGCTATACATTTTGATATATAGCGAATTTTCGCGGCACTTTATCTGCCAGATAGCGTAAAATATCACGCGATACTCTGCTGATAACATCATGGGAAAATAATGCGCAATCGCACTTTAGCTGACCTCGACCGTGTGGTGGCTTTGGGGGGAGGACACGGGCTGGGCCGCGTGATGTCTTCCCTCTACTCTCTGGGTTCACGCCTGACCGGCATTGTGACCACCACGGATAATGGCGGGTCTACCGGGCGTATCCGTCGCTCCGAAGGGGGGATTGCCTGGGGAGATATGCGCAACTGTCTTAATCAGCTCATTGCCGAACCCAGCATAGCCGCCGCGATGTTTGAATACCGCTTCAGCGGCAATGGCGAACTGGCAGGGCATAACCTTGGCAATCTGATGCTAAAAGCCCTGGATCATCTTAGCGTCCGACCGTTAGATGCGATTAATTTGATCCGCAATCTGCTTAAGGTTGACGCATTTCTCATCCCGATGTCCGAACAACCGGTCGATCTGGTGGCGTGTGACGAGGACGGGCAGCTTATATATGGTGAGACGGAAATTGACCAGATGACGAGGCCACCTCGGGAGCTGATGCTCTCCCCGGCGGCGTCCGCCACGCGTGAAGCTATAGACGCGATTGGACAGGCAGATCTGATCCTGGTTGGCCCCGGCAGTTTTTACACCAGCCTGATGCCGGTTTTACTGCTGCCGGAAATTGCCCAGGCGTTGCGCCGCACCCCGGCGAAAATGGTCTTTATCGGCAATCTGGGTAAAGAGCTGAGTCCGGCGGCAGCCGGGCTGACCACCGCTGACAAGCTGGAAATGATGGAAAAGGTGATAGGAAAGCAGGTCATTGATACGCTGGTGCTGGGCCCCTGCACCGATCATGCCCGCCTGGAGCAACGCCTGGTGATCCAGCAACCGTTGGAGGCGGGAGATGTACCTTACCGCCATGACCGTCAGCTGCTGCGCCTGGCGCTGGAGCGCGCGATACAAACGCTGGACTGACGGGTCTGGCAGCACGGTGCGATGCGCGCCTCGTGCTGCCGTGGGACCGTCAGGATGCGGCGATAAACAGCTCACGCACCTGGTGCAGCTGGTCACGAACCTGCGCGGCTTCCTCAAACTCCAGGTTCTGAGCATGCTGCTGCATCTGCGCTTCAAGCTGATGAATACGCTTCTGTAGCCCCTGCGGAGTAAGATCGACATGAGCCGGATCGTCTTCCACAATGCTGCGCCCTTTCATATTACGCGGTTTGGCCTTGTTCTTCGCCAGCCCCTGGCCCAGCTCCAGAATATCGGAGATTTTCTTGTTCAGGCCCTGCGGCACTATGCCGTGTTCTTCATTGTGCAGCTGCTGCTTCTCACGGCGACGCTCGGTTTCACCGATCGCACGCGCCATTGATGGGGTAATTTTGTCGCCATAGAGAATAGCCTTACCGTTGAGGTTACGCGCCGCACGGCCGATGGTCTGGATCAGGGAACGTTCAGAACGCAGGAAGCCCTCTTTATCCGCATCGAGGATCGCGACCAGCGAGACCTCTGGCATATCCAACCCCTCACGCAGCAGGTTGATCCCCACCAGCACGTCAAACTTGCCCAAACGCAGATCGCGGATGATTTCCACGCGCTCTACGGTATCAATGTCCGAGTGCAGATAGCGCACCCGTTCACCGTGCTCCGTGAGGTATTCGGTTAAGTCTTCCGCCATACGTTTCGTCAGCACCGTGACCAGTACGCGCTCGTTGATCGCCACACGTTGTCGAATTTCAGAGAGCAAATCGTCCACCTGGGTGCCCACCGGACGCACTTCGACAATCGGATCGAGCAGGCCGGTAGGACGCACCACCTGGTCAATCACTTCGCCCCCAGACTTTTCCAGCTCGTAATTACCCGGCGTGGCGGAAACGTAGATGGTCTGCGGTGCCAGCCCCTCAAACTCTTCAAATTTCATCGGGCGGTTATCCAGCGCCGACGGCAGGCGGAAGCCGTATTCCACCAGCGTTTCTTTGCGCGCGCGGTCACCACGGTACATGCCGCCAATCTGTGGAATGGTGACATGGGACTCGTCAATCACCAGCAGGCCGTCGGCGGGCAGGTAGTCAAACAGGGTGGGTGGCGCTTCACCCGGCCCGCGCCCGGAAAGATAGCGCGAGTAGTTTTCAATCCCGGAGCAGTAGCCAAGCTCGTTCATCATTTCAAGATCGAACTGGGTTCGCTGGCTCAGGCGCTGCTCTTCCAACAGCTTATTGTTATCCAGCAGGACTTTTTTCCTCTCCACCAGCTCATCCTTGATCTCTTCCATCGCCTGCAGGATGCGCTCACGCGGCGTGACGTAGTGAGTCTTGGGATAGATGGTATAACGCGGGATCACCGATTCTATCTGGCCGGTCAGCGGGTCAAAAATGGACAACCGCTCAACCTCCTCGTCAAACAGCTCCACGCGCAGCGCATAGTCATCGGACTCCGCGGGGAAGATATCAATGACCTCACCCCGCACACGGAAAGTCCCACGCTGGAAAGCCTGATCGTTGCGCGTATATTGCAGCTCTGCCAGGCGGCGCAGAATGGCGCGCTGATCGATAACCATGCCGCGCGACAGGTGCAGCATCATTTTCAGATAGAGATCGGGATCGCCCAGGCCGTAAATAGCGGAAACGGACGCCACCACCACCACGTCACGACGTTCCAGCAGCGCTTTCGTCGCCGACAGGCGCATCTGCTCGATGTGTTCATTTACGGACGCGTCTTTTTCGATAAAGGTGTCAGAACTGGGAACATAGGCTTCAGGCTGGTAGTAATCGTAGTAAGAGACAAAATACTCTACCGCGTTATCCGGAAAAAACTCTTTCATTTCTCCGTAAAGCTGCGCCGCCAGCGTTTTATTGGGCGCCAGCACCATCGTCGGACGATTCAGGTCGGCAATCACGTTAGCAACGGTAAAGGTTTTACCCGACCCGGTTACCCCAAGCAGGGTCTGATGGGCTAAACCATCTTCCAGCCCCTCTTCGAGGCGGCGGATCGCCTCCGGCTGATCGCCGGCGGGTTTAAATTCGGAGTTGAGTTTGAAGACTTTGCTCATTAACAGGCTACCTGATGAAAAAGGACACGAACCGGATTTAATTCTACTCGTCATTGACGATTTTGCCAGCAATAAATACTGGATATAATTACAGCCCTATCGCATGATGCCACTTTCTCACTAAAAGCCCCCTTTTTGCCCAACACTGCGTTTTGTGGCACAAGGGCTAAACAAAAAGGTTATCCCCAGAGAGTTTGAGATTTTAACATTTGTCAATAGCATTGACATAAAATGGGTTGCCGATAGATTCAATATGATGTGCCTTATTGATTTTAGTTAACCAGTTGATTTTCAAGCAGTCTAAATGAAAGTCGAGTTTCGCAGCAACCCGCCTCCAGGCCGCGCCCGCTCTCGCCTTGCGCAGGTTTTCACAACCTAATACACAAGGTTATCCACAGGAATAGTGGATAACTGTTTTCAACGCTTGAGGCGTCTGATGTGTATAAACCGTCCCCACGTACGATTAAACCTGTTAAATATTTTTTTTTGACTTTTTTTTAGCGTATCAGGCGCGCATTAGCGGTGAGAAGATGCGCATTTTCAGCCTGACGGTGGCGCTTTTTCTTGCCATAGCGGCGTAAACACCCTCGATGGCTTTTTATATGGCATTTGCACCACCGGGGGTTCTATACACGCACTGACCCGGTGCAAAAGGCTATTTACCGCGCTGAATAGTTTAGATTTACTCATCAATTACCCACAAAATGGTGAGCTGCGCAGCAAATACCCCACCTTTCACCAAATCTGGCCCGTTAATTGCTTTGATTCACTGTGAGTCATTTTCCTGGTGCCACATGCTTTCACAACACCTTAGCAACAAGCATAAAGCCGCAGGGGTTCTTAACGGAACGCCGGACTGTTTGCCATACGACAGAGAGCGTACGCAAAACAGCTGCGATCTAAAACTTTCTGGAGGAGAGTGTCAGATGCTCAGTTTACGCTCTGTTAATCAGTTCTACGGGCAAAACCACATTTTGTGGGACGTCGATTTAGAACTCGAACCCGGCACCTGCACCGGTATTATCGGGCAGCAGGGCATGGGCAAAACCACGCTGGTGAACTGCATCATGGGACATTTGCCGATTAAAAGCGGCTCCATGACCTGGCAGGGCACCAGCGGCCCGCCACAGGACCTGCTGTTACAGCCGGTAGAAACCCGTGCCGCGCTCGGCATAGGCTATGTACCGCAACGCCGGCACATTTTCTCTCAAATGAGCGTTGAGGATAATTTGCAGATCGCCCTGTTGGCCGGAGCCGGGACATCGAGCCATCGGGCCATCCCAAAGAGCGTTTTCGATCTGTTTCCAGCGCTCTGGTCGCTGCGCCATCAGCGTAGCGGCGAACTGCCCATTGACCAGCAGCAGCAGCTGGCGCTGGCGCGGGCGCTGGTATTGCAGCCAAGCCTGCTGATCCTGGATGAACCCACGGAGGGCATGTCACCCTGGCTGGAAGAGGAGATGGGCAATATGATCCACCGTCTGAATCATGACTTCGGTATCACCATCCTGCTGCTGGAGCAGCGCCTGTCGTTTATCCGCCGTGTTGCAGACTGTTTTCTTTTGCTGCATCGGGGGCGTAACGTGGCTCAGGGTAAAGTGGCACAGCTGGATGACAGGGTGGTCAATACGTGGCTGGCGGTGTGAAGGCCGTGGCGATATGCACGGCGTTGCCGACGGGAACCGCTTCGCTCCTGTCGGCTGAAAAGCCTAAGGCAGAGTGATATACCGCCCAATATCGTCGCGATCCGGCCCCGTCAGATGGGGGATCTCACCAAGACAGGGGGCCGCAATGCGCGCACGCAGCGTCGCCAGATACTCGTGATGTCGTCTGCCTGCGGGCTGGATCCCGTTGGCTATCCAGCCTGCCAGCGTCAGACCGCTGGACAGCACCGCCTGCGAGGTCAGCAGCGCATGGTTAATACATCCCAACTTAACCCCCACCACCAGGATCACCGGCAGCTGCCGTTGAACCACCCAGTCTGCGAAGGTGAAGCTTTCGGAAAGCGGCGTAAACCATCCTCCGGCCCCTTCGGTCAACACCCAGTCAGCCTGCGCCGCGACCGCCGCCAGTCCGGCAGAAAGTTGGCTGGCGGTAATCGGGCGCTGCTCCTCGGCGCTGATAATATGCGGTGAGGTCGGTTCAGCAAATGCCAGCGGGTTGACCATGTCATAGGGCATACGCACGCTGCTGTATTTCTGTAAGGCCAGCGCGTCCTCATTACGCAGGCCTTGCGCGGTCACCTCACAGCCAGAGGCCACCGGCTTATAACCTGCACAGCGGTAGCCCGCCGCCGTGGCCGCCTGCAACAATGCGCAGCTGGCAACGGTTTTACCCACTTCCGTATCGGTTCCGGTGACAAACCAACGTTTACTCACACTCAATCACTCCTGATACCAGTTGATAACTTAGCAGGCAGCCGCGCGCATCGCGCCGCCATACCTGCTCCAGCTGCTGCACATCACGCCGACTCATCATGCTCTCTGAGCGCCCCTGATGCAGATGGGTTGCGCCGATGCCCTTTAGCGAACGCAGCGCGCTCAGCACGTCCGGGAATGCCAGCGTCAGCGTATAGCTCGCCAGCGTCATGCCGTCCGCCGCCCGCTCAATCACCGGCAGGCTGGCAAAATGGTTAAGCGGTGCGCTGCGCCCGAGGTGCTGCCAAGCCGCACGGACTTCGTTAAGCGATCCCTCCGTCAGGGTTGAAAACAGTACCTGCCCGCCCGGTTTCGTGACGCGCCGCAGTTCGCGCAGCGCCAGGGGAAGACTGCTGCACCACTGGACGGCCAGATTGCTCCAGCAGCGGTCAAAACTGGCGTCGGCGAAGGGCAACGCTTCAATGTCGCCGGTGTGATAATCATCCGCCGCCTGATTATCACGCGCCTGCTGTAACATTTTTTCTGACAGATCGAGTGCGGTAACCCGATGCCCGTCCGCTCGCCAGCGCTGGCTGAACCAGCCGGTGCCACAGCCGGCGTCCAGTACCCGTAGCGCGTCGCCGGGGCGGGCATGGGCCAGCAGCCGCTCGCCGCACTGGCGCTGTAGCTCGGCATGCTGGTTGTAGCTGCGCGCGGCGCGGCCAAAAGCGGCCGCTATCGCCCGTTTATTCACCGTCTGTTGCATGCAGCGCCTCCAGCAAGTGGTCAATATCATTCTCACGATGGGCTGCGCTTAGCGTAATACGCAGGCGCGAAGTGCCGGGCGGCACGGTCGGCGGGCGGATGGCTGTCACCCAGCAGCGGCGATCCCGCAGCCGCCGGGCCAGCCCCAGGACTTTCTGCTCATCACCGACGATAAGTGGCTGAATGGCGCTGTCGGACGACGCCAGCTGCCCGCGCAGCCCGCGCGCGCCCTGACGAAAGCGGGTGATATTGGCCGCCAGCCGCTGGCGCAGATCGTCGCCCTGCTGAACACAGCCTAGCGCAGCCTGAATGGCACAGGCCTGTGCGGGCGGCATGGCGGTGCTGTAAATCAGGTGACGGGCAAACTGCAACAGATATTCCGCCGTGGCGTCACTGCACAGCAGCGCCGCGCCGCTGACGCCGAACGCTTTACCAAAGGTGACAATCAGCAGTTCAGGCTGTACGCCCTGCTGCCAGCAGCTGCCGCGCCCCTGCTCGCCGCACACGCCCACGCCATGCGCGTCATCGACCAGCAGCCAGCCATCGCGATCCCGGGCAAGCTGATGAATCGGCTTCAGCGCAGCGCGATCGCCGTCCATGCTAAATATCCCTTCCGTCACCACCAGCGTTTCCCCCTCGCCTTCCGCTGCCAGCAGTTTTGCCAGCGCGGACGGCTGGTTATGGCCGAAGCGGCGCAGCGTGGCCGGACTCAGGCTCGCGGCTTCCAGTAGCGAGGCGTGGCACAACTTATCAGCAAAGATACGGTCATTTTTTGCCATCATCGCCGCGATAACCGCCTGATTGGCGGCAAAGCCAGAGATAAACAGCAGCGCCCGCCGGTAGCCAAGCCAGTCTGCCAGCTGGTGTTCCAACTCTGCCTGCGGAGCGCGGTAGCCGGTGACATGCGCCGATCCCCCGGCACCCACGCCATAGCGCTCCGCCCCCTGCTGCCAGGCACGGACGACGCGCCCGTCGTGGCTAAGCCCCAGGTAATCGTTAGCGGAAAAATTGAGGTAATTATGCCCTGCCACGCTCAACGTGCGGCCATCTGCCTGCCCGGTCGGGTGACGCTGACGATACTGTCCGTCCAGGCGGCGTTTGACGAGCGCCTGTTCAATACGCTGTGACCAGGCCATTACCGCGCCGCGTTGTAAAACTGTTCAGTATCGGCACTCAGTAACTGAGCGGCCAGCGCCTGCTGCTGCGCGTTATCCCCGGACTCTGTGGTGCCGTGTCGTGGATTAAGCCCCAGCTTGCGGAACAGCAGCAGGTCTTTATCCTCGTCCGGATTGGGGGTGGTCAGCAGTTTGCAGCCGTAGAAGATGGAGTTGGCCCCGGCCATAAAGCACATCGCCTGGGTTTGTTCGCTCATCTGCTCACGTCCGGCGGAAAGCCGCACGTGGGAGCGCGGCATCATGATGCGCGCCACCGCGATGGTGCGCACAAAGTCAAACGGGTCGACGTCGTCATTATCGGCCATTGGCGTCCCTTTCACCTTGACCAGCATGTTGATCGGCACGCTTTCCGGCGGCTCCGGCAGGTTTGCCAGCTGCACCAGCAGCCCGGCGCGATCCTGTACCGTTTCGCCCAGCCCGACAATACCGCCGGAGCAGACTTTAATCCCGGCCTCACGCACTTTGCCCAGCGTATCAAGACGCTCCTGATAACTGCGCGTGGTGATAATGCTGCCGTAAAATTCCGGTGAGGTATCCAGGTTGTGATTATAGAAATCCAGCCCGGCGTGTGCCAGCCGCTGCGCCTGCTGCTCGCTAAGCGAGCCCAGCGTCATGCAGGTTTCCATCCCCATTTCCTTCACCCCCTGCACCATCTTTTCCAGATACGGCATATCACGCTCATGGGGATTCTTCCACGCGGCCCCCATGCAGAAACGGCCCGATCCGGCGGCTTTCGCCTTACGCGCCGAACTGAGCACCTCTTCCACCTCCATCAGGCGCTCCGCTTCCAGCCCGGTTTTGTAACGGGCGCTCTGCGGACAGTATTTACAGTCCTCCGGACAGGCCCCGGTTTTGATCGACAGCAGCGTGCTGACCTGCACCTGGCGCGGGTCAAAATAGTGACGGTGTATCTGCTGGGCTTCGAACATCAGTTCGAGAAAAGGCGTTTCAAACAGCGCCTGCGCCTGTGAAAGAGTCCAACGTGTTGCCATTGCTTGCTCCAAAAAATCTGTCAATTGTCGGTACGGCCTGGTTATACTTGTAAACTAAATTTTTTATTTTTGGTTTACAAGTGATTTTATGACTCCGGACGATCTTGCCTTTGACCGTAACCATATCTGGCACCCCTATACCTCAATGAGCGCGCCGCTGCCCTGTTACCCGGTGGTTGCCGCCCAGGGAACGTCACTTCAACTGGCCGATGGCCGCCAGCTGGTGGACGGCATGTCCTCCTGGTGGGCGGCGATCCACGGCTACAACCATCCGCGCCTTAACCAGGCGTTGCAGGGCCAGCTGGCGCAGATGTCGCACGTGATGTTTGGCGGGATCACCCATCCGGCGGCGGTGGCGCTGTGCCGCAGGCTGGTGGCGATGACGCCGGCCCCGCTGGAGTGCGTGTTTATGGCTGATTCGGGGTCAGTCGCGGTGGAAGTGGCGATGAAAATGGCGCTGCAATACTGGCAGGCTCGCGGTGAAAAGCGGCCGCGTTTTCTCACGCTACGTCATGGTTACCATGGCGATACTTTTGCCGCGATGTCGGTGTGCGACCCGCAAAACTCAATGCACAGCCTGTATCAGGGCTATCTGCCCGAACATCTTTTCGCGCCTGCGCCAGGCTGTCGTTTCGATGACGAGTGGCAGGAAAGTGACGCCGACGCCATTGAACAGCTGATAAGCCAACATCACCGCCAGCTGACGGCGGTGATCCTTGAGCCGATCGTGCAGGGCGCGGGCGGGATGCGCTTCTACCATCCGCGCTATCTGCAACGAGTACGCGCCCTCTGCGACCGCTATCAGCTGCTGCTGATCGCGGATGAGATAGCCACCGGGTTTGGCCGCACCGGCAGATTGTTTGCCTGCGAACATGCGCACATCAGCCCGGATATCCTCTGCGTGGGCAAGGCGCTGACCGGCGGCACCATGACGCTGTCCGCCACCTTAACCACGCGCCATGTCGCCGACACCATCAGCAACGGCGCGGCGGGGTGCTTTATGCACGGCCCAACGTTTATGGCTAACCCGCTGGCCTGCGCCGTCGCCAGCGAGAGTCTGGCGCTGCTCCAGGAGAACCGCTGGCAGGCACAGGTGGCGTCGATTGAAACCCGGCTACGCACGGCGCTGCTGCCGTTACGTACGCAGCCGGGCGTCGCGGATGTCCGGGTGCTTGGCGCGATCGGCGTGGTGGAAACGCAGCGCCCCGTGGCGCTGGCGGCGATACAGCAGTTCTTTGTCGGGCAGGGGGTCTGGATCCGGCCGTTTGGCAAGCTAATTTACCTGATGCCGCCGTATGTCATCACGCCGGAGGCGTTGCAGCAGTTAACCGCTGCCGTTAGCGCGGCCGTCGTCCGTCCCGATCTGTTTAGCTAGCGCCCGTACTGCCAGGCAGCAACCAGCACGATGCGCTACGCTTGTAGCTGGTTTGCTGGAGCACATAAGCCCTGGAGAGAAATATGCCACAAGATAAACAGACTAATCGCCGCCTGCTGCTGGCTTCGCGCCCGCACGGCGCGCCGACCGCCGCCAATTTCCGCCTTGAGTCACAGCCTGTGCCTGAACCTGATGCCGGGCAGGTGCTGCTGCGCACCGTCTGGCTGTCGCTCGACCCCTATATGCGCGGACGCATGAGCGATGCACCTTCTTATGTCCCCCCGGTGGCGCTGAACGAGGTGATGTGCGGCGGCACGGTGGCGGTGGTTGAGCGATCTGAACATCCCGATTTTTGCGTGGGCGACTGGGTTGTCAGCGGCAGCAGCTGGCAGGACTTCGCGCTGTCGGACGGGCGCGATCTGATTAAGCTTAGCGGCCCGGTGCTTGAGCATCCGTCATGGGCGCTGGGCATGCTGGGCATGCCGGGATTTACCGCCTATATGGGATTGCTGGACATCGGTAATCCGCAGCCGGGTGAAACGGTAGTGGTGGCTGCCGCTACGGGCGCGGTCGGCTCGCTGGTGGGGCAGATCGCCAAACTGAAGGGCTGCCACGTGGTGGGTATCGCCGGCGGCGCGGAGAAGTGCCGTTATGCCGAACAGGTGCTGGGCTTCGACCGCTGCCTCGACCACCGCGAGGATAATCTGGCAGAAAATCTTAGCCGCCACTGCGCGGACGGCATCGACGTTTATTTCGAAAGCGTTGGCGGTAAAGTGTTTAACAGCGTGCTGCCGCTGATGAATACCAAAGGGCGTATTCCGGTGTGCGGACTGATCGCCGACTACAACAGCAGCGGCATCGCTGATGGCCCCGACCGCCTGCCGCTGCTGCAAAGCGCTATTCTGCGTAAGCGTCTGCGCATCGAGGGCTTTATTATCAACCAGGATTACGGCCAGCGCTTTGACGAATTTTTCAACCAGATGAGCCGGTGGGTCGCCGAAGAACGCCTGGTGTTCCGTGAAGATATCGTCGACGGGCTGGACAATGCGCCGGAAGCGTTAATCGGTATGCTTGAAGGGAAAAATTTCGGTAAGGTAGTGGTACGCGTGGCACAAGACAAGCCCGACTTAAAGCGTTAAGGTGTTGCTTCAACAGGAAATAACCACAACCGGAGTCAAAATGAAACTGACTAGCCAGGATTTTAACGACGGCGATAAACTGCCGGAACGCCAGGTTCTCAATGCCATGGGCTACCAGGGCGATAATCTTTCACCCCACCTCGCCTGGGACGATGTGCCACCGGGCACGAAAAGTTTTGTTGTCACCTGCTACGATCCCGATGCGCCCACCGGTTCCGGCTGGTGGCACTGGGTGGTCGCCAACCTGCCCACCGACACGCGCGAGTTAAAACAGGGTGCGGGCTCGGGCAAAGCGGAACTGCCAGCAGGCAGCATACAGACGCGTACCGATTTCGGCAGCGCGGGCTACGGCGGCGCGGCACCGCCAAAAGGGGAAAGCCATCGCTATATTTTCACCGTCCACGCGCTGGATGTAGACAGGCTGGACGTTGATGAGCACGCCAGCGGTGCGCTGGTAGGCTTTAATGTGCATTTTCATGTGCTGGCCAGCGCGTCAATCACCGCGATGTACAGCTGATCGTCACGTTTGTAGCGCCTGTTAAGGCGGAGCGCTTTATCTGCTCCGCCTTTTAACGCCAGCAGGCTGGCAAAGCAGGGTGATTAATCCAGCTTGTTAATCACCACCCACATTGGCCCCTGACCGACGGCATAACGTGCCAGCGGCTGCAGTAAACCGCGGTCGGCGCTGATTTTGTACACTTCAATATGGTGGGATTTCTGCCCCGCCGCCACCAGATACTGACCGCTGTGGTCAATATTGAAACCGCGTGGCTGCGTTTCGGTCGGCTGATAACCCTCCACCTTCAGGCTGCTGCCCTCGGCGCTGATGCTGAAGATGGTGATATTGCTGGCGGTACGATCGCAGCTGTACAGGTGGCGCCCGTCAGGGGTGATATGGATATCGGCGGCCCAGCGCGTATCGCTAAATCCCTCCGGCAGCGCATCCACCGACTGCACTTTTTTCACTTCATCACCGCTGATATCCCAGACGTCAACGCTGCTGTCCAGCTCATTGACGCTGTAGGCATAACGCTGATTCGGATGGAATGCCATATGACGCGGGCCTGCACCGCTGCGGGTTTTCACTTCAGCCTGCGCGCGCGGCGTCAGCTTACCCTGCTTATCCAGACTAAACAGCGCGATACGATCCTGCTTCAGCGCCGGAACAAACAGCGTCTGATTATTGAGGTCGATATTGGCCGAATGGCAGCCCTCCAGCCCTTTCACCACCTGTAACGGCTCGCCCGGCAATCCGTTTTCGCCAATCGGAGTGACGCTAACACAGGCATCGTTATAGGAACCGACAAAGATAAACCGCCCTTGGCGATCGGTAGAAATATGTGTCGGACTGCCCGGTAACGGGGCGTGCCCCGCTTCTTTCAGCTTGCCTTCGGCATCAATCTGGTATGCCACCACCCGGAAGTCCGGGCGCACGCCAACATACAAAAAGGATTTATCCGGGCTGACCACCATCGGCTGTACCTGGCCCGGCGCATCCACCACCTGCAACAGCGTGAGTGCGCCCTCATTATTCAGCTGCCAGGCGTGGATCTGCTGGCTCTCCGGGCTGGCGGTATAAACAACTTGTTTCATGAATGCTCCTTGTTCTGAACAGAAAATCAGAAGAGTGGCGAATTCCCACCACTGTCGTCGAACGATTGCACCGCCCGTTTTGTCACAGGCGTCACAAGGTGTACACTTATTGACTCTTTTGCGTCACGGAAACCGTTATGAGCTATCGTATCATCGCCCTCGATCTGGACGGCACGCTGTTAACCCCTGATAAGACCATTCTGCCCCAGTCTCTGGAAGCGCTGAAGAAAGCGCAGCAGGCAGGTATAAAAATCCTGATCGTGACCGGTCGTCATCATGTGGCCATCCATCCTTTTTATCAGGCACTGGCGCTGGATACACCTGCAATTTGCTGTAACGGCGCTTATTCGTATGATTATCAGACAAAATCCGTTCTGGAGTCCGATCCGTTACCGCTGGCGCAAACGCTGCGGGTCACGGAGATGCTCGACGAAGCGGGCATCAACGGCCTGCTGTATGTCGATAATGCCATGCTCTACCAAACCGAGATGGGCCATGTTACCCGCACTCTTAACTGGGCACAGTCCCTGCCGCCTGCACAGCGCCCAACGTTTTTGCAGGTCGACAGTCTGGCAGACGCGGCACGCGGTGCGCAATCCATCTGGAAATTTGCCCTCGCCCACTCCGATACCGATGCGCTACGGCAGTTTGCCTCTCGCGTGGAGGCAGAAATGGGACTGGCCTGTGAGTGGTCCTGGCACGATCAGGTGGATATTGCCAAAGCCGGTAACAGCAAGGGCAGGCGTCTTGCACAGTGGGTAGCGGCTAACGGTTACCGGATGAGTGAAGTGATTGCTTTTGGCGATAACTATAACGATATCAGCATGCTGGAAACCGTGGGTCTCGGCGTGGCGATGGGTAACGCCGACCAGGCGATCAGGGATCGGGCGCATCGCACGATCGGCAACAACCTGGAGCCCGGCATCGCCGAAACGATTTACCGCGAGGTTCTTTAACCTTTGCCACCTGACGCTCCGTGCGGTAAGTCAGGTGGTAATCGACACGCTCTTAATCTGCGCGAACAGCCACATACCCGGCCTGATCATCAGCTCATCGCGCGCCCAGGGGGTAATACGCGCCCACAGCTCGCTTTTTCCCACCAGCAGCTTCACCTCGACCTGATTGTCAACGTCCAGCAGCTCGTCAACGCGTGCCGGGATCACATTACGGATACTGCTGTTAACCGGCTGCCGTAATACCAGCGAAACGTCTGCCGACTGAATGCGGATACGAAGCGGCGTGTTCAGCGGCGTTTCTACCCGGTTAACCCAGATATGCTGATCGCCCAGCGACAGCGCGGTCATCTCGTAGTGCGGATGCTGTTTAAGCACCTGCACACGTAAAATACTGCTGCGATCGCCGCCGGCGAGCCACGGGCGCATCGCGCTGCTGGCCCAGACCTTCTCCAGCGGGCCAAACGCTTTTACCCTGCCCTGGTCAAGCACCATCACATTATCCGCCAGATGCAGCAGCTCATCCAGGCTATGGCTGACGTAGAGGATTGGCGTGTTAACCCGGCGCGCCAGCGCCTGTAGCCAGGCTAACAGCTCGCGCTTGCGCGGCAGATCGAGCGAGGCCAGCGGTTCATCCATCAGCAGCACCTCCGGCGCGGTCAACAGCGCACGACCGATCGCCACGCGCTGTTTTTCACCGCCGGATAACGACCACGGGAAGCGATCCAGCAGCGCCTCTATCCCCAGCATCCCCACCACGTCAGCAAACTGCGCACGCATTGATGCCGCCATGCCATAGTGCAGATTGCCGCGCACCCGATAGTGCGGAAACAGGCGGGCATCCTGAAAGACATAGCCAATACGCCGTTTCTCTGCGGCAAGCCAGGTGCCGCTGGCCGTATCGCTCAGCACCCGCCCGTTAAGCGTAATACTCCCCTGCTGCGGCACGCTAAGCCCGGCGATAGCGTTAATCAATGAGGTTTTACCCGCGCCTGAAACGCCAAAGATGGCGGTCACCCCGCTGGACGGCAGCGAGGCTTTTATCGTCAGGCGATGGTCGCCCTGTTGTTGAGTAAAATCGAGTTCCAGCATCAGAGCCCCAGCCGTTTACGGCCCCAACGGGTCAGCCATTCGGAAAGGAGTAGCGAAGCCAGCGCCAGCAGGATGGCAATCACGCAGAGGCGTGCCGCCGCGCCCTCCGCACCGGGGGTTTCAATCAGCGTATACATGGCGGAAGGCAGGGTGCGGGTCTCGCCCGGAATATTAGAGACGAAGGTAATGGTGGCACCGAACTCACCCAGCGAACGGGCAAAACCCAGCACCGTACCGACGATAATTCCCGGCAGCGTCAGCGGCAGCGTAATGGTGAAAAATACCCGCCAGCGCCCGGCTCCCAGCGTACGCGCCGCCTGCTCCAGCTTGCTGTCTACCGCTTCCAGCGCCAGGCGAATAGCGCGTACCATCAGCGGAAAGGCGATCACCGCCGAGGCCAATGCCGCACCGCGCCAGCTAAAGGCAAAGGTGAAACCGAACCAGTCATAAAGATATTTGCCAATAACCCCGCGCCGCCCAAACCCAAGCAGCAGCAGATAGCCCACCACCACCGGCGGCAGCACCAGCGGCAGATGGATCACGCTATCGAGCAGGGTTTTACCGCGAAACCGACAGCGCACCAGGATCCACGCCATCAGAATGCCGAACGGCAGGCTACAGGCTACCGCCACAAAGGAGACCTTCATGCTGAGTATGACCGCCTGCCATTCGGGTTCACTGAGGATCATTTCTGCGTGGCAAATCCATATTGTTTGAAAATTACCGCGGCCTGCGGCCCTTTAAGATACTGATAGAACGCGGTTGCACTGGCATTATTGTGCCCTTTCACCAACGCCAGCGGGTACTCCACCGGTTTATGGCTGTCCTGCGGGAAGATGCCGACCACCGTGACCTTTTTACTCGCCACCGCATCCGAACCGTACACGATGCCGTACGGGGTTTCGTCGCGCTCCACCAGCGCCAGCGCGGCGCGCACGCTGTTACCGCGCGCCATCAGCGGCGAGAGCTGCCGCCATGCGCCGAGGTTTTCCAGCGCTTCTTTGGCATAAATGCCCGCCGGAACGTGATCGGGGTCGCCAACAGCCAGGCGCTGACCTTTCAGCAGGCTGGCCCAGTCGGTGCTTTTACTGATACTGACCGGCTGCGGGTGAGTCTCCGTTGGCGCTATCAGCACCAGGTCATTACCTAACAACGTGACGCGGCTGCTAGTGTCGATGGCGTCCTTACCGACAGCATAATCCATCCACTGCTGGTCGGCAGAGATAAAGATATCCGCCGGAGCGCCCTGCTCAATCTGGCGTGCCAGCGTTGAGGAAGAGGCGAACGAAGAGACAATCTTCACCGTTTTTCCCTGCTCATACTGACTGGCGATATCCTGCAAGGCGTTGGTCAGAGAGGCAGCGGCAAACACGGTCACATTTTCTGACGCCAGCGCCTGACCGCCAACACTCAAACTGATACAGCCAGCAGCCAGCCAGTGGCTCCATTTTACAGACATGATGATTCTCCAGTGAGGTTCGTTGTATATCCAATGATATAACGATGTATCACCGAGCGGTTACCGTTTATATCGGCAGCGATAAGAAAAAAGTTAACGGCGGCAGAAAAGAGAACGCCCGACATCGCCGGGCGTAGAAAAGAGTGAACGCGATTTAGCGGGCAGAGTGGCTTTTATTTTCCGCAGAGTCGTCACGATGACCAAACTTGGAAATAACGTTGAATACTTCACCCAGTCCCCAGATCAGGCCAAGAATAATCGCCATGACGACCGGCACCATCAAAATGGCTATCGCAAGGCCTTTCAGTAACTCCAGCATGGTAACCCCTCTTGCTGAACAAAAGCTCATTGTAGCGCCAGTGTCGCACAATGCACTGACGTTTTGTGCCTTCTCATCCAATTATTTCGCCCCGCTCCGCCGCCGCCAGCTGTTACAATCAGCCTTTACCCGTTTACCTCCGGAGCGCCAATGCAGGCTGAAATTGCCCTGATCCTGAAACTACAGCAGCGGCTGTTTGCCGATCCGCGCCGCATAGAACTGCTGCGCCAGGTAAAGGAGAGCGGCTCCATCAGTCAAGGGGCCAGACTGGCGGGCATCAGCTATAAAAGCGCCTGGGATGCCGTAAATGAGATGAATCAGCTGGCCGGCAGCACGCTGGTAGAACGCGCTACCGGAGGGAAAGGCGGCGGCGGTGCCGTCGTCACCCCCTTTGGCGAGCGCCTGATCCAGCTGTATGCGCTGCTTGAGCAAATTCAGCAAAGGGCCTTTGACGTATTGCAGGATGATACCCAGCCCGGCAGCCTGCTCGCCGCGATTGCCCGCTTTTCGCTCCAAACCAGCGCACGTAACCAGCTGTTCGGCACCGTTATCGCCCGCGATCTTCAGCCGGTGCAACAGCAGGTCAGCGTACTGCTGGCTGACGGCATCACGCAAATTCAGGCTGCCCTGACCGAACAAAGCGCCAACCGCCTGCTGCTGGAGCCAGGCAAAGAGGTGCTGGTGCTGATCAAAGCCCCGTGGATTAACGTCACGCGCGGCACCGCGGAGGCGGATAATCAGCTGGCCGGAAACATCAGCCAGATTGAACAGGGAGAAACGCACAGTGAAGTGCTGATCGCCATCGAGGGGGGCACAACGCTGTGCGCCACGGTAGAGAATCCGCTGGTTGCCCGACAAGGTCTCCAGCCGGGAAGCGCCGTTACAGCCTATTTTAATGCCGATCGCGTTATCATCGCCACGCTGCTGTGAATCCTTTCCTGGCATTTGGCTCTGGATTTCGTGAGGCCTCGATGAATTCGCGATGCACAAAAGGGAATGAATTATGTCAATGTTGCACATCACACAGGGTATTTTTCGCCTTAGCGATACCCGCACACTTAGTCTCAATGAACTGATGATTCAGTCTGGCGAAAGCTGGGCTTTTGTCGGCGCGAATGGCAGCGGTAAATCTTCACTGGCACGAGTCCTGTCTGGTGAACTTCCCCCCATGAAAGGCCGCCTCGTCAACCGATTCCAGCGCCCCTGGCGTCTCTCCCTGGAGCAGCTACAAAAACGGGTTGAGGATGAGTGGCAGCGCAACAATACCGATATGCTCAGCGCTGACGAGGATGATACGGGTTATACCGTCAGTGACGTCATCCAGGAAGAGAGCAAAGATGAGGCGCGCTGCCAGCAGCTGGCCATGCTGTTCGGCATCGGGCACCTGCTGATACGCCGCTTTAAATATCTTTCAACCGGAGAAACGCGTAAAACCCTGCTGTGCCAGGCGCTGATGGCCCAGCCCGACCTCTTAATCCTTGATGAACCCTTCGACGGACTGGATGTTGCCTCACGCGCCGGCCTCGCCGAGGTGCTGCACGATGTGCAACGTCAGGGTGTCACGCTGGTGCTGGTGCTGAATCGGTTTGATGATATTCCTGCGTTTATCGATCGGGTGGGCGTGCTGGCAGAGTGTACCCTTTCCCACAGCGGCAAACGCCATGACGTCCTGGCTGAAGCCCTGGTGGCGCAGCTGGCACACGGTGAAACGCTGGCTGGCGTGACGCTGCCTGAAGCCGACGATATCAGCGCGATCCCGGCGTTGGCGGAAGATGCTCCGCTGATTGTCCTGCGCAATGGCGTGGTGTCTTACGACGATCGGCCCATCCTGCATCAGCTTAGCTGGCAGGTGGATCGCGATCAGCACTGGCAGATTGTTGGCCCCAACGGTGCCGGGAAATCGACCCTGCTTAACCTGATAACCGGCGATCATCCCCAGGGGTACAGTAACGATCTGACGCTGTTTGGCCGGCGGCGCGGCAGCGGAGAAACTATCTGGCAGATCAAGCAGCATATCGGCTATGTCAGCAGCAGCCTGCATCTTGATTACCGCGTCAGCTGTAGCGTGCGTAACGTGGTGATCTCCGGCTATTTCGATTCGATAGGGCTTTATCAGGCGGTGTCCGACCGCCAGCGGATGCTGGCCGGTCAATGGCTGGATCTGCTGGGCATCGGCGCGGCGCAGGCCGACTCGCCGTTCCACGACCTTTCATGGGGACAGCAGCGGCTGGTGCTTATCGCCCGCGCACTGGTGAAACACCCGGCGCTGCTGATCCTCGATGAGCCGTTGCAGGGGCTGGACCCGTTAAACCGTCTGCTGGTGCGCCGCTTTGTTGATGTGCTGATCGGCGAAGGCCGTACCCGTCTGCTGTTTGTCTCCCACCATGCGGAGGATGCGCCGCACTGTATCACCCATCGTTTAAGTTTTATCCCTGACGGCGAGGCCTATCGCTATTTGCAGGAAAACCTGTAAGCCAGCCGGGCGGCGCGCGCGGAGATCGAAACGCGCTGCTGCCGGGTCATGAGACAGCCTGCTTACCGCATCATGTAATCGCTTACAATTGAAAATACCCACCGACCAGAAAGCCTGCTTCATTTCCTATACGGATAGGGAGTTCAGGATTTTTCATCGGGTGTAAGCGATTCCATTTAGTCAGACTCGATCACGCTTTCAATCCTAAAAATATGCTATTTTTTCTTTGTCACTCATTAAGCATAAAAGAGCATACCAGGACATAACATGCAGACATTTAGCCCGGCCGATCACCCTCATCGCCGCTACAACCCGCTGTCCGATCGGTGGATTCTGGTCTCCCCGCACCGGGCGAAACGTCCATGGCAGGGCGCGCAGGAAAAGCCAGCACCGGAACAGCTTCCTGCACATGATGCCAACTGCTTTCTCTGTCCGGGAAACATGCGCGTCACCGGGGGTAAAAATCCTGATTACACCAGCACTTATGTCTTCACCAACGACTTTGCCGCGCTGATGACCGACACGCCCGCTGTCCCACAAAGCGACGACCTGCTGATGCGCTGCGAAAGCGCACGTGGCACCAGCAGGGTCATCTGTTTCTCACCCGATCACGGTAAAACGCTGCCGGAGTTGACGCTGGACGGGCTGACTGAGGTGATAAAAACCTGGCAACGGCAGACCGCCGATTTAGGCCAGCATTACCCGTGGGTACAGGTGTTTGAAAATAAAGGCGCGGCGATGGGTTGCTCCAACCCCCATCCGCACGGTCAGGTCTGGGCCAACAGCTTCTTGCCGAACGAAGCGCGGTGCGAAGACGAGCTCCAACGCACTTATTACGCGAAGAAAGGTACGCCGATGCTGGTTGACTACGCCGCACGCGAGTTAAAAGACGGCAGCCGCACGGTGGTGGAGACGGAACACTGGCTGGCGGTAGTCCCGTGGTGGGCGGCATGGCCGTTTGAAACGCTGCTGCTGCCAAAAGCGCACGTTAAGCGTCTGACTGACCTTAGCGATGGGCAGCGCGACGATCTGGCCGTGGCATTGAAAAAGCTCACCAGCCGTTACGACAATCTGTTCCAGTGCTCTTTCCCCTATTCCATGGGCTGGCACGGCGCGCCCTTTAATGACGATGCCAACGCTCACTGGCAGCTGCACGCCCATTTCTATCCGCCGCTACTGCGCTCGGCGACGGTGCGTAAATTTATGGTCGGCTACGAAATGCTGGCTGAAACCCAACGTGATTTAACCGCAGAGCAGGCAGCAGAAAGGCTGCGTGCCGTCAGCGATATCCATTACCGTGAGGCGGGAACGCAACCATGAGTTTACAGACCACTACCCAGCAGATATTCAGCTGCGCTTTCGGCTACGCGCCGACCCATACTGTTCAGGCTCCGGGACGCGTCAACCTGATCGGTGAACATACCGATTATAACGATGGTTTCGTGCTGCCGTGCGCCATCGACTATCAGACGGTTATCGCCTGTGCTAAACGCAGTGACCGCCAGGTGCGGACTATCGCCGTTGACTATGATAATCAGCAGGATATCTTCTCGCTGGATGAGCCGATTGAGCGCCATCCGCAGCAGCTGTGGTCAGACTACGTGCGCGGCGTGGTGAAATATTTGCAACAGCGCGCTGCTGACCTCGGCGGGGTTGATATGGTTATCAGCGGCAACGTGCCGCAGGGGGCCGGATTAAGCTCTTCAGCCTCGCTTGAGGTGGCGGTGGGCAGCGTGTTTCGCCAGCTTTATCAGCTGCCGTTGAGCAGCGCGGATATTGCTCTCAACGGCCAGCAGGCTGAAAACCAGTTTGTCGGCTGTCACTGCGGCATCATGGATCAGATGATTTCAGCACTGGGTGAGAAAAACAGCGCGATGCTGCTTGACTGCCGCACTCTCGATACGCGCGCCGTGCCGATGCCGTCCGATATTGCGGTGGTGATCATCAACACCAACTTCAAGCGCAATTTGGTGGGTAGCGAATACAATACCCGACGCCAGCAGTGCGAAGCCGGGGCACGTTTCTTCGGTCAATCCTCACTACGCGACGTTGAGCTGGCCGAATTTGCCGAGCGTGAACATGAGCTGGATCCGCTGGTCGCTAAACGCGTGCGCCACGTCCTGACGGAAAACGCCCGCACGCTGGAGGCTGCCAACGTGCTGGCGCGCGGGGATCTGGCGCGTCTGGCGGTGCTAATGGCTGAATCACACGCATCAATGCGAGATGACTTTGAAATCACCGTACCGGCGGTCGATATGCTGGTGGATATTGTCAAAACCAGCCTCGGCGAACGCGGCGGTGTGCGCATGACCGGCGGCGGCTTTGGCGGCTGCGTTGTTGCCCTGATGCCGCGCGAGCGGGTCGCCAGCGTCAAAGCCGCCGTTGAGCAGCACTATCAGGCTGAATCCGGCCTTAAAGAGACCTTTTATGTTTGTACAGCATCAGCAGGAGCCGGCCTATGTTAACACCTGACTCACCCGCCAATAAAAAGGCAGACTTGCAGCTGACTCGTTTGCGCAACGATAACGGTATGATCGCCACCTTTATGGATCGGGGGGCGACATGGCTGTCGGCCCGCGTGCCAATGCGGGATGGCAGCGTACGTGAAGCCCTGCTGGGCTGTGCCTCGCCGTCGGACTATGCGCACCAGTCGGCTTACCTGGGGGCGACCGTGGGCCGCTATGCCAATCGCATCGCTAACGCCCAGCTGCACGGCGGAGCCAACACGATCCGGCTGGCAGCTAACCAGGGCAAACATCAGCTCCACGGCGGCCCTGACGGCTTTCACCAGCGCCGCTGGCAGATTATCAGCCAAAACGATAGCGAAGTTGAATACCGGCTTGAATCAGCCGATGGCGATCAGGGATTCCCAGGCAAGCTGCGCGTGTCGCTGCGCTATCGTCTTGATAACGATAATACGCTATCGATTTTTTATCATGCCGAGGTAGATAAACCCTGCCCGGTTAACCTGACGAATCACGCCTATTTCAATCTGGACGGCATGCAGGGTGATGCGCGACAGCACCGTCTGACCCTCAATGCGGCACAGTATCTGCCGGTTGACGGCGAAGGGATCCCCAACGCCCCCTTAACCGCCGTGGAGGGCACCAGCTTCGATTTTCGCCGGGCAAAAAAAGTGGCGCAGGATTTCCTCCAGGATGAAGACCAGCGTCAAGTACAGGGTTACGATCACGCCTTTCTGCTGAGCGCGCCAGCCGGAGATGCGGCCGCCACGCTTTGGTCGGCTGACGACAAGCTAAAACTTGAGGTGTTTACCAGCGCCCCGGCATTGCAGCTTTATACCGGTAACCACCTGGCCGGGGTCCCGGCACGCGATGGAGGTGTTTACCGCGCTTATCAGGGCATTGCGCTGGAGAGCGAGTTCCTGCCCGACTCGCCTAACCATCCCGAATGGCCGCAGCCTGACTGCTGGCTCCAACCCGGTGAATCGTATCAGTCGACAACGCGCTATAAGCTGACGGCGCTTGACTAAGCGCATGAAAAATACGCATCGCTCGCGTTACGGGCTTACGTGGAGCAAAGAATTCAGCTATGGTAATGCACATTGAAAACCGTCAGACGCTATGGTCTGACGGTTGACTGATTACATTTATCATAGAAACGTAGATTTATTAAGGAGTTAAGCTATGGCTGTAACTAAGCTGGTTCTGGTACGTCACGGCGAAAGCCAGTGGAACAACGAAAACCGTTTCACCGGTTGGTACGATGTTGATTTGTCAGACAAGGGCCGCACCGAAGCAAAAGCCGCGGGTCAGCTGCTGAAGAAAGAAGGTTTCACCTTCGATTTCGCTTACACTTCTGTGCTGAAACGTGCCATCCATACTCTTTGGAATATTCTGGATGAAGTGGACCAGGTTTGGCTGCCGGTAGAGAAATCATGGCGTCTTAACGAGCGTCACTACGGTGCGCTACAGGGTCTTGATAAGGCTGAAACCGCTAACAAATACGGTGACGAGCAGGTTAAGCAGTGGCGTCGCGGCTTTGCCGTGACCCCGCCAGAACTGGACCGTGCCGACGAACGTTTCCCTGGTCATGACCCGCGTTATGCATCACTGACCGCTGAGCAGCTGCCAACCACCGAAAGCCTGGCTCTGACCATCGATCGCGTTCTGCCTTACTGGAATGAGTCCATTCTGCCGCGCATGAAAAGCGGTGAGAAAGTGATCATTGCTGCGCACGGCAACTCCCTGCGTGCCCTGGTGAAATACCTGGACAACATGAGTGAAGAAGAAATCCTCGAACTGAACATTCCTACCGGCGTGCCGCTGGTGTATGAGTTCGACGAAAACTTCAAACCAATCAAACACTACTACCTGGGCGATGCTGATGAAATCGCTGCTAAGGCTGCCGCCGTAGCTAATCAGGGTAAAGCGAAGTAAAAGCCAGATGCCGCACTCTGAAATATCATCTTAATTTCAGAGTGCGGATTATAACCCACGTATGTTGACAAGAAATATCCCTATCCTGCGTAATTCATCAGATCTCTGGAGCAGGCAATCGTCGCACTCTGAAGTTGCCCGGCCTGAGCCTCATTTCCATCAACATTCCCTCTTTCTTACTCGAACTGAAATCCTTCCTAAGAGAATATTTTAAAAAAAATGCCTGGGTGAATAATTAGCATTGTGAACAAGTTCAAACCGAGATGAAAACTGTTTGCGGATATTTTGCATAGCGTGCGGATCGTGAGCAAATTTTTCAAAACTACTTTGTAATATGTCCGGCGGATAACCAAAGGAGGTCACGACCCCTTGAAATGCTTTCACCGGCAGGCCGGTGAGTTGATGCATGTTTTGCCCAAGTGCTGGCGTCAAAAAACCAAAATCGGCGGAATGGCAGGCAATGATCCGGATGGATGCGTAACTATCATAGTTGATGCTACCGGTTATACGTAAAAGCCGGTCGAGTTCCAAAGAATCTAATTTATTAACTTTTAATGATTTTCCTGATTCATCAAACCGGGTTTCGACCAAAGATGCTTTCTTGCCGTGTGAGTAGATATTCAGCCTGGGCTGGTTTTGATAGGTATCATTAAACACAGTCACCCCAGAGCCTAAATACTTTAAACCCATGATCTCTTTCTTTTTTCTGTCATAAGATAAAGTACGTAATGCTTGTTGATTTTTTTTAAAATCGAAAAATCTCTTTAATGTTTTAGATAAAGGATATTTAAAACTGACTGAGGAATAGAGTGCAGATATCCCCAGATAAGCTGTTGATATCATCCCATCCATAACCAAATCTGAATTATCATTATCTTCGTTTAAGGAGACCAGACTTAAAATCCCTGTTCCTATCTCCAGCAGTGAAAAAACGGCCATCATGACGGAAGACATGGCCAACGATGCGCCTAAGCTGGCTATCCCAGTGATTATTGAAAAAGACGCGGCCAGATATATTGGGACCTTCCAGTTCTCATTAGTCAAATAGCCGGAGTTATCGTTATTATTGACAGGATTATTATTACAATATATATAAGGATTTATATTACCTCCATTGAAAGGAGATAAGCTGTCGGGAGTGGAAAATCTCATATATTCCGGGTCATACAACCTTACGCCAAGAATGTAGCCTTGCGCATTGTTATCGTAAAAAGAACCGTTCAAACCGACAAGAGTATCCTTATCTGGAGAACCACCATAAATATTAACACCAGGCATTTCACTACCTTCGTATTGATTATTTTTAAAGTTAACAGAATAGATTGGAGTGCCCGCTCCGTTCGATGTCATCTTTTTTTCAAACCTGTCTCCCTGACTAAAAACGCTAACCTTCCTTGTTTCACCGAATAAAGAGTCTTTTTTTTTGTACTGAGACTTATCTCTAAAATTAGTTAGACTAACTATTTCATTATTCACCCCCCTAAAAGTCATTATCTCTTCGACTTTTTTCTGGTCGGTTATGTGTTTAGTGAAAAGTAAGTTATCAGAAACGTTATATTTATAGCTTGTCGTAGTTTTTGACATAATCTGGGAGTTGTCAAGGCAGGTATTTTGTATAGAAGACAAACAAAAATAGTTATCATACTTATATTCGAAAACCCTTTTTTTTATCAATTCAGGGGTGGTTGATTTTGTAATTTGTTTTTTCAGCAAGTGCCCCATGGTATTAAAATAAAACTCAGTATATTCTAGCGTGCTGTTATTATAAACGCCACGTAAAATAAAGGGATTAATGTCATCATAGTAAAACCTTAGGATAACATGACTATCATCAGCATAAACCGTGCTTGTTTCTAATATATTCCCGACACGATCATAACTATAGGCTATCGATACTATCCCCCTGCCACTTTTATCTGTTGTAGGAGCCTCTCCTGTGCACCGATAGTTTAAAATCCTGTCCAAAACATCATAGGTGAAGTGCTCATGACGAATAACTTCCACATTAAATTCAGTTTTTTTTAAAATTCTCGATCGAATCAGATTATTAGCAAAGTAAGTGGTCTCAACTGCCAGATTGATGCTGTGAGCAGTAGTAATTTCTGGTGCTCTATCTGAAAAATGAAGAGTTGATTTTCTCTCTATTTCTCTACTGAACTCATCATATTTTATACCAATGATGGATTTGATAAACTCATCACTCTCATAAATATGGCTTATTCTACTGAATTTATCATAACGTACTTCTGTCTTGAACTGGTCAGCGTTTATCTCAACCAGCCTTCCATGTGAGTCGTGACTATAAACATATTCATTATTTTTCTCATCGAAAATCTTATGAATCCTATCATTATTAGGATAGTTTTCCTGTCTGTATACAAGATCGATACTATTTTTATCGTGGCTGAACTTAGTCTCTATTTCAAAGCTGTTACTATCCGGAGATTCATTTATTTTCTCGATATAGGTATCATTAGCCGTGATAAACTTAGCCTCTATTAAACAATCATCAATTTTTGAGTAGGTAAATTCCTTTCTAAATTTATTATCTTGATCTGCCGAAGATAATATTTTACCACGTAGGCCGAAGTCATTTTTATAGGTAATAGAAGATCCATCAGCAAAGGAAACTTGATCGGGAAGCGGGGAGTTTAGAGAATAGCTATATTTGGTTATCACACCATAGCATTGACTTTCCTTGAGACGGTTTAAGCCGTCAAAGATCTGGGTGCCCGACTGATAGATTTCTCCCTCGGTAGAGGTGAATGTTATCTTTTCGATAAGCGGCTCTGCTGAATACATGTTATAGGATTTTGTGATAACAGACTTATCAGGGAGAGTGATAACATTAACCCGGTCGAAAACATCGTAGCCATATTTTGTCACTCTACCTAATTCATCCTTTTTACTCACCAAACGTCCGCAGAAATCTCGATATAAAGTGATATAAGAGAAAACACCGTCAGATGAAAAGTATTTATAGATGACAGGCTGATTATTTTCGTCGAAGGTCACACTCCTTTTATTTGTAATTTCCTTACCATCCGACATCCAATGCATTTTAGTTCTATTAATAACATCAGAGGTAATATGCTCTTCTACTCCATCATCATGCCTGATATTATTAATATTACCCCAATCGTCGTAAGAATAGACATTTAAAAAACTGAAATTATTTTTATCCTGACACGACAACGTTTCTTCATAGATGAGCTGTGATATTTCATTATATTTATATGCATTGATAATATTTTCGCTATCATGATTAGCCTTTTGGAATGCAACGTATTGAATTCTCCCAAGTCCGTCATAACGCTCATAATACTTGTTATGGTACAAATCTGTTGTCTCTACCTCATAGTAAAGAGCGCCTGAAATATCTTTAACTTTATATTTGTAGTCGTATTTGAATGTTTTTGATTTGGCAGGATCATCAATATTAGATATAAGAGTGACACGCACCACTCGACCTATTTTATCACGCACGTAATCGACTTTCCTTTTTAACATATCGGAAGTAGACTTGAGCAGTCCTGTTACCCCACTCCATTTAAAAATCTCAAAAGTAATAGTGTCTAATTTTTCAGTTTTCGTCTGCAAAGACAATGTGCCATGCTGATAATCCCACTTAAACTCTTTTTTTGTTATTCTATCGTGAGATGCAATGCTATACGACTTTATCTTACCGAGCTGTATAATATCATTTATATCATCATGATAGACTAAAGACATCGAATTAATAAGAACATTATCAATATACAGAGATTCCTCTACAGGGACTATTTTATATTTCAATACGTCATCACCAGATTCAAGATCATCGCTAAGTCCACTATGAAAATCATATTTATACTCTTTGCGAATATGACTATCACTCTGGTTTGGGTAAAATAAACTGTATGATTTAATCAGCTTATGGCCATCAGGAATACGAATTTTTTTGCTCCCATGGGAAATTTCATCAAGATATAAATAGTGAAAATATGATTTATTTTCGTTGATTTGTTTGATGAGGTTACCACGATTATCATATTCCATATTAACAACTTCTTCACGCTGTTTGACCACAGAACCTCTGGTATCTGTCAATGTTGTTCTGATTTGAGTAATACACTGATAAGCTAATGGCTGGTGTGCCAGATCTTTATTTTCATCACAATGATTATAGACGTATCGGGAAAAGACTAATGCTTCACCGTTCTCAACACTTTCACTGATCAGTAAGTGTAAATTATTATAGGTTATGGTGATTATCTTTATTATGTTTCTTCGCGAATCTAAATAGTTTTCTACAGAAGAGTAGCGTTTATTTAGCGTATTCCATTTAAAAGTATAGTTGGTTATTATATCCTTTGCGCCAGTGATAAACTGAGGATTGATACGATAAAGCCAAACGCAATATTGGCTAAAATCGGTTGATATTGATAAATCAGAGGGGTTTTGACTACGCCTGTACTGAACGGTGTCTTTTCTTCCACTTGGGTATCTTATTTGGGAAAGAAGATTTTTTTCACCTGTCAGATTTGAATACCTGAAACTCCAATTATTTTCTCCGAAAGCATCGAAGCCAGCATTCTTTATCTTTATAAGATTGTTTTTTTTGTTTAATTCTAAATATATATTGTAATTAGAGTCTGTATCTGAAAAAACTCTCATTACTATGCTATCTTTATCATTATAATTAAACGATAAAAGGTCGGCGTGGCTTTTTATACCTGCTTTAATTTCTCGTACCGTAACTAACTGAGGCAAGCCACCATTATAATCCCAATATAACTGCACTTCGCTTAACACTCCATAATATATGGCCGAAGGTACGTAGCAATCTTGTATATCACCTGAAAAGTCTATATTTTCCAGCTTTTCTAAAACACCGTGAACATACTTAACAAAGTATATTTCCTGTGTTACAACTCCATTTATATCTTTAACCAATTTTTTATAAAAGGTGAAATCCCTGTATTTACAATCGACTAATTCTGGCTGGCCATTAGTCATGTCATTAGAGATGGTGTAAACCTGGCCCGCAGACAGAGATAATAACTTTTCTTTTTTGTTATATCGGGTTAAATTATCAGTAAAACCATAGCCATAGCCTTGATTTGAAAATCTGTTTTTAGAATTATAGTTAACGACAAAAGAAAATCTTACGTCTGAAAAGCATGAAGTATAATCGAATAATGTTGTCGAGTTTGTGAAAAAACCTGTCCTGGGATCGACACCAGCCATGCAGGCGCTGATAAAGTTATCCTGTTGTGTATTAACGGAGAAATGCCGATTCAATTTTTTCTCTTGTTTCATTCCGCTACCTTAAAAGTCATATGCGTTGATTGATTTTTATAGTGCCATCGGAACTTGAAATACAGTATTTTATTAAAGAATTGGGCAAGTTGAATACAGGGAGCCGTGTAAAAAAAATCTATTTTTAAGACTACCGATGGGTCGGATATTTTTATGTTAGAAAAGTATAAAGACAGGTTTACCCATAAAAATAAAAAGCTCATTTTACAGCGACCCGTATTTTAGGAAAAATATCTCGGGGAGTAGTTAGAGTCATGAACTATTTTGAAATCGCTGGAAAACATTTTACGAATATTATGCAGAGAGTGTGGATCGCTGGAAAACCTTTCAAAATAGCTTTGTAATGTTTCGGGTGGTATGCCAAAAATAGTCACTTTTCCATGAAAAGCTTTCACCGGCAACCCCGTTATTTGATGCATGTCGTACCCTAATGCTGACTTAAAATAACGCGAGTCTCCTGAATGACAGGCAATCAATCGTATTGAAGCATAGTCATCATATTTTATTCCACCGCTATTATTTAATAGGTCGTCTAAGCTTTTAGAGCTCATCCTACCAACCTCTCGAATTTTACCTGACTTGTCTATTCGTGTTTCAATCAAAGCCGTTTTTTTTCCATGGGAATAAATATTCAATCTCGGCTTCTGTTTGTAACTATCGGTAAAGACACTAACACCTCGCCCCAAGTAGTTTATCCCCGAAAGTTTCTTTCTATTTTTGTTAACAGGTAAAGTACGAATTTTTTTTAAACTTCTGTTTAAATCAAAAATCCGGTTAAGATTTTTTGACAATGGAAGCTTAAATATTTTATGCATACTGAATAAAGACAACCCCATATCTAAAACTGTGTAGATACCATGAACAACCAAGCCTGAATTGTCATGGTTTTTTATATCAAATATTGTCATTGCTCCTCCGACGATCTGCATTATCGATACAGCACTCATCAAAACTGACGACATTGCAATAGAGAAACCGAGTGTGATAATTCCAGTTGCAATAGACATCACTGCCCCGGTATAGACAATACGCCGCCATGACTCCCAGGTTATGTAACCCGTACTATCATTGCTATTTACCGGGTTGTTGTTACAGAATATATATGGATTTATATTGCCACCATCAAAGGGTGACAAACTATCCGGAGTGGTAAAACGCATAGTATAAGGGTCGTATAATCTTGGCCCTAAAAGATAACTACCATTTTCACCATCATATAAACAGCCATTTAGGCCCGGCTGCATCTCTTTTTCTTCAGTCGATCCATATACACCAACAGATGAGTATGTACTGCTTACATACTTGCCATTCCAATATCTAATAGTGTAAATTGGTGATCCTGAATCGTTCGTTAAAATAGTGCTGTTAATGCTATGATCATCCGTCTTTTGCACTATTTTCTTAGCCGCCCCATATAAAGAGTAGATTTTCTTGTATTTGCTTTGATCCTTGAAATCGATCAGGTTCACGATTTCATCGCCATAGCCTCGATGTGTAAAGACTTCTTCTTTCTTTGCTTTATCAGCTACTGACTTTCTAAAGAATATTTTTTCCGATGCGCCATAACGATAAACTATATTCTGGCTCTCTGGCCTGGTATTTGTCCCTGAGGTAGTATTTCTTACTGATGACAAATTGAAAAAAATATTGTAATAAAAGTCCACATTCAGCTTTGTTGAAAAGTCAGCATTTACTCTCTTTGTGTATGTTTTGTTAATCAAAAAGCCGAGGCTATTAAACTCATTTTGAGTGATATCAAGAGTGCTTTCATTCTGGACCCAACTCAATAAAAAAGGGTTATTTTCCTTATAGTGGAATGACAGGCGAACTTTACTCCCATCCGTGTGGGCAGTATCGGTGTAAGAGATATTTCCTACCTCATCGTATGAATAGCCTATAGATTTTATCGCTTTTTTACCCTCACCTTTTATAGCTGAAGTGCCGTTACATTCATAAAAGCTTATCCGATTCATAATGTCATAGTTAAAGTACTCTTTCCTGACTTCTATTTTTTTATCTTTTTTGTACTGCTCTATGATTCTGGATTTTATTAAGTTATTATTATAATAATTTGAGTAAATTGAAAATATGACATCCGGGTTATTTATAAACTTTTCACCATTTCCCCTCTCAAAAAAAAGAGAGACTCTGCGTGTTTTCTCCCGGCTGAATTCGTCATAAACATATTCAATTACAGATTTACTATCAGCATCACATTCACTTATCTGACTTATCCTACTAAATATATCGTACGAGATCTCCGTTATCGTTTCCCCTGATCTCATTTCTTTTATTCTTCCAAAGCCATCACGTAAATATAAATATTCGGCATTCGTCTCATCAATAATTTTATAGATACCTTCGTTGTTATAATTATCTATCTGCCTGTACAACAAATCAATAACTCTGCCATCGTGAATAAACTTGGTTTTTATAGTGACGCTGTTTTCCTTCACATTCTCGTTAATTTTTTCAATATATATATCACGAGGCGTCACGAATTTAGACTCTATAAGGGACCCATCTAATTCCGAGTATTTGAATGTCTTAGAAAATTTATTTTTATTGTCAATAACAGATAATACGTTGTCCTGTAAGCCGTAATCATTCTTATAGATATGACTGGTGCCATCTGTAAAAAAGGTCATGTCTGGAAGAGGATAGTGTAGTGAGTAGGTATATTTGGTTATTACACCATACGATTTACTTTCAATCAGCCGATTTAATTCGTCAAAAGATTGAGTCCCAATATCTAATTCATTCCCATCTGACGACCTGAATACTAATTTTTCTATAAGATGATCATCTGAATATTTATTATATTCTTTGATTATCTCTGAATCGTCAGGGAAGTGTATTTTGTTAATTCTATCAAAAAGGTCGTACTCATATTGTGTTATATTACCGATTTCATCATGATATTTTACCATCCTGCCACAAAAGTCCCGTTCAATCGTAACCTGTAAATATTCTCCGTTCAGAAAAAATCGCCTGTAGCTTATCGGCTCATTATTTTTATCAAAAGTAATCAATGTTTCATTTATAATCTCATTCCCGTATGCTAACCAGTGTGCTTTAGTTCTATTAATAACATCTGTCACAATATTTTCTTCAACACCGTCGTTATGCTTTATCGACTTTATATATCCCCAGTCGTCATAAGAATAGATGCTTATATAGCTAAACCTTTCATCTTTTCCATATGAAAAATGCTCTTCATAATCAAGCCTGGAAAGATCATCATATTTATATGCATGCAGTATTTTTTCCCGCTCACCTTCAATTTTACTCATGGCGACAGATTGTAACCTGCCCAGACCATCATATCTTTCATAAATAGACCTATTATGTAAATCAGTTGTCTTTTTCTCATAAACAAAACCTCCGATTGCGTTATCTATTTTATATTCATACTTATATTCGAATACTTTTGACTTCACCTTATCATGAATATTAGATATTATTTTTTCACTAAGCACTCTTCCCACTTTATCTTTTTTATACTCGCACTTTCTATTTAAGCTATCAATAGAACTTTTGAGCAGTCCTGTAACGACATCCCAAACTATTACCTCATTGATGACTAAGCCCTTAACTTCCGTTTTTATATATAAGATCAACTCACTGTTATAGTATTCTCCAGACCAGTTTAAATTTTTCACAATAAGCTTATCAAATAATTGAATAGATAATGACTTTAGTTTTCCAATCTGAGCCTTACGAGAAATAAGCTTAAAATATTCAAATGAAGTAGATTTGATGAGTATATTATTAATTCGTGTTTCTTCCCTCACAGGAACTAACTTATAGGTTGAGATCTTTTCGTTCTTTCCAAGAGGGCTATCAGGACTTAAAAATAACTCGTATTCATATTCCTTAATGATATTATTACCTGGGCTTTTAAGATACATTATCTCGATTGATTTCATCAAACTCATCCCGTTCGGGATGTCGACTACTTTACCGGAATTATTCACTTTATATATATATGTAAAAAAAATTGTTATATCATTATCTATCTGTCTCGTCAGATTCCCTCTTTCGTCATATGACATATTAGCCACTTCATGCCTCTGGTTATTTTTAACAATTGCTTTATCTGTTGATATTTTATTTATTTCAGTAATACATTGATAATTGCATGGTTGTTGTGATAACGCTTTACCTTCATCACAGTTTTCGTAAGTATAAACGACTTCAGTTATTGCTAATCCCATTTCTGTAGTTTCAGCGACCAATAAATGGAACTTGTTATAGTTCCTGTGGATTATTTTAATAACTCTGAATTTCAAATCCATATACTCTTCTATAGAAGAGTAGCGCATGTCGTTTTGGGAAAGATTAAAGGTATACTGTGTAACAATTTTTTTAGCTGCGCTATCAGGATAAGGAGTGATAAAATATCGCCTTACCTTATATAATTTCAGGTCTCCAACTAAGTGTGAGTTAAATTTATCTCTGGCTCTTATATACTCAACCCTGTCTTTTCTTCCGCATGGATAGTCTATTTCGATCAACAGCCTCCCTTTACCCTGTTTATTCGAGTATTTGAAATCCCAACAATATTTACCGCTGTTGTCGAACCCATAGTTTCTAATCAGGAAAAGGAGATTTTTTTTATTTTTCCTTAAAAGCACATCATATCCATAACTCTCATCCTCGAAGACACGAATTTTTCTCTCACTTTCATCAATTTTCGTAAAAACCAAAAGATATTTGTTTTTACCTACGTCAGAATTTTTTTCCATCACCGCTTGTAAGTACGGAATGCCGTCTGAGTAATCCCAACGCATAATTATTTCGCTTATTATCCCATGATAGATAACAGTTGGAACGAAACAGTCTTGTGTTATACCCTGTAAGTCTCTATTTTCAAGTTTTTCTACTACACCATCCATATGTTTTATATAATATATACATCGTATATTTGGAAGGCTATTTATCCTTACTTTGGTAAAAGTGAAGCTTTCGAAATTATAATCAATCAGTACAGGCTGTTTATCTTCACTGTCATTCAGAATACTGTAAACCTGCCCGGATGAAAGGGTCAGTATTTTTTTCTTTTCATCGTAGCGTGACAAATTATCCGTAAAGCCATAGCCATATCCCTGATCGGCGTATATCGCTTTTGAATTATAGTTCAGAACAAACGAAAACTTGGCCTCTGAAATAACGGAGCTATAGTCAAAAATAGTGGTAGCATGATTAAACACCCCATTTCTGGGATCGACGCCAGACATGCAGGCACTAATAAAATTATCTTGCTGTATGTTAATATTGATGTTTTCATTTTTTTTTGTAATATCTTCCATCTGCTTGCTCCAGTAAAACAGTTTGCTGGGTAGCTTTGGTAATGAACTTACTGGCTTATATAGCCTTTATAGTAAATACGCCTTGCCGGGCTCCGTTGTCAACAAATAAATAATATTAAAACTGATTGTTTATAAAAAAAACACTAAACATATTTCAAGGTGCAGTTCCATTTATCATCACTTCTCCCTTCTTTGTTCCAAGTAGGCATAAACACCGCCAGATAAACCCATTTATTACATCATGTGCTGAATCATATTTCCCTGTCCACACGGTTGGCACCTCTTTTTTTTTGAATAACCACGTATTGATAATTAAATTTAAATCAACGCAAAAGGGGCGACTTTGGTTCAGGAAGGATATTATAAACCCCTTAGAATGTGTATTGACGCACATTACGTGAATATTTCAGTCTACTAAAAAAGGAAAGACGAAGGTTTAATTGGAATTGATGAGAAAAAACCGAAATTTTATTGCTAAATACTTAATGAACCGGCCTGACTATTTGCGGATGGCGATCCGTAATCTTCAGGGTGCCATTAACGATGCCAGCATAGGATTTGCTAAGTTTTTTTATCTGCTCAGGTTGATATTGACACAATGTCGTGCAGCGTTGAGTCCGGGATATATTATCTGCGCCCGATACGTCTGATGATTGACGTACCGGACGCTTGAATATACACCGTTAGCGATTACTTACGCCGGCTATTAACCGCCAGAGCCAGCTGCCGCAGTACGGCTTCAGTATCTTCCCAACCGATACAACCGTCGGTTACGCTCATGCCGTAAACAAGTTCTTCTCCGCTCTCAAGGCTCTGGTTGCCTTCGACCAAATGGCTTTCAATCATAACGCCGATAATCGCCTGCTCACCTTCAGCAATCTGCTGCGCGACATTATCAGCAACGGTAAGCTGTTTTTTAAACTGCTTACTGCTGTTTGCATGACTGAAATCGATCATCACCTGCGTCGGAAGCCCTGCTTTCTGCAGGCCGGTTTTCACCTCACTGACATGATGCGCACTGTAGTTTGGCTCTTTACCTCCGCGCAGAATGATGTGGCAGTCCGAGTTTCCACTGGTTTCGACGATGGCAGAATGACCGTATTTCGTCACCGACAGGAAGCAGTGCGGCGCGTTGGCTGCTCCGATCGCATCGATGGCTACCTT
This sequence comes from Erwinia tasmaniensis Et1/99, assembly GCF_000026185.1. Classification (NCBI taxonomy): domain Bacteria; kingdom Pseudomonadati; phylum Pseudomonadota; class Gammaproteobacteria; order Enterobacterales; family Erwiniaceae; genus Erwinia; species Erwinia tasmaniensis. Next base: position 2,583,227 of record NC_010694.1, read on the forward strand.
GATGGTTCCATCAGTGCCGTTTTTGAACCCTACAGGGCATGACAGGCCGGAAGATAGCTCGCGATGTACCTGCGACTCGGTAGTACGCGCGCCAATAGCGCCCCAGCTCATCAGATCGGCTACGTACTGCGGCGTGATCATGTCAAGAAATTCGCCGGCAGTCGGCAGGCCGATGTCGTTAATCTCTACCAGCAGCTGACGGGCGATGCGCAGACCGTCGTTAATGTCGAAACTGCCATCCATATGCGGATCGTTGATTAGCCCCTTCCAACCTACGGTAGTACGCGGTTTTTCAAAATAAACACGCATCACCACCTCAAGTGAATCCTTCAGCTCTTCACGCAGGACCTGAAGGCGGCTGGCGTACTCTTTCGCCGCGACGCTATCGTGGATTGAGCATGGGCCAATGACTACAAGTAGCCTGTCGTCTTGTTTTTGTAAGATCTGATGGATAGACTGACGGGCTGAGGAGACTGTTGCAGCCGCCTTTTCCGTGGCAGGAAATTTCTCGAAAAGAGCAACCGGAGGAAGTAATTCCTTTATCTCTTTGATTCTTAAGTCATCGTTCTGATAATTCATAATATTCCCAGATAATTATATAGCCTTACTGCACGCCTGGCGCATCCCTTCCAATTTATCGCGCCTCCCCTGCCCTGTAAATCCGCTTGAGCATTATAATATGGTTGGGAGGTTTGATTTCTCCAGGATGCTGTCTACACTTTCAAGGCCAATACATTTAAGCGGCGCGTCACTTTTACGATTTTCTCAGGTGCAAATTGTTCTCTGCAAATGGGCAAATTGGGTTAACTCATCGATAGAGTTTGTCAGACAGTTTTCAATACTAAACGGAGCAGAATGATGAAAAAATTTGCAATTGTATTGCTGACAGCAGCAATGACCTTGGGTAGCGGAGCAGTTATGGCAGCAAGCGGTAACGGTTCAGCTAATGCTGCAGCAGACGCCGGTGCGATAGCCCCTGGTGCGAAGAGTAACCTTGCGCCTAACCGAGTTGATAATAGTAAAATCAACACTGAGAGCAGCAGCACGCCTCACCATAAGAAAAAGCATCATGGTGCCAGCGACGCGCAGAAAAATACTCAGTGTAAAGAGGCTAAATGCACCAGCACTAAATAGGTGCCTAAGCGGATACTCAAGCTCGCGGTATCTGCACATTTTCCTTAGTGACTTAAATCGATCATCAAGGGAGAGCCACGGTTCTCCCTTTTTTTATTTTGATACCCCTCCCCCGAACCCACGTCAACTGGACGCAAGCTGGATATCACACCGGTTCAACGAAATTGTCTGACTTGATTTCGCGGTATCTGCGCGCTGCGGCATAAATTTAGCGGAATGTAGAGCCAGGTTTCGTTTTATTGATATCATTGAAGCAAAGTTTGTTCACCAGGCGGAAAAATTATGGCTCACAATCATTCTGAGCAGAATGCTAATCGTACGCGCCTCCTGGCAGCGTTTGCCGTTACGGCCGTGTTTATGCTGGCAGAAGTGGCTGGCGGCCTGCTTTCAGGCTCACTGGCGCTGCTGGCGGATGCCGGGCATATGCTAACCGATGCCGCAGCCCTACTGATTGCACTGCTGGCAACCCAGTTCGCACGCCGCAAGCCGAGCGGTCATCATTCTTTCGGACTGCTGCGCTTAACGACGCTGGCTGCGTTTGTCAACGCTATCGCCCTGCTGGGGATCACCGTGCTGATCGTCTGGGAGGCACTGCAACGTTTCTGGCATCCACAGCCGGTCGCAGGCAGCATGATGCTGATCGTGGCGGTAGGTGGCCTGCTGGCAAATATGTTCTCTTTTTGGCTACTGCATCACGGTAGCGGCGAGAAAAATCTCAACGTTCGTGCCGCGGCGCTCCATGTACTGGGCGATCTGCTCGGTTCCGTCGGCGCTATTGTCGCCGCGCTGGTTATTCTGTTTACCGGATGGACTCCAATAGACCCGCTACTTTCCATTCTGGTGTCAGTCCTGGTATTACGAAGTGGCTGGAGGCTGATTAAAGAGAGTGGCCATGAGCTTCTGGAAGGGGCACCTCAGCACATCGACGTTGCCCGGCTAAAACGTGCGCTGGTTCTCAACATTCCTGAGGTGCGCAATGTACATCATGTGCATTTGTGGCAGGTTGGGGAAAAGCCGCTGATCACGCTTCATGTCCAGGTGATACCACCACGCGATCATGATGCCCTGTTACAGCATATTCATGATTACCTGCATCATCATTATCAGATTGAACACGCAACGGTGCAAATGGAGTATCAGCGCTGTGGATCTGACCATTGCGACAATGAGTGGATTCAGTCAGATAACGGCAGCCATCACCATTGATCCCGCTGTTCCGCCCGGCGCAGAACCGCCGTTGTCCGGGCGAAAAAGCGGAGATATTCTAACGTTGTTGGCCGGCGCGTTTAATCCATAGCCATGAGCCGTTGAGCGCAATTAACGTCAGTAGGACATACTCCAGCGCCATGGCGTAGACGCCCTGGCGCGCGAAGATTGTCACGCTAATGAGGTTAATAGCTACCCACAACAGCCAGTTTTCTACGTATTTACGCGTCATCAAAATCATTGCGGCAATAGAGAGCACCATCATGCACGAGTCCCAGAACGGGAAAGCATCAGGCTGTAGATCCGGCATGCCGACATTTAGCCCCAGTGATTGCATAAGCATCACCGCAGCCCGCGTCAGGAAAGCAAAGACAGGGTCGATATAGCGCGTCAACAGCACAATCGCCACCACAATGGCGGCGATCCAGCCGTATCGCTGCCTGCGGGGCAGCCAGCGAATGTTTAACGCCTGCTGGTGCTGGCTGTTCTGCCGGCTCCATGCGTACCAGCCATAAATGTTTGCTACAAAGAAAAACAGCTGTAGCAGCAGGCTGGCGTATAGCTGGATCTGGAAAAAGATTGCGGCAAATAGCGTGACGTTGATCAGGCCAAAAGCGTAGTTGACGATCTTCTCAAGGCTGGCCAACCAGATACACAACAGACCGGCGATAGTTCCGGTTGCCTCAATCCATGACAGATCGTATCCGCCCGCCCCGATTGGAATATGAAACAAAATATTCGACGTGCTGAAAAAATCCATATTGTCCCCATTATCCTGTCATTAGTCTCAGGCGTTGCCCCTGACCTTAAGCTTGAGATCTTTAGCAAAGGTTAGCATACGGTTGAGCGGGATCAATGCCCCTTCTCGTAGCGCATCGTTAATCAGAATCTCATGTTCACTGCCTCCCTGCTCCAGTCCATCTGCAATGGCTTTAAGACCGTTCATCGCCATCCAGGGACAGTGGGCACAGCTGCGACAGGTTGCCCCCTCCCCAGCGGTGGGGGCTTCAAGCAGCTCTTTGTCGGGGCAGGCCTGCTGCATCTTGTAGAAGATCCCGCGATCGGTCGCCACTATCATCTGCCTGTGTGGCAACGTTTGTGCTGCCTGGATCAGCTGGCTGGTCGATCCTACCGCATCGGCCAAATCGACGATCGCCTGTGGCGATTCGGGGTGCACCAGCACGGCGGCTTCAGGGTAGAGCAACTTCATACGTTGCAGCGCCTGGGTTTTAAACTCATCGTGGACGATGCAGGCCGACTGCCAGCACAAGATATCAGCTGAAGTTTGTCGCTGAACATACTGGCCGAGATGGCGGTCAGGCGCCCAAATAATTTTTTCGCCCAGGCTGTCGAGGTGCTCGATCAGTTCCACGGCAATGCTGGATGTCACCACCCAGTCAGCACGCGCCTTCACCGCCGCAGAGGTGTTTGCGTATACCACCACCGTACGGTCGGGGTGCGCATCGCAAAACCGGCTAAATTCGTCGATGGGGCAACCGAGGTCAAGAGAGCATTCCGCCTGTAGCGTTGGCATCAGAATTGTTTTTTCGGGGCTGAGGATTTTGGCTGTTTCCCCCATAAAACGCACTCCGGCGACAAGTAGTGTCGCGGCGGAATGCTGACTGCCAAAACGTGCCATTTCAAGCGAATCAGCGACACAGCCGCCGGTCTCCTCCGCCAATGCCTGAATGTCGGGATCGGTGTAATAGTGAGCCACCATGACCGCATCACGCTCTTGCAACAGGCGTTTGATCTTCGTACGGTAAGCCAGTTTCTCATCGCTGGATAAGCGGATGGGTTTAGCAGGGAAAGGATAGACCGCAGCATCGACATCGAACATCAGGCTCATAAAACCACTCTCGTTTTTTTAACTTAACTCAATCAGCATGGAATGTGCTTTAAAAGCCCACGCCGCGGCAAATTTGTTTTATATACTAAACAAGATAGCGAAATTATCGCCTGCTGTCGCGGGGTTTCTTATACCCGCTGCGGGAACTGTGATCGGGGTTAAAACCTTTGTTACACCCGCAGCTGTCCAGCTTCCAGTCGCAGTAAAAAGGCTTTATTGGCCAGCCCTCCGGCAAATCCGGTTAACTTTCCGTTGCTGCCGATCACCCGATGACAGGGTGCGAAAATGGGCAAAGGATTGCGCCCGTTTGCCGCCCCAACGGCACGCACCGCGGCAGAATGACCAATTTGCTGGGCAATCTGCCTGTAGCTACGTGTTTCGCCAAAGGGGATGGCAATCAGTGCATTCCAGACTTTTTTTTGAAAATCCGTCCCAATAAACGTCAGTGGCAGCGCAAACTGCTGGCGCTTGCCGTCAAAATATTCGCCCAGCTGCCGCTCTGCCTCTATCAGGATCATGTGGTGCTGGTCCTCCTCGCGCGGATAAAAACGCGCGGTCGACGGCTCGTCATTTTCCCACCGCACGGCGATAAGACTGTTTTCAGCCGCGATAAGCGTGAGCTCTCCCGTCGGGGAGTGCATTTTTTTATAACTGAAAGCCACGTCTCTTCTCCTTAACGATCTTCATCAGCAGTGATTATGCCTTTTCTGTCATCTATCACTGGCCGTTTGCGGACACAGGGATAGAATAGTCTGATGTCCGAATGCGGCGCGAAAGCCGCGGATTTAAGGTTTAACCTGCGATGAACTCATTTGAACAGGGCCACATCATGATCGATCCCGTTTCCGCTTATCGCGCGCTCACTTCGCGTGATGCACGTTTCGATGGTGTATTTTACGTTGGCGTGACCTCTACCTCTATATATTGTCGTCCGGTTTGCCCTGTAAAAGCGCCTCGCGCGGAAAACTGCCTGTTTTTCGCCACGGCAGAAGCTGCAGAAAAGGCCTCTTTTCGCCCCTGCCTACGCTGTCGCCCGGAGTTAGCACCCGGCAATGCTCCGGTGGATAGCGGCCAGCGCATCGCCGAGCGGCTGGTACAACGCATTGATGAAGGGCTGGCCGAACAGGCTGAAAGTCTGGATGATATCGCTGCAGAATTTCATCTTAGCCTCCGTCAGCTGCGACGCATCGTTAAGAGGGAGCTGGGTGTATCACCGCAAGAGCTGCGCCAGACACGGCGGTTGCTGCTGGCAAAACAGTTACTCACTGAAACCCAGCTGCCGGTGACCCATATTGCCTATGCCAGTGGATTTGCCAGCCTGCGCCGTTTTAACGCCGTGTTCAGCGGTCATTACCGCATGTCCCCCTCATCTTTGCGTAAAACGAGCGCCGGGCAGGATGGCGTGCTGAATAGCACCGACACATCAAGATTGTTATTGAGCTACCGTCCGCCCTATGACTGGCAGGCGATGCTGAACTTTCTGCGACAGCGCGCGCTGTCCGGCGTTGAATATGTTGATGAGAACAGCTATGCCCGCACCGTGCGTCTGGGGGCTCACGCCGG